>MKTJ01000030.1:0-100063 GCA_001898225.1 Chloroflexi bacterium 54-19
CGGGGTTAATCGCCAGGATACCCGACAGGTAGATGATGCTGTTGAACCCAACGTTCTTCCACAGGTTGACACTGGTCAGGATGGCAGGCCAATACTGGGGTGAGGAGTACCAGCTTATGCTATCGACCCCGAACCCGGCCAGGGTTTTATTGACCAGGCCGCTGTCGGTGTTGAGAAAGGCGAAGACGAAATAACCGACGATAACATACGAGATGAAGTGCGGGAGCAGGAGGGCCGACTGGTAGAAGTTAGTCAGCTTCTTGGTCTTTTCCCTTACCTCATTGAGGAGGAGGGCAACCCCGATGGCCCCGATGGTGCTGGTTACGATAAAAAGCGCATTCAAAAACAGGGTGTTAAAGGTGATGCGCCAGGCGTCTTCCGTCCCGAATAAAAACTCGAAGTTTTTGAAGCCGATCCAATCGCTGTCGAAGATACCTTTAGCAGCCCGGTAATCTTTAAACGCGACGATTACACCGAACATTGGCAGATACGAGAAGACCAACAACAGGAGCAGACCCGGCAGGGCCATGAGTAACAGGCTGCCGTTTTTGGTAAAAAGCCGCCGGAATCTTGCCATGCGTCCTGTTCCTGTGTCGACCTTCTGTAATTTAGTTTTTTCGGCTAACGGTTGTTGCATACCGATTCCTTTTACTACTAAAAAATGTGAAAGTGAAAGGCAGTTTAGCTGGGCTGGTTGGCAGTTTCCTTGCGCCAGATTTCGTATTCCCGGCGACCTTCCTCGCTAAGCGGATAATACTTTTCGAGAGAGCCGCCTTCGGACAGCCGCAACCGGCTGAAAACTTCCCATTCTTCGTGTTCGAGGGTCTTTTGCAAAAGCAAAGGTGCGACTCTGGCCGGGATAAGGACGGCCCCATCATCGTCGGCGAGCATGATGTCACCGGGCATCGCCAGGACGCCGCTCACATTCACCGGGACGTTGTAGGCCCAGGGGAACTGGTCCGCCTGGGAGGCGTAATTGGGGGTGAGACCCCGGCACCAGATGGGCAGTTTTAAATCTTTGACGTGCGGCCAGTCCCGGATGTAGCCATCCACAACCAGCGCCGCGCCGCCCCGCTCCTTGAAGTAACTCACCAGCATTTCACCGAAACAGCCGGTGTAGGGGTCGGCATTGGCCTGGACGGTCAAAATGTCGCCCGGTTCGATGGTGCGGAGGACGGCCCAGAGGGCGCTATGTTTTTCAATGTATTCCTGGCCCATGCCGGAGACAATATCTTCGCGCTGGGGCATAAACTGCAAGGTAACAACCGAGCCGACCACTTTCGCGCCGGGCTGGCGGGATTGGGGCCCCTGGATAAAGGTGCGGCGGATACCCATTTTGTGCAGGGTCGCGCTGGCAGTAGCGCTGCTGACCTTCTTCAGTTGTTCGATTAAATGCTGGCTTGGTTTCTCGAAAGCAGGGCCGATTACAGGCAGGGTAATATCCGGTGCCGGAAGCCGGGAGCTATCAACGTCGTTGCTACCGTTAGCAGAGTTAGAATCGGGCATAAATCACCATAATTTCCACAATGAAAATGATAATCTTAGAGCTATTATCTTTTATTTTTATGATTAACGAACAGTTTGTAGCGTGATGAAACAACTATATCATTGATTTTTGGGAAAATCAAGAGGTTTTTTGGTGATTTCACAATGATTTCACAAAAATTTGACAAAATCATTAAAATAGGCTATAATCATCAATAATCATTCAGTTATTTAGCTTGCGGTCCCGGTCCCAAATAGCCTGTGAGTTGTGGTTAGTTATTGACTCGACCCGATGAAAATAGATTAAAGACAGGTGATGAAAATGGATACGACATTAGGTAACTCACCAAATATTACTTCGTATGATGTGGCGCGCGAGGCCGGAGTTTCTATTGGTACCGTCTCGCGGGTTTTGACTAATCAGCCTAATGTTGACCAGGAATTGCGCTCGCGGGTGCTTAAAGCGATAGATTTGCTGGGGTACGTCCATGTTCCCAAGAAAAGGCGCGCTGTCCCAAAAATCCATATTGCCGAAACTTTGCCCCCTGAAATCGAAACGAAACAGCCCGAAAAACTAATCAAAAATGTCACGCTGTGCGTCCCCGTACGCAAGACCCCGGCCTTGCAGACCTCCTATTTTTACCAGATGCTCAATACGGCCCAGGCTGAGTGTGCCCGGCGTAAGATAGCCCTGATGTATTCGGTGGTGGAGGACGGCCCCGGCGGTTTACCCCAGTTGGACGAGGCTATCCAGGCGGGTAATGCCGATGGTATTTTGCTGATAAACTTCGGCGCGCCCGAGTTGATCCAGGGGCTTTACGAGCGAGGAGTCCCGGTAGTGATGATTGACCCCCGCCAGTATCCCAAAGTGCCGATTGATGTTATAACCAATGACGCCCAGGACGCCACCATAATCGCTATGGAGTACTTAATCGGGCTCGGCCACCGCAATATCGCCCTGATAAATGGCCCCAAACGCTATGGTATGCAGCACCGCCAGTACGGGTATGAAATCGTCCTGCGCGAGGCCGGGTTGCCGGTCCGCCCCGAACTCATTAGCCGGAACGAACTGACCAGCGAAGGCGGCGAAAACGCTATGCTCGAACTGCTCGAAAGAGGGGTCGATTTTTCGGCGGTATTTTGCGCCAACCACTACATGGCCTTCGGGGCTATCCGGGTGCTGCAAAATGCCGGGAAAAGAATTCCCGAAGACGTCAGCGTGGTCGGTTATGGCGACCTGGAACCTTCCGAACTGTATAACTGGCCGCTAACCTCTATCAATGACCACAACGAACTGAAAGGTCGCCTCGCTATCCGGTATCTACTGGAGCGGGCGGCCCACCCTAACGACCTGCCTATCCGTATCACCTTACCGGTCGAGTTAGTCGTGCGGGGCACTTCCGCACCCTACAATCCTGGGAATAAATAATTTACAATCGGCAGAAAAGAGCCAGCCGTCAATTTTAGCGGCTGGCTCTTTTTTTTGTCTATCAAACGGATAAGGTTTTCCCATTTGACGAAAAAAGATTATAACATTAGAATATTCAAATATATAATTAATATCATCTTTGGGAGGTGAGAAAGCATGCCCTATACCCTTCAAAACTTCAAAGCGGAGTTTTTCAAGGCCCTGGCCCACCCGGTCCGTATCCGTATCCTGGAGGTCTTGCGGGAAGGTGAAAAGAGCGTAACCGAAATCCAGTCGCTGCTCGAACTGGACCAGAGTTCGGTGAGCCAGCAATTAAGCGTCCTGCGCGGGAAAAATATTTTACAGACTCGAAAGAGCGGCACCAGCATCTTTTATAGCGCCCGCGACCCCATGATTTTTGACCTGTTGGACATCGCCCGAACCATCTTCAATAACCAGTTAATCGGTACACAGGAGTTGCTTTCTCAACTGGATAACGAAAAACTCCCACCTGCCGACTAAAATCCAATACCAGAATCAAATAAGGTAGTCCATGCTAAGAAATATTGCGATTTTTCAGCTCTGGCGCACTGAATTTTCCCGTTATTCCTTGAAACATTTCCAGAGCGATTTGATTGCCGGGCTGACCGTGGCGGCGGTAGCCCTGCCCCTGGCGCTGGCCTTTGGGATTGCCAGCGGGGCCACGGCGGCGGCGGGCCTGGTGACCGCTATCGTCAGCGGGTTTATCATCGGGGCGTTAAGCGGCGCTCCCTACCAGATTAGCGGGCCGACCGGGGCGATGTCGGCCATTTTAATTGTCATCGTGCAAAAATACGGTCTACCGGGTCTATGGATTGCCACTATCATGGCCGGGCTAATCCTGGTGGGCCTGGGCCTTTTCAAACTGGGCCGGATTATTAATTTTATCCCCGCCCCGGTGATTACCGGTTTTACCAGCGGGATTGCCCTGATTATTTTCACCGGGCAAATCGATAATTTCCTGGGGGTGAAGACTCCCGCCGCCGATAGCACTACCCTGAAAATTATCGGTTATTTCACCCACGCCCTGCCGCCCGTCTCTTTTGAGCCTGTCGCCTGCGCCCTGATTGTGATGGGCCTGATGGCGTCCCTGCCCCTGTTAAAATTCACGGCCCGCTGGCCCCTGGCCCTCATAAGCATTTCGCTGGTGACTGCTTTAAGTTGGGGCCTGGGTTGGAATACCCCTACTATCGGGACGGTCCCGGCCAGTATTATCCTGGACGACCGCTACCGTTTTAACTGGTCGGACCTGGGAATAATGGGCGACCTGCTGGCCCCGGCCACGGCGATTGCGGCCCTCTGCGCCATTGAAAGCCTCCTGGCGGGGCTTGTCGCCGGGCGCATGACCGGCCAGAAGTTGAACGCCAACCAGGAGTTGGTGGCCCAGGGCGTCGGCAACTTTATCATTCCCTTTTTCGGCGGGGTCCCGGCTACCGCCGCGATTGCCCGTATGACCGTCGGCGTCAAGGCCGGGGGCCTCACCCGCATGGTCAGTTTCGTCCACTCGGTCAGTCTGCTGGTCTGCGTCTTATTATTGAGTGGGGTCATCGCCCGTATCCCGCTGGCAGCCCTGGCCGGGGTCTTGATGATTACGGCCATTCGCATGAACGAGTGGCACCTCATCCGGTTTTACTTCAAACGCCGCCTCAAAGGGCCGCTGACGGTGATGGTCGTGACCATGCTGGCGACAATAAGTTTCGACCTGAGCCAGGCTATCATTATCGGGATTGTCCTGAGCCTGGTATTGTTTATAACCCAGGTTTCGCGGCTGGACATAACGGCAACCAGCGTGGACTGGGAGCGGTTGCGCCTGGCAGGACATACAATCCCATACGAAGCCGAAAATATGTGGGTGATTTATGTCGGCGGGTCGCTCTACTTCGGGGCCGCCGGGCAACTGGTCAGCCGCCTGGAAAGCATGGAAGATAGCCGGGTGCTGATTTTGTCCATGCGGGGCGTCCCTTTGATTGACGTGTCGGGCTTGCATGCCGTGGAGCATTTGTGGCGGAGCCAGCGAGAAAAAGGTGGGCTGCTCTATTTCACCGGCCTTTCGCCCCAGGTCCACCGCATGTTCGAACGGGCCGGATTGGTCGATTTATTCGGGGCTGACAAATTTCTCTGGAGCGCCGACCAGGCTATCCTGCGGGCTTGTGAGGCTTTGCAAAACCCGGTCCCGGCCTCAACCGGCCCGCAACCACCCCATTTCAGAGGCAAAGACGAGCCGGACGAGCCGATTGACGATGTGCCCCTGGGCCTGGTAGTCCTCGACTGAAGATAGCTTACCCAATTCAAAAAATTACCCCGGCTCATTTGAACCGGGGTAATTTTTATAATCATGAGCGTTTTGTTAGGAGTAGAAAAACTCGGACTTAGCGGGCCGCTACTAACGGGCGGTTAGCCAGGGCGTGGGCCAGGGTTTCCTGGGTTCGGGTTAACTCGTCACCGGCCAGTTCCAGGCGCGGCGGGCGGACCCTGGCGCTGCCTTTGCCGACTGTTTCCTGGGCAAATTTGATATACTGGACGAATTTCGCGCCGTTATCCATTCGTAAGAGCGGCAGGAACCAGTAATAAAGTTTTTCCAGGCTGGCTTTATCCCCGCTGCCCTCGCGGACGGCAATAGCCTGGTTGAAAAGCTCGACCGACTCGTGGGGGAAGGCGTTGACCAGCCCGGCAATCCAGCCGTTCGCCCCGGCCATTATACCCTCGACAATGGCATCGTCCACCCCGACCAGGATGTTCAGGCGGTCGCCCAGAATGGCCCGGATGGCGCTGACCCGGCGCACATCGGCGCTCGATTCCTTGACGGCGACGAAGTTAGCGAATTCTCCGGCCAGTTCAAGCATCTGTTCGGGCAGGAAGTCGGTGGTGTAGGCGGGGGGATTGTTATAGAGCATTACCGGGAGGTTGGTAGCCCCGATGACCGCCGCCACGTGGGCTTTCATCTCGCGCCAGTCGGTCGAGTAGACGTAAGGCGGCAGCACCATCAGGCCGCTGGCCCCCGCTTTTTCAACGGCCTGGGCTAACCGGACCGCTTCGGCGGTCGAAAGGGAGGCGATACCGGGAATGACCGGCACTTTGTCACCGACCGCGTTGATTAAGGTCTCGACTATTTTTACTTTCTCGTCAAAAGAAAGGGTTGCGCCCTCACCAAGCGAGCCAAGAGGCACAATCCCGGCGCACCCGGCTTCGACCTGCCATTTGGCGTGTTCAGCCACGAAATCGTAGTCAACGCTGTAATCACTGTTAAATCTGGTAGAAATCGCCGGGATTACACCCTTCCAGGAAACATTCATCGGTCCTTCCTCTTTCCATCAACTAAATTTTTTGCCGGGCAAAATGCCTGCTTAAAATAACTCATTTCTTCTAGTCTATACGCTGGCTTCTTCGGTCTCAGTGGCCGCTTCCGCCAGCACCAGGCTGCCGAGCCGGGCCGCTTTGATTGGGGCGCGGACCTGTCCCGGCTCCCAGCCGAACAGGTAAGAGGTAGCCGCCCCGCAGACCCGCCCCTGGCACGGCCCCATCCCGCAGCGCGTTTGCAGTTTGGCGCTGCGCGAATCGCTGAAACTTTGCAAATCACGGTAGCGCACGTCCTCGCAGCGGCAAATTATCGTTTCGGGCCGGGCCAGCCGTTTTAAATCAGGCCGGAGCGCAAAGGTCCGGTTTAATAGGTCCGCAAATTTTTTGGCTTTCTCTCGTTCTTTAAAAAGAAGCCGCGCTTTCTCGCCCTCTACGCAGGCCGCCAGCCCGGCGATTTGCCCCTCGACCAGGGCCATTTCCAGCCCCCCGATGCCGGTTAGCTCCCCAGCGGCATAGATACCGGGTTGTCCGGTCTGCTGCCACTCGTCCACCACGATGAATCCGTCCTTAACCGGGCAACCGAGCGCCAGGGGCAATTCCAAATTTGGTACCAGCCCGTAGCCGCAGGCCAGGTAATCGCAGGGTACGGTCAAGCTTTTCCCACCCTGCCGAACCGTCACGCTTTCCAGGCGGTGGGTGCCTTCGGCGGTTTCGACCCAGGCCCCGGTTTTATAAGGGATGCCGCGCAACTGCCACCCAAAGCCGAGCGCCTGGCGGGTCTTTGAGGCGGACCCGGCCAGCCCCAGGCCAAAACGGGCCAGTTTTTGTAAAGGGGCCTGTTCGGCGACAAGGGCGATTTCCGCTCCTTTGCTTTTAAGGTAGGCCGCGACCGCCATCAACAGGGGCCCGCTCCCGGCGACCACTACCCTTTTTCCGGCGATGGTCAGGCCGCCCTTGACCAGGGCTTGTAAACCCCCGGCCCCACTCACTCCCGGCAGGGTCCAGCCGGGGAAAGGTAAAAATAGTTCCCTGGCCCCGGTTGCCAGGATTAACTTTTTATATGAAATTTCGCCCGCTTCGTTTTTGGTCTCGACCAGCAAGCGGCCTTCCCCCAGCGGCGCTATAACCTTTGTCTCCGAAAGGTAGGTCAGGCCCGGCACCTTTTCAAGGCGCGCAAACCAGCCCTGGGCTTCGGTGGTAGCGGCTTTACGGGGACCGCCTCGCCAGATTTGCCCACCCGCGAAGGGGTTTTCATCAAGCAGGGCCACTTTTAAGCCGGGTTTAACTGCCGCAACTGCCGCCGCGATACCACCCGGTCCGGCCCCGATTACCAGCAGGTCAAACGCTTGTTTATTCACGCCCGGCCTCCCCGGTTGGTAAGACGGCTTCGGAAGTCGTTACCTCCATGCCGTTTTCGCACAGCACCTGGCAGCTCAGGCGGTTGGGGGCGCCGTTGACCGTGACCCGGCATTCGTAGCAAATCCCCATCCCGCACAGAAAGGTGCGGGGTTCCCCCTGGACCGACTCGCGAAAGACCGCTATCCCGGCGTTTGCCAGGGCCGCTGCCAGGATGGTATTTTCCTTGACGGTGATTTCCCGGTTGTTCACCCGCAGTTTTATCTCAGACATGGGCCAACTCCTCGCTAAACCGGGCCGGCAGGTAAGGCTCGGTCGCAATTTCGGCGGGTTGCCCGGTAAGCTGGGCCGCCAGCAAGCGGGCCGTCCCCAGGGCCGTTGTAATGCCCAGCCCTTCGTGTCCCGTCGCCAGCCAGACTCCCGCCTGGGCCGGGTAAGGCCCGATTAAAGGCAGCCCATCGGGCGTGGCCGGGCGAATCCCGGTCCAGACCCGGATGGTCGAAAGCTCAGCCAGGCCCGGCATGTAGCCGAAAGCCTGTCGCAACATCACGCCCAGGATGGCAAAATCAATGGACGCATCCTCGCGGTCATACTGGCGGCTCGAACCGATAAGCACCTGCCCGGTCGGACGAGGCTGGACGTTAAAGGCGACCGAATCGCCTTCGCTGGCGTGGGCGTTCTTGATATAGGCCATTTCGACCAACTGGTGCTTTACAAAATCGGGGTAGCGGTCGGTAATGACGAGGTGCCCCTTTTTGGCCCGCATCGGTAGTTCAGGCAGCAACTTTTTAGAGTTCCAACCGCCCGCGACCACGACATTTTCGGCTTTCAGAGTTGCGCCGTCCGCCAGTCTCACGCCGCCGGGAACAAGTTCCGTGACCTGGCCCCGGATAAAAGTCGTATCAAAATTTTTGGCTTTAGACAGCAGGTAAGCCGCCGAGGACGGCGGATAGACCACGCTATCACCGGGCACCAGGAAGCCACCTTCCAGGCCGGGCCGGACATTCGGCTCCATCCGGTAAAGTTCTTCCCGCCCAATGGGCTGGCAGGGAATACCGTGACTCAGGTAAAGCTCCTGCTTTAGCTCGACCCCGGCCATTTCCTCGGCGTCGGCGGCCAGCCAGAGGGTGCCGCAGGGGTGGTATTCGTGCGGGCGCGGGTCGGACTGGACCAACTCGTCCCAGAGCAGTTGGGAATAGCGCGTCAGGGCCAGTTGGGCCGGGCTGTCGTCCATCACCACGATATGGCCCATCCCTGCGGCGGTCGCCCCGCTCCCCACCGTGTCCCCTTCCAGTACCGCCACTGTCAGGCCGGTTTTTGCCAGTTCCAGGGTGCAAGCGGTTCCAACTATGCCAGCCCCGATTACCAGGACATCAAACTCGCGTTTCATCTTATTTTTCGTAATTGATGCCGTACCGGAAAGGGTCGGTCTCGTCTATGAGCAGGTTGCTTTCCGCCGTGACATAGGCCCGCCCGGTGATGCTCGGCCAGGTTTTATCTTCTTCCAGGCGGTAGGTGGCTTCGAAGCGGCTCCCTACGATGCTTTCCTGGACCCAGACTTCGCCCGGCGCGAGTTTGCCATCGGCGGCCAGGCAGGCCACTTTCGCGCTGGTGCCCGTCCCGCAGGGTGAACGGTCGTAGGCTTTGCCGGGACACAACACGAAGTTCTTGCTATCGGCCCCGTTTTCGCCCGGTTGGTAGAGGATAACGTGTTCGACCAGCGCGCCGCCCGCCCCGGTAAACCCGGCTTCTTCGAGCGCCAGTCGCAACCGCCAGGTAAAATCGGTCAGGCGGTCGATATTTTCAAATTTTAGGTCTTGCCCGTGATTGTCCACCAGGAAGAACCAGTTGCCGCCCCAGGCAATATCGCCGGTAATTTCTCCGTAGCCGGGCAAATTCACCGTGACATCCTTGGCGTGGCGGTAGGCCGGGACATTATGGACCGTCACCCGCCCGTCCTCATGCAAACGGGTCGTGACCGTCCCGGCGGGGGTTTCGAGGCGGTGCTCGCCCGGTTTAATTTTGCCGAGATAACCAAGCGAGGTAATCACGCCGATGGTGCCGTGACCGCACATATCCAGGAAGGCGGCGTTATCGAAATAGATGACCCCGGCGGCGGAGGTTTCTTCGACCGGTTCACACAACAACGCCCCTACGATAACGTCCGAGCCGCGTGGTTCGTTTATCACTGCCGAGCGGAAATAGTCGTAATATTGTTTGAAAACCTTTTTTCGTTCGGCCATCGAGCCCCGGCCCAGGTCAGGACCGCCCGCCAGCACCAACCGGGTCGGTTCGCCCCCGGTGTGTGAGTCCAAAATGTTTATCTTCTGCATGCGCCGGTTAACCTCCCAAATTTTCTTTATGACCGGGTTTTTCAAATCTGACTTTCTTATTATATTTTCATAATATGTGAAAAAACTAAAAACTTTGCATTACCGGTCTATTGTAATTGGAAAAAGGGGTTTTGTCTTGTAAAATAATGGCAGGTGTGACGACGATTTTTGCATAGTCCCGACTGGGATTTGCGGCCAGGAGGCAACTTGGAAAAGGTCTTTGCAGGCAGTTTTGAGGATTTGGCCGACCCCTTTTACGCCCAGCTTTTATTCGATAAGCTGGACGATATGGTTTTCGTGGTTAAAGACCGTGAAGCCCGTTATGTGGCGGTCAATATGGCGCTGGTGCGGCGGTGCGGATTGCGGCACAAACACGAAATCATTGGACGCTCGGCCTGGGATGTTTTCCCACCCTCGCTGGCCGCCAGCTATATCGAGCAGGACCGCTTTGTTATAGACCGCAACCAGCCGATTCTGGACCGCCTCGAATTGCATCTCTACGACAACCAGAAATCGGGCTGGTGCCTGACCGATAAATTCCCCCTGACGAATTCGTCCGGCGAAGTGGTGGGATTGGTAGGGTTGTCGCGGGATTTACAGATGCCGGACCAGAAACACCCGGTCTACCGGCGCATCGGGGCAGCGGTCGGCTACATCTACGAGCATTATTCCGAGGTTTTGACGGTCGAACAACTGGCCGCCCTGACAGGCTGCTCGGTCGCCCAGTACGAACGCTATATCAAGCGGATTTTTAAGCTCACCCCCAAGCAACTTATCATAAAAATCAGACTTGAAGCGGCCACTAAACTGCTAGAGGAAAACTCTAATGTCGCCGAAATCGCCCACGCCTGCGGCTATAACGACCACAGTGCCTTTTCGCGCCAGTTCAAGGCCGTGGTCGGGCTATCTCCCCAGGCTTACCGCGAGCTAAAGTTGCGCCAGAAATAATCTTGAATGCTAAAGAATTCTAAAATAGAAGCTTTCGTTAAAGGAGATGGTCGGGCGGCGGGGCGGCGCGGTATTTAGCTGAACCGGCACCATCAGCGAATCTATCTTACTGTTATCCTCGATTTGATTTAACATAATACGAAAGGCGTTCTGGGCGATAGCCTTGGTATCCTGCGACAGGTAACAGATATTGGCGTAACCGGGCGGGTCGAAAGAAACTACCTCGATATCCTGGCCGATTACCCGGCCCAATCGCTCCATCGCTTCGCAGGTTAGCTTCGTCATGTGGTAGTCCACGCAAAAACAGGCGGTCACGTCAGGATGGCTTTTGAAAAAATTGTAGACCATATCCCCTTCGCTTCCGCTCAGGATGACCTGGCGCGGCACGATGCACCAGTTGCTTTTATCAATCGGGATATTGTTCTCCATCAGGGTTGCGACAAAAGCTTCCCGGCGGTCCACCGTCGCCGAGTTGGTGCTGTCCGGTGAAATCAGGGCAATCTTTTTATGGTTGCGCCCGACCAGGTAAGCCACCCCCATGCGGGTGCCGTTATAACCATCCGAATAGACGCTGCTGGTCTGGATATTTTTCAGGTAGCGGTCTACCAGCACTACCGGGAACCGGGCGATGGCTAATTTTAGGATTTCTTCGTTATACAGTTCGTTTATAGTAGGCAGAATAAAAAGCCCCTTTGCACCAACCTCTAAAAACTTCTGGATCGCGGTCGACTCTTCTTCCAACTTTTCGTGCGAAATCTTGACCAGCAACTGGAAACCGTTCTGGTATATCAACTTTTCCAGGTATTGAAAAAGCTCGATTTCGACCGGCATCACCATGGTCGGGAAAATCAGGCCGATTAGGCCGCCCCCCTTATGCTTGTTGGGGTCGGGGCTGGTCTGCTCCGAAACGAAGGAGCCTTTCCCCTTTATCCGGTAAATCAACCCTTCCTCGGCCAGCCCGATAAGGGCGTGTTTGGAGGTAATCTGGCTGACGTTAAAACTCTCGGCCAGTTCTTTCTCGGAAGGGACTCTATCCCCCGGCTTGAGTTTGCCTAACTTGATCTGGTTGGTAATGTCGCTTTGAATCTGTTTGTACAACGCTGCTTTATTCATATTTTCCTGTATTAGCCCTAATTCATTTTTGGTATGGACACAAACCCTTTAGCCTGGAGGGACAACACCGGGAAACCAACTTAGTATACTAGGTAGGAACAACCTCTGGGACATATATCCATATTAGTATATCATGCCTTTATGAAAATTTCTTATTTATATACTTTAATTCCTGTAAATTGCATAAATTATACTAAGCCTAGTATATACAATATCGAGATTCTATTATACTATCAGTTATATAACACACCCAATTAAGGAAGGCTTATCTCAATGTTGAAGATAACAAAGTATCAGCAGATAACCAGGTATCAAAGAAGAAAAAGGTTTGAACTGGCCCCCTATTTGTTTGTACTTCCGGCCATTCTCTTTATTATTCTCCTGGCGATAATCCCAATCCTTTATTCCCTGGTTATCAGTTTTCAATCATACCGTCTGGGCGCGCCAGACAGCGCAATCCGTTTCAACGGCCTGGACAACTATATCAAGATACTTTCTAATCCGACTTTTATTGGCTCGATTGGTTGGACTTTTACCTTCGCTTTCATCTCGGTCTCGGTCAACCTGGTGCTCGGCCTGAGCGTCGCGCTCGTCCTCAATCACCGGGTCATGCAAAAAGGCTTCAAAATCTTTCGGAGCTTGTTTATCCTGCCGCTAATGTTAGCGCCGGTCGTGTCGGCCATCATGTGGAAGGTTCTCTTTGCCGCCATCTACGGGCCGGTCAACTATGTCATCAGCGTGCTGGGGTTGCCTTCGGTTAGCTGGATTGGAGATGAACTCCCGGCCAAGATTGCTATCCTGGTCATTGACATCTGGAGTTCTACGCCGTTTTGTGTCCTTATCTTCCTGGCGGCCTTCCAGACCATTCCGACCGACCTTATCGAAGCGGCGCGGATTGACGGGGCCAGCAAAAGCACCATCCTTTTCAGGATTAACCTGCCGATAATTCGCAACTTTATTGCCCTGATAGTCTCAATCAGGGTGATGGACGCCCTGCGGGTCTTCGACTCGGTTATCGTCTTTACCAATGGCGGGCCGGGCAACTCCACCGAAACCATCGGCACGGTTATCTACAAGACTGCCTTCCGCTATTCCGATATAGGCGGTGGCTCTGCCGGGGCCTTTATTTTCTTTGTCATAATTGTGGCATTCACCTTGATTTTCTTGAAGTTGTCCAGTAGAAACGTTGAAGTTTAGCTTTTTACTGTAAGCGATAGCCAGGTTTCGACCACCGAATATACCAGGCGCTTGGAGCGAGAGTAAAAGATTATGAGAACATCAAGATTAGAGAGGATTTGGATTTATTTCCTGGTAGTCGTCTTCATGCTGTTCTTTACCTTCCCGATTTACTGGGCAGTGACGACTTCTTTCAAGAGTCCCGACCGGATTTTAACCTTGCCGCCGGAGGTCTTTCCCTACAGCCCGACCACCGACAATTACAACGAGGTTATCAATAACAACCAGATGGGCCTCTACTTTCTCAACAGCCTGTTCGTGGCAGTCAGCACGACCATTGTCTCGGTCCTGATAGCTGCCCTGGCGGGTTACGGTTTCTCCCGGTTTCGCTTCCGGGGTAAGTATTTCTGGTTGTACCTGATACTGGCGATTCGGACGGTGCCGGGCCTGGTCTTTACCCTACCCTACTTCGTCATCTTCGACAAGATTGGCCTGCTGGATACGCTCACCGGCTTAATCGTGGTCTATATCACGGCCACTTTGCCCCTGGCAGTCTGGCTTTTCGTAGGGTTTTACGACAAGATACCTACCGACATTTATGACGCCGCCAAAATAGACGGGTGCGGTCAGCTTCAAATGTTCGGCCAGGTGGCCCTGCCGCTGGTTGTGCCGGGGATAGTGGTGACTTCTATCCTGAATTTTCTCGCGGCCTACAACGAATTTGGCACCGCCTTAATCTTGATTTTCAGTGACAACAACAAAACTTTACCTTTAGCCATCGCAGGGTTAATCCAGCTTCAGAAGGATACCCCCTTTGGAACGCTTTCGGCGGCAGGTACCATTGCAATTATACCGGCCTTTCTGCTATCTATTTTCGCTCAGAAGTACCTGGTCAGCGGCTTTACGGCTGGCGCCGTCAAGGGTTAAGACATTAGCCAGCCCTGAGTAAAAGCCCAACCAGGCCAACGTTACAGCATGCAAGCACGTTAACGGAATCGTACCAAGCCTTTTACATCCGGCTCGATGTAAAAGTTTATTAAGTGTTAGCTTTTTCAAGGAGGATAACGATGTCTGAACAATCCAAACAACGGCTAAGTCGCCGCAAGTTCGTGGCCCTGACAGGGGGCATCCTGGTCACCAGTGGTATTTTAGCGGCCTGCGGTGACAACACCGCCACCCCTGCCACCTCGGCTACTACCGCCGCCAGTGGCACCGCTACCACTGCCGCCGCCGGAGCTACCACCGCCGCCGCTACGACTGCGGCCCCGACCGCCAGCGCTGCCCCGGAAGTTTTCGGGATTAAGCTCAAAGACCTGGATAGCGGCGGCACCCTGAAAGGCCAGTACGCCGGTAAAAAGCTGGTCTTTGTCACGGCGGACGGCGATTTGACCACCGCTATCAAAGAAGTTATTCCTTATTTCCAGAAAGTTTCCGGGGCTACCGTAGAAATGCAAACCTTCCCCGGCGATTCCTTTATGGAAAAAGTCCAGCTCGATTTGCAGGTCGGCCATCACTTTGACGGCATGGCTATGCCTATCGCTAACCTGCACGGCTACGCTTACGCCAATCAAATCCAGGACCTGACTCCCTTTACCACCGGTAAAATCGCCAGCCCGAACCTGGATATGGCCGATTTTGTACCGGCCCTGCTCGAAACCTACGGCAAGTACCAGGGCAAACTGGTGGCCCTGCCCTATAAGCCGGACGTGCAGCTTTTCTTCTATCGCAAGGACATCTTTGAAGACCCCAAAATGCAGGCCGCCTTCAAAGCCAAAAACAACACCGATTTGAAGGTTCCTACCACCATGGAAGAACTCAAAACGGTCGCGGCCTTCTTTACCAAGAGCCTCAATCCCGATTCGCCGACCGATTACGGCTTTAGCTCGATGGGTTCCAAGTCCAACAGTCGCTGGAACTGGACCAACCGCCTGGGTGCTTACGGAGCGAAGGATTTTGACGCCACCACTTTCCAACCGGCCTTTAATAACGACGGTGGGGTCAAAGCTCTCCAGGACGTAATTGACCTGAAGAAGTACGCGCCCAAGGAATGGCTGGAACTCCAGTGGGATAATGGCAACAAGTTATTTTCGGACGGCAAGGTAGCCATGATGGAGCAGTGGCCGGGCCTCTACATCATCTCACAGACCGATACCTCGCCGGTCAAGGGCAAGGTTGGAGTGGCCGTGACGCCCGGCGGTTCCCCGACCCTCGGCGGCTGGGGTTTTGCCATCACCAGCACCACCAAGGAACCGGAACTGGCTTACAAGTTTATCGAGTTCCTTTCCGGCAAGGACATGCAGTTGCTGATGGTGCAGCATACTATCGACCCGACCCGAACCTCCAACTACAACCGGCCTGAGGTCGCGTCTTCCAACCCGGTCTACCCGGTGCTGTTCAAGTCGTTTGCGGCTGGCAAAATCCTGGCCGATGTCGATATTCCGGGCCTGGTCACCAAGCTGAACGACGTGGAAGAACTCTACGTCCAGTCGGCTCTCAAGGGTGATTTGACCCCGAAACAGGCGCTGGAAAAGATGGCCGGTGATTTCGTCAACGAAGTCAAAGCCGCCGGGTTGCAGAAGTAACTTCGCTAAACCAAACTAACGAGCGGCAGGTAAGGGATGGAGTTGGCCAGGGCTATCCCTGGCTACCCCGGTTAACTCAGGACAACCCAGGCAAATCCTTTACCTGCCCAAGGGCAAACAGGAGGCTCTTAAAATGGACCGAATCGGAGACCTGGTCCGGTGGGAACCAGCCATCTTGATTCACAACCAGCCCCATTATGAAGGGGCCGGGTTAGATGCCCGGCAAATCGCGCCGGGCCAGTTCGGCTCGCAGTATCCCCGCATGACCCGGTTAGCAACGGGAGATTGGATCCTTGTCTACACCATCTATGACAACAATGGCTACACTTTCGACCCTACAGGCGGGAATAAACTGGAAGTAGCCATTAGCCATGATAACGCCCGGACCTGGCAAACTCTCGCTCAGCTTGCCGACCCGGGACGCGACCTCGATAACGGCCAGATTATCGAACTGGCTGGCGGTACTCTGCTCCTGGCGATGCGTTCGGTACGCTGGCAGGAGTCCTACCGCCTGCCGGTCTACCGGAGCCAGGACGGAGGCCGGACCTGGGCTTTTTTAAGCACTATTGACGAAGCCGAGGGAGAGCCCGGCAGTTTAGGTGACCCGGATAAGGGCATTTACGAGCCACATTTTTATAGGCTCGCCGACGGAACCCTTTCCGTAATGTACGCCAGTGAAAAGCATGTCACCGAAGAACCTTCTTACAGCCAGATAATTTCGCAAAAGGTCTCGGAGGATGGCGGTCGCACCTGGGGACCGGAAATCTGGGTCGCCTGGGATACAGAAGATGCCAGGGCGCGTCCCGGTATGCCGGTCTGGGGAAAATTGGCCGACGGCAGCTACATGGTCGTCTTTGAAGTGTGCGGCACGAAGGATTGCAACGTTTACTTCAAACGGTCGAAAGACGGAATCAGTTGGGAACCGGGTCTGGGACAACCCATCCCCGACCAGATGGGAGGCCCCTATCTTGAAATAGCCCCCGATAATACGCTTTTCGTAACCTCCAACTCCCAGCAACTCTCCTATTCCTTTGATGCCGGTGAAACCTGGTACACCAACCGGGAGGCTCCCTGGGAAGCCTGGTGGGTGAAGGAAAATGTCTGGTCGAGCGTCTATTGGACCGGGGAAAAGGAAATTGCCCACCTGACTTCGGCGGCCCGGTCGGCGCGTGGTGAACCCGGCCAGGGCCATAATATCCAGGTCCGGTTCGGACATTATTAGCAAAGAATATTCACGACTTTCGCTTTGCGGCTGGAAATGCCAGCGTATCGGCGCTAAACCACCTCAAAGAGAGTGTTTCAGGCGAAAGTCCTGATATGGAAGAAAAGGACTTATACTATGATTCCGCATCCTGAGTATCCCCGGCCAGATTTTGACCGCTCCCGGCAGTGGCTAAACCTGAACGGTGAATGGGATTTTAAAGCCGACCCCGATAACGTGGGCCTCCAAGAAAGCTGGTTCCAGGCTGGCACGACGGACTGGTCCCAGAAGATTGTGGTCCCTTTCCCCTGGGAATCGAAAGCCTCCCAGGTCAACCAGGAATGGCTGTTAGTCGGCTGGTATCATCGCACCCTCGAACGCCCGGCAGATTGGAAAAATTTGCGCACGATTCTCAACTTTGGGGCGGTCTATTATGCTTGCACGGTCTGGTTGAACGGCCATAAAGTGGGCGAGCATACCGGGGGCTACCTGCCTTTCAGCTTTGATGTGACCGGGGAACTGGCGGACGGTCCGGCGGAATTGGTCGTACGGGTAGAAACGGTCCTGGATAAAAGTTTTATCCCACACGGCAAACAGCGCAGTATCCCTGCCGACGATTACGATGGTTGCGCTTTCACACCCAGCACCGGCATCTGGCAGACCGTCTGGCTGGAAGCCCGTCCCGCGACCTATATCGCTTCGCTGAAATTGCGGCCTAATGCGGACCTAAACGCCGTTGAAGTGCAGGGGACGCTGGAAGGGCCGAGCCTCGCCGTGGCTAAATTGTCGCTCGCAGTGGAAGGTCAGGCCGCCCAGGAAATCTCTATCGAAGGGCAGACGAGTTTCAGCACCGTCCTGAAAATTGAAAATCCGCGCCTCTGGTCGCCCGCCGACCCGTACCTTTATGATGTAGTGGTCAACCTGGCAAGCCCTGATGGCGCGGATAGCGTGCGCACCTATACCGGCTTGCGGAAAATCGAGGTCAGGGGCGAATTTATCTTTCTCAACGACCAGCGGATTTATGTCCGGGCGGCCCTGGACCAGGGTTTCTGGCCGGAGGGTATCTATTCTGCGCCGGATGATGCCGCTTTGCGAAAGGATGTCGAACTGGCCCTGGAAGCCGGGTTCAACATGATTCGCAAACATATCAAGTTTGAAAACCCGCGCTGGCTCTACTGGGCCGATAAATTTGGTCTGCTGGTCTGGGAAGAACCGCCCTGTTTCAGCCGCTATTCCAGGGAAGGCGTCGAGCTTTTTGAAAGCCAGTTAGCCCCGATGGTCGCCCGTGACGGCAACCACCCCAGCATCGTAATCTGGGGTATCTATAACGAAGAATGGGGCCTCGACTGGAAGTCCAACGAAGATGAAGAACGGCAGTTGGCGGTCGAACACGCCTATGACCTGCTGGTGTCGCTTGATTCAACCCGGCCTATCGTGGACGACTCCGGCTGGTGGCACGTCAAGACCGATATTCTTGACTGGCACTATTATGACGGCGATATGGAAAAATGGAAGGCTATTTCGCGGGCCCTGGCGACTGACCGCGATAGCTGGTTCGGGCACCAGCTTTCCGATACCCTCTATAGTCAGACCCGGCTGACGGTCGAGGGGAGAGAACACCCCAGTATCCCCATTATTAACGGTGAATATGGTGGGGGCTTTTTACCCAAAGAGCAGGAATGGCTCTTTCGGTGGCAGACCCAGGATTTGCGCCGCCACGCCGCTTTCCAGGGTTATACCTACACCGAGCTTTATGACGTGGAATATGAGGTCGTTGGCATCTACACCGTCGACCGCCAGCTTAAGGGCTGGGGCTACGAACCGGCCATTATCAATGCCGATACCGTCATAATCTTTGACCTGACACCGCAAAACCCCGGCCTTGACCTGGTAGTCCAGGACAAAGAGTTAAAGGTTTCGGTCCAGGTTTCGCATTATGGTTCGACCACCCTGAAAGGCCAGCTTTTGTGGGGCTGGCAGCGGGGAGAGAACCCCAGCGGCAGCCAGGACATCGAGGTGGGCGCTTTCGAGATTTCACCTTTGATTGAGTTGACTTCGCCCGTACCGGAAGGTGAAAACTCCAGGGTAGAGAGATTCTATGTCTGGATAGCGACTGAGGGCAACCCTGAAGTAGCCTGTGGCTTTATGGAAGCCGAACTGGCCCTGACCGGCGCCCCGGCTCAACCGGCCCTGGTGAGTTAAAGCCCGGTTTACCGCCTTTTTAGAAGTAACGCAGAAAATACCGGAAGTTCTGCTCTATTCCGGGGTTTCTCTGCCAGGCCCCTCCTCCTTAGTTCGCCGCTCGACAGGTGAAATTGTGGCTCACCTGCCGGGCGGCGATAATTATCTCCCAAGGGGTTCCCAAGGATGTGGCTGTCGGATGCTAATCATAAATATTTCTTCAAATTCTCAAGCACAACTTCATACCCGGCAGGAAGCATGTGCGCCCCATCAAATGTAAGCTCTGGCCGCAAATTCCCATCAGTATCGGCTAAACCGTCATTGACATTGATAAATTCATAGTTATACTTTTGGGCCAACAGAGCCACTTTGCTACTTGCTGCCGCAAGAATTTCATTATTTCGCGTCGCAAAAAAAGACTCGTGCTCAGTCTCTGACTCACCGAAATCCGCCACCGGATTAACCGGATAATAAGCCATCACAAACACCTGGGTCCTGGGCAATTTCTCCTTGATTTGCCGTAAAACCTCGTCATAATTCGCCAGAAAAGTGGCTTCAGGAACGCCGAAGCCTATATCATTTGCCCCAATGTTGATAAAAACCTTGTCCGGTGCCAGGTCAAATATGCAAAGCTCTATATACTTCAGCAGGTCCGTTGTTGTCGTTGCCCTGATGCCTCGATTATAAATCAGTTTGTCCAGGCCAAGCCCTTGCTGCATTTTTTCAATCGGGAAGATTTCCATGGAGGAAGACCCCACGAAAACAATTTGCCCCTTTTTGGCCGTTGGATTCTGTTGGGCGAAACGTGCTCGGATTTCGTTTTGCACTTTCTCGATCAGAGGGTGCAAATTCGTCAACGGCTGGGTTTGTTCTGACATAATAATAATTACTCCTTAAAAATATGTAATAGAGTTTGTTTCTAATAGTGTTAGCAAAATGGTATCAAAGGTGGTCACTTTTCTGTAACTATAATTTATTCCCTGGCGTTTTGCTGGAGATCTACTTCCGCAAGTTTAGCGGTAATCCGCACATATTCCCTGGCGTCATGCTCGCCCAATTTGCTGAACATTTTCGTAACCCTTTCCAGGGCTTCTTGACGCCGTTCTTCTACCAGAGTTTTCCCCTTGGGGGTTAGGTCCACCAGAATCCTCCGGCGGTCACTGGTATCAATCTGGCGGGTAATCAGCCCTTTTCGTTCCAGGCCGTTCAGGGTGACTGCAATACGTGCAGAACTAATGCCCATTTCATGGCTGATTTCACTCGGCAAAACATCACCATTATGGGAAGCAATAAATTGCAGTACAAAACGTTCTCCTTGCAAGGATTCATCAATCTGCTTTTGCGGATTTGCTCGTCTCAATTTATGCGAGTTTTCCATAATTTTTATAAACTCTAAAGCAAGTTCTCTGTAATCCATCTTAACCGCCTTTAACATGAATAGCTAACACTATTAGTAATATAATACTATTAATAATCTCTGTCAAGGTTTTGGTTCAATGAAGTTAATACTCAAACATGCCAGGAATGAGGCCAGTGTACTTGCCTTAACATAAAAAGCTCTCAACTATTGCAACATGTTGCAGAACGCCTGGTCGGGCAGAAACCTTTACCCTTATTTTTCACAACCCGCCTATATGTAGAAAAATGTACAACTTTAGTTCAAAATATAACAAAATAATAAGTAAAAACGATGGATTTATTCTACCTATTGACAGCCTGGTAAAATGTGTGATATAAAAAATTATCTTCTTTGTAAGATTTACGCAGCTCAGTATCGGTCTAAATTCTTTTCCAATCCTGCCATTAATCGCGGTCTTCTCTTTATGGAATGACCGGAAAGAACCGGAATTTAGCCGCCTGAGAATTTATCCAACCACGCCAGGGTCGCGAATACCGGCGCTATTAGCTCACAGGTCCAAACAAAAACTGCAACTTAACCCTGGCTGATATTTCGAGGCAGAAATAATATAAAAGGTTTCAAACCGGATACTACGAGGAGGTAGCCCCGTGATTTACCGCAGCGATACTGTAGGAAGTTTGCTCCGGCCTGACTACTTAAAGGAAGCGCGCCAGCAGTTGACCGCCGGGCAGTTGACCCCGGCAGAATTCAAGGCGCTTGAAGACAAGTCGGTAGACGAGGCTATCGCCCTGCAAGAGGGGGCGGGCCTGGATGTTATCACCGATGGTGAGATGCGGCGGTTCGGGTTTATGGGCCAGTTTTTCGAGGCCCTCAAGGGTTTCGGCTCACATAGCGGCTGGTTTACCCATTTCAAGGATGACTCCGGCTCTACCATGGATTATGAGCGCCCGGTGGTGGTCGAAAAGCTGAAGTGGTATCGCAGCATGAACTCGGAAGAATGGGTCTATTTGCGGTCGAAGGCCAAAAAGCCGGGCAAGGTTACCATGCTGAGCGCCCAGCAGGCCGCCTCCTACTACGACGCCGACAAATCCAAAGCAGCCTATCCCACCCAGGAAGCCTACCTGGCCGATGTCGTGGACTATTCCCGGCTCGAAGTGGACGAACTGGTCCGTTTAGGATGTACCTATATCCAGCTTGATGCGCCCCAGTACGCCGCCTTGCTCGACCCCCAGATTCGCCAGGAATACCGCGACCGGGGCAGTAACCCCGATAAGCTGATTGATATGTGTATCGAAATGGATAACGCCATCATCGCCGGGCATCCGGGGGTGACCTTTGGGATTCACGTCTGCCGGGGTAACAACCGCAGCCGTTACTACGCCAGCGGCGATTACGAACCGATTGCCCGTCTTTTCGAGAACGCCAGATTTAATAATTTCCTGCTCGAATATGATGACGAGCGG
The DNA here is from genome assembly GCA_001898225.1 of Chloroflexi bacterium 54-19. Taxonomy (GTDB): domain Bacteria; phylum Chloroflexota; class Chloroflexia; order Chloroheliales; family Chloroheliaceae; genus 54-19. Next base: position 21,943 of record MKTJ01000030.1, read on the forward strand.
TCCGGCGGGTTCGAGCCGCTCCGGCACATGCCTGAAGACCGGGGCGTGGTCCTGGGCCTTATCACCACCAAGAAACCCGAACTGGAAAGTGCCGACGAACTAAAGCAGCGTATCGAGGAAGCTTCCAGGTATGTACCGTTAGAACGATTAGCCCTCAGCCCCCAGTGTGGCTTTGCCTCGGTCGAAGCGGGGAACCGCCTATCCTTCGAGGACGAGAGGGCCAAACTTGAGCTCAGTTCCAGGGTTGCCCACGAGGTATGGGGCCATAACTAATCCCGGCAGGATTTTAGATTAGTCCGTTCAACTCAACCCACCCAACTAGACGAGGCGCTATTATGACCCTGCTGACTCACATAAAACATAATGCCCAATACCTGCCCGCCAAGCTGGCCGTCTCGGATGGCCCGGTGAAATACGGCTGGTCGGAGTTTGACACCCGCACTCGTAACCTGGCGGCTTCCCTCGCCAGTCGAGGGGTTAAAAAGGGGAACAGGGTGGGGGTTCTGATGTCGAACGGCTACGCCTACCTCGAAGCCTATTACGCGATACCCCGGCTGGGCGCGATTATCGTTCCGCTCAATATCCGCTACGCCCCGGCAGAATTCAGTTTTGCCATCAACGATAGCGGGGCAGTGGCGCTGTTAGTCGAGGATACTTTCTGGCCGCTCTACGAAAAGTTCGCCCCCCAACTCGAAACGGCTCAACAGGTTGCCCAACTGGTGGTGCGCTATAACCGGCCCGGCCAACCTGTCCCGGAAGACGCTCTCGACTACGAAACCCTGGTCCGGGAGGGGGCCGCCGAGACTGCTTACCAGGATGCCGAGATTGACGAGGAAGACGTGGTCGGCCTGTTCTACACTGGCGGCACCACCGGGCGCTCTAAAGGAGTCATGCTGACCCATAAGAATCTGACCCATAACGCCCTGATTACGGTTATCCCCGGCCAGGTTACTTCCAGAACGGTTTATTGCCATGTCGCCCCTATGTTCCATATCGCGGACGCCGCCCCAGCCATCAGCTATACCATGATGGGGGCCTGCCATACCTTCCTGCCCAAATTTGACGCTCAAAAAGCCCTCGAAATCATCGAGCGGGAGCGGGTCAACCATATCGGGCTGGTCCCGACCATGATTAACCTGATGTTACAGGTGCCCACCATCAAAGACTACGACCTTTCCAGCCTCGAATTGATATTTTCGGGTGGTTCCCCGACCCCGGTCGAGGTTTTGCGGAAAATGCGCCAGTTGCTTCCCTGCAAATTGCGCCAGGGCTACGGCATGACCGAGTCCTCTCCTACGATTACGGTCCTGGACTGGGAGGACATGCTAAGGGCGATGGAAGCCCCGCCGGACAGCCCCGCCACCCGCCTGCTGGGCAGTTGCGGAGTGCCGGGAATAAATATCGAGGTCAGACTGGTCGATTCGCTTGACCGGGAGGTCCCGGTCGGTGAGATTGGTGAGGTGACGGTCAAGGCTCCCAATGTCATGAAAGGCTACTGGAATTTGCCCCAGGAAACGGCTACCGCGTTGCGAAACGGCTGGCTGCATACCGGCGACCTGGCTATCAAGGACGAGAACGGCTATTTCTATATTGTTGACCGCAAGAAAGACATGATTATCAGCGGTGGCGAAAACATCTATTCGGCGGAGGTCGAAAACGCCCTGTATTGCCACCCTGCCGTGCTGGAAGCGGCGGTTATCGGGGTACCTGACCCGAAATGGGGCGAACGGGTCCACGCGGTCGTAGTCCTCAAACCGGGCTGGGAGGCGACCGAGGCCGAGATTATCGCCCGTTGTCGCGAATTTATTTCGGGCTACAAGGTGCCGAAATCGGTCGAGTTTGTCAGCGAGATGCCCAAGAGCGGGGCTGGGAAGATTCTTAAACGGAACCTGCGCGATAAATACTGGCAGTCCGGCCTGGTACAGGTCAGCTAAGGACTAACTGCGATGATTGATTTTGAAAAGTCGCCGGAGCTTGCGGAACAACTAAAGCGGGCCGAAAACATTGCCGTTGAGTTTATGCGCCCTATCTCGCGCTACTACGACGACCACGAGTACGAACAGCCCTGGAGCTATATCAACGCCATGTGGAACGAGCAACTCGAAGGCGGGTTGCGGAGTAACAAGGCCCCGGAAGGCGCCGGGAAGTCACTCCCACGTTTTATGATTTCGATGCACGTGAGCGAGATGATGGCCTGGGGTGACGCTGCCCTGACGATGGTCACGCCGGGACCGGCCCTGGCCGGGGCGGCTATTGGGGCGGTCAGCACGCCTGAACAGCGCGAACGTTTCCTGACTCGTTTCAGCCAGGGGCACCCGAAATGGGGCGCAATGGCGATGACCGAGCCCGCCGCCGGGAGCGATACGGCCCATATACAGACTACGGCCCGTCTTTCGGAGGACGGCAAAGAGTGGGTTCTGAACGGCGAGAAAATCTTTTGCAGCAACGGCCAGCGTGCCACCAAAGACTCACCGGGCCTTATCGTGGTCTGGGCCACCGTTGACCCGAAGGCGGGCCGGGCCGGGATGAAAAGTTTCGTGGTTGAAAGCGGCACGCCCGGTCTTGTCGTGACCCGGCTGGACAAGAAAATGGGTCTCAAGGTGAGCGATACGGCGGCTATTACCCTGGACGACTGCCGTATTCCCTTTGACAATATCCTGGGTAGCCCGGAGGTGGCTCAACCCGGCCCGGACAATAAAAAAGGCTTCCAGGGGGCCATGAAAACCTTTGACGCCAGCCGTCCGGGAGTGGCCGCCGGCGCCTGTGGTATTGCGAGAGCTGCCATCGAGTACGTCAAGGATTACCTGGCCGGGCAGGGCCGCCCGGTTCGTTACGACCTGCCCTATCACAAACTCGGCGCAGTCGAACGTGATGTTTTACGGATGGAAGCCGACCGGCAAGCGGCCTGGCTGTTAACTTTGCGGGCGGCCTGGCTGCTCGACCAGGGCTTGTCAAACACCCTGGAAGCCTCGATGGCAAAGGGCAAGGCCGGCCAGACGGTGACCTGGGTGACCCAGAAGGCGGTCGAAATTTTGGGGCCGCACGGCTATAGCTGCCAGAACCTGGTCGAAAAATGGATGCGTGACGCTCGCGTCCAGGATTTGTTTGAAGGCACCGGCCAGATTAACCGCCTGATTGTCGCCCGCCGACTGCTCGGTTATAGCAGTAAAGAATTACAGTAATTTTCATTTTATAAGCGGCTATTCTTAACCAGACCCCCCTTATTATTGAGCCCCACCATCATTCGGGGTTTCAGGGCCGCAATTTATACAAAATCGGAAAGGTAAGACACATGCTCAGTAAAGAACAAAACGAACTGTTTACCAGGGTCGGCCCCGGTACCCCGATGGGCAACCTGCTCCGCCAGTTCTGGGTGCCCGCCGCCCGCTCCGCCAAACTGGAAGCCGGGGGCGCGCCCTTGCGGGTCCGGCTCTTTGGCGAAAACTTCGTGGCCTTTCGAACTCCCAGCGGTGAGGCCGGTTTTCTCGAAGAAGCCTGCCCGCACCGGGGTGTCTCGCTGGCCCTGGCCCGCAACGAAGATTGCGGGTTACGCTGTATTTTTCACGGCTGGAAAATCGGGATGGAAGGCAAAGTGCTGGAAGTGCCTTCCGAGCCGGTCGGTTCGAATTTGGCCTCAAAAGTGCGCGTCCGCAAGATTCCGGTCCGTGATTCCGGGGGTGTGGTCTGGGTCTGGTTGGGTGACGGCGAAAACCCGCCCCAGTTTCCGAACTTCGAGTTTACCGAATTGCCCCTGGAAAATGTCGTAATCCGCAAGGGCATCCTCCATTCGAACTGGGCCGGGGTGCTGGAAGGTTTTCTCGATTCGGCCCACGTAACAGCTTTGCACCGCTCTTTCCTGCCTGCGGGCAAGGATAATACGGGGGCTTTCCCCGGTATGATGGGTGACCTGGCCCCGCGCTACGAATTTACCGAGCAGCCCTACGGTTTTACCGCTAACGCGGCGCGGCGCTGGCCGGACGGCACCAGGGTTGACCGTATTACCGAGTATGTCCTGCCCTGGTACACCTATATCCCAAATAACCTGCCGACCCGCCAGACCATCACCGTTTCGGTGCCGCTTGATGACGAGTGGTGTACCTACTGGCAGTTCATCTGGGACCAGGAAAACCCTCTCAACCCGGACACGATTGATATTGAGACTGGTGCGGGTAAGAATGGCCCCGACCCAGACGATTTTTACCAGCCGAAGTATACGGCAGCGGAAGTCTGGGGCCAGGACCGCACTAAAATGGGTGAAGGACATTTTTCCGGGTTTAACTCGATTCCGCTCGAAGATTTCGCCGTCCAGGAAAGCCAGGGCGCTATTACCGACCGTACTAAAGAACACCTGGGTGTGAGCGACGTGGCGGTTATCCGTATGCGCCGGACCCTGCTCGACTTGATGCGTGACTACCAGCAGGGCAAATTGCCCGCCATCCTCCAGGATGAACTCGATTACAGCAAAATCTGGTCAGTCCACAAGATTGTTCCCCCGGCTGAGAAGACTTTAGCCTAGTTGCAGGTTTTATACCTCACAAGAAAAAGCCACTACCCACCCGGTAGCGGCTTTTTCTTTCAGGCAAAATAAAAGGGCCAACCGTTTTTTACGGTTGGCCTGGTTTGATAACCGGGTGGTTATGTTATTAAGGGGCAGTCGCGAAATCGTAATTCTTGGCGGCCTCCCCCATATAGAATTCGTCTGTTAGCAGTTTCAGCTTGCTTGGAGCGGAAGCATCGGGTGTGCCAATTTTGATAGCCCGGCTGATTAACCGCTGGTTGGGGTCGGTCCCGATGGTCATAGGCGGAATATAGCCCAACACGTCGACATTCTGAAGGGAGTTAGCCGCTTTCAAGATGCCTTCCCGGCTCAGGTCGCCACTTTCGATGGCTTTTTTGAGGACGGCCTGGGTTATGATACCGTCGAAGTAGTCGGTGGTGAACCCGCTCGATTCAGGTTCGTTAGGCAGATATTTTTTAATATCTTCGTTCATCTGGGTAATCATCGGGACATTGGTACTGGTCCAGCTTGGCGCGTTGTAAGGAATTAGCGCGCCTTTGATGGCGTCCTTGGCCCCGGTGTTGAAAATAGAGGCGTCCCAGGCAATCACGTTCATCAGGTAGGTAGGGTTGTAACCCAGCGAACTGGCCGTGCTGATAACCTGCTGGGCCTGGTTGTAAAGGCCGCCCACGAAGACATAGTCCGCCCCGCTATTTTTAAGGGCTGTCGCCTGGCCGGTAAAGTCTTTATCGGTCGCTTTGTAACCGAACCGCCCCATATCCTGGACACCGTAGGTCTTGATAGCGACATCGTAAGCCGCCGCGATGTCCGCGCCAAGAGCGTCATCCTGGTAGACAAAAGCCATTTTCGGGTTCTTTTTACCCATTTTATTGACCAGGTAATCGACCAGGTTAAGCAGTTCCACCCGGTAGGTGGTGCCGCCCACGAGCATGTTAGGGTCTTTGACCCATTTGCTGGCGTAGCTGGCCGCGATAGAGAAGACTTTATCCTGGTCAATCTGGGGCTGAAGCGCGCCGACGATAGGCGTACCGAGGATAAAGCTAAACATAGCGGTGTTATCAATAGCTTTGTTATAAGCCTGGGTGGCGACCTGCGGACTATACTGGCTATCGTAGTTATTATAAATAATCTTGAAGCCGTCAATGCCGCCCCGGTCGTTCAAACCTTTGAAAAAGGTAGTCAGCGACCGGAAAGCCAGTTGACCGCCGTTGGAAGCGGGTCCGGTCATGTCGGTAATACTGGCAACCGTGATGGTTTTATTGGCAAGGTCAACGCCCGGCCCGCCTTTAATATTGGCGGGAACCTGGCCAGGGGTGTTCAGCCAGACCGAACCGCTGGCAGTAGCCGCCGTAGTAGCCGAACCGCTGGCGGTAGTAGCCGCGGCAGCGGTAGTAGCCGTAGCGGCAGTTGTCGCCGCCGCCGTGGTAGCTGCTGCCGTGGTAGCGGCAGGGGCGGTGGTTGCGGTATTGTCACCGCAGGCCGCCAGGGATATCGAAACAATTAGCGCCACAACCAGCACACTGATTTGGTTGAGTTTTGTTTTAACTCTCCGCATCACTCAATCCTCCTTGATTATTCGGGTTAAATAAGGCAGTCACTAACTGGAAACCTTGTGAGAAGTTGAATCACGAGTGAAGATTACATGCAGTTCGAGCGAACCTCGATTGATAAAACTGGCGTGATGGGCCAGTTTCTCGCCGGATGTGGCGAAAGAAACATCGAAAAAGTTTGCATTGGCCATTTCGAAAGCCTTGCAAGTTTCAATTGCAAGGGATGATTCCGTGCCAGAGACGGAATGCTACCTAGAAGAATTACTCTTTTAATTGCAGCAGTTTGGCCGCGTTCTCTTTCAAAATAAGGGGCCGCACTTCCGGCTTGATGGCGATTTTTTCAAAGTCACCCAGCCAGCGGTCCGGGGTAAAGAGCGGGTAATCGCTGCCGAACAGCACCTTGTTTTTGAGCAGGGTGTTGGCGTACTGGACCAGGATGGGCGGGAAATACTTGGGCGACCAACCTGACAGGTCGATATAGACCTGTGGTTTGTGGGTCGCGACGGCCAGGGCTTCCTCCTGCCAGGGAAACGAAGGGTGGGCGATAATTATCGGCATATCCGGGAAGTCCACCGCCACGTCATCGAGGTACATTGGGTTGGAGTATTTAAGCCGGATGCCCCCGCCGCCCCGCATACCCGCCCCGATACCGGTCTGGCCGGAGTGAAAGAGGGCAATCTTGCCCGACTCGGCAATCGCTTCGTAAAGCGGGAACGCCTTCGGGTCGTTCGGGTAAAACTCCTGGGTGGAGGGGTGAAACTTGAAGCCCTGGATACCGTAATCCGTAATCAGGCGGCGGGCTTCGCGAGCGCCCATCTTGCCCTTGGCCGGGTCAATGCTGGCGAAGGGGATAAATACGTCAGGGTTTTGCATGGCCGCTTCGGCTACCAGTTCGTTAGGGGTCCGGGTGATACCGTTGGCCGATTCGCTATCGACCGGAAAGACCACACAGGCCATTTTGCGCTGGCGATAATATTCGGCCATTTCGTCGAGGCCGGTCGGGGCTTTCTCGCCTTTGAAGTAGTTAGAGGCCGCCGCCTGGACCTCTTTTGCGGCGGCTTCTTCCTCGGCGGAAAGCTTCGGGGCCGAAACGTGGGCGTGGGTATGTACGTCTATTGCCACCAGTTCGTCTAAATTCATCACAGCGTCTCCTTAATGGGTCAGGGCCGTCTATTTGTTGCGCTGGGGCGCGTAGGGTTCGAGTTGCTGCCCGATAGTCCGGCTCCAATCCGCCGCGATAGCTTCGGGGGTCCAGCCGCCATCTTTGAAGGCCTGACGGACTTCCTTCGGGTGGGACCAGAGCGAAATCTTCTCACCGCCGACCCCGATACACTGGCCGGTCACTTCTTTGGCTTCGTCCGAGGCCAGGAAGACAATCATCGGGGCGACATCTTCCGGCAGGCCCAGGCTGGCCCGCAGTTCGTGGGGAAGCTCGACTTCCTCGCCCTTGTTGACCGCCTCGGCGTACTGGTCGAGCCCTGGAATGGTCACGGTCATCTGGGTCAGGGCGGTAGGCACTATCGCGTTGACGGTAACGTTGAACTTGGCGAACTCTACCGCCCAGGTGCGGGTAAAGCCGACAATCCCGGCCTTGGCCGCCGAGTAATTGGTCTGGCCGAAACTGGCCGACTGGCCCGCCGGGGAGCCGATGGTGATAATCCGGCCTCCCTCGCCCTGGGCCCGCATCTGTTTGAAGGCTGAACGGACGCAGGTAAAGGTTCCCCTCAGGTGGGTTTGAATCACCAGGTCGAAATCGGCATCGCTCATATTCCACAGAACCCGGTCGCGCAGGACCCCGGCGTTTGTCACCAGGATGTCGAGGCGGCCAAAAGAATCAACCGCCCGTTTGACAATGGCGTCGGCTGACTCGGCGGTACCGACCGGGACGATTTCCGCGACCGCCTGGCCGCCTGCCTCGGTAATCTTCTTAACCGCTTCTTCGGCAGCCGCCGCGTCCATATCATTGATAACTACGCTGGCCCCGGCCTCCGCCAGGGCTCTGGCATAGGCAAAACCAAGTCCCCGCCCGCTCCCCGTCACTACCGCGACCTTACCATCCAATCTGATAGCCATTAGAACCTACCTCACTTTTAGGATTTTGAAGATAATTGCTGAAGAAATACCGTTTGTTTTATCCGAATTACTTTTGCTGTTTTAAGCTTTACCGGGTAAGACCGCCGTAAAACTGCCGCTGGCCTTGGTGTCGCCCTCGGTATTTTTGGCGGCGATACTGGCCTCGATAAAATTCTGGCCGTCCTGCTCGTATTTTTTGGTGATAACGCCGCTACACACAATCGTTTCACCGGGGCGGGTCATGCTCAGAAAACGCACCCCGAACTTTCTTACCGGGGTCGGACCGCCCAGGTAGTCGCTGATAAAATGGCCGAGAAAGCCCATAATCAACATGCCGTGGGCAATAGTCCCACCCAGGCCAAAGTTTTTTCCGGCCTCAACGTCTGTGTGAATCGGGTTAAAGTCACCGGAAGCGCCCGCGTAACGAACCAGTTGAGCGTGAGTGATGACCGGGTTGGTCAGGGGCGGCAATTCCTGGCCGACCTCGACATCTTCAAAAAATACTCTGGCCGGAATGCTTTCCGCTTTAAAATCTGTACTCACCTTAAAACCTTCTTTCCAAGTCTTTTCCAAAGTTTTTACAGGTCTTTCTTCTAAAGATAAAGACCCGACTAGGAGGCCGGGTTCGGGGTCCGGGCGATGACGACCGTCTTGACCTTCAAAACTTCCTGGCCGTGCTGGTTGGTATAGACCGTTTCGAGGGTGCCGAATTCCATTGTGCCGCTCCGGCCCTGTTTTTCCGTCACATCCACCAGGCGATTGACCCCGGTCAGTTCGTCGCCGGGATAAATCGGGGCCAGGTAGGTATATTCTTCTTCGCCGTGTAACCCTCCCACTTTGGGCATGCCGAGGTCTTCCGGCACCGCGTCCTTGGGCAAGCTGCCCCAGAAATTGAAGGTGGTGGGGAAGGTCAGGGGCATCGCCAGGTCTTTATAACCGGCTTCCTGGGCCTCTTCCACGTCGTGATAAATCGGGTTGGTGTCACCGGTGGCGGTGGCTAGCTCGCGGATTTTGGCGCGAGTGACTTCGATTTTCCTGGGCGTCAGGGGTTTCCCGATCATTTCCCGTTTCATTGCCATAGTTTCAAGGCTCCTTGTGCGTTATAGAGTTAAGTTGATGTTCCGAGTTCAGACCTGGGTTAAACCTGGTTAGGCTTGGGCCTCTTTGCGGGCGAAAAGCAGCCTGACCCGGTAGGCCAGCCGCCGGTAGATGCCCACGAAGCCTTGCGGCTCGAACAACAGGAACAAAATCAGGAAGACCGCGTACAACAACTGGTTGAACAGGCTCACCGTCAGGCCGGTCGCCTCGGTGCTTACAAACGGCACCAGGTTGGCGTTCCAGGGGTTGCTGCCCGTCAAAATCTGGATAAGCTGGGGTAAGGCCGTCAGCAGTAAGGCTCCCACGATGCTGCCACTCACGCTCCCGACCCCACCGATGATGATCATGGCTGTGAACTGGATACTCAGGTTCAGGCCCCACAGTTCCGGTTCGCTGTAGCGCAGGTAGGAGCCATAGAGCGCTCCCGCCATCCCTGCCAGCGCCGACGAGAAGACGAAGGCGGTCACTTTGGTCCAGGCCAGGTTGATACCAATCAATTCGGCGGCTATCTCGCGGTCCCGCACCGCCATAAAAGCCCTTCCCGCCCGGCTTTTCATCACGTTACGGATGAAAACCGCGCACAGCACCAGGATTATGACCGCCAGGAAGTAATACAACTGGTCACGGGTCAGGGTGAAGGGTCCGACCTGACCGCCCGTGGAAAAGTTCAGGTCGCCCAGGGTCGGTGCCGGAAACTGCCGCCCGTTGGCCCCGCCTGTGATGTCCTTCAGGTTTGAGAAAAGGTGCAGACCGATAAAGACCAGCGAGACCGTCGCCAGGGCCAGGTACAATCCCTTTAGCCGCAAAGCCAGCGGTCCTACAATCAGGCCAATCAACCCGGCGACCAGCCCTGCCAGCGGTATCCAGAGGTAAAAGGGCAAACCCAGCCCGATAACACCGCTCCCTGCCGGGCTCGAACCCCCAAATACGGCGGCAGTATAGGCTCCGACCCCCAGGAAGAAGCCGTGACCGAAAGAAGCCTGGCCGGTGTAGCCGGTCAGCACGTTCATACCGAGCGCGCCAATCGAGGCAATCAGACCAAAGACCGCCACCGAAAGCCATTCTTTGTTGCCGCCCAGCACGATGGGAAAACCGATAATGACCACGGCCCCCACGATAACCCAGACGAGCCGCCGGGTGGCGTTGGCCCGGTGCGCCCGGAAATAGTCGCGGGCCAGGTCGGTCTTGAGGGAATTCCTGGCTCCTGTCTCGGTGGCAATGCCCTCTATGGCGAGGTCTACATCGGAGTCGAGGGCTTTATCTACGGCAGAATTGCCGGAACCTGCCGCAGGGTTGGACTTTCTATCGGGGGTATTATCAAGTTCCAGGCTCATACGCGTTCGACCCCCTTCTTGCCGAACAGACCCTGCGGCCTGACCAGCAACACAATTAGCAGGACCACGTAAGGCGCGACCGTCTGCGCCCCGCTCCCAATCGGCACAAACTTGTTTATTTCGGTGCCGTAGCCTGCTACCAGCACCTCGGCCAGGCCGACCACGATACCGCCGACGACCGCTCCACTGGTCGAGCCAAGGCCACCAAGCACAATCGCCGGTAAGGCCCGCAGGGCTGTATCGCCAAGGCTGGTATCGAGCGAACGCGGAAAACCTGCCAGCAGGACACCGCTGATGGTCGTGACAGCGGCGAAGATGGCCCAGGTGATGGCGTTTACGCGGGGAACATTGATACCGACAGCGGCGGCAGCCTCGGTATCGAGGGCAACGGCCCGCATGGCGATGCCCTGTTTGGAATACTTAAAGACCGCGAAGAAGACGAGCAGCAGCACCAGGCTGATGCCGATAGCTATCAGGTCGTTGATGTTGAAGCGGATTTCCCCGATGTTAAACCCGGCCTTACCCCACAGGTCACCGTTGCCCCGCAAATCTATCCCTGCCATCGCCTGAACGATACTCTTGAGGATAATTTCCAGGCCAAAGGTAATCATTATGACCGTAAAATGGCCGGTGTGATGGACGTGCGTGAGAATGAAGCGGTCGAAAAGCACCCCGAAAATAACGGTCACGGCAATTGCCAGCAGCAGGGACAAAAAGAAGTTCCAGCCGAGATTAAGGGTGGTCCAGGAGGTGAGATAAGCCCCCACCAGCATAAAGGAGCCCTGGGCAAAGTTGACAATACCGGCCTGGAAGATGATGGTAAAGCCGAGGGCTACCAGCGAATAGATGGCTCCCAGGGCCAGCCCGCTAATCAAAAGTTGGAGTAAAGTCGTCATTGTATTTCCATAAAGTATTTCACCCGGATAAAAGAGAAGCCTATTTTTCAAAAGTTCAGGTAGGCCCGGTTAGTAATCGCCGTCGCCCAGGTAGGCCCGGATTACTTCAGGGTTGGCCTGGACCTCACCGGGCAGTCCCAAAGCGATACGCTGCCCGAAGTCGAGGACCATTACCCGGTCGGCGATACCCATCACCATTGCCATGTCGTGTTCGACCAGCACCTGGGCGATTTTCATCTGGCTCTGGATGGTCAGGATGATTTGAGCGATTTCCTCGGTTTCTTCATGGTTCATCCCCGCCACCGGCTCATCCAGCAGCAAAAGCTTTGGCTCCATCGCCAGGGCGCGGGCTAACTCAATCTTCTTCTGGATACCGTAAGGGAGGTCGCGGGCGGTCCGTTCCAGCCAGCGCGTCAGGCCAAGCAGGTTGGCGATTTCGAGACAGTAGGCCCGGTGGCTGCGTTCCTCTTTCGCGCTCAGCCCGAAATGAAGACCCCCCAGCACGACCCCGCTTTTCATAAGGTGATGGCGGCAGACCAGCAAATTTTCGAGGACGCTCATCAGAGGAAAGAGGCCGAGGTTCTGGAAGGTCCGGGCAATGCCAACCGAGGCCAGTTTGTCGGTGCGCAGGCTCAACAGGTCCAGGCCGTTGTAGTGGATGGCACCACCGATCGGCTGGTAGACCCTGGTCAGGACGTTAAAGAGGGAGGTCTTACCCGCCCCGTTTGGCCCGATTACGGCAAAGAGTTCGCCGGGCCGGACATCGAACGAAACTGCGTTGAGGGCGGTAACCCCCTTGAATTTAAGGGTAATGTCTTCCGCTTTTAACAGGACATCCTGGCCCGGTTCGGCGGGCAGGGTGGACGCGCTCGTTAATGACTGGCTCATAGGGACGCCTCGCTTTCCTTGCCGGCCAGGGGTTTCGCCTGGTAGGACCCCGCCGCCAGGGTTGGATTGGGCCGGTTTTTCAGTTTGGAATAGTCGTGGGCAGTGCCGTGTTCGCTCAACCCCAGGTAGAAGCGTTTGACCGCCTCGTCATTGAGCAGTTCGGCAGCAGGGCGTCCATCGGCAATCTGTCCGGTTTCCATGATGTAGCCGTAACTCGCTATCGAAAGGGCCATCCGGGCGTTTTGCTCGACCAGCAGTACAGCGGTCCCTTCTTTGTTGATTTCCACGATAATGTCGCGAATACGCTCGACGATAAGAGGCGCGAGCCCCAGCGAAGGCTCATCAAGCAGGAGAAGGCGGGGCCCGGCCATCAGGGCGCGGCCAATCGCAAGCATTTGCTGTTCGCCACCGCTCAAATACCCGGCGGCGCTTTTGAGGCGCTCGGAAAGGATTGGAAAGAGGTGCAGGATATGGTCATAAGTGCGTCTGGTGGCAGCGGTCTCCAGGCGGGTGCGGGAGTAAGCCCCGGCCCGGAGGTTTTCCTCGACGGTCAGGGAGCCAAAGATGCGGCGGCCTTCGAGGGCCTGGGCGATACCGAGCTTGATAATTTGGTTGGGTTCGAGTTTATCGAGGCGGTGGCCGTCGAAAGAGATGGTGCCCCGGACCAGTTTGGCCCGCTGCATGGAGAGCAGCCCGGTGATAGCCCGTAGGACGGTGGTCTTACCCGCGCCGTTAGCGCCGAGCAGGGTCACGATAGAATTGTCCGGGACTTGCAGGGAGACGTTGCGGACGGCCCGGATGACCCCGTTGTAGACAACCTCAATGTTGTTGATTTCTAACATTTCCTATTCTTTTCCGCTATTGCCTGTTAATTAACCTGGCGCAGACCCGGTTGCCAGTATTTCTCGCGCAGGTTCCGTTTAAGAATTTTCCCGGCCCCGCTTTTGGGCATTTCCGGCAGAAATTCCAGCGAACGTGGGATTTTATAACCCGAAATCTGTTCCCGGCAGACTTTGACGAGTTCGTCTTCGGTCGCCTCGTAGCCCGGTTTGAGGACAATTACCGCGTGGACCCGTTCGCCCCATTTCTGGTCTGGCACCCCTATGACCGCCGCTTCCAGCACGGCTGGGTGGGCATAAAGGGCGTTTTCGACCTCCGCCGAGTAGATGTTTTCGCCGCCACTGATAATCATGTCCTTTTTGCGGTCGACGATATAAACAAAATTTTCTTCGTCAATCGTTGCCAGGTCGCCGGTGTAGTACCAGCCATCGCGCAGGACGCGGGCGGTTTCTTCGGGTAAATTCCAATAACCCTTCATAATATTGGGACCGCGCGCCACGATTTCCCCGATTTCGCCAGGTCTAATTTCTTCGCCCTGGTCGTTGAGGATACGAATTTCGACATTGGTGCCTGGGATGCCGCAACTTAACATAATCCTGGATTCAGGACTATCCGGCGGGGCGTCTACGGCCCGCAGCAAGGTTTCCCAATCGAGGGTGGTCACACCCGGCGAGGCTTCGGTCATGCCATAGCCCTGGCGTAACTTGCAGGGCAGCAACTGGCGAAACTTGCGCAAGACTTCGACCGGGGTCGGGGAGCCGCCCGAAAATATCAGTTTCAGGCTGGAAAGGTCGTAATCTTTGATGGTGGGCACCTGGACCAGCAAGTTAATCATGGTCGGGACCAGCCCGATATGGCTGACCCGTTCGCGCTGGATTGTTTCCAGGGCCTGGACGGCGTCGAACCTGGGCAGGAAGGTATGGCAGGCCCCCATCATGGTATAGGTCACAATCGAACTGGCGTCGGCGATGTGAAACATCGGGGCGACGTGGCAGTAGACCGTGCGGGTAGAAATATCGCTGACCGCCGCCGAATTCAGGGCGTTGGCAATCAGGTTTTTGTGGCTCAGCATGACCCCCTTGGAGCGCCCGGTTGTGCCGCCCGTGTAGAACAGCCCAACCGTGTCATCAGGCTCGGACCGCACATCTTGGAAAAAGGCCGCGCCGGGGCTGTCCGCGATAAGACCTTCGTAATCGAGCATTCCTTCCGGGGCATAACTGGCCGTTTTGCTGGTAAAGACCAGTGTCTGAACTGTTTCCAGCCTGGGCCCAAATTTTTCGTAAAGCGGCAGGAAGGTATCTTCGATTAGCAGGGCCGTTGCGGCGCAATCGTTCAGGACAAAAGCGAATTCCGCTGGAGCATAGCGGGTGTTGAGCGGGACGATAATCGCACCGAGCCGGGGTAGCGCATAGTAGGCTTCCAGGTAGCGGTAGCCGTTGGACATAAGGACGCCGACCCGGTCGCCTTTTTTGAGGCCAAGCTGGCTCAGGGAAGCAGCCAGGCGGAAAGCCCGCCGGTCGAATTCGGCCCAGGTTATTTTGGTTTCGCGGTCTGAGACAGCCAGTTTGTCGGGATAATATTTGGCGTTGCGGCGCAGGTGAACCAATAAATCCATAGACACCTCATTATGTCCGGTTGGTGGCAACAACACGTAAACTTTGGGTGACCGAAGTGGCCGGTGAGCGGGCCTTTGCAAGGTTGTTGCTCACCCCGAGCGGAATCCGGTGACCCAATAACAGGTTCCCTCTCTGAAGGGCCTGTTAGGTTCAGGAATTTAGACTTTCATTAAATCCGGCGTATTGGCAGGTTGCGTTGGATTGTTACAAATTGCATTAATTTATGCAACAAACCCGGTGATTTCATATTACTATAACTTTTCCAATATATCCAATATTGATTAAGTCTAGTATTATATTTAAAAGATATTGAAAGCAGGATTTAACTCAGGATAATAAAGCTGCAAGCGTTTACCCGGTCTAAAAAGAAAGAAAATGTTAAATTATTATTGAAATAGATATGAAACGCTTGTATTGTCTCAGAAAATATTTATAATTGTTGTTGAAACAACTCTATGAAAATGATTTTCTGCAACAAATAAAAAACAAAATTTACTGAAAAGAGATAAGGGCTATTTAAATGGCTAATCCCACCGTCCGCGACATCGCCCAACGGGCCGGTGTTTCCGCCTCGACCGTCTCGCGTGCCCTGAACGGCTACCCTTACGTTGACGAAGAAACCCGGCTGAGTATTCAAAAAGCGGTTAAAGAACTGGGCTATCCCCTGACCAGCCTGCGCAAGTCCCAGCAGACCAGCCGGAATATCATGTTGCTCTCAGGGTTCGAGGAACTGGTCTTTAGCAAGAACCAGAACCTGATTATGCGGGAACTGGTACGGGAGTTCTGGCGGGGGGCCCGGACTATCTTTCAGAACGCCAATTACAACGTGACGGTGCAGCATTTCACGCCCCATAGCGCGGAGTTACAGCGCCGTTTGAAGAGTGAAAAGATTGATGGTTTGATGCTGGCAGGTGGGGTTATTGAGGAATCGTTTATCGAGGAACTTGAAGTGAATGATGTGCCGCTGGTCGTTACGGGCTCATTTCTAAAGACGCGCAAGCTCGATTATGTCGTGGCCGATATCGGCGACGGGATGGACCAGATTGTGACGCACCTGGCGGCGACCGGGCGGAAGAATATCGCCCTGGTCAACGGCCCGGCCAACAACAACGCCAGCGAGCAAAAATATAACGGCCTGGTGCTGGCTCTCCACCTGCACGGCCTGGAAATTCGCAAAGAATGGATGTCCAACAGCGAAATTTTTATGGAGACGGGCTACCAGCGCACCCTCGAACTAATCAACCGCTTTCCAGGGCTTGACGCTATCGTCTATGGGGATGATACCCTGGCCGTGGGTGGTATCCGGGCGCTCAAAGAGTGTGGTAAAAAAGTGCCCCAGGACGTGGCGGTGGTCGGCTTCTACGATTATGAAATTGCCCGTTTTACCGACCCGCCCCTGACCTCGCTCCGGCTGGACCAGCGCCAGATCGGGCATATGGCCGCCCAGCGCATGATTCTATTGGTCGAAGCGAAACCGGCAGACCGCCAGCCCTGGTTGATGCTGGCCCCGACCCACCTCATAGTGCGCCAGTCTTCCCAACCTTCCTGACTTATCCTCTAGAAATTTAAGAGCGCCGCCGAAGCCCGGTCAATAAAAAGCTGGGCTGCCGGGTGTTCGCGCAAAATCGAGGCCGGGCAGAGCGGAGTCACCGGTCCGTTC
Source organism: Chloroflexi bacterium 54-19 (assembly GCA_001898225.1). Taxonomy (GTDB): domain Bacteria; phylum Chloroflexota; class Chloroflexia; order Chloroheliales; family Chloroheliaceae; genus 54-19. The sequence goes on from MKTJ01000030.1 coordinate 38,417, forward strand.
AGGCTGTCAAAAACGGCCTGGGCTTTGGTCGGGCCGGGCACCACGCAGACAATCGTGCGGGCAGCCAGGATAGCCGGGATGGTCACGGTCAGGGCCTGTTCTGGCACCGCCGCCAGTTCGGGAAAACAGCCGTCATGGACCTGCTGGACCCGCGAGGTTTCGTCGAGGTCCACGATGCGGACCTTCTGGGAGTCGTTGAAGTCGGCGTAGGGCGGGTCATTAAAGGCGATATGGCCGTTTTCACCGATGCCGATACAGGCCAGGTCGAGCCCGCCTTCGGCCAGGAGTTGCCCGTAGCGAGCGGCTTCGGCGGCGGGGTCGGGGGTGCCGCCCTGGAGAAAATTGACCTGGCCGGGTTTTACCAGGTCGAAAAGATGCTCCTTGAGATAGGTCTGGAACGATTGGGGGGCCTCCCCGGCCAATCCCAGGTATTCGTCCAGGTGAAAAGCGACCACCTGCGACCACTCCACTGAACTATCCTTGCTCAAACCCTCAAGCAGTTCGTTTTGAGAGGGAGCCGCCGCGAAAATAGCCCTGGCGTTACCTTTTTGGGTGAGAGCCTGGGTCAGGGCGGTGGCGGCGACCTGGGCGGCGGCCCGTCCCAGGGCGGCCCGGTCGGCGAAAATTTTTACCTGCAAATTCCCCACTTGAAAAGTTTTTTCCGGCCCCAAACCGGCAGCACCATAGGTCTCTGGCATCGGGAAGTTTCTCCTTCTAGTGCAAAATGTCAAAAAGGGTTTGTAAAAATTTAGTCTTGACAAATCTCAAAACAATTATATACTAAGTTTAGGTACTAAACAAACTTCTGTCGTTTAACAATTTTCAACCAGGCATCCAGACCGAACGGTAACACCGTTCATTCAACCTAAAAGACCAAAACACCCAGCCTTCAATGGCTAATTTGGTTTGTTTGTTTTACCTGCTAACCGTTGGTTTATAACAGGCACCTGAACTAAGTTCGGGACCTAAACAAAGTTTGCCTTGATTAACGAACAAACTGCCAATCCCAAAATCGCCAGCACCATCCAGCGCCAGGTCAACCGGGCTAAAATCCTGCGGACGTTGCGGACCTTGCAGCCGGTCGCCAGGGTTGACCTGGCCCGTGAGACCGGGCTGAGCCGGGCGACCGTTTCCAGTATCGTGGACGAACTGGTGCTGGAATCTCTGGTCGAGGAAATCGGCGCGACCACCTCAAGAGGGGGCCGCCGCCCGATTTTGCTGCGAGTGAGGCCGGGCCGGGAGGGCCGCTCGGCCATCGGCTTCGAGCTTTCCCGCAACAACCTGACCGGGGTGGTCGTGGATTTGCATGGCCGGGTTATCGCCACCCACCGCGAACTGCTCCCGGCGGGCCAATTGGAACCGGCAGGACTGGTCGAACTGGTCCGGCAACAGGTCGAACGCCTGACCGGGCCCCAGGCGCCGGCTGCCCACAACCTGGTGGGGATAGGGTTGGGTGTGCCCGGCCTGGTCAATCCCGATACCGGGTTTGTCCAGTTGGCCGCCCAGTTCGGCTGGCACTCCGTTCCGCTCAAAGAGATGCTGGAAGAGCGGCTCAAAGTGCCGGTCAAGGTCATGAACAATGTTAAAGCCGCTGCTCTGGGCGAAGTCATCTATAGCAATGACACGCCCGACCATTCGCCCAACCCCCGCCTTTACCTGTCTTTAGGCGAAGGTATTGGGTCCGGCCTGATTATCGAAGGCAAACTGCTCAGTGGGGCTTCCTACACTGCCGGAGAATTCGGGCATATCACGGTCGCGCCGAACGGTCCCCTATGCACCTGTGGTAACACGGGCTGCCTGGAAGCGGTGGCGGGCTTACCAGCCCTGGTCAGCCGCTACCTGGAACTGGCGCGCCTGGAAGAACCCAATCGTTTAACCACGACCCCCGGCGAATTCCCCTTCCTGACTTCTGCTCGCTTCCTGGAAGCGGTCAGCGCGGGGGACCGCCTGGCGGGTCGGGTCGTCGCCGAAGCCGCCGAACAAATCGCCACTGCTCTGGCGGGTGTCATCAATTTTACTAACCCGGAACTGATTATCCTGGGCGGACCCCTGGGGCAGGTGGGCGCAGCGTTGCTGGACCCGCTCAACCAGGCGTTACGCCGCCGCGCCTTACCCCTGCCTCTCAGCCAGGTCCGCCTGATTACCGCCTCGCTTGGTGTTAACGCCGCCGGGCTCGGCCTGGGAGCAACTTTAATAAGCCAGCTAAGTGAAGTGGTTTTGTCCCGGTAAAAATCACCGGCTGCCTTCTGCTTGGGCGGCCCGGTTCATTCTATTTGTAAAATAGGAGGATAAAATGTCTGAAGAACCCCGGAAAAGATTGAGCCGCCGCCGTTTCGTCGCCCTTACCGGTGGCGCGGTGGTAGCCAGCGGTATTCTAGCGGCCTGTGGCGATAATACCGCGACAACCGCTCCCGCCGCGACCACGGCAGCCGCCACAACTTCCGCCGCTGCTACTACTGCTGCTCCCGCCGCGACAACCGCTGCCGCAACCACGGCGGCTGGGGCTACGACCTCCGCTGGCGCGACCACGGCGGCTTCGGGAAGCCCGGCAGCCTTTAACTCCGGCTTTACCGTAACCAGCGATAATATTACCCTTTCCATCTGGGCCGACGACGCCGGGATGGCTCCCTGGTACCAGAAAGTTACGGCGGACTACACCAAGCTCCACCCCAACGTGAAGTTCGATATTCAGGCTTTCGCCGTCCGTGATTTTGAAACCAAAATCGCCGCGTCTATCCCGTCAGACTCCGCCGCCGATATTTTGCAGGGTAGCCCAACCACTTTGCGGAAATATATCGAGCCGGGTTTGATTCCCAAGACTCCCGACTCGGTTGCCAAAACCGTGGCCGACACAAAAATCTTCCCGGCGGAACTGACCGGAAATATGCAGTTTAACAACGCTTATTATGGTTATCCGTTTTACCAGGGCCGCCACGCTATCTATTACAACACCGACTATTTCACGGCGGCGGGCCTGACCACGCCCCCGGCGACGATGGACGACCTGACAACCTACGCTCAGAAGCTGGTTAAGGTCGAAGGCGGTAACATGACCGTCAGCGGTTTGAGCTTGCGCCTGACCGGGGCCGGTAGCGGTATCGCCGAGAAATTCATGATGTTCCTCTACCCGAATGGGGGCAACATCCTGGAAAAGACCGCCGATGGCAAGTATCACAACGCCTATAACAACGATGCCGGTCTGAAGACCCTCAAAATGTTTATAGATATGGTCTACAAATACAAGACCGATGACCCGAAAGTAAAACATGACTCGGATGCTTTCGAGACAGGAGCAACCGCCATGTTCGCCCGTGAATCTTACGTGATTGGTGAAGCCGCCAAGAAAGCGCCTAACCTCAAGTACAATACTACGCCGATGCCGAAGGGCGTGCGCTGGGGCGACCTTTCATCACCAATTAACCTTTTCACGAGCCGCAGCACAAAGAACGCCGATACGGCCTGGGACTTCATCCTGTTCTCGCAGCAGGAGATGTACCTGAATTTACTGCTGACAGAGGTTGGCTGGATTCCGCAGCGTCAGGACTATACTTATAGCGAGGCCATGAAGGCGCATCCTCAATTCGCGGCCTTTACCTTCAAAGACCCGAATTACAAGCTTTTTGTAACTCCGGCCATCGCGCCTTTCGATGAACTCGAAACCAAGCTGGCCGACCGCTTATCGAAGGCTTTCCTCGACTCGTCGCTGCTGGATAACGAAGCCAAGATGAAGCAGATGCTGGCTGACGCGGCCAAAGAGACCGACGATATTCTCAAAAAAGCCAACCTCTACGGCGCTTAGTTTTTCGACCGGGAAAGAGGGTTCTGCCGCAAGGGAGAACCCTCTGCCTTTGCTGACCGCCGGGTATTTTCCGTCGCCCGGCAAATGTTCCCGAAAAATTTAAAGATTTCATTTCATGAAAGCAATCTTTAATGGCTAGAAATATCCTTTCTCGCGGAGTGGGAAAAAGCCGTTCCGGTGTCTCAACACTCCAACGTCAGAAATTGTTATTTGTGTTTATCGGCCTGACACCCATCCTGGTTATTTACGGGGTCACCCGTATCTGGCCGATTATTCGCACTTTTTACCTGAGTCTTTTTGATTCGGACCTGGTCACGCCGGAAAAACAGTTTATTGGAATTGATAACTACACCGCCCTGCTCGACGATGATTCGTTCAAGCAAGCTTTCCTCAACACGACCCTTTTCGCGGTAGGGACGGTTGTCGCCAGCGTCATCCTGGGGTTGGCCCTGTCTCTAATTCTGACCCAGTTTATCCCGCGTTCGGGGCTTTACCAGCTAATCTACTTCCTGCCCTTCGTAATGCCTATCGTGCCGGTAGCTATCGTCTGGCGCTGGATTTATGACCCTTCTTACGGTCTTTTGAACTGGTTTCTTTCGTGGTTCGGGATTGCCAAGCAGGCTTTCCTGTTCTACCCGGAGACCGGCCTGTGGGCCATCGTGGTTATGAACGTCTGGAAGGTAGTCGGTTACAACATGGTTATTTTAATCGTGGGTATCCGCAACATTCCAACGCTCTACAACGAGGCCGCCGAAATAGATGGGGCCGGGCGCTTTGGGGTCTTGCGTTATATCACGATACCGCTGCTCAAGCCGGTTATTTTATTTGTGCTGGTTGTAACTACCATCGGCGCTTACAACGTCTTCACCTCGGTCTATGTCATGACCCAGAGTACCACTGCTTCCGGCAACTCGATAAAAATCCTGGTCGGGGAGATTTACGACAATGGCTTCCGCTATTCCAAGATGGGTTACGCCTCCAGCGAGGCGGTCATCCTCTTTGTAGTGGTGCTGGCCCTGACGTTGTTGCAATTCCGGTTCGTGCGTTCGGATACTTAGGAGAGGTCAGAAGCCAGTAGTCAGAAGCCAGAAGTCGGTAGTCATAAAGAATAAAAGTCGTATTTAGAGGTTTATAGAATTTAGAGAAATTGCGTTATCACGTTAAGCGAAAAGTGGCGGTCTTTACTGGCTAGTGAATACTGCCCTCTGACTACTGACCACTTATCCAAAAACGCCTGGTAGGAGCAAAATTTAATGGCAACGGTTGAGATAAACGAAAAATCCGGCAATATGGTCGGCGTGAACGGCAATTCCCGCTTCCGGCGCGAACTGTGGTGGCGGCTTCCACTGCACGTCATTCTTATAATCGGGGCGGGCCTGATGCTGCTGCCATTCATCTGGATGATTGCCACGTCTTTTAAGCCGCCGAGCGAAGTTGTCGCCTGGCCGCCCACCTTTATCCCGCAAAGCCCGACCCTGGAGAATTACGGCAAGGTCTTTGAGTTGATGCCTTTTGCCCGCTACTTTCTTAACAGCCTGATAGTGACGCTGGTCTGTATGGTCACCATCTGCCTGACCTCCTCGCTGGCGGGCTACATCTTTGGCATTTTCCGGTTTCCTTTGCGGAATTTCTTTTTTATCGTAATCCTGGCTACGGCTATCGTACCGTTCGAAACTTATATGATTCCGCTCTATTTGTTGATGAAAGACCTCAAATCCATCAACTCTTTCCAGGGTATCATGGCCCCTTACTTTATTATGAGTTTTGGCATATTCTTTATGCGCCAGAACTATATCGCCTTCCTGCCCGAAGAACTACTGGACGCGGCCCGGATTGATGGGGCCGGGGAGTGGAAGATTTACTGGCGGATAGTGCTGCCGCTTTCGTCTTCGGCGCTGGCGGCCCTGGCAATTTACGCCTTTATCAACGTCTGGGCGGCCTTTATCTGGCCTTTGCTAGTGGTAAACACTTCCGACCTGAAGACGATTGAGCTGGCCCTGGCCGGGTTCCAGACTGCTTACACCGTCGAGTACGGGCCGCTCATGGCCGGGTCGGTTATCAGTCTGCTGCCCATCCTGGCAATCTTTATCGTACTGCGACGCCAGATTATTGAGAGTGTCGCCATGACCGGAATGAAATAGGACACCCATGACCCAGACAAAATTAACGTTTGGTCTAATCGGCTACGGCAATATCGGGCGGACCCACGCGAAAGGCTACCTGGCCGATACACGGGTAGGCCGGTTGGCCCTGGCCGACCCCTACAGCCAGCCGGACCAGACCTCCGAGCGGGTGGTCGGCTACACCTCGCCGGAAGAAATGCTCGCAAAAGAACAGCCGGTCGCGGTCAGTATCTGTGTACCGCACGACCTGCACCTGCAAACCTCGCTCGAAGTAGCCCGGCACGGTGTGGGTAACGGGGGCAGCGTGCGCTACGCCTTGCTTGAAAAACCGATGGCTCTCAATGAAGCAGAAGCCGCCCAAATCGAGCAGGCTTTCGAGGAAGCGGGTATCCGGCTGATGCTGGCCCACTCACTCCGCTTTTCCAGCCCGTTTCGCCGCCTGGCCGAACTTCTCAACGACAAAGAAACCGGGTTAGGGAAACCGCTGCTTCTGGTGGGCAATTACCTGATGTATAAGGATTACAGCGCCTACCCGGCCTGGAAACGTCAGGCCGAGGCTGCCGGGGGCGGCGTACTTTTGCGGGATGGTCTGCACGTGCTGGACGCAATTCTAAACGTGGCCGGGGCTGAACCGCTCGAAGTCTGGGGCCAGGCGGCTTTGCTGGCGAACCAGGCCGAAGTCGAGGATACTTTCCTGGGCGGGATTCGTTTTAGCAACGGGGCGCTGGCCCAATTGACCTTTAGCAACGTCAGCCGGGCCGAAAATCAGATTAGCTTGACGATCCATACCACGGTAGCTACTCTTAAAGCCACCCTGGAAGAATTGCGGATATGGTCAGCGGCCAGCCCTAACGATGAGGACAAATCAGCCGCGCCGGGCCACCTGCGCGAAGTGGTCGAACCGGCCCAGGGCGACTTGTGGGCTAACCAGATGGCTTATTTCATCGAGTGCGTCGTTTCAGACCGCCGCCCGGCAGTTACCGGGTCGGAGGGTCGCCGGGCGGTTAAAGTTATCGAACGGCTTTACCAGGCAGCCGGGCAGGGCTGTCATCTGTCTATTTAGCAAGGAGGAGCTTGTAGCCGTGAAACCTATTGGTTGGAACCGGGTGCTGGTATTCGGGGCACACCCTGATGATGAGATTATTGGTTGCGGCGGTACGCTGGCCCGGTTGGCGTCTGAAGGCGCCCATACCGTCGTGGTCACTTTTACCGACGGCGCGACCGGGTATAGCAAGCTGGAAGAAGCCAGCGACATTGTTTCGATGCGACGGGCCGAGTCACTCGCGTCCGCCAAGATTCTGGGCGTTAGCGAACTTATAAACCTGGAATTTCCGACCCAGGCCCTGATTAACGACCGCGAGACTTACCAGAAGGCGGTCCAGATTATCCGCTCGGTCCGGCCCGATGTCATCTTTTGCCATTTTGGTGAAGACAAACACCGAGACCACCAGACCGTCGCGGCGCTGGTGGACGAGGCGCGCTGGAAGGCGACCGAAAATGCCCAGCCCGACCTGGGCCAGCCCTGGTATACCCAGCAGATGTTTTTCTACGAAATACACGAGCTTTTTACCCATCCGTCTATCCTGGTGGATACCTCGGAGCATTTTGACAAAAAAATCGCCGCCCTCGAAACCCAGAAAAGCCAGCTTGAAGTGCTGCCGGGGGTCGTTTCCTACTGCCAGGGCTTGAGCCGGGCGCGAGGTTATATGGCCGGGACACAGTACGCCGAAGCGTTCCTGGCGTCCAATTTGCTGCCGCAGAAGTTATAGGAAAAGTAGTCAGAGGTCAGTGGTCAGTAGCCAGTAAAACGGCCTCTTTCCGCTTAACGTGATATTTATTTCTACAAAACTCTAAAAAGTATCTTAGTATCTTACTAATCTCTGACTTCTGGCCTCTGACTTCTGCCCTCTGCTTACCGGCTTTCCTCAAAGGCCGGGTGGACCGGTGTGGAGATTGGTAAAAAACGAGTAAGGTTAAATGCTATGAAAGACTCAGCCATTAAAGTTGGTTTTGGGGTCACCGACCTGACCCCGCCGCCCGGATTGGAAATGTCCGGGTTTAGCGCCCGCACCGAAGCGGCCACCGGCACCCACGACCCGCTTTTTGCCAGGGTGATGTACCTGGCAGAACCGGGCGGCCCGGAAGACAGCCTGCTTCTGATAACCTTCGACCTTATCGGCATGTCGCAAGTCCTGGTAAATGCCATCAAACAGGGTGTGCAAGAGCGGTTCGGGGTGCCGGGCGAGCGGGTGATACTGGCCTGTTCCCACACTCACGGCGGACCCAGCACCCTCGATAACGGTTTGCTCGGCAGGCACGATGATGCCTACCTGGGCTCGATACCGGGCCGGGTCTTTGAGGCGGTCGCCCAGGCCATGGGTAACACCAGTCCGGCTAACCTCTACCTGGCCTCGGCCCCGGCGGAAAATGCCGGGAAGAACCGGAATATACCGGGTGGGCCGATGGACTCCAGCACCGGGGTACTGGCCGTGACCAACCCGGCCACCGATGCCCTGCTCGGCGTCGTCCTGAATTACACCTGCCACCCGACCGTCCTCGGCCCGACCAACCTGCTCTATACAGCGGACTATCCCTATTACACCAACCGCCTCGTCTCCCAGGTGACCGGGCTTTCGCCGGACCGGGTGCTGTTTACCCAGGGCGCGTGCGGGAATATCAACGCCGGGCACACCGCTAAAACCAGCATGACCGCGACCGGGTTGAGCCTGCGGACCTACGAGGAAGCCGAAAAGTTGGGTGGGAATGTCGGCAAGGCCGCCCTGGAAGCCCTCAAGGCCATCCGGGCTGACCCCGCCTCTCACCTCATTGCACCCGCCGCCCAAATTCCCGTGCTGACCGAAACAGTGAGCCTCGATTGGAACCCGGCCCTCTGGGCCAACCCGGCAGGGGTGAACCGTTTCAAGCAGGAAAAAGAGGCGGTCCTGGCTAACGGAGAATGGAACCAGCGGGCCGATGCCTCGGTGCTGGTGCGCTGGTCGGACACCATGCTGGGGGAAAAGCTCGACCCGGCCTGGCCACCCATGCAGGCTAACCTGACGGCGGTCAAACTGGGGCGTCTGAACTGGGTCACCGCGCCGGGCGAACTCTACGTCCAATACGGCCTGGCCCTCAAAGAAAAAGCCGGGCAGCGCGAGGAAAGCGCCTGGCTGTTGGGTTATACGAACGGTGTTTTAGGCTACTACCCGACCCCCGACGCTTTCGAGCGGGAAGACTACGAAGCGGCCACGGCTTACCGCTATTACGGCTGGCCCGGTCCGTTCACCAACCAGGTCGGCGAACATATCGGGGCGGCAGCCCTGGCTTTGCTCGATAAAATGAGCAAAGAAAATAACCCGGAAAAACAGTAAGGGAAATAGGAGAAGGTGTAATAAAGCTATGAGTATTTCTGAAACAAAGAGCGGCGCAGTGGCCGGTAATGAACTGGCTTTATTCGGCGGGTCGGCGGACGCCCCGGCTTTTCCGGCCTGGCCCCAGGCCGGCCCGGAAGAAGAAGCGGGCTTGCTGGAAGTTTTGCACAGCGGTGAATGGGGCGGTTATAATCCGAGTGTACCCGAACTTGAAGGTAAATTCGCGGCCCGGCACGGCGCTAAATACGGCGTGGCGATGTCGAACGGCACCCTTTCGCTGGCGGCATCTCTGCAAGCGGCGGGCGTCGAAAACTCCTCCGATGAAGTGATTGTGCCTTCCTATACCTTTTTCGCCAGCGCGTCCTCGGTGTTGCTCGCCGGGGTCAGCCTGCGCTTTGCCGATGTTGACCCGGCCACGCTTACGCTCGACCCGGCGGCGGTCGAAGCGGCTATCACCCCCCGGACGCGGGCGGTAATGCCGGTCCATTTCGCCGGGCACCCTGCTAACCTGCCCGCCCTGGTGGAGATATGCCGCAAGCACAACCTTATCCTGCTGGAAGATGCCGCCCAGGCTCACGGCGCGGCCTTTCAGGGCCAGCCGGTCGGTGGTTGGGGCGACCTGGGCAGTTTCAGTTTCCAGGCTTCCAAGAACATGACCGCCGGGGAAGGCGGCATGGTCGTCACGAACAACGAAGACCTAGCGAATAAAGTCTGGGCCCTGACTAACCAGGGGCGCAAAAAAGGTGGCAAGTGGTACGAACACTACGTGCTGGGCGCGAACTATCGCCTGACCGGGTTCCAGGCGGCGGTGCTGCTGGCTCAATTCGGGCGGCTCGATGCCCAGGTCGCCCTGCGCATGCAGAACGCCGCTATCCTCGATAAGGAGTTGCGCGCTAACCCGCATTTGGGCCTGGTGCCGGTAGGCCGCTCCGCCGACGCTACCAGCCACGCCTACCATATCTATGTGACGCGCTACCGGCCAGAAGCGTTGGATGGTCTGAACCGGGAGAAATTCGTGGAGGCACTGGTAGCCGAGGGGGTGCCTTGCAGCACCGGTTACCCGATGGTCCTCGACGACCAGTCGGTCTTCCAATCCGAAAAGCTGGCGGGCCGGGTCCAGGCGGGTGAGGTACCGGCCTCCCGGCAGGCGGTGGCCGATGTAGTCTGGTTTATCCAGCGGGTGCTGCTCGGCACCGAGCAGGATGTCTACCGGCTGCTCGAAGTCTTTGAAAAAGTCCGGCGCAACCGGGATAAGTTAAAGAGTGGACAATAATTTTGAGTCTTTCCCCTGAAAAGGCTTCGCAAGCCGAGGCTTCACAAGCCAAAGAACAGCCGGAAATCGGCTTTGGGATTATCGGCCTGGGTATGATTGCCGCCAAACATGCCCAGGCTATTAAAAGTGTGCCGGGGGCGAAACTGGTTGCCGCCCTAAGTTCGGACGCGGCCAAGGCTGCTGATTTTGCGGCTCGTTTTGGCGGCACGCCCTATACTGACCTCGATGCTTTCCTGGCCGACCCGGCTTTACAGGTGGTCAACGTCTGTGTGCCGAGCGGTGACCACGCCCGGTATGGGGTCCCGGCGGCCCTGGCCGGTAAGCACGTGATGGTCGAAAAGCCTATTGAGGTCTCCCTTGAAGCCGCCGACCGTTTAATCGCGGCCAGCCGCCAGGCCGGGGTGAAACTGGCCGTTATCTCCCAGCGCCGTTTCGAGCCGGATGTGCAAAAACTCAAAAAGGCGCTCGATGACGGCCTTTTCGGCCAGCTTCTTTCGGCGGACGTTTTTATCAAGTGGTGGCGGACCCAGGAATACTACGACAGCGCGGACTGGCGCGGCACTTACAAGCTCGATGGCGGCGGGGCCCTCATGAACCAGGGGGTCCATTATGTTGACGTGGTGCAGTGGCTGGTTGGCCCGGTCAAAAGCGTCCGGGCAATAACCCGCACCGCCGCCCATAAAATCGAGGTCGAAGATTTGGCCCTGGCCCTCCTGACCTTTGAAAACGGGGCGGTCGGCCTGCTGGAAGCCTCGACCCTGCATTATCCCGGTCTGCCCGAACGGCTCGAAATCACGGGGCAAAACGGGACGGCGGTCCTCGAAGCGGGTAAGTTCAAGGTCTGGGAATTTAAGACGCCGGGCGAGAAAGTGCAAACTGACGGTGGGCCGGGCGACTCCGGGGCCAAAAATCCCGGCGATATTTCCAGCCAGGGCCATGCTTACCAGATTGCCGATATGGTTGCCACTTTACGCGAGGGGCGCGACCCGGCGATTACCGGTGAGGATGGCCGCAAGCCGCTCCAGATTATCCAGGCCATCTACCAATCCGCCCGCGAGAACCGGGAAATATTTTTAGATTAGCATCTAATAATTAAAGAAAGAATTTCAGTGACAAACCAGGAAAAAATACGGTTTGCCGTGATTGGCATCAATCACGGCCACATTTACGACCAGGTCAATCTTTTACTGGAAGCGGGTGGCGAGTTAGCCGCTTTTTATGCCCCTGAACCGGACCTGGCCGCGACTTTCACTAAAACCTATCCCCAGGCGGTCCAGGCTGAGTCGAAGGCGCAAATCCTCGAAGACCCGGCCATCCAGCTTGTAACCTCCGCCGGGATTCCGAACGACCGCGCCCCACTTGGGGTGGAAGTAATGCGGCACGGCAAGGATTATCTCTCGGACAAGCCCGGTTTTACCACGCTGGACCAACTGGCCGAAGCGCGGCGGGTCCAGGCCGAAACAGGCCGGATTTACTCGGTCTTCTACGCCGAAAGGCTGGCGAACCCGGCCACTTTGCGGGCGGGGGAATTGGTCCGGGCCGGGGCCATCGGGGAAGTGGTCCAGACTATCGGGGTCGGGCCGCACAAGATAAACCTGCCGAGCCGCCCGGACTGGTTTTTCGAACACGAGAAGTATGGTGGTATCATAACCGACATTGGCTCGCACCAGATGGACCAGTTTTTGTTTTTTACCGGGGCTAAAGCGCCCCAGGTGGTCTTTTCCCAGGTCGCCAATTATCACCACCCCGATTATCCCGAACTGGAAGACTTTGGCGACGTGATTTTGCGGGGCGAGAATTGTAGCGGCTACGTGCGGGTGGACTGGTTTACCCCGGCGGGCCTGCCGACCTTTGGCGATACTCGCCTGACCGTTATCGGCACGGAGGGGTATATCGAGGTCCGCAAAAACCTCGATATTGGCGGGAAACCCGGTGCAAACCATCTTTTCCTGGCCGACCGCCAGGGCGTCCGGTACGAGAACTGCGAAAAGGTCGAGGTGCCGTTTGCCCGCCAGTTGCTTGACGATATTCGGAACCGCACCGAGACGGCCATGACCCAGGCGCATTGTTTCCTGGCCTCGGAACTGACCCTTCAGGCCGAGGCCCAGGCGGTCAGGCTTGGTTTCCTGGCCTAAACTTTCAGGAATAGGTCAGGCCGGACCCTACCTGATTGTCATTCCGAGCGAAGTCGAGGAGTCTCAGCGCCGTTGGCGAAAGCACTAACGAGGGTGATATTGTCCAACGGTACCCGTAAACGGGTGCCCAAGATCCTTCGCTGCGCTCAGGATGTTCTACTATCTACATCAGGAATAGGTCAGGCCGGACCCGAACGGGAACAGGGGGTTCTCCGAATCGTAGGGTACATCCGACTTCTGCCGCAATACCGCCTCCATCGAGGAAGGCAGTTCGAAGGGCAGTTTGCCGGACGGACTGAAACGGCCAAAGATAACATCGAGCAAGGCCCGGTCGTTGGCCCCAAAATTAGCCAGCAGGGCCGCGCTCGCTTCCGCAATTTCGGGGATAACGGCGGGACGGTCTAGGTAAATATCGACAATTGTCGGCACCTGCCGGGCGATACCGAGGATGCGTTCTCGTTCGGCCCCCCCGAATTCGAGCGACCCGGCGTGGAACATCTTCTCCAAAAAGTTTCCGTCGCGCTGCTCGTAAGGGGTTTTTAGCCGCAAAATCGCCAGGTCGGCCTGGTCCGGGCCGGTTACCACTTCCCCAAAGTCTGTCGCTACCTCGGCGGCGATATTTTCCAGGTAGAGGCGGGGTCTTCCCTGCACCGGCAAAATGTTCCCGGCAGGGGTCGCGCTGTTTTTGAGCAGCACGATAGATTTGCGCTGCGCCAGTTCGCCCGCTTCCTTGAAGTCGGCCCGGCCTACAATCGTTTCTGCCCTGGCCGGGTCTACATAGGTATTATCGAACAGGCCCAGCCGGAACTTATCGCGCAGGAGACGCCGGACCGAGGTGTCGATGCGGCTTTCCGCCACCTGCCCGCTCCTGACCAGTTCCACGATAACTTCGGGGCAACTCTCGCCTCCGAACTGGTCTACCCCGGCTTCCAGGGCTTTTTTGGCCCGTTCGTGCAGGCTCAGGTTTTCCACGCCCCAGGCCCGCGCCGGGAAATTTACTTCGTCGGCGGAGCTTAAAACGCCCCAATCGGCGCAAACCACCCCCTCGAAACCGAATTTCTCGCGCAACAGCCCGGTGATGACCTGTTTATTAAAGGCAAAGCCGACTTCTTCGAGTTCGGTGCCGACCGGCATGCCGTAATAGGGCATAATCTGGGCGGTCCCGGCTTCAAAGGCGGTCTTGAACGGAATCAGGTGGTAATCGAAATTGTCGCCAGGGTAGACCTGCTCCCGGCCATAGGGAAAGTGGGGGTCCTCGCCGTCTTTTTGGGGGCCTCCGCCGGGAAAGTGCTTGGTCATACAGGCAACGCTTTCCGGGCCGAGCTTTTCGCCCTGGAAGCCCCGGATATATGCGCCTACCATGCGGGCTGAAAGTTCGGCGTCCTCGCCAAAGGTGCCGTTAATCCGGGCCCAGCGGGGTTCGGTTGCCAGGTCGGCCATCGGGTGCAGGGCCGCCCGGATACCGACCGCGACATATTCTTGCCGGGCGATGTCTCCAAATTGCCGGACCAGTTCCTCGTCGCCGGTTGCAGCCAGCCCCAGCGATTCCGGCCACTGGGAGAAATCCCCGGCCAGGAAACTGGCGGCGGGGTTATCGGTGAAGGCGTGGCGGGGGTCGGAGGAGATAGTCACCGGTATACCGAGCCGGGTAGTGGCGGCCAACTCCTGGAGGCGGTTGTACCATTCGGCGGTCTGGCGGGGTTTGGGAGTAGCCAGCACGTTAAAATGGTTGAGCTTCTTTTCGAGAATCATCTCACGGGTGGAAAACGGGCCGATGCGCCCGACCCCTTCGAAAAGGGTGCCATCGGGATTGACCATTATCATGGCCTGGAACATCATCCCGGCCTTTTCTTCGAGGGTCATCCGGCTCAACAAATCTTCGACCCGTTCTTCCAGGTTACGGCTGTCCGGTCCGGCCCCGGTAGAATTTCCTGCACTATTCTGTGAATTAACAGGCTCCATGACCTTGCTCCTTTTAGTTTTAGCGGTTGGATGGAGCCATTATCCGCCTAATTGTCTTTTCCGGCAAGAATTTTCCTTAACTGTGCTTTAATTCTTTTCTCCCCCTGACCGCCCCAGTCTCGGCCTCGGCCTTTTTTCCGGCGTTCCGGTCCGTGGCGAAGTGGAGGAAGAGGGAGAACCCGGCCCCAACCAGCAGGAAAGCGGCAGCGGTGAGCAGGGTAAGGCGGGTCGCGTCGGCGAAACCGGCGGCAAGGGCATTGACCACCGCCGGGCCGTTTGCCCCCAGGTTGCTATGGACACCTGCTTCCCGCAACCCTGATATAACTCCACCCGCCGAGTCTTTGGTGGCAGTCACCAGTTGTTGGGCGGAGGTTGTCGGGACACCCGGTACCGTATCCAGGTGCTGGGGCAGATAATAGCCCAGGGCTGCCGCCAGGATAGCCCCGATAATGGCCGTACCGAGGGCGGCTCCAATCTGGCGGACGGTACTCTGGGTGGCCGACCCCTGGCCCGATTGTTCGGGCGGAATATCGACCAGGATGGTCCCGGTCAGTTGGGCCGAGGCCAGCCCAAGCCCGGCCCCGTAGATAGTCAGAAGCCCTGCCAGCAGCCAGGGTGAAACGCCGCTATTCATCAAAACACCGGTTACACCTACCGCGACCGCCTCCATTCCCAGGCCAAACACAACCACCTTCGTTGGGCCAAAGCGCCCGGCCAGGTGGCGTGCCTGGGAGCCGGAAAAGAAAGCCCCTGCCGCCATCGCTACCAGGACCACCCCGGCTTCCAGGGTGGTAAGTCCCAGCACGTTTACCAGGAATAACGGCAATACAAAGAGCAGCCCAAATTCACCGATAGCCACGCACAGGGCTGTTAGATTGCCCCAGCGAAAAGTTTCCGCCGAGAAAAGCCGCACGTCGAGAATGGCCGAGCGACCGTTGTGGGCGCGGTGGCGTTCCCAGGTGATGAATAAGACCAGTGCCAGCACACCCACCGTACCTACGATTGGAATTATGGAGATTGGCGCGGTGGTGGGCCAGTTGAACCCCAGGATATTCAGGCCGGCCAGGGGTTGCCACCAGCCCAGCGAGCCGCCCTCGATTAAGGCAAAGACGGTCCCGCCAAACCCAATTACGCTGAGCAGCAACCCGTCCACATCAACGCCGGGCGAGGTGATTTTGGCGCTGGTTTCGGGCACGTACAGGAAAGCCCCGATAATAATCACTATCCCAATCGGCAAATTGACCAGGAAAATCCAGGGCCAGGTGAAGTTGGTAGTAAGCCAGCCGCCGAGCAACGGCCCTACCGCCGCCATCCCGGAAATGACCGCGCCCCAGATGCCAAAAGCCACGGCCCGGTCCTTCCCCCGAAAGGTGGCATTGACCGTGGAAAGGGTCGAGGGGAGAATAAAGGCCCCACCGATACCCTGGACAACCCGGGCCGCAATCAACGAACCGGCTTCCGAGGCCAGGGAGGCCAGCAAACTCCCGCCCATAAAGATGACCAGCCCGGCCACGAACAAACGCCGCCGCCCGAACCTGTCACTGAGCCGCCCGGCGGTAAGCAGCAGGGCTGCGAAAACCACCGAATAAACGGCGTTAATCCACTGGGCGTCGCTAAAATCGAGTTTAAGCGAGTTGATAATTACTGGGAGGGCCACGCCAACGATGGTCCCGTCTATCACAATCATTGAAAGCCCAGCGGCCAGCACTCCCAGGCCAATCCATCTCCCCCGCCCGGTGTCCTGGGGTTCCGAGGAGTTCTCCTTCTCAGCCGTCGTAATTTTCTCCGAAACGTTCATATTGGTGCCTTATTCTTTCACAAATGCATGCCCTTCAAGCGCCCGACCTACGGGCCAGGGCTGAATAAAAGCCCTGGCCACCTTTTAAAATCTTTATTGTTTCAAGGCTTTTGGCCCGGCCAGCAGACCGGGGCGCAGGCAGATAAAAAGCAGGACAAACGCTACCGTAATAATGACGTGGCCCATACCCGAAATCCCGGCTATGGCCGGGCTGATAGTGTTGCCCAGCACAGTGTTGGTGCCGTTAAAGGTCATAAACCCGCCGGTCCAGAGCAGTCCCACGTTATAAGTCCAGAAGAACCAGTTGAAAAGGGGGTTTTTGGAAAGCTCAAAGACGCGCTCGAACGGAATTAAAATGATAAAGACGAGCAGCCCCAGGGCCAGGAAATGGGTATGTACGACCGCAAGCTGGGTATCGCCGGTAAAATCCCTGGCGTGGGTCAGGGTGCGGTAGTACAGGCCTCCCGCCAGTCCGAGGACGGTATAGAACAGGGCCGCGTAATATAGTTTTTTCATGATTTCTCCTTATTCTTCTAGTCACACCATTACACCCTGGGGCAACCAGCAGGTCGATCTAATTGTTTTACACCAACTGTCATTCAATATTGAATAGTCAATATTGTCTAATCTTTATTGAGTATACCACTAAAAAGGGTAATAGTCAATATTGACTAAGATTTGGCTTTAGCCTTTCTTTTAACTTATTTATGCTATATTTAGTCGGAACCAGGTTTGTTTCAGGAGACATTTACAGTAGAAGAAGGGTTATATGTTATCTTCCCGGAGTTCGGATACTGACAAGAACGAGGAAGGAAAAATACCAGGTAAGTCAAATATAAAGACCAGGGTAATTTTCCTATCTATTGGCGCGGCAGTAGCCACCATCGCGCTAAAATTTACGGCTTATTTATTCACGGGTTCGGTAGGGCTTCTATCGGATGCCATGGAAAGCCTGGTCAACCTGGTTGGAGCCTCCGCCGCTTTGCTGGCCCTTACTATCGCGGCCCGGCCCGCCGATAAGTCCCACCAATACGGCCACCAGAAGGTCGAATATTTTAGCAGCGGGCTGGAAGGTGGCCTCATCCTGGTAGCGGCAGGCGCCATTATCTGGACCGCCCTGGACCGTTTGTTTCACCCGGCAGCCCTCGAAAGTGTCGATATAGGGCTGGCGGTTTCGCTGGTTGCCACCCTGATTAATTTTGTAGTGGCGCGTATTCTATTGAGGGTTGGACGCAACGAAGAAAGTATTGCCCTTGAGGCTGACGGTAAACATTTAATGACCGATGTGGTCACATCAGTCGGAGTGGTGCTGGGAGTTGTCCTGGTAGCCATTACCGGGTGGTTGTGGTTGGACCCGGTCATAGCGCTGGCTGTGGCTGCCAATATCATCTTTGAAGGGGGGAAACTGGTCAAGCGCAGCCTGAGCGGCCTATCCGACCCGGCTTTACCACCGGACGAGGAAAGCCAGGTCAGAGATGCCATTCAAAGTGTAATTGACGCGTCTGCCAGTCCCATGGAATATCACGGGTTAAGGGCCCGCAAAAGCGGTAGTTTTCGATTTATTGATTTGCATCTCCTGACACCGAGCGATTGGACTGTCGGGCAGGCTCACGAATATGCCGAAACAATTGAGGCAAAAATAAAAGAGATTTTCAGGGAAGTTGAGATAACAATCCACATAGAACCGCTGGATGACCCACGGGCTTATGGAGATACCTGGGAAAGCCGTACCCGCCTCTAAACATTTACCGGACCGGATTTATCACACCTTCAAAAGGGTTGCATCTGCCGGTAGGCTGTAAAAAACTACCGGCGGTTTAAAAAAACATGATATTTCTCACCGTTTTCTCATGTTCGTGTGTTAAAGTTTTCAAGCTGCCGGGTACACCAGGGGGTTATTACATCTGAAATCAGGCTAACGGGCTAATATCCCGCAGCTTTGTGATTAGCCAGGTGTAAGGTGTACCCGGCGTTTCTTTCAAGTGAATTTTGTGAAGCGGGGTTTAAATTCTTTATAATGAACGAAGTAATAAAAGTTGTAGCACAGTATCTTTATGTCCCGGTTATTTTAGGGGCGTTGTTGTTTGCGGTAATTTTCTATCGAAAACGGTTAATCGAGCTTGGCCTGGCAACCCTTTTTATCGGGGGGCTGAGCTACCTCCTTTCGAAGGTGGGTGCCCAACTCATTTCGGACCCCCGGCCTTTTATCCAGACGGGTATTGCTCCCCTGATACCGGGAGCGCTCGACAACGGTTTCCCATCCGACCACACTTTACTGGTGGCCGCGGTTGGCGGCATCCTCTTTTATTTCAATTGGAAAGCGGGATTGGTGGTCTGGTTCCTGGCTTTGCTGATTGGTCTTGCCAGGGTCTACGCGGGAGTCCACCACCTGCTTGATATTGCGGGCAGTCTGGTTATAGTACTGGCGGTAACCGCCCTTTTTATACTTGGGCGACAGTTGTGGCAAAAGAATGGACTGTCCCGCCGCACCAGCCAGGCAAATCAGGGTGCAAGCGAGCCACGTTAATCCAACCTACCGACCCGGTTGGCTCTTTTGCCTTAAAGGTAACAGGGCTACTTAAAAAGAGGGGATTTTGGGGACGAGAAGAAAATGCTAAGAATTTCCAGGGATAAATTTTATAAAAAGCGAGTTTTTAAGGGCGCAACCTTTAAAACCGGGCTGCTATGGTGGCTTGGTCTGGTTTTACTGGTAACTACGGCCTGTGGGGATAACCCTGTAAGCCTGGCCACCCCCACCTTTACCGCGACGGCTATTACCTCTATAGCCGCAACCGCCACTAATCCGGCCAGCAGCCCTTCACCTTCCTTAACTCAGGTTGCAACTTCTGCCCCAACCGTAGGGCCTTCCGGCACAACCTTGCTTCCGGTTTCAACCGGGGAAGCGAATTCGCCAGGAACTCCGGCCCTCTCACCCACCCCAACTAACACCCACCCTTATTTCGACCGGGTTTTTATTGTCGTGCTTGAGAATGCCGATTATGCCCAGGCCATTGCCCAGCCTTACTTGAAGAAGTTGGCCGGGCAGAGCGTTTTGCTCACCAATTATTCCGGGGTGGCTCACCCATCCTATCCCAACTACCTGGCTCTGGTCGCGGGTAGCACTTTTGGAATCACCAGCGATGGTCAGACCAATCTCGACCACCCTACGATTATGGACCTCATGAACAAACAAGGGGTTAGCTGGAAGTTTTACGCCGAGCAATACCCGGAAGGGAAATGTTTTACGGGGGTGCAATCCGGCAATTATGTCAGGAAACATCTCCCGGCATTGTCTTTTGTCGAAATCCAAAAAGACCCGGCCCAGTGCAGCCTGGTGGTCCCGGCAACCCAACTCGCTAAAGATATTTCGACCAACAGCCTGCCGGATTATTCGTTTTATGTCCCTGACCTGAAAAATGACGGTCACGATACGGGAGTGGCTTACGCTTCAAAATGGTTAGAAGGCTTTTTAGGCAGTGTCGCTACTACCCAGGCCCTGGGTGCCCGAACCTTGCTGGTGGTCACCTTTGATGAAAGTGACAATACGGGAAATAACCGGATTTATACGGTCCTGGGCGGCCCGGTCGTCAAACCGGGAGTTACCAGTGATGTCCAATATACCCACTACAACCTGCTCAGGACTATCGAGGATAATTTCCAACTGGGCAACCTGGGCCAGCAGGACGCGAAGGCCGGGCCAATCACCGGGGTCTGGCAAAACGGCAGCTAGAGATATTCTTGTATAGAGAAGCACAACAGGTACGGGCTTTTTGTTTTAAGCCTGTACCTGTTTTTTATGAAAGCGGTTATTGCTTTTGCTCGGAAAAAGATTATTTAGGGAAGATTTCCCGGCGCAGGGTGACGAACAAGGTCAGGGCTACTCCGACCAGGAAGACGATGGCGCCAACGCCTTTGAGAGCATCCACCGTGATTACTTTTTCGAGCAGGGCAACCACCAGCAGGGTTATAGCGACGCCACCCAGGATTATCCAGTCCCCGACAAAAAAGTAAAATACCCCTCTTAAGAATTTCGTGATGATTCCCATAATTATTGTAGCTCCTCCTGGCCTAGCGGGGTGATTGGGTCTATCAGGTCGAGTCCAACATTGGCCGCTGATTTTCCGGCTTTGCTATACCGGGGGATGGTACGCAACCAGGCAACCAGGGCGAAACTGACCAGCAGATAAATCAAGACCAGTCCCAGCAAAAAGAGGTCGTCACCGGGCCAGTCGATGCCCAGCCCTTCACCGCCCCAGAAAGTGCCGAAACTGGTCAACATAATACCGACGATAAACTTCAGGGTATTTTCCGGTATCCGGGTGAGCGGTCCCCGGATAAGCGCCCCTATTATGACAACAACTATCCCGGCCAGGACCGCGCCGACTGCTGCCGCCAGCAGGGCCGACGATTTCTCCCGGTCGGATGGAGCGGACGAGGTGCCAAAAGTGATAACGATAAAGGCGACTTCCAGCCCTTCCAGCAAGACGCTTTTGTAAGAGGTGACGAAGCCGAACCCGTCAATCTTATCGGGGAGGGTTTCGCCCCTGGCTTTCATGGCCCGCATTTCTTCTTCGTAGATCGCTTCTTCATCGTGTAAAGCTTTGTGGCCGCTATAGCGCAGGATGGCTTTCTTCAGCCATTTGAGGCCAAAAAGGACCAGGACGATGCCCACGATTAAACGGAGGGCTTCAATCGGGATAAATACGACCAGGGCCGTACCAAAGATGCCTATCAGGACGGCTAAAGTCAGAGCGGCCCCGACTGCCCCCCACAGGGACGATTTCCAGTTTATGGTGACCCCGACCACCAGGACGATGGTCAGGGCTTCAACAAATTCAACTACCGAGGCTAAAAAAGCGGAAATTGCCGCAGACCAGATCATTGTTTTAGACTCCCTGCCGGACAAGCCACCCGGCCAGCATTGTCAATTTATAAGCCTACACGGCCTTTTTAGATAAATACCTGCTTGCGGATTGAAGTTATTTTTACCCTTAGAGAAAGAAAGCGCGCTTTACCAGTCCTGTACAAGCAGCTTAAAAGTTACACAGATTATAGCCCTTTTCACCAAAAATAACGATTTAAAATGGCGGTATGGCAGGGTGGTTTTGTTGCCGGGCCCATCAAGGTGGCCCAGACCAGGGCCACCCTTCTGACAGGCATGAATTTACGGAGAAGTTTTCCACATGGGCTATTTTGAGTTCAAGCCACTCCTTCATTAATCTTTAAAGGAGGGCGGTTTTGGGGTATAATAGGGCCAGACTATAAGAATAAACGTTTCAAAAGGCAATCACGGGGACTTGTAAATGACCACTGATTCAAATGGGGCTTTTCCGGGCTTTGATTGGGGCTTGCCTGTCGAGCCCCCGGCAACAACCACCGCCGCCACGGGTGGCAACCGCTCTCAAACACTCTACCGTAAATGGCGCTCCCAGACTTTTGACGAGTTGGTCGGCCAGGAGGCTATAACCCGCACTCTCCGCAACGCTATCGCATCGGGACGGACCGGCCACGCCTATTTGTTTTGCGGGCCGCGCGGCACCGGCAAAACCTCGACCGGGCGTTTACTTGCCAAAGCGGTGAACTGTCTCGACCCCGACCCCAGAGCCCGGCCCTGTGATAAATGCGAGGCCTGCCGCTCGATTGCCGAGGCCCGCGCCCTCGACCTCATCGAGATTGACGCCGCCAGCAATCGTGGTATTGATGAAGTCCGCGAGTTGCGGGACAAAATCAATTTCCAGCCTTCTTACCTCAAAAAGAAGGTCTACATCATTGACGAAGTGCATATGATGACCGAGGCGGCCTTTAACGCCCTGCTCAAGACCCTGGAAGAACCGCCACCCCACGCCCTTTTTATCCTGGCGACTACCGACCCGCAAGATATTCCGGCCACGGTCGTTTCGCGCTGCCAGCGTTTCGACTTCCAGCGCATCGGGCTCGAACAGATTGTCAAGCGGCTCGAATATATCTGCCAGGAAGAAAAAATCCCGGCCCAGCAGGAAGCCCTCGAAACCGTCGCTCGCCAGGCAACCGGGTCGTTGCGGGATGCTCTTTCGCTGCTCGACCAGTTAATCGTCTATAGCGGCGGGAACATCACGATTGAAGCGGTCCACCTGATGCTGGGCGTAATGAATATCGAAGCGGTTTCCGATTTCTCGGAAGCCCTTATCGCAGGGGATTTGCCGGGCGGTCTCGAACAAATCAACAAAATGGTCCAGGCTGGCACCGACCTGAAGCGCTTCAACCGCGACCTGGTGGAACACCTGCGCTCGTTGATGCTGCTCAAAGCCAACCCCAGCGGCAAAGAGTTGGCCGACATGACGACCGAGGCGGTGGCCCGCTTGCAAGACCAGGCCAAACGAGTAGAGTTGGCCCAGGTAGTCTACTTCCTTAAAATCTTTAGCGGTGTGGATTATAACCTGAAGGTCTCGCCTTACGGACAATTGCCGCTCGAACTGGCCTTAATGGAAGCCCTCTTACCGGCCCAGGTCGCTCCTGCGGTAGCACCCGCCGTCCAGGCGGTCCCCGCTGCGCCGGCACGCGCTTCCACCACGCCTTCGCGCCCGGCAGCCTCAACACCGCCCGCTGCGCCACGCCAGGCGGTGCCGACCGCTTTCGAACGGGCCGCGACCCCTCCCGCTGCGCCTGAAGTTAAAAGCGCCGCGAACATGGTTGAGAAACTTGTTAATTCGGTGGCCCCGGCGGCGGCACCTGAAGCTAAAACGCCCGACAAAGTCGAAGTTAATGTTACCGTGAGCGGAGAAGCCGGGGTTGACGAGGCTGACATGGCGGAAATCGCGTTCGACCTGGTCCAGCAATCCTGGCCGAAAGTTATCAAGAGTATTGACGCGCAGAGCAAAATGATTGCCGCTTTATTAAAAGAAGCCCGGCCCACTTCGAATAGAGGGCGCCAGGTCATGCTCTCGTTCGATTACCAGTTCCACTACAACAAATTCAAGGATAGTGATACCAATCGCGGCATAATCGAGGACCATTTCTCGAAAGTGATGGGCCAGAAAATCATTATCAAATGCGTCTTTGACGGCGGCGATAAGGATAACGGCAATGGCGGCGGCGAGGGTGGAGGCAAAGGTCCAAAATCTCCAAGCGGCCCGGGCGGTTTGCCGGAGAACGAGAAAGTGCGTAAGGCGATGGATATTTTCAACGCCCGGTCCCTGGACTAATTCGCCAGAAACAAAAAGACCCCTGGATAACCAGGGGTTCTTTTATTGTTAAGATTTAGTC
The DNA here is from genome assembly GCA_001898225.1 of Chloroflexi bacterium 54-19. Taxonomy (GTDB): domain Bacteria; phylum Chloroflexota; class Chloroflexia; order Chloroheliales; family Chloroheliaceae; genus 54-19. The sequence continues at coordinate 62,117 of MKTJ01000030.1, forward strand.
TTCCGAAAGAAGTTGCTCGAAACGGGGGTGGCTGCGCAGCCGTTCCAGCTTTTCATCTTCCTGGACCCATTCGCGGACCTGCTCCCGGTCGAGGGCGACCGCTTTATCCAGGCAGTAAAGGGCTTGCTCTAGCTGGAAGTTTTCGGCATAGTAACAGGCCAGGTGATAATGGGCTAGCAGGTAGGCCGGGTCAAGTTCGATAGCCCGGCATAGACTGTTTTCGGCCAGCGGGCCATCTTTGAGGACAATCGCCACCAGGCCCAGGTTGTGCCAGGCTACCGGGTCTTCCGGGGTATATTGCAGAATAGATTGGAGTTGTTGGGCTGATTCGTGGTAGTCGCCCTGTTCCCAGAAGAGGTCGGATAAGCGGAAGCGGGCGCGGGTGTCTTTGGGGTTTTGTTCGATAGCGCGAGCGAAGGATGAAATGGCCCTCGAATTCTCGCCCCGGTCCATAAACAGGTCGCCCAGGGCTCGCCGGGCGTCGGGATAGATTGGTTCGCGTTCCAAAGTCTTTTCGAGAAAAAATTGGGCAGTGTCCATGCCGGTTTGAAGTAGGAAGTAGCCCAGGTTATAGGTGACGGTGGGGCTTTCCGGGTCTATCCGCAGGGCGTCCACGTAGTGGATGAGCGCTTCCTGCAATTTATTCTGCTCGGAACAGATAGTCCCCAGGTTATCGTGGAGCGCGGCCCAGTTTGGGGCCAGCTTAATGGCTTCGCGCACTTCGATTTCAGCCTGGGCGTAGTCACCCTTTTCGAAGAACTTTTTAGCCCGTTCGTTGTGCTGCCGGGCCTTCTCTGCGTCGGGACCGTACTGTTGCTGTAAATCCGGTGGTTCCGGGGTTGCTTTACTATCGTCTTCCATAGCTACCCGCAAATTGCTAAACATAAAGCTAAATTGTCGCAAATGATGGGGGAATTATAACATATTTTAGAATAGTAGTCAGTGGTCAGAAGCCAGAAGTCAGGAAATTTAAAGTTTGGTTTTTGAAGTAATCTTTGGTCAAGAATTTTGCTCATTAGCGGAAAAGCTGTTCAAATCCGAAATATTTGTACAAGAATTTGTTTGATAACCGGCTATTGACTACTGTCTATTGATAACTGCTTAAAAATTCACTTTGAACTAAGGGCCTTTATGACGTATAATCTACGGATGAGCGGTGCTGCTCCGTATCCCGGCATTTTTTAAGAAACTGCCATCCATCGACCTGTGATAGGCCGGTGGAGTTTTGCCCTGGATACAAAATATTGAGGGTTGATCCGTAGGAAACAAGTCGAGAACTCAAAACCAAAACCTAGATTTCATAAAGAGGTGTACAAAACGCAAAGATGACCGAAGTCCTTAATTCCGCTGCGAACCAGGCCGTGCAGGTCCGTCCGATAGCTAAAGTTCTGGTGCTTGGAAGCGGGCCTATCGTTATCGGCCAGGCCGCCGAATTTGACTATGCCGGTACGCAAGCCTGCCGCGCTCTGCGCGAAGAAGGGGTGGAGTCGGTGCTGGTTAACAGCAACCCTGCCACCATTATGACCGATGAAGGAATCGCCGACCGAGTTTATATCGAGCCTTTGACGGTCGAATCAGTTTCCCGAATCATCGAGCAGGAACGACCCGACAGTTTGCTGGCAACGCTCGGCGGTCAAACCGGCCTGAATTTGGCGGTGGCCCTTTCCGATGCAGGAGTTTTGGAGAAGTATGATGTCCGAGTGCTGGGCACTCCCCTGGCCGGTATTAAAAAGGCCGAGGACCGCGAACTCTTCAAAAAGCTCCTGGCCGAACTCGGCGAGCCGGTCATTGAAAGCGATATTGCCAACACCTATGACGAAGCCCTCGCTATAGGCAAACGTATCGGTCTGCCCATCATCATTCGCCCGGCCTATACCCTCGGCGGTACCGGTGGTGGGATTGCCCGGACCTGGGAAGAATTCGATATTTTCTCCAATAGCGGCCTGAAGGCCAGCCCGATTTCCCAGATTCTGGTCGAGAGGTATCTCGGCGGCTGGAAGGAAATTGAGTACGAAGTGATGCGCGACTCCGCCGATACCTGCATCACGATTTGTAACATGGAGAACCTCGACCCGCTCGGTGTCCATACCGGCGATAGCATCGTGGTCGCGCCCAGCCAGACCCTTTCCGACAAAGAGTACCAGATGCTGCGGAGTGCCTCGATTAAAATTATCCGGGCGCTCGGTATCGAAGGCGGCTGCAACGTCCAGTACGCTCTCGACCCGTTCTCTTTCCAGTATTACGTTATCGAGGTAAACCCCCGCGTCAGCCGTTCCAGCGCCCTGGCCTCGAAGGCAACCGGTTACCCGATTGCCCGCGTGGCCGCTAAAATCGCTATCGGCAAACGCCTGGACGAGATTCCCAACGCCGTCACCCGGCAGACCAAGGCCGCTTTCGAGCCGACCCTGGACTACTGCGTGATTAAAATTCCCCGCTGGCCGTTTGATAAATTCCCGACTGGCGACCGCACCATCGGCACCCAGATGAAGGCGACGGGCGAAGTTATGGCGATTGACCGCTCTTTCGAAGGAGCTTTTCAGAAGGCGGTCCGTTCGCTCGAACTGGGCGGCAAGAGCCTGATGTGGGAAGAGGGCGAGTGGTCCAACGGCACCGAGCAGCAGCAAATCGAGACCATTTACAAGTATATTGACAAAGCGAACGACCGCCGCCTGTGGGCCGTCTTCGCGGCTTTGCGGCGGAATATCACGCCTGAGGAAATCTACGATCACTGCAAAATTGATATGTGGTTCCTCAGGAAGTTCCAGCGCCTGGTGGCGATGGAGCGCAAATTGCTCGGCAACAACCGCATGACCGTCCACTTGCTTCTCGAAGCCAAGTTGCTCGGTTTTAGCGACGACCAGATCGGCAACCTGACCGACGAACTCCCCGAACGGGTCCGCCAGATGCGGGTTGAAAACGGTATTCGCCCGGTCTACAAGATGGTGGATACCTGCGCCGCCGAGTTCGAGGCGGTGACACCCTACTTCTATAGCAGCTACGAGCAGGAGAACGAAGCCCCGGCGCTGCCTTTCCCAAAAGGCGTGGTTATCGGTAGCGGTCCTATCCGTATCGGCCAGGGTATCGAGTTCGACTATTCCAGCGTTCACGCGGCCTGGGCTTTGCAGCAAGCCGGGGTGAAAAGTATCATGGTCAACTCCAACCCCGAAACCGTTTCGACCGACTTCGACACCAGCGACCGCCTCTATTTCGAGGCCCTGGACGAGGAAAGCGTCAGCGACATTCTCGACAACGAGGCGCTGCCGCCGGAAGGTTCGGACGGGTTGAAGCTCGATAATGCCGACTTGCAGCGGCCCCCGGTCATCTTGCAGTTTGGCGGGCAGACCGCGATTAACCTGGCCGAACCGCTCTCGCTGGCGGGAGTGCCGATTATCGGGAGCAGCGCCGACGCGATTGACATCGCCGAGGACCGCAAGCGTTTCGAGGATTTCGTGGCCCGCCTGGGTATCAGCCAGCCGCCGGGCGGCACCGTGATGCAGGTGCAGGACGCCTTCAAAGTGGCCGCCTCGATTGGCTACCCGGTGTTGGTCCGCCCCAGTTACGTGCTGGGTGGCCGGGCGATGGAAATCTGCCACAACGAGGACGACCTGCAACGCTATGTCACGACGGTTACGCGGGTAAGTGAAAAACACCCGGTCCTGATTGATAAATACCTGGAAGGCAAGGAAGTCGAAGTTGACGCAATCTGCGACGGCGAGGCGGTCCTTATTCCGGGCGTAATGGAGCATATCGAGCGGGCCGGGGTCCATAGTGGCGACAGTTTCGCGGTCTATCCGGGTGTAAACCTCTACGCCCACGAGGTAGACACGATTGTAGACTACACGACCCGCGTCGGTATCGGCCTGAAGGCGAAGGGGTTAATCAATATCCAGTTCGTCATCTTCGAGGGCCGGATTTACATCCTGGAAGTCAACCCGCGCGCCAGCCGGACCGTGCCCTTCCTGAGCAAAGTGACGGGTGTGCCGATGGTCCGTCTCGCGGTCGGAATCATGCTCGGCAAGACGCTCAAGGAACAGGGTTTCGAAGGCGGTCTCTGGCCCAAGCAGCCCCTGGTGGCAGTTAAAGCCCCGGTCTTCAGTATGTCCAAGCTTTCGGGCGTGGATACCTACCTGGGGCCGGAGATGAAGTCGACCGGGGAGGTCATGGGGATTGATAAGAGCTACCCGGCGGCCATGCGTAAAGCGCTTATCGCGGCTAACATGAGCTTGCCCCCTAAGGGTACGGTCCTGTTCAGCGTGGCCGACCGCGACAAGACCGAGGCGCTCGAACTTATTCGCACCCTGGCCGACCTCGGTTACCAGATTGCTGCTACTTCCGGTACGGCAGATATGGTCGAAAGTGCCGGGATCTCCGTCCAGGCGGTGGCCCACAAAATCGGGGAGGGTCGTCCCGACACGGTGGACCTTATCAAACAGGGCCAGGTCGTAGCGGTGGTCAATACAATCACCGGGCGGCGGCGGCCTTTGCTGGACGGTTTCGAAATCCGGCGGGCGGCGGTCGAGAACGGGATACCCTGTTACACCTCGCTGGATACAGCCCGTGCGGCGGTGCTGGCTCAGCAGGATTTCCAGGCCGGGACCAATGCTTACAATATCCAGACCGTGACATGGTATCGCCAGAAGCAGTAAACCAGTTTACAAACAGTTAAAATAAAAAGGGCCGCCTCGAATTGCACCGAGGCGGCTCTTTTTTACCCGTTAATTCGCGATATGGTCGAGTTGCCAGAAGCGGGCGACCCCATCGTTCCCGGCGCTGACCAGCAGCCCATCTTTGGGCCAGGCCAGCGCCCGCAACGGCGCTTCCCCGGCGTTTATGGTTTGCAGAAGATTGCCGGAAGTATCAAAGACCGAGACTTTGCCCGCCTCCGGCACGTTGGCAACCGCGACCCACTGGCTGTTGGCCGACCAGGCCACCCGCCGCCCTTCTTTCAGGTGCGTCATGAAGGTTGCCCCATTGAGTTTTCCCAGGCTGCGCAGTTCTACCCGCGTCTTGATGGTCGTCACGCTATTCTCGGACTTTCCCGTAGCGGCCAGGGGTGGGACGGCGGCGATTTGCATTTCGAAAGCATCCCCGCTGACCGCCACCATTTTGCCGTCCGGAGACCAGGCGACCCCCTGCGGAGCATCAGCCGCGATGCCGAGGTCAAAGGCAGGTTCGGCGGTCAGGCCGGTTGCCGGGTTGTGGAGGTTCAAGAATTCGTCGGCCAGGCGGGTGCCGTCGGGTGACCAGCTAAGATACCCTGCAAAATCGGAGCTAAAGGCTGCCTGGGGTTGGCCTGTATCGGTATTGTAGACCGTGATATTGCCGTCCGAAGCGAAGGTCGCCAGCCGTTTGCTGTCGGAGGAGAAGGCCACTTCGACCGTATCGCCAAAGTCTTCGGCCACGCTCGAATCTGCCAGGCGAAGCGGACCGGCCCGGAACTGTCCGTTTGGCTTATCCCAGCGCCATAATAACGTAATACCGTTGAGACCGCCCGCCGCCAGGAGTGAGCCGTCCGGCGACCAGTCCAGGCTATTGGCCCCACCCTTCAGGGTTTGCACCTGTTTACCGGAGGCAGTTTCGACTAGCCAGGAGTCGCTTTCGTCGGCAACCACCAGCATTTTGTAGTCAGGCGAGAAGGCAAGGGCACGCAAAGGTTCGGGCTTGTTGTCGGTAGCCTGGTTCTGGCCGGAGTAGCTTGCCAGCAGTTTAACGGCGTTAGGGTCACCACCGGGCGTCGGAAGGGAAGCGAAGGTCGGTAAAGCGCCTGATAAGAATGGGGCCGGACCGGGGGCACGGGTTGGTGTAGGCGTAGGAATAATTTCTGGCGGCGGTTGCAACTGGTTGGCCTGGTCAAGTTGTTGTTGGAGAGCATCGGGGGTGGTCAGGTTCAGGCCACCGGGAGTGGAGGGCAGCGGCAACTCGGTTGCGGCAGGGGTAGGACTTGCCGGGTTATCGCTGCAACCACCCAGGAGCGAGGCAGTCAGAATCAAAACGACCAGCAGAGTAAAGATGGCCGGTTTCCGCTTCAGTTTTTTAGCAGGGGCAAAATTCATAAATCAAAAGATTTTTCCCGGAGCCATTTCCCGGCTTTTTCCGCCGGGGCCGGTTGGGCAATCAGGTAGCCCTGGGCCGCCTCACAACTCAGAAAGCGCAAGTGGTTTAGCTGGTCAATAGTTTCGACGCCTTCGGCAGTGACTTCAATGCCCAGGTTATGGGCCATTGTAATAATGGTGCGGACCAGTTCGGTATTCTCGCCGTTGCCGGTAATCCGGCTTACAAACGATTGGTCAATTTTTAAAGAATCAATCGGGAAGCGGTGCAGGTAACTCAGGGATGAATAGCCGGTCCCAAAATCGTCCAGGGCTAACCGTATCCCCGCCGCTCTTAATTGTAGCAGGTTAGTGGTAACAATTTCAGCGTTTTCCATCAAAACGCTCTCGGTTAATTCAAGGGTCAGGTTTTGCGGAGATAGGCCGGTTTCGGTCAGGGCTGTCCTGATTTGCTCGAACAGGTCCGGCTGTAAAAACTGGCGGCTCGACAGGTTAACGCTAATCCGGGCGTCCGAAAAATCGGGGTTGTCAATTTGCCATTCGCGCATTTGGCGGCAGCTATCAAAGAGCATCTTCCAGCCAATAGGCACAATCAGGCCGGTTTCCTCGGCCACCGGGATAAACTCGCCGGGCGGTATCAGCCCCTTTTCGGGATGCCGCCAGCGTATCAAAGATTCGAGTCCGATTACGAGCCCGGTTTTGAGGGAAATAATCGGCTGGTAATAGACGCAAAATTCGTCTTTTTCGAGGGCTTTGCGCAGGTCGGTTTCCAGTTGAAGCAGTTTGACCGCGCTATCGTGCATGCCCAGGTCGAACAGGGCATAGCGGGCCCGGCCACTGGCCTTGGCCTTGTACAGGGCCGTGTCGGCGTTGCGCAACAGGTCCTGGGCATCCTCCACGTTTATTTCACTCATGGCGATACCGATGCTGGTCGAGGTAAAGACCTCCTGGCCGCGCAGGTCGAAAGGCCGGGCGATTTCATCCTGGATCCGGTCGGCGATATGGGTCGCGTCCTGGGGGCCATTAATATCTTCGAGCAAAATGGTAAACTCGTCGCCGCCAAAACGGGCCACGGTATCTTCCGGGCGCAAACAGGCTTTCAGCCGCTGGGCAATCGCGATTAAGAGGCGGTCCCCGGTGACGTGGCCGAGGCTGTCGTTGATAATCTTGAAGCGGTCGAGGTCCATAAAGAGGACTGCGAAGGAACTATTGTGCCGCCGGTTGCGGGTCATGGCGTGTTCGAGGCGGTCCATAAAAAGGGTGCGGTTGGCGAGACCGGTCAGGGCATCGTGCAAGGCGTAATGGCGCAGCTTTTCTTCGGCCAGTTTGCGCTCGGTAATATCCTTGCTGATTGCGGCCACCCGGTAGACTTCCCCGGCTTTGTTGTGGACCGGGAAAGCTTTGTCCCAAACCCAGCGTATCGAGCCGTCGGGCCGGATGACCCGGTATTCCAGGTCATACTCGCCGGTCATTTTGCGGGTCTGGTGTTCGACAACCGTATCGTAGTCGGCGGGGTGGACCGCTTCCAGGAACGAGTAAAAGTAGTTATAGACACTCTGACGGCTGCGGCCCCAGATTTCCTCGTACGCCGGGCTGACATAAAGCACCTGCTCAAGTTTCGGGTCAACAATCCAGAAGACGTCTTTAATATTTTCGGCGAGTTGTAGGAAGCGCAGCTTTTCGCTTTCGAGGGCTTCCTCGGCCAGTTTACTTTCGGTAATGTCGTCCAGGGTGCCCGAAATCCCGGCCACGCTGTTTTCTTCGTCGAGGGTCAGCCGGGCAAAAAAGCGAATCCAGCGCCAGCTACCGTCTTTAATCATCCAGCGGACCTCGTGGCGGGCTACTTCTTGCTGGCGTTCCAGGAGCGGGGTAAAAAGCTCGGCGTTGTACTGGCGGTCATCGGGGTGAATGTAATCGAGGAAGCAGACACCCAGGCTCTCTTTGAGGGTATAGCCGGTTATTTCAGTCCAGGCCGGGTTCAAGAAGGTCCAGCGTCCCTGCTCGTCGGTCTGGAAAACCACTTCTTTAAGGCTGTTAAAGACCGAACGATACTGTTTTTCCCGTTTCTGGACTTCGGCGTAGAGCCAGCCGCGTTCGATGGCGATATTTATATGTTCGGCCAGCACTTCCATCAGGCGCAAATCGGCCAGGCTTAACCGGATGTCGTGGTTCGTTTCGACGTTAAAGACCCCCACCGTCCGGCCCTGGATTACCAGGGGGACGCATACTTCGGACACGATGTCTGGTACGGCCCCGATGAAATGAGGATTCGACCGGACATCTTCCAGCAAGATAGGTTGTCCGGTTCGCGCTACCAACCCCAGGATGCCTTTTTCGACGCTCATCCGGGCAATTACGGTTTTATAGCCAATCTGGTGTTGCAGCACCAGTTCGGTATTGTTGGTTTCCGGGGCCAGCAAGTAAAGGCTGACCAGTTCGTAATTAAAAGTCTCTTTGATGGCCTCGACGATTTTACGAATTATGATGGGCAAATGGACTTCCAGGGCGACGGCGTTACGGACCTTATTGATTAGTTCTTCTTCCTGGGCGCGGCGCTGGGCCACATTTAACAATTCCTTCTGGCGCTGGCGGCTTTTTAACAGGGCTTCCTCCGCCACCTTGCGTTTGGCAATTTCCTGCTGGGCCTGGGAATATAGCTGGGCGTTGTCGAGGGCCACCGAGGCCAGTTCCGCAAACCGGTTTAGCAGTTCTATTTCGCTGTCTGTAAATTTCTTATCGGGGGTCAGGTGAGCTAATCCCAGCACACCGAGCACCCGCTCGCCCGAACGGAGCGGCAGGCCCACTGCGGCATAGAGATTCTGGCGGAGATAGCGTTGGACCCTGTTATCCCACTGGCTGTAATCATCAATGAGGACGGTACGTTGGAGTTCCCAGACCTGCCCGGCCAGACCTTCGCCTTTTTTTAGGGTCTGGGCAAATCCGCGATGGTTTTCTGCATGGTCCAGGTTTATTTTTAATTCGAGGAAAGTTCGAGTAGGGTCTAGCAGGTAGATAAAGGCGAAGGGAGTCCCGGCCAGGCTGGCCGCTTTTTCCACGATGGTCTTTAATAGTTCGCCAAGTTCGTGGCGTTTCAACAGGTCCAGGGTAATTTCGTTGAGGGCAGCCTGGTAAGTAAATTCCTGCTGGCGGCGTGTCTCGGCCTGGTCGAGTTCGGCCTCCAACTGGCGGTTGGCATGTTCAAGCTGAGTGATTCGAGCAGTGTCCGCCGGGTGATCGGGCCCGTATTCGGCTGTAGCCTCTAATTCGGCGTTGAGGTCAGAGGAAAACATATCAGATTTAGGTGACAAATGCTTACTCGTGGTAACTTCTAATACCGCCGAATTCTGAGAATGCCCCTTGAGATTATCAATCTGGCTGTCTCTGCTTCTCATTATGAAACTTTCGGGCCTATTTATTTTGCATACTAAAACTTTTCCAAAACGAAGCCAAGACTTAAGAATGTTATTTTTAAGGGTCTTTCTCTACCTTCGGGCAACCAAATTTTTCTACCAAAAAGGTTTTAAAAGGTACGGTTAAAAATTGCAATTCGAAACCGGCCAGGTCATACGAATATATTAACAAAAAATCTTAAAAAAATAACAGTACTTTTAGTACCTTTTTGCGGTTTAGGATGATAAAAGTTATAATTCAGGATGCCTGACCGTCCGATTTCTGGTTTCACGTGCCGGGGTTGGCGGTTTTACAGATTTACTTTCAGGAAGATTTGTTTTAGAAAACGGCGTAATCCTGCTTAAACTCCACGAGAACCGCTTAACGCCCGGCCTGTCTTCAAAAATCTTTACCGGGCTGGTGGCGTTGCTGCTGCTGGTAATGGTCTGGCCGTTGGTGGCCCGGCTCGATTACTACGGGGCGCAACTTGGCCGCCGGTTGGCTTACCCGTTTTTTCAGGGTAGTTCGGAAGGGCTTATCCTGAGCGAGGTTTCACTTATCCGGCAGGGCGGCTCGATTTATGTACCTTTCCGGGGCGACCTGTTTATCTCCGCTCCCTACCCACCCCTTTACTATTACCTCACTGCCTGGCTTAGCGGGCTGGTGGGGGCCGCCGAGACCAATTTCACGGTCGCCAGGGGTATTTCGCTGGTTTCGGCCTGGGTTGGTGGCCTGTTAATCGCCTGGCAGGTCTTTTTCTTCCGGCCACCCGACCAGGACGGGAATTTGTCCCGGCCACTTCTGGCCCTGAAAGGTGGCGTAGCCGTCCTGGCCGGGTTGACCTTCGTGACACTCCCGGCGGTGCTGGTCTGGTCGGCGCGGGTGCGGGCCGATATGCTGATGACGGCTTTGCAACTGGCAGGTCTGACATTGGTCGCGGAAGGGGCCAATCGACGCCGGTTCGGGCTGGTCCTGGCCGCGACGGTCCCGTTTACCCTGGCCCTGTATACCAAGCAGACCGCCCTGGCCGGTCCGGCGGCGGCGCTGGTCTTCCTGGCCTTCGTCTACGGGCGCAACTGGCGTAAGACTGCCCTCTGGTTGGTGGCGCAAGTTCTCGTAGCCGGTCTGCCCTTCCTGGTCTTGAATTTCACGACCGGTGGCGAGCTTTTCCGGCGCCTCTTCAAGTATCACAACCTGCCCTGGCTCCTTGATAACTTCCAGAACTACGCCGGGCTTTTCGGGCAGGAAAACCTTGGGCTGCTAATCCTCGGAGCCGTTCTAACCGGTCTGGCCCTGGTGAACATAATTATCAGGTTGCGGTCGGGCAAAGAGGGTATAAAAAATTTCCGACTCGACCCGTTGCTTGAGGCCGGGCGTCAAGTCCCACTGGCGGTCTGGTATCTCGGCGGATCGCTGGCCTTGCTGGTCGGGTTGGGTGTGGCCGGGGCCGACCACAATCATTTTCTCCCGGCGGAGGCGGCAACCTGCCTGGCGGCGGGAATATGCCTGGTCTGGCTGTTCGAGGCCGGGCGCTGGCGCTGGTTGAGCCTGGCCGGGCTGGTCGTCCTGGCGCTGCAACTGGCCTTCTGGTCGGTCCCGGATAGGCGTTACGAAATCGAGTTGCGGACCCGCGACGCCGATTACCAGCGCCAGTTGGGAAAAATTGTGGCTTACGCGGCCAGCAAGCCCGGTCCCATTCTGACCAGCGAGGCGGGATTCTTTGTCCTGACCGGGAAGAACCCCCAGGACGGCCCCTATTACAACGATTTGTTTACCCTGGCCGCTCTCGACAAACAGGGCCTTTACAGCGAGGCCGGACTATTGGACGCGGTCCGGCGCAAGCAGTTTTCGGTGGTGCTGGCCGAGGGCGATTTGTTTAACAGCGCGGCGCGGCCCGATGTCTGGACACCCGCCCTGGTTGAGGCGCTAAAAGAGAATTATCTCCTGAAATTTACCGATGTCTGGTATACCTACGAACCAAAACCCTGATTGGTCCGTTATGCAGTAAGAATTTGGGGAATCTTTCAGGGTTAGAAAAGCTGGTGAGGGAAAAGCAGTGGCAGGGACAATCATAGTAACCGGGGGCAGCCGGGGTATCGGCGCGGCAACGGCGCTCCTGGCCGCCCGCAAAGGTTACGCGGTCTGCGTCAATTATACCGAACAGGCCGGGCGGGCCGAGCAAATCGTCGAAACTATCCGGCAAGAAGGCGGACGCGCTATCGCGGTCCAGGCCGATGTCAGCGACGAGGCGGCGGTTAAGGTCATGTTCGACCGGACCGAGGCCGAACTGGGAGACATAACCGGGCTGGTCACCAACGCTGCTATCACCGGGAAAGCGACCCGGCTGGCCGATTTGCAGGTGGCCGACTTGCGCCGGGTCCTGGAAGTGAATATCCTGGGAACGATAGTTTGTTGCCGGGAAGCGGTCCGGCGCATGTCTACGGCCCTGGGCGGGTCGGGTGGGTCGATTGTGAATATTTCGTCGCGGGCGGCTCACTACGGCGCACCGGGCGAGTATGTCCACTACGCGGCCTCGAAAGCCGCCATCGAATCGTTTACGTTTGGCCTGGCAGGCGAGGTCGGCCCCGAAGGTATCCGGGTGAACTGCGTCAGCCCTGGGGTGATAGATACCGAAATTCATGCGACGGCGGGCGACCCGGAAAAAGCCGGGCGGGTCGGCAGTCGTGCGCCCTTGCAACGGCCAGGCCGGGCCGACGAGGTGGCGGCAGCGATTTTGTGGCTGCTCTCGGAGGAAGCTTCCTATTGCAGCGGGACGGTTTTAGCGGTTAGCGGCGGTCGCTAACGGGCAACGGAGATTGTTGCTAAAAGGCTCTTGAAAAGAATAGCGAGAGAAAAGGAATGACTGTAAGTTTAAGAAAAATTGAACGGCGAGTGGAAGAAATCGGCAAGTCGCGCTACGCGGAAAGCCTGACTCTTTCCAACCTGAAAGCCGAACTCCAGGACAGCGAAGAAGGCGAAGTCGTCTACTTATCGGAAGGAGTGCGCTGGGGCAAGCGGGACAGCAATTATATTGTAAGTTTTGAGGTGGAAATTCCGGCAGCCTGGCAGGGACAGACCCTGGCCCTCAACCTCAACCTTTCGACACCGCACACCCACTCACTCAGTACCATTGAGGGTTTGCTCTTTCTGGACGGCGAACCTTATCACGCCCTGGACCGCTACCACCGCGAAATAGTGCTGCCGCCCGAAAAGACCGGCCAGCCGCGCCTGGGTGTGGTGGTCAAACTCTGGACCGGTATCGCGGCGGATTACCACGATGTCAGCAAACTGGAACTGGTCCGCCTGAACGCCGCCGCCGATGCTCTCTTTTTACGGATGTCGATGGCCGTGAACGCGGTCAAAGTCCTCGACGAAAACGCGCCGACCCGCGATGCCCTGCTCGTTGCCCTTGACGCAGCCTGCCAGGAACTTGATTTCCGCCAGCCCAACGATATAAATGTCCTTCAAAAGTCTTGCGAAAAAGCCCTGGCCGTCCTGGAAAAGAAATGGAAAGCTCTCGAACTGGAAAACACCGACTGGCAGCCCAACGTAATTGCTACCGGGCACGCCCATATTGACGTGGCCTGGCTCTGGCGCCTGAAGCACGTCCGCCTCAAAGCTGCCAACACCTTCAGTTCGGTGGTCTATCACATGGACCGCTACAAACATTTTACTTTCATTCAAAGCCAACCCCGCCTTTACCAGTATGTCAAAGAGGACCAGCCCGCCCTCTACGAACGCATCAAAGAGAAGGTCAAGGCGGGCCAGTGGGAACCCGAAGGCGCGATGTGGGTCGAGGCCGATACCAACCTGACCGGAGCCGAAAGTTTGGTCCGGCAATTCCTGTTCGGCCAGCGTTTCTTCCGGCAGGAGTTTGGCGTCACCTCTAAAGTGCTGTGGCTGCCTGACGTTTTCGGTTACAGCGCGGCAGTCCCCCAACTGATAAAAGGGGCCGGGGCTGACTATTTCATCACAACCAAGATTAGCTGGAACGAGACCAACCGCATCCCGGTAGATACTTTCTGGTGGAAGGGCCTGGACGGGACCAAAGTACTGACCTACTTTATCACGGCCCAGAACGACGACCATTCCTGGAATTTCTACACCTACAACGGCGAGATGCGGCCCGAAGCCCTTTATCTCTCCTGGAAGAACTACCGCCACAAAGAACTGAACCGCGAAATGCTGCTGGCTTACGGTTACGGCGACGGCGGTGGCGGCCCGACCCGCAGCATGGTTGAGGCGGCGGGGTTGTTCGAACACGCCATTACGCCCGACATCCCGACCTCAAAGACCGGCTTTGTCTCGGCCTTTATGGACCGCCTGGCCGAACGGGTTGGCAATAACCCCGAACTGCCTGAATGGTCGGGCGAACTCTACCTGGAATACCACCGGGGCACCTACACCAGCCAGGGTTTTGTCAAATGGGCCAATCGCAAAGCCGAAGAAGCTCTCCACAATGTCGAACTGCTGGCGGCTACCGCGCTTTCTCTGACCGGGGAGGCTTATCCGAAAGACGACCTCGATACGGCCTGGAAGGTCGTCCTGACCCACCAGTTCCACGACATTATTCCTGGCTCCTCGATTGGCGAGGTCTATGTTGATGCCAGGGTGAATTATGCTGAGGTATTCGGGATTACCGACCGCTTGCTGGCTTCCGCCGAAAAGACCCTGGCCGCAAAGGTGGCTGCCCCGGCAGATTCGCTGGTGGTCTTTAATCCTTTAGGCTGGGCGCGCCGGGATATTGTCGAAATTGAGCAGGCCGAAGCCGCCAAGTTGTCTCTCCCGGTCCAGAATATTGACGGCGGCAAAGCCCTGGTCCAGGTCGAGGGGGTACCTTCGTTCGGCTACCAGACCTTTACACCCGGTGCCACTGCCGCTTCACCCACCAATACGCTGTCGGTGTCGCCGTCAGTACTCGAAAATGGGTCCTACCGGATTGAACTGGACGAAATGGGCCAGATTACCCGCCTGCTCGATAAAGCCGGGTATGGCGGCAAAGGACGCGAAGTCTTGCTGCCGGGCCAGAAAGGAAATATCTTCCAGTTCTTCGAGGATAAACCGGTGGACTTCGATGCCTGGAACATCGACCCCTATTTCGAGCAGAAAATGTACGGCCTGGAACAGACACCCGCGATTACCGTTATCGAGCAAGGACCGTTGCGGGCCGGTCTGCGGCTGGAGTGGTTCTACCAGGGCCGCAGTCGAATCACCCAGAACCTTTACATTTACGCCGGTTCGCGCCGGATTGATTTCGTGACCGAGGTTGATTGGCACGAACGCCAGACCCTGCTCAAGGTCGCTTTCCCGGTGGATGTCCGGAACGACCACGCTACCGCCGATATTCAGTTTGGCAACGTCGAGCGCCCCACTCACCGCAACACCAGTTGGGATAGGGCCAAGTACGAGACCTGCGCCCACAAGTGGTTCGACCTTTCGGAAGGCGATTACGGCGTGGCTATCCTGAACGATAGCAAGTATGGCTACGATGTTCACAAGTCTACTATGCGGTTGAGCTTGCTGCGCGGCCCGATTGAACCCGACCCGAACGGCGACATCGGTCTGCACCAGTTTACCTACAGCCTGTTCCCCCACGCCGGGGATTGGTTTGAAGGCGGGGTCTACCGGGCGGGTTACGAACTGAACAACCCGCTCCTGCCTGTCGTAAAGACTGACCAGGCCGGGTCTACGGCACCGGAGTTCTCGCTGGTCCAGGCCACGCCCTCGAACGTGATTATCGAGACTGTTAAGCGGGCCGAGGATAGCGACGTCCTGGTGGTGCGCCTCTACGAGACGGCCAACCGGCGCGGCTCGTTCGAGCTTAAATTCGCTTTCCCTATCGTTTCGGCGGTGGAAACAAACCTGTTGGAAGAAGAAACCGGCCCGGTCGAAATCGGCGGGAACGGCCAGAGCATCCAGGGCTTTATCAAACCGTTCGAAATCAAAACCTTCCTGGTGAATTTGCAGGATATATAGGGTTTACGGAACAAAAAGCGGTATCAAGGCTTGTGGTATAATCCAGGCTTGATACCGCTTTTAGAATTTTACCGATAAAATTTTGGAGATTGCCTGTTTGCAAACTCGTCCTCGTCCGCCCGCTCAACCTGAAGAAAATCCGCCGGTCGCACCCAAACCACCTTCTAACCGGCGCGATTGGCTGACCTCGGCCCTGGCAAAACGGCTCTTTAATGCCGGGCTGGCCCTGGTCGGGTTGGGGTTGGCGTTCGTCTATGTCAGCAAGGACTGGTCGGGTTATAGCAAACTGCCCGGTGGCCGCAAGGTTTTCCTGGCGCTTCTGTTAGTGGCCGGGGCTGTCTTCCTGGCCGGGCGAGTGCTACCGAATACCCGTTGGGTGACCGTGCGGCGGGTAGCAACGGAAAAACTGACCGGGGAAATAGCGAAAACCTGGACTCCGGTCGGTATCGTGGTGGCGCTGGCTTTCCTGCTGCGGTTGTGGGGGACCAATTTCGGCCTGCCCTACCTCGAACACGTCGACGAGTGGAACGTGGCCGAACGCGCCCTTCACATGGTCCAGACCGGCAATTTCGACCCTCTCGATTATCTCCAACCGGGCCTGGCCGATAACGACCGGCAGGCTTTTACCTACCCAACCCTCACGACTTATCTCGAAACGGGGGTCTTTACCGTCCGGTTTTTGCAGGGGGTCGCCGCCGACCGGTTCGACGGCACCAACAACCTCGCTTCTCCTTATTACAAACCCGATTTCTACCTGTGGGGCCGGGGCCTGGTGGCTTTGCTGGGGGCGGGGACGGTCTTGCTGGTCTTTTTGCTGGGCCGCCGGGTCTATAACTACCGGGTGGGACTGGTGGCGGCGGTCTTCCTGACCTTTTTCTATCTGCAAGCCCTCAATTCGCACTTTCTCACCACCGATGTGCCGAGCGGCTTTATGGCTCTTTTGCCGTTCTTCTGGATTTTACCCATTCTCGAAAACCGTCACGAGTGGCGTAACTACCTGCTGGCCGGGTTTATGTGCGGGCTGGCCGTTGCGACCAAGTACAACAACGCCCTGATTTTGCTGCCGCTGGTCCTGGCCCATTTCCTGGGCCGCCCACCTCGCCAGTGGGTCAATTTCAAACTACCGGCGGCTTTTTTGATGGCAGGTCTCGGTTTTTTCACGGGCGCGCCGTTTGTCTTTTTTCACTTACCGCAGTTCTTCACCGACCTGGCCGCTATCATCAATCACTACCAGAACATCGGCCATCCCGGTTTCGAAGCCAACGACAACTGGCTCGAATATATGAATTTTATGCTGGCCGACAACCTCGTTATTGTGGTGCTGGCCCTGGCCGGGGTCGCGCTGGCCTGTATCCGGCATACCCGGCGCGATTTAGTCCTGCTCTCCTTTCCGCTCCTGACCTACCTGCAACTATCGTCTTACAAGGTCAATTTCAGCCGGAACCTGATGCCGGTTATCCCGTTCCTGACGATTTTCGCGGCCCTGGCTCTGACGGTAGGGGTGGGGTGGTTGTGGCAACGCTTTGGCTCGAAACTGGCAAAAATGCGTTTTTCGCCCCAGCTACCAAACCTGGTTACCGGGGTGGTGGTGCTGGTGGCGGTTGCCAGCCCGGCCCTCACTATCGTCCAGTACGACAGTTATAATGCCCTGCCGACCAACCGGGCCAGGGCAACCACCTGGATTGAGCAGAACCTGCCCCACGGCGCGAAACTCTGGCTCGAACCTTTCTCGGTGGATTTGCTCCCCCGTGATGCCTTTCGGCTGGAAGGCGGCACCGGGGTGCTGACCCATCCGCTCGACTGGTACGCCGCTAACGGGTTCCACTATATCGTGCTGTCCGAAGCCTATTACAAGGAAGCGCTCGAAAGCGGCAACGCGACGGTCCGGGCCAGTTACAAAGCCCTGACCCAAGGGCCGTACCCGGCGGGTTTGACGCTGGTGCAGGACTTTAAGAAGAACGATACCGACCGGCCCGGCGCCCGGATAATCATCCTCAAAACGACCCTGCCGCTCCTGGCGACCCCCGCCGAGGTGGCCCAGCAGGCGCAACCTGCCTCGCTCGACTTTAGCGGGCAAATCAAACTGGTCGGTTACCAGGCCCCGGCAACCCTTAAAGCGGGCCAGACCTTCTCGGTCGGGATTTTCTGGCAGACCGTCAAGACCCCTTCCCAGGATTACACTACTTTCCTGCACGTGGTAGACGCCAGCGGCAAGACGGTCGCCCAGGTCGATTTAGCGCCGTTTGCCGGGACACGTCCGACCTCGACCTGGAAGCCGGGCGAACTGGTGCGAGACGAATATCCCCTGACCTTACCTGCTAACCTGCCCGCCGGGAAATACCGGGTAGTAGTCGGGCTGTACCAGCCCAACGGGCCGCGCCTCAATCTGAGCGATGGCCGGATTGAGGCCGACCTTTATTCCTTTGAAGTGGGCTGATACCTTGCAAAGCGAGACTACCAGCGCAAATCTGTCCCAGAAGCCTAAGACCCGGTCGTGGCTGGCCTTTTCGCGGCGCGATTGGCTGGTAATCGGCGCTTTCTTGCTGGTCGCCATCGTCTTTACCTGGCCGCTGGTCCTGAATTTCAGCACCGCCGCCCCCGGCGACCCGACCGGCGATAACTGGCAAATGGTCTGGAACCTCTGGTGGGTCAAGGAAGCCCTGGCCCATTTCCAGAACCCCTTTCATACCGACCTCATCTTCTACCCGCAGGGCACCGGCCTCTATCTTCATGCCCTGAACGCCCTCAACGGCCTGGTCAGTCTGCCGGTCCAGTTTGGGGTGGCAGCTTTTAGCACCTCTGTGAACGGAGCGATTGCCGGGTATAACTTTATTGTGCTGTTGAGTTTTACCCTCGCCGCCTACGGGGCCTTTTGCCTGGCCCGGTACCTGTGGGGGTCGGGACAGGCGGCGTTGGTTGCGGGTCTGGCCTACGGTTTCAGCACTTACGGTTTCGACCACCTGCTCGGTCATCTCAACCTTATTTCCTACGAACTGATTCCCTTTTATCTCCTGTTCTTCCTGAGAGCTTTACATAAAAAAAGTAAAGGGCCTTTACTATCCTTCCAAACGGTCAAACTGCTTGCGCCGCCTGTGCTGTGCTTGCTCGGCCTCTTGCTGTTGGAGTTGCAGTACGTCCTTTACATGGCTTTTTTTAGCCTGTTCTACCTGGTTTACCTGTTAATTCTCTATGGGTGGCGGCGTTCAAGGCCTAAGTCAGTATCGTTTAACCTGGGCCAAAGTCTTCTCCGGGCTGTCTTAATCGCCTTTGGTTTCGCGGTCTTGAGTTTGCCCCTGACCATCCCCATGCTGTGGGAAGCCCTTAACAACCCGAATACGGTGCCGCTTCGCCAGGAAAACACCTATTCCGCCGATTTGTTAGCCTATTTCTATCCAAGCCCGTTTCACCCTCTCTGGGGTGACACCATGGAGCGGGTAATCAAACCGTTTACGGCGACCCTGATTGAAAAGGTGGTCTTTCCCGGTTTTACGGTTTATCTGCTAATCCTGGCCGGGTTTGGCGTCTGGTTATTTCGGAACTTTAAAAAAGGTCATACCGCTGTTGAAGCAGCGCCACAACCTGTTACGCTGGTGGAAGAAGGACAAGCCTTCCGGCCTGGCCCGTTTTTCTGGCTGGTAATCGCCGGGATTTTCGCGGTCCTATCCTTTGGGCCGCGCCTGCATATCAACGGCGTCGAACATGGTCCGGCTTTGCCCGGCGCTTTGATTTACGAGCTGCCGATTTTGAATATCACCCGCGTCCCGGCCCGTTTCGCGGTCGTGGCTATCCTGGGACTGGCCCTGGTGGCGGCCTGGGGTTTTAGCCGCCTGGAAACCTTCTGGTCCGGACGGAGGGTCGGAGTGGTGGCGACCGGGCTGGTTTTACTGGGGCTCGGTTTTGAATTATTGCCCGCACCCTACCCTCTCTCGACTTACAATGTCTCGCCCTTCTATCAAACCCTGGCCGCCCAGCCCGGCAGCGACTATTCCATAATGGAAGTCCCGCTAAACTTTGGCAAGTACCAGTACCGGACCGACTACCTTGCCGCCCAGATGACTTCTGGCAAGCCCGACCTGAATGGCTACATCTCGCGCAACCCGGTCTTTCCCCCTTATTATGGCGTCCCGGTCTTCCGCGAATTTCGCGATTTTACGGGTGGACCTCAGCCCGATATTCTCCCGGCCCAGGCTCCCGACGCCGGGGTTTTGCGCTATTTCGGGGTACGTTATATCGTTATTCGCAAGGACATAATCGGTGGGAACGAGCAGGCCAACAGTTTCGCCCTTGTCAGCAAGCTTTTACCGGGCCAAAAACCTTTTTACGATAGCACCGCCCTGGCCGCGTTCGAGGTGCCGCCCGGTCCGAAGGCCACTTTTTTCTATAACCTGGTGCTGCCTAGCTGGTACGACGCCGAAAAAGGGCCGGACGGGCATTATACGCGCTGGGTCCAGGGTCAGCAGGCTCAGGTTGATTTCTGGACCGCGACCCCGCGCCAGCTTGAAATAGCTTTTCCGGCCTGGAGTTTCCAGCAGAATCACGCCGTCGAATTCCGGCTCAACGGCCAGACAATCGGGCAGACCCAGGTCACAACCTCGCCCCAGACCGTGAGCCTTAAACTCGCCCTCAAGCCCGGCCAGAACCGCCTCGAATTTGATATTAGCGGTGCGGGGGTACGCCCGGCGGACGTTTCGGGCGGGAATGATACACGGTCGCTGACCATCAATATCGGTGAAATAAGTTTTAAATCCTAGAAGGAGTCTTTTTAGATGCGCGTGGTTCTACAACGGGTGCGCCAGGGGAGTGTCCGGGTCGCGGGTGAGGTTATCGGGCGGTGTGGAAAGGGTTTTGTAATCCTGGTCGGGGTTGGTCACGGCGATACTCAGAAAGAAGCTGACTATTTGGCCGGGAAAATCGCCAACCTGCGGGTCTTCGAGGATGCCCAGGGTAAGATGAACCTTTCGGCGCTCGACCTCGAACCAAAAGGCGAGATTTTGTTGATTTCCCAGTTCACCCTTTACGCGGACGTGCGGAGAGGCCGCCGCCCCGGTTTTGGCGATTCGGCGGCCCCCGATATTGCTGCCCCCCTGGTGGATTACCTGGGTGAGAAGTTGCGCGAGTTGGGCCTGCTGGTGGAGACCGGGCGGTTTGGGGCCGAGATGCTGGTCGATATTCAAAACGATGGCCCCGTTACGATTATCATGGACACGGCTACTTTACTATGAGTTCGTCGCCCGACCTGCAACCCTCTCCCGCCGAAAACTCACCAGACCAGCGCCTGACCTGGGAACGCTGGCCTTTACGTGAAGACCCCCGGCGCTGGTGGAAACTCCCGCTGGTAGGGCTAGTGGTGCTGGCGGTCGGAGCGGTGCTGGTCGTGAGTTTGCCCCTGACGGCGGGTATCGCGCTCGGCCTGGCCCTGGTCGTGACATTGTGGCCCTATTTGTTGCCCCGGCAGTATGCGGTTGGTGAAGAAGGCGTGTCACTGCGCCAGGGCTTTTACGGCACCCGGCGCAGTTGGACTGAGGTCGAAAGTTGCCGGAAATTGGCGGAGGGTTACCTGTTCCAACTCCGGCCCGGTGAAGGGGTTAGATCACCGCGTCCCAACCTGCTATTTCCCGGCTCGAAAGAGTTATTCCTCCCGTTCCCGGTTGAGCCGGAGAAATTCGAAATGCTTAAAAGCATCCTGGCACTACATATCCCTACCGGCGTTGAACGAAAAAATGAAACAACGTTGAACGGATAAAGATAATCCACTTTATTATTTGATACTCTCAAAGATAGTTGAACGCTTAGCGAATCAGTTTGAAGGCGTGACGGCCCTCGTTTCGCACGCTGAAATAATATTTCACCCAGACCATCGCGATAGCCTCGATAAGCCGGGCCTCCTGGATACCACCCAGGTCGATTACCGGCCAGCCGAAACCCTCTAAAAAGGTTGTCACTTCCTTTTTGGCCCCGGCATCATTCCCGGCGATAAACATATCGGGGGTCTCTCCCAGGGCGTTCGGGTCGAGCATCATAAAGGCCGAGACAATGTTAAGGGCCTTGACGACCCTGGATTCCGGCAGGATACGCTGGACCTGTTCGCCCGCCGAGTCGCTAAAACCTACCCCCAGGCTGGGCCCTTCTGCCCCGAAGGTCAGTGGGTTGGTCGTATCAATTACCACCTTACCCGCCAGGTTGTCCGGTCCGGCCAGGGCAAGAGCGTTTTCGGTGCCGTGCCAGTTGGTCGCCAGGATTATTAAATCGCCAAACCGGGCTGTTTCTTCCAGGGTTCCGGTAGAAGAGTTTGGCCCCGCCTGGTTCTGCCACTCTTGCAGTTTTTCGCTTTGAGGTTCGCGAGAACCGATTTTTACACTGTGGCCCTTCGCCGCCAACCCCGTACCGAGAGTTTGCCCGACCACGCCCGTGCCAATAATTCCAATGTTCATTTGCCAGTTGCCTCCATTAAAAGGGGTTGAAAAAAAAGCCTTTAGCCCAAAAATATAGTTGGGTAGGTTGATTTACGAGAACGTTGAAACCTGCTAGAATGATACAGACCTGTCTATTTCACAGGTTTATTATATAGACAGGTCTGTATAGTGTCAATAGGTAATTTTGGAGGATTTATGGCAAAAGGGGAACACTCGGCCCGGCAACAAATTATGGAAACCGCTTCCCGCCTTTTTTACGAGCAGGGTTTCCGGGCGGTTGGGATTGATACCATCATCGCCCAATCCGGGGTGGCGAAAATGAGTCTTTACCGCCATTTTCCTTCCAAAGACGATTTAATCGTGGCTTACCTGGAACAGTCCAACGCCCAGTTCTGGGAGTGGTTTGAGAGTGTGGTCAGCCAGTACCCCGGTGCTCCCCGCCGCCAACTGGCCGCCATTTTTGAGGGAGTTGTCCAGCAGGTCGGTAGCCCGGTCTGTTTTGGTTGCACTTTCCAGGGCACCGCCGCCGAGTTTCCTGATGTGACCCACAAAGGGCACGCCGTGGCCCTGGCCCACAAAAAAGCGGTCCGAGAGCGCTTTTACCGCATGGCCCTGGCCGGACAGGCCCGCCAACCGGAGGTTTTAGCCGATGGTTTGTTGCTGCTGATGGATGGGGCTTACGTGGAAAAGCGCATGTATGGCGACCAGAACCCGGCTCGGAGCGTGGCCCTGGTCGCAGAGGCGGTGCTAACAGCCCATTTTGGCCCCGAATCTATTTGAGTTCTTCGCGTACTCGCGGGTCAATCAGCCCGTAGGCGATGTCGGCCAGGAAACTGGTCAGCACGCAGGCTGCGGCCAAAATCGTGAAAATGCCCATCAGGGTCGTATAATCGCGCCCATGGGCCGAACCCAAGAATAAATTCCCCAGCCCGGACCAATACCCGGCATTTTCAATAAGCATCTGAGCCCCAAAAACAAAAGGAATCAACCCGCCCAGGATGCTGACCAGGGGTTGTAGAGAGTTGCGAAAAATATGCCAGAGCATTACCCGGCGGACAGGCAACCCTTTGGCTCGCGCCGTCCGCACGTAATCCTCGTTCAGGACTTCCAGGGTTTGCGAACGGGCCTGGGCGCTAAAAAGGGCCAGGAAGGTTGCCGCCAGGAAGAAGATTGGCAGAAAAGTGTGCCAGCCCTGTTCCGCCATCAAGAAGAAGCCATTTAGTGGGTTGCCCAGGCTATCGCGGACCGGTTGAAGGGTAAAAGTCTTGCCTGATAACGCCCAGATTTGCTGATTCAGGTAAGTAAAAATCACCAGAAAGAACCAGCCGGGTAAAGTCGTGAAAATCACGCTGCTAAACTGAATAACTTTGTCTTTCCAGGTGCCCCGGCGTAAGGCGGCATAGATTCCGAGTGGAATTCCTAGCCCGGCCCCCAATCCCAGGGCCATAAGTAATAACCAGAGCGAACTTAAAGCGGCCTGGGTCAATTGCGGCCCAATCGGGTAGCGGGTCGTAACTGAGTTACCCCAGTCGAAGCGGACAATATTACCCAGCCAGCGCGTAAAGGCTTCCGGCCAGGGGTCGAGGTAGATGGTGACACTCTGGCGCAACTCGGCCAGGCTGGCCTGCTGGGCGGCAGTCAGGGGTCTGCCCTTATTAGCCTGGATGGCCTGGATTTGACCGATAGTGTAGGGGTCGCCAGGTGTCAGTCGCAGGATAATAAAATTTACAAAGATAATTACCAGGATGATAAGAATAGATGCCAGCAAACGCCGGAGAATAAAGCGTCCCATTTTTATTTCTCCCGCCGCAACCTGGGGTCGAAAGCATCCCGGATGCCGCCCGTAACCAGGTAAATACAGGTCAGGGTAATTACCATGCTGGCGGCTGGCAGGAGAAACAACCAGATATTTCTCTCAAATAAAAGGGTGCCATCAGAAGGAGTGGAAGTGGCCCGGATAGAGCCGGCCAGCAGATTGCCCCAGCTTGGCACCGGCAAGACCACCCCGAATTGAAGATAACTCAACCCGGCCTCGGTAAGGATGGCCCCACTTATATCGAAACCGACCACGACCAGCATCGTTGACAGCACGTTCGGGAGGATGTGTTTCACCATAATCCGCAGATTGCTTGCCCCCATCACGCGGGCGGCGTCCACGTACTCGCGATACTTCAGGCCCAGCACCTGTCCCCGCACCAACCGTGCGGTCCCGACCCAGCTCAACAGGCCGATTAGCAGCGAAATATTCGGCACGGTCATGATCACCACGAACGAGAGGATAATCATCAGGAAAAAGAGCGGGATATTTACCAGGATTTGCATTAAGGCTCCCACAAGCGTATCCACCCAACCGCCCAGGTAACCCGCCAGCATGCCCAACCCCGCCCCGACCACGACCGCGATTAAGGCGGTCAGGTAGCCAACGCTGAGTGAGACCTGCCCGGCGTAGATGGTCCGGGCTAGCATATCACGGGCCAGTTCATCCGTCCCCAGGATATGCCCGCCCACGCCCGCCGGGAAAGGTGGTGGAAAAGGTTGCTGACCTACCAGTACCAGGTCAATCGTATCGCGCTGCTGGCCCAGCAAATTCCCGGCAACCAGGTCGGCACCGAGAGTCAGCACGGTGACGAGCAATAAAACAAAGAAGGCCAGCAAGGTAACTTTATCGGTTAGAAGATGCCGCAAGGCCGCCGATTTTATGAGGTTTGGCCTGGCAGTAAAGGGGAGCGCGGACGAAACTCTCACCTCAGATGAGTCTCGCATTAAGAATTTCCTTTCGTTAAAGCCAATTCACCTTAAATTAAAGGAATAAATAAGGTTTGTCAATTTAAAACCTTTTAATCTGCTCCCATAGTACGGGTCTAAACCTTAAAAAAATAGCCAATTTTAGCTTATTGACCAAATTGGTCAATCAATTTAAGCTGGTTTGTAATGTTTAGCTGCCATAATTATTCCAGGCTAGAGAAGTTTTGCCCGGCATAGACTGCATTCTGCCCCACGAAACCTCCTAACCAGCCATTTTCAATAAAGGGTAAGGGTTACGTTTTCCTGGCCTTCGTTTTTAGGGGTAAGGAGTCCTAGTTGATTAAATTAAAATGGTTCACGGCTATAGGGGAATTGTCCTGGTTCCCGGCGTCCTGGGCCAAGTTCCGGGGGTGGCAGCTTTTTATTCTGTTTAGCCTCATTGCACTGGGTGGCTATTTTCTTATACCAAAAACATCTCCCGGAATTCTAAATATATATTTCGCTACTTTTAATTTGCTGCCGATTGGTGCAGTTATCACCGTCCACAAAAAACTTCCCCGCAAACAACGTCTCGCCTGGTACCTGATTGCCATCGGTCTGGGTTGGTGGGCTGCCGGGGAATATACCTGGGCTTTTTATAATTTCACCTCAGGGCAAAACCCGGCCCCTTACCCCTCTATGGCGGATGTTTTATTTGAGTTTTATTACCCTTTTGTCTTTGCCGGGGTGCTACTTTTAGCGCGGGGCCGTTCCCGGTTATGGAATATCGGAACCCTGGTGGACGCGGCCCTGGTTACTTGCAGCGCCGGTGTTTTGACCTGGAACTTCTTTATCACGCCCCAATTGCAGGGTAGCAACCTGGATTTAGTCCAGGTTTTTGTGACCGTTTCCCTGCCAATATTTGACTTACTCCTGCTTTCAGTGGGGGTTTTTTACCTGTTGCTACCCGGTAAACGCACTCCTTCCTATTACTTCCTGGCCTTTAGTCTCTTTATCAACCTGATTTCAGATTCATTTTATGGGTTTGGCCTTCTTTCAGGCACTTATTACTCCGGGCATCCCCTGACCGCCGGGTGGATGCTGGGCTTTATCTGCTGGGGTGCGGCGGTTTTGCACCCTTCCCGGTCTTCGCTGGGTGATAAGCAGCCTACCGAACAATACAAAACTGGTCGGTTACAGTTTTTCATGCTGGGCGGGGCTTCAATCTTTGGACCTGGGATGTTTATTGCCCAGGAAGTCCTGAGAATTCCCCTGAATGTGCCTTTACTGCTTGTAAGCTCGGTCCTCCTCTTTTTATGTGTGGTCTTGCGCCTGGGGTTGATGGTGCGCCGGTCCGAGGCTATGGCAGATGAGTTATCCATCCAGGCCCAGCGCCAGGCCGAATTGGCCCAGTTTAGCCAGGCGGCCCTGTCTATCACTTCACTAAGTGATTTATTCGATGAAATAGTGAAACTTATCAGTCGGGCGCTCGATGTCGATTTCGGGGTTATCCTCGAACTCGGTTCGGAAGCCAATCGCCCGGTTTTCAGGTGGGGTACCAAAAGCGTTATTTCGACCCAGCTTGGTGTCCCCATACCCATTGGGCCGGGCCTCTTATCAGGGCATGTTGTCGCCGGTAAAAAACCAATCAAGGTTCCCAACTGGTATGCCCAAACCGAATTCAAACCGACCGAGTTTGTAATTGCCAATCATATCAAAAGCAGCCTGGCAGTGCCGATTTTTGAGCGGGAAAGCACCATCTATGGGGTTTTGTTGGCTCACTCGACCCTACCCAGCCAATTCACGGCAGCCGAGGAAACCTTCCTGCAAGGGGTTGCCAGTATTGCGGCGACGGTTATCGAGCGTAAGCGGGTGGAAGATGCCCTTCAACAGGAGCGCGACTTCGGGTTGCAGGTCATGAATAACATGGGCCAGGGGTTAATCGTGGAAGACGGCAACCGGAATATCCTTTTTGTAAACCCTGTTATGGCCCGGATGCTCGGTTACGAGACCGGCGAACTTTTGGGCCATTCGACCGATATTTTCCTCTCGGCCACTGCCAAGGAGCAAATGCCCGGTATTATGGCCCAACGCCAGCAAGGTATCAATAGTTTGGTTGAGATTAGCCTGGTGCGAAAAGATGGCCGCTCTTTTTATACTTCGGTTACCGGGGTGCCGATTATAAAAGATGGTATCCTGGATAGAGTCATCCTGGTCATAAATGATATTAGCGAGCGTAAAAAGGCTGACGAGGAAATGCAGAAAACCCTGGCTAAGGAAAAAGAACTGGGTGAATTGAAATCTCGGTTCGTTTCAGCTACCTCGCACGAATTCCGTACGCCTTTGACCTCGATTATGTCTTCCGCCGAGCTATTAGAGCATTACGGGCATCGCTATGGCGACGAGAAGAAGAAAGAAATCCTGAAGCGGATCCAGACTTCGGTCAAGTACATGAGCAATATGCTCGACGATATTCTCGTATTTGGGCGGGCCGATGCCGGTAAACTCCAATTTAACCCTGTGCCGCTTGACCTGGTGACCGAAAGCCGGGAAGCTATCGAAGAAATAAAGTTCCAGCTAAACGGACGCCATGAAGTTGAATTTACGGTTAAAGGTTTCCCGGTCGAGAGCATGGCAGACCCGAACTCCTTCAAGCGGATTTTGGTCAACCTGCTTTCCAACGCTATAAAGTATTCCCCCAAGGGGGGTGTGATTGGCCTCGAACTGACCTACCACCCAGGCCAGGTCGAAATCCAGGTGAGCGACCAGGGAATCGGCATTCCACCTGAAGACCAGGACCATATCTTCGAGGTGTTTCACCGGGGCCGCAACGTGGGGCTTTTGTCCGGGACCGGGCTGGGCCTGAGCATTGTAAAACAGAGTGTGGATCAGCATAACGGCACAATTGAGGTATGCAGTACCCCCAATACAGGCACCACTTTTAAGGTGACGCTGCCCCTGGTGCCCGTCCCGGCTATAGAAGATGGACTGGTTATTCAGGCTGCTGGTCTTTAACCCACTGCACGAAATTTTCCGGTGCGGGCATGGTCGAAAGGCGGCTCATCCGCACCAGGTTAAAATCGTTAAATTGCCCCGTCTCCTTTATTTCCCGTAAAGTTACGGGCCGGGCCAGTCTCCCCTTGAATTCAAAATCAACTACCCATAATTTCGGGTCGTTGGGGTCCTGGCGCGGCTCGGAAACGACCTCGGCCAGCCCGACCACGGCAGCCTGACCCTGGCTGTGATAAATCAACACTTCGTCGCCGGGACGCATAGCCCGGATTGCTATGAGGGCGGTATTGTTGCGTACACCATCCCAGGTGGTCCGGCCTTCACGGGCCAGGTCATCCAGGGAATAGGTTTCGGGGTCGGTCTTTGCCAGGAAGAAAGCCATAGGGAAATTATTCTCCTTATACTCTAAAATTTAATCCACAGATTCAAAAAAGCCTCAGAGTTAATTATTGGCCGCCGGTACGGTGTAGGGCGCGAAATTCGTCTTCCAGGATGCTCATTATAACCAGGTTGTGATAGCGGTGGTCGTAGAAAAGCTGGTCCCGGATTGTCCCCTCTTGTTTGAAACCGATTTTTTCGTAGACGTGTAAAGCTCGCGGGTTAAATTCGTAAACGCCGAGTTCGACCCGGTGCAGGTTGAGGCTACCAAAAGCGTGGTTGAGCATCAGGACCAGGGCCTCGGTGCCGTAGCCCCGGCTGTATTCTTTTTCGCTAAAAATACCGATGCGGATATTCGCGCCCCGGTTGACGTAATCAATATTGTTGAGGACAACCTCTCCGACAGCCTGGTTCGTTTCCTGGGCGCAAATCACCAGGTCCAACCTGGAATTATCCCCGGTCATCTTTTCGATAAAAGCGGCGGTCCCGGCTCTTGAAAATATTTGCTGAGTACCGGTCAGACGGCGGCCTTCGGGCTGGTAGAGAGACGGGTAAAGCACGTCCACGTCGCCCGGTTCGTAGGGGCGCAGGTAGATTTTCTTGCCTTCGATAAACTTTATAGGCGGCTCTGCCATAGGGCTCCTTCTTTCAGGTAAGGTTATTTCCGGGCCACGGTTTACTCGGTTTAGCCGTGCAGTTAAAGGGCGCGCAATTGGGCCATAACAGTTTCATCCAGCCGGGCCGCTACTTCCAGGGCCTGTAGATTATCATCGATCTGGGCCGGGCTTTTCGCGCCGAAAAGGATGCTGCCGACCAGCGGGTTTTTCAAAACATAGGCCATGGCCAGTTGGGCCGGGGTGCAGCCGACCTTCCCGGCGATTTCAATCACCCGCTCCACTTTTGCCAGCAGCCCCTTCTCGCGCAACTTTTCAAGGTCCGCCGGTTGGAAGCGGTTTTGCAGAGCCTGGCTATCCCGGTTGTATTTGCCGGATAGAAGGCCGCCGTAGAGGGTGTAGGACGCCACAATGCCGATGCCGTTATCCCGGTAGGCCCTGGCGGTCTGGGGGTCCTCAACCGGAGATTTAGCCAGCAGGCTGTAAGCCGGTTGGGAAGCGACCGGCCTGTGAAGCCCTTCGCGGGTCGCCAGGTCGTGGGCGTGGGTAAGTTGGTCACCTGACCAGTTAAGAGTGCCCCAGTACCGCACCTTGCCGGTCCTAACCAGGGCGTCAAGCTGGCGCAGCAGTTCAAAGAGGGGCACATTGGCGGGCGGCGGGGCGCAATAAGCCAGGTCTATGTAATCGAGTTTCATACGTTGGAGCGAGCCGTCGATTTCTTCTTCAAGGCCCTGGCCCGGATAAAATTCCAGCCACAACTTGTTGGCGATAACCAGGTCATACCGGTTCGCGCCGCTCTTACGCAAAAGCTGACCGAATAACACCTCCGAATAACCCGATTTAAGGGGCGCATGGCCGGTCCGGTCGTCGTAGCGGGCGTCGTCAAGGAAAGTAATTCCCCGGTCAAGCCCGCTTTTGAGGACGGCCAGGGCCTCGTCTTCCGCCATAAATTCGTAGGTCAGCCATGAACCCAGCGCAAAGGCCGATACTTCTAAATCCGAACTACCCAATCTGCGGTATTCCATAGAAATTCTCCTGCTGCTTTTTCTCCGGCGTAACGCTGTGTATGATAGCATGAGTAAGCCAATCATGCGGTTAATTCTCCCGGCTATAAAATAAAAAGCGGCCATCAAGTTTGTTGATAGCCGCAGTTTCCAGCTAAAGAATTAGCTTTTCATAACCGGGAACTGGATTTCGGTGACGTACTTCGAAGGGTCGCCGTTGCGCTCGTAGGCTATATTTAGTTCGCGGTTAGGGCCACAAATCTGGTACTGGTTGGCCTCAATCCACTCCATCAGAGCTTTGTAAGCCTCGCCCAGGCCGTTAAAGCTGCCGTTGTGAATGACCGAGGCGACGGTTTCAACCGCAGGTAACTCCTTAACCTCGACCTGCTCCCCGGAAGGTAGCGGCCTGTTCAGGGGGAGGCAAGCCCCAATCTGGATATTCTGGTGGTTCATTTCCATATCGTAATAAATGGCGATGGCGGGCAAGAAATTGTCGGCGGAAGTCAGGGGCGGTTGGGCGTACCCCTGCTCGACCAGGTAATGCGCGACCCGGTCGAATAACTTGTCCAGGGTAGGCGGGATTTGGTCCATATCGGGGGCGACACCCCTGGTTTCCGCTACCAGGATTGGCTCGACTTTCTTGACCACCACATTGTAATTCGACATCAAAAGTACCTCTCTTTCCAGCCAGGTTTCTATTCGTCCCAGGCGTTGTTGGCCGTCTAAAATTTGTTGGCGAAGTTCGGTCCTTTTCAGCTTCAGCATGCCGCGCACCTGGTCTGAAGTAAGGCCCTCCTTCAAAATCTGGGCAATCTGGTCGAGCGAGAGGCCGAGGTCGCGCAGCGCCAGGATCCGGTTAAGGCGGCTCAACTGGTGGGCGGAGTAGTAGCGGTAGCCGGTAAAGTTATCAACGTATTCGGGTTTGAGTAAACCCATTTCGTCGTAATGCCTGAGCATTCTTACCGACACCCGGCAGAGTTTTGAGAAATCACCAATCTTGAACATAACGACCTTTCATTCTAATTTTTCCAGCTTGCCCAAAAGCTAACCAGCACCAGTGTAGAGCCTGACATTGTGGTAGAGTCAAGAGGTTTTCAGGCAAAATTGAACAAAGGTTTGGAATTTAAATGCTAAAAGGGGTTATAGGGCCGGGTTAAGATTCTTCGTCATCCTCGGAACCGGGAGACCCGCTGGTATCCTTGCCGCCCCGGATGACGCGCAACCCTTTGGCTTTGGCTTCAGCCCGGACTGCCGCCCGGCGCGAGCCGCTCCGGCGGGGGGTTCCAGGTGCAGCCTCTGGTTCAGGCGTGGTAGTTTCCGGTTCGGCTGAGTCAGGGGCTTCCGTTGCCTGGATTCTTTCCAGGGCCGGGCGGGCCGGACGTTCAGGGTTTGCCACCGGGCGAGGTTGTTCCGGCTGGCTTCGGCGCGGTGGCGGGGCCGGGGTCGCCGCTAAAGGCGTCAGGGACGGGAAGAAATCGAGGTCCTGGACCTGGGGCAGTAAACCCTGGGCTGCCGCCCGGCGGTAGAATTCCAGCAGCCCACGCAGGTGCCCTTCGTTTAATTCGTAGCGCTGCAACCGGTAATGGTCGTCCAGGGCCGGTACGGGCAGGCCGGTCTTGTGGGAGGCGCGGTCGAGCAAGGTGCTGCGCTGTTCAACCCCGCTCTGGATGGCCCGGCGGAAGGATACCATGAGCGAACGGGCCAGGTTGGTGGCTTCGGGGTCGGTGCGGGTCCACTCTTTGCGGACAGCCAGCAGATAGGTTGGCAGGGGTAGCCCGGTCATAATCCACCAGGCTTTGGTCAGGTCTTCCACGAAATGGCCTTTAGCCTTGGCCCACCCTGCCGCCCGCATTGCCGCTTCGCCGCTGATAATGCAGGTATCGGCCTGGCCCTGCAAGGCTTCCAGGGCGGAAGCTTCACTTGGCACCGGGAAAGGTTTGGGGTTGAGACCGTAGTATTTGGCCGCGAGAATTTTCAGAAGCATTTCGCCGGTCTGGCTGTTGGGTGAAACGGCCACCGTAGCCTCGTCAAGCTGGTCAGGCCGCTGGGTGCTTATAAAGAAAATGCTGTCGGAAGCCAGGTCGGTTGCCTTGACCGGGTAGGGCAGCAAGCTCAAACTGTTGATATGGGTGGCATACAGGACCGGGTTGACCGGGGCTATATCGAGTTCTCCGGCCAGTAAAGCTTTTTCGAGCCGCGCCGGGTCATCGGTCCGGGTGGTGATCCCGTTTGGCAAACCGGCCCACCCGGCTTCCAGGGGGAAGAATAGCGGCGCGAAATCTATGTCACTGGTAAGGCCGAGTCTTAAAGTCATGATTCCCCTTCTATTTCCACCTGGTTAAAATGGTTTCGCGCTGGAAAAGGCTCAGCGCTATTCTGAAAGCCACCACACACATAATTAAAAGGACCACCAGTCCGCCCAGTAGTAGGCCCCAGTTCATATCAAAAAACCCCAGGGCAATGCCGATTACAATGCCCACTACCGGTAAGGCCAGCAGACTGCCGTATTGCTGGGCCGAGCGGGCATCCCTGGCCCGCGCCGAAATCGCCATACCGACCATCGTATTAAGAAAGGCCAGGAGCGGGGTCCATAGTCCGATGGTTGCCAGCCAGAGCAGCAGGTCAATCCGAAAGAGGACCAGCGTTGGCAGCAGCGCCCACAAGAGCAGCACCAGGACGGCAAAGCTAAACCAGCATAAAAAGGTGGCCGGGATGATGGCCGAAAGGCTCTTACCGAGTAAAAGTTCCGGGGTACGAATAGGAGTTGCCAGTAACGGCTCCAGGCTGCGCCGTTCTTTCTCCCCTACTACGCTGTATGCCGCGATTGTCATTGGCAGTACCGCCGGGACCGGCAAGAAAAAACTAAAGCAAATGCTCATCAGAGAAGCCACAATCCCGGCTTTGTCACAGGCTTTGAGGCCACCCAGTTGCTGGCAATCCCCGACCGTCGTGGGCGAGTTCGCTACCGAAAAATCGGTGATAACCACGTTGAAAAAAAGAATGGTCGCGGTTGGCAACAGCACCATCAGGACCGGAAAAACGGCCATAGTCTGAAAAAAGGTACGGTTGCGGCGCAGTTCGTTTAATTCTCGTCGCAGGATTAACCAGGTCCGGTTCATTGCTAGGTTTGTGGACAATTAAAATGCTGTAGATGAACGACGGCAACAAATCACTTCGTCTACAGCATTATCCCTTTTCCGGGGCGCAGCGTCAAGGAATTTTGAAAAAATGTTAAAATCAGGCTTCCTCGCGTTCCAGCCGCACCCCGAACTCGCGCAGGTGCGAAATATCGTTAAAGGCCACCAACGAAGCTCGCTGGCCCTGGCAGCGGACAATCGTGACCCCGGTGTTATGGAGGGGAAAGAGCAGGTCGCGCTCCTGCCCCAGGATGACGGCCAGGAAGGCGTTGATAACCCCGGCGTGAGCAAAGACGGCGACCCGCCCGCCTGGATGGCCCGCGGCAATTTTGGTGAGGGCGCGGGTAACCCGTTCGCGCAGGTGAGCCCCGCTTTCGCTTCCCGTTAGGACCGACCAGTGACCATCCTCGGAAACGCGCCGGATTGCTTCGTCGTAGCGTTTTTTCAACTCTTCGTGGGAAAGGGCCGGGTCGGCTGGATCCCCCGGCGTTCTGCCATCAATCCGAAAGTGAACCTCTCTTAAATCTTCGACCAGCTTGACCTCCATCGCCCGGATTTCGGCAAAAGGTGCGGCGGTCTGGCGGGTCCGCAAAAGGGGGCTGCTGTAAAGGGCATCAAACTGTTTATCGGCCCACCAGCGGCCCAGGGCTTCGGCCTGGCGGCGACCGAGCGGGGTCAGGGGCGGCGAGCCCTCGTTATCGCCTTCCGGGATGACAATTTCGGGCCCGGGGAGGGCATCACCATGCCGGATGAGATAGAGTTCGGTCGCGCCGCTTCTCCGGCTGAGCAAGGGGTTGAGGGTGAAAGTAAAATCTGGTGTCATCAAACTCACTTCTGGTTTATAAGGTTAAGGGCTCGTTTACCCAGGGCTGGAACCCCTTTGTCCAGCAGCGCGTAAAACGGGTCGTCGGTAGTTTTTGCCAGGTAGCGGACGTAATTGCCTTCCAGCAAGATAGCCAGTTTCCAGACCGCCAATACTTCGTAGAACTTAAGGTTCTCGACGGTCCGGCCACTCAGTTCGGCATAGCGGGCGGCGACTTCGGAGCGGGTCGGAAAGCCTTCCTGCTCGGTAATCCGGCCTAATTCCAGTTCCTGGTCGAAAAGGGGCGGCGGGTCGTCCTTCTGGCGCCAGTTCGAGAGCAAATAACCCAGGTCGGCCAGGGGGTCACCCAGGGTAGCCATCTCCCAGTCCACCACTGCCAGGATGTGGGCGGGCGGTTGGGGCGCGAACATCACGTTATCCAGCCGGAAATCCCCATGCACAATGGTAGCGGGTGGCGATGCGGGCAGGTTCTGGGCCAGCCAGGCGCTGACCTTATCTATTTCGGGCAGGGGACGGTGGCGCGATTTATCAAGCTGGCCGGTCCAGCGTTTAAGCTGGCGCTCCAGGTAGCCTTCCGGTTTGCCCAGCGTTTCGAGACCGACCGCTTTCCAATCTACCGCGTGGAGCCGGACCAGGGTTTGAATCAGTTCTTCGGCCAGTCCGGCCCGCTTTTCGGGAGTAGCGAAGGCTTCCGGCACTTCGGAACGGATTACGATACCGGGCACCTTTTCCATAAGGTAGAACGGGGCCCCGATAACGCTTTCGTCGGCGCAATAAAGGACCGGGGCCGGGACGGGGAGGTCGGAATGGATCAGGGCGCTAATCAGGCGAAACTCGCGGGCTACGTCGTGGGCGGTTGGCAAGAGAGGGCCGCGTGGGGGCCGCCGCAAAATCCATTCCTGGGTGCCGCCCCCGGCCAGTTTGCAAGAAATCAGGAAGGTTTCGTTAGAATGGCCCGTCCCGACTTTGAGGGCGGTAAGGGTGCCGTTGGGGGCTAGTTCAGGCAAGCTTTCAAGGTTGTCGAGATAACGGAATAATCTGGCTTCATCGACCAGGGGTGGTAGAGCTGTCATAAATCTGCCTAACCTTTCCATCTCTATCAGTGTGGCTGGCGTATTTCCAGGAAGTTATTTTCAACCAGGCCCTTTGAAAAGTCAAACCCCTGCGGTTGCCGGAAGGGTTATTTTTAGCGAAAAGCGACAAGGTATTCCTTATTGACGGTTGGAACCAAACCCCCTAATATGCTATGGTGCCGGATTGTGTGGGATACAATCCGGCTATGCCTCGCATTGCATTAAAGAAAGGAAGTTTCTTTGACAAACCTTAAAGATGTTGAAACTGTTAAACAAAATGGAAACGGTAACGGCAACGGTCTATTAACGGTCGGCCATAGTGTCCCTCGCGTGGATGGCGCGGACAAAGTGAGCGGAATGGCCCGCTACGCCGCCGACCTCAATCTGCCTGGTCTTTTGCACGCTCGCCCGGTGTTGAGCCTGTATGCACACGCCAGGATTAAAAGTATAAAAACCGAAGCCGCCTCGAAGGTGCCGGGTGTGGTGCAGGTAGTGACGGCCCAGGATTTACCGATTAAAAAGGGCCGCTCTGAAAATCGCCGGCGCGACCCCCTGGCGAGAGGTGAGGTATTTTTTTACGGCCAACCGGTGGCGATTGTGCTGGGTGAAACCGAAGCGGCAGCCCGCGATGGCGCGGAGTTGATCGAGGTCGAATACGAGCCTTTACCCAGCGCGGTTGATTTTATAAAGGCCATGGAGTGGGATGCCCCGCGCGTCCAGAATAAACCTTCCAGCGGGGCCGATGCCGAGGCTTCTATGCACAACGCGTCGGCGGGCGCGGCCAAAGAAGAAGAAAAAGTCGAACTGCCTCCCAACGTCAGCAATCATGCCCACATGAAACGGGGCGATGCCGAAGCGGCCTTCAAAGAAGCCGCCGCCATTTCCGAGCATACCTACCGGGTGCCCGGAATCCACCAGAGTTATATCGAAACCCAATCCGTGACGGCTGCGCCCGACCCGCTTGGCGGCATGGTTATCTACAGCAGCACCCAGGCCGGGTTTTACTGCCGGGACGAGGTAGCCGAGGCTATCGGGGTGCCGCCGAACAAAGTTCGGGTCGTGACCATGACGGTGGGGGGAGCCTTTGGGGCCAAGTTCGTCCTGATTGAGCCGCTAGCGGCAGCCCTGGCGAAGTTATCGCGCCGCCCGGTCCGGCTCAGCTATTACCGCATGGAAGATTTGCTGGCGGCAAACCCGGTCCACCCTGGCGAAATTTATTTTAAGATGGCGGCCAGCGCCGATGGCACCATCACGGCCATGAAAGCCAAGATGATTTTCGATAGCGGTCTCTATCCGGGTTCGCCGTTCTGGGCGCTCAGCATGCTCGGCATGTGCTACCGGGTGCCGAATTTCGATATGGAAGCCTTTGAAGTGCTGACCCACAAGGTCAACACGGGTGCGTACCGGGCTCCCGGTGCCCCCCAGACGGCTTTCGTGACCGAGACCGCCGTGGACGACCTGGCCCGCAAGTTGAATATCGACCCGCTCGAATTCCGGCTTAAAAACTGCGTGGTGGAAGGCGACAAGAACAATAACGACCAGACCTGGCCCAAAATTGGTCTTAAAGAGTGCCTGGAAGCCCTGGCCGAACACCCGGTCTGGAAGAACCGCGCCAACAAGGGGCCCGATGAAGGCGTGGGCCTGGCCTGTGGCGGTTGGGGTGGCGGTCTCGAACCGGCCTCGGCCCTGTGCCGCATGGATTCGGACGGCAATTTCACCTTGCAGGTCGGCGTCAGCGACATTTCGGGCGTCAGCACCAGCCTTAAGATGATTGCGGCGGAAGTGCTGGGCCTGGAAGCCGATAAAATCACGATTGTCTTGCTCGATACCGATGCTGCGCCTTATGCGGGTGGTAGCGGTGGTAGCAAGACCCTCTACACGGTCGGGGCTGCGGTCCAGCGGGCCGCCGAGGATGCCGCCGAGCAAATCAAGAGAATCGCGGCGACCGAATTGGAAGCGGCTCCCGCCGACATTGAGCTAAAGGGCGGTAAAGCTTCCGTACGCGGGTTGCCTTCTCGCTCGGTCGATTTCCTGACTATCGCCAAGCGTTCGTTCAGTCGCACGACCCCGGTCCTGGGTAACGGGGCCAGCGCCCAGCACCACCAGGCCCCCGGTTTTGCCGCGCACCTGGCGAAAGTCAAGGTCGACCGCGAAACAGGAGACATCAAAATCCTGGACTACGTGGCGACCCAGGATGTCGGCAGAGCGATTAACCCGGCGGAAGTTGAAGGTCAGGTCCAGGGCGGGGCGACTCAGGGTCTTGGCTGGGCGCTCTACGAGCAACTGGTCTACAGCGAGGAAGGCACCCTTCTGAGCGGCAGCTTGATGGACTACACGGTCCTGAATGCGCCCCAGGTGCCGAACTTCGACACTATCCTGGTGGAAGTCGGCTCGCCGGACGGCCCTTACGGGGCCCGTGGCGTGGGCGAACCTCCGGTCATTCCGGGTGGTGGCACCATCAACAGCGCCGTCTTTGACGCGGTCGGGGTCCATCTGACCGAAATCCCGATGACGCCCGAACGGGTCATCAATGCCCTGAGCGGGAAGTAGTTTTTATACATACAAAAAGACCGCCTCCCGTTTCAAAGGTTGGCGGTCTTTTTGTATGTATAATTTATTCGATAATGGTAAATTGGACTGCCACAGAAATCCTGTTGTCATTTCTGGCGGAAACTGTATAGGTCCAGACCCCAGGCAGCTGGTAATAAGGAGGTTGTATGTCTCTGGTTAGCTGGATTGAATCAGCCAGGCCACCACCGTCCCCGAAATTATAATCAATCTCAGAATTGGCTATTCCTCCACAGGGACAACGCAGGGTTAGCCGGGCCTGTGCATTAGGGGGGAAACCTACAATTAAAAAATGAATCTCGTCAGTTTTCTTGGCCGGATTAGGGCCAAAAATGATGGTTGGTTTTGTAACCGGCGGGTCGAGCCAGATATTCAGGACTGCCTCTTTGCCGCTGGTCATACCTTTAGCTTTATAAGTCCACATTCCAAGGGCGTAGGTTGGAAGTGTATCTATAAAAACTCTTAATTCTCCACCATCATTGGTTTGGGCAGTTACATCTTTTGCTTTGGCTCCGTTTGGTCCTGTACCCGTTATAGTAACCGTTTCCTTCGATGCCATCATTGTGACAAATATAACCTGCATACCCGCCGGGCCGCAATGGTAGAAGGTGTTGGCGGTGCTGGCCGGAAGTTGGTCACATCCGGTTACAGTCGGGGTGGTAGGTGCAGTCGGGGTCGGGGTCGGCGTGGTAGCCGGAATATCATAGCTGGCGGAGTAGCGCCAGGTGAAGTAGTGACGACCCACGTTACCCATTTCAACCTGGTACTGAGCCGGGTTGTCAGGT
>MKTJ01000030.1:100081-100263 GCA_001898225.1 Chloroflexi bacterium 54-19
CGCTGGAAAGCTTGCAGAAGCACGTCTTTGGCAACGCCTCCCACCGTGACCCGCGTCCAGTAAGCCTCGGTCAGAGGGTAGCCGGTCGCGTCCAGCCAGGGGATTGTGGGGTCGAGGCCCAGCACCGGCTGATTATCCACCAGGGCACCATTTTGATAGACATTTCCTTTCTGGTTCATAAA
>MKTJ01000031.1 GCA_001898225.1 Chloroflexi bacterium 54-19
CTGAGGCAGCGGAAGTGGTGACTTCAAACCTGACAAAATAGATGATCTTCAACTTTGCCAGCCCAGCCCACCAAAGATTGCAAAGCAGCCAATAACTGCCTGCTTTTTGATTGATAAGGCTCAAATTAAAAGAAGGGTTTTACATGAATGTTATCGGAGGCCAAATTCTAGGGTTATCAAAACCAGGAGGGGTTTCAATAATAAAGCAAAAGGTCGGGATAAAGCTGCACACCACAACTGGAAAGTGTTATGAACTGCCTTAGATTCGACTGCCCGGACGACCGGGAATGATAAAGGTGAGTACATGGTGGCCGGCCTTTCGTCCCAGGCATCCATCAGGAAAGCCAGCGAAGGATTCAAACGGCGATACAATATACCCCGGTCATATTTGAAAGAAACAGGCGGGTTTTATAAGATAGGGCCAGGCGTACATCAATCCACTCTGCTACAAAAGGATAACCGAAAATGTTTTTCTCCCAGGAACAACTTGATAAATTCCAGAATGAGGGTTACGTGGCCGTGCCGGATTTTTGGAATCAGTTTGAAATTACCGCCATCCAGAATGAGGTGAGCCGCCTCAAACGAGCAGGATTATTACGCAATGTTGCTACCGATGGCGATGGCAAGACTCATTCTACGGTCAAACAGAATCTGCAACTCTGCCCCATGTACGACAAGAGCGACTTCGTGCGGGCTTTGCCCTTCTCCGACAAAGTCACCAACGCGGTCCGCGAACTTATCGGCGACCCGGTCCTGCTGCACCTGGACCAGGTCTTTCTAAAACCGGGCCTGAGCGGGGCCGGGACCAACTGGCACCAGGACAACGCCTATTTCGAAATCTCGAACCCGCTCAAAGGGACCGCGATGTGGACGGCAGTCCACGATGCCACGGTCGCTAACGGGACGCTCCACCTCATTCCCGGCAGTTTTCGCACCGCCTACGAACATAAGCGCGACCCCGAAAGCGACCATCACATTCGCTGCTATCCGCCGGAGGAAGAAGCGGTAGCGATTGAACTGCCTGCCGGCGGGGTAGTATTCTTCTGTTACGGGATGGCCCACTGCACTTTGGGCAACCAGACTCCGAACGAACGGGCCGGGTTGGCCTTGCACTTTCTCAACGCGGACTATGTCCAGGATGCCAGGGGAGGGTTTGAGGTCAAACCTTACCTGACCGGGCCGAATGCTACCGGTGGCCTGGCCGAGTACGGCCTGAATGTGAAAGAAGGCTGGCCCGAACAGTTGGCCCTTTTGCAAAACTAGCGAATGGCCGGGTAATAGCAGCCCCACCTTAAGTACCTTAAAAACCAAAGAGTTTTTCTATTTTGGTTGGGGCTCTTTCTTTTTTTTATTCTCTCACCCCAATATCTTTTAAAAATCTGCTCAAATTAACCATACGAATAGACCCTCATATAAGGAGATTTATTGCTCATGGCTTCCACCGAAACCCGGAACGATACCGGGAGTACCGTTTCTCACCTCGAATGTACCTATTGCGGCAAGACCTATAGCGCTGCCGAATTGCAAAACCTCTGCCCGGCCTGTGGGAAAGTCCTTTATCACCGCTACGACCTGGCTGCCGCCCGTGAACGGCTCAAACCGGAAATGCTCAAGGGCCGGGTGGCCTCGATGTGGCGTTACCGGGAAGTGATGCCGGTCCTGCTCACCGAGAATATCATCACGCTGGGCGAAGGCTGGACGCCTCTGCTCGAAACCAACCGGCTGGGTAAGAAACTGGGGTTGAGCAATTTGATGATAAAAGACGAAAGCCAGAACCCCACGGGCAGTTTCAAGGCGCGTGGTCTTTCGGCGGCGGTATCCAAGGCCAAAGAATTGGGCGCAACGGCCCTGAGTATCCCCAGCGCCGGGAACGCCGGGGGCGCGATGGCGGCTTACGCGGCAAGGGCCGGGCTGGAAGCTGCCGTCATGATGCCGGTCGACGCGCCCTATATCAACAAGCTCGAAACCTATCTCACCGGGGCCAAAACCTGGCTGGTCGAGGGGCTTATAAATGACGCCGGGCGCATCCTGAAAGCTAACGCCGCCCGCTACGGCTGGTTCGACCTTTCGACCCTTAAAGAGCCCTACCGGGTAGAAGGCAAAAAGACCCTCGGTTATGAGCTGGCCGAACAACTCGACTGGCAGTTGCCGGACGTGGTGATTTACCCGACCGGGGGCGGAACCGGGCTGGTCGGCATGTGGAAAGCTTTTGACGAAATGGAAGAACTGGGCTGGATTGGCTCGAAACGGCCTCGCATGGTTGTGGCCCAGGCGACCGGGTGCGCCCCGATAGTGCGCGCCTACGAGGAAGGGGCCGAGTTCGCCCGGCCCTGGGAGAACGCGCAGACCGGCAGCAGCGGTATCCGGGTGCCGGTTGCCATCGCGGACTATTTGATGCTCCAGGCGGTCCGGCAGAGCGGCGGTACCGCCCTGGCCGTTTCGGATGAAGCCATGCAGGAGGCCACCAGGGAAATCGCCAGCAACGAAGGAATTTACCCGGCCCCGGAAGGGGCGGCAACCCTGGCCGTCCTGCGCCGGATGCTGGAAGAAAACCTGGTCTCGCCCGAAGAAAGGGTTGTTTTGTTTAATACCGGGGCCGGGCAAAAATACCCTGAATTCATGCAGTTCGACCTCCCGGTCGTCCCGGCGGATACGACCGAGCTTTAGGACTTTAAAGTAAATCTTCCGGGAAATAAAACTGCCCTTTTAGAGGAGAAAAGTTAAAAGGGCAGTTTGCTTGCTTGCTGTTGATAAGGAGGATTACTTGATGGTCCAGAGCTTCACGGTTTTATCGCCGGAACCGGAGGCGAGGGTCCGCCCGTCCGGCGACCAGGCGACCGACCAGACGGTATCCTGGTGGCCGGTCAAAATGGCTTCCAGGGAGCCTTTCCGGTCGAACAGCCTGACGGTCTTATCGTCACAGGCGGCGGCGAGGGTCTGGCCGTCCGGCGACCAGGCCAGTTGCCAGATAACATATTTCCCACCGATTCTGGCGACCTGTTTCCCGTCAGGAGAGTAGAGCGCGGCCTGGTTTTCGCCTTTGGCAGCGATTGCCAGCAGGCTGCTATCCGCCGACCAGCTCATAGAGTT
The DNA here is from genome assembly GCA_001898225.1 of Chloroflexi bacterium 54-19. Taxonomy (GTDB): domain Bacteria; phylum Chloroflexota; class Chloroflexia; order Chloroheliales; family Chloroheliaceae; genus 54-19. Next base: position 3,091 of record MKTJ01000031.1, read on the forward strand.
AATCGGGTAGCTGAAATCTTGCAGGGTCGTGATTAAGGTGCCGTCGGTCCTCCACAACCAGACCCGGATATCGCTTGGCCCGGCTGATTTGACGGTCTGGCCCTCGGTAGCGATGACCTTACCATCGGGCGACCATGCCAGTTGGCCGATTACCCCACCGGGGATAGCCAGGGTGCCGACATAGGCCCCCCCGGTCGCCTGTTGAACCTGAAATTCACCGTCACCGGTCCGCATCGCCACCAATTTTCCGTCAGCGGACTGGTATTTACTGTTACTGGCATCTATACCAGGACTGGTTTCACCATTTAAGTCTCGTCCAATCCAACCAACCGTATAAGGCCAGGGAAAGTGATTATCGCCACTCAATGCGGGATAGTTCTGGACCAGTTTTCCATCGCTGGACCAGAGGTTTATAGTGCCGTCATCACTGGCGGTGAGGAACTGCGAACCGTCCTGTTTCCAGGTTATCGAGCGAACTGCCGCCGGTTGGTCGGGCAGGTTTAACTTGATAGCCACCGAAAGCGGGGCGGCGTTGGGTGTAGTGGTCGGCACATTCGCGACCGCGCCCGACCCCGGATTGAGGATGGGCGTGGGCGTGGTCGAAAGAGCCTCTTTGTCGCCCGTGGGTTTCTCCGGTTGGATAGCGGTCCCGATGATAAAAGCTATCGCCAGGACTGCCGCGATGCCAAGGGTATACTTCAAAATACGCGGGAAACTCAAAACGTTGCGGGCCGGTTCCACGGTTTCGGGGACAAGTTCGGAAGCCTGGTAATCATCGGGCGAAGGGATGTTAACCCCCTGGTTGGTGGTAATTTGTTTCTCGATAGCGGACCATAAATCCAGGTCTTCCCCAATTTTCCCCGCTTCCAGTTCGAGTAAAGTGGTCAGTTTATGTTCAGGTATTAAATCCTGCTCATTCATTAGTTTTCTCCAATGTTTTGTGTCCCCGGCTGGATGCGGCCTCGGTAAGTTTGGGGCCGGGGCGGAGTTCACTCAGCCAGCCTTGCAATTGCTGCCGGGCCGAATGAAGCCGCCATTTAATAGTGCCGGGCGCGCAGCCCAATTGCTCGGCGGTTTCGGCCTCACTGAGGCCGAGATAGAACCGCAATACAATGGCGGCGCGTTGGACTGGCGGCAGGCGGTCGAGAGCCGCCCCGATGGCCTGCCGCGTTTCGGTTTGTTCAAAAAGTTCGGCGGGACCGGCTTCCAGGTCCGGCAGGTCGAGAGGCTCCGCACCCGGTTCCTGGAAGGTTTGTTCCCAGGAGAGGGACCGCCCGGCCTTATTCGCCGCCTTGAGGGCGTCGTTGATGACGCTGCGTAAAAACCAGGGCCCAAATTCCCGGCGGCTGTCGAACTGGCCGATGCGTTCGTATGCTCGCAGGAAAGCGGCCTGGGTCAAGTCTTCGGCCAACAATTTATCGCGCGTTATTAAATAAGCCGCCCTGACGGCTTTTACTTGGTAGCGGCGGACCAGGATTTCCAGTCCCCCTATATCGCCCGTTTTCAAGCGGGTTACGGCTTTAGCGTCCGTTTCTTCCACAATAAAAACCCTGCTTTCGTTTTTCTCCTCTTAATAATACTATCCTTCAGGGTCTAAAAAGGTTTGATAAAAAACGGCTAATTTCCCACAAATTTACGATAATTTAGCGAAACGACTGCGATCAGAGCGTTGCACCGAGATGCCACGACAATAGATAATGGAATCATTGGCTAATCTACTATAGCAATAACAGGAGGTAAGGGGTATGAAGTTTCTAAAATTGGACCATATCGGAGTGGTTGTAAATGACATGGCTGCCGCCAAAGCTTTTTTCCTCGATTTTGGGCTTGAATTGTTAGGGGAAAGTGAAATGGAAGGAAAATGGCTGGATAAGCTGGTGGGGCTTGAAGGCGTCAGGTCAGGTATTGCCGTATTTAGGGCACCAAACGGTGACGCCAACCTGGAACTTATAAAGTATTACAGCCCGGAGGATGAAAACGGTATCCGGCCAAATTACCCGAACAACTATGGTATAAGGAATATTTGTTTTGAGGTGGATGACGTAGAAGCTATTTTCGCCAGGTTGAAAGAGAAGGGCATGCCCCAGCTTGGCGAAATCCAGCAATACGAGGATGAGTATAAGTTGTGCTACTGCCGGGGGCCGGAGGGGATTATTTTAATGGTGGCCCAAAAACTCAAATAAAGGGGGCCATTCCGGGAAACCGGACCCTGCCAGCATTTAGAATTTTAACCCAAAACAACCCCACTCTTTACCAGAGAAAGTCAGATTCCCGGTCTCGGACCGGGAATTTGAATTCAACCCCGGCTTTTTGGAAGGCAAAAAATAGGTAATCGCCCGAAATTGTGGTAAAATCAGCACTCAGGTTTGGCTAAATATAGCCTGAGTTAGGTTTCAAATTCAAAGGAGAGGCACAATAGCTATTATTTTTCTTGTAATTGCGGTCCTGGCTTTGGTAGCTTACATCGGGTTGCGGTACATGCAATATCGCCAGCAGCCCCGGTACAAAGATTGCCCCTGGTGCCACGTCACTATCCGGTACCGGGCCAGCATCTGCCCTACCTGCGCGAAGTTTGTGCCGGTAGAAGACTAAAGTCCAGACCTCCGGTCCAGACCTGCGGGGTCCGAACCGAAGGTCCGCTAAATGTCCCTGTGAGGTAATAGTGTTCGCTGTAATCAGGCAATTTTTACAGAGAGTAAGATTTGCGCAACTGCTCAGAATCGTTGTCTATTCTACCCTAGGTTTTTTTGCCACGGTTGCAGCCCTTACCTATGCCGGGATGGCCGCCACCGCTTTAATCAGAAGACGGCGCGATTTCCGCTTTCCGCATAAGCCGCTCGACCCGGTCTGGGTCGATGGGGAGCGCCTGAAAATATTCAATTACGGCCACGTGACCTTCAAGGACATGCTCGAAGTGATTGACCGGGCCGAGGAATCTATTTTCCTCGAAACCTATATCCTGAAAAGCGATATTATCGGGCAGCGGTTCAAAGCGCACCTTATCCGCAAGGCGCGGGAGGGGGTCAAGGTTTACCTGGCCTTCGATGGGTTTGGCAGTCTGCTCATGCCGTTTGGCTTCCGGCGCTGGCCCCGTGAGGTGAATGTCACGGTCTACGGGCCACTCCATAGCTACCTGAGTTTTTTGTGGCTCGGCACTTACACCCGCTATCACCGTAAAATCCTGGTGGTGGACAACAAGACGGCTTACCTGGGCGGGATGAACCTGGGCCGCGAGTACGCGACTACCTGGCGGGATACCCACTGCCGCATAGACGGGGTGAAGGCCCGCGAGGTAGCGCTGGCTTTTGTGGAGTTGTGGAACAGGCGCCACTGGCTTTTGACCAGCAAAAGGATTGTCCTGCCTTTCGAGGTGGATGATAGACCGGACCAGAAAATCTATATCCGGGAGAGCAAACCTTCCAGGGTTTTTGGCAATTTCACCATCCGGGATGCTTACCTGGAAGGGTTTGAAAATGCCCGTAGTCATATAATGCTGACCAACCCGTACTTCTTGCCGGACGAGCAGTTGTGCGGGGCTTTGCACCGGGCGCTCGAACGAGGGGTGCGAGTTGACCTGATTGTGCCGGAGAAATCGAACCACCTGATTGTGGACCTGCTGGCCCGCCCTTTTTACCACGAGCTTATCGAGCGGGGGGCGCATATCTGGTTGTACCGGCATACCGTGATACACTCCAAGACCGCCACGATAGACGGTTGTCTTAGCACCATCGGTAGCGCGAACCTGGATGGGCGGAGCCAGATTAACCACGAAATAAACATGTTCGTGGTCAACGAGGAATTCGCGGCCCGCATGGAAGAAATGTTCCAGGACGATTTGAAAAATTGCCGTGAGGCCGGGCCGGACGATTTTGGCCGCCCCTCGGTGGTCCGGCTGGCCTTTGAATATATTGCCAGGCCGGTCCGAAGTTTTGTTTAGATAAATAAAATTTGAATTGATAGAGGTTTAAGGAAAGGAAACCATGCGTTTCAGCGTCGCTCCTCAAATTTTCGAGCTTTTCCCAAAATACTATGTCGGTGGGGTGGTCGCCAGTGGCGTCAATAACCGGCCCGACCCGGCCATCGCCGAAAACGCCCGCCAGGAATTACAGGCCGTGGTGACCGAACTGGGCCAGCGCTTCCCAGGCAACGCCGAGCTTACCGCCGACCCTTTTATTTCAATCTGGCGGGACGCCTTTAAGACCCTCGGTATCAAGGCCAGCGAGTTTCTAAGCTCGGTTGAAGCTCTCAGCCGCCGGGCCATCAAGACTGGCTCTGTCCCTTCGATAAACCCCGCCGTGGACCTTTCCAACGCGCTCAGCCTGAAATATCTTTTGCCGCTTGGCGGCCACGACCTCGATTTAATCCAGGGTGACCTCGAAGTCCGCATGGCCCGCGAAGGGGATGTCTTTTCGCCGCCAGATGGCTCCGACACCACCGAAACGGTCCCGCCCGGCGAACCGGTCTACGCCGATGACGCGGAAGTCCGCACCCGGCGCTGGGTCTGGCGAGAAGGGCGCAAAGCCCGTATCACCGAGAATACCACCAACATATTCTTCCCGGTGGACGGCTGGGTCGGCCTGAATGACGGCCAGGTCCGGACCGCCTGCGAGGAAATCGCCCGCCTCTTCGAGGAAAAACTCGGCGCGACCTGTCACGTCTTCTATATAGACGAGGCTCACACCTCCGCCGAATGGGAGAGCGCCGCGCCTTCGGACAAACCCAAAATTGAAATGCCGGCCGTCTTGCCGCCCGTTAAGCGAGAGCGGGATGAGATTGACCGCCTGCTGACACGGGGCGTGGCCGGGATAATCACCGCCGAGGAACTCGAAGCCAGGCTGCGGAGTGGCCGCCGCTTGCGGGTAAAGCTGGGAATTGACCCGACCGGACCCCGGATTCACATTGGCCGGAGCGTGGCCCTGCAAAAGCTGCGCGACTTCCAGCGGCTCGGCCACCAGATTATCATGCTCTTTGGGACTTTCACCGGGCAGATTGGCGACGCCAGCGACAAACAGGCCACCCGCCCGATGCTCACCCCGGCCCAGGTCGAGAGTAACGTCCAGGACTACAAACAACAGGTCAGCCTGATACTTGACCCGAACGAGGTCGAATGGCGTTACAACACCGAGTGGTTCAACCAGATGTCTTTCCAGAAGGGCATCGAACTGATGACCAATTTTACCGTGGCCCAGATGATTGAGCGCGACAACTTCAACGACCGCTTCAAGGCCGGTAAACCGATTTCGCTGCAAGAGATTGTCTACCCGGTCCTCCAGGGCTACGACTCGGTGATGCTTCATTCGGATGTCGAACTCGGCGGGACCGACCAGATGTTTAACATGATGGCGGGCCGCCAGTTGCAGAAAGTCTTCGGGCAGGAGCCGCAGTCCATCCTGATGAACAAAATGATAAACGCCCCCGACGGCAACAAGATGAGCACCAGCCTCGGCAACGGCGTCTATATCACCGAACCGGCCAAGGACCAGTACGCCAAGATGCTGCGGACCCTCGACGCTCAAATCTTTGAATACTTCGAGACCCTTACCCGCGTCCCCGAACCGGAAATCGAGGAAATGCGGGCTGCGATGGATGGCGGGGAGAACCCCTTGCACTTCAAGAAGCGGCTGGCAAGTGCCCTGGTCGCCCAGTATCACGGGGAAGATGCCGCCAGGGAAGCCGCCGATAGCTTCGAGCGGGAAATCGTTAACAAGGAAATCCCGACCGATATACCGGAGTTCAACCCGGCGGGCGGCCTGGCCGAGATGGACCTGCGCGATTTGCTGGTCGAGACCAAACTGGCCGCCAGCAAGAAGGAAGCGGCCCGGTTCGTGGAGCAGGGCGGTATCACCATTGATGGCGAGAAACCGGCAGACCCGAAGGCCAAAGTTTCCCTGCACGATGGCATGATTATCAAACGGGGTAACCGCCATTACGCCCGCATAAAGCTGAGCTAGACCGGAGAAAACTTGGAAACCAACGAGGTAACTTTCCTGGCAGCGGACGGCCAGACCGAACTCCACGGGGTCTGGCACCTGCCGACCAGCCAGGCGACCAATAGCGCCATAATTGTGTTGCATGGCTCGTCCAACACCAAAGAGAGCCCTTTGAGTGTCGAGATGTGCCGGAGGGCCGCCGAAATCGGCCTGACGGCCCTGCGCTTCGACTTCCGCTATGTTGAGAAGGGTGGCCCCGCCGGTTTCCATCCCTATAAAGATGGGATTGACGATTTAATCGGGGCTTTCAACTTTATCCAGAGCTTTGGCAAGGAGATGAAGCCCAAAAGAATCTACCTGGCCGGGAAGTCGCTGGGTGGGCTGGTGGCCCTGACGCTGGCTCAGAAGCCGGAGTACAAAGATAAAATCCGGGGTGTGATTGTCTTTGGTTTTGCCATGCACCAGCCGGGGCAAACCAAAACGCTCCTCCCGCCGCCCAACCTGGGCGCGCCCGACTGCGATGTGGTGGTTATCCAGGGCGAACTCGACCCCTTTGGCAGCCTTGACGAGATAAGCGAATATTTCCTGGAAGCGGCCATCCCGGTGGATATTGTTTCCATCGAGGGAGCGGGGCACGGCTACGAGCCGGTCGAGCGGCCCGGCCAACCGGCTTTGGGCGCGGACGAACTGGAAAAAGAACACCAGGAAAATGTAGAAATAGCTCTTAAAGAAGCGGTAGAGTGGCTCAAAGAGGCCGACGCGGACCGGGATAATTTCAGGACTTTATAAGATGACCCAAAAATTGGGATATTCGGGCGTATCGGAGTGGGATTACACCCTGACTTTTGACGGCGGGGCCGACCCCAACCCCGGCAAAGCCTATGGCAGTTATCATATCAGGACGCGGGCCGGGCGGGAACGGCTGGAAAGCCGCCTCCAATTTGGCGACCGCATGACCAACAACCAGGCCGAATACCTGGCCCTGAAAAACGGCCTGGAAGACCTTATTCGCACCATTGAAAAAGCCGGGAAGCAGCCCGAAAACTACAGCGTCGAAATCTTTGGGGATAGTTCACTGGTTATCAAGCAGTTGCGCGGGGAGTGGAAGGTCAAGGACGCGAAGATGCTGCCGCTCTACGACGAAACAATCCAACTCTTACGCCGTTTCAAAAAGACCAGTCTCAACTGGCACGACCGCAGCAACAGCGTCCGCTTGCTCGGCCATTAATTTCTAAAACTAGCCAGGTACGTTAGCTTTTAAAAGGCTCACCGGTCGAATTTCTCAGGCCGGTGAGCCTTTTTAGCCTCACTCTAACTCTTGCTCGTCTTAACACACTTCAGGTAATTGGGACCTGCTTCTGCTACCAGTTGGGGACCGGCAAAACCGCTAATTTTAATACCGTAAAGACTACCACCTGTCAGGGTAAGACCCGTAACACTTGTGTTAGCGCCTATTATATTAAAAGTTGGTCCGGTATTGGTGCAACCTGGTCCTATCAAGGTTACGTTACCACTAATCGTCAGAGCGGAATTAAGTTGAATGGTAGAGGAGCCCACGTAGGTTGAACTCAGGGCAATCATTTTGCACGGAGCGGTTGGCGAGGCGGCTGAGCTTGCCATGTTTCGTAAGCTTCCACTTCCAGAATCGGCGGTGCTGGTCACATTTAGCATGCAACTATTGCGGGCAAAATTGTAGGCGTTAAGGGTTCCAATCCCGGTTGCCATGTCGTACCCGGATGTGGCCGGATAAATTCCACTACCACTGTTTGCTATCCCACAGGTTGAAACGTGCGGAGGACTCGAAGTAGTTGCGTCATAACAATCATCGCCAACCGTTATATCGTGGTAGGTCATTGCATTGCCCGATGAATTAAAAATACGGTAAATGGTGGGGTTGGCAAAACCAAGCACCGGTTGGCTATAACTCACCAGGTAGTTGTTAGTCAAAGCCGCCGCTGCCGCCCAAAGGGGAGAAGAAGCGCTGGTGCCGCCAATTGGTTCCCAGGCCGGGTTGCCAGAACCGTCAACGGAATAAACCACGTAAGAGGTGTAAGGGCTGGCCGCAGCCGATACATCAGGCGTCATCCGCTTACCGTTAGAATATTTACCGTCTGTGCCCTGTCCGATTTGCCAGCTTGGCCGGGCAAAATAATTACTGACACCGCCTCCACTTGCGCCAGTATCGGTATCAAAGTCATTCCAGGTCACTTCGGTGTTGATAGTATTATCATTATTAAGGTTTAACCGGGTCCCGCCGACTCCGGTTACATATGGCGTATCCAGGATGTCGCTGGCATATAAACCTTTATCACCGGTAATGGGTAGACATCCTTGCGCTCCATAATCTCCCGACGCCGAAAAAACACTTTGTCCCTGGGTTGCCATCTGCTGGAAGATAGTGTTTTCAGTATCCAGAACACCAGAAGTGATTGAGGGGTCTCCTTCGCAATCCCCCCAGCTAATGCTGACAACCTGCGCCAGGTCGTCATTGGCAATCTTCTGGAATTCGTCCAGGTAAGAGGTACTTCCACTGGGGTCAGCCTCATATACCAGGATTTTGGTCAGGCCGGGAGCCATTCCGGCCACTACTTCAATGTCAAGTTCCACTTCTGATTGCCCGCTTCCAAGTGAGCCAGCCCAGCCATTTACCGGTACACGTTGAACTGGGACGGAGGTACCAAAACAGGTTTGGTAAGTCGCCACATTATTATCAGCATAATCGTCCAGCTCATAAACCGCGACGGTTTGCCCTGTCCCGGTAATACTTTGAGAATAAAAAGGGCTAAAGTTATAGGCAGTTGTAAGCTGATTAGGCGTAAAACTGTTATAAGCATTAGCAATATTTACCGCGTCTGAGCAACCGGAAGGGGTTCCGTTATTCCTGGGCTGGACTTTATCAGGAGAAATTCTCATTGTACGAGGATAAAAATGGGTATCATTCGACAAACCAAAAATGCTGTTTATCCGTGACATTAAAGCCTGGGGCAAAATGACCGGCGTGTCATTACGATAAAAAACTTTACCGGTATTTCGGTCCTGGTAATCGGAAATAGTTATCCCGAAAGTCTGTTCAACCTGGGCTACAGTGGCGGTCGCGTTAACCAGGACTCCCAATCCGCTATCCTTTACGGTAAACCCCTGGCCTTTTAGAAAGCTATTAACCTCGCCCCGGTCAACCTGGCTGGTAAACCGTTGAGTAAACTGTTGTGAAGATAGGAAATGCTTGTAATTGGGGGAGGTTGGGCTATAAATATCTTCTGTAACCTGGTCTAAATCGGCCTGATTGGTTATTTTTAGGCCAAAGGCCAGGCTCAATTGGAGGGAAAGGGAAGTCGGACCAATCCTCCGGGCCGTTGTTCCATTTGAGACAGGAGCAGAGGTTGGGTTGCTTTCGGCAGAAACCTGGCTGAAAGGTGCCAACAATAAGGCCGCTAACAAATAAACTACCGCAATGCCAGAGCCTAATGAATGACGGGGCCAGAATTTAGTGAATCGTGAAGAAAACCCCATATTATTATCCTTTGGGTATAAAAGTTAAATGGTCAAAGGAAAGAGCCCTAAGCCTAAACAAGCCTTAAAAAAATGTATCCCTGAAAAGAAACTTTACTAAAATTATTTTATCATAATAGGCTAAAAACAACACTCTACCTTGAAAAAAATCATTAAATTTAAAATGTTTAGAACCATGGAGGCAATGCGAAAGCCTACCATCAATAATCCCTTGTGCTAAAATACCAGGCATTGACTGTTTTACATCAATGCTCGTTTTTTATACCCATGGAGGTTTGCATTGAGCTTAGGAATGAAGACGCCGCTGCCGTTTGTTGTGGAAATAGGTCAGTTGGCGGAGCGGGGGCAAAGTGTCTACAGCGTGTCCGCCGAAAGCGGCGAAGCGGTGGTTATGACCTTCCCCCTTTCCAGGGTGGTGGGAGTTTACGTGGCGGAGGACACACTGTACAGCTTGTGTCTGTCGGAGCGGACGACCAGGATTGGCTGTAATGGCGACCTCTGGGTGGTGCCCCAAACGGATACGGGCGGCCAGAAGGCGGTGCGGATAACCGGGCCGGGCGAAAAAGTAGCGGAACGCACTGGCGAAGGTATTCGGGTCACCCTGCCGGGAAGTGAGCAGACCCTGACCCTGTACCCCGACCGGCCCGCCTGCGATGTTATGGGCAACCACATAAGTTTGAATTTTGCGGGCGGGGATAATTTTGAAAAGACCCTGTCCCATTTTTACTGGGATACCCTGGTGCCCTCGGTAATCGAGAAGACAGATGCCCTGGGCTACCCGGTCAGTAGCGGCTACGTGGTAAGCACTTTGCAGCCGGGGGAATATGCCGGGACCTACCCCGATGTTGACCACGAATTCCAGAACAAGGGCCGCCTTGCTATTCACAGCGCCAGCGATATTGCCACCGTTGAACACATGATGAGTTTGCAATTCCGCCTGATGCGCGAAGACCCCACCGGGCTCTGGCGGAACCCCTGCGCTATCCAGCCGAACGGCAACCGGGAATACCATGTGCGCCGGAACAGCTTTGACAACACCCAGAATGCCGAAATGTTCCTGATTACCGGTAACGTGGAGATTCTGGAAACCGCCTGGCTCTATTTCGCGGCCACCAAAGATTTGGAATGGCTGCGGGCGCATATCGAGGACCTCGAAGGGGCGGCTTCGCTGCTGGAACACCTGACCGACCGCAACGGCAAGCTCTGGTCGGACGTGTTTTACGAGGACCAGGTGATCAAGGATGGGATGGAGGGCATGTCCGCCGCCATGGCCGCTAACGGGCTGGAGCGGTTGGCCGAGCTAGAGGCGCTCCTGGGACGCCACCCCCAGCAAATCCGCTGGCACAACCTGGCCGAGACCATTGGCCGCACCATGTCGCTAACGGTGCCGCACGGCTTCTGGGATGGGGCCAACGCCCGCTACGTGGATTGGATTGACCGGAGCGGGGTGGTCCACGACCACATCCATTTGCTGGCTAACTGCCTGCCTGTCCTTTTCGGTTACGCCTCGGACACCCAGGCGAAAGCGGTTGAGGCTTTAATCAAGGAGAATTTCGCCGAGCTTCAGCGTTTCCCGACCTTTCTCTCGCCCCGGATTGCCGATTATACCGAAAGCGAGATTGGCAACTCACCCTATGACCTGTGCGCGGCGGGGCGGTACTGGTGCTGGGACGCCGCCTACTGGGCTTTCAAGCAGCGGGGCGACATCTTGCTGGGGCAACTCCGGCAGGTGGCGGAACAGGCCCGGATTGATAACTACCGCATGGGCGAGCGGTACGACATGAACCACGTGTATTATATCGACGACAAAAACTGGCACGGCGCGCCTTATTACTACGAATACCCCAACGTGTTCGCCTGGGTATTAATCCACGACTACCTGGGGTTGCGTCCCGCCCTCGACGTAGACCTGGAACTCTGCCCGCTACTCACACAGTACGGGCAGGTCAGGCTGGAAGCTTACGGGATTGGCTACAACTACGAGGCTGAACGGTTCGCGCTGGAAAACCTTTCCGGGAAGGGGAAAACCGTGCGCCTTTTCCTGGAAGCCTTGTACCCGGGGCAAAGCCTGTTGTTGGAAGGGGAACCGCTGGGGAAAGGCGCGGAGGTCCGGCTTGGACCCGGCCAAACTATTGTGGTGGTAGTCTCGAAAAAAGAATAAAGAGGGGAGGGCTAGGCGCTTATACTGGAAATCTCCTGGCAAGCGCCTTTCACCCTGAAAAAGTACGGTGGCAAGCCAAAAATCCAAACTCGCCGCCATAAATATCTCATGTTAAATAAATTATAACGGAAGATTTTTGTGAGCTAATTCCCAGGCAGCAGGAACAGCCTCTTTTAGCCACCACTGCCAGAATTCAAGTAATTTGGAATGGTCAATTTTGAGAGAACTAAGAAAAGCACCGCTCTTGCGTAACTTGAACTTTTCTTCCCAGTTTCCGGCCTCAGTAAGGTCCTCCACGGCATAAGCATGGCTCGCTAAAATGGCAAAACTCTGGTTCCTCCGGTCGAAAGTGGCCTCTAATTCTTTTTCCTCTTCTTCAATTGAGGTAGAGAGGATTTGCTCGAACAACGGCAAATTTAAATCTCCCTCCAGTTCAAGTAAATCTCTGGTTTCTTCCCAATCACTCTGTTTGTTAAATAGAACCAAACCTACTACTTCGAAACAAGTGTGGAAAACACAGAACACCTGGTAAGGCAATTCATCATCCAGGTTAAAGCCGAAGTTGTAATCTTCACAATAAAGGTAGTAACCATCCCCGGCTGTAGTCTTTCCGGTTAGAAGCCCGTTGGCTACTTTCATCATTTCAAAAGGATCAAGAGTTGGGTCTGCCCCAAAACGCGACTTATTCCAATCCCAATCCTGCCAGACCGGGCTAACTTTCTCGACAGTGAAAATACCTAAGTGGGCCATTACTTTATCTGCCAAGGTTAAATTAGCCAACCGGCGGTTCAAATACCGCTCGTTTTCCTCTTGGCTATGATTTTTGCCCTGCCGGGCCATGCTAGGCAATTCCAGGCGGGAAGGGCCAAAACTATGGAGTAACACTTTTATTTCTTTTTTGGTTAAAGTCGGTAATAACTGGCGTTCCTGACGTTCGGCAAGGAGTTTCAAATATTTATCCAACAGATAGACCGTAAGTTCAGGCAGTTCTACCTGCTGCTGTTCTTCCTCGCGCTGTCCTTTTTTGAAAGCCTCAAGGCGCTCTCTAACCCGGTCTGATTGTTCAGCCGGTTCTTCTAAAGCCCAGGCCACCAGGAAACGCACTCTTGAACTGGAGTCACCGGATAAAGCTTCAAGTAAGGTCGCAACAACCCTCGGCTCGGCTCCAACTTTCCCACCAATTCTTCCCAGGGCTTCTACCGCTCTTAGCCGCTCCAGGGAATCAGGGGAGGAAACTATCAAAGAACAGAGAGTTTCAGCCACTTGCCCCGCGCATTTATCCTGGGCATAGGCCAGGGCCAGCGCCGCATTCTTCCTTACCAGTGGAGAAGTATCGAAAAGCAGGCGAATTAAGACCGCTATCCCTTCACATCCAGCATTACTAAGAGCCTCACCTGAGTCTATTTGACCTATAGAACTTCTAGAGCGGGCCATAAAATTACGGGTAAGCGGTTCAAGGGCCTGGGGTGCAATAGCCGGTCCAATCTCACCTAACACCCTGGCTGCATAATTTCCGGGGTCAGGAACAGTATTAAAAAAATCCTTCTGGTCATCTTCCTTTAAAATTTTGGTGGTACTTTCCTCAACCACCAAAATCAAGGGGCCAATAGCATCAGGGGCAGCGGCAGGTCCCAGGTGAAAGAGAGCGTCCATTACATAATGTTTATCCCTTGGGTCAGGGTTAGGGTGAGGGAAGTGCAGGGCTTTGACTAAACCGGCCCTGACTCTATCATAGTCTTGCGGGCCAATTGTTGCTAGAATTTTGGCATTTTTTTGTCTGAATTGGGGATTATCACTAAAAAGCCCCTGCAAAACCTTATCAATTAGCATGTCGTCAAAACTATTCAAGTCCTGATTCCTTTCAGTAATCGGGCATGACAAATCCTACGGCTTTGGCCTTATTTAGTGTCAATTCTTTTTTATCACTTCCGGGGTCTGGTGGCAAATTTAGCGGGCAGTCGCTATTTTCAAGCTTTATTTTGGGCTGAGTTCGGTTATACTAAAAGCAAAAGACAATACAAGTATAAAAATATCGGTTTAGAAAGGTAAGAAAGGATGGCCGAGCCAGCCGTCTCGCGGCCTCAGAATTCCCAGCCGACCAGGGTCTTTCAAATTCCGCCCACCTATACCTGGGTCGGTTCGATTGTGATGCTGGTCTTCAGCCTGATTGCGCCGGTTATCGTGCTGGTAGCCGGGGGCGATAGGAGCGTCCTTTTTTCCGTTATCGTGGCCGTGATTACGGCTATCCTGGCGCTGGTCGGGATAGTCATCTATATTTCGCTGGTAAGCGCCCGGTTGGCGGTCAGCGCGGGTGGCATCAGCTATTTTTCGGGTGGGGTCTCCATCCGGGCGCCCTGGGCCAGGGTCGCGGGATACGGCAGCGTCACCTCAAACCGTCGCCAGGGGCTGATTCTTTACCCGGAGCCGGAAGTTGCCCCCCCGAACCAAGGGCGGTTAATGTAAGACTCAGCCGGGGCGACCCCAAGCGGTTTATCTCGCTCTTTCCATTTGACCAGCGCTGGCGGGAGGGCGAACTGGGCCAGTTAATCCGGACCTACGCGCCCCAGGTATTGCGCGACCTGGGCGAGGTGAATTTGGCCGACTTCGACCGGACCAACCAACCCCCGGCCCTCCCCGACCCCAACCCGGCCCCCGACGAAACCGCCCTGGCAAAGAACCCTAAATTTAGCCGGACGGACGCCCTGATTGTCGGGGCCGACCTGCTACTGACCGCCTGGGCCCTTTTCCTCGTTTTCTGGCTTTAATCAAAAACAAGCAAAAATAAAACCCTTTCGCGCCTAAAACGAAAGGGTTTTTTTCAAGTTAACGATTATTCTGTTTAGAAATCAATCTCGCCAAACCGGCCCGACTGGAAGTCGCGCATGGCCTGGTAAATCTCGGCCTCGGTGTTCATCACGAAAGGACCGTAGCGCACGACCCGCTCCTTGATGGGCACCCCGGCGATAAGGAGGACGTTCAATGGCGCGGTAGCCTCGGCGGGAACACTAAGCACCACTTCCTCGCCATCCTGGGCAAAGGCGACCATCTGGCTTTCCTTTATCTTCCGCTCCTCACTCCCGGCCAAACCCTGCCCGTCAATGACATAGACAAAAGCGTTGTAGTTGGACGGCACCGGCTGGCTGATACTGCCGCCCGGCTGGATGGTGTAGTGCAGGTAGTAAATCGGGGTGCGGGTATCTATGACTGCCTTGATGCCGAGGGCTTCCCCGGCGATAACCCGGACCTTTACCAGGCCGTCTTCGGTAACGGCTTCGGGAATGCGGGCCGCCGGGATGTCCTGGTAGCGGGGGCGCATCATCTTATCAACTTTGGGCAGATTGACCCAGAGCTGGAAGCCGTGCATCAGGCCGCCCTTTTTGAAAAAGGTGTCTTCGGGCATCTCGGAGTGAATCACACCCGCCCCGGCGGTCATCCACTGGACATCGCCAGGGCCGATAATGCCGGAGTTACCCTGCGAATCCTTATGCTGCCAGGTCCCATCAAGCAGGTAAGTCACAGTCTCGAAACCGCGATGCGGGTGGTCGGGCGCGCCGATAGCCTCGTTGGGGCCGTATGTGACCGGGCCAAGGTGGTCGAGCAGCAAGAAGGGGTCGAAGTCCATCATGGTCTGGGTCGGGAAAGGCCGTCGCACCAAAAAGCCGCCGCCTTCACGCTGCTGGACGGTGTTGACCACTTTCGAAACGGAACGCGACCCGGTAAGAATCTGGCTCATTTCTAAATATCTCCTTTTGTTATAATATAACCGAGTTTTTAATAGTAACTTACTTTATGTAGCTATTATACACTGCCTGTCAAGCTCTCCGTTCGGCAATATAACGCAAGATTGGATTTGACGCTACATCCCGATTTCGGGATAACCGGCGATAGATACGCATAAAGGCAATAAAAAGAATATAGCCGGTTGCGGCCCCAACTGTGTTGAATATAACATCGTTGACGTCCGCAATGCGGAAGGTGATTTTTGCCAAAATGCCTGTCAGCAGTTGCACAAACTCGATAACGATACTGAAGAGCGTGCCAAAAACAATTATCCGCTTGAAATCAAGATTCGTGATGAACGGCAGCCCGAAGCCGAAAGGAATAAAAAGCAAAATGTTCAGAAGCGAGGTTTCCAGGTCGTGGAAGGTGAGGGTGGCAAGTGGGATAAGGTTCAGGCTTTTATCAGCCGTTTCTCCTTTCAAGATGAGGTTTGGCTGAAAATACTTTAGAAGAATCAGCGATTGAAATTGAAAGAGGGTGTAATCGAGTACCTTATAAATATAGACATAGAATAAGGTGAAGAATACCAGGTAAACGAAGCTCTTCTTTTTCTTGACCCACAGAAATGTAACGATACCGGCCCAAATCAAACCAAAGAGAAGCATTATCAATAAATCAAAATACATTGCAAATCTCATACGCTTTAAGTATTAAAATCCAAAAATTTCTTTGTTGCTCATAATTTATCTATTATTACCCAATACTCCCACAAATGCCAGCCAGCTATTTCCAGGTGAAGCTGCCAATTTTGTAGGCCAAAGGTCTAATAACGAAGGTATTGCCTTCCGGCCAGGCTATGTTACAATAGTTGGCGTGGTCATATTTTTGACCCCATATATTTATATTTTGGAAAAGCCGAAGAATGTTTAGCGCGAACAGCAAACTGTACAACCGAGATGGACTTAGCACGAAGGGGTTTACTTTCGCCCTGTCCTTGTCGTACTGTGCCCATTTTTCGGAGCTTTTCCCTGGGTGTGAGGTCGAGGATAGGGTTTTATCCAGCTAATCACCATATAAAAGAGGAATTTTCGAGAAAACGTCGTGGGCCGGTGCAAGGTCACGGCGTTTTTGTTTACCCGGGAATCCCTGTAACCTGGCGTCTGCTGACTTTGCCTGGCTCTTTAAAGAAATTTAAAGGAGTTAAAAATGTTAATTACGCGTCTTGAAGGAGTCAGTTTTAGTTATGGCACGCGCCAGATTCTAAACGAGGTCTTTCTAAGCCTGAACGAGGGCGAAAAGATTGGCCTGATTGGACCAAACGGGGGCGGTAAATCGAGCCTGTTAAAAGTCCTGGCCGGGTTGGAAAAGCCCAACAAAGGTGAAAAAATCCTGCGGACCGGCACTAAAGTGGCTTACCTGGCCCAGGAATATGCCGGGGAGGCGGGGACCGGGGCCTTGCAGGAAGTTTTAAATGGCTCCCCGCAACTGCTGGCCCTGGAAAAACAACTCGAATCTATCGAACACGAACTGGCCGACCCCGCGGTGGCGACCCACATGGATAAATTGAGCCAGGCCCTGGACCGGCAGGCCGCTTTGCTGGAAAAGTATGAGGAAAGCGGCGGGCCGCGCCTGCGGAACGAAGCGCGAGGTTTGCTCGAAAAGCTGGGTTTGCCTGCCAGCATGCACGGCCAACCCATGGAGTTTTTGAGCGGCGGACAGCGCAAGATGGTCGGATTGGCCCGCTGTTTGGTCAGCCAGCCCGACCTCCTGCTGCTGGACGAGCCGGACAACCATCTCGACCTGGCCGGGAAAAAGCGGCTCGAAGATGTCTTGCAAACCTATCCGGGAGCTATCATCATGGTTTCGCACGACCGCTATTTGCTTGACGATACCATCGCCCTGATTGCCGAACTGGATGGCGGGCGGCTGACCATGTATCACGGCAACTATTCGTCGTACACGGTCCAGCGTGAGTTGGCCCTGCTCAAACAGCAGCATGACTTTATCGCCCAGCAAAAGGAAATCAAGCGGCTGGAGGAGGCTATCGCCCGGTTCAAGCTGTGGGCTTCGATTGTGGTAAACGAACGCCACATCAAACAGGCCCGCAACAAACAGCGCCAGATTGACCGCATGGATAAAGTCGAGCGCCCGGTCCTCGAACGGCGCAAAATGGGCTTGCATTTCAAGGCCGGGGAGCGGGGCGGCCAGAAAGTGCTGGAAGCGCGCCATGTTTCCAAGAGCTATGATGATAATTTGGTGCTGCTCGACCTGAATTTTCTGTTGCGGCGGGGAGACCGGGTCGGGTTGGTCGGAGCCAACGGGAGCGGTAAATCGGTCCTGTTCCGGTTACTTCTGGAACTGGAAAGTCCCAGCGAGGGCGAGGTCTGGACCGGGCCATCTATCCGGCTCGGCTATTATTCGCAGCAGCACGAAACTCTCGGCGAGGCTAAAACACCGCTCGAACTTATCCGGGGCATGCGCCCGATGTACGAGAATGACGCTATCGGCTACCTGGGCCGCTTCCTGTTTACCTACCGACAGGCCCTCGACCCGATAAGCCAGCTTAGCGGTGGAGAGAAAAGCCGCTTGCAACTGGCTCAACTGATGTTAAGCGGGGTGAATTGTCTGTTGCTGGACGAGCCGACCAATCACCTCGATATTGCCTCGACCGAGGTGCTGGAAGACGCCCTGAACAACTTTGACGGGACGGTCCTGGCGATTTCACACGACCGCTACTTTCTCGACCGGACCTGTAACCAGATTTACGAGCTGGAAGACGGGGAAATCACGGTCTACCAGGGCGGTTACAGCGATTATTTCGAGCAGAAAACCCGGCTTGTCAAAGTCAGGTAGGGGCGGGTAGCTGGCCGGTGCATAATCCCGGCCAGCTACTTCCCAAAGGCTGGGGTTTTTGTCATCTTAATGTCATGTATAAAAGGTAAAGTAGGCAGAGGGCAGTTTTTAGTAAAAAAATCAATATTTAGGGGTCTGGGAAAGCAGGGTTTGGAAGCTCAGGTTCCGGTTAAAAAGTTTAGGGGTGGCGAAGGCTGGGCTGTTTCACCAAAACTAAAAACTGGCTTCTGACTTCTGACTTCTGACCTCTGTTCAGGTGAAAGTGAAAAGCGCACAAATGACAACAGCAAAAACAAAGGAGACCGGGCGGCTGGCGCGCCTGCTTCATAGCGTGCGGTTTCACTTGAGCCTGTGGTACGTCGTTATCCTGGCGGTGGTGGTAGTGGTCTTCGGGAGCGTCATTTATTCGGTGGAGGCTACCAGCCTATCGGGCGAGATTGACGCCGAGCTAAAGCTGGTGGCGGAGAAAATTCCCCAGGCCCTTTCGACCCAGGCCAACACCTTCAAATTGAACGACCAGCTAACCCAACTTGTGAACCAGGTTTTAGGCCAGAAGTCGGTTATCCCGGAGCCAATCCGCAGCCAGATCCAGGGCATCCCCTTGATTTCCAACCTTTTCGAGGGGAAATTCGTCCTGGCCCTGGTAGACGGTCAGGGCCACCTGACCCAGTCGTTTGGCGCATTCGATAAGGCTTCACTTGAAGCTCTGCGCCAGGATTTTATCAATAACCCCGGAGGCAGCCGTTACGAGGTCTTTACCGTCCCCTCATCACCGGGAAGCAACCCTTCCGCCGACAACCTGGCCCAGGACTACCGGGTCTATATTTACCCGGTGAGTCAGGGTGCCGGGCTTGAAGGGACCGTGGTGGTCGGCCTGCCCTGGGAAGGCGCGGCCACCCTGCGCGTCCTCCTTATCACCCTGCTTCTGACCGGAACCATCACGCTGGTATTGGCCGCTGCCGGGGGCTACTGGCTGGCAAGCCGGGCCATGCGCCCGGTCAGCGATATCACCCGGACGGCCCGCAATATCAGCGAGACCGATTTAAGCCGCCGCCTGAACAATCCGCGCCAGGACGAAATCGGCGAACTGGCCGGGACATTTGACCGGATGCTGGGACGCCTGGAAGCCGCCTTCGACCGGCAACGCCAGTTTACCGCCGATGCCAGTCACGAGTTGCGCACTCCCCTGACCATTATCAACCTGGAAGTAAACCGGTCGCTGGCCCGGCCCCGCACTTCGGATGAGTATGTCAAAGCCCTTGAAGTTATCCAGTTCGAGAACGAGTACATGACGCGCCTGGTGGAGGATTTGCTGCTCCTGGCGCGGGCGGACGCCGGGCAGTCGAACTTGCAGCCCGAAAAACTGGACCTGAGCGACCTGGCATTAGAGGTGGCCGAACGGCTCGAATCGCTGGCCGAGCGGCAGAAGATTGACCTTGTGACAGGGGAATTGCCTGAACTGGTGGTGGAGGGGGACCGCCGCTACCTGACCCAGATGGTGGCGAACCTGGTTGAAAATGCTATAAAATACACCGCCGGGACCGGGGATACGGTGCGGGTCGAAACAGGTTGCGAAGGTAAAGAATGGGCCTGGCTGCGGGTCAGCGATAACGGTCCCGGTATTAAAGCCGAAGATTTGCCGCACCTGTTCGACCGCTTTTACCAGGCCGACCGCGCCCGGACGACGGCCCTGGCCGGGAAGCGAAGTAATCACAAAGGCTCGACCAACCCGCCCGAAGAAGCCACGCGAGGGAGTGGGCTGGGTCTGTCTATAGTCAAGTGGGTGGTCGAGGCGCACCGGGGCAATATTTCAGTTAGAAGCCAGCCGGGGGAAGGTGCGACCTTCGAGGTGCGCCTTCCCCTGAACAAATAAATCCCTGTCTAGTAAAGCCGCTTTTTATCGAGGACGTTCCGCATTTTAGCGGTCTGCCCGGCCAGGAACAGGTCCAGGTTTTCCAGGAAAAGGTCGATAATCCGGCTGTTTTCGGCATAAACGGTGCTGGCCGAGTGGGGTACGACCACCACGTTTGGCATTTCCCAGAGCGGGCTGGAGGGCGGGAGCGGCTCGGTATCAAAGACATCAAGGGCGGCCCCGCTCAGGTGGCCTGAGCGCAGAGCCTCGATTAAAGCCTCTTCGTCCACCACTTTTCCCCTGGCAATATTGATAAAGTACGCGCCCGGTTTGAGGGCATCGAATTCGGCCTTGCCAATCATCCGGTCGGTCTCGGCGGTGTGAGGCATTGCCAGGACCAGCGCGTCGGTCCGGGCCAGGGTTTCTAGCAGGGCCGGTTTTTCCACGTTAAAAAGCTCGTCGGCGTTGTAGTCGGCGGGGGTGCGGCCTTCCAGGCTGCTCGGTCCGGCCAGGACGTGCATGCCAAAGGCGCGGGCCAGTTCGGCGGCGCGACGGCCAATCTTGCCGGGGCCGATAATCGCCAGGGTCTTGCCGGGCAGTTCGTCGGTGGCGTACTTGCGCCAGACCTTCTCCTGCTGCTGTCTGGCAACCAGGGGATACTGTTTAATCCACATCAAGAGACCCAGCAACACAAATTCGGCCAGGGGTTGGGAGTGGACCCCACTGGCGGTCGTGACAATCAGGTCGGTCTCACCGAGCCCGGCCTTGTCGATGGTCTGGCCGACCCCGGCGCTGGTAGCCTGGAGCCAGCGCAAGCGAGGGGTCAGGTTTTCGGGCACCCAGCGGGATAGGGTATTATTTTCAAAATCAAACATTATGTCGGCCTGTTTGAGGTCGGCCAGCCAGACCGCCCACTGTTCGGGGGTCAGGTTGAGGTTGTGATTGTGTTCGGCGGGGAAAGTGGCCGGGGAGAGCCATTCGCCGTGATAAATGAGGTTCAGGCCGCGCTTCGTAACTTCCTGCCGCAGCCGCTCGATTTCGTCCGGTTCAAAATAAGTACCTACAAAAACGTTCTCTGGTTTCTGGCTCACCTTAAAAAGACTCCTGAATAGTTGTTATGGCAGATTAAAAAATAAAAAACCTCCGGCCAAGTATAAGGCCAGAGGCGGTTCCGGTAAAATCTGGCAGAACCCTCCCAAAAACGGATAAAATTGTCACCTTTGTCATTCTGTGTAGTAATAAAGGTCTTGACAGATGGGTAAGGCCGCAAACCTGTCACACTCTCCGGGCGCGAGGGACGCTTTAGGGGCGAACCAAGGTTGAGAAAGTAGGCCCGACTGAGGAATCGGGGCCCCACATGTGGGTCCGGCTGGCGAGACACCGGGTCGAAGACTTTGCCAGTTCCAACGAACCTCTCAGGTTGTGACCTGAGGTTGTCTGGTCGAAGCCTGATTTAGCCGGAGATATGAGCTAGGCTTGGTCTTTACGGTACGCCACGCGCGAGATTTCGTAAGCCGCCATTCGATAATGGCAAGTCATCTTTCTTGAAGCGGCTTACGGAATGACAAGTGGAATCAGGCCGCTTTAGCTGCTTCGGATTTGATGTCTTCTAGCAAGGCAGGATAGTCAATTTTGTCGAAATCGTTGGTATCGACGGTCAGGGTTTTGCCGCCAATATCCAACGGCTGGTAAGTATCTTCTTTTAGGGATTTTTTAAAATCTTCCAGGTTGGCATGGTCCATGTGACCGGGGTGGCGTTCTCCCGACTTAGCCCGCTCTATGAAACGCTGGAGCAAGACCTCGTCATCGGCCTGGCACTGGACCTGGACCGCCTTGAGCTTGTATTTGTGTTCGAGTTCCTTGAATTTAGCGGTATGTTCGTCCGGTTTGAAGTCACTTTCGACCACGAAAGATAGCCCCGCCTGCAATTGCGTCTCCATGAAGTGAAAAAAAATGGCGTAGGTAGCCAGGTTTAGCTGCTCGGTCCATTCTTTATCCGACCAGCCCAGGGTATTGAAAAGCATCTCTTTGATGCCGTCCTTGAAGACGAAAGGCAGGCCCATTTCGTGGGCAATCTTGCGACCTATGCTGGTCTTGCCCGAACTGGGCGAGCCGGACACGATTATTAAAAAGGGGGTTTCCATCGCCGTCCTCCCGGTTAATCCTGAAATTTGTTATCCTGGGCAATACCCAGGCAAGAATCAGGCCAATTAACCCACGGGTTGCGAACCCACAGGCTGGGATAGGCTCTTTTCGGGCAAAGCAGCGGCGGGGAGGATTTCGGTTACCGCCGGGAGATAGATATAAAAGACTGTCCCCTGGCCCGGATAACTTTCCACCTCGACATAGCCGCCCTGGGCTGCCAGCAAAGCCTGGACAATTGCCAGGCCCAGGCCGCTGCCCCCGTTGCGGCGAGAGCGTGAAACGTCCCCCCGGTAGAAGCGGTCGAAAATATGGGGCAGGTCCTGGGGCGGGATGCCCGGTCCCTGGTCGTGGACGGCCAGAGAATAAAATTGCTGGTTGGAAGAAAAATCGGGCTGATTTTTCCCACCCTGGAAACGGGCCGGGAGGGGCGCGGGCGCTTTCAGTTCGAGCGTGACGGTCGAACAGGGCGGGGAGAATTTCACGGCGTTATCCAGCAGGTTATACAGGACCTGTTTTAGCCGTTCGGGTGAACCCATGACCCAGGCCGGGTTTTCGTAGGAGGCAGGGAAGCCTTCCAGGGCTAAAGAAACCGGCTTTTCCCCTTGCTCGATAAAAAGCTCGATACTGGCTTTTACTTCCTGGGCCAGGTTTAACAAATTCACGGGCTGCAAGAGTATAGACTCGCCCTGGTCAAGCTTGCTGAGAGTTAACAGGTCGTTGACAAGCTGGGTCAGGCGGACGCTCTCTTTGTGCATCGTCTTCAAAAGGCGGTCGGCGGCTTCAGGGTTGCTGGCGGTCCCACCGAGCAGCATCACTTCGAGCGAACCCTTGATGGCGGTCAGAGGGGTGCGGAGTTCGTGGCTGGCGTCGGCGACAAGCTGGCGCTGCATTTTAAACTGGTGTTCGAGCTGGTCGACCATGCGGTTAAACGAGACGGCCAGTTGCCCGATTTCGTCCCGGTCCGACTCAATCTGGACCCGGTGACTGAGGTCGCCCCCGGCAATCTCCTTGGTCGTTCTTATCATGCGGCGGAGCGGGCGAAGGGAACTCCCGGCTACCAGCGGCGACACCAGGCCAATGACAAGCAGCAGGACGCCAAAAGCGACCACGTTTATAAGTAACAAATCGGCCAGGGCGTTTTCGTTGGCGGCGTTGGACCCGGCAAAGACCAGGACGGCAATCCGGTTAGTGGCTTGCTGGTCCTGGTTCTGGTTCTGGCCCTGGTTATTGTTGCGGTCGGGGGGCCGGGGTGAGTTTGGCACGGTAAAAGGAATCAGGACCACCACGGCATCGTCCCAGCCGCTCAGGCTGGTGGTGTAGGAAAGACCACTTTCGCCTTTGAGGGCGCGTTGTAGGAGGTCGCCGGGCGGACTGGCAAGCTGGTTAAGGGCGGGGGTTAGTTGGTCGAGGTTTACTTCCTGCTCAACCGCCTGGGGCGTTACCAGCGATTGGGTGACCTGGATGACCGTAGCAGAGGCACCGCTGGAAGTCTCGGCAGCGCTGGTCGGTTTTATAACGCGCCCGGTCGGGTCAACGATAACGGCCAGGGTAGTCTTGCCGTTCAGGTCACTCAAAACTCGCTGCGACCCTTGCTCCCGGCCTCCGCCAAAAGGCGGCCCGCCCATCATCCCGGCCATGCCTATCCGCTGCTCGATAACCGGTTTGGCCTCGGTCTGAAGGGAAGTGATTAAAGAGTTCTTCAGGAAATTTGCCAGCAGGAAATACTGGGCCAGGCACAACACTATAAAAAGCAGGGTAAGCAAGGCCAGGTTTAGCATGGTCAGGCGGCCCCGGACCGAGCGGCGGGGAATAAACCACGGTTTTGCCCGGTTGGGGCTGTTTTTTTGATTATTCTGGCTCGCCGCCCGGAAAGATTTAGCCATTGGTAAACCTGTTAAATATTTGGCCTGAAAGTGTAGCCGACCCCCCGCACCGTGTGAATCAGGCGCGAGGTTTCGTCTTTTCCTTCCAGTTTATCGCGCAAATAGCTGATGTAAACATCCACCACGTTGGTATTCCCGGCGAAGTCGTAGCCCCAGACCCGGTTGAGAATGGTTTCGCGGCTGAAGACCTGGCGGGGATGGTCCATGAGCATTTCGAGCAATTCAAATTCTTTGTTGGTCAATTCGACAAGCTGGTCACCCCGCCGGACTTCGTGGGAGTTGCGGTTCAGGGTCACGTTCCCGACGGTCAAAACTTCCTGTTGAAGCTGGCCTTTACGCCGCAGGACCGAGCGAATCCGGGCCACCAGCACCGGGAAATCGAACGGTTTTATCACATAGTCGTCCGCGCCGATGGTCAGACCTTTGACGGTAGTCTCGGAATCCTCGCGGGCGGTCAGCATAATGATGCCGAGGTCGCTCCCGGCCCGCAAGCGGCGGGCGATTTCAAGGCCATCCATACCGGGGAGCATCAAATCGAGGATTATCAGGTCCGGTTTGAACTCGGCGGCCATACCGAGGGCCAGCCCACCATCAAGACAACTCTGGACCTCAAAACCCTCGTAGGTCAGGCCGAGCGTAAGAAAGTCCACGATGGCCTGTTCGTCTTCGACCAGCATTATTTTTACTTTTCGGCTTTGCGCGCCGTTGGTTGAGCTGACCATTTCCTCTCCCTGGTCTCCTGAGTTTTTCAAAAACGCCGGGTTTTACGCCCGGTAGAAAATCCATTTAGGGCATGTCTCTGGCCTAAAGTGGGTCGGCGGGATGGCGCGGTTGGTAGCGTAAGACGTAGCCGACGCCCCGGACTGTCTGAATTACGTTTGGCGGACCCAGTTTGTTCCGCAGGTAGCGGACGTAGACCTCTATTATGTTGGCATCGCCCGTAAAGTCAAACCCCCAGATGCGGTCGAGGATAGCCTGGCGTTTCAGGACCTGGTTGGGATGGCGCATAAAAAGTTCCAGCAGTTCGAACTCGCGCATGCTCAACTCGATGACGCGGTCGCCCCGCCAGAATTCACGGGTAGTCACGTTCAGGGTCAGGTCAACCACCTGTAGCAGGTTCGAATCTTTGCCTGGTTCAGGCTGGTTGTAAGGGTTGGCCGGGCCGGGGGCATCGAGGGATTGCCGCCGGAGGATAGAACGCATCCGGGCGACTAACTCCTTGAACTGGAACGGTTTCGCGATATAGTCGTCGGCCCCGGCTTCCAGGCCCGCCACCCGGTCGTCCAGGCTATCGAGGGCGGTCACAAAAAAGATGGGGACCGGGGAAGCCTGGCGGATTTTCCGGCAGACTTCGAGGCCGTCCATTCCAGGCAACATCCGGTCGAGCAGGACCAGGTCGAAGGTTTTGGTGAGAGCCATTTCGAGCCCTTCCGGGCCGGTGGTGGCGCTACAGACCTCAAAGCCTTCGTAGGTCAGGCCGAGTTCTATAAAATAGACGATGCCAGGTTCATCTTCGATGACCAGGACTCGCGGGCGAGTTTCACGGTTGGTAGAAGGTAGCATTTCTTTAAGACTGTTCATCCGGCGCCTTTTTACCCTTAAAACGGTTTTGTTTGGTTAACCAGCCTGAAATTTATGGATAGTTCCAGGCTGTAAGGACAGGATAACACCCAATTCTTAGAAAACTCTTAGAAAGGTTTAAGGGTTTTCTGAGAAAACTGAACCTTTGAACTAAACAACCGCAACCAGCGATTCCAGATGGTTTACAATTTTTGAATGGGTCGCAGGCGAGGAAACATAGAGGATGATTTTGAGGTCGGGATGAGCCGGGGCCAGCAGGGTGACGGAGTCAAATTCGAGGTAACCCAGGAAGGGGTGGTACATAACTTTTTGCCCGTCCAGATCGCCATGCAAGTCATAACCGCCCCAGCACTCGCGGAAGAAGTCACTCTCTTTTAGCAAGCCTTCAATCATTTCTCCATACCAGGGTTCATCGGGAAAGCGAGCGCGTTCGGTGCGCAATAGAGCTACCATCAACCGGGCCGATTTTTCCCAATCCGGGTAGATTTTGCGGGCGAGCGGGTCTGTGAAGTGGTTCCAGAAAAGGTTTTGAGGAAGGTCTGCGCTCGACTTTCCATAAGTTAGGACGGCCTCGGCAGCCCGGTTCCAGGCGGCAATATTCCAGCGCCGCCCCAGCACAAAGGCCGGGTGAGGGTCAAGCGCTTTCACGGCCTTTTGCAGGGCCGGGCTTACTTCTTCTTCCCCCGAAAGGCCCGCCGGTTTAGGGGACGGCTGCCCCGCCAGTTCAAAGAAATGCTGCTGCTCCACCGGGGAAAGTTTCAGGGCCTGGGCGATACTATGGAGGACCAGTTCGGACGGGTGAATATCGCGGGCCTGTTCCAGGGCCACGTACCAGGAGATCCCGATACTGGCAAGGGTCGCCACTTCCTCCCGCCGCAGTCCCGGAGTGCGCCGCCGCCTGGTTTCAGGCAAACCCACTTCCGCCGGGGAAAGCCGCGCCCGGCGACTGCGGAGAAATTCGGCCAGGGCCTGGCGGCGTTCTTCTTCATTCATATGGAAATTCCCTTAGCCTATTACTTTTAATGCTATCATAACAAAACTCTGGTAATAGGATAACACATGAATTATAGTGGGAAAAGCTTGATAGAAAATTCACCATCTCTCAAAAGCCGGTGTTTGAATAAGCTTAACGTAGGGAAGATTGATTGAAAAATCGGAAAGGATTTAAAGCGTCTTATTATGGATATTCAGGGGAAAGTCACGATTATTACAGGCGCTTCCACCGGGATTGGCCGGGCCACCGCCCGCCTTTTTGCCGAAAAGGGGGCCATCGTAGTGCTGGCGGCTCGTTCCGCCGCTAAATTAGAGGAAATTGCGCAAGAGTTACGCAGCCAGGGTAAGGAGGCGCTGGCCGTCCCGACCGATGTGACGCAGGAAGATGCGGTGAGGCAACTGGTAGCGAAAACAATCGAGAAGTACGGTCGGGTGGATATTCTTATCAATAATGCCGGGATGGGGTCCGCCGGTCCCATCGTTAATTACCCGGCAGACTCCTACCGGCAGCTAATCGACCTCAACATCATGGGGCCGTTTTTCGGTATGAAAGCGGTAGCGCCATTTATGCGGGAAAACGGTGGGGGAATAATTATAAATATTAGTTCAAGCTCGACAAGGCGGATGTATCCCCTGGTCGGGGCTTATACCTCGACAAAACACGCCCTCAACAGTCTTTCGGCTTTCGAAAGGGAAGAGTTAGCGCCTGACAATATCCGGGTTATTCTGATGCACCCCGATTATACTCTCAGTGATTTTAGTAATAATTCGATGGTATATGGTTTCGAACCGGGAGCGGGAGCCATACCGAGTCCTTCGGCACCCAAAGGAGAATATCCTAACGGGGATATGCCTGAGGACGTGGCCGAGAAAATCCTGGAGGCGGCCTTGAACGAACCGGCGGAGCAATTCATGAGGTAGACCGGGTACGGTTGAATCAATGGTACACCCTACAAGCTCGTGTCTGCAGGGTGTACCATTTTTATAATGTCCGATGTAAGGCGTCTTAGCCTTTGACGCCACCCGCGGTAAGGCCGGACAAGATCAGGCGCTGGAATATCAATGCCAGGGCTACCAACGGCAACGTTACAATTACCGTGGCCGCCATCACCTGGCCCCAATCTATCGCGTAACCCTGACCGCCCTGGGGTTGAAAGTTTGTTATCGCCAGGGCAACGGTCTGCCGCTCCGGCGTGATTATAAAAGAAAGGGCAAAGAGTAGTTCGTTCCAGGCCTGGATGAAAGCCAGCAGGCCGGTCGTAGCAAGACCCGGCAGGGCCAGGGGTATCATCACTCGGTAGTAGATTTGCCAGGGGTTCGCCCCATCCACGTAAGCCGCTTCCTCGATTTCGACCGGGATAGACTGGAAGAAACTGCGCAAGACCCACACCGTAAAGGGCATCGTAAAAATCAGGTAAGTTAGAATCAAAGCCGTAAGCTGGTCGTAAAGAATGGTGTGGAGGGAGCTAACGATTTGAAACAGGCCACCCAGGACCGCAATCGTAGGGAAAAGGGTCATTGACAGGATGAGGTAAAGGATAAAGGAACGGCCCCGGAACCGGAACCGCCCCAACGCATAAGCCGCCAGCGAACCGAGAACCACCGAGATGACGGTAACCAAAAGTGAGACGATAGTGCTGTTAAGCAGGGCATGTAGAAAGAGGTTGTTGCCAAGGACTTTGCTGTAGTTATCAAAGGTTAAATGGTTGGGCCAGTAGGTCAGGGGGTTGGAATAAAGCTCGGTCATCGGCTTCAGCGACGATACGATGGCCCAGTAAAAAGGAAAGATTATATAGACCAGTATTATCAAAATTAACAGGTAGAAAGCCCCTTTGCTGGCAATTTTCTTTAGTGTCCGGCGGGTTACAACTGCCTGGTATTGCGGGCGGGCCTTAAGAGAAGATACATTCATTTTACGCCTCCTCTACCTTAAAGATAGAAACATAAACCACCACAAAAACCAGGATAATCAGGAAGATGGCGACACACAGGGCCGAGCCGTAGCCTTCCCGCCCTCCACCAACGAGACGTTGTTGAGCATAGACCGACATTGACTCTGTATCAGGCCGGTTGCCAAACAGGACGTAAAAGACATCGAAAGCGCGCAGGGCATCGAGGGTCCGCAGAATAAGCGCGACCAGCAGGGCCGGGCGCAGCAGGGGCAGGGTCAGGCGGAAGAATTGCTGGATGCCGTTAGCTCCATCTACGCGGGCGGCCTCGTACATATCGTTGGGAATGAGTTGGAGCCCGGCCAGGAGGAGCAGGGCCATAAAGGGAGTAGTCTTCCAGATGTCAATGGCCGAGATGATGCCGATAGCGAAAGGAGTGCCGTTTGAGGTAGCCAGGAAAGCAAAATTACCCTTGATGATGCCAAGCCGGTGCAGAATATCGGTAAAGACCCCGAACTGGTCGTTGTACATCCAGGCCCAGAGCTTGGTAGAAACGACAGTCGGGACCGCCCAAGGGATGAGCATGACTGCCCGCATTACTCCCCGGCCCTTGAAATTGGAGTTGACCACCAGGGCCACAACCATGCCCAGGACTGTTTCGAATACGACGGTTATTACCGTAAAAATTACCGTTACCTTGACGGCATCCGTGAAAATTGAATCCTGGGTGGTGAGCTGGACATAGTTATCAATGCCGACGAAGTTAACCTGGCTCTGGCCGAAGCGGGCATTGGTAAAACTTAAATAGAAGGTTTGGGCCAGGGGGTAGAGGGCTACAAAAGCCACGACCAGAAGGGTGGGCGTCACAAAGACCCATGCATAAATATTGCGGCTGCGATGGAGAGTAGAGCGAACCACTTTAAGATTGGTGGGAGCCGCGCTTACATTCTGGCTCATAATTTTTCTCCGAATTATTCAGTTATTGTTTTGGAGCATGCCAGGCAGGTTATTGTTTCCCAAGCGACGGTTTAGGGCAGGGCTGAGTTTTTCTATTTATTCTTTTTATTCTTTCCGGCCCGACGCGAACCCGAAAAATGCCAGGCCGAAATAGGGGGAGGGGAAAACCCGGTTTAACCCCGCCAACCTGCCGGTGGCGGACCCAGGCTTACCCCTACCTGTTTGAGCCTAAAGACAAAGAGGTTATTTAACGTCGTTTTGAATCCGGCTCTGGACGTTAGGCAAGACCGATGTGGCGTCTTGCCCGGCCAATACCTGGGAGACACCCTGGAAGAAGGCCGTCGAAACATCGTTATAGTTAATCCCGGTGGCCGTGGAAGGCCGTGCTACCCTGGTTACATTCGCCATCTTCGCCAGGTATGGCTCTGCCTGGATTACCTTCGGGTCCTGGGCGGCGGCCGTGTTCAGAGGCACGTAACCACCCACCACCCCCCGGTAGGTCTGGACCTGCTGGCTCGTCATGTAACGCACGAACTCGATGGCGGCATCCTGGTTCTTGGAGAATTTGTTTACCCCCAGTTGCCAGCCGCCCAAGGTTCCGACACTCTGTTGACCGGGGTCGTGAGGCAGAGGCGCGACATCAACCTTCCCGGCCACCTTCGACTGTTTGGGGTCATTGGCGATGGCGTAGGCATAGGGCCAGTTGCGCATGAAGACGGAATTTCCGGCCTGGAAAGCGTTGAGAGCTTCGTCTTCCTGGTAGGAGGTGACAGCAGGGGGGCTGATAGTGCCTATCCAGCCATGCGCGCGGTTGAGAGCTTTGGCAGCACTGGCGTTGTTTACGGTGACCTTGCCACTGGAGTCGATGATGGTGCCGCCACCGGAGGAAGCCAGCCATTCCAGGGCGTCACAGGTTAGCCCTTCGTAGGCTTTGCCCTGGAAGACCAACCCGGTGAAGTTGGAATTGCTTCCTTTCTCGCCGTCAATGATTTTCTGGGCCATCGACTGGAGGTCGTCCCAGGTTTCGGGGGGTTTGCTATAGCCGTATTTCTGGAGCAGGTCGGTGCGGTAGAACAGCATACCGAAGTCACCGAAGTAGGGCATCGCCACCAACTGGCCGTTGACCGTGTCGTTCTGGACGGCGGTATCAAACTGGGCTTTGGCCTCGGTACCGAGTTTGGGGTTGAGGTCGGTGAGGTACTGGGCGAAAGCACCGGGCCAGATAACGTCGAGCATCATCACATCAATCTCGCCCGATTGGCCCTGGAAAATCCGTTGGAGGGAGGCGTAATAATCGTCCGAGCTGCTGGGGTGAGGGATAATTTTGACATTGATACCGGTATCCTTGGTAAACTGGGCGGCCAGGGCCTTGTCAATGGCGGTACTTCCACCAACAGAGTCACCGTTGAAAGTGATGTTAGCACCGCTATACTGTTTGGCGGCGGCGGCATTCGGTACGGTCGGGGCAGGGGTGTTATCAACTGTAGCCGGGGTTGAGGTAGCCCCCGTGGCGGCGGTAGTTCCTGCTGCCGAGGTCGTACCTGCCGCAGCGGTGGTGGCGGCGGCAGTGGTCCCGGCGGCAGCAGTGGTTCCGGCGGCCGTAGTACCTGCCGCTGTAGTAGCGGCGGCGGTTGTAGCGGCGGAAGTGGTTGCCGCCGAGGTTGTAGGTGCTGCCGTAGTAGCGGCAGGAGCGGTGGTGGCGGCAGCGGTGGTGGCAGGAGCAGTGGTCGCTGCCGGGGCCGAGGTAGCGGTATTATCGCCACAGGCTGCCAGCAGACCGGCAGTGAGGGTGGTTCCCGCGACAGCCAGCACGGATTTTTTGAGGAATTTGCGGCGATTGATGCGTTTATTGAAACCGCCGGACATATTTAATTTTTCGGTCATAACAGCTCCTCATCGTCTTTAGACTAAGAAATGGGTAGGCAGGGTAAACAAAGGTAAGCAGCCGCCGTTTCTGGCTGCTTCTCACAATCGGGTATTATTTTGGAGTCAGCAAAGTGGAGTTACGAAATAGTCAACGCAACTCAAGCTGAATACAGGTATGGTTGGCAAAGCCGGAGGCCGGTGGGATAGGGGGTCGGGAGTGGGTGAAGCGGAAAAGGCGAACGCTAAGCTTGTTTTGACGCGGTACAGTAGAGGTTAACGGGTTTCCTTCTTGCCGGTGTGGCCCACTTCTGGCGGCTCTTTACACTGGTGCGGCGAAAGGAGGTGGGCTGGCAGAAAATTTAACCTTCCGGGCAGTTGCTGGCAAAAACTTAACAACCCGCGGGAGGCCATCAAGCGCTTTTGCAAAGCCACTAGCCATAAGGTGCCACCTCCAAGAGTTAAACCAGACCGTGAAATAAAAGCTACTTCATTTTCATTATTATCCGTTACAGGGAAAAGTCAAGGCTAAAACTTTAGCATTCAAGAAATATTAATCTTGGAAGCTCCCTTTTTTAATCCTGGATTTAGTTGACATAAAACTGTATATGGTGCCTAAACAGGACCACCGGAAGAGGCCCGGACTACCAGTTTTGCGTAGAGGACGCTTTTAACGGCCAGGGTGGAACCTTCGTTAATTAATTGCTGAAGTTTTTGCATCGCCAGCACGCCCATCTCGTATTTCGGGATATGGACGGTGGTCAGGGGCGGGTTAGCCTGGGCTGCTTCCGCGACATCATCAATGCTGACGATAGCAATATCGCCGGGAATTTTTAACCCGGCCTCTTTGATGGCCTCCATCGCGCCAAAGGCGGTCTTATCACTGATAGCGACGACCCCGGTGGGCCTTTCCGGCAGGCGCAATATTTCTTGCATCTCAAAATAGCCCTTTTTGGCGTGATGGGAGTGCGATTGGGGCATCCGTTCGGCAGGGATTAGCAGCCCGGCTTCCGCCGCCGCCGCCAGGCAGCCTCGCAAGCGGTCCTGCAAGCTGCTGTATTTGGTGGGGCCAGGCAGGACGGCAATCGAACGGTGACCCAGGCTCAGTAGATGCGCCATCGCCATGTAACCGGCAGTGTAGTTATCTCCCAGGATGCAGGGTAGCTCGTGCCCCTGGACGTAATTTTCAATCAGCACGAGCGGCAATTTTAACGCTTCCAGTTGGATGACCATTTCAGAATTGACATCGCCATCGTTGGCTATCACCAGGCCCCGGACATTTTCGGTTAGTTGAGAGCGCAAACTTTCCAGGTTATTTTTCTCCCGGTCGAACATATATAGAAAGACCTGGAAACCCTGGCGTTGAGCTTCAGATTGAAAGCCCGAAATAACCGCGCCATAGAAAATATCGAGCATAACCGGCATGGCCGATTTCTCAATCAAAAGGCCTACGGTCTGATTCTGGGTGGGATAAGAGGCGGCGGGCATCGAGTAGCCAAGCTGTTTGACAGCCTCCAACACGTGGCGTTTTGTCGCAGGGGAAACCCCAGGCTGTCCGTGGACAACCAGGGAAACGGTGGCGATGGCAACCCCGGCGGCACGGGCCACGTCGCGCATGCTGACTCGATTCTTCATGACCTGACCCCCCCCTTTACTTTTGTTTGATTTTTACACAGATTGTTCGATTTGTTCGAATAAATTATAGCACAGGTTTTGAAAAAATGCTTGACAACCAACTGACGCCTGTTAAAATAATCCTGGGTAAAATCGACCCGGTAAACCTCATAGTCTGCTTCACCACCCGGTATAAGCGCCCAAAAACCCTTAAAAATAGCAGAACCGGACAAATTCTAACCATGAAACCCTCAGGAAATTTTGTTAGTACGCCTGTTTAGACTCAGGAGAATAAATACACTACCTGGAATTATCAAATCCCGGCAACAAAAGCGTTCGAATTGTTTGCGAACATTTACATACCGGACGCGGAGTTTTCGAACAAATTTCTTTTGTTTAATTTCAGAGAGGAAAGATTAACTTTGGAAAACCAAACACGGATTTCAATTGACGCAAGCCACAAGAAAAGTACCATCAGCCCCCACATCTACGGGCACTTTGCCGAACACCTGGGACGGTGCATTTACGACGGCATCTGGGTCGGCCCCGATTCGTCCATACCGAACACCGAAGGTATCCGCACCGATATTGTGGAAGCCCTGCGCCGGATCAATATCCCGGTGTTGCGCTGGCCGGGCGGCTGTTTCGCCGACGAATACCACTGGAAAGACGGCGTGGGCAGCCTGAGCGAACGCCGGGCCATGATTAACAAAAGCTGGGGCAAAGTGGTCGAGAACAACGGCTTTGGCACCCACGAATTTCTCCGCCTGTGTGAGCTAATCGGCTGCGAACCCTATATCGTGGGTAATGTCGGGAGTGGTACGGTGCTGGAAATGCAGGAATGGCTGGAATACATGACCGCCGATGCCGACGCTCCGATGCCGAACTGGCGGCGGCAGAATGGCCGGGAGGAACCATGGAAGGTCCGTTTCTTCGGGGTCGGCAACGAAAACTGGGGCTGCGGTGGGAACATGCGCCCCGAATATTACGCCGACGAATACCGCCGCTACCAGACCTACGCCCGCAATCACGGCGAGGGGAACCTGTACCGGATTGCCTGCGGGGCCAGCGATTTTGATTACAAATGGACCGAGGTGATGATGGAGCGGGCCGCCAAATATATGGACGGTCTGAGTCTGCACTATTATACCCTGGCGGGGGACTGGAAAAATAAGGGTTCGGCCACCGACTTTAGCGAGGACGAGTGGTTTATTACCCTGAAAAAGGCCCTGCGCATGGAAGAATTGGTCCAGAAGCACGGCGAAATCATGGACCGTTATGACCCGGAGAAAAGAGTTGGCCTTATCGTGGACGAGTGGGGCACCTGGTACGATGTCGAACCCGGCACCAACCCGCACTTCCTGTTCCAGCAGAACTCTTTAAGGGACGCGCTGGTCGCCGGGGTAACCCTGAACATCTTTAACCAGCACAGCGACCGGGTTTATATGGCGAACCTGGCCCAGACGGTCAACGTTTTGCAGGCCCTGATATTGACGGAGGGTGACAAATTCCTTCTGACCCCGACCTATCACGTCTTTGACCTCTACAAGGCCCACCAGGGCGCGGCCCTCCTGGAAACAATTATCGAGCAGGCGGCGACCTACGGCAACGGAAACGACCGCCTACCCCAGGTAAGCCTTTCGGCCTCGGAGGACGACCAGGGCCGCATCAATATCACGCTGTGTAACCTGGACAACCGGGCTACAGCCAAAGTCGGACTGGCGTTAAAGGGCCTGGTAAAGGGCGGGAAAGTAAGTGGCAGCACCCTGGCCGCTAAGGACATGCACGCCCACAACACTTTTTCTAACCCGGACACCCTTCGCCCGGTGGCGTTGGCGGGCCTGGCGATTAGCGACGGCGAACTGAACGTCGAGTTAGCGCCGATGTCGGTCACGTTGCTAACGATAGAGTAGTTTTTAGAAGACCGCTAAAGGATAAGGGCAACTTTACTTGCACCCTTACCCTTTAGCGGTCTTTTTATTCTTTGCCGGGAAAATTATTTGCTTTTCTGCTTAATTTACCGGCAGGAGCATTAGTTTCCCATGGGGTTGGCCGCTGAGGCTGATGTCGAGGGCAGCGCGCCATTCTTCAAGGGGAAAGGTGCGGGCAACCGGCACCGTGAACCTGCCTTCGGCGGCGAGCCGGGCGAAGTCAGGGAGGACATCAATGCGCCGGGTCCGGTCTTCGTGAAAAGTGTCGCGGACCCCAAGTTCTGCGGCACCCGCGAAATCTGAGGCCGTAAGCACTCGTTTGGGGTCGCCACCGGCTATCTCCACGAGAGCGGGGAGAGCGCCACTGGCCGGGGCAGTATCGAAAACCAGGTCAACAGGCCCTATTGCCCTGACCCGCTCGACCAGGCCAGCTCCATAGGGGGTAACCGTAGCACCGAGGTCACGCAACTGCCGGGCGTAGGTCTCCCCGGCAGTGGCAATCACTCGTAAGCCCCGGATAAGGGCCATCTGTACGGCGGCGTAGCCGATGGTAGTCCCGGCCCCGTTAACCAGGATGGTCTGCCCCTCGCTGATGCCGAGCCAGGTTAAGTGCAGGTTGGCGGTATCAACCGCCATTGGCAGCGCGGCGGCCTGGGTGAAGCTGAGTCCGGCTGGGACAAGGGTCCAGCGGTTCATAATGGCGCGGTCTGAGGCCCCTGCGGTCTCGCTCCCAGCCCAATCGGCAGCGCCCAGCACGGGGTCACCGAAGCTTACGCCCGTAACGCCTTCACCGATGGCGTCAACTGTCCCGGCTACGTCGATACCGATACCGCGAGGCAGCTTACCGGCAAAAAGCCCCCGGCACAGCGCCCAGTCGGCGGGGGCCAGCCCGCAGGCGTGAACGACAATGCGGATACGGCCAGGTCCGGGCGCCGGTACGGGCACATTCTCAAGGTGGAGGACGTCAGCCGGTTCGCCATATTCGCGGAAGCGCACCGTGCGCATGGTTTCGGCGCTTGAATCAAAGTCAGACATTGGTATCTCCCTATTTCTGCATGCCAGGATGTGTAAAACCTGAAATATAAGTTAAGTGTGCCAGTTATTGGGTAAAGCCAGGGTTACCCGGTCACCGGGCTATTCAGACACAAGCAACGCTATTAGCGAGAATTGGCGGCTTCCTGCTTCATCAAGTCTTCTAAAAGGTCCGCGATAGGTGTAGGCATTTCGACCTCCCCGGCGGTAGTCTTAAAGAGGGCAATATCTTTCAGGGGAATGGGCGAGGCAGCGGAGGTAAAATTCCCTTCGGCAATCCGCTGGCCGTAAGACTGGTAGATAGGGGCGGCAAAAAGGGTCGTGGTCAGCATGTTTACCACCGGGTGGGGGTCTACACCGTACCTGGCGGACAGGGTCAAGGCTTCACGCATGGACTGGGAGGCCGCGAAAATCAGGTAGTTCCCGACCAGCTTGACGATATTGGCCGCCCCGTAGGTCTCGCCAAAATCAAAGACGCCTTGCCCGCCCATCGCTTCCAGCAGGGGTTTTATCTTTTCTTTTGCCGCTTTGGGTCCGGCGTAAGGGATATTGAGTTGCCGGGCAGCGGCGGCTTCGGGACGGCCAAAGACGGTGGCTTCGACAAAGACGCAGCCGTGGTCGGCGTGGAGTTGGGCCATTTTGCGGGCGGTTTCGGGCAGGACAGTCGCCATCGAAACGTGAATACCGCCTGGGCCCAGCTTTTCGAGAAATTCTTCGGTTACAACTTCTTCCAGGGCGGTGTCGTTCCACAAAATCGAGATCGTAATGCCGCCGGGCTGAACCGCTTCAATGATGGTTGGGGCCAGTTCGGCACCCTTTGCAACCAGGGGCTCGGCTTTGGCGGCGGTGCGGTTGTAGACGACCAGGGAGTACCCGGCCTCCTGCAAGTTGGCCGCCATTGGCAGCCCCAGCAGACCCAACCCGATAAAACCAATTTTCTCAGTCATTATTTTCCCTCCATACTTCTTCCAGTTTAAACGTTACGTTAACGTCATGTTTAGGTCAAAAAAATTTAAACCTGGTCTTTATCCTCCAACCAGCGTTCGAAGCGGTCGATGGTAGCCTGAAGATCAACACAGAATTGCTCTAAAGCGCCGATTTTCTGCTGGGCTTCGGCCAGGTGTTTACGCAGGATGGCGACAACTTTGGTTTTTGGCTGGACGCCGCTGGGGTCGGTAAAATAGAGGTCAATCACTTCGCCGATTTCTTCCAGGCTCAGGCCCAGCTTTTTTAGCTGGTCAATCTTGCGAAGCCGGTCGAGAGTATATTCGGTGTAGTAATGATGGCCGTTGCCCTCGCGTTCGCCGGGAGGGAGGAGGCCAATACTTTCATAATAGCGAATGGTGCGGGGCGTGACCCCGGCCCGTTCGGTCAGGTCACCAATCCGCATGCGGTCGTCCATCGAAATCTCCAAAAGTGTTACGTTAACGTCACGTTGGTTAGGATATAACTTTATAGGGTTTGTGTCAACCCCACCTTTAAAAAGAGTTTCCTAAGTTATGACAATGAAAATTGTCGGAATTTAGAAACCAGGGTTTTTATGAATGACTTTAGTCGTGTATGCGATAGCGAAAATAGACCCAGCCATTACCTAAACGGCGCTCGTCCAGCAGTTCCAGCTTTATCCTTATATCGCGGGGCAGGACCGGCTTGCCGCCACCAAGTATAAAAGGTACGACTAGCAGGTGAATTTCGTCGACAAGCCCGGCCCGGATTGCCTGGGCCGCCAGATGCGGACCGGCTACCGATATATCATGAGGCAATTGAGCCTTCAACTCGTTAACCACCTGCGGTTCGAATTCCCGCTCCAGGCGCGTATTCGGGGTAGAGACGGTCTCCAGTGACCTGGAATAGACAACCTTATTGGCCGTCTGCCAGATTTGCGCGAAGTCCATACTGGCCGGGGACAGACCTGGAATGACCTCCGGCGTTTCCCAGACTGTCATTGTCTCATAATTCTTGCGTCCATAGAGATAGGTACCGATGGGACGGTGCAGTTCGTTGATGAAAGCGGATACCTCCTCGTCCGGGGCCGACCAATCCAGACTATCGTTTTCACCTGCAACGAATCCATCCAGCGACATACCCATAAAATAGATCAGTTTAGACATTGTCCAGCTCCCATTCTTTCTTATTTATGTAAACTAAAAGTCCGTGTTTGATGTATCTCTCGAATTGCCTGCCATTGCTAAACAAGGAGCAGCTATCTTTCTTCCAGAAACCTTCTTATTTGCTGCTGTCCAATCCTTATCGACAATCAGCAAAAAGTTGGCCTCCCCTTTATGAACAGTTTCAAAAGAATTGGGAATGCCCTAATTTACCGGGGGTTCACTATATTAATCAATTGCTTGGTTGATATGGAAATGTTATATGCCAATAACCAGTTAAGCCAGCCAATCAAGAACCCCTGGCTACCTGCCGGGGCCTTCCTACGCACTTTGGAGGATTGGAGAGGAAACTGGAAAAGATTTTATATTTTTGCGGGGAATTGGAAGCCCGGCCATGAGGCGGGTTACTTCGAGCTTTTACAGGAATTCCGGCAACACATTCTCAGCAAACTGCCCCTGATTCGGGAGTCTGGTTGGGATTGTCGGCAGGGTTAGAGGTTGTCAATTTTCTTGGCGGCTATTTTCAAGGCTAAATCACTTGGAAAAAATTATGCCGGACCAATTAAGCACAAGTTAGTTAAAAAGCGCCTTAAATCGAGGGGAAGCTGGCCTTTTCCGGCCATTTTTGCGATTATAGGGGCGGTTGGATAGGAACGGTTGAGGTTTAGCGTTAGCCGGCGTAATTGTTAAAGGGAGTAAGTAAGGACTGTGAGCATCCTTTCGGAAGAAAGATTATCGGATTCGCCTTATGTCGAAAAGGTCTGGCGCACCGTGAGTTACCAGCCCGGCAATTTTACCTCGATTGCGGTCAGTCACTGGGAAATGGTCGTGACGAAGTACCGGGGCCGGATTGATATTATGGTGCGCGGCCCCGAAACCAGGGCCACTATCGCCCCGGCCCCACCCGACGCCGAGTTCTTTGGTATCCAGTTCAAAATGGGTACTTTTTTATCGAAATTCCCCGCGACCGGGCTGGTGGATAGCGGCATCCTCCTGCCGGAGGCGTGCAGTAAGACTTTCTGGCTGGACGGAGCGGCCTGGCAGTTCCCGACCTTCGAAAATGCCGATACCTTCGTGACCCGGCTAAACCGGGGCGGACTGCTCCACCAGGATAACGTGGTGGCCGACACCCTGGCCGGACAGGTGAAAGATTTATCGCTGCGTTCGGTCCAGCGGCGGTTTCTGCGGGTAACGGGCCTGACACACACTGTTATCGAACAGATTAACCGGGCGCGCCAGGCCCAGGCGCTATTGGAGCAGGGCGTATCCATCCTGGATACGGTGGACCGGGCCGGGTACGCCGACCAGCCTCACCTGACCCGCTCCTTGAAACGCCTTATCGGCCAGACCCCGGCCCAGATTTTGAAGAAATAAAAAAAGCCCGGTTGGTAGCCGGGCCTTTTTTTTGATCGGGTTTATTGCTTATTGGGCCTGAGGTTCGAGGCTGGCGACGGAAGAAGCTTTTTTCAGCTTCGGGATGGAAACCGTCACCATTGCCACCGCGACCAGCATTACGAGCGAACCCACCAGGTAGGGCGAGGCGTGACCGAGTTGGACGTACATAAACCCACCGATGATGGGTCCGATTACGCTTATCAGGGAACGTAACCCGGCGTTAGAGCCCTGGACGACGCCCTGTTTCTCCGGGCTAACCAGCCGGGAAATCAGTCCCGTGATGCTCGGCTCAATCAGGCCGGAACTGGCCGCCCAGACCGCAATCCCGGCGAACAGCAGGACCGGCGAGTGGGTAAAGACTATCGAGGCCAGCAGGATGTAGCCGACAAACTGCATAGCGAAGCCAATCCTCAGGAGGTTCCGCTCCCCGAAAACCGGCAGCAGTTTGCCAACCAGGAAACCCTGGACCACGATGTCGAATGAGCCGATAACCAGGAACAGTAGGCCGATGGTGGCCGGTTCAAAATTTAGACTGTCGATAACCAGGACGCCCAGGTTGAACTCGATGACTACGAACGGGATGGCGTACAGCACGCTCAGCAGGATTATCATGCGCAGGCCGTTGGTGTAGAGCAGGTCCTTGAGTTGTTTCAAGGGGTTAAACTCGCCCAGGGTGACGCTGGTCTTGCGGTATTTCTTGTCGAGGCTTTCGGGCAGGAAGAAAAGCGCCAGCAGGATGATGATAGTGGTCATAGCGGCGCTGAGAAAGACCGGGGCGCTGTAGCCGAAATTGGCGGCGAACCCGCCGATAACCGGCCCGACGATAAAGCCGACCCCGGCTCCCGCGCCGAAGTAGCCAAAGAATTTGCCGCGTTCTTCGGGTTCGGTCACGTCCGCGACATAGGCCGTCAGGACGCTGAAGTCGCCGCCCGTGAGGCCGTCAATTACGCGGCTCAGAATTAGTACCCAGAGCGCGCCGCCGATACCGAATATCAGGTAGCCGAGAGTGGAACCGACCAGGCAGATTAGTAGAATGGGCCGCCGACCGTAGCGGTCGCTCAGGATGCCGAGGGCCGGGGCGGCAATAAACTGGCAGATGGCATAAATTGAGGAAAGCCAGCCGACCATCGAAGCCAGGTCGTCCGGGTTTCCGATATATTTATCGACGATAAAAGGCAAGACCGGGTAGAGGATGGTCATACCCATCGAAGCCAGGAAGGCTATCATAACCAGGACCAGCAGGGTCTTGCGTGACATTTTATTTTTAGGTTTTGGATTTTCGGCGGTTATCTCCGCGTTTTGTCCGGCCAATTCGCCGGAAGTAAGTTGGGTTTCCATTGGTAGGTAGCTCCTTCATCAAGCACTCAAGTGAATTTGTAGATGGCCCCACTATAGCGAGAGGCCGGGTGAAACCACATCACCCAACCTCGGGATTGGCCGGGTGATTATTTTTGAGGCTAAAGGAGAGGAAATGGGAAGGCTAAAGGGGCGATTTTAGCTGGCGGGCGGCGGCCTGGGCTTGCATGCGGTTGTTGACGTTCAGCTTCTGGTAGATGCTCTTGACCTGGGTCTTAATGGTGTTGACCGAGACCACCAGTTCGCGTGCAATACCGGCGTAGGAAAGCCCGGCTTCCAGCAGGGCCAGGACGCGCTGCTCCTGCGGGCTGAGCGGTTCTCCCGCCCCCGCCTTGACGTTGACAGGCGGGTTGCCCTGGTCGAAAAGGTTTAGAATTTTCTGCCGATACTCGTTGAGGGCTTTACCGGCGGTGGGGAGGGGAGTAGCCCGGAGCAGGTTCGCGACCGGTTCGCCTTCATCTAGAAAAAGGCGCAGGTAGCCTTCGATATAGGCCTGGGAGAGGACCGCCTGGACCACCTGGCGGGCGTCTTGTTGTTTCTTACCGGCGGCCAGGGCCAGGGCCATATGGAGCCGGATGCGCAGGGTGTAGCGGAACCGGCTGGCAGCCTGCACCTCGGCCAGGAGCGGTTCGAGCAACATCAGGGCTTTGCCCCACTCGCCCCGGCCCAGCATCCAGCGGGCCAGTAAAAGAGTCTCGTTTACCTTCTGGACCTGGTAAAGCCTGAATTCCTGGCCGGTGGCAAGGGTTTCGTCCGGCTGTAAAGAGTTCAGCCAGCGTTCGAACCCGGCCATGTTGCTTTCTAACAGGTAGAAGCGAGCCTGGGTCGAGCGGACGGCCCGGTATTGCTGGAAGTTAATGGGTGAGACAGGGCGGGTTAGCTGGTTCAGCAAGCCGTTCAAATGGCGGTGGGCTTCGTCCATCCGACCCTGGGCATACAATATTTCGGTGTGAATAAGCTGGGCTTCGATTACGTTGGAGTTGCCATTAAACCGCAAATCGAGTTCAAGCACTTCTTCGGCCTGTTTCCAGGCTGTTTCCAGGTCGTTCCACTCGTAGGAGAGCCAGGCCAGCCCCAGTTGCGAATGGGTAATATCGTCGGTGTCGTTTATATCGCGGGCTTCGGCCAGCACCGTATTAAAATACTCGGCGGCCTGGTTGAGTTCGCCCTGTTCCAGGTAGGCGTAGGCCAGTAAACCCATGTTGGCCCGCGTAAAGTTGCGGTTGCCCAGGGCGTCGCTGTTGTAGCGGGCTTCATTCAAAAAACGTTTGGCTTTATCAATCTGACCGTTGTAGAGTTCGTAGGAGCCGAACACGTTCAGGACCATCCCCCGCCAGTGGTGTTCGCCTTCCGGTAGGAGAGCCAGGGCCTTTTCGGCCCACGCGACCGCTTCCTCGATTTGACCGCCCATGTTGGCAAGCATGGCCCGGAAAGTGTAGACCTCGGCCAGTTTCAACACGCCCTCAGGCTCTTTAAGAAAACCCTCTTCGGCCCAGTCCAGGGCTTCGATGACCTGGGCCACCGAATCGCCTCGCATTACGGATGATTCAAACAGGAAGGTGAAAAAGATGGCCTGGGCGTAGTTGTTGCACAATAAAGGGTGCCGGCGGAGGATGGAGTTGGGTAACGCCTGGAGCCAGCGCCGGAAGGTATAAAATTCATTAATCTCC
Organism: Chloroflexi bacterium 54-19; assembly: GCA_001898225.1. Taxonomy (GTDB): domain Bacteria; phylum Chloroflexota; class Chloroflexia; order Chloroheliales; family Chloroheliaceae; genus 54-19. Next base: position 45,534 of record MKTJ01000031.1, read on the forward strand.
TGGAAAAACTGCATACCCATTCTAAAGTTGTCACCGATGATTTTCTCGATAAGCCGGGCCGCTCCCTCAAAATCCTGGGCGTGGAGGGCCGTTTCCACCGCGTCCGAAAAGAGGCCGTTCTGCTCGAACCAGCGGCTGGCCCGCCCGTAGAGCTCGACCAGGTGGGCCGGGCCGAACCGCCGCCGCAACTCCTGCTGCATGGCCTCGGCAAAGAGGGCGTGATAGCGGTACCATTCGCCCGACCCGCTCAGTGGTTCGATAAAAAGATTGCTCTTTTCGAGGGATTGCAGCACCGCCTCGCTGCTGGTTTCCCCGGTCAGGGTCGCGCACAGGTCGGGGGTCAGGCGTTCCAGGATGCTGGTCTGCAAGATAAAATTCTGGGTCTTTTCGGGTAGGACGTTGAGGACTTCGGTGGCAAAATAATCCTGGATAGAGCGGTGGCTCCCGGCAAAGGTTGCGAGGAACTTTTCGACCTGGGCCTGGCCCTGTAACCCCTGCATTGCCAGTATCAACAGGCGCAGGCCGGTGGCCCAGCCTTCGAGATGGCGGTCAAGCTGGCGAATGGTTTCTTCCGAGAAGGCGCGGGCGTTGTTTTCCTGCAAGAAATCCCAGGTTTCTTCGACCGAGAAACGCAAATCTGCGGAATGTAGCTCCCGCAACTCATCCTGTCCCCGCCAGCGGGCCAGGGGTAAGGGCGGGTCTTGCCGGGTCATTATGAGCAGGTGCAGGTTGGGCGGTAGATTCTCGACAAAAAAGACCATCGACTCGTGAAGCTGGGCCGAGGTCAGGACGTGATAGTCTTCCAGCACCAGGATATTTGGGCCGGGTCCACCGGCCTGGGTTAACTCATTGATAAAATTTACCAGGACGACCTGCAACGAGACCGGGTGATAGGGCGGCTGGGAGGGAGTATTGAGTTGTTCGAGGGCGGTCTGGTCGGAACTGAGACCGTTGGCGTGGCAGGCCATGATGATATAGCGCCAGAACCGGACCGGGTCGTTATCGGCCCCATCGAGGGAGACCCAGGCAATCCTGGGCACCACGCTCTGGGCGGCCTGGTAGATTTCGAAGCGTTCGGCCAACCACTGGCGGACCAGGGTCGTTTTCCCGAACCCCGCCGGGGCCGAGACCAGGGTCAGTTTGCGTTCCAGCCCTTCATCGAGCCGTTCCAGGAGGCGCTTTCGGGGTAACAGGGCGCTGTGGAGGCGGGGCAATCTCAATTTTGGTTCAAGGACAGGCTCAACCGAAGGGATAACCAGGGTGGGCGGTTTGGCTGATGGGGATAAGGCCAGGGCGGTCTCGTTGACCGGGTTTGGATTTTGTTGTTGGGTACCGCTTGAGGCGGCGGTTGGCGGGTTATTGGGTAACAAAGCCTTGTCGGCCAGGTTCTGAGCCGCCACTTCCAGCCGTTCGAGGGTCACGTCGTGGCTCCCACCGAGGTATTGCTTGGCTATCCGTTTGCCCTGGCGGTGATAGGCGTACCAGTAGGTTTGCTGGCTGCTGGGCCGGGTCTCTTTTTGCAGGCTCAAGCGGCCATTTTTGCCCTGAAAGGCAAAGGACTTGTGGTTTTCCAGCCAGTCGAACCAGCCCGCGTCCTGCTCGAAGGAAGCGGCAGGGTTCGGATTAGCCGCTTCGGATAAGGTATAGGTTTCGCTGACCGCATCCCAGCTTAAAACATTCGCCGCAGTTTTTGCCATAGCCACCCTCATTGATACCCAATTTTCACCATCCAATTATAAACCCCAACTTCGACCCTGACAATGTTACCCAACTTTTTAAAATAAAGAAATGAGCCATCTCGTTTTTAGAGTTTATCTGGCACAAACTAGTCGGCCTTGACACAGCCCTGGTGAAGTGCCGAGTGACTGGGAACCACAAAGCCGCAAGGTAGTGGTATTAGACAACTACCGGGTCCATCAAAGCCGTTTGGTCAGGCTTAATTCGTTATTTCTTTGTTTAGGTGCTTAGTATCTTCTTTCTATCCGTATCTGGTATTACATTTTCTTAATGTAAATGGTTGTAAACCCTGATGGCTGTTTGCCTCATCTTCTGGGACTTTCCGGTTAATATTTTGACTAAATATTATAGCCCTTTATTACTATATAGGTAATATTGACGCCCGATTTTTTATTAGTTAAATTATTTTCAACTCACTTTAACTAAATTATTGTAAGGTACAAGGAAATGACACAACAGGTTAGGATGACAGCGGCACAATACCAGCATTTGGTTCAAAATTGGGACCGGACGCCTGTAAAGTGGAACCCCGAAGGCATTTATGGCGGGATTAAAGAAGTAAAAACCGCCGGTAGGGGATTTTTATTTGCCATACCCGGCCTGAGCTCCCTTCTTATCCTAGGGGCGGTATTCTTACCCTGGCTCTCGCTGAATTTATTGAATAATAATTTTTCAACCAATGGAATAGGCGCTTTGAGCGCGCCCTCAGGCTTTGTCGACCAGGTTCAAAAACTCTCGCAGAAATATGGCAGTTTCATCCATACTACCCCCGGTTCAACCCCGGCATTAAGCAACCAACCTTATGAGGCCAGTCATGGCTGGATTTTGGTTGTCCTTTGTTTGGTTTCGTTAGGCTTGATTTTTTGGGGATTTACCGGTAAATCGAAAAATTTAGTAATCGGCCCTTTGATTATTGGGGTGTTCTGCCTGGGACTGAGCCTCTGGGATTTAATCCAGTCTACCAAGCTTATCAACGATACTTACAAACAGTTTAATAACCTGCAAGCCGGTTTTATTGGGGTTGGTCCTGGGCTCTATCTTGTAGTGGCGGGAAGCATCGCCCTTATTATCGGTGGAATAGTTACCCTGTCTTTTTACAATAAATAAAGCGTTTAGAAACAAAGGGTTTAGGAAATCCTTCATTTTATCGGTTTAACTTTATATTGTTTTTCTCCTGTTGCGGTATACCGGTCTAAAATTCCGGGCGGTCCGCTTTGCCCTTCAAAATCAGCGATAATCCCAATAATTTAATCTATTCGACCCGGTTTATTTGCGGTAAGATATTAGCTGTTACACGCAGTAGTGTTTGTCTGGATTATCCGAAGATGGAGAGGGAGGATTTCGCAAGTGTCTGTGACTGACAACGATTTGCAAATGGTGGAGGCCAACGCTCAAACCCAGGACTGCCTGACGGACGAACAGGTCCAGTTCTTTTTGGATAACGGGTTTTTAATTGCCCGGCAGGTGCTGACCGGTGAAGAACTGGCTGCCGTGCAAGAGGCCATGCTCGAACTCTACCAGAAGGGAGTTGACGGGGTGGAAAACGACCCCGATTTCATGTATGGCAAAGGTGTAAAGACCGGGCAGCAGGTCTTGCGCCGGGTCGAGTACGTCCAGGATAAAAGCGAGGTAATGAAAGCAATGCTGGGGCACCCTTTCATCCTGCGCTCGGTCGAAAAATTGCAGGGACCGAATTTTATCCCGACCTGGGATTCAATGGTGGTCAAGGTGCCGGACGAAGGGGTGATAGTGCCCTGGCACCGGGACGCCGGGCTGGCCGATTACCCGGACGAAATGGTCCCCATTTTCAACGTTGATTTCTACCTGGACCGGGCCGACCTGAAGTCGTGCCTGTGGGTGATACCGGCCAGCAACCAGTGGGACAAAGCGCGTTTCCTGGAACGCTGCGAACGCGAGGGTTTTGATACTTCGGACGCTATCCCGGTGCCGATTGAGGCCGGTGACGTTATTTTCCACAACATCCGGCTGGTCCACGGTTCCCCTTCGGGTGACGGCAATGCCATGCGCCGGACAGTCTATTACGAGTTCCGGCCCGGCGAGATTGAGGCGGAGTACGGGCCGCATACTCCCGAATATATCCCGCTCAAGCAGCAGGTCTTGCTGGAAAGCCTCCGCAAACGAGCCGAAACCACCTATGGGCAGCGTGAGAAGCCTTTCGAGTACGCCCCGACCGGTGAATTCGCGCTTCCGGATGAAGCGGTGCCGCCATCGACCTTCCGCTACCCGCACGAGAGTTTCTGGCGTTAAGGTTCTATAAATTACAAAAATGCTCCCGTTTTCCCAGCGGGAGCATTTTTTGTCCTATCAAGTTAATTTAATCTCGGTTTTGCTGCTTCTCGAACACCACCTTATAGCTGTTTTTGGAGCTCCGGCCAGAGTTTGAACTGGCCCAGCGGGACCGGTTTATCCTGGGGCCGGGTCTGCTTCTGGTTGATGTCGCCCCAGAGGGTCCAGTTGCGTTGGCCTGTTTTAGAGGGTTCCCGGTAGTGTTTGGTATAGTCGGCGTAGTCAAAAACATATTCCTGCCCAGCCTGTTTTAGTAAGCCCAGGCGAAACTGTTTGTTCATGTACCACTGGACTTCCTGGTCGGCAAAAGAAGCGCCCAGCCCGGTGCCCTTCTGGTCGAACTGGTAACGGAGGGTGTCGTTGTTGGGATGCTCGTCCCGGATGGTCTGGGCGAATTCGGCCAGGGTCGGACATTCCGCGTCCGGCCAGGTTTCCTTTATCCAGCCTATCCAGCGGCTGAAGGCTTCGAGACAGCCTTTAGGCCGCCAGCGGTTGGCTTCACCGATTTCGTAGTTGTTGGTAATCCAGCCAAAGGGATTGTTCGACAGGTTTGGTTCGTCAAAATGGACCCGTGTGGTGTCCTGCATCTGTTTCAGGCCGACCTCGTTCCCAAAGGTGTGCAGGGTTTCAATCGGGCCGACACCCATGCGCGAAACATAGCGCACGCCGTTGGTGGTATACTCCCCGGCCAGGCGGCCCGCGATGAAGTCAACGGTCCAGCCATCGAAGTTGAGGCAATCAATAAAATCGGCCTCACCCTGGGCCGGTTTGCAAAAGTGTTCGCGGGAAGGGTAGTAGGGGTAGGAAATCGAGCCGTCCCCGTCCTGGCCGTCGATGCTGTACTGGCTCCAGATGTTACCCTGGACGGCGATTATGCCATGTTTTTCCCTGGCGTAGCGAATATTTTCCGCCGAGAGAAAGCCGCAAATCAGCGACCTGGGCTGGTAACCGGGGATGAAACCGTCAATTATTTTGAGGGCGTCGGTGATGTCGCGGTTGACCTGGTCTTTGGAGTTATAGACGTTGGTGAAGAACCCGCCCGGCGCGAAGGTTACGTCATCGCCAAAGCGGTTGTGGAGGTCGGCCAGGGTTTCGCGGATTTCGCGATAACGGGGGCTCTGGTCGGTGAGAGCCTGCCAGGAACAGCCCCAGGTAATCCGGGCCTCCGGGAAGCCCCGGCGTACTGCCCCGGCAAAATCTCGGACCATCCGGGCGTCGTGCATATCTATTTCGTCTTCGAGCAAGTGACCCGTGCGGGTAGTCTCTATCTGGTAGCGGCGGACAATGGAGTTAATCGTTAAAACACGCTTCTTTGAGTTCAAGGGGTTATACCATCCTTCTTCCAATCTACCGGCCCTAACACCGGCCGCAGGGGCGATGGTATCATTTAAGCCTTTTTTATGCAACGAAAACTACCACCTTTCTAAATTTTCATAGTGAGGTAAATAACAGGTAAACGACAAAGTTTTGTTTTGATTTTTAGGCTCGGTTTATGCTATTTTGTAGCGGGGAACAGTTCTCAATTTATTAAACAAGTGATTGGAGGACCGATTTTATGGCTTCTGTGCTTACCCTTACAGACGAGGATATTGTAGTAACCAAACTTCAGCCCTTTACACCCGTTATGCAGGCCAGCCCGGACGATTCTGACGGAACCGACGAGGCCGATGCCGACGGCACCGATGGGACCGATGGTGATGCCGACGCTGATGGCACCGACGGAACGGATGGCGGCGATACCGATGGTACTGACGGCGAAGCTGATGCCGACGGCACCGATGGTACTGACGCCTAATTAAAGATTGGTGTAACCGCTCCTAAAAGTTGTCAGGGGCGGTTACTTTTGGTTATCCCCACTTTTATGAACCGGGACCGGCAGTTCGCGGCCCCTGAACACGACATGAGGAGTTCGGATGGTTAAGGTCGGATTTAATCTAGCCCAGGTGTTAAGCCCGTTGGACCTTTCCCGGTTTTTTAACGAATACTGGGAGCAAACCCTGCTTTACATCCCCAGAGAGAACCCGGCTTACTACGCCGAACTCCTTTCAATGTCCGATATGGACCGGATTATTGCCACCTTCGGGCTGCGCGCCCCGTCGCTGCGGCTGGTTAAAAACGGCGAGTCTATCCCCCTGGCAAAGTATACCTACAACATGCCCTGGGGTGGCGACTCTTTCAGCCGGGTGATTGATAGCGAGGTGGTCTTTTCGGAGTTTTACCAGGGCGCGACGGTGGTTATGCAGGCCCTGCACACCAATTTTCTGCCGCTGGCCCTTTTCTGCCGCAACCTCGAAACCTTTTTTAACTACCCGGTCCAGACCAATATCTACATGACCCCGAAACATTCCCAGGGGTTCTCGGCCCACTACGACACCCACGATGTCTTCGTGCTACAGGTGGCGGGGGCGAAACGCTGGCGGGTTTACGAGGGGGCGCTAAAACTGCCTGACCGCTCCCAGGCTTTTAAGAAGACCGAAACCGCCCCCGGCAAATTGCTGTTCGACCAGGAATTAAAGGCCGGGGATATGCTTTACCTGCCCCGCGGGTTTATCCACGAAGGGTTGACCTCGGATAGCGATTCACTGCATATCACGGTCGGCATCATTTCCTATACCTGGGTGGATATTTTTAACGAGGCGATTTCGCTCATCAAGACCGACCCGGCCTTCCGGGAGTCGCTGCCGCCTGGTTACATCAGCCAGGAAGGCGGTCTTCCGGCGGAAAAGTTTGCGGCCTTACTGCAAAAGTTTAACGAGGCGGCTAATCTCGACAAGCTGACCGGGAAAATCGCCGACCGCTTTATTTCGAGCCGCCGCCCACTCCTGGACGGCCAGTTAAACCAGCTAAGGCTGCTCGATAGCCTGGATGCGAATTCACCTTTAGAGCGGCGACCGGGTATTTTGTGCAAGCTCGAACCGGGTGATAATGCGGTAAGCCTGGTCTATACCGGCAAAAGAGTGGCTTTCCCCGGTTTTGTAGAAAACACGCTGCGTTTCATCCTGCGGCAGGAGGGCCGTTCTTTCACGGTCTCCGACCTCCCCGACGAGTTGGATGAGGCCGGTAGATTGGTGCTGGTGCGCCGCCTTGTTAAAGAAGGGTTTTTAAGCATTGTCTCCGGTGAATAACCCCCAATTCTTTTGTTCGCTGGCCTCCGCCGCTGCCGACGAGCAGCTTTTTGGCACGGCCTCCAGGGGCGAGGTCTGGTTTTTGCTCGAATATCGCCCTCACTGGGAGGCCGAGTCGTTTGCCGCCAGCACCTTACCTGCTCCCGTTAAAGACCGGATTACGACTTACCTGAAGACCATTCCCGGTTCCCGGCTGCACTTTATAAAACATCAGCGTCACACCGACGATTATTTGAACCTTTTCGTGGTGCTGACCGGCGAAATCGAGCCGCGCATCTATAAGTTTCCCCTCAAAACCTACGAAGACCTGCTCTCGCTGGACCTGTACACTTTGGCTTACAATCCCGGTGGGTTTAGTGAGCACATTTACCACCACCCGATTTATCTTACCTGTACTCACGGCAAACACGACAAATGCTGCGCCAAATTTGGCCTGCCGGTCGCCAGGGCCCTGGGCGAACGCGTCGGGCTGAACGCCTGGCAGGCTTCCCACCTGGGCGGGGACCGGTTCGCCGCCAACCTGGCCTGTTTCCCGCACGGGGTCTATTACGGGCGGGTCCAACCGGAGGAAGTTGAAACAATCATCAATCACGACCGCCAGGGGAAGATTTATCTCGAAAAACTGCGAGGCCGGGTCTGCTACAACTTTTTGACCCAGGTCGGCGATTACTATTTGCGGCGTGAGACCGGTATCCTCGAACTGGCCGCTTTCCGGTATGTTGGAAATAAGAATCTCCCGGAAAAAAATAGATGGGCTTTGCAATTCCAGCACCTGGCGACTCACCAGACCCACACCGTCACGGTGCAGAGAGGGCCGGAAGTAGTTCGCAACTATTTCACCTGTACGGCCCTTAAAGAGTCGAATGCGCCCCAGTACCACCTCATTTCCCACGAGGTAGAGTAATATTCACGCATAACTAAAAGTGTCGTTTTTGTTCAATACTTTTTCCTTCTAGCGGGTTACCATAGAAGTGTTCCGGGCCAAACCGGACGGAACCCTAAATTTAGAAGATTGCAAAAGGAAAAAGGAGAATTCAAATGCGGAAAATAGTGGTTTCGGAGTATTTGTCGCTCGATGGTATCATGAGTTACCCGGCCTGGACGATGCCCTACTGGAACGACGAAATTAGCAGTTACAAGGGGGCCGAGAATGACGCCAGCGACGCCCTGCTGCTGGGGCGGGTGACCTACCAGGAATTTGCGAAAGCCTGGCCCGACTCGCCCGACGAAGGGGCCGCTCGCATGAATGAAATGCCCAAGTACGTGGCTTCGAACACCCTCGACGCCGGGGCCGCCGAATGGAATGCCACCATTATCAAGGGCGATTTGCTGGATGAAATAGGAAAACTTAGAAATCAATCCGGCGGGGATTTGCTGGTCTACGGCAGCGGCGATTTTGTAAACTGGCTTATCCAGAATAACCTGGTGGACGAGTATCACCTGCTGGTCTACCCGGTGGTCATTGGTGAGGGCAAAGCCTTCTTTCAGCCAGGGCTTAACAAGACCCTGGAACTGGCCGAGAGCAAGACATTCAGTTCGGGCGTAGTGGCCCTGACCTACCGGCCCGCGCCTGCGTCCGCGCAATAATTTTGTCGGTATAGGGGAAATTGGGCGGGTCAACTCTTTAACGGCTAAAAAGGTTTGAGAATGACTGTTTTAACGAAACGCTACAACGAAGCTTTCAAGATGGCCGCCCGGCTGCACGCAAAGCAGTTCCGTAAAGGCACCGCGATACCGTACCTTTCGCACCTCATGGCGGTTAGCAGCCTGGTGCTGGAACAGGGCGGAAGCGAAGACGAGGCGATAGCCGCCCTGCTCCACGACGCCGTGGAAGACCAGGGCGGCGCACCTGTCCTGGAAGAAATCCGGCGCACTTTTGGCCCGGTCGTCGCGGAAATTGTCGAGGGGTGCAGCGATACCGATGTGGTTCCGAAACCGCCCTGGCGCGAACGCAAAGAGACCTATATCGCGCACGTGGCCCTGGCGTCACCATCGGTCAGGCTTGTCTCGGCGGCGGACAAACTGCACAACGCGCGGGCCATCCTGGCCGACTACCGGGCCCTGGGCGATGCGTTATGGTCGCGCTTTAACCCCGGGAAGGACGATATTTTGTGGTATTACACCGGGCTGGTGGCGGCCTTCCGCCAGGCCGAGCCCGGTTCTAGCCCAATAGTAGAAGAACTGGCCCGCACCGTGGACGAGCTAACGGCCCTGGTTAATTCCAGCCCGCGCCGGGGCTAGTCTGCCAGCGATGATAAAGTTCGCGGTCCTGGCCCATCCCAAATATTTCCATGCGGCCATCCTGGTTGAGAGCCACGACCGGGTCGCCCGCGAAGTTACCCCCTAAACTCTCCCAGCCTGACCAGGGCCCGCTCGGTACGGTCTGGTACATATGCCAGAACGAGCGGTCCTGCCCGCGCACGAAAACCTCCAACCGTCCGTCGTGGTTCCGGCCAACGGCGATATTGCCGTCCCCGCCGTGTCCCCGCGAGGTCGCGCCCGACCACCCACCGTTTGGCGCGACCTGGTAGTGGTGGTGCATGGTGCCATCGGTCGCCCGCAAAAAGAGTTCGATACGGCTATCGGGGCTATAACCGAGCACCGGGGGGGTAACGTAAGAACCGCCCATCCCCTGCCAGCCGGACCACCCTGCCCCCACCGCCACCTGCCAGTTATGAACCAGCGAATTATCCGAACCGAGTGCGAAGGCTTCGAGGCGGTTATCGGCGTTTCGGCCAATCACCAGGTTGCTGATGATATACCCACCCAGCCCGTACCAGCCCGACCAACCCCCGTTGGGCGTGTTTTGCCAGCTATGATAGACCCCGTGGTCGGTGCCGATAAGAAAAAGTTCCATCCGGCCATCGTGCAATAAACCGAGGGCGGGGTCGCTGAGAAACGTTCCACCGAGCGATTCCCAGTTCGACCAGCCGTTATTAGGGGCGGTCTGGTACAGGTGCCAGAGAGCGTTATCGTTGCCCCGCACAAAGAGTTCGAGACGGCCATCCTGGTTTTGCCCGGCCACTATCCGCCCGTTATTCATCGACATGTTGCCAAGGGGGAACTGGCCGGACCAGCCGCCGCCGGGAGTATTTTGCCAGATATGTTCGACGGAGCCGTCATAGGTCTGTAAGAAAAGTTCGAGGCGGCCATCCTGGTTGCGGCCTACCGCCGGGGAAACGGCCAGGTTGCGGCCCAACGATTGCCAGCCCTGCTGGTACGCGTAGTTTTGCATGCTATTCCCTTTATGGATTATTTCCGGTGATTTATGCTGCTGGTCCGGTGCTGGAAAGTCATTATATTAAGTTATAGCAAGGCCGGAAAAGCAAGTCAAGGTATAAAAAATATTTAGTTTTTAGTGGTCAGTGTTTAGTAATCAGAAGACAGAAGCCAGTAGTCAGTTCTTCAAATCGAGGTTCCGACTTTGCATTCCTTTCCTTCTGTCTGTTGCCAATCTTCGAGCCTGCCACCCTGTCAAATCCGAGGTGCGACCCAGGGCTTTTGGTGTAACATAAGAGCAGCAAATTTGCCCGACTAAACGTGACCTTGTTCTGGTGAATTATTACCCTCCCTCGCATACTAATTCTATGAGTAGTTTTCCTAACTTATCGAGTTTGCCCATACTTAAGTCCAGGTTACCGGTATAGGGTTGACAGAAGCTCGGCTCGTTTCTATACTCAGAACATAAGTAACCCTGATTTTGAACTATTTTTGCACTTTCAATACCCTGGCAACCCGGCTTGCTACGAATAAGCCATTCGTTTTGAGGTAAATTTTAGCTCTAACTGGAGGAAAGAAACCCGATGTCAAACCACCCGCCTAAAAAACTGACCGGGCTCGGTATCGTGGTAGTGCTTCTGAGTGTATTTAGCTTGCTGTTAGGAGCCTGTGGCGATAATACCGCGACTATCACTCCCCCGACCACGACAGCGGCTACTACTGCTCCGGCCACTACTGCCGCCGCAATGACGAGCGCAACTGCGACCACCGCTGGTGCATCTTCGGCTGCGGCTACGACCAGCGCAACGAGTGGCACTCTGACCGGGGAAGTGGTAATTTACGCCGCGGCCAGTCTGACCGACCCTTTCAACCAGATAAAGGCCGACCTCGAAAAGGCCAATCCAGGCCTGAAGATTACCTACAGCTTTGGCGGGTCGAACACCCTGCGGACCCAGCTTGAGCAGGGCGCGAAAGCCGATGTCTTTGCCAGCGCCAACCAGACCGAGATGGACAACGCGCTCAAGAGCAGCCTGGTCGCCGATAAAGGCCAGGTCTTTGCCCGCAACCGCCTGGTTGTAATCCTGCCCAGGAATAACCCCGCTAAAATCACCAAATTGCAGGACCTGGCTAACCCTGGCATCAAAATTGTGACGGCGGCTAAAGATGTCCCGGTGGGCGGCTACACTCTGACCGCGCTCGACAAGATGAGCAAGGATGCCACCTTCACACCCGATTTCTCGACCAAAGTCCAGGCCAACTTTGTCAGCCAGGAAAGCAACGTCAAGCAGGTGGTTGCCAAGGTCCAACTGGGCGAAGCCGATGCCGGGGTCTGCTACCTGACCGATATTTCGGCCTCGGTTAAAAACGACATTTCAACCCTGGAAATCCCCGACCAGTTCAATACTCTGGCAAGCTACCCGATTTCGGCCCTCAAAGGGGCGTCCAATTCGGCGGGAGCGGCGGCCTTTGTAAAATATATCCTGGGGTCGAAGGGACAGGATACCCTCAAATCCTTCGGGTTTATCACCAGCGCCGGTTCGACCGGCAGCACCTTAAATGGGGCCCTATAACCCCTAACCAGAGTTGACGAACATAACCGGGCCGGCCCCTTATAGAAACCGGCCCGGTAAAATGTGCCCCCTTATAAAAACTTTCACCCCTCTTTAATCTTACAAGGGTTGGCCCGGACGGCTGTATAGTATAATAACCGGGGATACACCAGACCAAAATAATAGCTTTTTGAAGGCAACCGGCTGAACAATATAAAGGGGGAGGCGCTTCCTGGGTTTAGCGCCGGCAGGGCAGGCTGTTAGCCCGGAAACTTTATGATTTATGAGAGGAACTACTCGATGCAGATTAGCGCACGGAACCAGCTAAAAGGCAAAATTAAAGCGGTCAAGCTGGGCGAGGTAATGGCCGAGGTCGTCATCGAGCTTGGCACCGGGGAAGAAATCGTTTCGGCGATTACGCGTGGTTCGGTCGAAAGCCTCGGCCTCAAAGTAGGTGACGACGCGGTAGCTATCATCAAATCTACCGAAGTTATCATCGGTAAACCCTAAACCGACCCCAGGAGCGCACCCGGCTTGGATTCTTTTAAAACAACTAACCGGTCTGACGACACGGGAACGGGGGCGGATTCAGGTTCTTTGCCGGTCAAGCAAAGCCCTGGGTCTTCTACCCAGGTTGCAACCCCGGTTGAAGGTAACACCACGCCTCTAGCCGGGCCTGGTTCCCCTATCTTATCAGAAATGCCTCCGGCCAGCTTCCCGGCTTTGAGCGAATATCCCCCGCTTAAAAGAAGCATCTCACCCAATGTTTTCTGGCTGACCCTGAGCGGCTCGGTAATGCTCCTCTTTCTGCTGGTGCCTATCCTGGCCCTGGTGGTGCGGTCGTTCGCGGATGGGGCTTTAGGTTCGTTTCTTACGACGCCTTCGGTGGTTCAAGCCCTCCAACTCAGCCTCATAACTACCGCGATTACCCTGGTCCTGGCGGTCATCTTTGGTACACCCCTGGCCTACCTGCTGGCCCGCTACCGTTTTCCCGGTTACGGTTTGGTGGATACCTTTCTGGATTTACCGATTGTGCTGCCCCCGGCGGTGGCCGGTATCGCTCTGCTGCTGACGCTGGGGCGGCGGGGTTGGATTGGCGGCTGGCTCGACCAGCAGTTCGGGATAACCATCGGTTTCACGACGGTAGCGGTGGTGCTGGCCCAGCTTTTCGTGGCGGCCCCCTTTTACATCAAGGCGGCCAAGGCCGGGTTCGAGTCGGTTGACCGCAATCTCGAAACTATCGCTTCCAGCCTGGGCAGTCCGGGTTTACGCACTTTCTGGAAAATTACCGTGCCATTATCGCTCCCGGCCCTGCTGGGCGGTATCGTGATGACCTGGGCGCGGGCGCTCGGCGAGTTCGGCGCGACCATCATGTTCGCCGGGAGTTTTGAAGGCCGGACCCAGACGATGCCCCTGGCGATTTACGCCTCGTTCGACAGCGCGGGCGGCCTCGATGAGGCGGTCACTTTATCGGTTATCCTGGTGGTGGTCTCTTTCGCGGTGCTGCTCATTTTTAAGGGGTTGTCCCGGTTCGGAGCCATGGCCTGGAACCGCCTGGAACAGGTCAATTTACAGGGCAAATCCCAGGACATTCCCAGGTAGTTTTTTACTTTGCCGGAAATTTTGCTTTCCGGGTAATTTTTTAAAAGTTTTTATGCAATTAGAACTGGACCGGATGGAACAAACCCAACCAAAAACCCTGCTGGAACTGGCTATTCGCAAACAGTTAAGCGGTTTTGAGCTGGAAGCCACGTTGAGTCTACCGGCCAATCAGGGGCAGGTGCTGGTATTGTTTGGGCCGAGCGGCAGCGGCAAGACTTTAACCTTGCGCTGTATAGCCGGGGCTACCGACCCTGACGCCGGGATTATTTCAATTGGCGAGCGAGTGGTCTTCGACAGCCGGAGCGGTCTTAACATCAAGCTGGCCGAGCGGCGGGTGGGCTATCTTCCCCAGAACTACGGCCTATTTCCGCACCTGAGCGTGGCCGATAATATCGCTTTCGGCCTTTTCAAGTGGGAAAAACGGCGAGTGGAAAGCCGGGTGCAGGAGCTTATCAACCTGATGCAGTTGCGGGGCCTGGAAAAAAGGTTTCCCCGGCAGTTGTCGGGCGGGCAGCAGCAGCGGGTGGCCTTTGCACGTGCCCTGGCCCCGGACCCGGCGATTCTCCTGTTGGACGAGCCTTTCTCGGCCCTGGATGCCAATATCCGGGCCGAATTGCGTGAGAACCTGGCCCTGCTCAGCCGCAAGCTCGATTTGCCGGTGGTCTTTATCACGCACGACCTGGAAGAAGCCTATATGCTGGCCGACCGGATTGCGGTCTACGAACGAGGGCGGGTCTTGCAGTACGGCAGCCGCGAACAGATTTTCTACCACCCTGCGACCAGAGAAGTGGCCCGGCTGGTAAATATCCGCAATATCTGGCCGGGGTTGGTCCAGGGCGGAGTTAGCGGGGAGGGACTGGTAAGGGTGCGGACCGGCTTTGGCAGTCTGCTGGCAAAAGCACCCACCGGACGAGAATTAGAGGCCGGGAGCAGCGTTACGGCCTGTCTGAGGCCCGAACAGGCCATCCTGCGGCCCGCCCCGGAAACCCACCCGGCGGGTAACGCTTTCCGGGGGAGAATCGTGGGTGAGATTACCAGGGGTTCGCTCTACACCCTCTTTTTCCAGGTCAGGCGCGACCCGGCAGACCCCCAACTATTGAGCCTGGAAGGCACGCGGCACCCCGGCTTTAACCAGCCCTACGACATCGAATTGGAAGTCCCTGCCCGCCAGTATAACGAATTGAGAAAAGCCGGGCCGGAAAACCTGCTGGTTGAAATCGAACCGGAGGCGGTCCATTTAATCACCGCCTGACCGGGCCGGGCTTTTTGAAGGATCTGAACAAACCTCATAGCTAAATACCGGGTACAGCTTTTGGCATATTAAGCCAAAGGCACCTAACCGAAAGACGCCCTTACGGACATTTCCGTTGTGTTGAACAGTAGCACTTTCGACCGTGCTATTCGCCAACAGCGCGGAGATTCTGTTGCGAAGCAACAGAACGACAAGACTTACCGGATTGGCGGTGTTATACCCTGGAAGTCTTGCGGTAAGCCGCCGGGGAATAGCCGGTAGCTTCCTTGAAGACCTTGGCGAAATAGAACCGGCTGCCAAACCCGCTGTTTGTAGCGATTTGCTCAAGGCTGTTCTCGGTAAAGAGCAGACCCTGGGCGGCGTGTTTTACCCGCTGGTCCCGGATATAACTCCCCGGTGACTGCCCGACACACTCTTTGAACCGCCGGATGAAATAATCCTCGTTCATCTGGCAGAGTTGGGCCAGGTCGCGGTTTAAGAGCGGCTTCTCCAGGTTCGAATCAATATACTGGATGGCAGGTAGGACCGGCTTGAGGGCAATCGCCAACTGCAAGGGATGTTCTAGTTGCTCGGCGGGTAAGCTGTGCAGGTAAAGCGCCAACCCCTCGTAAATAACGACCTTTATCTGGCATTGCATATAGAGGTCAAGCTCTTTATCGAGTTGTTTGTTGGTGTGGACGGCCTGGGCTACCTCCCAGGTGGTCTGGACCAACCGTTCCGAGCGCGGCAGGCAGATAGGCGCGTTAAACAGAGTCCGCATCGCCGGGCTGGGAATGCCGATAACATCGAAATGGATAAAAAAGTGGGGAATATCCACCTGGATTGTGCTGTTAAAGTGGACCCCCGCCGGGATAAAGTAGGGCTGGCGGGCTTTCAGAGGGTACTTCTCAAAGACCCCCGTATGATTTAAATCCTCAACCTCCAGGACGGCGCCCTCAATCGGATTAAAATAGTAGCGCCAGTAATTGCGCTGGAGCTTTTTGACATTCCACCAGGTCGGGCTAATCGTGACCCAATCGGTTTGAAACAAACGGATATGCAGATTATCTAGCATAGACTTTATAACCCCATTGTTACTCAACAAGTCGGAATCGCGCACAACTTCTGCGGATTTATGTCTAGCGTTACAACTTGATTTATTATATAGTTTTTCCAAGACCAAAAACAAATTTCCCCCAAACTGTCAAACTAAGGAGGTCTTCCTAATGGCCCAATTGCGCCAACAACTATTAGTATTTAATACAAGTAATTCCAGTCCCGAAAGCCGGGTAGTCGCCTGGGCGCTATATGACGGCGCGCTCAGCCAGGATAAACAACAAATGCAATCCGGCGATTCTGCCGAACCACCTTATCGCTCTGTCCTGGCTGCTATGCAGGATGGTTGGAGAGTAATGCAAGTCCCTCAAATGCCTATTTTCGTTACCGGCCGCGAATTCGATACCGGGCACTTACCTTTTGAATTTGTCCTTGAAAGGATGGTAGAAGTTGAAAATAGTATATGATGAAAATGTAGCCAAGGCACCTGCCTCTGCCGAGGCCAGTTCCGGTGGGGTTGCCACCCTCACCCGTGAAGAGCCTGTTGAAAAAAGACATCTGCTAACCGCCGCCCAGATGGCTTTCTTTGTAACTTACGGTTACCTGAGAGTCGAAAACCTGGTCCCGGACGAGTTGAACCAGGCTGTCCTGGAAGACGAGCGAAGATGGATGGGGACCAAATTCGACTTCTGGTATCTTTCCGAGAACATTCGCAAAGTCTTCGAGTTACCCCAGGTAAAGGGTCTGTTGCAGGGCTTTTTGGGCGAAAACCCGATTTTCGACCACTCCTTTATCCATCACGTCCGCGCCCACAACACCGGCGCCCAGAACTGGCACGCCGACTCGATTATCGACGCCCGCCCGTTCGGCTTTGATGTCCAGGCGTTCTACTGGTCGCACGACGCGCCGGTAGAAATGGGCCCGACCATGGTGCTGCCCGGTTCGCACATGCGCAAGATTAATATCAGCAGCATCAGCCGCTACAAAAACTTCCGCGGCCAGTTGCAAATGCCGATTAAAGCCGGGACGATTACCTTCTTCCACCACGGCATCTGGCACTGCGCCCAGCCGAACTTTACCGATACCGACCGCTTTGTCTTCAAGCTCCGCCTGCGCCCCGGCCAGGAACAGGTCCGCCTGTTCAACATGGACGGCTACGACAGCCCGGAAGTGCTGGACATTCTCAAGAAAGGCTCGATGCCTGGCGACGCGCCGTGGCAGGGCGACTTTGACCGGTTAGACTCGGTGCAGCACGCCCGGTTGTGGCGGTTTGTCACGGGCGACCCGAAAATTGATACGTCATTCGAAACTGCTCTAAGTCGAATGCATCTTGACTAAAGTTTGATAATAAGAACCCAGGTAAAGAAAAACTTACTTGGGTTCTTGGGCGTTTATTACCCAGTACACAAAGTTTGTCCATGCTGATAAAAGGAGACCCTGGGAAATGGATTTATTAACCGAAAATGTTCCCTTAACGGTGCCTACGGCCAAACCCGGCCCGATGACCGAAATGGAGAAATTTATTTTCGAATGCTATGGCTATATCGTTATTGAAAACGTGTTAAGCCAGGATGAGATTGAAGAGACCCTGGAAGCGGCCAAACGCCTCCACGCGGGTAAAATTCAGAATAAGCTGCACCAAATCGGCAGGGGCTTCGAGACCGAGCCCGCCCTTGAACGCCTGATTGACCACCCGGCCATCATGCCGAAGGTCCGCGAACTTTACAACGACCGCTTCGTGTTGCAAGCGGCCTGGTGTACGGTCCAACCGGCCCACTCCCAGCACGTTGGCTGGCACCAGGACGGTTCGTCCGCCTACGAATTCAAAGACCTCGGCTACCCGACCCCGCTCTTGCAACTGCGGGTCAGCTATCACCTGACCGACCAGTCGGAACTCTACATGGGCAACATGGTGATGATTCCGGGCAGCCACAAGAGCCGGGTGATGTTGCCGCGTGAGGTGCGCAAAGAAATTATTCCTACCCCGATTGCGCAACCGATTGTTGCCAAGCCGGGCAGCGTCCTGATGTTCCACAACGGTGTCTTCCACTCGCCCATGCCGAACAACAAGGATTTCGACCGCTACAACATGCACTACATCTATAGCCCGCCCTGGCTCCGCCGCTCAGACCGGGAAGCGACCGACCCGGCTTTCCTGGAACGGACTACCCCGCTTCGCCGGGCCCTCATGGGCGACTACGACCGCCCTGACATTCCTTTCGGTGGCGGCTACAAACTGCCCCCGTTTGAGGACGAGGACTAGGATTTTGTAAATCGTTTGTTAAAGGCCGGATTGTAGATGCCGGGTGGCTATTTTAGTCCGCCCGGCCTACCCGGCCTTTAATTTTGACTTTTTTCGGCTTTTAGGGCAAAGTCGTAACAGGTTTGATAAAAAGAATTTGAACAACGGAGGATAAGTTGAAGGTATTACCCTTAAAAAAACGCGGCGTCGAAACCAGCCGCCTGGTGCTCGGCTGTATGCCTTTCGGTGGAGAATGGAATAAAGACCCTATCACGGACCAGAATATTAAAGACTCCGAAGCGGCCCTGGACGCCGCCCTCGAAATTGGTATCAACTTGCTCGATACCGCCAATGTCTACCGCTGGGGCAAGTCCGAGACCATCATCGGTAAAATCCTGAAAGACCGCCCGGCCCTGCGGGAGCAGGTAATTATCCAGTCGAAATGTGGTATCCGCCCCGGCGAAAACGGTCTGCCAACCCGGTTCGATTTCTCGAAAGAGCATATCATCGAAGCGGCGGAAGCCAGCCTGAAACGGCTCGACCTCGATTATATGGATATTCTGCTCTTACACCGGCCCGACCCCCTGATGGACCCGGAAGAAGTGGCGGAAGCCTTTGGCAAACTCAAAGCCCAGGGGAAGGTCCGCTATTTTGGCGTATCGAATATGAATGTCAGCCAGATGCAGTTCTTGCAATCGGCCCTGCCCGACGAACTGGCCGTAAACCAGCTTGAAATCAGCCTGTCCCACCTCGACTGGCTGGACCAGACCATTCATGTAAACCAGAAGGCCGGGCAGAACGTCCATTTTGGCGAAGGTCTGCTTGAATACTGCCAGCTCGAAAACGTCCAGATTCAAGCCTGGGGCCCGCTGTCGCAGGGGATTTTCTCAGGCCGGGACGTCTCCGACCGCCCCGAAACGGTCCAGAACACCGCCAAACTGGTCAAACAAATGGCCGACGAAAAAGGGACCACCCCGGAAGCGATTGTCCTGGGCTGGATTATGAAGCACCCGGCTGCTATCCAGCCGGTTATCGGCAGCATCAAGCCGGACCGTATCAAAGCCTGCCAGGATGGCGAAAAACAGGCCGAACTGATGACGCGGGAGGAATGGTATTCCCTCTATACCAGTTCTCGCGGCAAACCGATGCCCTAGCATCCCCCACCCCTTGACCCCTCTCTAGAGGGAAATGAATAAAAATGATAATGAGTTAGTTTTACATCTGGGTGTAAAAACTAACTCATTGCTCTTAAAAGGGTATTTTACCCATCTTGCCAGGATATGTTATAATGGTTTTGAGTTAAGGTTATTTTGACAATAACTCGGTCAAGGTGGGAAAGGAATTTTTATAAATGACCAATACAACAAAAGCAAGCCTAAATGAATTCAACCCGCCCCGGCTGGAAATGACTGCCGGGCAGCTCAACCGCCTGGTCGAGGCGGCCCTGGAAGAAGATTTGGGCTGGGGCGACCTGACAACCGATTACTTTGTCCCGGCCAACGTGACCGCCACGGCCCGTTTCGTGGCTCGCCAGCCAGGGGTAGTGGCCGGGTTAGATGTTGCCAGGGCGGTCTACCAGGCCGTTGACCCTCAAATCCGTTTTAACGCAACCTTACAGGATGGCGCGACCCTTGAAGCCGGGCAGACCCTGGCGGCGGTCGAAGGTAACGCCCGCAGCCTGCTCAAAGGTGAACGGGTCGCCCTCAATTTTCTACAACGCCTGAGCGGTATCGCCACGGCTACCTCACGCTTTGCGGCAGCTACCGCCGGGACCAAAGCCCGCATCGTGGATACCCGCAAGACTACCCCGCTACTGCGCGACCTGGAAAAGTACGCCATTCGCTGCGGGGGCGGCTATAATCACCGTCGCAACCTGAGCGACGGGGTCATGCTCAAGGATAACCACCTGTCGGCCCTGGCGACGGCGGGCATCCCCCTCGAAGAAGCCCTCAAACTCGGTAAAGAACGCCTGCCCCACCTGGTGAAAGTCGAGGTTGAGGTGGACCGCCTGGACCAGATTCCGGCGGCCCTGGAAGGCGGCGCGGACGTTATCCTGCTCGATAACATGTCGCCCGAACTGATGAAACAGGCTGTCGAGATGATAGGCGGGAAAGCCCTGACCGAGGCTTCCGGCGGCATAAATCTCGATTCAATTGCGGCTATCGCCCGGAGCGGGGTTGACCTGATTTCGTCGGGGGCCCTGACCCACTCGGTTAAAGCCCTCGACATCGGTCTCGATTTCGAGTTCCGCGCCCCTAACGTAATCTAGGAAATAATCATAAAGGGGGTGCCCATTTTCGTGGGCACCTTTTTCTTTGCCATTTCCAGGCTGAAGATTCTAACAAGAAATAATAAATCGAGGGAGATAAAAGTAATCCAATAGCATTTGGGGCTATAAAGAAATCTTCACACAAATAACATTCTTTGTGTTGGTTAAAATCTGTCCATTGGCATTTAAAATGCTGCATATAGAGATTGTACTACTGTCTCTATCTATCCCATTTTTAACCTTTTGGAATCAGCCAAACGGCCAGGAAGAAATAAATGCCCGAATTGTTGCCTGCTCAGTCCTCTCCCACTTTGATGCTCGATTTTAATACGCTGGAAGACCTCTATAGCCGCTACGGACGCCAGGCTTTCGGGCTGGCTTTGCGAATATTGGAAGATAAAACCGCCGCCGAACAGGCTATCCAGGAGGTCTTTTTGCGCTACTGGCGGCAACCGGACCTCTACGAACCACAAAACGGTCCCTTTCTGAACTGGCTGTTGCGGGAGGTGCATTGTTATTGCCTGGACCGCCTTCCGGCAAACCTTTTCCAACCGCATAACGCCCTGTTGGTCAAAGGTCCCCTTTCCACCGAAATTGTTTTGAAAAGCCAATCCGACCTGGGTGAAGCAAGTCCGGGAGCGTCCCGGCAATTGCTGGCCCGGCAAGCCCTGGCCGGTCTACCCCAGGAGCAGCGCGAAATCGTGGAAATGGCTTACTTCAAGGGTTTGAATCACCAACAAATTGCCCGGCTTACCGGATATTCCGCCCAGTGTGTGCGGCAGCAACTAACTGTGGGGCTTGTCCGACTTAAACGTGGCATGGCTCAATATAACCCGGTATAAATCCTCACCAAACTATTAGGTAGGACAATAAGAACTGTATAAAACATGCTGGGCAAGGTTCTCAGGTTTCGTTTGATGGAGGGCACGACAAATGGAAAATGCTAAAAATCAGATAGGTTCAGATATACATGACGTTCAGATATTGGCAACTTTCGAAATAAAAAACCACCAGGTTCAAAATTTAAAGTTAGCCGGTAATAAATGGCAGAACTACCTAAGGGGTATAGAAAATTCTGCAAATAAGACCAGTTATGATCATCCAGACGGACAATATTATATTTGTACTCATAATGTTTTCCCTGATGGTAAACCCTGGGATTATTTTTGGAAAAGAGTTGAAAAATAACAATCCCATTGTTTTTCAGGCACCCTAATTCCTTCTTTGTTATTTTCTTAATAGATAGTATTTACTGGAAAAGCTGGAATTTGCCATCTTTGACCGTGACTATCACCGGGTCGTAGACCGGGTTACGGTTGGCGTCAAAGGAGAAATTCCCCAGGGCGCTATCAATATCCTTGAGTTGGGCCAGGGCGTCCCGGATAGCTTTCGGGTCGGTCGAGTTGGCATTTCTGATAGCGGTCGCTAAAAGGTAAGCCCCGGTATAAGCCTGGGTCGCGAACTGGTCGGGCTCGATGTTGTATTTCTTTTTGTAAGCCGCCACGAAAACCTGGCTTTTCGGCCCGGTGCTGCCGGAGAACCAGGCGCTCCCGGCGATTATACCCTCGGCGGCCTCTTTACCCCCTGTGTAAATATCCGGGATGTTGAAACTGGTAGGGCCAAGGATAGGCTGGGTAATCCCGACCTCGCGGGCTTGCTGGACAAGTGGCACCGTTTCACCAATCAGACCGCTGACAATCAAAAGGTCCGGCTGGGTCGCCTTGATTTTGTTAAACAGGGTGTGAAAATCGGTGTCACCCCTGTTATAGGCTTCGTTCGCCGTTACGGTGATGCCGTTCTTTTGCAGTTCGGCCTTGAAAACGTCATTAGCGCCTTTGGTATATTCGTTGGTCGCTTCGTAAACCAGGGCCGCTTTTTGGGGGTTGAGTTTGGTTTTGACCTGGGCGATTGCCGCCGGGACCACCCCGTTTTCCGGTAAACTCGCCTGGAAAATGAAGTTCCCCATATCGGTAATGTTGGCGGCGGAAATGCTGGCGCCGAGGACCGGGATACCCTTCTGCTGGGCGATGGGGTCGGCGGCCAGGGCGGTGCTTCTAAGGGTCGGTCCCAGAACCGCCACCACCTTTTCCTGGTCTACCAGCCGGGTCATGGCGCTGATGCCCTCCTGTTTTTCGCCTTTATCATCCAGGGTGACAAGCTGAAGCGTGGCGCTGCCCAGGAACTTGCTGTTGTTGAGTTCTTCGACGGCCAGGTCATAGCCGTTTTTATGGGAAATTCCATAGGGAGAATTATTGCCGGAGAGGGTCACAAGCGCCCCGATTTTAATCTGCCCGGTCAAAGTGCTGACCGGGACAGGGGTGGGGCTGGTCGAGGAAACGCCCGGCCCGGTAGTGGTCCGGGTCGTGGACGGAGTGGAGGAGGTAGCCAATAAGGAATTCGTGATGGGGGTGTTATCGCCACAAGCCGCCAGCAGGGTTAGCGAAACCAGCGCCAGGATAGCTAACAGACTGCCGGTACTGCCGGAAATTCTCCCCTTTTGCATAGACTTTTCCTAGAATTTTTTCAGATTCCGCACTTGCGGTATATCTCCTGGATGACCGGGTGTTTGCCGGCTATGTACCCCTCAATATCGTGAGGAAATTCTTGGGCCATCTCCTGCTTTATCTTACCGTATTTATCCCGGTCTTCTTTCGATAATCTTAAATGATTTCGGAAGGCAAGATGCCGTTTTAATTCAGGAGAATTTTTTCCACAAACGTAAAGATGGTGCGCCATCAGATGTGGTTTAGCTTCGTAGTTGAAAGCTTCCCGCCCGGCAATTCCCAGGTCGCCTTCATGCTTATAGCCGAGCGAAGCCAATCTTGCCTTGACCGTTTCAAAAAGCGTATCTTCGATAACAATATCGAGGTCTATAACCGGTTTGGCCCACAGACCGGGGACCGAGGTAGAGCCGACATGTTCGATGGCGACTACGTTATCACCAAGGACGCGCAAAAGTTCCGCCCGTATCTTTTCGAATTCGAGCGGCCAGCCTTCATCGTAAGAAACAACGACAATCTCGCGCATTTTGCTTTATTCCAAACTGATTAATTTCTTGAATTTTATCAGGGTTCCTTCCGAACGGTTGACAGTTTCGCTAACCCTGGTAAAGTTTGCCCGCTCCGCCACTCCTAACGATTTAGCGTTATCAGGATGAACGCGAATAATAGCGGTTTTATACCCCTTTTCCTTAAAAAAGGGCTGGATGAGATTTACCGCCCTGGTGGCGTAGCCCTTACCGCGGGCTGAAGGATAAATGTTGTAGGAAATATTTATGTCGCCTTCTTCAAGCCCCTCGACCTGGGCCGGGTTGGCGTTACCATCAATCATGCCGACCTGCTGGCCGGTCTTTGCATCGAAAATGGCAAAACTATAGACGGGTCCGCCCTCTTCCCAGGCTTGCTGGTTTCGGATAATCCAGTTGCGGACGGTTTCGATGGTGCTGACCCCGCCGCTCAACCAATGGACATTTTCGGCGTCGTCCCCGGCCAGGTGGGCCTCGGCATATTCGAGTTTGAAAGGGCGTAGGATTAATTCGCCATCCGTCAGTTCAAAGTCATTCATGGATTTCTCAACAACTGTCTGATTTATCTTAGCGTGAATTTATTGTATAATCGCCCAATAAATTTTTATGGCAGTCACCAGGAATTTTCTTAAACCAGTTGACAACCAGTTGAAGGCGGTTTGCTATCCAACTTGACCCGCGCATAACCAGGATCACCTTTCGCAGCAAGATTTTAGGGGTTCTAAAGTCTTTTTATATTTACCTGCCACCCGGTTACGACCAGCCGCAAAACGCCAGCGAACGTTACCCGGTCCTGTATCTTTTCAGGGGCCACGAACGTGAGTGGATAAATTTGCAGGAGGATAGCTCGCGCCAGGGCCGCAGCATTGTTGACGTTTTCCTGGAAGCTCTTGCCAAAGGCTCGGTCGGGCCGATGATTCTGGTCTGCCCCGGTATCACCAGCGACGATAACCGGGTGCCGGGCCTGCTGGTCGATTTCAAACAGCCCGAACTGGCTAAAGGCTCGAAGGGGGTCGGGACCGGGCTATTCCAGCGTTTTTTTATCGAAGAACTGCTGGCCTATATTGACAAAAACTACCGCACCCTAGGCGAAGGTCACCGGGGCGTGGACGGCTTCTCCCTCGGCGGGTTCCAGTCCATAAAAATTGCCGCCCAGTATCCCGGCCTGTTTGCCAGCGCCGGTTCCTATGACGGCACCTTCTTTTACGCTACCCCGGAAGGCGGTTTTGTCTCGCCTAAGGACGCCCTGTTCCGGGCGGGCCTGTTCGACCCCGCTTTCGGACGGCCTCGCGACCTGGCATTCGGAGCGCTCCACAACCCGGCCAACCTCATTATTAACAGCAAACCGGAAGACCTGGCAAAAGTTTTCTGGATGATCCAGACCGGACCGGAGTCAGCCGAGCCAAGCGACGCCAACTTCTACCGGGGCCGCTATATCGCCAACCTGTTGAGCGAAAAAGGCTCGCCCAACCACGTCCCACTGGTTATCCCCGATGGCAAGCACAACTGGGCCACCGCCGACCGCCACATGGCGATAACATTGCCGCTTCACTGGAAGGTGCTAACGGGCGCGACCGTCCCGGCCCAACCCGATGTCCCAACTCCCTAATAATAGCTGCCAAGCTCGCGGCGGCTGGCCCGCAGCCATTCGATAGTGGCTTCATTCTCTTTGAGGCGAAGTTTTTGGACCAGTTGGGCAAACTGGTCTTCCTCGGCGGTGCGGTGGCGGTTGAGTTCCTGCTCGCTGGGGCGGGGATGGCTGCGGCGTCCTCCGCTGCGCTGGTAAAGCTCGTCTTCCTCGTTGGAATCGAACCCGCTATAGTTCCCCGCGCTGATACTCATCAAATCGTCGAGGTCTTCGTTCAGGCCGACCCCGCGCTCCAGGCGATCGCTGAGGGACAGGCAAATCTCAAGCTGCCGGTCAATCAGGGCCAGCACATCGTCCACCCCAAGCTGGCGGGCAAAATAGAGTTTGACCAGGAAATCGAGCCGGATGTCCCGCGCCCGACCGACCGGGGTCCGCACCCACTCCATAAAAGCGGCCCGTCCCAGGGGGGTCAGGTGAAAGACCCGTTTGGGTGGCCGGGCGCCCTGGCTTTCCAGTTCGGCCTCGATATGCCCGGCCTTTTCCTGTTTTTTGAGCAAGGCATAGAGCATACTCATTTCGAGGTGGCAAATCTCGCCCAGGGCCATTTCGGGCGAAAAACGCCGGGCCAGTTCGTAGCCGTGTTTTGGGCCGTCAAGGAGTAGACCCAACAGGGCATATTCGGTTGGCATCGCATCTGAAATCATAAAACCCACCCGCGCTTAAAGAAAATCTGCAGTATTGAATATTCAAACATAGAATATCCAATAATATACAGGCCATTTTATGTTAAGTCAAGGCAATTCGAAATAGGAAAAAGGGGTTATATTTCAGGGGCGGGCGGCTTCTTTGAAGCGGTACCCCACGCCCGGCTCGGTGATGATGTGACGGGGGTGGGCCGGGTCAACCTCGATTTTCTGGCGCAACTGGCCGATAAAGACGTGCAAATACTGGCTTTCCTGCCCGTACTCCGGTCCCCAGACGTTGACCAGGGCGGCCCGGTGGGTGATGACCCGCCCGGCGTTCTGGGCCAGGTAGCGCAGGAGGTCGTACTGTTTGGGAGTGAGTTTTACTTCCTGGCCCTGGAAAGTGACCAGGCGGCGGGCGAAATCAATCTGCAAATCCTCGTCGTTAAAGCCCAACAAATCCTCTTTGCGCGAGTTCTCTTTGAGCTTGGCGCTCCGCCGCAAGGCCACCCGAATCCGGGCCAGCAGTTCGTCCATACCGAACGGCTTGGTCAGGTAATCGTCCGCGCCGAGGTCGAGGGCTTCGACTTTTTGCCGCTCCTCCCCGACCGCCGAGAGAATGATAATCGGCACCTGGCTCCATTCCCGAATCCGGCGGCAGACCTCCAGGCCGTCAATTTTGGGCATCATCAAATCGAGAATAACCAGGTCGGGCAGGTTTTCCTCAGCCCGTTCGAGGGCTTCCTGGCCGTCCGCCGCCATAATGACGTTGTAACCGCGCCGGGTCAGGTTGCGGTTGAGGGTTCGCAAAATGGACTGCTCGTCGTCGGCTACAAGGATTGTATTATTTTCTGCGGGTCTATCGTGTGTTTCCATTTTCTTGAAAAGTGTTTAGTTTTTGGTATTTAGTGTTTAGTAAATCTGATTTAGCTTGATGAGCTTGTACTCTTACCTAACAATTTGAAGATTTTTAGATTTTAAGTGGTTTCAAAGGAAATTCTTTACAAACGGTTCACCACTAAAAACTAATAACTGAAAACTAAACACTTCTAATCGGCAACCAAAACGAAAAAATGCTGCCGCCACCCTGGCGGTTTTCAGCCCAAATCTGGCCGGAATGAGCCTCAATTATACCTTTGCAAATTGCCAACCCCAGGCCGCTGCCGGGGACCGGGTTGGTCAGGCGGGCTTCCCGGCCCGGCGCGACCCGGTAGAATTTCTCAAAGATATGCCCCAGTTCGGTTTCGGGGATGCCGCTGCCCCGGTCGGCAATCTCCACCATCACGCCCGGCACCCGCTCGGTCTTTTCAGTTTCGCCAGGGCGTTCGCCGGGTTGGAACGGGGTAGTCACGAAGCGGGAAGCCTGGCAAACCTCGACCGAAATTGGCTTGTTCACCGGGGAATATTTTACGGCATTTTCCAGGAGGTTTGAAACCACCTGTTCGATTTGCAGATAGTCAAGCGGGACCAGGGGCAGGTCATCCTCGAAACAGGCCTCGACCGGGTGGTGCGCCAGGGCGTTCGCGCGGGTCAGGCGGTCTATGGTCTGGCCGACTATTTCCGGCAAGAAGTAGAGCCCCTTCTGGGGCACCAGGCGGCCCGCTTCAATCCGGCTTAGGTCAAGCAGGTTAGAAATCAGGCGGCTGAGCCGGTCGCTTTCCTGGTCAATAATTTCGACGTATTCGGTGAGTTCGTCCGGCTCAAGCTCGGTCCCGGCGTCTTTCAACCCGGCCACGGCGGTCTTGATGGCCGTGATAGGGGTGCGCAATTCGTGCGAAACCAGGCCGAGTAACATTGATTTAAGGCGGTCGGTCTCTTTCAGGCTGGCGACCAGGGCATTTTCGGCGATAAGGTTGGCGTGGTCAACCGCCAGGGCCGCCTGGTTCGCCAGGATTTGAAACCAGCGCCGCTCCTGCGGCTCAAAGACTTCTTTCTCTTTTTCGGCAGAGGGTTTTCTTTTGGTGGTTTCTTTTGGCTCCTTTAAGAAGACAAACAGCACCCCCAGGGCCTGCTCGCCCCGCAAAAGGGGCAGGTAAGCGGTCCGGCCTTGCCCTTCCAACCGGGCATAAATGGGTTCCTTCCTGTTAAACGAAGAATCAACCAGGGCCGAGCTAAAGGAGGGAGGCGGTCCGGCGGCGGGGACTTCGGGGTAACTGGCGTTCAGGGTCAGTTGGTCAGGCTGGTCGGGAGTGGCCGTGTAGAGGGCCGCGAAACCGGCCTCGGAGTTCTGGGTGACCTGGCGGACCACCTGTTGGAGCATCGGGGCAGGTTGGGCTTCACCCAGCACCGCCACGTTGACCTGGTTCAGGGCCGAGGTTTCCTGCTGGCCCAGTTTGGCCTGTTCGGTGTTGCGGCGGGCGCGGGCGGCAATCTCGCTGGTGATAATGGCGGCCACCAGGAAGCTGACCACCGCCACTACCCCCGCGGCGGAGTCTATATAGAGCGTCCCAAAAGGCGTTATGAAGAAGTAGTTCAGGCTGAGCAGGCCGAGGATGGAAACGGCTATCCCCGGCCATAAACCGAACCGGCTGGCAATTAAAAGCACCACCAGGATAAAGACCAGGGCGACATTATAAAGAAATTGCTCGAATTCGAAGAATTTGAGGATAGCGGTAGCCAGGGCTATGCCGAGAGTGCCGGTAAGGAACCCGACCAGTTCTTTTTTAGTTTTTTTGGCCTTTTCCCCGACCATATTATGAAAAATCCCTTTGCAAAACCCTTTTATAATTCTTAACTTTTCTCAACCATAGACTTAGTGACAAGGACCAATCATACACCTATAATAGTAGCAGGTTACACATTAGATCGCATGGTTCAGCAATATTCCTTTTCATACTACAAACTAAAAGAAAATAGTTCCATTTCGGTACCTGGCTCAGACGGTTTTTTGGCCGTAAAGCTTACCGGGATTCGGCCAATTTAAGATTTCGCGCTTATCAACCGGGCTTACAATGTCGTTTCTAGTCTAGGAGGTAGCGGGCATGAAAATGACCTTCGGCACAGTGCTGGCCGGGGCTGTCTTAGTTGTAATCACCGTAGTGTTTATGACGCTAGGGGTATCTACCCTTACCTTTCAACCACTACCGTCGGATACCGCTCGACCGTTAACCGACCAGGAAGAACGCGGTCGCCAGATATACATGGGTAACGGCTGTGTCTATTGCCATACCCAGTACGTCCGGCCCCAGGACTGGAACGCTGCCGGGGGCGCGAAAGCCTCACGGGTAGCCCAGGCGGGTGACTATATCTTCCAGAAAACCATGCTGCTCGGCACCGAGCGCACCGGCCCCGACCTTTCCCAGGAAGGCGGCATCCACCCCGACGACTGGCACCGCGCCCACTTCACCAACCCGCGTTACACCAGCCCGAACTCAATAATGCCCCAATTCTCCTTCATCCAGGGGCGCGAACTGGACGACCTGATTGCCTATGTCCAGAGCCTGGGCGGTAAAGCCGCCGATGCCCGCATGGCCCAGCTTAAATCGACCCAGGACGAGGTGATGAAAGCCTGGAATACCAGTTACGAAGCCCACCTGGCCCAGATTAAAACAATGGTCCCCGATAGCTGGAAAGAACTAAAAAGCGCGGTCCCGCCGACCCAGCGCAGCCTCCTGCACGGCAAACAAATCTTCGTGACCAACTGTATCGGCTGTCACGGCCAGTACGGTGATTCACGCGGCCCGGCCTCCCAGTTTATGAAGCCCGACCCGGCCAACTTCACCCGGCCCGAACTTCAACTCGCCGCCAGCGACGGCCAGTATTACCAGTATTTGCTCTTTGGCCTGCCCGGCACCTCCATGCCAGCCTGGGGCGACTACCTGACCGTCCAGGACATCTGGGACGTGATTAACTTCCTGCGGACTATTCCGAAGGGCGGCCTGGTCGTACCGGACGAGCAACTGACCCCGGCCCTGATGCTCCAATTCGACCCGACATATGGCAAGGGCGCGCCCGGCGGTTACCAGGGACCCGACCCCAGCAATTCCGACAAGATTCTGGACGACCCGTTGTGCGATGTTAATGTTTTCCCGGATGTCAGCGTGCTGCCGGGTGGGGTCCGCCCCGCCGACTGCCAGGTGGGTTCGGGAGGCAAATAGGTAACAAATGGCGGTCAATATCAAACGAAAAAACGGCATAACTCCGCCTGAGACCCGCCCGGTGGCGGCGGACCCGGCCCGGCCCAACCTTTTCCGGTGGGTGCTGGTAGCCCTGGCAATCTCGGCGGTGCTGGAATTGCTCCTGTGGCGGACTTTCTCGCGCATCGGGGTCTTTATCCCCAAGCAAAGCACCTTTCAAACCGTCTACGACATCCTGAGCGGTATCGGGCGATTCGTCCTGACCTTCTCGGTCATTATCTCGGTCATTATGCTGACCCTGGCAGTGTTAAAACTGCGGGAAGCCGGGCGGTTTGGCCGGGTCCAGGGGAGCAGGGTCGCGGCCCGCAACTGGGCGTTGGCGGTCGCCTTTGTGAGTATCGCCCTGGTCCTGCTAATCACTTTTACCCAGTTATTCCCGAACGAGGAAGTCCCGGCCCTGTCGCTGCTGTTGCGGATTTCGCTGATAGTGGCTTTCTCGGCCCTGGCCTGGGACTACTGGAAAGCGAACCACGAGTGGCTGCGCCGCCTTTTTATCGGGCTGCTCTGGTCCGGGTACGTTATCCAGGTAGTCGCCAAACTCTTGCAGGATTACCTGCACCTGCCCAACTCGCAAAACTGGTTTATCCCCTTGCTGATGGTGGGCGAGGCGGCAGTGCTGGTCAACGGGGTAGTGCTTTATTTTATTTATGGCGGGGGCGAGAAAAACCCGCTCCGGTCGATGGTCCGCAACTGGCCCGCTTTCGTGGGGGCGCTGGTCCTTACCGGGATTTTCGTGGGCCTGACCTTTCTGACGGTGGCCGAATCGGACATCGTGCCAATCCTGGGGCTATATGCGCTCGGCTACACCATGCAACTGCCTTTGCCGCTGTACATAATCGCCCTGTTTTTCCTGCTATACACGGTCTTTTTTAACCTGGGCCACCTGCGCGAAGGGAAATTTCGCCGGGCCGCCGCGTTTGGACTGCTACTGATTTTTACAGGCGGCTACCTGTTCAATATCTCCAACCAGTATTTCTTCGCCCTGGCCGGAACTTTATTGCTCGCCCGGCCCGAACTGGTGGAGGAATGGTACTAACAACCATAAAGCTTCGAACCTTGAGTTGTAATAGGTTACGTTAAAGCCGGAGGCTATTCAAAGATGACTGCTACGCAAGAATTAAGCGGGAGTAGAGCGGCAACCTCTACCGATGAATATGGCGCGAGTAGAGCCTGGATTTACAGTTCGATAATCTGGTTGGCCGTAGGCACTTCCTTTGCCCTTATCGCCGCTATTGAAATGGTTTCGCCGGACTTTTTGGGCGGTATCTCATACCTGGAGTTCGGGCGTATCCGGCCCATCCACGTCAACAGCGTGACCTTCTTCTGGCTTTCCATGGCGAACATCGGGGCCTTTTATTACATCGTGCCAAAATTGACGGGCCGCCCCATCTGGAGCGAACAGCTTGCCAAGGTCTCGATGTGGCTCTGGAACATCGTTGGAATCCTGATGGTCCTGACGCTGGCGGCAGGGTTCAGCCAGGCCCGCGAGTACGCCGAGATGATCTGGCCGCTCGACATCTTTGTCATGATTGTCCTCCTGCTCAACGCCTTTAACATCCTGATGACCATCTACAAACGGCGTGAGAAAAAACTCTACGTCAGCATCTGGTACATCATGGGTTCGGTGGTCTGGCTGCCGCTGGTCTACGCGATTGGTAACGTCATCTGGTCGCCTTTTGTCGGCAACCCGGACGAGCCCAACCAGAACCTCTTTAGCGGTTCGCTGACCGGTATCAACGACGCGACCTGGAACTGGTTCTACGGACACAACATCCTGGGCCTCTGGTTTACGACCGGCGGCGTCGCCCTGGTCTATTATCTCGTCCCGGTAATTACCAAGACCCCGGTTTACAGTCACCTGATGTCTATGATTGGCTTCTGGTCAATCAGCCTGTTCTATTCGATGGTCGGCCAGCACCACATCCTGGCGACCCCCACCCCCGGCTATTTGAAACTTATCGCCACGCTCGGTTCTATCGGTCTGTTCATCCCGGTGCTGACCTTCCTGACCAACATCTGGATGACCATGCGCGGCAACTGGGGCCGGATATACGCCTCTCTACCCCTGAAATTCGTACTGGTCGGGACAGTCTTCTACTTTATCACCTGTATTCAGGGGCCTTTCCAGGCGGTCCAGAGCTTTAACCGGCTGATTCACTTCACCAACTGGATTGTAGGGCATGCCCACCTGGCCTTGCTCGGCACCATGACCACCTGGGCGATGGGCGCGATTTATTACATCATCCCGGTCACTCTCAAACGCCGGATATACAGCCCTGGCCTGGCAGAAATCCAGTTCTGGATGGTCGTGAGCGGCTTCCTCCTGATTATGATAAGCCTGCAAGTGGTAGGGCTAATCCAGGGGGCCGAGTGGCTGCGGGGCGAACCGGTCTACAAAACGGTCCAGGACTTGAAACCCTATTTCGCGGTCCGGGCTATCGGCGGCTCGATGGTCGTCGTGGGCGCTTACATCCAGGCTTACAACATTTACAAGACGGTCCGTAGCGGTCCACGCATCCAGACGCAGATGGAGCAATCGCTGGCCGAAGTCGGTGGTTAGAATATAGGGGCCGGGAGGCTTTACAGCCCGCTCGCACCCGGCCTGTCCCTGGGCTACGCGCCCCCCAAAGAAGACTGAATTCAAAGACTGAATTCCGGCAATGCCGAGGCAATTAGGGAGATAAGAAGATGTCGCAACCACCCGATGTTATACCTACAGGTAGTTTGGACGAAAAATTACACCCTGAAAAATATATGGGGCAGAGTCGCCGCGCCCTGCCGCTCGAAATGATTTTGATTACCATCGTGGTGCTTTTCCTGATAGCGGTCCTGGCAATTTTAATCCTGGGAAGTTTGCAGTCAGTAAACACCGCGAACCAGTACCTGCCGACGGTTCCGGCCCCGACCAAATAGTTATTACCGGGCTACTTTAGTAAAACTCTGAGGAAGTCACGAGGAAGTTACTATGAAGATGACGTTTGGCGCGGTCCTGGCGGGCGCAATCCTGGTAGTTATAACGGTAGTCTTTATGACGCTGGGGGTTTCGACCCTGACTTTCCAACCCCTGCCATCCGATAGCGCCCGGCCCCTGACCGCCGAGGAGGAAGCGGGACGCCAGATATACATGGGTAACGGCTGCGTCTACTGCCATACCCAGTACGTCCGGCCCCAGGACTGGAACGCTGCCGGTGGCGCCCCGGCCCTGAGAGTGGCCCAGGCGGGCGACTATATCTTCCAGAAGACCATGCTGCTCGGCACCGAACGCACCGGCCCCGACCTTTCCCAGGAAGGCGGCGTCCACCCCGACGACTGGCACCGCGCCCACTTCACCAACCCGCGCTACACCAGCCCGAACTCGATTATGCCGCAGTTCAGCTTCTTGAGCTATGACGAAACGACCAAGCTTATCGCCTACGTCCAGAGCCTCGGCCAGAAATCGGCGGACGCCCGGACGAATGTCCAGAAGACCGAAAAGACCAAAATTGTGGCTTCGTTACAGGGTAAGTCAGGCGCGAACGGGGTCGCCAATGACGCGAACTATTCCCAGGCCCACCTCGATTACCTGAAAACGCTGGTCCCTTCCTCCTGGGTCAATACCAAGAGCGCCGTCCCACCGACCCAGCGCAGCCTTTTACACGGCAAGCAGATTTATATCACCAACTGCGTCGGTTGCCACGGCTACACCGGCCAGGGCGACGGCCCGGCGGCGACTTACCTGGAACCGAAGCCGTTCAATTTCACGAACGCCAGCGTCCAGATGCAGCACAGCGAGGGCCAGTATTATCACTTCCTGCTCTTTGGCCTGCCGGGTACGGCTATGCCAGCCTGGGGCGATTACCTGACCGTCCAGGACATCTGGGACGTGATTAACTTCCTGCGGACTATCCCGAATGGCGGCCTGACGGTGCCGGACGACCAGCTTAACTCGAATATGGTCGTGCGGGGCGGTCTGGCCGGGCCGGAACCTGCGCCCTTCGACCAGAACGCCGAGGGCTTCCAGTACGGCCAGAACCTTAATTACCCGACGCCGACCGCCGGGCCGCCTCCAACCGGTAGCGGCGGGGCCTCCCAGCAACCGGTGGTCAATACCCCGACCCCTTCCAAGTAAAGGGTGAGGGTTGAGCTCAAAATTCGTAAAAGGGCAAAAGGTTGCCCCCGATTCTTTAGTGAAGTACAGGTACACACTATGAAACGAAAAGTAGTAATTTCGCTGTTACTGGTGGTCGTGATGATGATGGTTTTCATCGCGCCGGCCTCGGCTCACGAAGGTGTCGGCGGTGACGAACTGGCCGAAGCCGGGGACATGCTCCTTATCGCCATGATTTTCGTGTTGATGACCGGGTTGGGCGTGATGTGGAGTTGGGCCAACGGCGAGTTAAAAAACCCTGAAGCCATCAAAAACCAGATGTTGCTCGACGCCCTGCTGGATGAAGATGGCGACGAATTGGATAAATACGCTTTAACCGAAGCTTAACGGCAAGGGAGAACCGCGATGCAAAGTTTTTTCCAGGATGTGCTGGCCCAGGCTAATGCCGTACCCGATTCGATTAAACCCTGGCAGGAAAACCCGATTATAGACGGGATAATCTTTGGTTTTGGGATATTGATGCTCGTTCTGATCTGGCTGTGGGCCAGGAGCGGGCGCAGCAAACGGGAAAACGAGGTGCCGTTCGAGCGCACCGCCGAGGATTTCGCCGGGCAGGTCCAGGCCGCCTATGGCCGTTTGCCCGCCTTCCTGATTGTGCTATACGCGGTAGTCCTGATAGTCCTGGCGGCCTACGTGATAAACGGCATCATTACCGGGGTGAAGTATTAGAGCTAGAAGCCTGCGAGACAGGAGCGAGGCGGAGAAACTTTATGGAAAAAATGCAAAAGGGTGAGCATGAATTCCCTCACCGGGGCGAGGTCGTCGGGCACGTCGTACCGGGCGAACGGTTTGACCGGATCAAGGAAATGATTCTCTTGCCGGAGGAGAATGTTTCCTTCACCGAGGAGCCGCACGAGGCCGAGGATAAAGGGCTGCCCTTGATGTTGTTGTTCCTTTTCGGGCTGATGATTTTCTTTGGCCTGGTGATGTTCGCCATCTACCTGGGCGTCGGTAACGAATGGGTAAATATAACTTTAGGGAACCACTTCACCAAGTAGGTAAACCCTGACGGCGCTCCCTTAGCTCGCAGGAGCGCCTGGAATTATTGACCTGACAAAGGAGAGTTGAAAAATGGCGTTTATCCGCACCACCACCATTGCCATGTCACGAGAGGAAGCCGAGGAAATCAGGCCGGGTAAACTGGTCTATTCAGCCCTGATTGGGGGGCGGAAATTCATCTGCCAGACCCTGAACGGTCTTATTTCGACGGCGGTCTGGCGTTCGGTCAACCCGCAGGGCAAGGTGGTCTTTACCATCTTCACCGAGTGGTCCACCATGGAGGATTTACAGGCTTACGCCCGCCAGCCGACTATCCGCGAACTGGAAGAACAACTGGCGACGGAGGAAGACCCGCTTACCGTGATGGTTTACGAAAACATCGGGTAACGGGGAAAGTTAAACGTTGAACGAGACTCCAAAAGGGTCCCTGGCGAATAGCACGGATCAGGCAACCAACCATAAATGGAGCCATAATTTCAATGGATGAAACTGTGGTTCCCTGGAAGTTCAGGGCAACATGCAAGTAATAGACCCACCAAAGACCGGACAGGGTGATGGCAAAGATAAACCCACTCCACCCACTCCACCGAAAAAACATGGTCTGCTCTACGGCGGCAAAGAGACCAAATTAGGCTTTTTCGCCGGGCGTATCGCTTTTGTAATCGTAGGGGCGATGCTGGGAGCGATGCTCTTTTTCACCATCATTATGCTCCTGGTCAGTATCAACGAGCCCTACCTCACCCCTTACGTCGATAACGACAAGCTCTACCAGGATAAAATTTACATCAAACTCGACAGCGAGCCGACATACCGCGAGGTAATTATTGCCACCGAACCGGGTAACTACGACCAGCAGGAAATTACCCAGATACCCTACGGAACACCTTTCCAGGTCATTTTTACCACCAAGCAACTGGAAATCCCCGAAAATTATTTTATTACTTTCCTGGATGGCCCCAACAAAGACCAGCAAATTGAAGGCGGCTATACCAGGCAAGCCAGGTATCTCGCGGGCGACGATAAATTCTATAGCTTGACAGTCACTCCGGCTAATAATAAACCCTGGCCGAGCGGAAAATATAGCATAGATGCTCCGACCGGCGGTATGTTCGGCGGGCGCAACTACGCTTATTTCACGGTCCAAGACCCGACCACGGCCAAATAACAGGTACAAATATGAAAATTTTCTCGCAAAAACCCAGGCGGCACCGGGCCTTTTCGGTTTTTACGGCTTTAACCCTTGCGCTGGCTGCAACCTTCACGTTTAGCAGCCTGGCCCTGGCCGAAGTAACCGTGGACCCGCCCCGCGTGCAGACCGTTGGTAACTACCGCATTGAATTTGTGGCCCCGGAGCTATCCGGCAACCACGACGCCCTCGATAGCCTGGCCTTCAAATTCCAGGTGACCGATTTGCAGGGCCAGCCCGCCAACAATTTGCAACTCAACATGACCGCTATCCGGGACTATAGCGGCCAGGTAACCAAGGAACACAACGGCCCGCGCACCCCCAACATCGGACCGGTACCCCTCCCATTTAGCGGCAAACCGGGCGAATACACTACCAATATGACCTTCGGGTTTAACGGCCACTGGTATATCCAGGTGGATGGTCCCGGTTTTGGTACGAACAAGGTCCAGTTCCGGTTGCCGGTCGGCGCGCCCGACGAACCCGGTTCGGGTTTTGACTATGACTGGCTCCTGTGGGTGCTGGTTGGCATTATCGTGGTCAGTGTCGTGGCCTTTATTGGGCGCAAGGGAGAGGTCTTCCCGGTCCCAACCGAGGAACTCCAACCGCCGACCCCGGTCCCGGCCCTGACCGCGCCCACCCCGGAAGCCAGCCAGGACGACCTGGCGGTTTCCAGCCCGACCCAAAAATAATTCTATGGCCTCGCGCCTGTCGTTGGACTGCTCGACCAGGCGCTTACGGTTACCTCAAAAAATAAGGTAGGTTCGAACATGTCTTCCGTGGAAAAACCGCTCAAAAAGACTCGCCAGCCTCTCTTTGTACCCAACAATAACCGGGTACTCTACAACACCAATAACATCGGGCCGGACGGAAAACCCCTTTCGGATGATTCTATCCTGGTCAAATTTGTCATCGTCCAGGCAATCGCGCTCGGCCTGGCGGCTTTGCATGGCGTTATCCAGCGTCTCCCCTGGGTGGCCGACTGGCTGCGCGACGCCGATTATGGCGGACACCTTATTACAAACCTGGGTCTGACCCACATCAACGTGGTACTGGGCGGGACCATCTCGATTGCCGGTATCACTTATTACCTGCTGCCCCGGATTATCCAGCGCCCGATGTACAGCCAGACCCTTTGCAACGTGTCGTTCTGGTTCACTGCCTGCGGGGTTATCGGGTTTTACTGCGCCCTGATTCCGATAGGTTTCGCGGAAGGAAACCTGGTCCACCAGGGCTACACCTACGAACAGGCCAAGGACATCGTCGGGTTCTGGCACAAGTTCCCCGAAGCGATTACGGCTTCTTCAATGGGCCTCGGTTACTGGATTTACGTGACCAACGTGGTCCTGACCATCTGGCAGGGCCGCCGCACCGGGAATGCCCTGGAGAAATTCTCGGCCAAGTTCCACCTCGTCGCCTCGATTGCCCTCCTGATTGGCACCTTACAGGGGGTTTACCAGGTCTTGCCCTGGTCTTTGGACTGGCTTTACAAGACGGGTGGGGCGGGCCAACTGATTGACCCGGCTTCTCACGCCCACATGAATTTGGTTGGCGGGGTAATTTTCGCCTTTATGGGCTTCGTCTATTACTTCCTGCCCCGGTTTGTCGGCCACCCGATTCACTCGGTCAAACTGGCTAATTTTTCCTTTGTGACCCTTTTTATCGGGGTGTTCGGCTTCTGGCTGACCCTGATTACCCTCGGTTTTATCGAAGGGGACAAGGTTATTTCGCAGGGTATTACCGCCGCCGCCGCCAAAGACCAGATGGGTATCTGGCACCCTCTGCCCATCGCGATTATGGGCAGCCTGATGGCTATCGGGATGTGGACCTTTATCCTGAACGTGCTTCTAACCCTCAAAAAAGGACTGGGGACCGCCCGCGAACGCTACCTGGGCGTTTTTCTGGGGATTTCCTCGCTTTTCCTCTTTATCAGCACGAGCCAGGGTATCATCCAGATTTTGCCTTCGGCCAGCCAGTGGCTAGACGAGGCTCGCGAGGCCGGGGAACTCATACTGCCGACCTCCCATGCCCAGATGAATATCGTCGGTGTCGTGACATTGACCCTGATGACGATTGGCCTTTACGTGCTGCCGCGCATGACCGAACGCCCGCTTTACAGCCACAAACTGGCGAAATTCTCGCTGGCTTCGGTGGCGATAGGGGTGGTAATTCTTTACGCGACCTTGATTTACCTGGGGATTTCAGAAGGTATCTTAATCCGCGAGGGTTACACCTTTGCCCAGGCCCGCCAGGAAGTCACGGGCGGCTGGCACGACTGGATTCTGACGGCTCTTTACGCCATCGTAGGGGCGTCTTACATCGGCTACTTTATTAACGTTTTCAAGACTATCGGCTCGGAACGGCTGATGGCGGTAACGGGCCGGGTCGGGCAAGGTTTTTCCGGCACCTGGAAATACATGCTAACGGTAAATGTCCCGGCAGCCTCTATTGAAGCGGCCAGGGAGGAAGCCCGCAACTCCATCGGCAAGACCAGCCTCGAAGGGGGAGCCGATGGCGGCACGATTGTCACCTATGCCGCCGATAGCGGTTCGCAGGAAACCAGCCAGCGCGTCGCTAAAAATAGGCCCTTCGTTGTCCCGGCCCGGACAATTCTGAACCAGAACCCGCTGGGTATCTTCGCGATAGAAACACTCCTGGGGTGGTGCGGGTTCCTGGGCGCGGGGTGGCTGAAAAGCCGCCGCCCGGCCATGGCAGTCCTGCTCTTTACCTTCGAGCAGGCCTTCTTCTGGGTGAGCCTGTGGGGCCTTCTGACCCTCCTGGCCCCAACCTACCTGCCCTATTTCGTGGCGTTCTATGTCATCCTGCCGGTGGTTTCGGGCATTGTAGCGGCCAGGACCTATGTTACCCAGTCCACGAAGCTAAAACGCGAACTGGCCTTGACCCTGGACGCGCCCAAAGAAACGAAGGTAGCTAAAAGGTAAGTCCTTTATCATTTGGGCAATATAAAACCCCCGGCCTGTTAAGACCGAGGGGTTTTATATTTTATAGGGTTTTCGCCTGGGTCTGGCCGCGCGCGACCAGTTGGCCGGTACCGGGCGCGCCTATCACCTGGCCGTCCCGGTAGACCACTTCGCCGCGCCGGATGGTCGTGACCGGCCACCCGGTGACGGTCCAGCCTTCGTAGACCGAGTAGTCCGCCTTCGACTTGAGCATCGAATTCTCGACCTGCTGGCTCAGTTCGGGGTCGAAAATCGTGATGTCGGCGTCGCTCCCGACCGCGAGAGCGCCCTTGCTCGGGTAGAGGCCAAACAGTTTGGCGGCGTTGGTCGAGGTCACTTCCACGAAACGGTTGGCGGTAATCCGCCCGGTCCGTACCCCCTCAGAATAGAGCATCGGCAGCATCATCTGGAGATTTTCGACGCCGGGCCGCAGTTTAGTAATATCGAGGGTCGGGTCGAGTTTATCCTTGAGCATCCAGGGGGCGTGGTCGGTGCAGACCGTGTGAATCTGGCCTTTAGCGACCCCTTCCCAGAGGGCCTCGACATCCTCTTTTTCCCGTAAAGGCGGTTGCCCGACATACTTGGCGGCGTCCGGCTCGTCAAAGCGTTCGCTGGTCAGGTGCAAGTAGAGCGGGCGAGTTTCGACAAAGACCGGGATGCCCCGCGCCTGGGCTTCCGCGCAGACTTCGAGAGCGCGTTTCGAGGAAAGATGGACGATATAGACCGGGGAACCGGTGGCCTCAGCAAAAGCGACGGCCCGCTGAGTCGCCACCACTTCCGCGACCACGGGACGGCTTTCGGGAAAATAGCAGAGGGCGGCGTGTCCGGCGGCAGTTAGCTGGTGGGTGGCGTCCTCGATAAGACCGTGGTCCTCGCAGTGAATGAGCGAAATGATACCGTTAGCCCCGGCCCGCCGCACCGCTTCGAGATAACCCTGCACATTGGCGTCAAACTGGGGAATGACCGTAAAGATTTTGATGCTGTTGCAACCAACTTCCTGCAAGCGGGTAATTTCGTCCAACACTTGCGGCGAGGGATTGGTGATAATCGGGTGCAGGAAGAAGTCGGCAATCGCTTGCTGGCTGGCGGCGGCACCTTCCCGCTGCAACCCGGCCAGGGGCATTTCTTCCGGCGGGATAAAGGTCATGTTGCCGATGGTGGTAACGCCCCCGGCCAGGGCCGCCGATGACCCGCTGGTAAAATCGTCCACCCAGACCGGCTCGTCACTGGGGGCGGGTTGGGTCCGCAGGTGGACGTGGGCGTCGATTCCGCCAGGGAAAACCAGCTTGCCGCTGGCGTCTATTTCAACCTCGGCGGACATCTCGCCCCCGATTTGAGCAACTTTTCCATCCTTAACGCCGAGGTCGGCCTTTACCGAGCCGTCTGCGTTGATAATCTCTCCACCTCGAATTACAAGGTCAAAACCGGACATGTCGTCTCCTTAAATCTTTTTATAAGTTGAGCAGTAAGTTAGCTGGCCTTTCATGAGCCTTCATTTTTGAAAGGACCAACCGGAAAGAGCAGATTACATTTGCCCGGATTTTAGTAAAAAGCCACTATTTTTACAAATTTAATGGTATTAGTAGATAGTTGCAGAGGGGCCGGTTTATCATTAAAATTAGTCTTTGTGTTGAAATACATCCATTACGTTAAGTTTGGAATGTTAGAGCTTAGAGAATTACCGCCTGAAATTTCAGGTATTCTGGCAAAAGTCAAGGCACCGCCAAGATTGGTGGCCCATCTCCGGCTTGTCTATGACGTGGCCGTAACGGTGACTTCAAAGGTTGAACTCGTCTGGCCCCAACTGACTTTTGACAAAGAGGCGGTCCTGATAGGTGCGGCTACCCACGACATCGGCAAGGCTATTTACCCGGAAGAATTGAGCGGGAGCGGTAAAAATCACGAAAAAATCGGTCCCGAATTGCTTCTGAAAAACGGCCTGGATGAGAAATATACCCGGTTTGCCCGGACGCACGCTCGCTGGAATGAAGAAAGCGAAAATATTGGAATTGAAGATCTGCTGGTGGCGTGGTCGGATAAGGTCTGGAAAGGCAAACGTGAAGAAAGTTTGGAGATGGTGCTTTGCCGGAAGATTGCCGAAAAGTGTGGGGAAGAACCCTGGCAGACCTTTCTCAAACTGGATGAATTTGCTGGTACAATAACGAAAGATGCCGACGCAAGGTTAGCCTGGCAGGCTCAATATCCCATAAATTAGAAGAAAAGAAAATGGCAGAAGAAAAACAAGCGGTCGGCATTATAAAAGCTCTTTTTCGCTACCCGGTGAAGTCCATGCACGGGCACCAACTGGACGAGGTCTTTTTAACCGAGCAGGGTTTCGCGGGAGATAGGCGTTATGCCTTCGTGCGGGCCGATAACCACTCCAATTTCCCCTGGCTGACCGGACGCCAGATTAACGACATGCTGCGCTACAAACCCTACTTCACCGACCCGGCCCACCCGCTCACCTCGCCCGTCCGCGTAACCACCCCGACCGGGGAAAATTTCCCACTGGAAAGCGTCGAACTGCTGACCGAACTGGAAGCGAGCTATGAAAAAGGGGCTTTTCTATTCGACCAGCAGCACGGCTTGTTCGACGACTCGCCGGTCTCGATGATAAGCCTGGCGACCCTGGCCCGGTTCGAGGGTGAGACCGAAATGGAATTGGACCCGCGCCGCTTTCGACCGAGCATTTTAGTGGAAACTCTTACCGGAAACCCTTTTGAGGAAGATAAATGGATTGGAAACGTGGTGCAGTTTGGGAACCGCGATGACAGCCCGCAGGTGGCGCTGGAAAGCCAGAATATCCGCTGCACGATGATAAATCTCGACCCCGATACCGCCCAGGAGTCGCCGCGAGTGTTAAAGGAAGTGGCTAAAAGCCGTCAAAACCGGGCCGGGATTTACGGCGCGGTGGTCAGGACCGGGCCGGTTCGGGCCGGGGATACTATCTACTTGCTACCGGCTCGTCGCTCAGAATAGCCCCATCGCGGACCTGGATTAGACGCCGGGCTTGCCGGGCCAGGTGGTTGTCGTGGGTCACGTAGATAACGGTTTTGCCTTCGTCGGCCAGTTGCCTAAAAATTTTGAAAATGAGGTCTCCTGTGACCGAGTCGAGGTTGCCGGTCGGCTCGTCCGCCACGATAATCGGCGGGTCGTTCGCCAGGGCGCGAGCAATTGCCACCCGCTGCTGTTCCCCGCCGGAGAGTTCGCGGGGCAGGTGGTGGGCGTGGTCGAAAAGTTCGACCATACGCAGGTTCGCCAGGGCCCGCTTGCGCCTTTCCTCGCCCTGGTAGTTCGCTTTCGCCCCGCGCAGGTGTAGAGGCAGCATCACGTTTTCCAGGGCCGTCAGGGTCGGCAGCAACTGGAAGAACTGAAAGACAATCCCCACGTTTTCTCCCCGCCAACGGGCCAGTTCGTTCTCACTCAATTTGCCGATGTCCCTGCCGCCGATACTAATCTTCCCCGCACTTGGTTTATCAATCCCGGTCATGATGTTCAAGATGGTGCTTTTGCCGCTGCCGCTCGGTCCTACAATCGCCACGAACTCCCCCGGCTCGATACTCAGGCTGACCCCGCCAAGGGCCTGATAGTTGCGGCGGCCCATCGGGTAGACTTTGGTTATATTGTCAAAGGTGATGCCGGTTTCACTGATAGGTTTTTCCGATATGACAGGGGGGTTTTCTTTAGCAAGGATGTCGCGGAGAGTTGTATCGTTCGAGAAGGGATTGAGTTTTAGCATTTCACATCAGGTTCTACTAGAAGGGTTAAAAAGAGCAGCTTAATATAAGCCGTTGTAAGAGAAGTTTAGCCTAAAGTTAGGTTTCTGGCAAAGGACAAAGGGCAATTTAGTAAAAGATAGGGCGAGTTATAAAAGTT
The DNA here is from genome assembly GCA_001898225.1 of Chloroflexi bacterium 54-19. Taxonomy (GTDB): domain Bacteria; phylum Chloroflexota; class Chloroflexia; order Chloroheliales; family Chloroheliaceae; genus 54-19. The sequence continues at coordinate 88,472 of MKTJ01000031.1, forward strand.
AACGGACGCCTTTGTCCGTTAGAAAAGCGGTTTATCTACCGCAGGTTGTTCCAGTTAAATTATTGTTGGTCGTTAGACTCAATATTCTGCGCGGCCCGCACGTTAAGTTCTTCGTTCTGGCGCAAGGTTTTGAGCAGGTACCACAGGCTGAACAGGATAATCGCGGAAATCGCCACCCCGGCAATCAATTCGAGCGGGCTGCTGAGGGCGTTGCGCAGGCTATCCGCGAAATCTTTTATCGAGCCGTAGACTGCGGCAGTCGGCGCATCCACCGGGGTATTGTTGATATTACCCAGGGCGTAAATGCCGACCCCGACCATCATCACCAGGGCCGCCGCTACCGAGGAAAAGCGCAACACATAGCTGGAAGCCAGCTTTCCGGCGCGGGTAGCCTGGCGGTCGCGGGAGAATTCGGCCAGCGAAATGGGCCGGACCTGGGAGGAAGCTATATCTTCTTCGGCGTCCTCGGTATCGTCATCCTCCTCAAGGTCATCTTCATCCTCGTCGAGAGAAGAGGAAGTATAAGAGAGGGCAGTATATTGGGCTTCGAAAGTCTGGGATTGGTCGCCGAACTGAGTTTTGACGATGATGCGTTGCATGACCAGGGTAGTAAATTCAGGTTTCGGGGCCAGCATCCGGTCGGTATGCAAAGCAGCCGGGATGTGTTTTAATAAATCGAGGTGGTCTCGGCAGTTGATACAGCCTGAAACATGTTCTTCATAGAGCCGAACCTCCCGGTCACTTAACTGCCCGTCGAGGTAGGAAGACGTAAATTGATTAGCTTCACGGCAAAACATTACGTATCCCCTTTATCCACTCACTATTTAGCATTACTGTTCACCGTTTTATTTTTCTTTAGAACGCCCGGCGCGTTGGCCCTGGACGACTCTCGCTGGTTGGCCTGGTTCTCACCCTGGCGCTGCTTTTCCAACTCTTTTGCCAGAAGTTCTCTGGCCCGGAACAACCGCGTTTTGACGGTTGCAACCGAGAGTCCGGTCGCCTGGGCAATTTCATCATAGGACAAATCGTTCCAGTACCGCAGAATGGTTACTCCCCGGTATTTATCTGGCAATTTGTTCAAGAGGTCGCGCACCTCGTCCCGGACTTCCCCGGTAAGAGCCCGTTCCTCCGGTTCAGGCTGGTCGCTTTGCTTCCAGAAAGCAATCGTATCCAGGTCCACCGAAGGTTTGCGACGGCGAAGCAGGTCTATACAGTAATGACTGGCGATAGAAAGAATCCAGGTGGAAAATTTGCGCCCCGGCGTATAGCTCTTTAACTGGGTATACGCCCGCACGAAGACTTCTTGAGCAGCGTCTTCGGCTTCGGTAGGGTCGCCCAACATTCTCGCGCATAAGTTATACACCGCTACTTTGTAGCGGTCAATTAACTCGGCAAAGGCCTCGACATCCCCGGCTAAAACGCGCGAAACAATAGCCTCCTCCTCGCGGTTGGCCTCAGTCTGGGCCACCGGTTGGGGCTGGGGGGCAGTGTTATCACGGTTATTAGCTAAATTGCCACTGAAATTAGCGGCCAGGGCCGAAGCTCCGGTCAAATCATTCTCCTGGGTAATTTCGCTCGCCTGGGTCGTGTCCTTAAAGTGTTCGTTGCTAGCGTCATTCGCACCCGGCGATACCTGGGCTGAATTCTCCTGGAATTCACCCAAACCTGGCTCACTAAACTGTTCATCGCGTTTGGCGCGATTAATTTGATCCATCGCGACTCGTTCCTTCTTTACTCGCCCGTGTTTTCGGCTTGTGTCCCGTTGTTACTCCGGTTGCGGGTAATTCAGGTAGTAGCTTAGTTAGCTATTACCTTTACGAATTATAACATGCAAAGTTTCAAAAACCGGCCTTTTTAATCTAAATTGGCTGGGCCGGGCCTTCGAAACCACCCTATCAACACTAATTGAGTATTTTTCCAATTATTTAGCTTACAATATTCAAATCTTGATACAAACTCTGCAAGGTTTAAGCCACAAATAATACTATTGACCTCCAAAAATGCGGCTCTGCTACACCTGTACCCAGTTAGACCCAGCCCGGCAGGTTTTTGTTTCACTGTTTCCAAAAGTAGTTGCTGAAGTCAGGTTTTAATGGGATAATTTGGGTTGGATTGCGGCACAACCTGATTTTCAGGTTCTAACTCTTATCTGGTTTTTTGTATCACTACTATTGTATCAACGAATTATTAAGAATAAATTGGTTAATTGTTAAACTTTTCTCAGAAAGTCGTTTAGAAAATCTTTTATGGCTAAAAAGGAACAGGCTCCCAAGACCAACGCCATGCGAGCCCTCGATGCCCGGAAAGTCCAGTACACCACCCTGACCTATTCTTCGGAAATACATTCGGCGGACGGCGCGGCAGAAGCTCTCGGCGTGGACCCCGGCGTGGTCTACAAAACCCTGGTGGTCCTGCCCGAAAGCGGTCAGGGTCGCCCGCTCCTGGTGATGGTGCCGGGCACGCACGAACTGGATTTGAAGGTGTTGGGCCAGGCGGTGGGCGAGAAAAAGTTACGGATGGCGAGCCAGAAAGAGGCCGAGAGCCTGACCGGGCTGCTGGTCGGCGGGATTTCGGCGCTGGCCCTCCTTAACAAGAACTTCCGCATTTTTATTGACGAAGGGGCCTTGCAGCATCCCCTGATGTATGTCAACGGCGGGCAGCGCGGTTTGAACCTGCGCCTGGCACCCCAGGACCTGCTGGCGGTCACGGGTGCCACCCCTGTTCCCACCCAGTGAGAGGGGTCTCTCGCGTTGCGCCGGGGTGCCGTTTGTGTTATAATGCCCCACATTAACGCATTAGGGGTATACTGGACCGGCCTGCGGCCTGGTTACTTCCTGGACGAGCGTTATGTACAAACATTTTTTCAGTAACACAGAGAGGTTGCAGGTTGCCAACTTTTAACAGATGTGGGCTAACTTCCTGGCAGCGACCTGGCCTGAAAGAACTACTTTACCACAAAACCGAAAGGGGGTTTTGCTAAATGTCGCTGCAAAAAGCCGAAAAGGCTACCATTATGACCAATTTTGAGACGCATGCCAACGATACCGGCTCGCCGGAAGTGCAGATTGCGCTTCTGACCGAACGCATCAACCAACTGGTCGAGCATCTCAAGATTCATAAGCACGACAATCACTCTCGCCGGGGTTTGCTGAAGCTGGTGGGCCGCCGCCGCCGCATGCTGGCTTACCTGAGCGAAAAAGACGTGGAACGCTACCGCGTCGTGATTGGCAAGCTGGGTATCCGCAAGTAAGCTAAACAGACAGGGTCACCTTACCACACGGAAATTAAAGAGCCTTCGCGAGTATTGAGAAAAAGTTCTCAGGACTCGCGAGGGCTCTTTTTCGTTCAACGTGTTTTACTGGATTGCCGCGACGACCTCGATTTCGATAAGGGCGTCTTTGGGCAGACGCGCGACTTCGACGGTCGAGCGGGCCGGGCGGTTGTCGCCAAAGAACCCGGCATAGATACCGTTCATCTCGGCAAAATCGCCCATGTGGGCCAGGAAGACGGTCGTCTTGACCACGTCTTTCAGGCTAAGCCCGGCGGCACCCAGGACCGCTTGCAGATTCTTGAAGACCTGCTCGGTCTGGTCGGAGAGCTTCCAGCTAATCAGTTCGCCGGTAGCAGGGTCAATCCCGACCTGCCCGCTGGTGTAAACGAAATTACCGATTTTGACCGCCTGGCTGTAAGGCCCCAGGGCTGCCGGGGCGCTATCGGTATGGATAAATTCTTGGCTTGCCATGGCACAGTTACCTTTCTTGTTGTTTAAAAATACTTCTTTGTACTTATCTCGGAGCCTTTTGGGGAAAATCTACGGCTTTATCCCTCTTGCGATAACTTTCCCGAAATTCTTCTTAATCTTGCAGGGCGGCTTCCCAGGCCGCGATAAGTTCGGGCAAACCCTGGTAGACCAGGGTGGCCTTTATCGAGCTCTTTTCATACTCGGCTTCGTTGGTCACGCCGCTCAAAGTCAGGGCTGTCGGGATACCCAGGCGGTTGGCCCCATCAATATCGGTCACGAGGTTGTCGCCAATCATCAGGGTCTCTGAGGCGCTCGAACCTAACATTTTGAGGGCCATCTCGTACATCGGGGCTTCGGGTTTGCCGATAACGAGCGGTTTCTGGCCGGTGCTGGTCTGTAGCAAAGCGCCGATACTGCCCGCGCCCGGTATCAAACCTTCTTCAGTCGGGAAGACCGGGTCGGCGTTGGTGGCGATAAAAGTCGCCCCGGCCCGGATTAGCAGACAGGCTTTTTTAACCGTCTCGTAGACCAGGTTGAAGTCGCCGCCCTGGACCACGAAACGAGGGTGTTTGTCGTCCGAAACGAAAAGGCCCTCGTTTTCCCCGCCAAAAACGCTATCCCGTAAGGGCTGCATCCCGACCACGAAGACGCCCGCGCCCTCAGGAGCGACACTCCGCAGGTAGACCGACGCAGCCTGACCGCTGGTCACGGTTTCGCTATCTTTGACCGTTACCCCCATTTTCGCCAGTTTGCGCGTGTAGTCGCTGGCCGAGTTCGCGGAATTATTGGTTAGCATCAGGAAGGGAATGCCGTTTTTTCGTAAAAAGTCGAAAAACTCCAGAAGGCCGGGTTGGGCCTGGTTGCCCCGGTAAAGGACCCCGTCCATATCCATTATGGCATACTTAAACGAGGCTAAAATTTTATCATTTTGCTCAATACTCAAAATTTCTCTCCATGCTGGGAAAATTTTATATATGCTCCGGTTCTGATTGGACCCACCGGATTAAAACGAGCCTGCAATTTAGCTTTTTGGCCGGATAAGTATAGCAGAAAACTTTGTAAAGGTTGAAATATTGCGCGAACGTCACCCATGCCAGGCCATTGGTAATGGTTTCTTGCCGGGTAATAGGCCATTAGTCACTCTCAGAACATTACTTTTTAATAGCACTTCCGGCACATCTCAACTCTCTTTCCGGGCGGTAGGATAGGGCTGTCAGAAAGCACAAAAACAAAACCGGGCACCGTCAAGGGCCGGCCCGGATACAGGAAATGAGAATTGTGAAAGAAAGGTAGCTGCCGAAATGAGCAACAGTGAAATGCAACTGGTAATCGAGATAATTCTGGGAGTGGTGATTGTAGGTTATATGGCATACAACCAACTGGCAAAAGTTCAGTATGTAAACCCGGCTAAATTATGGCGGGTGCCGCTGCTGCTCGCAATCTGGAATGTCTACAATTTGAAGGACTCGATAAATGACCCGGCCACTGTTGCGGTGGTGTTGGCTGCCCTGGGAATGGGCACGGTTATTGGAGTGGTCCGGGGCCTTATCAACCGGGTATCTTTCGACCACAAAAGCGACCAGTTGGTTGTATTCGGGTCGCTGGCGGGAATGCTGGTCTGGTTGGGCGGTTTAGCGATAAGCCTGGGTTTGAGGGTGTTTTTGAACGGCACGCCGCTCGGCCTGGTGGTCTCCCCGGCCCTGCTCCTGGGGATTTTTAGCGGCTGGCGGCTGGTCTGGCAGCTTAAATATAACCAGTTGATGACAGTTCGCCAGAGTTTTTAACCAGGCCTTACTTAACCAACAAAAAATCTCGGCTCCGGTTTGACCCGAAGCCGAGATTTTTTGTTTGCAAAACTTGTTAAACGGTTTGGACTTCTATTTCCCTGGCCCGGAGTTCTTCAACAAAACCCGGTTTAGCCTCCTTGCCGGTAATGAGGGTGTGGACCGCTGTGATTGGGGCAAAGGTGTAGAGAGCCGTATAGTCTAACTTGGTATGGTCGGCCAGCACAATCCCTCGCCGGGCTCTTTCGAGGGTTAGACGATGGGTCGAGGCTTCCAACTGGTTCGGCCCGGTCAGTCCGTTCTCGATACTGAGGCCCGTTACCCCGATAAAGGCCTTCTGCACGTAAATCTCCCGCAAACTTTGCTCGGCGGTTGGTCCCACCAGGGCGAAGAAGTCGGGCAAAAAGATACCCCCGGTCATTATCAGGTTCAAACCTCGCAGCCCGGCCAACTCCATGGCAATATTGATGGCGTTCGTAACCACGGTCAGGTTGGGGATTTGCTGCATCCGAATGGTCCGGGCCAGGTAAGAGGTGGTGGTGCCGGGCGAGATGGCGATACTATCCCCCGGCTCAATCAACTGGGCCGCCGCCTGGGCAATCCGGTTTTTCTCCTCTATATACCGGTTGATATTGGTCTGGAAGGTTAAATCGTTGGCATAGCCGCCATAGGAAAAGGTGTCCACCGGGACGGCCCCACCGTGGACCCGGCGCAACAGGTGTTGCCGTTCCATCCGTTCCAGGTCGCGCCGGATGGTCGAGGTATTGACGCCAAGGCGCTGGCTTAACTCATCGACGCTGACCTGCCCGGCGGCCATTAATTCCTGCAAGATAAACTGGGAACGCTCGTTTGTCTCCACTTTTCGCACCTTCTATAAACTGACTGCTTCTGGCTAAATTGTAGCAGCTTATTCTCCCTACAGCAATGACTTCCAGGGTGCCTTTCACCCAATTTGCCTGAATTTACAACATTTTATCATTTTTCATAACCAAATGGGCTTGACGATTGCGCGAATGTGCAATAAAATAAAGTTGTTCGTGCAGATAGGGTGGAGGGATGCAACCAGATAGCGGTCAGGAACGACAAAAGGAGCCAAACCATGAAAGTTTTAGTAAGCGGCGGCGCGGGTTATATCGGTTCGCATACTGTGCGGGAATTAAAAAATAGCGGCTATGACGTGGTGGTGCTGGATACCCTGGAACTGGGCCACGCCGAGGCAGTCGCGGGCACCAGGTTGATAAAAGGGAGCATAACCGACGCGGCCCTGGTGGAAGAAGTCTTTATGGAAGAAAAACCGCAGGCCGTGATGGACTTTGCCGCCTACAAAGCCGCCGGGGAATCGGTCGGCAACCCTCTCAAATATTTCCACAATAACGTGGGTGGTCCCGTGAACCTGCTCGAAGCGATGGTCCGGCACGAAGTACCCTACTACATCTTTTCTTCCAGTTGCTCGGTTTTCGGCACCCCGCACAATCTCCCGGCCAGCGAAACCAACAATCCCTTTGGGCCCGAAAGCCCTTATGGTGAAAGCAAGCTGACCGTCGAGAAAATGCTGGGCTGGGTGGATAAAGCTTACAATCTGCGCTACGCGGCCCTGCGCTACTTTAACGCCGCAGGGGCATCCCTGGATGGCACCATCGGTGAAGACTGGACCCACACTTACAACCTCGTCCCGCTGGTTTTGAAAGCCGCGTTGGGGTTAACGCCTTCGGTAAAAGTCTTTGGCACCGACTACCCTACCCCGGATGGCTCGGCGGTACGCGACTATATCCACGTGGTAGACCTGGCCCAGGCCCACGTGAAAGCCCTGGAATATTTAATGCGCACCAATACCAGCAACGCCTTCAACCTGGGCACCGGACAGGGTAGCAGCGTCAAGGAAGTGATTGACACGGCCATCCGGGTCAGCCAGCGCGACATTCAGGTCGAGTTGGTAGGACGGCGGCCCGGCGACCCGGCGGCAATCTGGGCCGATGCCTCGAAGGCCGAACGCGAACTTGGGTGGAAAGCCCAGTATGACCTTGAAACGATAATTCAAACGGCCTGGAACTGGCACTCGCAGCACCCGCACGGGTTCGACCAGGAATAAGGATTGTTAGTAAAACCCACCTGAAGACTAAAGGGAGTTTATGAGTAACAGTATGACAGAGACAGAAACAGCCCACCAGGCCGGGAATACCGCGAGCAAAGCCGGGATGTGGGAGGAGCGCTGGCACCCTCTACGGGAGGAATGGGTCATTATCGCGGCCCACCGCCAGAGCCGTCCCTGGATTGGGCAAACCGTTTCCGGGAAAACCACCCCACCCCCGACTTATGTCGACGATTGTTACCTCTGTCCTGGCAACCAGCGGATAAGCGGGCAGCGAAACCCGGCCTATACAGGAGTATATGTCTTTGACAACGACCATCCCTGCGCCGGGCCGGATGCCCCGACCGAACTGGAAACCCCGCCCTTCCCCTACCGGAACCGCCCGGCCACCGGGATGGCGCGGGTGGTCTGCTACAGTCCCCGCCACGATTTAACCATGGCCCAGATGGGTTTGAACGACATCGAGAAAGTAATCGAGACCTGGCAGACCCAGACTTTTGACCTGGGAAACCGCCCCGAAGTCAGGCAGGTGTTGTGCTTTGAAAACAAAGGTGAGGTTGTTGGGGTCTCCAACCCTCATCCTCACGGTCAGATTTATGCCACCAATTTTGTCTTCAAGACCTTCGAGATTGAATTGGAAGCGGCCCGGCGCTTTCGGCAGGAGAGCGGCCAGAAGGATACTTTATTCGGGGCTATCATTAAGGCGGAACAGACCGATGGCCGCCGGGTTCTCTACGAAGACGAGCACGCTATCGCTTTCCTGCCCTATTTTGCCCGCTATGCCTACGAGGTCTATGTCGCGCCCAAGCGGAGCGTGCCGCACATCTACGCCCTGACCGCGCCGGAAGTGGAAAGCCTGGCAAAAGCCCTCAAAAGCGTAACGGTGCGCTACGACAACCTCTGGCAGATACCCTTCCCTTATGTAATGCCGATCCACCAGGCCCCCTCTGACGGCGGGGATTATTCGGACTTCCATTTCTTTATTGGATTTCTGCCGCCCCTGCGCCAGCCCAACCTGTTAAAATACCTGGCCGGGCCGGAGATTGGCGCGGGCAATTTCCTGAGCGATACGCTGCCGGAAGCCAAGGCCGCCGAACTTTTAGCCGTTTCCGACGAGACACATTACAGTCAAAAACAAGCCTGAGCAGGTAAAAGATGATTGAAAATTACCGCGAGTTATTAACTGAATTACGCGCCATCCACGAGGCCATCCGGGAAGCGGTGGTAAAGGCGTGTGAAGAATCGGCCATCGAGCAGCTAAGCGCGGTGGTGGCCGAGGACGACGCCGGGGATACCATTTTCGCAATTGACCGGGTCTCGGAAGAAATTTTGCTGCAACACTTTGAAAGGCTGGCCCAACGCTGGCCCTGTCTGCTGGTGGCCGAGGGATTGGGCGCGACCGGGAAGAAAATTCTGCCGGAAGGTAACGACCTCTCCCAGGTCAAAATTGTGGTAATCGTGGACCCGATTGACGGCACCCGCGGCCTGATGTACCAGAAACGCCCGGCCTGGATTCTGACCGGGGCCGCGCCTTACCGGGGTGACGAAACAAACCTGACCGATATCGAACTGGCCCTGCAAACCGAAATTCCCCTGCTCAAACAACACCTTTCCGACACACTCTGGGCTATCCAGGGCGGGGAAGTCGGCGGGGAACGCTACAACCGCCTGGACGGCACCCGCCAACCCCTCAAACCCCGGCCCTCGCGGGCGACTACTATCGCCCAGGGTTACGGCAATATCTCGCGCTTCTTTCCCGGCACCAGGGGCGAACTGGCCCAGGTGGACGACGAACTGGTTGAAAAAATCCTCGGTCCGGTCGAGGCGGGCAAAGCCCAGTCCTTTGAGGACCAGTATATTTGCAGCGGCGGACAGTTTTACGAACTGATAATGGGGCACGACCGCTGGCTGGCCGATTTGCGCCCGGTGGTAGAACCTCTCCTCCAAAAAAGGGGTAAAACGCTGGGTATCTGCTGTCACCCTTACGATGTTTGCACCGAATTGATTGCCCGCGAGGCCGGGGTCATTATCACCAACGAATTCGGTAAACCCCTGGCGACAAAACTGGAAGTGGATGCCCCTGTCGCCTGGATAGGTTATGCCAATCCGACCATCCAGGGCCAGGTCGCCCCGGTATTGCACGCCCTGCTGGTCGAACGGGGCCTGGACGCTGGCCTGGAATAATTCTTTAAGGGAAAGGTTATTGATTGCGATGTGGCAAGTTGAGGGGCAGGAGCGTTTTTCTGGTTTAGCGGATTTCGCCCGCTTTATAAGCTTCTTAAACAACCAGTTGAGCAACCAGGCAACCGGGGATGCCAGGTTTTTTGAGCCGGGCGAAATCTTCGTTGGGCGCGCTCCCGGACGACTCGACCTGATGGGTGGGATTGCCGATTATTCCGGGTCGCTGGTGCTGGAACTGCCGTTGGGAGTGGCGACCTTCGTAGCCGCTCAGCCAAGTCCCGCCCCGGTCGTGGAAATTCACAGCGACGAGGGCAACGTCACTTTTCCCCTGGCCGACCTGCTGGTCTGCCGCGATTACGAAGAAGCCCACGCCCTGTTGGGGGCAAACCCGGAAGATAGCTGGGCGGCTTATCCGGGCGGAGTGCTTTTCGTGCTGGTAAAAGAGCTTGGCCTGCAACCGCCAAGCGGGTTAAAACTGCTGGTCTACTCCGAGGTGCCGGTCGGGAAAGGGGTCAGTTCGTCGGCGGCGTTGGAGGTCGCTACCCTGCAAGCCCTGGCCGGGGTGTACGGCCTCCAAATCGAGGGAAGAGAAGCGGCCATATTATGCCAGAAAGCCGAAAACCTGGTGGTTGGCGCGCCCTGCGGGATTATGGACCAGATGACCAGCAGTTGCGGGGAGGAAGGCAAGCTACTGGCCCTGTTGTGCCAGACCGCCGAACTTGAAGCCGGGGTAAATTTACCTGACGGGGTGGAGGTTTACGGCCTTGACTCCGGTATTCGCCACGCCGTGAGCGGTGCCGACTATGGCTCGGTGCGAGTAGGGGCTTTTATGGGCTACCGGATTATCGCGGAACTGGCCGGGCTGGCGGCAACGCACCACGAAACCGGCAGAGTTAGTATCGAGGACCCTCGCTGGCGGGGCTACCTGGCAAATGTAAGCCCCTCGGAATGGGAGACCTACTACCGGGAACGCCTGCCCGTTACCATCACCGGGGCGGAATTCCTGGCCCGTTATGGCGGGACTACCGACCCTGTGACCAGGGTTGACCCGGCCCGGACATACGCCGTCCGGGAGCCGACCGCGCACCCCATTTTCGAACATCACCGGGTCAGTCTTTTCCGGCAGCTTTTAAAAGCCCCCTACCTGGAAACCGAAACCCTGACCCTCCTGGGTGAACTGATGTACCAATCCCACGCGAGTTATAGCAAGTGCGGCCTCGGTTCAAGCGGGACCGACCGGCTGGTGGAACTGGTGCGGGAAGCCGGACCGGGGAAAGGGCTGTACGGCGCGAAAATAACCGGGGGCGGCAGCGGCGGCACGGTTGCGGTGCTGGCCCTGCAAGGGAAGCAGGGAACGCGAGCGGCCCTGGAAGAAATCGCCAGCCGCTACTATCGAGAAAAAGGGCTGCCCTTTACGCCGCTGATTGGCGGGTCTTCTCCCGGCGCGGCGAAGTTCGGGGTGGCCCGGTTGGTTCTTTCGTAAAAGGGACTTTGCCCTATCTGGTGTTACCGTTAGTTTGGAGAATTTTTAAGAAGTAAAATAAGGAGAATCTTAATGACCGATTTATTGAATAAGCCACAGACCAACGAGGTCACCAGCGACCTCTACAAACCTACC
>MKTJ01000032.1 GCA_001898225.1 Chloroflexi bacterium 54-19
GATGGGGATGTTCCGGGGCAAACTGATCGTGGAGTAGCTTCTTTCTAAAGGAGGAACTGTAGCATGCAAGCGCTAAGCACCGATGAGGTAAGAGCGAGTGGCGATCGCAAATCAGCCAGGAGCGGCAGGAGTAATAAGCAGTTCCTTTGGCCGTTTTTAGGGGCCGTAGCAGGCAGCCTGGGCCTGGTGGTTTTTTACCTGGGCCTGATCAGCCTGGCCCAGGGCTGGCAGCACGCTTTCGAGCAGCTAGGCCAGGATTTGCTTTTCATCAGCCCCATTGTGATGGGGTTTGGCCTGCAAATCGGCCTGTTCATTTACCTTCGGCAAATGCATGCCCGGGCCAGGGTAGCCGGGGTAGCCGCCAGTACCGGGACCAGCGCTGCAGCGATGCTGGCCTGCTGCGCCCATCACCTCGCCGATATTCTGCCGGTAATCGGGCTTTCCGGGGCGGCTCTTTTCCTCAACGAGTTTAAAACGCCCCTGCTCTGGCTCGGTCTCGGTATGAACCTGGCCGGGGTGCTTTACCTGGCAAATAAGATCCGCCAACAGCGCCGCATGGCCTGCCATAGCCCGTCTCACCCCTAAAATGAAAATAAGGCGGGCCGGTTTAGCCAGGCAACAGCCACAGCCATAGCCACAGCCACAGAATAAATTAAGTGTTTGGGAAAGCTTCTGCAGGCTAGAAGGCTGCCCTGGACCCTGAGTTGAGTATAACCCTGGGGATTTGAGGTAAAAAGTACAACTTTATCGCTTAAGCAGGTAAATACCAATGACATTTAGTGCGCATTTATACTCTTCACCGGCCGCCCTACCCCCCACAAAGCGAGGCAAATCTTTATCGGCCGGCTCGGGGGCCGGGGCTAAGCTAGGGACTCGCCCGCTACTACTGAAGGACCAGAGCTTAACCGACAAAAGACCGGTCGAGCAACTCTGCCTTTCAGTTGACCTTGATGACGACGCCGGGTATATCAGCCGGGTATTAGCAGGTGAGTTAGCGGCTTTTGAGTTTCTGGTTGAACGCTATAAGTCTCCAGTCTATAACTTTTGCTGCCGGATGCTAGATGACCGGACGGAAGGAGAAGACGCTTCCCAGGAGGTTTTCTTACGAGCCTTCACCCAACTTGCCTCCTACCGGCCCGGCTACTCCTCATTTATAACCTGGTTGTTGTCAATTGCGGCCCACCACTGTATTGACCTGTTACGGCGGCAGCGCTCACACCTGGATCTGGAACTGGTTAGCCTGTGGAAGTCGAGTGCGGAACCTCCGCCTGAAGAATTACTTTTAAGCCAGGAAAAAAGGGCAGAAGTCCAGGCTTTGCTGAATAAAGTGCCGTACGCTTACCGGAGTGTACTAATCCTGCGCTACTGGAATGATTTGAGCTATGCGGAGATAGCGTCGGCCGCCGGTCTTAGTTTGAGCGCGGTCAAGACCAGACTATTTCGAGGGCGTCATTTTCTGGCCCAGGAGCTGGCACTGCACCTAAACCACCAAACCGGGTAGCATAATTCTTTACCGAATTTACGGCTTTCTTTAGAGCTTAGATCGTTAGTTACTTCCATTTTGCGCAAAATGGAAGTAACTACAAGGTTGTTTAGACCAGGGTGTTATCCTCCGGCCAGACAGGCCAGCCGAGGTGTAAGGGTGTGGCGCCCGGCACCACCAGGGGCCAGGTTTCAGGGTAAGCGCACGGGGCAAAGGGCAAGGGGAAAGGCCCAAGCCGCAAGGGCAGGATAGTTACCGCTTAGTTCTGGTTAAAGCCGCCGTCTGGGAAGGATAGGAGGAGAAGTTGAATTATGAGGGAACCACTTTCTGAGAAAGAGCAAATTATCAGGAGGCTGCGACTGATACAAGGGCAAACCCGCGGTTTGCAACACATGGTTGGGTCCGGCAGAAACTGCCAGGAGATTCTGGTTCAAATCGCCAGCGTAAAAGCGGCCCTTGAGCAGGTATCTTTAAAGCTGGCCGAATATCACCTCAAAGTCTGTTTCAGAGAGCTAACAACTAGCCCGGGAAATAGCCAGCCAAAGCCAGAGCCGGAGCAAGTATTTGAGGTAATTCGTTTGCTTAAAAAGCATTGAGGACCATTGTTCTTTTGTACGTACAGGTATTTGTAATCACGCCACGACAACTACAACCTTACCAACCATTCAGCTATAGGGGGCCGGTCCTTTACATTAATTGTAAGCCCCCTGGAGTACGCTCTACGCTCTACGCTAGAGCCATCTATTGCTTGAAGTGGGGCAGGTACAAATAGAAAATAAAAGCCGAAGCCGAAGCCGAAGCCGAAAAAGAAGAAGAAGAAGAAGAAGTAATTCGAGCCCAAAGCAACTTTTCTCAACCGAGTGCCCTCTTCAACTTTTTCGCTGCAATTCATCAGGTGGAAGGTCACCACTGTACAGCAAGCCCCACATCAAAAGATTTAATCGAACTCTTACAATACAATCTCTCGCTACTCGCCAGCTTACAGCGATTTTTAAAACTATTGAACCAACATTGAGGCCAAATTGAGCCGCAATTGGGTCAATAATAAAGCATTCCGCTGTAAAGTTGAGTAAACCTCAATTAACAATTGAAATGCTGTCTGGTCTGCTCCTTATAACAGGAAATTTGCCTGCCCTCTTACATTATAAAAATTCCTCAGCATATCCTCAGCTCTGCTTCAGGATTTACTAAGGCAGGGGAGTTAAGGTGGTTTAAGAAGTTCTAACCTTAATCTGGTAGCTGTACACAATGTTGTGATTATCTACCAGATTAGGCTTGGATTTCCACCAGCCCGAACCGGCTTTTAGATGATTATGGCCAGGCCCCAAAACAAAAAAATAAATTTTAGGTATTTGGAGAGGAGAACTGTGACATCTTTGCAGCGCTTACAAAAAATTAATATTTACAAATTTGTGCTCACGCTACCCGGCATTCTCACGGCCTACGCTCTATTAGTAGGCCTTTTTTTCCTGTTACGGTTACAGGGCAGTCTTGATCCGATGCTATTTCACTTCGGGGGGCTGTCTCTTCGCTGGTTTGGAATACTCATTGCCCTTGGGGTCCTGCTGGCGTTCTTTGTGACCACGTTCCTGGCTGAGCGGGCAGGAGGAGAAGATCCTGAGCTAGTTTGGAAGCTCTTGCCAGTTGTATTAATTTCAGGAATCAGTGGGGCGCGTATCTGGTATATTGCAAATACCTGGCAAAAATACAAGGATCATGTTTTCAGTTTTGGGGACCCCAACTTTCCGGGAGCATTTGAAATCTGGCGGGGAGGAATTGCCGTACAGGGTGCTATCGCCGGTGGAGTCGTGGGGGGACTTATCTATATGCGGCTCAAAAGAATGCAGTTTCTGCGCTGGGCTGATTTCGTTATGCCAGGGGTAGTAGTGGCCCAGGCGCTGGGACGCTGGGCCGACTTTACTAATAATGAAGCTTACGGCAGCCAGACCACCCTACCCTGGGGAATTGAAATTCCCTGCGAGTACCGGACACAGGGTCTCACCCCTGGTTCTATTGACACCAGTTGTCCGGGTGTTTCCCCGGCGGCTACTTTCCATCCCACCTTTTTATATGAGTCAATCTGGGACTATACCGTCTTCTTGATCCTTCTTTATGTGGCGATGTATCCTCATAAGGTTCAACGGATTTTCAAAGTAAAAGTACAAAATGGCGATATTTTCTTCGGCTATCTGGTACTTTACAGCCTTGGACGATTTATGATTGAATTTTTGCGTACTGACTCACTTTACCTTATGGGGGGCCCGCTAAATGGGGGTATACGCAGCGCCCAGGCGGTTGCCCTTCTCTCCTTATTCATCGGGGTTGGTTGCTTACTCTACCAGCACCGCCCCCACCCAACGGTTGAAAGAGGAAAGGTTACCTAGGATTTTGTATCTTCTGTAACCTACCGTAGTAGTCGTAGTCGTAGTAGTCACTTTGTAGAAATGGGACCGTGAATAATCAGTGTTAAGGGCATAAACAAAAAATTGTAAGCCCGGAGCGGTACAAGGTACAGGGAAATAATCACAATGGTAAATAACCGAAACAAAGATGACCAGAACAAGCAGCCGGGCCGGGAGGGCCTGTCCCGCCGGGCTTTTTTGCGGGCCGGGGGGATGGTAATCGTCGCCAGCGGGGCGGGCGGAATCCTGGTGGCATGCGGTGACGAGGCTTCGAGTGTGACCAACCCATCGCCAGGGGCGAATATCGTGCCTGTGGCGGATGCCGGCTCGCCTGCGGCCGGGTCTACCCAGGCCGCAGGCCTTACCAGGGCGGCGGCCATCACGGCAGCGGCGACCACTAAAGCCGCTATTGATCCCGGCATGGGCGGCGGGCCAACCCCGACCCCGACCCCCGTTGTGGCCTCGGCGGCAACGGCCCTGGAAGCCGCCGGCCGGTTTTTAAAGCTGTGGGAAGACAGCCGCTTCGATGATATGTACGGCATGCTTTCTATTTCAGCCAAAGCTACCATCGCCCAGGAAAAATTTACCTCGCGCTATAAAGCCATTACTGACGAAGCAACCCTTACTAAAGTTACAACCACTCTGCCGACCAGCCTTTCCGTGAGCGGAGGCGCCCCGACCAGCCTGGAAGTGCCTTTCCACGCCGATTTTAAGACGGTCAGGGCGGGCGACTTCAGCCAGGATAACAAGGTCAGGCTGCACTTTGAGGACGGCCAGTGGAAAGTAGAGTGGTCCCCGGCGGCCATTTTTAAGGAGCTGACCGACAGCACTTACCTGGTCCACATGTACCTGAGCAGTTCCACGCGCGGCTCGATTTTCGCGGCCAATAAGTTCCCCCTGACGGCAACCGATATCCAGTACGAGGTTTATGTAGTGCCGGGCCAGATCGAAAACGAGCAGCAGCTTTTGCTGACCCTGAGCCAGACCCTGCAAATGGACCAGAACAAAATCAAAGACCTTTACAAAGACGGCCAGCCGGACTGGCGCATGCCGATCAAGAAACTGCCTTCTTCGACGCCGGAATCGGTTATAAACGGGCTGCGCGACCTGGCCGGGGTCGGGGTGGATGAGCAGGGTATCCGCAGCTACCCGCAGCACCAGAGCGCCAGCCACACCGTCGGCTATATCAACAAGGTCAGCGCCGATGATTTAAAGACCCTGGCCGCCAAAGGTTACACCGAAGACGATATTATCGGCAGGACCGGGGTGGAAGCCTGGGCCGAGGGAACCCTGGCGGGCGGTTTCGGCGGCAAGCTGACGGTTATTTCACCGGACGGCCAGACCAAAAGTACCCTGGCCGAAAAGAAGGTAACGCCTTCTTCGCACATGCTGCTCAGCCTGAACATGGACCTGCAAAAGAGGGTCGAGGGTATCCTGGGTGATAATGTCGGCAGCATTGTGGTGATGGACGTGACCAACGGGGCGGTGCTGGCCCTGGCGAACTTCCCGACTTACGACCCTAACCTGTTTGTGACCGGGATCACCCAGGAGCAGTTTAACAGCCTGAATAACGACCCGCGCAAGCCTTTTCAGAACCGGGCCGTCAACGCCCAGCTGCCGACCGGCTCGACCTTCAAGGTGATTACCGCTTCAGCGGCCCTGGAAAGAGGCGGGTTTAACATGCAGTCCACCTTCACCTGCACCGGCCGCTGGACCGGCCTGGGTGAAGCATTTGCCAAGTCTTGCTGGCTAAAGACCGGCCACGGCAAAATCAGCCTGTTTGAAGGGATTGTGCAGTCTTGCGACGTGGTTTTCTACGAACTGGGCAAGAAACTGGATGAAATTGACCCCAATATCTTGCCGGATATGGCTAAAGCCTACGGCCTGGGTGTGCCGAGCGGGATGCAGGGCCTTTACGACTCGCCCGGCCAGGTTCCCAGCCCGAAGTGGAAGTCGGAAACCTTGAACCAGCCGTGGGTGCGGGGTGACGCGGTGAACCTGGCGATTGGGCAGGGCTATTTTCTGGCCTCGCCCATGCAACTGGCCCTGGTGTATGCTGCTATCGCTAACGGCGGCCAGGTCCACGTGCCGCGCCTGGCCGAGCAGGCGATTGACCCCCAGACCAACGGGATCAGCCGGGCTTTCCCGGTTCAGACCAGGACCGTCCCGGTGGGCGCGAATAACCTGGCCCAGATTCGCCAGGCCCTGACGAACGTCACCCAGGTGAGCCAGGGGACGGCGCGGGCCTCCTTTATCGGTTCCAGGGTAGTCGTAGCCGGGAAGACCGGGACGGCTGAGAGCGGCCAGGAAGCGCCGCACGCCTGGTTCGCCTGTTTCGCCCCGGCTAACAAACCCAGGTACGTGGTAGTGGCGGTGGTCGAACACGGCGGGGAAGGTAGCGCCGCAGCCGCGCCATTAGCCCGCAAAGTCACCGATATTTTGCCGTATTAGGGTAATGCTGCACTCCCCCCAGCCCAGCCGCCGGTGTCACTTTTTACCAGCTTCTGAAGAAAAGAATTTCGCCGCCAGCTGAACCCGTGCCATGAGGGTTAAATACACAGTTGGTAGTGTCAGAATTAGGGCCTCAATGAAGTGAAAAGCTAAAGTAAGTAAAGAAAACTCTCTAAACCCTTCTTTGTTTACCGTCTTTTTCTTAATTCTATAATCTATATTAAATAAACTTGCAAATACTTGCAGCTACAAGTAATCTAAAAACGTTAAACTTACGTATAAAGGAGAAAGCAGCATAGCTGGCAGGCTGTCCTGCTGCAAGCGGTACCATGGTTTCAACTTAGAACTAAGGTCACAATTAGGTGGCAGGCGGTAGGCCTGACCGGTAAAGAGGTCATTTCAAAGCAACCGAGGTTAGTAGTTAGAGGTTAGTAGTTAGATGGAAGTAGCATTTTAGCTGTTTGGACATAATATATATATAAAGGAAATTGCGGGATAGTAATGCCCCTTCAAAATGGAAGGTTCTGGGAAAGGTAGAAGGTACTTTATGCTTCGGTTTTTAAGCCGTATATTAAACGATAGTTCTCCCGAGGTTCGCCGGAAAGTTTTCGCCATTTACACCCTGCTTATAACATTTAACCTGCTAGTCTGGGGTCTTACCCTGCTGGTTTCGACCCAGTACGGTTTCGTCCTGGGCACCAGTCTGTTGGCCTACACTTTTGGCTTGCGCCACGGGGTGGACGCCGACCATATCGCCGCCATTGATAATGTAACCCGCAAGTTGATGCAGGAAAAAAAGCGGCCGGTAGCGGTCGGCCTTTTCTTTTCTCTGGGCCACTCTACCATTGTGGTGGCTTTAAGCGTAATTATTGCGATTGTCGGGGCCGTGGTACAGGACAGCTTTGACGGCCTCAAGGATACCGGCGGGCTTATCGGTACAGGAGTCTCCGCTTTCTTCCTTTATGTAATTGGTATCATTAACCTTCTGGTACTAATTGACATTTACCGGATGCTGCGGCGGGTAGTAAAAGGCGGCAGCTACAGCGAGGAGTCGCTTGAAGAATTCCTGGCCCAGCGTGGCATGATGAACCGCTTCTTCGGGCCGCTTATGCGGGCGATTGACCGGAGCTGGAAGATGTATCCTTTAGGTGTTTTATTCGGTCTGGGTTTTGATACGGCGACCGAGGTAGGGCTACTCGGTATTTCGGCCGCTACGGCTGGCAGCGGCACCCCGATCTACGTGGTCTTCCTATTCCCGCTCCTTTTTATGGCCGGGATGACGCTGGTGGATACAACCGACTCCATCTTAATGCTGGGAGCTTACGGGTGGGCCTTCGTTAAACCGATCCGTAAACTCTACTTCAATTTTAATATTACGCTGGTATCGGTTCTAATAGCCCTGGTGATAGGTACTCTGGAAGCCCTAAGTATTCTGGCGGGTAAGCTGAATTTATCCGGGGCGGTTTGGAACTGGATTAGCGACCTTGATTTTGAGGTAATCGGCTACCTTATCATCGGGATATTTGTCTTAAGCTGGGGTGCTTCCACCCTGGTTTATAAATTGAAAAAATATGACGATATTGAGGTAGAAGTTGCCTCTGGCACAAACGCTTAAGCTTACAGTCCAAAGATATTGGGGTCCGAGCATTATTCGGACAGGAACGGTCCTCCAGGTCTCGAACTTTCGAGAAAGTGTTCTAAACCAACTGACCCCGGTTATCCATAGCGCGGTAGTAATAATGATATTCTTTCTTTACCGGATTAATGTTTCGTTGCTTTCAATAACCGGAGACGCCGGCCCAATACTAAGACAGGTATTCAATGGTCAACCCGGCAGGCTCTGCAGAGCTTTTTGCAACCGGGATTTGGCTTCGAGAGCCACTTTTGCCAGTTCAACATTGTCGACAATCCCAAGGGCAACTTCGGGATCCATTGCTTTGACCACGCTACCTCCTTCGTCATTAGCACCGGCATAAATTACAACGTTGCAGGGAAGTAACAACCCGATGTCCAGTTCAGCCCCAAGGGCCTTTTCGGCCAGGGGTGGGTTGCAGGCTCCCAAAATTATGTAAGGCCGGAAATCAATCCCGCGTTTCTCTTTCATGGTTTGCTTAATATCTATCTCGGTCAGGACTCCAAAACCCTGCTCTTTAAGGGCGACCCTGGTTGCCTCTACCGCCTCGGCGTAAGGCAGGCTCACTTTTTTACCAAAGCCGTAACTAATGGGTTCTTTCACTTGCGCATCAGCCATTTGCTGTGCTCCTTAACTTAAATAATCCAAAGAGGATAAAGATATTCCTGTGTTGCAGGTCCGCTTTATCCCTTTTTTCCTACAGGAAACTTTCACTATCTGTTTCAGTAATAGCACTGGCACTTAAAATTTCCAGTATATGCTGTTCAATTCAGTCCAGCCGCCAAAGGGTGTACTTTCAGAAAGTACACCCCTTTTCCAACCCGGGTTCGAAACTATTTGCCGAAATCGGCCATCTCAATGAACTGGCCGTGCCAGGTATGGTACCAGACCTGCCCGGTAAATCCGTTGACACTCAACATTCCACTGGTCTTACCGTTTGTTTCCACGTCCACCGTATAGTAACCGGGAAATTCATCGGCCTTCGGGCCTGTTTTCACTCCCGGATAGGCTTTATCCAGGTAGGTCTGGGCTGTCTGGAGAGCCTGCTCCGCCGTCACCGGCATTTTGCCAGGCTGGTAGGTGGTAGTGTTTACAGCCCCCAGCCCGCCCATCATTCCTGCACCGTTGCCGTTGCCCATCATCCCTGCACCGTTACCACTGCCCATCATCCCGCCGTGTCCCACGCCGTTGGGGTTGGGATTAACGTTGTAACCGTTGCCGGACATATGCCCGTACAAGAGGTTCCACATCATATTGGGGCCGTACTCCGGGAAGGCTGCTTTAGTAACCGGGTTGACCAAGAGTTCAAATGCGCCTACCCTCGTACTGGTGTCCTTTATGGCTACATAGGCGTTATTATCAAAAATCATTATTTCGTCTATCGCCAGATTACTATTGTTTAACTCTGATAGGTATTGAGTAGCCGCCTTTTTTGCTTCATCAACCGATAGGGGCTGGGCGGCCGCATTATTGGGGGAATTATTGCCCATCATCCCACCATGTCCACTGCCTGCTCCACCGTTCATCATGCCGCCCTGGCCGTAACCGCTGCTACTTCCAGTATTTGGGCCGGGCATCTGGGCGAAAACCGCTCCCGTGACACCCAGGGTCAATACCACTACCAGGGCCAGGCTGCCTATCAAGATTAATAATCGCTTGCTCATAATCAATCTTCTCTTTCTATTCATTCTATACAAATTCCAGAATCATAAAAACAGTTTAATAGAGGGTTCGGACCGCTTGCTCGTACTCGGCCTGGCTGATTTCGTGGTGGGCATAACGCCTTTGCAGGATTTCAAGCGCGGTCAGGTTTTCAACTGCTCGCTGCCCGCTAACCAGGGCATAAATACCCCAGATCACCAGTCCAACCAGTAGCGCCATCAAAAATAAACCAAAACCCATTCCCCATCCGCCCATACTTCCAAAGTACATCATTGTCAAAGCCTCTTTTCTTTCCAGGAACAACTCTCTTCGTTCCTACACTAGTAGTATGACAGGCAAAGCTCAAGCTAGCCTGCTGGAAAGTTCAAGATTTCCTCAAGAAATTATTAAATTTAGAAGTTGAAGCTCAAAACTGGGGAAGCCTGGAAACCGGTGAAATGAATGAAGTAGTTGGGCTAAAACAAGGAATTTGCAGGGCCAGATATTTTGGTTCAAAGCAAAGACGTGGGTGGCGGAGTAACGGATAATGTAAGGCAGCTTAACCGCACCTCTGGACTAGAGGGTCATGCAGCTAAATCTCTTTATGGGCTTTGGGGAAGGGTAAAGGTGAAAGTTGAGCCCTGGTTTAGCCCGCCGGAAATCGCCTCAATTTGTCCACCCATGCCTTCCACCAGCGCTTTGGCTATTGTCAGCCCCACCCCTGACCCTCCCAGCGCCCGGCTGCGTGATTTGTCAACCCGGTAGAAACGCTCAAAGACCTGCGGCCGGTGTTCCGGGCTTAGGCCGATACCGGTGTCCGTAACCTTAAACTCGACCATATCGCCGGTTGTTGGTGCGAGTTCAAGTTTGACTGTACCGGGGGCCGGGGTGTAACGGAGGGCATTGGTCAGCAAATTGGTCAGCACCTGAATGGCCCGGTCCCGGTCGGCCTGCACCGCCGGTAGATTTTGAGGGAGACTATGGATAAACTCAAGCCCTTTTTCCCGGAACTGGTTTTCGAGACGCTCAACCGCCGCCCCGGCTATTTCCAGCGGGTTAACCGCCGCCAGCTTTAAGGGAATTTGCCTGGCTTCAGCCCGGGATAGCTCTTGCAGGTCGTCAATCAACCGCCGCAACCGTCCGGCCTCCTCGTGCAGGCTGAGCCAGATTTCTTCGGATGGTTTGACCACGCCATCCAGCAGCCCTTCCATATATCCTTCCAGGGTGGCTACCGGGGTTCTCAGTTCGTGGGCGACATCCCCGACCAGTTCCAAACGGCGGCGTTCGGTAGATTCAAGGGCCTGGGCCATCTCATTGAAACTGAGGGCCATTTCCCCTAACTCATCTTTGCCAACAGGCGGTACGCGCTCGGCATAATGCCCGCCGGCAATCCGCTTGCTGGCATGGGCCAGGCGGCGAACTGGCGTCACAATCAAGCGAGTTACAAAGTAGCTGATAACAATAGCGACCACTACTCCGATTAAGCCCGCTACCAGCATGGCTTCGCCCAGGGCCGACTTAAAAGCCTGGTCTATACTTGAGTTGAGAGCGGCCCCGGCGGCACCGCCCATCATGCCGTTCATTCCGGTGCCGCCGGGGCCGACCATCTCTCCATTTTGCATCATTTGCATGTGCGAGGTGAAAGCGTTCGGGGCAACCAGGTCTATTGCGTTCAATATTACCAGGGTACCTATGCCAATTATCAGGAGATAGGAAGCAAAAAGCTTGATACCCAGGCTGTTCCAGCTGAATTTGGGAGCATTTAGGAGTTTCATAAAGCATACCTTTTATCGAAACGGTAACCCAGGCCGCGGATGGTTTCGATAAACCCGGTCTGGTTGGGACCCTCGCCCAGTTTCTTGCGCAGGTTTCCAATATGAACCTCGATTATATGCTCATCATAATAATCTTCGCCCCAGACCTGTTCCAAAAGCTGAGAGCGGGTAAATACTCGCCCTGGCTGGCTGGAAAGTATTGCCAGCAGGGCAAATTCCCGCGTGGTAAGCGGCAGGACTTCCCCGTTCCGACTTACTTCGTGTTGCGTTTCGTCAATAATAAGCTCCCCAAAGTGGCGGGGAAGAGCGGCCTCGCTGGGGCTTTCGGACGCGCTGCCTGTCCGGGGCCGCCGCAACCGGGCTTTTATACGGGCGACCAGTTCGCGGGGGCTAAACGGTTTGGTAAGGTAGTCGTCGGCTCCTACCGATAAACCGACAATCTTGTCGATCTCCTCGGCCCTGGCTGTAAGCATAATTACATAAGCGTCGGAAAACTGGCGGAGGCGGCGGCAGACTTCCACTCCGTCCAGGCCAGGCAGCATCAAATCCAGCACTACCAGTTCCGGGTTGGCGGTGCGGGCTTTTTCGAGGGCGGAAGGGCCGTCAAAAGCGCTCAGGACGCTGTAGCCCTCCTGTTCAAGATAGCCCTTGACGAGGTCAACCAGTTTCTTTTCATCATCTACTACCAGGATTTTTGTCATTTTTCTTTATTTCCCCTCGAAAATTGTTACCAACTCTATCCAAAACGGTAGCCTTATTCGGAGGTTATGCTAAAAGGGTTGAAAAAGGGGTGATTTTTAGTAAAAGCCGGGTAAAACCTCTTTTTAGAAATCTTGAAATAACCTATTGACAATACCCCCATCCCGTATTATAATCAGGGCGTATACCCCATAGGGGTATATAACCAATCTAAACAACCAGGGTAGATTAACAATAACAACAAGAATAAGGGTGAGAAAAATGTGCCTTTAGATTTGTAACTTCTTTTGAAACCTCCTCAGCAGTAATTGAGGGTGAGAAAGCTTTCCAGTTCAAGAAAAAGGGCATTTAGTTTTGGCTCACTGAAAAGTATCTCGCCCCCTTCTCATCGTTTACTTCAAAGACTTCTGCCAGTGCCCCGGTACCAGGAGCGGGCGCTGGCAAATTAAAACAACCATTTTTTAATAGTTTCTTCCAGCCTTTGTTTTTTCAACAAGGGGTGACTTTTTGTTGCCAGAAATAGCAAATAGCTGAGAAATAAATACAGGTAATTATATTGTATTGAATTGAAAGGAGAACACAAGTCCATGTTAGCTAGTTTACCTGATCCCAGGCGCTGGTGGGCCCTTTTATTATTGAGCACGGCCCAGTTTATCGTGATATTGGATACCTCGATTATTGGAGTAGCCCTCCCGGCCATTCAGACCGACCTGCACTTCTCAACGGCCAATTTGCAGTGGATCTTTAACGCTTATGTAGCAATTTTCGGGGGCCTACTTCTTCTGGGAGGCCGTATGGCGGACCTTTTCGGCCAGCGCCGCATCTTTATGACCGGGTTTGCGATCCTGACCCTGGCTTCCCTGGCGGCGGGTCTGGCCTGGTCCGATACCGCCCTGATTGTAGCCCGGGGCTTCCAGGGCCTGGGAGCGGCTTTAATCGCCCCGGCGGCGCTCACTATCGTCATGAACCTCTTTACTAACCCGGCTGAACTTACGAGGGCGATGGGTTTCTGGGGCGCTTCGGCGGCGGTTGGCGGCAGCGCCGGGGTTTTTCTGGGCGGCGTCCTGACCCAGTGGTTGAGCTGGCGCTGGGTTTTCCTGATCAATGTACCCCTGGGGGGTATCGTTCTGGCGTTCAGCCTGGCCCTCCTGCGGCCAGGTGTCCTACGGCGGGGCAGCCTCGATATTCTGGGCGCTCTGGCCGTAACAGCCGCCTCGGTCCTGGCGGTTTACGCCATCGTGACCGCCGAGCAAAACGGGTGGGGTTCGCTTTCGACCATGGGCCTTCTGGCAGTAGCAACCGTACTGCTGATAATTTTTGTCATCATCCAACGCGTAAGAAAAGAACCCCTGGTGCCTCTCCAGATTTTTAGAGCGCCCAATCTATCGGCGGCTAACATCATTATGGCCTTACTGGCGGCGGCCTGGATACCGCTCTGGTTCTTCCTTAACCTCTATCTGCAACAGGTTCTGGGGCTTTCCGCCCTTGAAGGCGGCCTGGCCCTCCTGCCGATGACGCTGGCGATTATGGTGTTAATGGTGGGGATGACCGCCCGGATGGTCGGCCGGTTTGGTTTCAAACCTAACCTGGTCGCCGGATTTTTGCTCCTGGCAGCGGCCCTGGTTCTCCTGGCTAACGCTCCCGCTAACGGTAGTTTTGTGGTTAATGTCCTGCCCGCTTCCCTGCTGGCGGCCCTGGGCATGGCCCTGACCTACATTCCGGCCACGATTGCCGGGATGTCGGGCGCTAAACCGGAGGAGACCGGTCTCGCTTCCGGGTTAATAAATTCGAGCTATCAGATCGGGTCGGCCATCGGCCTGGCCGTAATGACCGTGCTGGCAAACGGCCAGACCGATAAGCTGCTTGCTGGCGGGACCGGGCGGGCGCTGGCCTTAAACAGCGGCTTCCAGCTAGCTTTTGTAGGCGCGGCCGTGGCCGCTGGTATTGGGGCGCTTTTGGCTCTGGCCTTCTTGCGCCAGCCTGCACCTGCACAGCCGCAAGCCAGTAACTCTGACCGTGCCGGGTCAGATCCCGAATCCGAAACCGAAGCGCTGCCGCGGGCCAGTTAAGGCTACTTACTCTCAAGTTACTCTAGCTTTAAGGGCCACACACAGGATCAAAAGTTTTTGTAAAATAATGCGGTTGAGAGTCTGGAAGAATATCTTCCAGACTCTCAACCCGGATAACTGGAAAGCCCATCATGGAAACAACCACTTTTACACTTATTCTTTTGCCCGTTAGCCTTATTACTATAACCTTTCAATATCTGGCGATCATGCGCCACTTTAACCAGGATAAAGCCGCGAAAAAGAGGGGAAATAAAGAAAAGGCTGAAGATGAATATTTCTTAAAAGAAGAGGCTCTGGATTAATTTAAGGTTTCTTGGCAAAATGGCTGGGAAAATGCCTGATAACTTTCAAAGCTATTCCAGTTTCAAGTTTGGCATATTGACCTTTATGGGCCCATGAAATTAGCCTTTGATTTGCAAAAAAATTAGCAGAGTTCTACCTGAAATGAAAAATATTACAATGTATTTAGCTGGGCAACTGAGTTTATCCAAAAACTGCCCTGCCCCGATTCCTACACCTACTGGCAAGCAGTTACAAGGCCCCTGGCAAACTCGCCGGGATTAGACAGGTAGCCGAGGTGGCCGCCGGGTAGAAATTGAGTATTTATGCCGAGACGCTGGGCTAAAAGCTGGGCGGGTTGGCCTGTAAACTGGTCTTTGGAATCCTGACCTCTCGCCAGCACCAGTCTGGAACTGCTGGCCGCCAGGCGGGTTAAATCCAGGTCAAAAAAAGAATACTGGCGCAGTTCGTGTTCCATCCAGTAAGCGGCATTAGCCCAACTTCGTTCACCAGTTTCCAGCCTGGCGCTGACATAGGGCATGAGTAAACGGTGATCGGCGCTCCTGATACTGCTGGCGTACAGGTGCATGGCTTTTGGAACTCCTTCTTTGCGGTAGGTTTCGTATACCTCTTCAAACAGCGTCTTCCATTTTGAAGCGTCTGGCAATAAATTAAGGACCGGCGGCTCATGCGCTACCAGTTTAACCAGGTGGTCTGGGTAACGGGCAAGCAGTTCGAGGCCTACTATCGCCCCGGAGTCGGTGCCAAAGACGCTAAATTCTTTATCATCCAGATGCTCGGTCAACTGCCGCAGGTCCTCCACGTCTGTTTGTAACCGCAGGCCTTCGCCATCATCCTGCGGACCCACCAGCTTGCTGCGGGAAAATCCGCGCCGGTCGTAGGTGACTACCCGAAAGTAAGCCGCCAGGGCACTTACAAGCTCGGTAAAAATATCCGCTCCTCCGTTCGACCCCGGCACCAAAATTAGCAGCGGTCCGTTGCCGCTAACCTCATAATACAAATAGGCACCGGGAACCTCTAGTGTACTCATTTCCATTCTTTCCCCTCCCCACCAGGTTACTTATTTATTTATATATTTTGAGCGTTCTTTAAGCGTATTTATACCCATGTGAGCTAATTGTCGGGCCTAACCAGATAAAAGCGGTTTTAACTACCGGTTTCTCCAAAAGTCTGAACCTAATGAGCGGCTGGCCTGATGGTAAGAGTTTCAATATCTTTGCGCTGTTTACGCTGTCCGTACCGGGTAAGGCCGCGCGGCTTGTAGACCGACAACACCGTAAGCACAATTAAAACCAGGAGGGCGGCCCCGGAAGCAATAACCATTTGAAGCTGGGTTTTCTGAAGTGTTGCACCAAAAGGAGCTGAACTGGCGGCGGCCACCGACAGTTGTCCAATCGGTTGGGTATGAATCATTAAGACGATAGTAGAAAGCAGGGTTAATACGAGCTTTATCACCACCCAGTAATACTGAAACAGGCCCCAACGGGTCCCGATAGAGGAAATGATACCGGTCAGAAAACCGCCGAGGGCTAAAGGTACAATTACCCACCAGGTAATCAGATCCATAACCAGATATACCGCGCGCACCAAACCTTCCTCCTGGCTGGTTAGCCCGGTGGCCGCTAAAGCCAGAAAAACCAGCACCGCGCCTATCCAGCCAATTGAAAAAATGACGTGGGTGGTAAGGGCCAGTTTACGCAAAGAGGGTGTTAAAATCATTGGCTTACACCCGATATTCCAGCTTTAACCCGCTCGTAATTAAGCCCATGCCCATGCCCATGTGGTTCGCAAAACCGTTACCGGTTAAATGCATGATTACAAGCACCAGCACCAGCAGGACAAGAACGATAATAAAGCCTATTACCCAGAGGGGAGTGGCTGCCTTCAGCTTCTGGTTTGGTCCCTGGTGGCCGTTACCGGCAGCGGCAGCGGTATTCTCATTCTTTTGTTTTTCGGATCCCCGGCGGGCCGGGTCTGGGGCTGGAGCTGGGGCTGGAGCAGACCTTTCGTAATAAGGGTGGTCCGGCGCTTTAGGTTCATTCATGAATTCTTCTCTTTATTCTTCCAAATTTTTACACGAAACCCCCCAATATATTTCGCGGGGTCTCGATCATCTTTTCTCTGACTGCATTTACAAAGCCTGTCCAACTTTTAG
Organism: Chloroflexi bacterium 54-19; assembly: GCA_001898225.1. Taxonomy (GTDB): domain Bacteria; phylum Chloroflexota; class Chloroflexia; order Chloroheliales; family Chloroheliaceae; genus 54-19. The sequence goes on from MKTJ01000032.1 coordinate 16,609, forward strand.
CGCAAGCAAAACAACCGGTTTTCAGGCCAAAATGAACTTGAGGCCAGAAGATCCGGCTAAAGACAAAACCTGAATGGTAGGGAAGTATAAATCCTACACGGTGTAGTTTATCTTTACTTATGCAGTTAAAAAGAGTATCCTTGAGAAACCAAAAAGGGTCAAGAAGCAGATTCCAACCCGGTGTAAGATAACCGACAGAAATAGTAAAAGTGTAGATGAAGTCGCACGAAGATGAAGGCCACCAGGCTGACCTGAGGGTCCGCCGAACCCACAAACTACTCTGGGAGGCTCTTATGGCGGAGCTGTCCGAGCATCCTTTTGAAGTTATTACCGTTAAGGATATATGCGAACGGGCCATGGTCCATCGCACTACCTTTTACGCGCACTATGAGGACAAGTATGCGCTGTTAGAGCAGGGTATGCGGCAAATGTACGATACTCTTGTGGCCGAGTGGCATACCCCTGGCGGTGCCAATCCCGCGCCGGACAAACAACCGCCAGCTTATCTTACCGGCCTGTTCGAACACGTCGCCCAGTACCAGCCCTTCTACAGGCTAATGCTTTGCGGGGAAGGGGTTAGCCGCTTTCAGAAACTGGTTAAGAACTATATAACAGAAGTTGCGACCGCCAGAGTGCCAGAAATTACCCCGACCGGACCGCAGCATTTTTCGTTTCCGCCAGCCATGCACATCCAGTTTTTCGCCGGGGCGGTCCTGAGTCTCCTAACCTGGTGGCTTGAAAACGATATGCCCTTAACGCCCTATCAAATGGCCGAGTACCTACTTTCTCGCCACAATATTTTAACCGGCCAAAACTCAACCCTACCTCACTAAAAACCCCTGCTAGAATTTCTAGAATCAAGCCTTTTTCAAACTTTATTTAAAAGGGAAACCCAGACCTGAAAAGGTTAGTGAACCTTCCCTCGTGTTGTTAAATAAGTTTGGTTAACGCTAGCGAAAGGGTTGGCGAGAAGAACAGAATAAATAATCCATTCTGAGGTTGCCAAATAATTTCAATTTTTTCATTCTATAAGACTTTTCTGTAGACCGGGTCAGGGCAATTTTTCTTTGACAACGCATATTAGCGGCTTATAGCGACAGGCATTGGTATTGAGCCAATTTTACCCTTAAAAATTAATGTAAAAATAGCTCAATAATTTCGTTTTTGCTGTAAAGGCATATAAGCAGCAAAGTTGGGAGAAATAAAAATTGTCCAGGAATTGCGCTGACCCGAAAGATTCGGTCATTCCTTATCAGGTGAATTTAACCCTGGGGCTTTGCCCGGCAGTAACCGCGCCGAATTAAGGATAAAAATTAACTCGGATGTGACGTGGATAAAGGCAGCCAGCAGTGGATTGAGCAGTCCAAAAGCAGCCAGTACGATGCCCAGGGTATCAATCCCGATGGTACCGATAAAATTAGCCCAGATTATTCGGCGCGTCCGCCGGGCAATAGAGAGCGTTTGGGCAAACTTCTCTAAATCGTTACCGAGTAAAACCACATCAGCGCTTTCCCGGGCCACATCGGTGCCTGAGCCCATGGCTACGCCGATATTAGCTTCCACCAGGGCCGGGGCGTCATTTATGCCATCCCCTACCATGGCGACAATACGCCCTCCTCTCACCAGGTCTTTAACATAGCGCTGTTTAGCGTCAGGTAACAGGTCGGCTTTGACCTCCGAAATGCCCAGTTGCTGCGCGACCGACTCGGCTACCTTCCTGGTATCACCGCTCAGTAACAACGTTTGATTACCCACAGCCAACCACCAGCCAAACAAGGTTTTTAGAATAAGTCCGATTAACACCGTGCCTGCCAAATAAGGATCTACCAGGGTTACCCACCCCTCGGTAGCAGGTCTGGATTATTTAGCATATTTCCTACTGGATTCTTTCCCGAGGCCTGGGTCAGATTATCGCAAGGGTCGCAATTAACCAGGTCAAACCAAGGATTGAGCTCTCAGACTTATTCTGGGTAAGTAAACTGCGACCGGACTGCACTAAATTATTTAGAACCAGGCCAAGAAAAGCCCAGCCGATAAGTCTGAGAGCCAAGCGGTCCCGGCTCATGTCGGTTTCTTTGAGTTGCCATACCACTACTACCGAGGCAAATATTTCAATCAAAGAATCGAGGCCAAAACCGGCCAGGGCTACTGAATTAGCTGTAAGAGCTGCGATGATAACTATCACCGAACCTAGAACGTTCTAGCCAAGGGTAGTAAACACAAAAAAGTCCTCTTCTTAAGATTAATTTTTTTGCTGCATCACTTTCTCCTTTAATCGTTGTATTTTGCTGTAACCTGGTTGTGGCTGGCTATATCTGTGGAAAATTATAACTCAAAGATTTAGAATTTATGCCCTTGACAGAAAAGATTTATTAGGCTATTCTTTGAACGATTAAACAATTACTTAATCGTTATATTTACAGGGCATTGTCATTTTGTTGGGGGTTAACTAAAAGAATGAGTACAGTTTCCACACGGGCTACTTCTGACCTGTGCGAAATATTTGAACCGGTATCGCTGGAGACCAAACGTGATTTACGTGGTCGCTTAGTAGAAGTGGCCGGTTTATCTGAAATTTTTAAAGTTCTCAGTGATGAAACCCGGACAGAGATTCTTTATCTTTTATCTTTACGTGAGTTGTGTGTTTGCGATCTGGCCGAGGTAATGGAAATGAGTATGCCTGCCGTTTCTCATCACTTACGCTTATTAAAAGCCCTGCGCCTTGTTAAATATCGCAAGGCCGGAAAGCAGGTCTACTATACCCTGGCCGACGATCATATCGTTGGGTTGATTAACCGGGCGCAAGAACATTTCGAAGAAGAGCGTTAAAAATCCTGTTCATTTTTCAGACCCGGTGCCTGGAAGGACGCTTAGGTGGCCGGAATTACTGGTTAAGTTGGTGGTTTGTGGATCGGTATCAAAATATCAAGGTGCTAGGATAAATTAGAAGACCAGCGGTTATTCAAAAAGAGTTAAGAAATTTGGAGCTAGTTTCGCAAAATAAGAATAGTTTGACCTGGCAGAGTTTACGGCCTGTACTCTGGCTATTTCTTATTTTAGCGACCCTGAATCTCAGCACCGGCGCGATTATTGTCCTTGTGGCGGCCGGTCCGGGGGGCGAAGTGCTCAATGATGCTTCAAATATCCCGGCCAGCAATATTCGCCTGCTTCACCTGGAATTATTTGGCGGTATTGTTCACCTACATCCCATTAATTCAGGTAACTCCAACCAACCAGCACCCCCGCAAAAGGCAATTTCAAACCCGGTCCTTTTGCGATCCTTCGATGCTCTTATTTCAGGGCTAAACGCGGCTAACCACCACCACACGGAAAGCTTCATTTTTTTCTCTCAAAATAACACCCTCTTGGCCGGTGAGAGGCATGATGGTTACAGCCTGAAAGCCAGCGATAAAATAATTACCAGTTCCAACTCTGAGCCGGGCCTTTCGCGCACCTTCAGCCCGAACCTGCAGGAACCGGAAAAGAACGTTCTTTCCTTCCAGTTTGCCAAGATTTCCCATCCGCTCCCTTATAAAGCGTGCGCCCTGGCGGACATTTTTCTCTACCCTCCCGAAAAGCCTCCCCAGCCTTTTAGCATCACTTTTTCCGCTTAATTAATTCGCGTCTTAATTTAATTCGTCAGCCTGTATCGTGCCCGGCCAACCAGGACCAGGGTTAATCGCCTTAACCGGTTCTTTTAAGATTTGAGGTGCCGGGGCTAAAGCAGGTAAGAAAAAGTAGCAAACAGCTTGGGGATTAGCCCTGCATGGCCGATTCTTCAAGCTTCAGGAGCGCTTAAAATGTCTCAAGAATTTTCAAACAAGCAACCCAACCAGCCTCCCCTAAACAAGCCTGAAAAGGAGCAAAAACCTTTCCTATCCCGTCAGCCTCTGGGAGTAGCTGAGACCGAGGAAGATGGTCACGGCCACAATCATGATCACGACCATGCTGAAAATGGAGAGGGCGATCACGAAGAGGGTCATGGTGTTGGTCACGGCCATGCGGCTGGCAGGGGCGGCCATTCCCATTCGCACGCCCCGGTTAGCCTGGGAGCTACCTTTATCGTGGGACTGGTTTTAACAACCGGCTTCGTGGTCCTGGAGTTTATCGCCGGTCTGTGGGCCAACAGCCTGGCCCTAATTTCCGATGCCGGGCATAACCTGACCGACGCCATGGCCCTGGGTCTGAGCGGTTGGGCCCTTTATATGTCAAGGCGCTCGCCCAATAACAACAAGACCTTTGGCTATCACCGGACCGGCATCCTGACGGCCACCTTTAACGCAGCTTCACTGGTAATTATCGGTGGCTATATCATCTACGAAAGTATTGACCGGATTATAAACCCACCGGAGGTTTCAGGTTGGGCGGTAATAATCGTGGCGGCGGTGGCCCTGGCAGTCAACCTCCTGGTTGCCTGGCTGTTGTTAGCCTGGTCCAAAGAAGATCTCAACACCCGCAGCGCCTTTCTTCATATCGCGGCCGATGCCGCTGCATCTTTGGGTGTCGTAGTGGCCGGGATTGTAATCGTCTTTACCGGCTGGGAAATCGTTGACCCCATCATCTCGATTCTGATTGCCCTGTTGATCCTCTGGTCGAGCTGGGGCATTCTTAAAGAAGCGGTTAACGTGCTTTTGGAAGGCATCCCCGAAGGGTTGGATATGGTCAGTCTCATGCGCGACCTGATGCAGCAGCCAAGCGTGACGGATGTGCACGATTTGCACGTCTGGACCATCGGCAGCGGTTTGAGCGCCATGTCGTGTCACCTGGTCCTGACCGAGGATTACACTATCCAGGAGGCCAACTTTATCGCCAAGGATGTCAACCGCCTGCTGAATAACAAGTACCGGATCAAACACGCGACCGTCCAGTTTGAATACCAGGATTGCGACGCCAACGATACTTTTTGTATTTCTCCGGCCACCAACTTTTAAGGGCCAGGTTAAAGAGTTGAAGGGTTAAATTTTATGGAAAAGATAGGACCAAATAAAAAATGTCCGACCTGTTTCTAAAAGTATTGCTGTTTACGATAATCCCGGTGGCGGCGGCCATCCTGGGGGGGATTATCGCGGCTTACCGGCCGCCTGGCCCCCGGCTTGGCAGCGCCCTCCAGCACTTCGCCGCCGGGATGGTCTTTGCGGCGGTCGGGGTGGAGCTTTTGCCGGACGTAGTGAGCAAACACGCGCCGGTTGCGACCATTATCGGTTTTACAATCGGTATCAGCCTGATGCTGGTTATTCGCTCTATTACCGAAAAGGCTGAAAAAGAGGCAAATCCCGATAGTGAAAGCGAAAGCGAAAGTCAAAGGGAGAGAGGGTTAGCCCCTGCGGGGGCGTGCGAACCGGCTTTACCGGTGAGCATGATCGCCACCATCGGGGTAGACGTGGCGATAGACGGGCTGCTGATCGGTATCGGTTTCGCGGCCGGGGCTAAAGAAGGAATTTTGCTGATAATCGCCCTCACGCTTGAACTTTTGTCGCTGGGGCTGGCAACCTCGGCTACGTTGAATAAGTCCGGCATTTCGAAGGGCAAAAGTATCGCCGTAACTTCGGGCCTGGCTCTGATCCCTTTGGTGGGTGCATCGCTGGGGGCGTTGCTGCTAGGCGGTCTTTCAGGTAATTTGCTGGAAGCCGTCCTGGCTTTTGGCGTGGCGGCCCTCCTTTATCTCGTAACCGAAGAACTGCTGGTGGAGGCCCACGAAGTGCCTGAAACGCCCCTGATTACAGCCACTTTCTTTATCGGGTTTTTACTTTTGCTGGTTGTTACCATGATTGTATAAGCAGGTATAGTTTATAATGCCAGGTAACGAAGAATCGGCGGAATAGTTTCTATGATACTTTTGTGGCACGAACTGAATAAACTGGCCCGCCAGGGCCTGCGCCTCCTGGCCGGACTGCTGTTTGTCCTGGCCGTATTGAACGTGGGCGTTGGTGGGGTGGCGCTGGTAGATGCCAGTCCGCTGGATAGTTCCGGCAAAGCCGGTAACCGGGTCGGAAATAGTTTACTGCATTTGCAGCTTTTTGGTCTTATCCATATCCACGAAAGTATTTTTGAGGAACACATGCATGCTCTCAGCCCGCCCCCAGGAGTGGTGGAGTATGACACAACTTATCAACCGCCCAGCCAGGTCCTCTTTATCTCGGCTAATGCGCTGGCGGGTTCGGGACCTACTTTCAGTATACATTCGGCCGATTATGGTTCCGGCTCGATCCAAAATCTTATCTCAGAATTCCTGCCTGTGGCTTCTCACGAATTAAGCCTGGCCGGTGTTACAAGCCGCCTCATTCATGCCGACCACAAACGGCAAATTGATCCGTTCCTTCCCGTACCGGAAAAACCACCGACTTTCTCAACCTCATACCTTTAATGCCCTTGTTACCAGAGGCTTTTTCAGCGTCAATTTTCCTTTCCCGGAAATTCAACAGGCTGAAAACAGCTTTGAAATGACAGGGATAACTACTAACTTCTCCGGTTCACAGGGGGCCGGAAGAAAGATTCATATTATATCTATCCAGAAAGGTAGAGGGTTTTTGATGTTAACTTCGAGCTTGAAAAATACCACCACCACCCGGTCTAACCGCACGCTACTGATCGCCGTAGTAGGGCTGGTCGTGAGTTTCTTGTTTTTGAGCCAGTTCCAGCTTACCTGGGCGCACGCCCGCTTTAAGAGCGCCAATATTCAGCCGGACGCCGTCGTCACCACCGTCCCGGCAACCCTTAGCGTCACTTTTAGCGAGGAAACCAGCCCCACGCAGACCCGCCTGCAGGTGCTTGACTCGGCCGGAAAAGCGGTGGACAAAGGCGACCTGAAGGTTGACGGCGCGACTGCGACTATCAGTCTCAACCCCTTAACGGACGGTAAATATACCGTGAAGTTCCGCAGCTTCACCGAAGACGACAGCAACATCGTCGAGGGCGACTACTCCTTTACGGTAGCCAGGTCGGGTACGGCGGCGACTGGTGACGCCGGGAAAGCCAACCAGGTTGAGAGCGGCGAAACCGAACAACCTACCGGCGCTCCGGCCACCGGCTTTGGCGGGGCTTCCGGCAGCGAAGGTCAGGGAAATAACGCCTTGATTCCGGCGGTTTCAGCCCTTGGTTTGATCGGTCTGACCGCCCTGGGCCTGCAACTCTTCATCCGGCGGAAAAAGACCAGCTAATCGTTAAGCCGACCAGCCCATCAGGTAACGTAAGGCTGAGTTTAACCAATGCCTCACCGGTGCTGCTCCGTAGCTTTTCCATGGAGCAGCACTGGCTGACAATTACTTTGCGTTGCGTTGCGTTGCATTGCTTTTAGTTTGCTGGAATATTACTAACAAGGAACAGAATTTAGAATGATCAGCAGTAAAAATTTGAGAAAAGCTTTGAAAGGGGGCCGGGTCTTTTTGGCGCTGGCCCTACTTGGAATCATCGCTCAGTTTGGCCTACCTTCTGCCTCGGCTCACGAAAGCCGGGACGTAGCGGGCGGCAAATACCAGTTCAGGGTCGGCTTCTTAAATGAGCCGGTCTACCAGGGGCTTGATAACGCCGTTTTTCTGGCAATCTGTACCGGGAGTTGCACAAGTAACCCGGACGGCTCTTTTACAAACGGTGTCACCGGAGCCTTTGATACCATCAAGGTTGAGATAAGCTCGAACGGCCAGACCATGCAACTCGGTTTCAAAGCGGTGCCGCGCATGCCGGGCCGCTACAACGCGCAGTTCATTCCAACCAGGGTCGGCGACTATACCTTTCGAGTTTTTGGCACCCTTGGTTCAGATACAATTGATGAAAAGTTCCGGTCGAGTCCAACCACTTTTGACAGCGTGGAACCGGTGACAGCAATCCAATTTCCCGATAAACCGGGCTTTGCCGGTAACCAGTCAGGAGCCGTGAGTGCGACTCCGGCCGGGTCCACCACTACTGCCGCTGCCTCAACTGCCTCCAGCCCGGCGGCAACCGTTTCGGGTGCTTCCACCACCGCCGCTACCGCCTCCACGCCAGCGAATACGGCCACCGGCGCAGCTCCTGCGGCGGCCAATTCCAACTCAGCCGAAATCCAGCAGTTGAACCAGAAAATAACCGACCAGCAGCGCCAGCTCGATTCGGCCCGCTCCGACGCCTCATCCGCCTCGCTTATCGGTTATGGTGGCCTGGCAACTGGCCTGCTTGGCATAATCCTGGCCGGGTTGGCTTTCTTTTTCGCCCGGCAAAGAGGCCAGACCACTCCCCGACCGCGCCGGGAAATTGAAGGCGGGTAAACCGGGTAAGATAGATGGTCAAAAAGATGTTTAGTAAACTGAAAATCTTCAGGCAATTTATCCTGGCAACTTGCCTGGGGTTGGTGCTTCTGGGTCTGGGCCTGGCCGGGGTCATCCAGGCTCCTCCGACCGCCCAGGCGCATGCCGGGTATGAACGCAGCATTCCGGCCAGTAACGCGAGGTTGCCTGCGGGTAAGCCACCGGTGCTGGTCCAGGTCTGGTTCACCGAACCGCTCGAAGTGAAATTTAGTAAGCTTACCGTCTTTGATAAAGACGGGGCCAGGGTGGACCTGGGAAACAGCCAGGTAAGTCAGAGCGAACCTAAATCAATGTTTGTCGGTTTGAAGTCAGACCTGCCGGACGGATTCTACACCGTCGTATTCGAGAACGCCTCGACTGAAGACGGCCACACCATTAAAGGCAGTCTTGCTTTTGTAGTCGGTACGGGCGCGCTACCGGCCACTCAATCCACCAGCCCCCTCGACCTGGCCGAACAGAACGTGTCCACCGAGAACCGGAACTCCAACTTCTGGACGATAAGCCTGCGCTTGCTTAATTATCTTGCCGGGACGGCTTTTGTAGGGGCGCTCGGGTTTGTGCTGCTGGTCTGGCCGAAAGCGGTTATTCGGGCGAAGGCTTCAAAAAGAATGGGGCCGGAGCTGACTGCCGCCAGCCAGCGAGGAGTCGAGAAGGTTCAACCCCTGGCCTGGCTCAGTCTGGCCGGTCTATTTATCGGTTGGTTCGGCTGGTTCATTTACCAGGCAGGCGCTTTCTCAAACCAGAATCCCGGCCAGTTGCTCGGGTTTGGGGTAACGAGCGGCGGCAGCGGTCCGCAAGCCCTGACGGATTTTCTGTTTGGCAGCCGTTATGGCAGCATCTGGCTGGCCCGGCTGGTACTGCTGGCGCTTGCAGCCGGGGCCTGGTGGCTGGCCGTTAGAGTTAGAAAAAATGCTCGCCCGGCCGGGGAAGAAACCGAAGAAGAGGCGAACACTCGCGGGGCGCTTGCGTTCGGGCGTATTCCTTTGTGGTGGGTGGCGGCCGGGTTTGGCGCAGCCGTACTGCTGACTACCAGCCTCAATTCTCATGCCGCCGGAGTTGAGAAAATCACGGTGTTGGCGGTGGGTAGCGACTGGCTGCATCTTCTTTCGGTGGCGGTCTGGGTAGGCGGTCTGGCGGGCATGGCTCTGGCGCTGGCCGGGGCGCTTCCGGCTTTGCGGCCTGGCACCGGCGACCGCACTCGTCTACTTTCCGCCCTGCTGCCTGCCTTCTCGCAACTGGCGATTAGGAGCGTGGTCGTGCTACTTTTAACCGGGGTATTCCAATCGGTCCTGCAACTTACTTCCGTAAACGAGCTTTTCACCTCGGTCTATGGGCTGAGCCTGCTGGCGAAAGTAATACTTCTGGTGCCGCTGTTACTGCTTGGAGCTTACAATCTGCTGGTTACTACACCCCGGCTGCGCGGTTTTGCCCGGTCAAAAGCAGCCGGACCAAAAGAAGGTCCCGGCTCAATCGCCGCCGGGGCGCTGGGTCTTACATTCCGGAAGTCAATCTTAGCCGAGATTATCCTGGGTCTTGTAATACTCGTGGCGGCGGCCGTCTTGACCAGCCAGTCGCCGCCGAAAAATGTTGCCGCCACAAGTTCGGTCCAGCTCTTTAAATTCGAGCAGAACGGCCTCATGATTGACCTGGCGATCAGCCCTGGCCTGCTCGGCGATAACACTTTTGAGACCCGGTTGACAGATACTCGCAGCGGCCAGCCGGTTTCTGACGCGGCTCTGGTCAATTTGCGGACTTCAATGGTCGGTATGGACATGGGGGACGTTCAACTGGAATTAAAAGCTACCGGGGCTAACAACGGTCGCTATCTGGCCCAGGGTCCAATACTCAGCATGGCCGGTGTCTGGCATGCAACCTTGCTGGTCCAGCGAAACGGCCGGGAGGATGTCAATATGCCGGTCACGATCCAGGTAAAGTGAGCTTACGGTAAATAATTTAGTGTTGCCGAAAGTTATTTTCCTTGAAAACTTGGTAACAATATCATTATCAGCTAGGAGTAAGGTTCGTTTGCAAAGTCTTTTTAACGGGAAGTGGTTCCTGGTAAGCTGTATGACGCTCAGCTTTTTAGCTATTCTTGGATTACTAGCTTTCGCTTGGTACTGGCCTTCCAAAGTGCAGGCTCAAACTGTTTTGCCTACCCCAACGGCTGCGGCCGGTTCAACCGCGACAACCCCCGGTCAGGCCAGCCAGGGCGATTTACTATTGTTACAGGCTCAGTTGCAAAACCAGGCCCAGCAGCTACAGCAAGCACAGCAGGACGCTCTCGACTCGAAGAACAGCGCCGGAGCAGCGGTCACGCTTAGCCTGGTAGCGATTTTGTTTGGTATAGTCGGGCTGGTGGTGGCGGCCCTGGCTATTCTCAGGAGCCGGTCGCCGGGTGGTAGAAACTTTCAGGGTTCCGGCGGTTCGGAGATAGAGGGCGGTTGATGAACCTTCTATTGAACAAGCCCAAACGCTTTTCACCCGGCAAACCGCGGGCCTTCCAACTGATCGTGAGCCTTTTGCTGGGACTGGCGCTGGCGGCTGTCTCCGGTACACCTGCCGCGCTCGCCCATTCATCCCTGTTAAGGGCCGACCCGCCTATCAGCAGTGTTATTGCCCCGGATAAACTGCCAACCAGGATAACCCTCTGGTTTAACGAGCAACCCGACCTTACTTACAGCCGCTTGCAAGTGGCGGGTCCAGACGGTCTGATGGCTGGGGATGGCAAGCTTCAACTTGACCCGGCCGACCCAAACGCCCTTTTCCTGCCGCTGGTTAAAGATCTGCCGGAAGGAGTATATAACGTAAGCTGGAAAGTGATTTCCCTGGTTGACCGGCACCTGACCGAAGGCAAATTTAGTTTTGGCATCGGTCCGGCAGGCAGCAGTACCCAGCTCGGCCTGGTCAAAGGAGCCGGGCTGGTATCTGCCCGGCCCGGCAGCGACGCCACAAATTTGTCCATCTGGAGCGTGGTCTCGCGCTGGCTAAATTATCTGGCTATGGCTTTGCTGGTCGGGTGCAGCATCTTTGCTCTTTTAATCTGGTTTCCTTTTTCAATAGACTTAAAGAGCGAGGAAAGGTTTGAAGGAAAAGTTTTAGCCGAGGTCAGAGAAAAGGGCTGGCAGCATCTGGGCCGGTTAGCCGCCCTGAGTCTCGGGCTGCTTCTGGTCGGCTGGCTCTTCGGGCTGGGTTACCAGTTTTCAATTGAAGCCGGGATTTCACCGCTCGACCCGCTAAATTTCGGCACAGGCGCTTTTGCATACCTGCTCAAAACCAGCTTTGGCAATATCTGGCTGGTCAGGCTGGGTTTTATTCTGGCGGCCGGGTTCATCTACCTTTTCTGTGTCAGGCTGTCCAATAAAAACGCTCTTAAATATTCCGCTATAACCGGCAGCACCCCTGACAGCCAGACAAACTTCGCCATCCAGCAGAAACGGTTTTTGTGGTGGGGGGCGCTGGCCGGGTCAGGTATCTTTATCCTTTTAACCACCAGCCTTAATTCGCACGCCGCTTCCAATCCGGCCGTGTCGATCTTTTTTGCGGTAACGATTGACTGGCTGCACCTGGCGGCCGTGTCGATCTGGTTGGGCGGCGTAGCCAGCCTGGTTCTGATTCTGGCAGCCGTTCTGGCGGCGGCAAAACCGGGCAGTGGCAACCGCACAAAGCTGATTACTACAGTACTAGGCCCGTTTTCCAAACTGATCCTGAGCAGCGTTATTGCCCTGATAGTAACTGGCCTGGTGGCAAGTATGCGCGAGATCGACTCGCTGACTACGCTCCTGACTACCTGGTACGGCCAGGCTTTGCTGATAAAGGTCGGCCTTTTCGTCTTTACTTTATTTCTGGGGGCCGGAGCCTTCCTGGTTATCCAGCCGCGCCTGGCCGGGTTCGCCTGGACCGGTTCAGCGGTAAGAAAGGGACCTGGCAGCCCGGCGGCCGGTAGACTTATTTTTCAGTTCCGGCAGATCATCGTGATTGAGAGCATCCTTCTGGTGGTTGTGCTGGTAAGCGTGGGTGTCCTAACCAGCCTGGCTCCTCCCCGGAATACACCGGTTACAACCGCCCAGAGTGGGCCTTCAGGCGCGCCAGGGCCAGCCGTTTCTCCTGAAACCGAAACCGACCTGGAACTGAGCGGAACGGCCGGGGATTACCGGCTTGATATGATCATTTCGCCAGCCGAAGTGGGGCCAAATAACTTTATGTTATATGTGCTGGATAATCGCAGCGGCCAACCGGTCGCCGATTTCAAGACGGCCCGGTTGCAATACTCTAGTGATGGCGGAACTTTAATAAATTTCGATCTGGAGAATGCTACCTCCATTGCACCAGGATTTTACCAGGGGGTGAACGAGCTATTAACTAAAGGTGGTAAATGGCAGATGAAAGTGATACTACAAAAACCCGGTGTAAGTGACGTTGAATATACCTTCGAATTTGAAGTAAAAGGTTAGACTTTCTCTCCCGGCCCGGTTAGCCAGCTAAATTGTACAGGAAGCTGCTGAAGCTGGAGGTAGGAAAAACAGCGGTCAAAAGTGTAGTCGCAATGTAAGGTGTTTAGTTTAGCAGGTAGGGTGAATAAAAATGACTGAAATTTATGACGAAGAATCAATAGATTCTTTAGAAGACGAAGAAACTCCGGGGCGCTTCCCCTTAGTTCCGGTAGCGCTCATTTTAGGAGCGGTTGTTTTAATAGCGGCTTTAGCTTTAACCACCTGGGGCTGGCTAAGCAACCTTAAGCCGACGGCGGATAGCCCGGAAGTTACTTTTGCCTACGATATGGGGGCGCACCATGCGCAGGCAGTTGAAATGGCGGTAAAAATCCGGGACCGCACCACCGACCCGGAATTACGCATCCTGGCTATTGATATAACGCTGACCCAACAGGCCCAACTCGGCATGATGCAGGGCTGGTTGGCGGCCTGGCAGCAGCCGTTTGCTTCTCCCAGGCCGGTTATGGGTGGGCAGGGCGTGATGATGGGCATGGCAACACTTGAGCAGGTTTATGCCCTGGATACCCTGCCGGTGGCGGAGGCCGAAGTATCTTTTCTGCGTTTAATGATCCGGCATCACCAGGGCGGTGTAGCCATGGCAAAGGTGGTGCTGGGTCAGACCAACCGGCCGGAAATTTTGCAACTGGCTAATTCAATTGTAATTAGCCAGCAGAGTGAAATTGCCTATATGCAAGATTTACTGAAAAAACGAGGGGTAGCTGCTTAGCTACGGGAAATAACTATGCGCTGCCACAATTCCAATTCTGATCCGTCCGGCCCAAAACCTGGATTAATTACTAATTTTTACTGCAAGGTAAATATTTTGAAAAAAAAGAATCAAACTTCACCTGAAACCTTCTTGATTGACGATAAAAATAGTACAACCCCGCTGTTAAAGGTAACTCTGAATATCTGGGGTATGCTATTTTGCGCGCTGGTGGTCCTTGCGGTGCTCGGTTTAGGAAGTGTTACCACCTTTAATTTCTTTGACCGGGCTTTTTCTAAAACTTCTCGGACCGAGATGGTGTCTGCAAATAACTTAAGTTTAAGAGAGCAAGAACAAACTAAATTAATTGCTTTGGAAGAGCAGCGTTTGGAAGAGCTTCAAAGCGAGAGTGACCTCAGTAAAATGGATTTCGACCGCCTCCAGAGTGAGATCAATGGTCTCTCGGCTCGGTTGAGTTCCTTTCAACTTCTGACCACCCGCATAAACCAGCAGCTTACCCTTAATAAAGACGCTTCACCTTCGTCCGTAGGTGCCACAAATAATAATGGGGCGGTGGCCGGTGTCAGCATTGATGTTGCAAAGGGCCAGGCGTTTAATTCCCAGGTCGATAAGTTTAACGGTGAACTTGATCTGCTAAACAAAGCGGTTTTAAACGGCCAGGCCGATATTGCCGTCCTGAATGTTCAACTACAAAGTTTTCAAACCGCCCTCAATCAGCCGCAAGGCCCGGCGCCCATGCAAATCAATACCGCTCAGCTTGCCCAGCTAAGCGGTAACCCGGTTACCCAATCACCAGAAATTAAAGGGAATAGCTCGCCTTCAACTCGTCTACCTCTACCAGGGAACCAGCAGTTACAAGCAGTTGGAGACAGCCCCCCGGTTGACGTGCCGGTAAGAGGGATAGTCACAAGTTTATTTGGCATCCGCCCCAGCCCATTTGTGGCAAATACTACCAACATGCACTACGGGCTGGACCTGGCGGTTCCTGAAGGTACCCCGGTCGCCGTAACCAAAGCCGGTGTAGTTTCCTATGTAGGTTACGACCCCGGCTATGGTAACCGGGTGGAAGTTACTCACCAGGGTGGCTGGGTCACCCTTTACGGGCATAACCGGCAGCTACTGGTAAAGGTGGGACAGCCGGTCCAGCAGGGTGATATTCTCGCTTTATCAGGAAATACGGGCGCGAGCACCGGACCGCATGTCCACTATGAAATACACCTGAACGGGGTGGCTTTTGACCCCTTAAAAGTAGTTAAAGTGCCGCTGACCTATCAGGTCGGTTCGTAGCAATATTTTTGAAATGAGTTCAAATGAAAAGATTAAGACCACTTTTTAAATTCCGGATCCCGTACCCAAACCATCTTCCTAACATTCCAGCCAGCTATAAGTTCTGGTGGACTTTGATTGCAAGCGCAATAATAGCCTTATTTCAAGAACCTTTTCCTGCCCTAGCCAACGGCGGCACTCCTATTTACAACGGAGATATTGGTAGCTTTAACGTTTATTTGCTAATCAGCCCATCACCGCCCACCCCGGTTGTCCCGGCGCACCTGACCATGGTTATTACCAGAAAGAGTAGCGACGATCCGGTTACCGAGGCAGTAGTTACGGTTGACCCCGTACTGCTTGCGACGCCAGTATCAGGCGCGACCCGGTTAAAGTTTTACCAAACTCCAGGCCGGCCGAACCAGTATGACGTAGATATTCCGGTTGCGACAGAAGGAGACTGGCGTTTCGATATTATTATTGACGACCCAAAATTAGGAGTAGTTTCTTTTAATGCTCAAACCAGAGTTGAAAAATCTGACCCACCCTGGCCTGTTATAATCGCACTTGTAATTGCCCTGCCGCTCCTAGCCGGTTTAACCTGGTTTTTTCTATTTCGTGAGTCAGCCGATTTAGAATTTGAGGACGAAGAAGACGAAGACGATTAGGGTTTTGGGCAACCGGACTTACTAAACTTTCGCTGAACTTGAACCTGAAGCGATTTTGTTCTTGCCAGATATGCGTTACTAATGTTTGGTTAGCCGGTGGTTCGCCTTAAATCGAAGATAATTTTTGGACCTCACCCTTCTTATAAGAAAGTATTATGCCTTGACACCCTAAAACTCTTGCATTATTATATCAGCAATTAATGATATGATGAAGTAATGAAATAATAATATGATTTTAGAACCTGGAGAAAAACATGTTACTTGAAAGTGGCTTGACCTCGACTGCCCTCAAAGCCAAACTTTTTCGGGGCTTTTCGGATAATTCCCGCCTGACTATCCTGGAAGCCTTACAGGACGGGCCGCTCGCGGTTGGCGATCTGGTCAAAACCACCGGCCTTTCCCAATCGAATATCTCTAACCACCTGAGCTGTCTGAGAGATTGCGGCCTGGTGAGTGTGGAACAGCAGGGCCGTTTCAGCTACTACCGTTTGAGTGACGAACGAGTCGCCGGGCTGCTAAACCTGGCCGGTGAATTGTTGGCCGAGGTGGCAAAAGGTGTTTACGATTGTACTCGCTACGCCGGGCCGACCAAACCTGATGCCCGCGAAATTCCACTGAAAATTATTTCCGAGTAGACGAATTTTTTAAATAGCGGAACACATTAGGTAGAACAAAAGAGACATAGAGTAAGTAAGGGAATCGTATGTTTGAAAATTCAGGAACACGCAAATTACAGACCCTGGAACTGCCGGTAAAAGGCATGGATTGCGCCGATTGCACCATTCACGTTCAGAAAGCCTTAACAGAACTGGAAGGCGTCGAGTCGGCTAAAGTTTTACTATCGGCTGAAAAGGCCGTGATAAACTTCGATCCAGTTAAAGTCGGCCCGGCCGCCTTGCGCCGGTCAATTGAGAAAGCTGGTTACTCGGTTCCCGTACAAGCTTCTCCTGTCCTTGCCCTCGAAACCATTGAACTGCCGGTGGTCGGGATGGACTGCGCCGACTGCACCGTCCATGTCCAGAAAGCTATTGCGGCTTTACCTGGGATAGATACCGTCAGGGTGCTGCTTTCTGCCGAGAAAGCTGTTATCACCCTGGACCCCCAGAAGAGTGATCTAAACGCAATCCACCAGGCCGTCAAAGAGGCCGGTTATACAATTCCACAAACGCACCTTCCGGCGGCCTTTGCCTCCACTCAAGAAACCTATCAGGAACCGGATAACCCTAAACTACCTAATTACTTGAATTCGATTTTAACCCTTTTAGGCTTAATTTTAGGGGTGGTCCTTTTTGTCATCGTAGTAGGGGAGTGGTTGGGACTGTTTGATACCCTTACCGACAAAGTACCCTGGCCGGTTGGCTGGCTGATCGTTGGCATAGCCGGGTATCCGATCTTCCTAAACGTAATAAAAGCGTCTCTGCGGGGCCGGATAATATCACATACCCTGATGAGCCTGGGCGCCATCGCGGCCCTGGCGGTCGGCCAGTGGCCCACGGCTGTGGTAGTAGTTTTCTTTATGCGGGTGGGTGAGTACGCCGAAAAATTTACTACCGAACGTTCCCGTCAGGCCCTCAAGAACCTTACCTCAATGGCACCACAGACGGCCAGGGTCGAGCGGAACGGCACCGAGCAGGAAGTGCCGGTAGGCGATGTAAGGCCAGGCGAAGTGGTGGTAGTCCGACCGGGTGAAAAAATTCCGGTGGACGGATTTGTCGTCAGCGGCCAGGCTACCGTCGAGCAGGCCGCCATTACCGGCGAGTCCATCCCGGTAGAGGTAAGCGACGGTGTCGGGGTCTATGCCGCTACAATTGCCCGGCTCGGCAGTCTGCGGGTGCAGGCCACCCATGTCGGGACCGACACTACTTTTGGTAAAGCCGTCAAAATGGTCGAGGAAGCCGAGGCTCACCGCTCAGATGTCCAGCTAATCGCCGACAAGTTCTCGGCTTATTATCTGCCCGTGGTGGTGGCCGTGGCAGCGATCAGCTTTTTATTCACGCGAAACACTCTCGCCAGCGCGGCCGTCCTGGTGGTGGCCTGTTCGTGTTCTTTCGCCCTGGCAACCCCCATTGCCATGCTGGCGTCAATTGGCGCGGCGGCCAAAAGAGGTCTGCTTATTAAAGGCGGTAAATATCTGGAACTACTCGCCGGTGCCCAGGTGCTGCTGGTCGATAAGACCGGCACCCTCACGGCGGGCCGCCCCCGGATTACTGACATCGTACCCCTTACAGGTAAAACGCCAGACGAAGTTTTGCGCCTGGCAGCCGCAGCCGAGCGATATTCCGAGCATCCCCTGGCCCAGGCGGTGCTTGAAGCGGCTGCCAAGAAAGAAATTGAGGTGGGTGAGCCGCGCCAGTTCAAATCCATGCCTGGCCTGGGCGTGCAGGCCCTGGTTGACGGCCTACCTGTAACGGTTGGCAACCGCCGCATGAAAGAAACAGGTGAAAACCTTAAAGAAGCGGCCGCGCTGGAAGAACAGGGCAAGACCCTGCTGTACGTTGTCCAGAACGACGAGCTGATCGGCATCC
This sequence comes from Chloroflexi bacterium 54-19, assembly GCA_001898225.1. Lineage (GTDB taxonomy): Bacteria > Chloroflexota > Chloroflexia > Chloroheliales > Chloroheliaceae > 54-19. Next base: position 34,561 of record MKTJ01000032.1, read on the forward strand.
TGGCGGCGGCCGATACTTTGCGACCGGAAGTTCCTCAGGCGCTGGCGGCGGTCCGCAAACTTGGCATCAAAAGAATCGAACTTTTGACCGGTGATAACGAGCGGACCGGTCGGGCGCTTGCTGCCAACCTTGGAATAGATTTCCGGGCCAATCTGCTGCCGGAAGATAAAATCAAGATCGTGCGGGAATACCAAGACCAGGGCTACAAAGTGGTAATGGTCGGCGACGGCGTAAACGACGCCCCGGCCCTGGCCCAGGCCGAGGTCGGGATGGCGATGGGGGTGGTTGGCACCGATGTAGCGGTGGACGCCGCCCATATGGCCCTGATGCGCGACGATTGGCGGCTGGTGCCGGAAGCAATCGCGATAGCCCAGCGCACCATGCGGGTAGTTAAGGTCAATTTTGCCTTTACAGCCCTCTACAACCTGGTTGGTTTGAGCCTGGCGGCTACCGGGTTCCTGCCTATGATCGTGGCGGCGGCTGCCCAGTCCATCCCGGATTTCGGTATCCTGGCGAATTCATCTCGTCTCCTGAAATACCGGCCTTTGAAGTTTGAAGGTGAACTTATACCGATACCGGCTGCCCCGCTACAAAAGGCCAGGCCGACCCGGGTCCAGCCAATAGCTGCTCCTAACCCCGCCAAAGCCAAAACAAGCCCAACCTCCCTTGAGTTTTTACCTTTAAAGGGCAAGAAAGTTGCAGCAATTACTGACCAGCCGGAAAAAGAATCGATCTCTTGTGATTGTGAAAGTTGCAGTAAAGTGAGCCAGCAGCCTATGGTAAATGAAAAAGTTTGGCCTGTCTTACCGCTAGCTCCCAAGCAAAAAGACCAGTAAATATTCGATTTACCCCAAAGGGCCGCTTCGAGGCAAAATGTCAATTAGTTGTATCTCGAAGCGGCCTTTCTTCAATTCGGTTAGTTTATAGGCAATCTGAAAGATCAAAGATGGGAAACATTTAACCAAGATTTTTTGCAGTTTCAAGCAGAACTGGAAAGGAACAAGTATGCGTCTTACCTTCATCCCAAAATCCGACTCCTTACACCTTTCACCAAATAGGATTGTGAAAGATGGTCTGCTTCTCAGCGGTTTGATGACCGGGCTAATACTCATCGTAGCGCGAGTAAATCCCGACATTTTGTCCAGGGGGGAAGTAGACGAAAAAACAAAGAAACAACGCGCGCTCTTCTTTATCCCGTCACTTTCATTTTTATTTGGTATTCCCCTGCTTTCAACCATTTTGTTAAGAAAGCAAAATAATGGCAAACTATCTTTCGCCAATGCTTTTCTAAACGCTTATTCGATAGGCGTCCTCGTTAATTTGTTTGACCTGCTTGTCCTGGATTACCTTTTGGTACTGATCTGGAAACCAGGCTTCATAAAATCGCTGGCAAAAGAAGCGGACCCGATGTACTCAAGCTATTTGTTTCATTTCAAGGCTTTTCTTCGTGGAATGGTAATAACCCTAGTCCCCAGCCTGGTAGCCGCTGTTTTCGGAAGGAATTACAAAAGGCAAGTACAAAGAATTGACTGAAAACAACAATTTAGGTGTTAAATTTAGAATGGGCTAATTCTGGGGTTTTGTGCTCATTCGATATATTCCGGTTTCAAAGTTTTTTTTAGAAGAGGATGCGATAAGGCGGATTTTCGAACTTTAAATGTAACCTTTCTTTTGAGCTAAAATCGCTTATCCCGTTTAAAGATGTGCGTGCTACCCCAATTTAAAAGTCCAACTTAAAAGGTGATTGCTCTTTTTTATCCTGAAATTTGAGCAACCACCTTTTATTTAGTAGTCGGCAAAAGTTAGCAGCACTTGCCACTACCGCCAGATTTGTTAATCAGTTCCAGGGTCTGGCGGCCGGTGTTAGCGCCGGTGTCACAAGCGCAACTATCGTTGGGACCACCCACCATCCTGTTTTCGCTATGCACCGGGGCATCGGCGTCCAGCACCACGAAGACTTCCCAGTTGTTGCCATCGGCATCGGTGACCCAGACCTTGTCCTGGACCGCGTAGCAGCAGGTCACTTCATCTTCACTGAAAGTGGTCAGGCCGGACTGAATAAAGCGTTCCTTGGCGGCCAGCACTTCCTCGGTGCTTTTAACCTGGATGCCAAAGTGGGAAATGGTGCCGCCCTGCTGGAAGTTAGCGTTCTCGTTAAGAGTAAAGTTGACCGGCGGCTCGGCTACCTCGAACTTGGCATAACCAGGGCGCACCTTGGTAGGTTCCTGGCCGAAAAGCGTCCGGTAAAACGGGAGCGAGCGCTCCACGTTACTGGTATTTATCGAAACATGAACCCGCGTTGTGGTTGCGAACTCGACCGCGCTTTTCTTCTCTTCCAGATTCATTGTCATAGAAACAACTCCTTTTACTCTGTTGAAAATCCGCCAATTGTAGTTCTTGCTGCTAAATAATTGCAGACCTTTTTCTGTTCTAAAAAGCTTATAGAAAGTAAAGGGTTTTATCGAATTGATTAGTATCAATATGTTTACAAGACTAATATAACCTATGTATTGATGTTTGTCAATATGATTGTCAGCTATTTTCCAAGCTCGCTCTGCAAAAGAAAAAGCCCAAGGCTGCCAGTAAAGAGTGCGGTTTGAGCTTTTAGAAACAATCTGAAAGTCGTTATGTTAGGGTAAAGAACGGCTAAACTTCCACCGGTATTTTAAGGACCGTATCGAGCAACCCTTTAATTTCTTCGTCCCGGCCGGTTACCAGCGAGTAGTAGACCCATTTACCCCTTTTGTCGCCCTGGATTAAATCGGCATCCTTAAGGATTTTCAGGTGGTGGGAGATCGAAGGCTGCCCCATGTTAAAAGAGGCGGTCAGGTCACAGACACAGGCTTCTCCCCGTTCACTGCGGGCGATCAGGCTTAAAATAGTGAGACGGGTAGGGTCGGCCAGCGCGTTAAAAATGTCGGCCGCTTTGCGGGCCTGTTTAGCTCCCAGGGCCGGTTCTACCAGGGTCGGCACACAACAGGCTTCGTCATTCTCCCCAACTGGAGTAACTGTTTTAACGTTTTTTAACTCATGTCTTTCCATGAGCTTATCCTAGCATTAACATTGATGATTGTCAATTTGAACTCCTGGGATAACTGGTGGGTGAGTAGCCTGGGTGGCTTTCAACGCGCCCCATCTTGCTTTGTCTATTCTATTCTAAGCCGCTCCCTTTCCGAGGGTAAAACCTGGGTGGGTAAAGTTACTTCTGACTTGAAGGACGTTTATTTTCCGCTATAACAATAGAGATTACCGCTAACGCTGAAATGCCAGCCAGGGTCCAGAAGGCAGGCTGGTAATTGCCAATGGTGTCAAAAGCCAGACCAACCGTAAATGGTCCAACGGCGCGGGCGGCAGTAGCAAATAAAGCCAGGACACTGTTGATGGTTGCGTAATGGCGGCGGCCATAAAAATCGGCTACCAGGGCGGCCCTGGCCGGGGTAATAGCGCCAAAGCCGATACCGAAGATGATCACGAAAGCTATCACCCCGGCGGTCGAGCTGTAAGTCAAAAGCAAAACCACAAGCGAAATGGTTTGAAGCGAGAAGAGGCAGGCTGCCAGGAGGCTACGAGGTAACTTTTCTCCCAGTATGGTAAAGACCAGCCGGCCTGGTAACGCCATGATACCCACCAGACCCAGCATCGAGGCGGCAAAACTACCATCGTAACCGTGGTCGGTTAAAAAAGGAATGAGATGAACACTCAGACCTCCCAGGGCTACGGTGTTAAGAAAGAAAGCCAGGGTCATCCACCAGAAGGCGCTGCCCCGTAGGGCAATCTTTGCCGGGATGCTTTTTTCTTCGCTGCCTCGCCCTTTAAAGGAAGTAGCAGCGTCCCCACCTGGGCCTGGTAGGACCACCCCATCCGGTTGTAAGCCCAGGTCTTCCGGTCTGCGCCGGAGTAAGAGGGCGTGCAAGGGAATGGTTCCGACCGCCAGAATAATCGCCATGGTGACCAGGGCCTGCCGCCAGCCCTGGGTCCGCACCAGCCAGTCGGCCAGGGGAACGTAAATCACGCTGGCGAACCCGGCTACAAAGGTGAGCAGGGTTAAGGCTCTGGCCCGGCGGCGCACAAACCAGGTTGCCACGACTGCAAAGGCCGGTTCGTACAACACCGCCGCCAGGGTGAAGCCGATGCCGAGCCAGATCAGGTAAAAGAGTAACAGGTCGTGAACTCCCGACCAGGCCAGTACCAGAAGAGTTGCCAGGACCGAGCCTAGCGTCATTAGAAGCCTTGGGCCGTGACGGTCCAGCCAGCGGCCAACCGCCAGCCCGGCTACGGCCGCTACCAGGAGAGAAAGTGAGTAAGCCCCGGTAAGCTCGGCTTTTGACCAACCCAATTCGTGTTGCATCGGGTCCAGAAAGACCGTAAAGGCGTAAGAAAGGATACCCCAGGAAGTGGTCTCGGTTATTGCAAGGGTCAGGACCAGAATCCAGCCGTAATAGACGCGGTTACCACTGCCCGGTTTTGCCATTTTTCCTTTCGATCTTCTCGATCTTATTCTCTTACCTGACTCAACTCAAGTGTTGCATTTTGGAACCGCTCTACTTACTGCCTTTCCAGGTGGTTGCGGCTAGCCGCAGCAAGAACCGGAACTGGAATTACCGGCTTTAACCAGGACGGGTACAGGCAGCGGCTCTACTTTTAACGCACTTTTTGTTGGAGCAATACCACAGCAGGAAGCTCCACCATCGTCAGTTAGATTCCGGTTATTCACCGAGCAGACCCCGGTTTGGGGCAGCACCAGTTCTACCTCACGGGCGGCTTTCCAGTCTCCCACTAACGCGCTAACGATTGAGCGAACCTGTTCGTAGCCGGTCAGCATCAGGAAGGTCGGGGCACGGCCATAGCTCTTCATACCAACCGTGTAAAAGCCGGGTTCCTGCGGGTGGGCCAGCTCGGCCTCGCCGTGAGGAGGCACCGAGCCACAGCTATGTACATTTGGGTCGATCAGAGGGGCCAGCGCAGCCGGGCTTTCCAGGCTCGGGTCCAGGTTCAGGCGCAGTTCGCCCGTCATAGAAAGGTCGGGCCGGAACCCGGTGGTAGCAATGATCTGGTCTACCGGCGGTAATTTACGGTGTTCGCCGGTTACGGTAATACCTACGCCGGTCTGCTCAAGATTTGCGATTTTGAAACCGCTAACAAGTTTAATTTTACCTTCCTCGACCGCCTGGTGGAGGCGGTAGCCAAGGCTGCCCCTGGCCGGTAAAGCGTCGTTCGATTCCCCGCCATACAAATTATCCAGGTATTTACGCCGGATAACCCAGGTAATTCTGGTGCCTGGCTCTTCTTTTGAAAGCTCGACCAGGTCAAGCAGGGCGTTAAAGGCCGAGTGGCCGCTGCCGACTACCAACACCCGATTTCCGGCGTAGCGTGCCCGCTCCCGGCCCAGCACGTCTGGAATACCATAAAATATCCGGCCGGATTGAGACAATGCTTTCTCGCCGCGAGCCGGTACCCCGCTGGCTCCCAGAACATTAGGCTGAGTGTAGGTACCGGAGGCGTCTATAACCGCTTTCGCCAGGATTTCTATTTCCTCACGCTGCCCGTCTACAGGACGTTGCTCGACCATCACCAGAAAGGGCGCATTTTCTCTTCCAACACTTTTTAATTTATCGAAGCCAAGCCTCGTTACCGCCAACACCTTCGAGTTTAAATGAATGTGCGCCTTCAGGCTGGGTGTGGCGGCCAGGGGTTCTAGATACTGCTCGACAAACTCGGCCCCGGTCGGTAGATAATCGCCAGCCGGTTCCTGCCAACCGGTTTCTTTTAACAGGGAAGCCGAAACCGGATCAATATTATATTTCCAGGGTGAAAATACCCGGACATGGCCCCACTGCCGGATGCTGGCTCCTACCGTGCTCCCGGCTTCCAGCACCAGCGGTGTTTCGCCCCGCTTGACCAGGTGGGCTGCCGCCGCCAGGCCGACCGGCCCGGCCCCGATTACAACTACCGGTAGAATTGATTTATCCATTTTATTTCACCACTTTTTTAATAACTGCCTGGTCTGAAAATATCCGCTTTTAATTATCCTTTTAAGACCCGAATATTACCGGCTAATCCTAAAACCTGGCGGTCACCCCACTTTGAAAGGAAGTGAACTTTTCTTTAGTCTGCTCCAGGATCGCTTCTGACCGGCAGCTAGAGCCGCACACTTCGCCGCAGCTTTCACAGAAAGAAGTATTTTTTGCTTTTTCTGTTTCCTTGGCACCTGCGCCGCCAGATACCAGACTTATAATTTGTTTAAACATAGTTCGATTACCCCCTGGTTATAATGTCTAAATATTGATGGTTATCAATGAGTTAAGATAAGAATTGTTCTCGTTATTTCGATAAACTTAGATATGTACTTTCTTTGAGAAGGGTCCGTGTGCTGGACCCTTACGTCCATCATTGTAACTATCATATTGAAACTTGTCAATATGTATTTTGGCCTACTTTGAAATCTATTCTAAAATCAGTTCCATTATCCTGACATCGGTCCAGACGCCATTGAGTAAACCCTGCTCTTTATAGTCGCCTACAATACGGAAACCGTTTTTGGCGTAGAGTTTCACTCCGGCTGTCGTATGAGGAAAGGTAGTCAGGACCAGTTTATGATAGCCGAGCGGTTTGGCCCGCTCAATGAGGACCGGTAGTAAGGTCGAGCCGACCCCGCTGCCTCTCAAAGAGTGCTCGATATAGATTGAGAAATCGGCGACAAAGCGGTAGCCGTAGCGAGGGTTGTAGACATTGAGGGAGGCCCAGCCGACCACGCGGCCCAACCGGACCGCCACCAGCACCGGGTGCCTTTCATCGTGGTTTTTGAACCATTCAAGCCGTTCTTCCTGGGAACGAAGCTCGGTTTCAAGGGTGCATCCATCCTCAATGCCCTGGTTATAGATGCGGGTAATAGCCTCTATATCTTTTTCGGTAGCAGGCCGAACCAGGAGGGGCGGCTGTTTGAGGTCGAGCAGCATAACGCTGGCCGTATCCGGGCAGGCTCCCTTGAATTCAACCGACTCCTTTACCGGGTCCGGTGCAGTCTCCCGGCTTATTTCTACAAAGCCAAAACGAGGGAAAAAATTTGCGGCGGTTGTAGTTAAAAGGACCACGCTTTCATAACCATTGTGCCTCGCCCGCTCTAACAGTCGGCAGACCAGATCCTGACCCAGCCCGGTCCCTCTTTGAGAGCTGTCTACCGCCACCGAGCGGAGCAGGGCAGCTTTCCCGTAAAGTTCCAGGGCCGCCGTTCCAATAAGCTCATTCTTTTCATTAAAGGCCAGCAGAAAATTGGCTAGATGCTCCTGCACCCCGGCCAGGGGCAGGCTGGACTCTTTTAGCAGTTTTTCGATCTGAGGCAGGTCGGCGGAGCATGCGTTTCTAAAGGTCAGGTCGGTTTCAGGCTTCCTGGCGGCATCTGACAAGGCAGCAGTCATCGCTATTTATCTCCTGTTATCTCGAAAAGAAACGATTAAACAATACAGACAGCCCTAACTTTTACAAGAAGCAGTCTGGCGAGAAGCGGCGTATTCATCCTCAAGAGCTGCTAAAAGAAGCTGCAAAGCTTTTTCGACATTTCCTCTTTCGGCGGCAGGCACCCGGTCCATCACTCTTTCGGACTGGGCGTTTAAATTATTGTTCAACTCCTCGAAACGGCGTTCTCCGGCCTCCGAGAAAGAAATAATTACGGTGCGCCGGTCCTGTTCGTTCACAACCTTGGAAAGCAGACCCTCCTGAACCAGATTTTCGACCGCCCGGCTGACCCAACCTTTATCCAGGCCCAGCCGGTTGGCGATGTCAATCAGGGTGCCTGGGCCTTTCCGCCCAATCTCGGTCAGGATGGTACACTCGGTCATGGTAGTGCCGCCGCAGCACTCGGCCGTCTCCTGCTGCAACCGGACGTGTAAACGGCCTACGTCCCGGATTAAAGAACTGGTGCGATTTTCTATTTGGGTCATTCTTATAAACCTTTTATTTGTTGCTAATAACAACGTTGCTATTAGCAAGCATAACACATTATTAATCGTTGTCAATAGCAACGGATAACGCTTGGTACGACGGAAAATATGTGCAGGCTTTAGGTTGTAGTGTGGTGTAGTATATTGAAAAGACCAGGCAGCAAAAGGTAAGGGTTTTCCGTAAAAATTACAAATTTTTGCAGGTAAATAAAAACAAAGTGGGAAGGGAACTAAAATGGTCGATAGGCAGGCAGACTCTGGCAGTAATGATAAAGTAAGCACCAGATTAAATTTTACAGCTAACCCTGATTCTTTAAAACGGGGTTACACCTGTCCGGTTAACGGCCAAAAGGGTAAAATAGTTCAAAACCAGACCGTGAAATCTTTACTGGCGGTCAGTTTGCGTCTGGTCAAGGAAGTGGAGCATTTTTATTGTTCTTCCGCCGAGTGTCCGGTTGTTTATTTCTCGGCGGATGGTAGTTCCCTTTTCACAGTTAATGATGTTCGTGAGAAAGTTTACCATAAGGAAGCTACTAACCCGGAAGTTCTGGTTTGCTACTGTTTCAGGTTTAGCCTTGGTAATTTGAAGAGTGGTTCCGCTGAGCAAAGAGCAACCATAATTTCCGAGATTAAGCAGGGAATTTTAGAAAGTCAGTGTGCCTGCGACCTGCGAAATCCTGAAGGCTCATGCTGTTTGGGTAATGTGAGTAAGCTTGTCAAGCAATTTAATGCGGGAAATTAACTTACCTCTATGTAGGCCAGCAAGAATTCAAATTACAAAAGGCCAACCCACCGGTATAACCGAATAGGTTTATCAATAGAACACTGGCCGGAAATATCTTAGACTTTCTGGGCCATCGCTTTGATTTCCAGGGGCTGTTGGACGGGTGTGACTTCGGTCTCGGCGCTAAAAACATCAAACCGGCCTTACCCATTTCTCGCAGCAGGGCTTCGGCCATCTGGGAACGGGCCGAGTTATGGGTACCCAAAAATAGGGTTCATTTCATTGATAACCTTTTAAGTTAAGCTACTTTTGGTTACACCGGACAATCGCCTTATCTTCAAGACCCTAATTCATGACCTACTTTCTGGTTTGTTCAGGTTGTGCAGATTGCGAATATTTGTCGGTAAAGTCAACCCCGATATTGGTCGGACATCCTGCGTCAACCCCGTTAATAAGCGCGGCGGGAGGTGGGGTAATGGCCGCCCCAAAGTAGCGGCGCTGGAAATAAAGAGCCACGTTTACCAGGCCGATGAGGACCGGCACTTCTACCAGGGGACCAATTACGGCGGCAAAGGCCGCCCCGGAATTAATCCCGAAGACGGCCACGGCTACGGCGATAGCCAGTTCGAAATTGTTGCCGGAAGCGGTAAAAGCGACTGTCGCAGTTTTGGAATAGTCCGCTCCAACCCGGCGGCCCATCCAGAAACTGACCAGGAACATTATGACGAAGTAAATACACAGAGGAATGGCAATTCTTACTACGTCTAAGGGAATCTGGACGATCAAATTGCCTTTAAGGCTGAACATAACCAGGATGGTAAAAAGTAGGGCGATCAGGGTAATCGGGCTAATTCTGGGAATGAATTTCTTCTCGTACCACTCCCGGCCTTTTTGTTTAAGCAGTACGAACCTTGTTACCATCCCGGCCAGGAAAGGGATACCCAGATAGATGAAGACGCTTTGGGCAATATCCCAGATTCCAACCTGGACCAGGCTACCTTGCAGGCCAAAGACCGGCGGCAATACCGTAATAAAGAACCAGGCGTAAACGCTGTAGAAAAGCACCTGGAAGATGCTGTTGAAAGCGACGAGGCCAGCGGCATACTCGCTATCGCCTTTAGCCAGTTCGTTCCAGACAATCACCATGGCGATACAGCGGGCCAGGCCGATCATTATCAGGCCGGTCATGTATTCCGGCTTATCTCGCAACAACAGTATTGCCAGGAAGAACATCAGGACCGGACCGATCAGCCAGTTCTGGAACAGAGACACCCCTAATATTTTCCAGTTACGGAAAACATCACCCAGCTCCTCGTACTTAACCTTAGCCAGCGGCGGGTACATCATCAAAATAAGCCCGATGGCGATTGGAATATTGGTGGTTCCGACCTGAAAGCCGTTTATAAAACCCTCTGCCGCCGGTATAAAGTAGCCGAGGCCGACGCCCAGGGCCATCGCGGCGAAAATCCAGATCGTCAGGTAGCGGTCCAGGAAAGAAAGCCGTTTCACCTTTTGCTCCTTCAACTGTATAACCTAAAACTTGTCACTACAACCCCTTTTTCCAGGCTTTTAACTAAAAGGCTAAAAATAATAAATTGTAATTCCATTGTAATAGACAAATCTACATTTGTCTATATGTTACATATTTAACAAAGCTGCCAGGGAGAAATGAGAAGCAAGAATAGGGTTGTTTTCAAAAGGTAAAACCGGTAATATATTGACTTTCATCAATATTACTGCTAAACTTGGCTTATGAAAAGAGAATTAACGGTTATACAAAATAATACTTGTTGCCTTCCTGCCCCTGAATTTACTATTGGGCACGACCAGGCGGTAGAAGGCGCTACTTTGCTGGCAGCTATTGCTGATCCAACTCGGCTTTCTATGATAAACATGCTCTCGGCCAGCAGTGGAGCGGTCTGCGTCTGCGATATAACCGACCGGTTTAGCCTTGGTCAGCCAACTATATCCCACCACCTGCGAATTCTAAGGGAAGCCGGCCTGATTAGTGGCGACAAGCGGGGTAAATGGGTTTATTATTCCATAATTCCCGCGAAATTAAGGGAAATCCAGGCCCTACTAGACAAAATATTTTCTCAACCGGCCCTGGTTTAGGACCCTTTTTAGGCTTCTTATTGACAACTTGCCTCACAATTACAATTCCCCCTCTCCTTTAGCAGTTCCCCAATCCTGAGGCAGCGGCTGGGTCGGCCTGGGGCTTAAAATCAGCCGGTAAGGGTAGCGATTCTGGCCTGTCTCCTGGCCTTAAGTTGACTAATCGTGGGAACATTAGCTTCCTTTATGTTTTACTTCTCCACCACTATCGCCGGGCCGGTATCTTCCAGTATTCCCGGCTATCCAACCCCAATTCACCACATGTTGAAGCAATTGGCCCAAAAATAATGCGTCAAACAAGCCCATATCCTTTCGATAAATGCTTCTTATATTCGATACAGTTTATCAATTAGCCGGAAAGAACCATGTTTACTCCGAGATAGTTAAGTAATAGTTATACCCTCTGCCTGATTGACCCCTAAATCCCTTCGGAGAGAATACGGGCCTAAACTCTCAATGATTACTCCCAAATACGTTTTAACACCAGGAAAGGGCCAACCTATCCTTCGGTTTGAAAAACAGGCCAGGCTGTCAGTAATTCTAACTTTTTTGCCAAGCCAACATTTATTATATTGACAAACTTCGATTTAAGTATTAGGATAAACATGGTCATTGGTAATTCTGGGTAAAAGAGGAAAAAAGAGAGACTAATCAAGAGAGAACTGCCAAAATCTGTCTTGAATAACCGGTCAACCATAACTTTTTACCAGGAGAGGAGACAAACCAATGTTAGTTCAAAAAGCAGAAGAAATCACCGAAGCGGTCCGCTCCAGATATGGAGAGATTGCCCTTACGGTGCTGGACAACAAAGCAACTTCCTGTTGCGGTACCAACAGTAATACCTGTTGCAGCACTACGGCCCAAAGGGTTGATCGAATATCCGAGGGTCTTTATGCCCTGGAAGAATTAGAGGGCCTACCCCTCAAATCCCAACTGGCTTCGCTGGGATGTGGCAACCCTACCGCCCTGGCCGAGTTGAAACCAGGCGAGATAGTGCTCGACCTGGGGAGCGGTGGCGGTATTGACGTGCTGATTTCGGCCCGGCGAGTTGGGCCGGAAGGCTTTGCTTATGGCGTGGATATGACCGAGGCCATGCTAGAATTAGCCCGGCAGAATGCCGCCGAAGCCGGGGTAAAGAATGTACAATTTCTGAAAGGTGATATTGCCGCCATACCCCTGCCGGATGAGAGTGTTGATGTCATTATCTCCAACTGTGTAGTTAACCTGGCGGCAGATAAAGGGGCCGTACTCCGAGAAGCTTACCGGGTGCTTAAACCGGGCGGGCGCTTTGCCATTTCGGATATTGTTATTCATGGTGGGTTGCCCGAGGATCTGGTCAACGTGACCCAGGTGCGGCGTGACCTTGAATCCTGGGCTGGCTGTATCGCAGGCGCCCTCAGCGATAGCGAATACCGGGAGGGGTTGGTCGAGGCTGGTTTTAACAATATTGACCTTGAGGTAACCCGCCGCTATACCCTTGAAGATCTGGGTTCCCCTTTGCCTGATTGGATTTCTAAATTAGGGGAAACAGCCAGCGAAGATCTGGTGGGCCGGTTTGCCAGTACCTTTGTGCGGGCTAAAAAACCAGCCTAGCCCAGGCTGTTAACCGGAACAGGGGTTTAAACTTGATCTTAACCTTGCTTACAAGATAAAAGATAAGGTTAAGTAAGGTACAGCAAACCAGGAAAAGAAAGGCTTTATGCCCGGATTATTAGTTATCGGGGGTAGTGACGCCGGAATCAGTGGCGCTCTTAGGGCGCGTGAACTTGATCCGGCAGTCGAAATAAAGGTTGTGGTAGCTGACGACTATCCTAACTTCAGCATCTGCGGCCTCCCTTTTTATTTAAGCGGTGAAATAACCGATTGGCACACCCTGGCCCACCGCACCTTGGCAGAGTTACAGGCCACCGGGGTCGAATTTTTCCTGGGGCATACCGCCCGGCAGATAGACCCGACCCGGAAAAGAGTCCTTGTTACTAACCGGCAGGGACAGGGCCTCACCTTTAACTACAATAAGCTTATTATCGGGACCGGGGCGGTGCCGGTCCCACCTCCTATCAGTGGTCTTGATTTACCGGGAGTGTTCCCCCTGCATACAATGGAAGAAAGCTTTGCCCTCGACCACAATATAACCGAGAAAAAACCAAAGTCAGTGCTGATTGTAGGGAGCGGCTATATCGGTCTTGAGATGGCCGACGCTTTAACCCACCGGGGTTTAGAAGTTACTCTTGTGGGCCGTCCAAAGGCGGTCCTGCCAACCGTGGATGCCGGTTTCGGCCAGCTCGTGGAAGAAGAGTTAAAGAGGCAGGGGGTTAAGGTGTTCAGCGGGGTAACAGTGGAAAGGATTGAAACCACTGACAACGGTGCTAACCTCGCCGTTTCAGGCTCCAAGGGCTTTCAAGGACAGGCGGAGCTGGTGCTGGTAGCCACTGGCGTCCGCCCCAATACCGGGCTTGTTCAAAATACCGGGATAAAGACTGGCATTAATGGCGCGATCTGCGTAGACCGCAAGATGCGGACAAACTTGCCCGACATTTACGCGGCTGGAGATTGCGTGGAAACTTATCATCACCTGCTCGAACGCTATATCTATCTACCGCTTGGCACAACTTCTCATAAACAGGGGCGGGTGGTCGGTGAAAACGTGGTGGGCGGCCAACGTCTCTTCCAGGGTACCCTCGGCACTCAGGTGGTTAAGGTATTCAATCTGGTGATAGCCCGGACCGGCCTGACCCACGATGAAGCGCTGGAAGCCGGGTACGACCCGATTACAACCGAAAGTAAACACTGGGACCATAAGAAGTATTACCCCAACCCGAAGGAACTACTAATCCGCCTTACCGGTGACCGCAAAACCGGCAAACTACTGGGTGCCCAGATTTTGGGCCAATGGCATTCTGAAATTTCTAAACGGGTAGATATATTCGCGACCGCTCTCTATCACGGTATGACCATAGAGGAGTTAAACGATCTCGACCTGAGCTATACCCCGCCTCTGAGCAGCCCCTGGGATCCGGTCCAGATGAGCGCCCAGGCCTGGGCCAGATAAAATATTTCCAAGCTGCTTCGAAATATCTAAAAGCTCTTGACTATATGCAAAAAATGGAATATGATATAGCCATGAGTGAAATTTATCACAAACAAATAGGACAACTATTCCGGGCGCTGTCCCATCCGGCCCGCCTGGCTATATTAGAGCAATTGCGGGACGAGGAACAATGTGTTTGTCACCTTGAAGCCCGCCTCAAATACCGCCAGGCTTATATCTCCCAGCAACTGGCCCTTCTGCGAGACGCCGGAATTGTACAGGACCGCCGAGAGGGCTGGAATATCTATTACCGGGTCACCCGCCCGGAGGTTTTCGACCTGCTTGAGACGGCTCGCGCTACCCTCGGCTTACCGCTTGAATTACCAAAAATTAAAGAGGCGGCGGTAGTTGTGTGTCCTTGCCCGAAATGCGAAGAGCTAACTGAGGCAGTGGTTTAACTTCTTTTGTTAAATCATATTCAATAAACCTGATATTCTTCAGGAGGAAAATCATGCTCAACGTCAAAGTATTAGGTTCCGGCTGTGCGAACTGTAAAAAACTGGAAGCGGTAGTACGCAAAGTATTAGCGGCCCAGGGTCTATCGGCCGAAGTCGAAAAAGTAACCGATTATGCCGAGATAATGAAGTGGCATATCCTTTCAACACCCGGCCTGGTTGTAAACGATAAAGTGGTCTCCACCGGGAGAATCCCCGGCGAGAGCGAACTTAGAAATTGGTTGATGCCGTAAAGGAATAGACGAATGGGGTGGCTTTGCCGCCCCTTTTTTAGGGCAAAATACATTCAAAAAGTTGAATATCCCTGGGAGGCCGCTATGTCTGCTCCTGCTCCTACTTCTAGTAACCCTACTACAACTTCTACAACTTCTACTTCTTCTTCTTCCCCGGTTGAGCCGACCAGGCGGGCCGGAGGGCGGCCCATCTTGCTATTGGGACTGGTCGCTATAGGCTGGCTGGCCCTTTACAATGTTATTGAACCGCTTGCTAACTGGCTGACTTACAGCCTGTTTGGCCTCGAACACGGTTCCAGGCTGGGCGAATCGGTTGCTTTCTTCCTGTATGACGTGCCTAAAATCATTCTCCTTTTAGGAGGGATGATCTTTGTCATTACCCTTATCCGCTCCTTTTTCAGCCCGGAGCAGACCCGCGCTTTTCTGGGCGGCAAACGGGAAGGAGTTGGCAACGTGCTGGCGGCCTCCCTGGGAGTAGTAACTCCTTTCTGCTCATGCTCGGCCGTGCCTTTATTTATCGGCTTTGTCGAATCCGGGATACCGCTGGGGGTAACCTTTTCCTTTCTGGTGGCCGCGCCTCTGGTGAACGAGATCGCCCTGGTAATGCTCTTCGGGCTATTTGGCTGGCAGATCGCCCTTCTTTATATGGTTTCAGGGCTGGTTATAGCCGTATTAGCCGGGATTATCATTGGCCGCCTGAAGCTGGAACGCTACGTGGAGGATTTTGTCTGGCAAATCCACAGCGGTAAAGCCGCGCTGGACCTGACCAAACCGGCCTGGCCCCAGTGCCTGAACATGGGCTGGCAGTCCGTTAAAGAAATCGTGGGCAAAGTCTGGTTGTACGTCATCGTCGGCATAGCCGTTGGCGCAGCCATTCACGGTTATGTGCCCCAGAGCGCCCTGGCTGATATTATGGGTAAAGACGCCTGGTGGTCGGTGCCAGCGGCCGTAGGGTTGGGAGTGCCGCTCTACTCTAACGCGGCCGGAGTAATGCCGGTAGTAAACGCCCTGATGGAAAAGGGGGCGGCCCTTGGAACAGTGCTGGCCTTTATGATGGCGGTAGTTGGCCTCAGCCTGCCGGAGATGATTATTCTGCGCCGGGTACTTAAACCGCAACTGATTGGCATATTTATAGCCATACTGGCCGCCGGTATCACCCTGACCGGTTACGTGTTTAACTGGCTGCTTTGAGACTATGTAGCAAACAAACGTTTTTACGTCCTAATAGGGTGTTAAATCTTCGCTCAGGTCACTTCTTTGTTCGAGATAGAGTTCGCAATTTAAGAAGAGAAAAAAGGGCTTTAAGACAGCCCGTGGATCATGCCAGGTTGAACTCGGTCAGAGTTAAATGAGTTCAAACGGTTGATAAACTGATGCCACAACTTTTTGGTGACTCCTTTAAAAAAACCGGTCCGGCTTGCCTGGCCCGTTATTAAAACGTGTTTGAACACCTATTTAATTACCTCGCAACCCGGTTAAGATTAAACTGGTTTCAAAATAACTCACCCTGCTACAGAGCCGGTCCTGGCGGTTATCAAAGGAAACTCCCCTCACACCATTATAAATAGAACAGGTATTTACCTGCTTTTCACCGTTTTTAACCATAATATTGCCCAGCCTTATCTATCCTAAATATTATAGGCCGTACTTGGTGAAAACAGGAGAGGCGTGGAATAGCTAAACCAGTTCTGACGTGGTAGCACGGATAGAGGGGTAAAGTTAATGCATAAAACAGGGTGGTGGTTTTGTTTTCTGGCGCTGATCTGCTGCCTGCTGCTCGCAGGTTGTGGTTCCGTGCCTGAAGAATCTGCCATTACCATCAAACTGTCGGACCTGCAGCCCCTGCCTACCCCTTTGGTTAAAACAGTAACCCCCTTAAAAGTATCGGTGGCGGCGGTAATCTCCCCCCAGGGCACCAACAACAGTTACCAACTCCTTCTGGATTACCTGGGCGAAAAGCTTAAAAGGCCGGTAGAGCTGGTCCAGCGTCGCACCTATGCCGAAACCAATACCCTGGTTGAAACAGGTGACGTAGACCTGGCCTTTGTCTGTACCAGCGCCTATGTAGTTGGACATGACCAGTTCGATATGCGGCTCCTGGTAGCGCCACAGGTCAAAGGTACCACTACTTACAATTCTTTACTGATTGTGCGGGCCGACAGTCCCGCTAAAAGTATCCGTGACCTGCAGGGGAAAGTGTTCGCCTTCACCGACCCCCTTTCTAATAGCGGGCGGGTTTACCCGACCTACCTGGTGCAGCAGTTAGGTTACACGCCTGAAGCGTTTTTTAGCAGGATTTTCTTTACTTATAACCACGATAATGCCATCCGGGCGGTGGCGAGCGGCCTGGCCGATGGGGCGGCGGTAGACAGTATGGTTTACGACTATGCTCTGGAGAACGATCCGTCGCTGGCAAACCGGGTCCGGGTCATCCAGCGCTCGCCCGATTTTGGCATCCCTCCGGTAGTGGTCGGCCCTAAAATTTCCCCGCAATTAAAAGCCCTGCTTGCGGAAATCTTATTCGGCATGCCTAACGATCCCAGGGGACAACAGGCGCTGCGGCAACTTGGGCTGGAAGCCTTTGTACCAATCAGCGATAGCGCCTATGACTCCGCGCGGGAGCTGATTAAGCAGGTAGGACCGCTAACATCATGAGCACGACGACCGTTAGGCTGCGCGAAAAGTGGCTTCGGCCTTTCTGGCTGCTTTTAGGGGCGGTTCATATCCGTGTCAAAATCCTGGGAATTGTGCTGGGGCTGGTGCTTTTGCTCGGCCTGACCGTAATAATCCAGGTGCCGCAACTGGTTACCCAGAACATGTATTCCCAGCTAGAGGAGCAGGCGGTTTCCATCACCCGCGACCTGGCCGCCCGCTCGACCGACTCGATTTTAATCAACGATCTTTATACGCTTCAGCAGCTTTTGCGGGATACCCGCGCCAACCACCCCGATGTCCGCTATGCCTTTATAATCAGCCCGAAAGGCGAAGTGCTGGCCCATACCTTCGATAACGGCTTTCCCACAGGATTAAGTGAAGCTAATAGCGTGAGCCAGACCGCTTACCAGCATACCCAGATACTTTTAACCGACCAGGGCAAAATCTGGGACGTAGCGGTACCTATCTTTGAGGGCCGGGCCGGAATTGCCCGGATCGGCCTTTCTGACGTACAGGTACAACAAACTATTAGTACCCTGACCGGCCAGCTTGTTCTGACAACCGTAATCGTTTCCCTTATTGGAATTGTGGCGGCGGCCCTGTTGACCTGGCTGCTTACGCGGCCGCTTCTTTCGCTGGTACAGGCCACCAAAGCCGTCGAACGGGGCGATTTCTCCCAGCGGGTGCCGGTCTGGGCTGCCGATGAGACCGGCGAGTTAACCAGCGCCTTTAACGCCATGACCGCTGCCCTGGCAAAAAGCGAGGTGGAACGGGCCGAGCGCGACCAGTTGCGGGTCCAGTATGTCAGCGGTGTAATTACCGCCCAGGAAGACGAACGAAAGCGGATTGCCCGCGAGTTACACGACAGCACCAGCCAGAGCCTCACTTCCCTCCTGATCGGCCTGAAAAATCTGGACGACGCGACGGACCTTTGCGGTATTCGCAATGGGGTCGGCGAACTAAGGGTAATTGCCGCAAATACCCTGGATGATGTGCATGCCCTGGCTTTGCAGCTGCGGCCCAGCATGCTGGATGACCTGGGCTTACCGGAAGCCCTCAAACGCTATGTCCTTGATTACCAGAAACGCTACCCGATCCATATTGACCTGGCGATAACCGGGCTGGAGACCCAGCGGTTACCGGCTGAGATTGAAACCGCCCTTTACCGGATTGCCCAGGAGGCCCTTACCAATATTGTCCGGCACGCCGGGGCTGAAAATGCCAGCGTCTTTATCGAGCGACGCGCCGAGCGGGTGCTGGCCGTGATTGAAGACGACGGTATTGGTTTTGACCCCTCCGCCATTGATAAACAGACCGGCCACCTGGGCCTGTACGGTATCCGCGAACGGGCCGAGCTATTATCCGGCCAGCTTGTTATTGAGTCTGAAAGCGGCCAGGGCACCAGCCTTTATATTGAAATTCCGCTGCCAGGGGGAGGGCGAGAGAGAAAGAGAGACAGGGAGAGTAAAAGGGGAGGGTTGTTGTTATGAGGAATGAGAATGAGATACGGATGCTGATTGCGGATGACCACGCCGTGCTGAGAACCGGCTTGAAGATGCTTTTGGATGCCCAACCGGATATTACCGTCATAGGGGAGGCTGGTAACGGCCACGAAGTGGTTCAACTGGCGGCGGAGCTAAAACCGGACCTGATTCTGCTTGACCTGGCTATGCCGGGCCTGGGCGGGTTGGAAGCCCTGCCATATTTGCGCAAAATTGTTCCGCCCGCCCGGATAGTCGTTCTCACAATGCACGACGACCAGAGTTATTTGCGCCAGGCCCTGCGGGAAGGGGTGAGCGGTTACATGCTTAAGAAAGCCGCCGATAGCGAGCTTATCGCGGCCATCCATGTGGTCATGCGCGGTGAAATCTATGTCCACCCTTCGTTAAACCGGATCCTCCTGGAAGAGATGTTACCTGAACCTACCGCCGCGAACGCCGCCAATCCCTGGGAACTGCTCAGCGACCGCGAACGAGACGTGCTGCTACTGGTAGCCAGGGGGCATACCTCGGCCCAGATTGGCGACAGGCTGGGCCTGAGTCCAAAGACGGTTGAGACCTACCGGGGACGCGGCATGGAAAAATTGGGGTTGCGCACCCGCGCGGCCCTGGTTCAATTCACCCTTACTCACCAGCTCCTTACCGATAGTACCACCGCTTCTTGAGGCCATCTATTACCACAAGTCACCATTTCTTGTAAGGAATTTCCCTACAATTCCCTACAATTTATACGGATTTTTCCTGCTACCGCCTGTCCCGATCCCCTTCTATACTTGGAGCAGAAAACTATTAAAGGTTTATTCAATCAATCTTTATTAATTTACTGGAAGAGAACGAGCAGGTTTGTTAATCCTTCCCGCGCCCTTGAACAAAACACAACACAACACAACACAACAACAGCCAGTAGTCCGGCCAGGCAGCCAGATTGGGTTTTACCGCGAAGTCTCTACAGAACAGATAAGCGCGTCAAGATTTAAGGGTGAAAGATGCAGGAGAAAAAGCATGAGTAATAGCAGCGATGAAACTTCGACCCAGACCGGGGATACCGCAGTTACTACCGAGGCTAAACCCCTTTCCCGCCGCACCATGGCGGGCTACCTTACCAAAATAGGGGCAGGGGCGCTGGCCGCGGTAATGAGCGGCGGGATGGTCGTAACCATGGTGCGCGAGGCTTCGGCCCAGACCGATGGCGGCACCACACAGAAGTACCGCTACGGTATGGTGATTGATACCCGCCGCTGCGTCGGCTGCAAAGCCTGTGTGGTGGCCTGCAAAGCTGAAAACAAGACTCCGCCTGGGGTCAATTACAATTTGGTGGTCGAACAGGCAATCCCTAACCGGCTGGACGATAAACCCCTCTTTATGACCAAGCCCTGTTTCCATTGCGATAATCCGCCCTGTGTCGGGGTCTGCCCGGTAGGGGCCACCTTCAAACGGAGTCAGGACGGAATCGTGGTGGTGGATTACGAGCGCTGTATCGGTTGCCGGTATTGCATTACGGCCTGTCCTTACGGGGCGCGCTCTTTCGATTTTGGCGAGAACTACCCGGCGGTAGCTGAAAAGACGGCTTATTCGGCGGTCCCTTCCCCGGAATACGGCCAGTTCCGCCAGCGTGAGGAGGAGAAGTCGCCCGTCGGTAACGTCCGCAAATGCACCTTCTGCGTGCATCTCCAGGATAAAGACGGTAAGTACGATAAAGCCGCCGGCCGCTGGCCCGCCTGCGCCAAGACCTGTACCGGCCACGCCATTCACTTTGGCGATTTTAACGACCCGGAAAGCGAAGTTTCCCAACTGCTGCGTGAGAACCAGGCCATCCGCCTGAAAGAAGAGCTGGGAACCGCGCCTAACGTCTACTACCTGATATAGCTAGGGAGGTCCAGGTATGAGCATAAATGCAAACGTAAACCCCGGCGCGGGCGGTATTTCGGGCCAGGCCACCAATAAGAGCGGTTTTCCCGGAAAAGCCATGAGCCTTAAGAATGCCTTCTGGCTGCTGGGCGCCCTCTTTTTCCTGGTAGGGCTGGCCGGTTGGGCCGACCGGCTAACCAACGGGCACCGCGACGCGAACTACGGCTCCATTGTCACCTGGGGCCTGTGGGTGGCCGCCTATATTTATTTCATTGGCCTTTCGGCCGGGTCTTTCCTTATTTCGTCGCTGGTTTACGTCTTTAACGTCAAGCGCTTCGAGCGCATCGGGCGGCTGGCGGTCTTTACGGCCATTGTAACGCTGCTTATGGCTCTGCTGGCGATCTGGGCCGACCTCGGCCACATGGAACGGGCCTGGCACGTGCTGGTCTTTCCTAACTTCGAATCTCCGATGGCCTGGATGATCTGGCTCTATTCGACCTACTTCCTGCTCCTTGTAGCCGAAATGTGGTTCCTTTTGCGCCGAGACATGGTAGCTGCCGGAGCCCAGGCAGGCGGCTGGAAGAGCAAGGTCTACCGGGGGCTGACCTTCGGCTCGAAGAATGTCTCCGAGGCTTCCACCACCCGTGACCGTAAAATCGTGCGGGTGCTGGCGACTATCGGCGTCCCGGTCGCAATCATGTTTCATGGCGGTGTCGGCACCCTCTTCGGGGTAGTAGCGGCCCGCCCGCTCTGGAACACCGGCCTCTTTCCGATCCTGTTCCTCTTGTCGGCCCTGGCGAGCGGAGGTGCCCTCCTTACAATGATTACGGCTATTTTCCAGGACGGCCTGAACCGCAACCGGGACATTGTAATAACCCTGGGTAAAGTAATTTTGGGCTTACTCCTGCTGGACGTGCTCTTCCAGATTTCCGAATACCTGGTAGCCTTCCGCAGCGGCATCCCCGGCCATATCGAGGGGCTGAAACTGATAATGGGCGGCACTTACTGGTGGGTCTTCTGGATCTGGCAACTGGGCCTGGGCACCCTTATTCCGCTCCTACTCCTGGTTCTGCCGACCCGCAAGGACGCCCGCTGGGTCTCCCTGGCCGGGCTGTTAATCGCCCTCGGCTTTATCGGCGTACGGCTCAATATTGTAATTCCGGGCCTGGCCGAAGAAGAAATTAACGGTATCACCCAGGCTATCTCGACACCTCGGATGACTACCCAGTATTTCCCCAGCCCGACTGAATGGCTTTTAACGTTAGGGATTGTAGGCTTGGGGCTGCTGCTCTTTGGGCTTGGTGAAATGCTTTTGCCCAGGGAAAAAGACCCGGTGCGGTTTACCGAATTAGCGCCTGAGGAATAAGCAAGGGAGGATCATAATATTATGTACGTATTTGATGAAAAAGTCGGCCGCCGCAAATTCCTCAAGATGGCCGGGGCGACAACGGTTATAACCGGGGCGGGTATTGCCGGGGCGGCCGGGGCAAGCATCGCCGAAGGGGCTTCTGAGCATCCGATAGCCGCTAATACTACGGGCGCAGCTGCCTGGGGCCGTGAGGCCGGCCAGTGGATACCTTCCTGCTGCAACATGTGCGGCGGGCAATCGGGGATCCTGGCTCACGTGGTTAACGGTGTGGTCGAAAAAATTGAACCGAATAACTGGAATCCGAATAACTATTCCAACATTTCGACCGATTTCTTTGACGGCTATACCCAGGAATACGGCTGCGCCGAAGGTGGAGCGCTCTGCCCAAAAGGCAACGCCGGGATTATGCAGTTGTACGACCCGGACCGCCTCAAAAAACCGCTCAAGCGGACCAACCCGGACCGCTCCGTTGGGGCTGACCCCAAGTTGCAGGAAATAAGCTGGGACCAGGCCCTGGACGAAATTGCCGCCAAAATGAAAACTTTAAGGGACGCCGGGGAAGCTCATAAGCTGGTCTGGTTGAGCGAGGACGCCTCCTTTACCGATTTGCAGGACGATTTCTGCAAGCTTTACGGCACCCCTAACTTCTCAATGCACTCCAATCTCTGCGACGTGGCCCGCAAGGCTTCGTTTACCGCTGTAATGGGAGAGGACCGGCCCATCGCCGACTTTATCCAGTCCAAGTACATCATGTTATGGGGCTGGAACCCGACCAGCGCCATTAAGTGGGTTTATCTTCCCCGCATTTTAACCAGGGCGATTGAGCGTGGAGCCCGCCTGGTGGTAATTGACCCTTACCTGTCGGATACAGCCGTCAAAGGCCAGGAATGGGTTCCCATCCGGCCGGGTACGGACGGGGCGTTGGCCCTGGCTATGGGTAACGTCATTATCCGGGACAACCTCTACGACAAGGATTTCGTGTCCAAATGGGTTGTCGGGTTCAAAGAATACTCCGACTATGTCAAGGATAAAACTCCCCAGTGGGCCGAACAGATTACCGGCGTCCCGGCCAAAACGATTGAACGGCTGGCTCACGAGGTAGCTACTATTAAACCGGCCTGTATTGACGCCTGGAGCGGGCCGGGCCAGCATTCCAACGGGGTCCAGGGCGGCCGGGCTATTGCGATCCTGGGAGCCCTGATCGGCGGTTACGACAGACCTGGCACCATGATGATCGTGGATAAACGGGGCGGCAGCCATATCGCGGTGGACCCGGACGACACCGGCGCTAAAGGCTTTAAACAGGTGCGGGCCGACGACCTTAGCAAATATCCCATGGGCCATAAGTCCGGCGTCTACACCCAGTTGTTTGCCAACCTGGCCGAAGGCAAAGGGCCTTACCAGCCTAAAATGCTGGTCTGCAATTACCAGAACCCGATGATGTCGGTGCCGGGCAGCCAGACCGTGGCTAAAGGGCTGGCGAAGCTTGAGACGGTAGTGGTAATAGACACCATGCTAAGCGAGACGGCCATGATGGCAGACTATGTCCTGCCCGGCACCAACTACCTGGAGCGCTACGACCTCAACAGCCACTGGGTAACGTGGTCGGTCCTGGGTCTGCGCCAGCCGGTGGTAAAACCGCTGTTCGGCCAGCCCGCCGAGTACGAGGCCATTACGGCCCTGGGCCGCCGCCTTGATTTGAAGGACAAATCCGGCAAGCAGTTCTTTATGGTCGGGCCGCTTTCCGGCAAACCCATCGAGAGCCTGACCGAGTGGTACGAAGATTACCTTTCAAATGAACTGAAGAAAGGCGCTCCCGGCATCACCCTGCAAGAACTCAAAGCTTTGCCTGGGGCCGTTTGGATCGACAAGAAAGGAACTACCTACCAGAAATATGCGAATGCCCTCTCGGCTGACGCCCTCAAAACCGCCTGGTACGACGGCGACCCCCAGGCCGAAGGCACCGTAATCTATAACAAGGATAAGAGCCAGGGCGGCACCAAAATCGGGGTGGTAGTGGACGGCAAGCCGGTCGTTGGTTTCAAAACCAGGACCGGTAAGATCGAACTGTACGCCAAGTGGATGGTGGACAAAAAGGACGCCAACGGCAATCCGCTCAACCCCTTACCGGCCTACACGCCGCGCGACTGGCAGCCCACGGCGGATTTCCCGCTCTATTTGATCAACTGGAAGGAAGCCAGCCACACCCACACCCGGACCCAGAACAACGCCTGGCTGTTAGAGATTAAACCCGCTAACCCGTTAATTATCCACCCGGATACGGCCGCCAAATACGGGGTGGCAGACGGACAGGAAGTCACGGTAGAATCTCCTTACGGCAAGGTTACGGCTAAAATTAAAACTTCCAAACGCATGCACCGGGAAGTGGTAGGTTTGCAGCACGGCTTCGGTCATACCGCCCTGGGGCGGAACGCCAAGGGACGCGGCACCTCTGACGCACCCTTACGCCCGGCCAAATCCGATCCCTTATCAGGGATGGCTCTACATAAGGAGGCTTGCGTACGGATTGTCGCCAATAAGGTCTAGGTGAAAGACATGAGAAGAAATTGAGAGAGAGAGGCAGTTCTACTATGTAATAAACCCTGCTCAATGTGTCTACCTTTCTTTCTTTCTTTTGCTTCTATCTATTGCTTTTGGTTTACAAAGCTTTTGCCCCCCAGACATCAAAAGTGTTGACCGAGGCAAAAGTTTTGTACCTGCTTAAAGGCCACCTTGAATTGAAGATAAAGGGAACTATCTTTAACTAATTCCAGTTCCAGGTCTGCTTTTAATTTCTTTACTACGAGGATTATGACCCTATGCAATACTTATCGGTGGATGAAGCCTTTAACCTTATCCTGGCCGGCTTGCGTCCCTTAACTGCTGAACCGGTGGCTCTGGAAGCGGCGCCTGGCCGGGTGCTGGCTGAGGACGTACGAAGCCCACTGAATATACCTCCTTTCGCTAATTCAGCCATGGATGGTTACGCGGTCAGGGCCGTTGACACCACCGGGGCCGCCCACGACCAACCTGCCCGGTTGCGCGTGGTTGGGGAAGTCGCCGCCGGGCAGGTCTGCCCCATGGTATTAGAGCCAGGCCAGGCCATCCGGATCATGACCGGGGCCATGCTGCCGCGAGGCGCGGACGCCGTGGTAAGATTTGAGGATACTAGCGAAGGGCTTTACGGTCGCGGGCCTACTTTCTCCGGTTCTACAACTACTTTTACTACTACCATTACTGCTGCCGCTGATAGTGGGACCGGCACTGGTCCCACAGCTTCAACCAGACCGGAAGAAGTAAGAGTCTATGTCCCGGCCAAGCCCGGGCTGAACGTGCGGGCCGAAGGCGAAGATATAACCGCCGACCGGTTGGTCCTGGAGGCGGGAACCCGTTTGACCCCCGGCCACCTGGGGCTGCTGGCTGCTATGGGGTTTACCACCGTTAAATGCGCCCGCCGTCCCCGCGTGGCGATTCTGGCGACCGGCAGCGAACTTATTGAACCAGGTCTGCCGCTTTCGCCTGGTAAAATCTATAACAGCAACAACCCGATGTTAGCCGCCCTGGTTAACTCTTGTGGAGCGGAGGCGGTTATCCTGGGAGCGGCCGGTGACGACTGGGAAACCATCCAGGGCAAGCTGGCCGAGGGGCTGGCCCAGGGTGTGGATTTGTTTCTTACCAGTGGCGGGGTATCGGTAGGCGATTACGACCTGGTGAAGCAGGTGCTGCAGGCGGAGGGCCGACTGGAAATGTGGCAGGTGCGGATGCGCCCCGGCAAACCGCTGGCTTTCGGCCACCTGGGCGAGGTGCCGCTCCTGGGCCTACCGGGCAATCCGCTGGCGGCCCTGGTCAGCTTTGAGCTTTTCGGCTGTCCGGCCCTCTTAAAAATTCAGGGTCTTTCCCTGCCCCAGGTCCGTGAACCGGTTGAAGCGGTACTGGCCGAACCGGTCAGTAATCACAGCGGCCGGCGTAATTTCCTGCGTGGGAAAGTGGGACTGCAGGGCCCCACCCTGTATGTCTGGCCGTCCGTCTCTCAAAAGGCAGGCCAATTAGCCTCGCTTATCGAAAGCAATTGTTTGATAGTGGCCCATGAAGAGCGCAGCTACTATGCTCCTGGCGAACGAATTGAGATAATACCGCTTTACGGCCTGGAAACTGACCTCTCAAATTTTGGTAAAATAAATAAAGGTGACGACCACCACCATTCACCCGCATCTGAGCTTTCACTCAGGGCAGTTTAATAGTAGATTTCCTTCAATAAAAACTGCTAACTAAACTGCGTCAGTCCACCTGGAAGAGGGGACATTACGCCGCTCCCAGGAAGGGCAAAAGCCAGAGAAAAAGAAAAGGAGTCTAGCATGAGCGATTTGCCAGGACCGTACCAGCAGTTCAAGAAAGATTACCCGGAGCTATGGCAAGCCTACGACCGCATAGGGGCGGCGGCGGCTGAAGCCGGGCCGCTTGAGGCCAAAGTCCGGGAACTGATCAGGCTGGGAATGGCCGCCGCCAACAAGTCTGAAACGGCGGTACACTCGCACACCCACCGGGCCCTTGAAGCGGGAGCCACCCAGGCTGAAATCGAGCATGCGGTATTGTTAGGAATTACCACCCTGGGCTTTCCGAACATGATGATGGCCCTGACCTGGTGCCGGGCGGCCATAGCTGCGCACAAAAAGTAAAACTGTAAACCCAAATGAGTTAAACTGGTCTGGCCGGTTGGGTAATTTGTTAGGGGAAGTAAAGTAAAGTAAAGCAGGTTCTTTCAGGTCTGTTTGCAGGCTTAATATTGTCGAAGAAAAAAAGAAAAAGAAGATAATCCTTTTATGGACGAAACTGCGAAAAAAAAGATACTACGCCACTTCACCTACGGCCTGTACGCAATTACAGTAGCGGAGGGTGGCTCTTACAATGCTTTCACCGCCAACTGGCTGTCCCAAACCTCCTTTGAACCTCCCATGGTGATGCTTTCGGTTGAAAATGACAGCCATTCCCTACCTATAATCAGGCGTACAAAAGTGTTTGTAGTCAATATATTAGCCAGTGGACAACGGGAATTGGCCGGGCAACTCGGCCGCTCCTATTTGCGCAACCCCCAAAAATTAGAGGGCGTCAATTACACCCTGGGAGCCGGTGGTTGCCCGATTCTTGAAGATGCGCTTGGCTGGTTGGAATGCCGGGTTACGGCCGAGGTGGGTGCCGGGGACTCTACGGTATTCATAGCTGAAATTGTAGAGGCAGGTGAACTGCGTGAGGGAGTGCCTTTAACCATGAAAGAAGCCGGTTTTCGCCATAGCGGTTAAGGTGGTAGTGGGCACGGTGGCTAACAGGCATATTCGAAGTAAATAGATCAGATCGATTTGGGTTCAGAAAACGAAGTAATAATTTCTACATAATAATTGAAGTTAAGCTTATCAAATTACTTTCAAAAGGTAAAATTACCACAGCTAAAACTATAGTTAAAAGTCAATATGGCCTCAGTACCCTGATAAGAGGGTAAACCACCCCTGCCGGTCCCAGGCAGGCATAGGTGATTTACCCTTTCTGTTTACCGAATTTATTTCAGGATAGGCGCGCCCTCTGCTGTAACGAGCTTGAGTTTAGCTTCGGCCAGGCTGACCAGCGAAGCGGGTAAGGGAGCATAGTTGACCGATTTGGCGTCGGTTCCTCCTTTGTGCAAGGCGTACCACACAAAAGCCACAACCGCCTCCCCTTTGCCCTTTTCGGTGTAGTTCTTACTGAGGATTATGTAAGAGGTAGTGGTAATCGGATACGAATTATCTCCAGGCTGGTCAATCAGATTTATTTTCAGGTTATCGTCCGGTTTGGCCCCTTCGGCCGCCGCGCTCAGATTTTCCAAAGTGGGTTTTACAAACTTACCGGCCTTGTTCTTGAGGTTAGCGAAGTTCAGATTATTTTGAATAGCGTAAGCTACCTCGTTGTAACCAAGGGTGCCTGGGGTTTGCTTGACCAGTCCGGCAACTCCATCATTACCTTGAGCCGTGGTAACGTTGATACCAGCGCCTTCCCATTTAGGCTGAGTGGCTCCGCTGGCCCCGAACAGGGTTTTAAGATCGGCATTTATGGCAGCCAGGTAGGTAGTAAAGACCTGTGAAGTACCTGAACTATCGGCCCGTACCGCAAAACTTATGTTAAGATCAGGCAGATTGACATTGGGATTGTCTGTCTTAATTTTAGGGTCGTTCCATTTGGTGATTTTGCCGGTATAAATAGCCCCAACCACCTCCGGGCTAAAGTTCAGTTCTGACACACCCGGTACGTTATAGGTAAAGACAACCCCGGCCAGCGTAACAGGAATCTGGATAAAATCAGTGAGTTGTTTATTGGTCTTGGTAGCCTCGTCTGCGGTAATCTGGACATCCGAGGCCCCGAAATCAGTCTTATCGGTCAAAAAATCGGTGCGGCCCTGGCCGGAGCCGCCGCCAGGATAATTAACCTTGACGTTGGGAGCGACTTTGCCGAACTCGGTTTGCCAGACTTTGAGGGCGGGGTTTACCAGGGTGGAGCCGCTACCGTTCAAATTAGCATTCAAGTTGGCTCCCGTCAGACCGCCGGGAAAGACCCCATCGCTACTGTTACCGCCCGTTGAAGCGGCCGTTGTAGCTCCGGTTGCGCTGCCGGTAGCTGCGGCAGCGGTCGTGGCAGTGCCGGAGGCAGTTGTCGCCGCCCCGGTCGTCGTAGCGGCAGTGGTGGTGGTGGACTGCGTACTGGCACCGGTTGAGGTTGGCGAGGCATCTCCGCAGGCCGTTAAAACCGAAGCTGCCAGCGTCATTAAAAGGACAATCAGGCTAATCGCGCTGGTTTTCCCCTTGGTAAGCATCAAATTGTTCTCCTTTCGCAATAGTTCTTCAACAGCAATACCCAGGTAATTTTGATTTGATCCAGGTTGCTTTACTCTGGGCGTTACGGCCGGGCTGGTAACCGCAACGCAACATCAAACCTTTCAACTGGCTTCTAACCCGGCTTCAGGCCTGGTTACCAGGTAAAACCTCTGATGATCCCCCTCTCAGTTGAGGACCGCTTCACCGCCTGCCACAACCTGCTTTAATTTAGCCTGGGCCAGGTTCAATATTTGTGGCGGTAAGGGAATATAGGTGTAGGTGCGAATATCTTGCTGGCCGTCCTGCAATATGTACTGGGCGAATTTTACAACTGCCTGGCCTTTAGCCCTATCAGCGTAAGTTCGGTTGAGTAGAAGATAGCTGGTGGTTACAATCGGATAAGTATTGTCGCCACCCTGGTTAAGAAGAGACAAATTGAGTTCGGTGGTATTACTGCTCACCGCACTTACAATACTTTCTTTGGTGGCTTTAACAAACTTACCGGCCCCATTCTTAAGACTGACGGTGGGCAAGCTGTACTGGACGGCATAATCCTGCTCGATATAACCAAAGCCCCCTATCGCCAGGCTGATGTTATGAGCGACCCCGTCATTTTGCCCGGCCGCCAGCACCTCAAGGCCGGCTTTTTTCCAGTCCGGTAGTCCCGATACCCCGACGCTATTCTTAAAGTCTGGGCAAATGGCGGATAGATACTGGGTAAATACCTGGGTCGTGCCGCTGGAGTCAGACCGAACCATCTGCTGGATAGCCTTATCAGGCAGCGCTGTATTAGGGTTGTCCGCTTGCACTTTAGGATCGTTCCAGCGGGTTATTTTGCCAGTATAGATTCCGCAAACCGTTTCCTGGCTCATATTAAGGCCGGTTATCCCCGGCAAATTAAAAGCCAGGACGATAGAACCGAGAACCACCGGGATCTGGACAATATTGTTAAAATTCTTTGAGCTGGCCTGCGCTTCCTGGGCGGTTATCTGAACATCGGAAGCCCCAAAATCGGTCTTTCCGGCTAAAAAGTCGCTGCGCCCCTGGCCGCTACCCAGCGACTGGTAAGTGACAGTTGATTCGGGAAAGTTGTGACTGAACTGAAGCCGCCAGGTGTCAAAGGCCGGGGCCGCAAAGCTGGAGCCGCTCCCGGAGAGCGTACTGGTGGCGTTGGCAACGTTACCGCACCCGGCGAGAAGTAAACCTAACAGAATAAACAAAACACCCGCGCTCAAAAATTTGGTTGAACTGCTGAAATAGGGATTACCGGTTCGCATAACATATTCCCTCTCTTGTTAAAAGCCTTGTATTAGCTATCTATCTATCGCCGCCGTTAAGTTTCAAGTTCAAAACAGGTAAGCATCCGCTATCGTTACTCATTCCTGGTAAACTGCAAACTCTCAATAACGGTTACTGAGGTTGCGGTGAATTTCCGTTTGGCCTTTTAGCCATTAGAAATTTAGGATCGCTTAAAACATTGACATATTTATAAATCTAAATACATCAATGTATGAAGTGAAAAAAGAAGGATTAAAACGGTTAGTATCTCGCTACTATAGATAGTTATTTCGTAAAGCCGAGTGTCCTTTTTATGGCCGTTAAAACGCTCTGGTTTTACTTGCCTGTCCTGATGGGATTCACCGCTACAGAGTCGGGGCTTTTAGGCTCGCTGCTACCCCTCTCTATCACCTGCCGAGCATCACTAAGCTTTGGCCTGTTAGTCGCCGCCCTCGCCGAACTTGACCGGCACCCTGGCTGTTTGCTCCTGGCGAGGTAAGAGGATCGAAATTAGTCCGGCCCCCAGGACAAAGACAACGGCGAACCACAAACAACCCACCAGTCCCCACACCTGGTAAACCGCCCCCGAAAGCACCGTACCGGTTAACCGGCCCAGGGCGTTCGCCATATAGTAAAAGCCTACCCCCATGGCGGCCTTGTCGCTATCTGTATAGGCCAGGATCAGGTAAGAGTGAACGGCGGAGTTCAGGGCGAAGATAACCCCGAAAGCCAGCAGCCCGGCCACAATCGCCAGGGTTGGATTAATTCCCTGCCCCAGCGCAATTGCGATCCCGGCCGGAAACGCCGCCAGGACGAAGGCCAGCCACATCGCCGTCCGACCGTCTGGCAAACTGCCGTGCGCGACCCCTTCCGCGTCCACATGCATGCGACTTTTGATCAGCTCTGGCGCAAAAGCCTGGACGATACCATAGCCGATCACCCAGACCGCCAGAAACCCGCCTACCTGCCAGAAGTTCCAGCCCAGCACGGTGTAAAGGAAGACCGGCAGACCAACCACAAACCAGACATCTCTGGAGGCGAACAAAAACACGCGGGCGGCCGCCAGTATATTAACCGCCCGGTTCTGGCTGAACATCTGGCGAAACTTGGCTTTCTTGTTGGCCGTGCCGAGCCCCCCGCGCATAAGGGAAGCGGTCATGACCAGGGTTGTTAACACCAGCCCGGCTAACACAAACAGGGCGACCCGAAACCCAATTAAATACAGCAGGAGGCCACCGAGAAAAAAGCCGACCCCTTTTAAGGCATTCTTAGAGCCGGTCAGAATGGCGACCCATTTAAACAGGGTGGACTGGGCATTATCGGCGACCACCAGTTTGATGGCGCTTTTGCTGCTCATCTTGGTCAGGTCTTTGGCAATGCCGGAGATGGCCTGGGCTACCATAACATAAGGAACCGAAAGCCAGGCGGAGTCTGGCAGAGCCAGCAGTAACAAAGCAATAACTTGCATGCAGAGTCCGGCAAACAGGGTGGACTTCAGGCCCAGGCGAGCCGCAATATAGCCACCAAAAAGGTTTGTCACCACCCCAAACACTTCGTAGAACAAGAAAAGGGAAGCAACCTGAAAAGCCGAATAGCCGAGCTGGTTGAAATACAGCAGCACCAACATACGAATAGCGCCGTCGGTCAGAGTGTCCGACCAGTAAGCCGCCGTAACAAGCGTATAGTTACGAAGGTTGCTGTTGCTGGTGGAGGGAGAGACGGGGGAGGCCGCCTTTTGTGCCGTGGACATAATTTACCTGCTTTTCCTCATCTCACTTAGCCAGGCTCAGAGCAACTTTGCGGGCCAATTCAGCATAACGGTTGGCATAACCCCATTCGTTATCGTACCAGGCCAGGATTTTTACCTGGGTGCCGTTCGTTACCATGGTCGAGGGCCCGTCCACAATGGCCGAACGCGGGTCGTCTTTGAAATCGACCGATACTAGCGGCCGCTCTTCAAAACCCAGGATGTCGAGCAGAGAGCCTTCCGCCGCTGTCTTAAGCATCGAGTTGATCTCCTGGACCGTGGTAGGGCGCTGGACCTCAAAAACGCAGTCGGTAAGACTGGCGTTCAGAAGCGGCACCCGCACCGCGATACCATCAAGTTTGCCCTGCAGCTCCGGGAAGATCAGGCCAATCGCGGTCGCGGAACCGGTAGTGGTCGGAATGAGTGACAGACTGGAGGCGCGGGCGCGGCGCAAATCCTTATGCGGTGTATCCAGGATGCTTTGAGTGTTAGTCATGTCATGGACGGTCGTAATCATTCCATGGCGGATACCTATTCCCTCCTGGATTACTTTTACCACGGGGGCGAGGCAGTTGGTGGTGCAGGAGGCCGCGGTAAGCAGGTGATGCTGGTCCGGGTCGTACAAATGGTCGTTAACGCCCATCACCACGTTGAGTGCGCCTGATTTGACCGGTGCAGCCACAATGACCTTCTGAACGCCCGACTCGTAAAATGCCCCAAGCTGCTCACGGGTACGAAATTTACCGGTAGCCTCTAGCACAATATCTACCCCGGCCTCTCGCCAGGGAACCGCTCCCGGATCTTTGGAACTGCTGTAGCCAATCCTAGTTCCTTCGATTTCTATTGCGTTTTCTCGCCCTCGAATGTCCTTACGCCACCGTCCGTGAACCGAATCAAACTCCAATAAATGGGCCGAGGTTTCGGCCGGGCCGCCGATCTCATTGATATGAGCGATTGTAATTTCAGGCCAGTCCCACGCTGCCCGAAAGGCTAGCCTACCAATTCGTCCAAAACCGTTAATTCCGACCCGAATGCTCATTCCAATGTCTCCCATTGGTTTACTTAATAAGGATGCTCTCAAATGATCCGCACCACAAAATCAGCCCTGTACGTCATTTCAACACTTTAAGAAGGAAGCGGCTCATTTGGCTTCAAAAGGTCTGAGACACTGCTGAGAAGTCCCTGAACTCGGACCCGCAGCTGCTCCCGCGCTGCCCGAAATACCTCCAAATGTCCCGACTCCTCACGGGTAGTTGGCACGGGGTCAGCCACACTCCAGTGTAGGAAAGGCACCTTT
This sequence comes from Chloroflexi bacterium 54-19, assembly GCA_001898225.1. Lineage (GTDB taxonomy): Bacteria > Chloroflexota > Chloroflexia > Chloroheliales > Chloroheliaceae > 54-19. The sequence goes on from MKTJ01000032.1 coordinate 67,642, forward strand.
TGGAGTTCAACCGGACACTGCTCCCGCGCCAGGTCACAGACGGTCACAACAATATCAGGAGTAGCTTCAATACCTTCCAGCCCTTTTGAACGCTGGTAGCCAATATCTATCCCTACCTCGGCCATCACCTGCACTGCCAGAGGATGGAGCGTCGTCGGCGCAACTCCGGCGCTGCGGGCAATGATCCTGCCACCACTCAGGTGCCTGAGCCAGCCCTCGGCCATCTGGGAACGGGCGCTGTTGTGGGTGCAGAGAAATATCACGGTTGCGGGCGAAGCTGGCGCACTTACCGCCTCCGGCAGTACCAGGGCGGTGCCAATTTGGCGGTAAGCCAGTTCTAACGCCGTAAGATCTAACCCGTAATAAAGCACTCTGGCATCAGCATCACTGCGGTGGGTTTGCACCAGCCCCGCTTGCCGAAGTAAGCCCAGATGATAGGACACTAGGTTGTTTGGCAATTGACAAAGGTGGGCCAGTTCGCTCGCCTGGTGGTCACTATGGCGCAAGGCCCCGATGAGTTTCCAGCGAGTGTCGTCTGCCAGCAATTTAAGTGTCTCTAAGGCTAATGCGGGAGTATTTTGAGGATCAGGATTTGCCATCTATTTAATACCATTCTATTCAATTCAGGTTGAATGATTGCCATGAACATATTAAATGGCATTTAGGGGTTTGTCAATGCTTTAGTAGAAAATTGGAGGGATTTTAGAATTTCCACAGAGTTTTATTTAAATTAGTTCAATGTAAATTGTATTACTTTAATATTCGGGATCATTGAGGCGGTGTGGGTCAATGCTTTGTGGCCCTTATATGGCGTGACTGTAACCAAGTTCAGATTATTATCTTAACAGGAAACCTCCATTATCGGTAATGGTGCGAGAAGGTGAGTTAAAATTATGTTCTGACCCCATATTTAGACGTTCTAACCTCTAAAAGTTAAAAGGCTCAAAATTAATGATATTGTTTGTTATCAGGTTTAGGACTTATTAATGTCTATTGACAGGAACTAAATTATATTTTACTATCGAACTAAACTAAACGGTTTAGTTTAGTAAATTTCAGGAGATCGTAAGGTGTTAACCGAAGTTGAAGATCTTACCCCACGGGCTAAAGCCAAGCAGGAGCGGATCTACCTGGCGGCTCAAGCAATATTCATGGAGTCCGGATTTGAAGCGGCCAGTATGGACGCGATTGCCACTAATGCCAATGTTTCCAAGCCAACCTTATATCGCTACTACCACAATAAAGAGGCCCTGTTTATTGCCACCCTGCGTCAACTGATGCTGGAACACTCTTCTTCGGCTGAAACTTTTAGCCACTTACAGCAAATTCCAGTTGAAAATCTGCAAATTCTTGAACGCTCTCTCGTAAGGTGGGCTCAAATCATTCTTGATAATGCCTTGCAACCGGCCTATCTGGGCCTGGTCCGCGTACTGATCAGCGAAATACCGCGTTTTCCGGCCCTTGCCCCACTTTACTCTACGGCAATCGCCCAGGAAGGTGGTGCTATTATGAAAACCCTTTTAGAAAGTGCAATTTCACATGGAGTTGTTACCAAAAAACTAGATCTGGATGTAGCAGTCCGGCTGCTCGTAGGGTCACTTTTAAGTTATGTTTTTAGTGGGCTTTTCAGGCCCGCTAGCGATACCTATTCTCCGCCACCAGCCCAAATTGAAGCCCTGGTGCACCTGTTTCTACAAGCTATTACCGGTTCCGTTTCCTCCCTACAGCAGCAATCAGGAGAAATACAGCCAGAAATACAGCCCACTTAATTTTAGAATCAGAAGCGGTAAGTTTTTAACAGATAATTAACAGCCAAAAATTGTTTCAAAGTAAGCTCGAAGTTTCGGGTGTATTTGAAGCGCCTCGAAGAAAGTAAGACGGACCATTATGAAGTTTTCTGAGCCGGAGAAGAACCAGGAGTATCAGGAGTCAAGTGAATACATTTACACCAATGATCCTCTAGTGGTGCCCCTGGCAAGCCTTAACCGAACCCATCTTTCCCTGGCAGGAGGTAAAGCCGCGAACCTGGGCGAGCTCATCCAGGCTGGGTTTGCTGTTCCAGATGGCTTTTGCATTACCACAGCGTCTTATAAGCTGGTCAGAGATAGTAAGGACGGCCCTGGTCCACGCCTCGAAGAGCTAGAGTTGGAGCTTGCCACTTTAGAAAAAAAGGATTTAGAGCGGCTTAAGAAGTTTGCCACAGAAATTGAGGCAGCCTGGTTGAATGTCCCAATTCCTGGCAGCCTTGTAACTGCTATTACTGAAGCGTACCGGGAATTAAGTAAGGGAGAACCTCTCCCGGTGGCGGTACGTTCTTCTGCTACAGCCGAGGATCTACCTACAGCCAGTTTTGCCGGCCAGCATGAAAGCTATCTCAATGTAATAGGAATCGAAGCCGTACTTAAGGCAGTCCGGCACTGCTGGGCCTCTTTATGGACGGGTCGCGCTGTAAGCTACCGGGATAACCTTGACCTTGCCTCAAGCCAGGTCTACCTGGCCGTAGTGGTTCAGCGAATGGTCGAAGCGCATGTGAGTGGGGTACTCTTTACCGCCAACCCTATAACCGGCAAACGCCACCAGGCCGTTATCGATGCCAGCCCCGGCCTGGGTGAGGCGGTCGTCTCCGGTGCAACCGATCCAGATCATTTTGTAGTAAGTACATCTTCTGATACTTCCGCAGGCGAGGTGCTCGAACGGCATCTAGGAGACAAGCGGGTCAGCATTCACTCAAGTCCACTTGGAGGTACAAGGCGGATCGAACAAGCGGTGCCAGATCACCAGTATTGTTTGACCGAGGTCCAGGTGTTAGCGCTTGCAGAGCTTGGCTCTCGCCTAGAGAAGCAAATAGGAGCGCCCCAGGATATTGAGTGGGCTATTGACGAGGCTGAGCGAACCTGGCTGCTGCAGGCCCGGCCAATCACCACCCTGTTTCCGCTGCCCCAAAATAGTCCAACTATCGAGGAAAAATTACGGGTGTATTTGTCGTTCAACATACAGCAAGGAACCTACCGGCCAACTACCCCGATGGGCATCTCAGTCACTCGGATGCTCGCTTCAGCCCTTCTCACCCTGGCAGGCTTGCCACCACGGGATCCAAAAGCCGGTCCTGATTTCATTAAGGAAGCCGCCTCACGGGTTTTCTTTGATGTAACTCCGGCTCTGAGCCGGTCGTTTGGTCGAAAGTTTCTGGCCCAGGCTATGTCCCAAACGGAAGTTCATGCGGCTACCATTTTCGAGCGGCTGGGAGCGAGTTCTCAGTTTTCTCTCCTGCCTGCTCCCCGGCTTGCCCTGATTCGCACCATCGCAAAGATCCTGGTTCGTACTGGTTTACCCTGGCGTGTATTACGAGTGGTCGTTTCACCAGGAGCAGCTCATGCCCGGCTTTTGGATTTCATTGAAGAGTTGAGGATTTCAGGTAACCTTCAGGCTGAAAAGTATACCGTGGCAAGCGTTCGGCTCTCAGCCGTCGAACAACTCATTCTAAAAGCAATCCCACGACTGTTATCTAATGCCTCGCCGGTAATGCTAGCTGGTATGGCAACTTACGCCCTTTCAGGTAAACTGCTGGGTAGGCTTGCCACGGAAGGCGAGCTGCAGGTGGTGTTGAGGGGAGCACCGTTTAACCCAACTACCGAGATGAACCTGGCATTATGGGCTTTAGCCAGGGAAGTTAAGGCCAATCCAGCCACGGCTAATCTGATTCACCAGACTCCCGCTGCCCGGTTGGCTGATAATTACCGAAAGGCTAGCTTACCTACCTCTTTACAAAAAGGTCTTACAAACTTCCTGGCCCAATACGGTCATCGCAGTGTTGCCGAGCTTGATCTTGGTCAACCCCGCTGGTCGGAAGATCCCACTTATCTGTTGGAAAGGCTTACCCATTACCTGGAGCAAGATGGAAATCCGCTCCTCTCCCCGGAGGTTCAATTCCGCCGAGCAGCAGAGGAGGCTGAGGAAATGATAAGTGTATTAACCGGCCGGGCCAAATACAAAAGCTGGTTACGTGGTTTACTCGCCGGTTTTTTTCTCCGCCGCGCCCACGCCCTGGGTGGTATGCGGGAAATACCCCGCTTCTGTCTCAGCCTGCTCTTGGCCCAGGTACGCGAACTTATCTGGCCGGTTGGGGAAGAGTTAACCAGGGCAGGACGGCTGGAGAAAGCTGAGGATATTTTTTATATCACCCTGGCTGAAGCCCAGATGGCCCTGGCTGGAACAGACCTGCGAGAAGTAGTCAATTCCCGGCGAGATACCTTTGAGCGAGAATTCACTCGCCACAATGTTCCGGTGGTACTGTTATCCGACGGCACTGTTCCTACTTTCACGCAAGATTTCGATTCATCCCAAAAGGGATTGCTGCAAGGTACCCCGGCTTCACCTGGTCTTATTACCGGTATAGCCAGGGTGATTCTTGATCCCGAGGGAGCCCGGATAAACCAGGGTGAAATCCTGATTGCACCTTCAACTGATCCTGGCTGGACCCCACTCTTTCTGAGCGCCGGTGGGTTGGTAATGGAAATGGGTGGGGCCATGTCGCATGGGGCTATAGTTGCTCGCGAGTATGGCATTCCGGCCGTAGTAGCAGTTGGCGGCGCAACCTTAAGAATAAGTACCGGCCAGCAGATTACCGTAGATGGGGCCAGAGGCACCGTTGTTGTACTTTCTTAATGGGGTCGGCGCAATAAATGGACTTAAATAGTTGATTAGAATAATTAGCTTATCTCAATGCCGTATTCTAATTAAGCAAATAATATTACAATTGATTGAATGAACCAATTTAGAAAGTGCTATTTGAACTCAATTGTTACGACTTTAACAGCTAAGCGTCGGTTCCTGCCAGAATAATGCTCTGACCCCTATTTCATTATTAATTTGTCTTAGCTTCTTCATGAGTCTTTGGTTGTTGTATGTGCCTCACGAAAACTACAAGAATAGCAATCACCCCACTCCGAATAGCCATATCGGCTAGATTAAAATTCTTTGCATAGGGAAGCCAATCTAAATAAATAAAATCCGTAACAAACCCATCCTTAAAAATACGATCAAAGAGATTCCCTAAAGTGCCTCCCAGAAGCAAACCGATGGCGGATTGTTGAAGGCGGCTTTTGGGGACTATGCGGTGGTAGTAAAAAATCATTGTTAAAGCGGCCAGGGCGGCTACAAAAGCGAGCAGCCAGGATGTATTTTCCAGAATATTGTTACTGGCACCGTTGTTTTTACTGTATTTTAAAATCAGGCCACCGCCAACCATTAAGGTCTTACCGCTACCGAATGGCCCTAAGTTTAGCTCGATTAAGTATTTACTCATCTGGTCCAAACTTAAGACCAGAAGGGCCAGGCCATAGACCCAACCTAACTGGACATTTTTGAACTTTAATTTCACCTTGCCAAGTATATTTGGGAGGGCCATCTCAAATTATTCTTTTCTTTAGAATAGTCTGCAAGCAAATTAAATAACTTAATCCCGGACTATATTCGCAGGAATATACTCACCTAGTTCCGCTAGGATAAAAGGCTTAATACCGTCCGGCCCGGTCAGACTTAACGAGAAAGTATTAGCTCTTGCCTGAAGTTCTAGCGAGAAATTGAAAAAAGGGCAGCACAGTCTCTCCAGTTGAATAAACTGGGCGGTCTTAACCAGCAGGTCTTCCTTGAGAGGCAACACCAGCTTGTAGCCGTCAGGCAGTTCTAGCCTGGTTTCAACCTGCTCCATAATATATTTTATATTATCGAGGTGTAGGCTGCGCTGAGCCGGTTCGATTGCCAGCATCTCGCAGGCAAAAACAGTTCCATTGTCAGTTTGGTTCTCTAAATCGGCCATTGGTTTTTCTCCCTTTATCAAAATAGTGTCACTTGCAAGACTTTTCCAAAATCTTTGTTTTACTAAACTACAAAAACCCGGACTTATCCTGATTTGTGATTTAGCCGCCAACTGCGACTTACTTGCCGCAACCACACGACTGATCCGATTGGCATTTACCACCATTCCTGGCGCAGGAATTTTGCCCCGCGAAACTGGATTGGGGTTTTGCATGAAAAATCAGTCTACCATCTCGGCGGGCGCGAAAAATAATAATTGCTGTAAGCAAGACAAGCAGAACCAGTGTTAGCCAGAGCCAGGAAAGATTTACAAAGCCGAGCAAGGCTGTCCCTCCAATTGCCAGGCTGCTTCCCACCACAGGTACACTGCAACATAGGGCGCACAAAAGCAGCACACTGACTCCACCCAACCCCAGGAAGGTGTTAGTTTTACGGCCTGGCTTTTTGGCTGGACCGGAAAGTGAATCTTCTGTTGCCTCATAAGCCTGGCTCGTACCAGCGGGTGCGTTTCCAGAACCTTTTTCAAGCTGGGCTAGTTCGATGACTTTTCGCTGAGGCAACTCTTCCTTTATCATAAGTAATCCTCTTCCTTCAAACTTTTTCTACCAATTAGCGTAACTAAACAAGACTAACAAGCGGTTTGAAACACTATCTTCCAGGCTAATCTGCAAAATACGCCAGGGCCATTTACAGATGTGGTACTCTTTAACAGAGTAACACTTAAAGCTCACTTTAAGTCAAGAGGGTGAAATTAAGAATTTATGAGTGAATTAACAATAGGAGAGCTGGCAAAACTGGCCGAAGTACCATCTTCAACCCTGCGTTACTATGAGAGTATGGGTCTGGTGGCAGCCTCTAAAAGAATTAACGGGCAGCGGCGCTATACAGCAGATGTTATAAAACGTTTGGACTTTATTAAACTGGCTCAACAAGCTGGTTTCAGCATTGCCGAAATAGTAACTCTTTTGGAGGGTTTTGAAACAGATTTACCGCCGCTGTCTCAGTGGCGAACTGTCGCCGAGCAAAAGCTGGCCGAAGTTGAAATAGCGATAGTGCGGGCGCAAAAGATGAAATTCCTGCTGCAGGAAGGTTTGCGCTGTGGCTGCATGAATTATGATGAATGCTCCGAACGGCTGGCTACCGAAGGTCATTGTTAAGTCATGGTTGGCTTTAAGTCGCGCATTTTAACCTTTGGGCTATTTTTTCCTTCAAATAGGACCAAAAACAGGGTAAGTTGAAACAACTTACCCTGTAACAATTTCGACATCAGGAGTTAAGTGAATTCTCAAAACATTCGGGATGTTCTTGAAAATCGGCAAATCGTAATTTACTTCAGTATAGTAATAATTGCAGCAGTTATAGCCATTATATTGCCCGGTACCCATAATTTAGAGGTAGCTATAAATCCGGCCCTGGCAGTGATGCTTTTTGTGACATTTTTACAGGTACCGCTGGCCGAACTCAGAAGGGCCATTACTCACCTGCCTTTTCTGATGGCCCTTTTAGTGGGGAACTTTATCGGCATTCCGCTCCTGGTGTTCCTCCTGCTCCAGCTTGTGCCGGACAATCCGCTGGTCCGCCTCGGCGTGCTCATGGTATTACTCTCGCCCTGTATTGATTATGTGGTCACTTTTACTCATCTGGGTGGAGGAGATACCCGGCTGCTACTGGCGGCCACACCCGTCCTCTTACTTGTCCAGATTGTCATGCTACCATTGTATCTAGGCTTCTTTCTGGGCGAAGACGCCAGACGTTTGGTCCAATTGGGGCCGTTTCTAGAGGCATTCTTGTGGCTGATAGCCCTACCCCTGGTTTGCGCTGCTCTTTTCCAGTGGTGGGCGGCCCGGTCCGGGACGGGTAATAAAGTAAAAGATATTCTGGGAGTCCTGCCAGTTCCGGCAACCGGGATCGTCCTGTTCGTGGTCATTGCATCCGTAATACCCCAGATTGGTCCCTCCTTTGATCTGGCTTTGAGAGTAATACCGGTGTATATCGGTTTCGCGATAATTGCACCCCTAATTGGCTGGTTTACAGGACGGTTATTTCGTCTGGAAGCCAGCGCCGGTCGGTCGGTAGCTTTCAGCACAGCCACCCGCAATTCGCTGGTGATATTACCGCTAGCCCTGGCAGTCCCTGGAGCAGTGCCAGTTTTACCCGCGATTATAGTTACCCAGACTCTGATCGAGCTAATATGCGAACTGATTTTCGTTCGTATAATGCCTCTCTTTGGAACTGCCAAAAATGGGAAGAAAGAACCAACCTTGAGACCTGAATGAAAATTTCCCAATAATGATATGTTGGGTTGGACAGCTTTCACCAATCATCCATCCCAGGTCCTAAATTATCCAAATATTATTCTGGAATATTATGCTTTTTCATCGACAATTTACAGGTTTTATACTACAACTAAGATAAGTTAGTTGTAGTATAGCCATTTTTGTGGTACTGTAGCGGCGATGGCTTTCAAGGATTATTACTGGTTTCGCTTATTGGTGAAAAGGTTAGGTAGGTGGGGTGGTTTGAGATGGCAAACGAAATTATAGTTGTCGGACCTGGTGATAGCACTCGCGACGATGGCTCTCAAAAAAGTAATTCTTCTTCAAAACTCGAACTGGCAATCGTCGCCTGGTTGGATGCCAAGTCCAAACGCTCCAACAGTTCCAAAACCCTGGTAGCTTACCGCGATACCTTGGCGTCTTTTAGAAATACTCTGCTTGCCGCAGGCCTGGACCTCGATTCGCCGGATATTACTACTCTGGCCCTGGTCGCCCAGGGCTGGGCCGGGCAGTCTACGACGGCTGCTCCTTCCTTTATAAAGGAAGAAGGTAAAGGTAAGGGAAACGAGGCAGCTAATAGCGCAGAGAAAAAAGCAACCACCGGCAGAAAAAGCAGAAAGTCAGCCAGTTCAAACCTAGCGCAAGAAACTGACAAATCAGATGCCACCGTCATCCAGCCCTACCAGGAAATCCCTCGAACGAAAGCTCAGCAAAATACTGTGGTCAATGAGGTCAGCCCGGCTACCTATAACCAACGCCTGGCAATTCTCTCAAGTTTTTATGGTTATGCCCGTAGGCAAGGTCTCCTTACTGGTGAAAATCCGATTGGTCGTGTAGAACGCCGCCCAGTCCACCTTTATGGTGATGCCTCAGCCCTGTCTTACAAAGAAGTGAAAAATAACCTGGCGGCGATTGATCGCTCCCAACCTATAGGTAAACGAGATTATGCTCTTTTAAGCGTGGCCCTCCAGACCGGCCGCCGCCTTTCCGAGCTGGCTTCCCTCCGGCGCTCAAACCTCAAGTTTGACGGGGCCTCTATTACCATTCACTGGCACCGGACCAAAGGCGGCAAAGCTATGAGCGACAGGCTGCCACAACCTCTGAGCCGGGCGTTGGCCGAGTGGCACTCTTCTTATTATGGTAATCAGGTTAACTCATTACCGCAGGATGCGCCGGTGTGGGTTTCTCTTTCCCGGCAAAATAAGGGAGCAGCCCTCAGCATCCAGACAATTGCAGATATTTGTGAAAAGCGATTAGGAACCAGCAAGGTTCATAGCCTCCGCCATACTTTTGCCAGGGCCATGGAAGATGCTGGGGCCAAAGTAAGCGTTATTCAGGCTCGTTTGGGTCATACCAGCCTGGCTACCACTGGCCGTTATCTGGCAGCTCTTCGCCAGGCCGAAAACGAACATGCTGACGCTTTATCTAGTTTATTTGGCATTGAGTAACAATTTTATCTTTAGAGAGATATAAATTGCATTTTATTTAATAAAATTGTATACCTATACTTGGTAAATTAATATTGACCCACCCTTAAAAGTGAGCATAAGTAACCAAAGGGCTAAATTATTAGAAATTTATTCAAAGTCTATCAATTATAAAAAAATATGGGATAATAAATTACTTGGAATTACGGTTTCTCCGCTTAAAATGTGTTCGATAAACGGCTTTCAATATGAGTACTGATTTTTCAGCAATTGCATCTGCGTTAGGCTATATCCATCAATTTAATTATGGGTTATATTTGCTTTTAACTTCTGAAGAAGAAGGAGAGATTACTTTAGAATCCCTCGATGATGTTGTGCTTCGAAAAAAGGGTTCAGATATTGAATTAGCTCAACTGAAAAGACATGGAGATCCCGAAGAATTATTAAAAGACAATAGTGTAGATTTATGGAAGACTTTACGTATTTGGTGCGAACATTTCATCAACAAGAAAATTACTTTTGAAAATACTTTACTGACTTTGATTACAACAGGCAGAATTGATACCGCATCCGTATTAGTGGATTTAAAACTTCCAGCAGGTCAAAGAAATGTCAGCAAAATTATCGCTGGTTTAGATTTAGTAGCAAGCACATCAACGAATCAAAAACTTTCTAAAGCATTCACTAATTATAATTCTTTAACTCTTGCAGAAAAAGAACAGCTAATTAATTCTGTAAAAATAGTTGATAAGTCATTAGATGTTTTAAACTTATCAGATGCAATTAAAAAACCTTATCTCGAATTATCCGTACCGGATGATAAATACCTTGAACCCCTTTACCATAGAATTGAGGGTTGGTGGTTTGAGAAGGTTATAAGGCAGCTAGCCGAGGGTGAAAACAAAACTCCGATTACCAGGTATGAATTGATCTCAGAAATAAGAGAACGCTCTAAAGAATTCGGGGATACAGCTTTGCCTATGGATTTTCTTTTTGAAGAACCTCCTGATACTCCTGATCCTGACCCAGAAGGAGATACAAGAATATTTGTAGTGCAATTACGTGAAATTGCTCTGGAAAATATAGAAATTGGCAAAGCTATTATTGATTATTACAAGGCTTTTGTCCAAAGATCGAATTGGGTTCGGGATGGCTTATTGAAGAATGGTGAGTTAGAACGTTATGAAAAGAGACTGATAGATGAATGGCAACGTGTAGCTGCAAGACAACGACGTAAAATTAAAAATAAGAATGATAAAGATGAGTTGATTGATTGTGGGCGCAATATATTCGATGCTATTGATATTGACCCTAGTTTTTCTTCTCAACAAATAAGACCGGCGGATCGTGGTTCTTACATGCGCCGTGGGACTCTTCACAGGCTTGCTGATAACAACCCTCCAGATGTTTATTGGCATCCTGATTTTCTACATCGGCTACAAGCTTTATTAACGCCTTCACCTTAAAAAATAAATAGTTATGTTGCCATGGGAACAACGAGCCACTGAAGTGGCAAATTTACTTAACCCAGCTTTTTGCATTCTTTTATTACGAGAAGCTATCAGAGGTTTTGAAGAAGAAAAAAGCCAAGGAATGCCGTATTCTTTGGTCTTTTTCCCACTCCCTTTGTTACTTTACGCGCCAATAAGACAAGCTCTTCCCAATTCAATAAGGACGAAAATGTTTAATTGGTTAAAAACCAAATCGGATATTTCCATTGAATTCCCAGAACAAGCTAATTTTTATAGTCCTCACACAAGAGAAGCCCTTTCATTTGGTTTAAGCAATGGAATTATTAGTATTACGGATACAGGATTACTCAAAATACAGCAAAGCATAGATGTGCAACAGGATACTGATACTGAAGAAGTTAGGGATTTGAAGAATAAGGCACGTTTTGTTGGAAGGTGGCTCGCACTAGCTGGAGAAGATTCAACCATATATAGAATGTGGGGTGTTCAACCTTAAATATGCAGATTTTATCGATAATTCTTTACAGCTTTACTGGAGAAGTACGAAAGGTCTCTTTCAACATCGGTAGGGTCAATATTATTACTGGACAATCCAACACAGGTAAATCGACTTTGTTGGAAATAGTCGAATACTGCTTAGGTAAATCAGAATTTCCAGTGTCCGAAGGTGAAGTTCGAAAAAAAGTTTCTTGGTATGGAGTGGTTTATCAGCTAGACTCAACCCAGGTATTTATTGCCAAAGCTACCCCATCTTCAAATAGAAAGAGTAATTCCGAAGCGTATATCAAAGTTGCTACAGAAATCACAATTCCTTCTTATACTGACTTAAAACCAAATACGGATGACGAAGGTCTATTAAAGACCCTTTCTGAATTAATTGGAATAGAACCAAATATTAGCTATTCTAAGGAGGGTCAAACTCCAGACAGCTTGGAAGTTAGCCTAAATCAATCTAGATTTTATCTATTCCAAAACCAAAACACTTTAGCAAGCAAAGAAAAACTTTTTCAAGGTAAAGCTGAAGATTATAAATATATTGCGGAGACAATTAGAAATTCCCTACCTTACTTTTTAGGGGCGGTTCCTAAGGAATATTTTCATTTAGCTCATGAACATCAATTAGCACTTAAAGCTTATAGAGCTGTAAGTCGTAAGTTAAAAAATGCAGAGGCTATTACAGACAAAGAATATGGTACTGCCGAGAAATTATTTGAAGAAGCAAAACAGGTAGGACTTATAGATTCGAGCAACGCTAGCTCAACCGGTGAAGAAATTCTATCAACATTAAAAGATTTAAGAAATTTTGATTTAGCTTCCATAATTTCTATTGGCGAAAACCGGGTTGACGAACTTCAAGAAGAATTAGATGCTATTCGAGTTCAATTCCATAAGAATCTTCGGCAATTAAGATATGCTGAAAGTTTGGAAACCGATACTAAAACTTATTATAAAGAAGGCACGGAACAAGCAAGTCGGCTTGCCTCAATTTCTATAATAGAAAACCGTGACACCTCACCGAGCTTATGCCCGTTATGCGCTTCTGAAGTGTCTACTCCAACCCCTTCTGTTGAATCTATAAAATTATCATTGGTCAGGTTACAAAAAGATCTAACCCATGCTAATAGAAATGGTTCTCAAATAGCAGCTCAAGTTTTCAGGTTAAGAAAAGAACAAGAAGAACTAAGGCAGAGTATTGTCGATAAAGAATCAATTATTAGAAACCTTATTTCCCAGCGTAGTGACACTCAACAATTACGGGATTCAGGGATTAAAGCTGCCGTTGTTATCGGCAAAATAATTTTATATTTAGACACTCTTGATCTTTCTGATGAAAATGCTACCCTACGACGGCAGGTTGCTGAATTAGAGGGGAAAATAAATAGATTAGAAGAGGTAATTAAAAGCTTTGATGTAAATGATTCCGTAGCAGCAAAACTGGATGTTATAAGCGAAGATATGAGAGCCTGGGCTATGTTATTAAACCTTGAATACAAGGGATCTCAATATCGCTTTGATTTAAAAAATCTAACCGTTGTTGCGAACGAAAACGGTAAATACATCCCTATGGATAAAATGGGAGGAGGGGAGAATTGGCTGGGTTGTCATCTAATTGTATTTTTAGCCTTTCACAAATACTTTATAGAACACAACCGGCCAGTTCCGAGATTTATAATGCTTGACCAACCAACCCAGGTATATTTCCCCGATGAAAAATATAAGGCCTGGCAAGGTGACCCAAATGAAATAGAGGGCGATGATCGTAAAATCGTTAACCAATTATACGAATTCCTGTTTAATATTTGTGAAACTCTTTTTCCAAATCTACAGTTAATAGTTACTGACCATGCCAATATTGATACACCAAGATTTCAGAGTGCCCTAGCTGAAGATCCTTGGAGGGGTGGTAGAGCATTAGTACCAAACAATTGGCCTACAAAAGAAGAATTCGAAAAACAAAAAAATAATAATGGTCAAATGAGCATGTTTGATTTCACCGAATTATAAAACTGGGTACCGTTGATTTGTACGCTATTGCAATTTCATTTGTATGTTTCTTCGTTTCTTTTCCGTAAGTATGATTTTATTAAGACTAAAAAGTTATTTAGTTCCATTCTTGATTATCGTCGTCTTCGCTATCATCGTCATAATCCTCATAGCCTTCTTGCTCTACTGGGTAGTTTATTCGACCGCTATCATCATAATCCAGAATTCCTTGATTATATGCCGAGGTAAGAAGCGAATTCTTTGATATAAAGTGATAAGCCATTCTGTGCTTGAAACCGTCTAATTCTTCTTTTGTTCTGGCTTCTTTGACTTTATCTACCAGAGCTTTATTTAATAAATTTTTGTTATATTTGAGTACAACTTCATATGCATCGTCTAAATCTGATATACCAAAAAGCGCTTCAAACCGACTTCCTTCCCTTTTTCTAAGTATTCCCAAATCACAATGATAATCTGCAAAACCTTCCAAAGCTGTATCAAAAAACAGGGTATCCCCATTGAAATTTGGGTGGAGAAAATCTTTAAATTGATTCAAAATATACCAGCGGGCTAATTTGTACGGCCACAGCACAGTTTCACCTGCTTTAAATTTATCGTGGATTGTCTTGTAATATAGATAACTCATCCAAAGGGCGGGATGACACCGGATTAAGCGGTATCCTTTTACCTGGCAATTCCATATTGCTAAGTCAATTCCAGTTAATTTATAAGTGCTTCTGAGATGGTTCCATTGTGGCGTTCTAGTAATTTCTAACTTCCATTGCTCCAACCTAGCCTGCCCATTATTTATGGCTTTATTTAAGTATAAGGGGTAACTTTCTAACTCTTTTCTTATTGCTTCATCCTGCTGTATTCTTTTTCGTTCTCGCGCTTCCCTTTTAAGCCGCGCCGCTTCGGCCTGTTCTTTTACCTGTTTATCCTGCCAGAAATCATAGGGTGTTAATAATCCAAATTTTGAGCTGAGGCGAAGGATAGAACTGTCCAAAGCAAAGTCATAACGAAGACAGCTTCTAACTTCCTTGAATTTTAGACTTTCTTTTCTCAACTGACACAAAGTTATTAAAACTGGCTTTTCCCGGTCAGTAAGCACATCAAGGTAATAAACCCTTTTGGTAGCAATGGCAAGGGCAAGTTCTGGGTCACCTAACTTTCGCTTCATACTTAACCAGTAACCCAGGTGCCCACCAGGTAAAGTCATTTCTGGTACTTGATTAAGTGTGTGTTCTTTAAGTCTACTAAAACCAAGAAGCCAAATATCTGTGATATTTACCGATTGGTACAAATCATGGCGTCTTTGCCAATCTTCGGCCGTTAAAGGCGAAACTTGCACTTCAATTGCAAATTTATGCCCATCCTCCCTTTCAGCAAGTACATCAGCGCGCTGGCCAGTCTGAGGAATCGGGACTTCTATTTCAACTTTTAGTGTATCAGGAAATAATTCACGCAGGAATTTTAGAACAGCAAGTTTCATTGCCTGATGCTCAGGCCCGTCCGGTTCGTAAAACTCGTCCGTACACTCAACATTTCTTTCATCCCAATGAGCATAGTGGTGGGTAACTAACTCCCCAGCCTTAAGAATTACGGTATGATCACAGTTTGGACAACTTAAACTCCGAGCACTTGAAAGAGGGCGAATTTTTCCTTCTAAATCATCTACACCGATAGTAATTCTACATTTTTGCTCGGCACACCAGGCCGATTGCATCATCTTTACTTTATGTCTATTAAGCATAAATATTACTATTTCACATGATAAAGAATTCGGTCTTGCGGGCCCATTGGAACATTTTTAAAACGCTTGTTAAATATACTATTGTAACAAGCTAAACTTACACTAAAGTTTTTAGTTAAACTCTTCTACTGAACATTATTTATAAGCTTTTTACGCTATGAACTACCAATAAAACGTATAATTTCCCTAATGGAAATATTAGTCCAACTGTAAACCTTAAGTAACAATAACTCGTGGTCTATTAGGATCCCGAAAATCAGGATGCCTTGTAAGGATATCTTTAACAAAATCAGAATTATCTTTTTGAGAGTATACCTGACGGGTACTTTGAGATATTTGTAATTCATTATATTTTCTTACTTCTGATTTAGTAAGCGTGATGGTTCTATTATTTTTATTAGCAAGACGGTTATGAAAAGTTTTCTCTCGTAGTAATAATATGTATTTTGGAGTTAAGGGAAAGGCTATTTCAATACCTTCCGCACCTAAACCTACGTAACTTTTATAAGGACTGTGTTTGTACGGCTTAAGAACAATAGGATCATCAGAAGTAAAAAGAGGTATATCAGTATTATTTACGCCAATAACCCAAATATGGCTCTTTAGTGTGTCAATATAGAGTTCAATATTAGAATCGAACATCCGTCCAATTTGCATTGAGGATATAAAACGGTTATTTACTTCCACTTTGTAGTCTTCACTTTTTTCCGAATAATCCTTACTCAAAAGTGTTTCGCCGAGTTTTCTAACCATTTCAGCCTGAACTAACCGATTTTCTTTTGTTCTTAAATACTGTACAGTAACAAAATGAGCCAAATCTTGACGCTGGGTTTCATCAATAACGATTCTTTTATTATCTTCGATAGTTTTAATTATTGTACCTAGCAGGCTATTCCAGTTCCCTTCCATACCAGCAAGTGTTTTTTCAACAATTTGAGGATCAATCCCAGCTTGTTTAGCTTGTTCCTCAGGTAAATCATAGAAAAAATTGTCATATGCGATATGATATATATTTGCAGTAAAAGATTTCTCTTCATTTTTATCATAAACAAAAACTTGTTTATCGTTAAAAGTGAAGTTTTTAAGGTAGAAACGTGGTACATAATGCTGTACCCTAGTCTTCTGTTCCATATATTAGGTTTCAATTATTATCGAAAATAAAATCCAATGCTCGATGCTGGTTAGCGAAATTCAAACATTCTCTTTAATAGCTGAGCAACTCTAGATCATCCTTATACTACTCCTAATCATGCATGAATTACTTTTGTACTTTATCTATAAAACCGCGTAAATGCTAGGTTATAAAGCCTCCTAAAAGTAAGGCTATTATCAGGGAAAATTGTGTTGGTGAAACAAGCTTTGCGATTACGAATACAGTTATTATTGGACCGAACAAAATTACAAAAGTTTTTCCATTCATAGATGTTTATCCTTTTGCTTAAATTAAGGTATTCATTATTGCAACATAACCGGCTATATTTT
This sequence comes from Chloroflexi bacterium 54-19, assembly GCA_001898225.1. Taxonomy (GTDB): domain Bacteria; phylum Chloroflexota; class Chloroflexia; order Chloroheliales; family Chloroheliaceae; genus 54-19. Next base: position 84,353 of record MKTJ01000032.1, read on the forward strand.
TTTTGGAACGGTGTTTACGCGAGTTCGCTACTTTAACTAATACTCAACGCAGATTGAAGGGTTTGCAACAGGCAAGCTTGGTGCGTCAAAAACCTTCAAAAAAGCTCACAATATATTTGATAGCTTTTTTCAAATCATCTAAATGAGTTTCTTCAACTCCCCAAACAACCGCTAACCTTACCCCGGATGTAAATCCAAATTTAGCATCTAAAGCTTTTGACCTTGATAATATTTTCTTTGTTTTATCAATTGCTTCAGGGAACTCTACAATATAGAAAGGTATATAAAACTGGTTTTTATCAGGCTGCCATTCAAATACGAAGCAAAGCCTATTATTTACAAATACTTCACGACCATACCACTTTTTAGCTGGAATCTTTTTATAAGGACTTATTACAACCCTACTTTTGAATTCTTGTTCAATCCAAGCTTTAAGCTGTCGGTTTTGTTTTAGTTCTTCAGGCATAATTTCATTTACCCTTAACTTTTTGCCAATTTTAAGACAACTTTCCATATAACATTTGGTTATTTTGAAAAGCAAAAGAAAGTTGTCTCTGTATTTTTATTCTTCTTCGAACCCAAATTGGTCAAAACGAAGTGTCCTGCAATTTTCAGTCACATTCCGAATAACATTTTCAGGTGTACCATCAGGCAAATCAGCATCAATTTCTAAAGTAATGCGCACGTTAGAGTTAAGCAATGAGGCCAGATGCTGTATAACTGCGTCTGCAATTTGTCCACTATCCCGACTTAACCGGGTTGGATCAACTGTAACGGTTCCGTGGAACCGGGTATAAACTTTCTTTTTTGGCCCTACCGGTGGGGAAGGGGGCGGTGGGTCTCCAATAACCGGATCAGGACCATTTTGTCCCGGTCCACCAGGAGGCTGTAACGGTCCCGTTTTACCTTTTCTGCCAGTAACCTCTTCTATCTTCTGGTTTTGCGCTACACTCGATTTAACAAGTAAACTGTCGTTATCGAGACTTGGCCGGAAACTGGCTTCGCCAGCCCTTAATCCCCTATAACGATTTGTTGCGCTTTCAAATCCATCAGCGTAAGCGAAGGTTTCAGATTCCCATGTCAAATTCCTGATGCCGTCACTGATAGCGTCCAGCAAAACGTTTGGATCTTTCAGGCGGGGCAAATAAAGGTATTGAGCAAAGTCCTCGGCTAACTGTTTTACACTTACATTATCACCTCGCCAGAGAGGAATTTTATCCAGCTCAAGCCGCAAACTGGTTCCAGCAAGGTTTGTCACTAACAAGTCATCGTTTCGAAGTTTACGGCTGACTCTCACTGCCAGAGCGTCAGGCCCTTGTAAGCGGGCTTCCTGCCAGGATAGTTCGTTGCTACTTGAGGAAGGATTGGGTAACTCTGGGGTCAGAAGCCAGATAAAAGTTTCCGAAATACGTTGCTTTACCGTATCGTCGGTTTGAGTCTTCTTGGTGTTAGCCTGACCTGCTTGAAAGGCATCAAGGTTTAACTCGGTTTTCTCCCGGCAAATCGAATCCCAGGCTAGAAATTGCCGCACGGCTGAATCCAGTTCTTTCAGGCGGTTGGTATCCGGGGCAAGGAAGACCAGTGTATTGCGATACCGGCGGGGACTGTTACCGCGTTGGTCGAGTAGAATTTGCGCCTGCTTAAAAGCCGGACTTTCTGCCAGGTTTTTGGTATGGCAATAATCTGGACCTAAAATTACCAACCGAACCTCACGCTCGTCAGGTAAATCGCTGGATGGGGGATCAAGATAGACTCGGTAGAAATCTCCGCGCTGATTTTGTTCAGCTTTTAACCGGTTGAGAATTTCCTGATGTACATTTTCCAGACTTTGCTGAAAAGCCCGGTCCTGGGCCAGCCGATTAACGCTTGGCTGGGTGGAGAACCAGTAACGCCTACCATCCAGGTAGAGGTGGGTGGCGTTATCGGTCAGACGGCGCAGGGCATCGCCAAATGTCGAAATGTTCTCACCTGGTTGGGCGCAGCCGAGTTTGATTTGCCTGTCGTCTAACCCTTTATTGGCAGTATGCAGGGTGGGAGCAGATCCCATGTAAATGGTTCTAGTAACCCGACGGCAGGCTGAATAGCGGCCAAAGTTAGGGTTATCCCGGTCGAGTTGCAATGGTAGTGAGTTTGGCCCGTCCACATCTTTCTCGATAACTGGCACCCAGGGGTCATCCATATAGCGGGTTAGCTCAAACTGAACCGCCGGATCATCTACTGGAACACTGGCCGGCATTATCAATAAACTGCGGTCTTGGCGCTCCCAGAGGGCATGAATAACCCCAGCCATCAAACGCAAGACGCCCCTTGTCCGCTGAAATTTATCAAGGGTTGACCAGTCGTTATATAAGCGGTCGAAAAGTTCTGGGTGTATTGGAAAGGCTGCTTTTAATCGTCGCTCGTAATCAGCTTCTCGGCAGGCGGCTGGAAATTCGTTAGGCTGAGCGCGGTAAACCTCCATAAAGGCTTTAACTACGGCATCACGAGCTGGGAACAATTCCGGATCAGTTATCGGTTGGAAAAGCCGGCGACGCACGATCTCGAATCCTTCTTCAGCACTGGCCGGACGCCAGGCCGACTCCAACCGGCCAAAGGTGTTTTTAAGGCGGGTCAGGGCTTCCCGACCTGCTTCCCCACCAATCTCTATATCCGAGGCTGGTATACTGGCAACTACCAGGGTACCGTTAACAGCTTTGGCAGCTTCGGTGAGAGCCTGGGCGAAGGTCAAGTTGGCATCAAAAGAACCCGCTGGTAAATCGTGCACACCGTAAAGCTGGCGAACATATGCCACCCACTCATCAATCAAGATGAGGCAAGGTGAAGCCTGACGGAAAAGTTCACGCAAAGTATCGGAGCCAGGACTTACCCCACGTCTGTCGGCCTCGGCTACCAGGTTATAACCGGGTTTTCGCAGCAATTGCCAGGCCAGGTCTCCCCACATTGTATTAACTACGGTGCCATCTTCCTTCTGGTGAGGCTGTCCGGGCGAAAGAGCAGTACCAACCAGTACCGCCCGGTGGACAACATTTGGAAGCTTTTCTACCCCGGCTTCTTTCATGACAGTTTCTATGCCGAGCATTTCGGCAGGAGCAGCTCCCGAAAAGAGATGGTAAAGGGCCAGCATGGAGTGAGTCTTGCCACCACCGAAGTTGGTCTGTAACTCGATTACCGGGTCGCCGCCGCTGCCGGTAATCCGTTTGAGGGCACCGCTCAACAAAGTCTTTAAACCCTCGGTCAGAAAGGTTCGCTGGAAGAATGGCTGGGGTTTCCGGTATTCGTCGGCTCCTTCGTTGCGGTGGACCTGTCCCAGGTCGGCGGCAAACTCGGCCTGCTGATAGCGGCCAGAAGCTACGTCGGGATGGGGGGTCACGATTTCACGCCAGGGCCTCAACCCGACTGCCGGTTGTCCTTCGATAGGCGTGATGGCGGCTTTGCGGGTTTCGCGCCGGGCCTGTTCCTCGAACCTCTGGCGAAGGATTTCCTGCTTGGCTTTTTCGATTTCGTTGGCTTCAGGGGCGGAAATAGCCGTCAACAGACGTTGGATGCTGTCAAAAGCCCGGTAGGTATCATCCAAGGTAAAAGGCTTCTGGTGCGCCCAGCGATTGCGGACATCGCGCAGTTCGCTCACCAGAGAGCGCTCGGCGGGGCCGAGGGTTTTACTAAAGATCGTGTTCCAGTTGACCCACATGACGGCCAGCAGAGCCTGAGTATCAAAGTTAATTTTGTCCCAGCTTACTCCGGCCTGGACATAACCGGGTAGAGCCTCTCGAATCATTTCGAGTAGTTTAGGGCCGTGCTGAGTGGCTGCGACTCTTAGTTCGCGGTCGAAGAAAGGCCGGAGACCCGAATTCAACTGTTCAAGCGCCCTGCCAACTCGTTCGTGGTTGCTGGTTGCCATTATTCTTCCTCGTTATTAATGGAATTGCCGGTATGCCTTTTTATAACAATCTGCCCTGGCGCATCACCTGGGTATCTACCTGAGCGGCCAATTGGGATGTTTGTGCCCACGATACCACCAGGGTGTTATAGGCAAGGGCTTCCTGTGCCCAGCCTTTGCGTTCGCAGGTGGAGTAGAGGCGGTAAGCCAGGTCGCGGGCAATCTCGCCTTTTTCGCCCAGCTTTGCCAGCAGGTTAGCCGCAGCCACTTCTCCTTCTTTGTCCAGCGCACGGATGAGATACTGGGTGATTTCCCAGATGGTCAGACGGCGGTCACTGTATGGATCCCAATCTTCCGTTAGTTCTTCCCGGCGCAATAGGCGGACTTTGCCGGCTTTGGCCTGCAAGACCCCGGCTTCGACCAGACCCTGGACCGAAGTATTTTTCGCTTTGGAGAGAGTTTCGGCATCACCATATAGCCCCTCGCTCTGGCCGTGCTGCTCGAACCAGGCGATGGCCCAGCGGGTATCAGCATCGTAGTCGCCTTCCTGCTCAGCTAGCACTTCGTCCAGAACCTGGTTAATCAGTTGGAGGGCTGTCCGCACCCGCATCGGCTTGCCATCCGACTCCAGTACCTTTGCGTAGCGCGAAAAGACCGCCATACCAGGACCAATTGAAGCCTGGGCTAAATCCACAGGGGCGATATTGCCATGTTGGAGATTGCGTAAAGCATTTGGTAGTTCTCTTTTGAGTGTGACTAAAAATTCCCTGCGACTGGTTACTGGAGCATTTTCGGATCTTTGGCGACAAGCTAATACTATCGAGGATGCCAGCGCATTATTACCTTGACCTATACTTCGGTTAGCAAGCTCAGTTCGAACCGGCCAAGTGCCATTAATATTAAAACCGGAACGAATTAAGCCTTCAAGCATGGTTTCCCAGCCGGTCGAGGAAGTTGTTACTCCGTTGGTTGTCCCTTTAACATCGCTTTCCTTCTCTGATTGCTTAAAAGCATAATAGATAGTTAAAGGATAATTTAATTGTGCGGCATTGCGCATCAATGTAAATGCTTTTTCCAACCCTTCTTCAAAGAACTTTTGCGCTTTTTGTTTGTTACCTTCAAAGCGATATGGAGATGCGATTAATTCAGTGGTTTTAGGTACTAACAAGGTGCCCATTATATTAGGATAATGCCTTTGTAAAGCCCGGCGAAGCCACACATAAAAGAAATCGGACAAATCTGCATAACCGATATTATCATAGTAAGGAGGGTCCGTAGAAATTAAAAACTGAGTTTGATAAGAAAAAGTTGCAGCATCATTTTGTAAAACTCGTGATAAATTTCCTGGAAATAAATTTTCTATAACCTTTACTGTCCATTCGAGGTTATTCAACCAATTTCCTGATGAATCACTGAAGATATTAGCTTCAGCATAATCCCAGACCATTTGTATACCTTGTCGTGCAAAAACATGCCCAATTCCTAAGTTTTTAGGATCGGAACGCCAAATACAAAAGCTCGACCAATAATCCGCAGATTTGCTAACTACTAAAGCTAAATAGGTTGCAATAGAATTTGCATAATCCTCAGCCTCTAGTTTCTGACCAGTTTTAATAGAGTAATCTTTTAGAACCTGCTGCCGCGCATCTTCAACTAAATCACTAAAAGTTGTTAAGGCTATAAGCTGACGGTTTGTAAATAAATCCTTATAAACTTTAAATCCATAAAGAGTACACCAAATTGCTCTTGGCTCGTAAGGTAGTTCTTCTTCAGGCATCCAATTAGGTTTTGAAGAAGTTGAAATAACCTCTTGCATTGTTGTTGCCGGCAAAAATAGACGGCCACCTTTTCCTTCAGCAACCACAGCCAACAATTGAGAACCCATTTGTTTAGCCATTCCCTCAGCTTTAATGTGTTGTTCTTCTGCTGGTTGACCACAAACTAGACAGCTAAATTTGGCACCTCTAGCTAATTTAGGGGACTCAGGCATTTTACCTGAACCCGTTTTTATTTCGAACTTTACTTTCTTTTCTGCTTTATCAATAATTGGTTCAATCCAGGCTTCTTTACCTTTTTTGGTCGAAAGTGCAAATGAACTTATTAAAGGCATTTGGGCACCACAAGCAGGGTTGGGGCATTTAACGGTTCTTGCCCAAAGCCAAGCAATAATTGTAGCTTCACCGCCACCCTGCTCTTTGGGTAATTGGACTTTCGGGTAAAGATGTCCGATGCGTTTGAAAGCCTCGTCGCGCATCCACTGGCCGTAGTAGCGCACGTCCTCGGCCAGCCCGGTGGCCCCTTTCCACTGGCCGGAATGACCGAATTTGCGGCGGGCTTCCGGGTTGACCGGCGGCTGGTTGGCGAATTTCGGCGGGATTTCAATCAGGGCTTTATTGATAAGTACCGCGACCGGGTTGAGGTCACTGGCGTGGGCTTCCAAGCCCAACCGCTGGGCTTCGAGGGGAATAGAGCCGCCCCCGGCAAAGGGGTCCAGCACAGGTGGCGGGTTGCCTTCGGTCGCGGCCATAATCAGCCGGTGGGCCGTTTTCAGAATGGTTTCGTTGTTGCTGTTTTCCCATTGGACCAGCTTTTCGATGAAGTCAAACAACTTCTGGCGGCGCTGCTCGGCCAGCGACATCCCGGCGTATTCGATACCCGCTTTGGCTGGTTTGGGCAGTTTGTCAATCTCGTGCAACAGTTCTTCGGGGACGCCCGGCTGGTCGGGGTCGTCAATAATCGAAGAAAAGAGGACGGCCCTGCAAGCCGCCAGGGGACGCCGCGCCCACCACAAATGCAAGGTCGAAGGGTGAGCGTGGCGGATTGATTTCTCACGGGCGGAGGCCACGTTAATCGCTTCCAAGGGCAGGGCAACTTCAATCAGCTTTTTGCGGCAGGTCATTTTTGGTCCTCGATATGTAATAATTTGATTTTGTAAAAGACCGGTCGGGCGAGTTGTCGAAACAAGCTAAACCAGGGGTTAAACAAACTCCTGGGGTTTAAGGTAAATTCAAATTTTAATCGGACTATGGGAGGCCAGTCTTTTTGCTCTATCCAGTAAGAAAGGATGGCGCATTTCCGCCATTTTAGCATAAATCAGATTAACTGGCGCTGCTTTCTGCCTTTCCATCATCAGTTCAAACCGTAAATAATACAAAATTGTATAAAAATGGTTGTCCTCAGCTTGCTTTAGAATTGCTATCGAAGGCTCTCCTCATTGAAAGTATTAAACGCCAGGATCTCTGATTAAAAGCGGACCTTGCGGCAAGAAGTTTAGGGCCAGCTTCTTATTACCCTTGTCCGCCACCAAGTTGTAAAGAGCTATCCGGGCTGGCCCTTCGGGAATTGGGGCAAGGTCGGCAACTTCCCAGAAAAGACTCCAGGTATCTGTGTCCGGCTCGGGCGGCTGGTAAGTAGTGGGTGGCCGGTACTGATTTTTATTGGTATAGGGAATATTTTCTTCATTGTAAAAGCCAATAAAAATCCCTTTCCATGAAATTTCCGGTTTTCCGGACGGGTAGTGGGAGGCATAAAAGTAGACCGGCACAGGCTGTCCGGCCCGTTGGTTATCCAAATCATGGAAAAATAAAAAAGCATTGCTACCAAAAGCTACTTTACCTTCTCGCCGGCAAACTTCCAGGCCACTTTGGAGGTGGCGGAGTGGGACCGGTGCAAGCACCGCAAAATTGTTATAGTTACTCATTCGTTAAAGGATCCTCATGCCATTTAAGGAGGTTTGTAGAATTTGGTTGGGGTTGCCAACCTGTTTTCTCAGCGTGTTCGATGAGTATTTGCAGGCGGGAATGGTCGGAATAACCCAGCAAAGTCTCGTAGGCTTGCGCCAGCGATGGCGAGCTAATCACATACTCCTTTTTGTTATAAGTTGCGCCCCAAGGAAGGTTATATTCTCCCTGCGAGGAGGTAAAGAGTTTAAGCTGGCGATTACCTACCTTTAGTTTTACTTCAATGGAAGGGTAAGAATCTGTATAAAACCATGCTGCTTCATATTTACCTTCTTCAAGAGAAGTTTCCGCCACCTGTTCCAAAAAATCGGTCAGGATTTCCGGCCCGTAACTAATTTCAAAACTTTCCTGCAAAGGAACATAGTTCTCCGGTCCGACCGAGTGGACAGCATTAATGGTAACCCGGTCCTTCCCTACTACAATGTTGTAACGCGCGATAAATGGGGCTAATGGATTGTAGCCGCTCCATTCATCTACAATCTTGATTGAGGTTACCTTGTTCAAGTTGGCAACAAGATTTCCAAGGGTCAAAGAACCGCTTTGTTCCTGTTTGGTTGGTTGCTCCGAATTTTCCATTCTCACTCCTAAAACCCTAACCGTTATTCTTACATCTGCAACAAATACTGGCTGCAAGGTCTGCTGCTAAAATTACACTTTTTCGGCCCGGTTCCAAAGGTCATGAAAATTGTAGTTGACGCTGGTAACGCCAAAGTCCGGCTCCCTGGTGAAGGGTCGCCGTAGATAACGCACCTCGCACTCAAGCGGCTCAGCCCGGTAAGGTTCGGGCGTTTCGGCAATACCCCTGTATGCGTCGCGGTCCTTGAAGTTGGGGTCGAGAGGCACTTCTACCAGAGCCAGTATAAAGTCCTCGGGCTTGTTGAGCGCGGTCAGGATTTCATTTTTAGAAACTGTTACCGTATCGGCCCCTGTAATCCGGCCTTTGACTTCCAGGAATCGTAATAGACCGGTGCCGGGAATAGACGACTCAATATCATAGCCGCATTTCAGGGCGCTCACATCTCGCGGTACATAGCCAAGTTTGCTTTCAGCCGCCATCACGGCTTGCATTGCAAGCAGCTCGACCCGTTTGGTTTCGCGGGCAAATACCCCGGCGGTTTCGTCGCGCTGGCCTTTGAGCCGGGCCAGCAACCCGGCCGGAATCACCAATGCGCCGCCAACCACAACCGGCGGCAAAGGGGACAGGCGGGCTTCCTGGTCGAGTTCTTCCAGCCGTTTGCGACGACGCGCTTCGAGGTCATCAGCCCGTTGAGAGGCTTTGGCTGAATTTAGCCGGGGAGTCCGCCCGGCTCGTTCTTCTTCTTCAATCTCGCGGGCCCGACGGTTCCAGTAGATCACTTCTTTGGTCAGGCGTTCATGGACAGCGGCTTTGGTCTTATTTACCAGGGCAATTTTGCGAGAACTGACTTCCTCAAAGTGTTGGGGGACCAGATTTATAATGGCGTATGTCCTGGCTTCCTGTTCCAAATCTCTCTTCAACCAATCCGCTTCTAAAACAGGAGTAATCTGGCTTCGTTCGTCCGGGGTTAAAGGGCGGTAATTGAGGTAGGGAGCGTACCCGGCCGGGTGGGCTCCGCCTTGTCTGTCAAGCTCGACAAACTGGACCTGCCGGGAAACTGTGTGGCGCTGGCCGGAACGGTCCAGCCGGGCATCTTGAATCGAATGTTCCAGGTAAAAAAGGGCGCGCGGCTCCTCACCAGGGTCGGAAGGGTCTATCAGGACGGCCCCGGCTTTGAGTAAATCCCGGTAGCGTTCCAGTATAAGGTTCTGGGTCGCCTCAAGCAGAGAATGTCCCGGACAGACGAAGGCGGCCGTTGGTTTACCCTGCACATTTATAAGACTTTTTTCAAAGGTAATTCGCTCGTAACGCTGAAGCACCGGGTCAGGGGAATTGAGAGGACGCGGGTGGTTACGAATTACCGCCGGAACGAAAGTAATTTCGTAACGTTTGGGTTCGCGCTCTCGAATGGTACCTCCCAAGTGTTTGAAAGCTTCCAGAAAAAAGGCAGCGATAAAATGTGGTTGAAAGCGGCGCGCTTCTGCGCGTTCCATTTCCTCCCTTACCCGGCGGACGGTTGAGGCGTTCATAGTATTGGGGGCCAGGGCGCGATCTTCGAGCAGTCCGATTAGCTTCTCCCGGTCGAGGGCATTGTCTACCACTTTGTAAAGGCGCGCCCGGACCTCTGGTTTGTCGCCATAGCGAATTGCTTCAACGAGCAGATCACGCAAGGGCCGGTTCTCGAAAGTAACATGACCAAGCACGTCAAATACCTGACCGCCAAGGGCTTCCCGCGCTTCATCCAGCTTTTCGAGCAGCCGGTGAAAGACCTCGCCCTCGCGAGTCCCGCTGGCAATCAGATTCCAGAGGTGGCAAACTTCGGTCTGTCCAATGCGGTGGATGCGGCCAAAGCGCTGCTCAATCCGGTTGGGGTTCCAGGGCAGGTCGTAGTTGACCATGAGGTGGGCGCGTTGCAGGTTGATACCTTCCCCGGCGGCATCGGTCGCCACTAGCACCTGAACCTCTTTTTGCTGAGTAAAGGTATCCTGGGCCTGGCGACGCTGCTCCCGTTGAACCCCGCCATGAATGGCTACTACCGCTTCAGGTTGGCCCAGCAAGGCTCGAATGCGCTCGACCAGGTAATTCAGGGTATCGCGATGCTCAGTAAAAATGACCAGTTTGCGGCGTTCACCTTCTCCGCTGAACATCTCCGCTTCGTTTTGAAGAAGCGAAGATAGTTGCTCCCATTTGCGGTCGGTGCCACTCCGCCGGACTCGGAAAGCCAGGTTTTCCAGGTGAGTGAGGGTAAGGATTTCAGCTTCCAACTCGGCAATAGTGCGGGCAGCGGTAGCTTGGTCTACCACCTGATCTTCGGTCTGTTCGATTTCGGTATCAGGAGCATCATCCAGGTCGTCCAGATCATCACTGGTTAGGGTGGGCAGGGTAGCCCGCAAGTTGAGCCTACCCTGTGAGTTGGTACGCGACTGTTTTTCCTCCTCGACCCTTTTTTCGAGTCTTTCTCGTCTGCGCTGGACTGAGCGATAAATCGCCTCCGGTGAAGAAGCGAGGCGGCGTTGCAAAGTGGTCAGCGCAAATCCAACCGTACCCCGGCGACCCTCGTTTTCGAGCGCTTCTGCCCGGTTGAACTCCTGCTGCACGTAAGCTGTTAGCTGGTTATACAACTGCATTTCGAGCTGGGAAAGGTCATACAACACCGGATAAGCTCTTCTTTCAGGGAAAAGTGGGGTGCCGTCAAATTTTAAGAGTTGTTCCTTAACCAACCTTCTAAAAAGGTCTGAATTATCGCTGGCATGGACACCATCCCGGAAGCGACCTTCAAAGCGGTCTGGGTCGAGCAGCGCCATAAAAAGCTGGAAGTCTTCTTCCTTGCCGTTATGTGGGGTTGCCGTCAGAAGCAAGAAATGGCGTGTGAGACGGTATAATAACTGGCCCAGCCGGTAACGCTGAGTATACTTAACTTCACCTCCAAAAAAAGTAGCTGAAAGTTTGTGGGCTTCGTCGCAGATAATTAAGTCCCAGTCGGTTTGTTCGAGTTTGGCTTGAACATTTTCGTTGCGACTGAGTTTATCCAGGCGGCAAATTGCCAGGGGAGTTTCGGCGAACCAGTTGCCGGTCCGGGCCGATTCAAATTTATCGTTAGTGAGGATATCGAAGGGTAGCTGGAAACGCCGGTTGAGTTCGTCTTGCCACTGCTCAACAAGGCTTCCCGGACATACAATCAGACAACGATTTACATCTCCACGCACCAACAATTCTTTGATAAGTAACCCTGCCATAATAGTTTTTCCGGCCCCAGGGTCGTCAGCCAGCAGGAAATGAAGCGGTTGGCGGGTCAGCATTTCACCATAGACGGCCGTAATTTGGTGGGGAAGTGGTTCTACCATTGAGGTATGTACTGCTAACATCGGGTCGAAAAGGTGAGCAAGATGAATTCTGTAAGCTTCTGAAACAAGGCGGAGCATAGCACCATCAGCTTCAAAACTCCATGCCTTACTTGCTGAAACTATTTCGAGACTTGCTTCCCGCTCCCGGTAAATTAACTCAATGCCAGGTCTTCCAGCTGCATCTTTGTAAGTGAGTTCTATAGCTGGGCCAATCTGCCTTACATCAATGACGGTCACTAAACTATCCGGTAAAATACCCTTGAGAGAATCGCCTTGTTTTATATCTTCGAGCCTTATCATCTTAAACCACTTTAGATTGCATTCATAAAAAATACATGGAATACAAAAATAAAAAACTATCATACTTTGCATCGTCAGGCAAAGAAATTTATGAACACATTTCGGCTAGAAAGAAATTGACGCTTAAATCTGAAACGATGAATTCATAATCGGCACGCAGCATAAGGCGAGTCCGTCTTTCAGTTTGGATTACTTTTGTAAGGAATTACTGCGGATAAAACTTATATAAAAGATTAAACTTTTTTTATTAACATGTCAAGTATTTTCTTTTTGTACGGGCCTAACACAAGAAAATGCTTGACAACTTATTTTATTTTCCTTGAACCGGTATAACTTTCTAATTCATACCGAAGTTGATCGCTCAAATGGTTTGCCTGTGCCTGACTCTCTAACAATTTGAGTAGGGCTTCTGCTCTTGCCTTACTTCGTATTTTTTCTTCAACAATTCGTGAGTCATAGTTCTCTAAGCTGTCTCCATGTATTGGTAATGGCTTTTGATAGAGATGCTCAATCACACGATAAAATCCTTTTTCCGCACCGGGTTCTTTTGGAAGGTTATTATTATTTTGGTTACTATCTAACTCTATTATTGGGATATGTATCTTGTCTTGCTTGACTACCCTTTTGCTGGGTCTTGGATGGTATTTATCTCGTACAAATTGTAGTAAATCTTCTTCGCTGACTTCCCACTCAGTTCGGCGGATATGCATGTTACCCTCGCCCTTTCGGACTGCTTTCAGGCGGCCTGATGCACATGCCTTACGAAGGGTATTCGGATCAACATGCTGGTTATGCAAGGTTTTGAGATAGTTTGTAGCTTCCTGTAAGTTCATGATTTTTAAGTCCAAGATGCGTTATCACTCTGAAGGTTTACGACATTATATTCCTTTGCACGCACTTCGTCTAGAAGTTAATTATCTATTTTATATTTTTTTATTGTATGGTTATATCTTCTGTTACAACCTACAAGTAGCTTTCTACAATTGGATCAACTTACCAGATTTACAAGTCTAACCATAAAAAAAGCCGGACGACAGCCCATCTCTGGACCACCGCCCGGCTATTTCTATTAGGCTTCCGACTGACTGCCACCCTCCCAGGGGTCTTTAGGCACAGACCCTTCCAGTAGATCGAGCATCCGGTGTACGGTGCGCTGTACCCGACCCATCACGGTCTTGATGACTTCGCTGCCCTCGCGCTTCGCGGCCCAGCCCGCCACATACGGGAAGGTGTAAGCCGTGGTGTCGATGCCGTAGTAGGAACTTACCACGAATGCAACCGCCTCGGCCACCGTCTCACGCTCGTCACGCGGACTGCCTTCTCGGCCCGCATCGAAGTGATGGCCGAGTTCGTGAGCCAGCGTCTTGACCATCTGGACCTGGGCGGCCTTCTTCACGTAGATGAGCTTCGACCCCGGCAGGTAGTAGCCGTTGTAGGCCGGATCTTTTTCGGCCTCGCCCATCAGGTCGTAGTGGGTGACCTTGAGACCTTCGTGCTCGGCCAGGTTGTCCAGCCGCCGGTAGAGTTCGGCACCTTCCTCGCCCTGAAGTTGTCCGGGTGCAATACTCGGCAACTCCTCACCTTCGGTCTGACTGATATCGAAGACACTTACGGTCTTGAACGTAATGCCTTTGAAGACTTCTTCGGTCCCGGTAGCCTTATCTTCGATGATCCGTTCGAAAGGCTGAGGAGCCAGGATGTTGATGCCCTTCGAGCCTTTGACAACCTGGCGTTTCAGGCTCTGCCAGGTCCGGTACCCGGCCACGCGGGTCGCGTTCGGAAACTGCAGCAGGATGAGGACCTGGTTGTTCAGGCTGTAGGTGTGGAAGCGGCTCGCAACCTTGAGCCAGCGTTTGAAGTCGTCGCTGCTCTGGATACCCGTGACGCCCTGCTCCAATTGCTGCATCAGTCCGGCGATGCGGTCCTGGCGTTCCTGCTGCCAGTCCTGGGCCTGGTTCTTCTGGCTGCTTTTGCCACCACCGCGGCTGCAGCTAAACTTGCTATTGGTCTGGTTCTGATTTAAACTGGTCATGGTAGAAACCTCATATTTCTACTACCTGGTTACCTGCTCTAGTCCAGCCGGTAACCTTTTTGTTTTCCGGGGGCCCTGTTGCCCCCTTCAAAAATCCTTAGAACACGAGCCGACAAGCCCCAGACGCCGCAGCGGCTGGCCCTGATAAAAGAGTTTTGGGGTACAGCGCCAAGCGACCCCAAAAACTTTTTCAGGGTCGGAATGCAGCAGGGCGGCGGTTCTCTAGGCCGACATGCAAATGAAGAGGCTTGGGCTTGTGATAAGATGAGAAGAAGGGGGAGAGCCGAAAAAGGAGGTACGGAGGAAAAAGGCGGCGGCGAGCTTTTTTCCTCTGTGGAACCGGCGACGGTGGTCATGCGAGGCTCTGGGAGCTTGACCGCCTGAGACGGTTTCGGTTTTGATTAGTAACGCCTCGTTAGCACTAATTCCTGGCTGGCAATTATTGCGTTACTAATCAATAGCGCAGCTTACTCCATTTAATTCCCAAATAATTCTGCTTCAATTCCGCTCGGGTCATACCTTGCTCGTGACAAAAAGAAAACCCCGCCGAACTATTCCAGCGGGGCGGTTGTGGTTCAAGAGGGTTACTTCTGACCTGGCTCGATTTTGTCCAGGACGAAACAACCGAGGGTACTTCGCTCCCCGCTATCCCAGGCAACGGTGACCTCGTTCTGGTGCCAGCGTTCCTGGGGTATCCGGTCAATTGTCCCGGTAGTTCCAACCGGCAGGCTCGGGTAGTGCTTCTGACTTACAACTACTCGATCTCCAACCTTAAACGGCTTGTCCAGTCTGTTCATAGCTTTTAACCTCTTTCGTCTTAGCTTTAGGGCGGCTCGGTTACCTGCCCTTCAAAAACCGCTAAGCACGGCCCGACAAGTCCTGGGCGGTTCTTTAAGCCCAGCCGCTTTGCGGTCGGAATACAACTGGCCGGTGATTTTTAGACCGGCCGGTTGTATGGAGAGACTTGGGGCTGTGATAAGGTTAAAAGGAAGGGTAGGTAGCAGTGGAATTATTTTGGAAAAGTTTTGGAATTGTTTTGGAAAAGAAATCTCTTGACAAAGCCGTTAAAGAGAAACTTACTCGGAAGTTGGCAGATTATCTTTTAAGGTAGTTTCCATTTTGAGGTGCTTGCTTGGCTTCACCCTATAGCGAGTACAAACGAATTGGTAATGACGGTTAAGTGGTGCTCAGCAGGACAAAATCTTATTTACCCGTATATGATACTAAGCCCGATGGAAAGTTACCGTCTCACTTTTAAGGCTAAGGCTTTCAACTACCCAACCTGTCTCCAGCCAGGCATAAGCATTAACGTGGGTTGTACCGGGAGATTTATCAGTCCACCAGACCGTATATTGCCTGGCCGAAGAGGGCAGAGCATCGTTGATTATTTCCTCAATTTTGGAAAAGGTGAGGCTTACCCGGGTTTTGTCAGGTACTATAGATTCGAACCACAGTTGAAGAGGATAATACTTACCCGGTGAATCCGGACTGGCTTCTTCAACATATTTATACTCGATGAATTTAATCTCCGACCATTTTTTACCGCGGAGTTTCCCAGCGAGAAATCCCGCGCCGGTGATACCGAAGCTGCTGACATCAAAATACTGGGTACTTCCCGCCATTCCACCCCGCGAATCTTTACGAAAATCAGTAGCTTGCAAAACCCCCAGGATAAGAACCCGAACAGGAAATTCATTTTTAGGCCGCAGTTTATTAGCCAGACCAACTGCTTTCATGCGGTAATCGGTTTCTCTGCCCAGACCCCCAATCCAGCGTATCGTAGTGCTATCGTCAGGCTGCACATCGACTGCCGCTTCGATATTTGCAACTGCGGACACCCCCTTACCATGATAAAGGCCAAAGTAGCGGCTCGGCCGGTGGTTGTATGCCCCTTTATCGGCCGGGCAAATATAGGCTCGTTCTCGCTCAACCTCTTCGAAGCTTTTCGCGCAATTTACTACAAGCAGAACTTGGTTATCCCAGGCCAGTTTTTCATCCATGGCTCGCGCTCCTCAATATTTACTCTTCCGGTTGATGTTAAAATATTTATGGGAATATTAAATTTTCGGGTCTTGGTGAAGAATTCAGGTTAAATTATACTTCCTTCTCCGCAATTTTCCCATTACAAGCTGATTTTTTTATGAAATAACTTATTGGGTACGGGCATTATTATTTGGACTAAAATAGTCGGTTAGAAAGTTTAGCTTATTCTAGAGTCTTGTTTTTGCTTGTTGCCTAATTCGAAGAATAACCAAGGATAGGTCCGGTACTTACACTTGAACATAACAGTTAATCCGTTTAGTGTTAATAGTCGTTTCTTGTCCAACTACTCCTCGGACCCAGTTAACAATACGTAATAAGCTTACTTCTTGATTATTATGTCAACTTATATTTATTTACCTTTTTCGCGCCAATTTTCCAAAAATTTCATCACTGCTATAAACTGGTCCGCCCGGATATTCTTGTAGCTGCTAACCCCAAAGCGCCGGTATAGCTCCTGATAAACGCCCTGATAATGGTTCTTACTTTTATTCTGGGTGGTGAGGTATTCAGCATGCCCTTTACCGCCTGACCAACCTCGGCCGTCTGTACCTCGGTAATATTACTCCCTGGTGAGAGTCCTTTTTCAAGGCAGGTCACCCTGGCATCTAAATTCTTGAAGGCTATCACCACGTTGTCCAGACGAGAGTAAAGCCGCCGCTCCTGCACCATCAATTCTTCAGACATTTGGCAATAGTAGGTCCATTTAACGAATTTGTAGTCAAGTGGGAGCTCTGAGTAGCTTTTGGGCGTGTACTGTATGCATGATACATATGATGCTCACTTTGATAAAACCTGGATGTCTACTAACTGATCCAGGTAAAGTCTGCTGCTACGGTATGGGGAAGTAATGAGAGCGCCAGTTAATATGATTTTTCTTCGCACTAGTGCGTTATTGCGATAGTACGATTGTGCGTCACTTTAGCATTTATAACCTGACACAATATTTTGAATGTAATTGATATTCTAGGAAGAAAGGTTACAAGTATAGTGCCGGACAGCATGCATTATCCTTTATCAAGGAGAAACAATTGAGGTTGCCGTGTAAGGTTAAGATAGGTGGTGGGTATATAAGTTTTGACAATCAGGATTAACACAACCTAAATTTTGATTGTAGTACTAACAAGGAATTATTTTGGAAAGAATTTTGCAATCTGGTCCCTGTTACATATCAAGGATAGATCGAAATCTTTATTTTTAACAGGCATGCAACCAGCATCAATTACAAGTTCGTACGCTTCTTTTAACTTCGGTTCCTCATGAATAATATAGAACATGATTTGATTCACCCATTCGGTCGATGTTCGGACGGGCCATCAAAGTGACCTTGAATATCGTCTTTCTGGTCATTCATTCGCAAATGATAATTAACAAAATACTTTGACATTTTTAACCTCCTTCTTTCGCTATTACTATCATTATACTCTCTAGAAGATCTGATAAACCCCCTTGTCGTACCCCAGAGAATTATAAGAACCATTTTCGCTAACCGTTAAACATTCGCGCCGTAGACCGTCTTTAGCATAATTTGAAATTTCTCGGCCAAACCCATAGCATTTTGGAGCCTGTTGTAGACGGGGAAGCTTTTTTTTGCTTTGTACTCACTCATCAGGCCGATCACTATTGTCCTGAGGCAGATGAAACAAACGTATAGCTCGTCTTCCGGCCCAAAAGCATAAGCAGGATTGTTGACTTCTTTATTCCTAGGATTAGTATTTCGCTCTAGGTGGTACGTCATCCTGTTCCTGATCGAGTTGATGAGAAATGGGTAATTGTAAACCGTCCGCATCTCATACAACCGCTTGATCCAGTCCAGCTCCGGCTCAGTACCCTTAAGAGCAGCGATTTTATCTTCCTCACCGTTCATCGCACCTTCGTAAACGCCTATTGCAGAGGCTAGGAGAGCAATCTCGTTTAGGTTTAACCAAATTCCTTGCGATGGTTTTTTAAACATTACTTCGCTCCTTTTAATTTATAACGAATGAATCTAAAAACCTCTGAGCGTACCCCTGAATGGTTGCATTACCCTTATCCTTAGCCTGCATGATGGCGACAACGTGATAAGCACGCATGCCTTGAAGAAAAATCTTGGCCCTAGCATATGTTGAAGTGCCGTTCTCCATCTCCAGTTCACGGCCAGTGGCGGAACCTAGCGTTATCTGCTTTTCGCTTGTTACCTTGCTGGAAGTGACAGCCCCTTGATTGGGTTGTTGTATTTGGAGCGACGTTGCCAGGCCATCACGCAAAGAATCCAACAGTTTAGCACTAGGTGCGGAGGCATATTCTGCTGGCAAATCGAAATAGTTCACCGTAAATCCGTTTGTGACATCCGTAGTCGCCAGGTTAAAACTGTGAACATCAGCCACGGTGCCAGATCCCATTTTACTCGGCGCAACGACCTCGTTAAAGGTACCGGGTATCGTTACTGTAAAACGGCCAGTAGCAGATTTGTAATCCTGCCAGTTGGAAGAGCTTGAAGGGTTCTGGGCCACAGCCGCAACACTGGTTGGGTCACCACAGGCAACAAGGCCAACAAAAAGAGATACGATAAAAATAGATGCCAGTATTTTTGCCAACATTTCTCGCTCCACAATCATTGAATTTCAAATCTGGAATTAAAGTTAATAAATTATAACACGGTCTTGATTATTTAGGCACCATTCCAGGGACGTGCAGATACTTCCTCATAACTCCTTTCGCGGGGAGGTATCTGGTGATATTCAGCGACTTACTTTTTAAAGCCTTATTACCTGGAATGGTCAGGCTTTGCTCTTTCTAGTTTTTATTTTGCCAGTGCCTGCGGCTGGCGTGGCAGATTATCAATACTCTTTTAGAAAAATAATCAGAGTGAGGTTTTATTTCTAAATTACTTTAGTGGGATATATTGTTGAAATAACTGCTCAAAATTTCCGCGTGATATACTCATTTCATTATTCGCCAATTTGAAAGAAAGCAAGGTTCGTAATGGAAGTGCTTCGCCTGGATACCACCCGCCCGCTTGTACGTGAGGAAATTTTAGATTACTTCGAGCTCAATTTGGAAAATTTTACCATCTCCCCTCCCGCTCCTGCTTGGGGTGGACCGCCATATTGGGTTAGCTATATCACCAGCGCGGGCAAGGAATTAGATGTCGTCATCAAAGAGATTTTTAATTTCTTAGTAAACTCCGACCGAATGAAAAGGGTTAAGCTACAAGCTAACGATAGCGCCACGGTTGATGCATTCACGCATTACCATAAAACAGTTATCTATATGGCTATTTATGAAGAGATCGCAGCCCTAATCCGAGCCGGGATATTGTTACAGATAAACCTGGGAACAAAACTGCCCTCGTACGAATTTTCAGTTGCACCATTCGATGGAGACCGTCGGATTGCCGAAAAGGTCCTCCTCACGGAATACGGGGCGCAGTTTGTGAAAAACAGACTGACGACACCCTACTACGCCGAGCAATATTTCGATCAGTTGCGCCAGGTCGCGGAGCCGGATGAAGAATTAAAAGGCTACCTGACGGAGGGTCTTGCATGCCTGCGGGCGAACCTGGAACGCAGTTCGGCCATCATTTTGCGCCTGGCGGCCGAGCATCTTTTGAATGTTCTTATTGATGCCACGGTTGGCTGCATCAAGGATGCCACCAGCAAAGGCCAACTGACCGGTCGGATACGAAAGGCTTATACGAATATCGAAGAGCGGGCAAATGTCATTTTTGATAGGCTGCAAAATGATGCGACGCTAATGCCAAGGGGACTCTCCGGCGCTTTCAGCAAGCAGTTGCGTCTAGCCTTTCATGCCATAAGAGAACTTGGCGGCCAGGCTGCCCACCCTACCGATGGCGTTACAAGGGAAGACGTGCGAAACCATTACATTCTTTTTTCCAGCATCGTTTATAAGACCGTGATGGAAATGGTGAAACACCTTAACTCAGTCCAAACATCTGCGGGTATTTCGGGTAATCCATAATGTGATATAATGCGCAAAAAAGGCTGCCATGCCTGAGCAGTCATTTTCTGTCTCGCCTGTTCCATCGTTATTTGCCCAAACCATTCCACAATCCAAAAATTGCGGCCAAGACAAAGCAACCTAAGATACCAAGTTTTCCGTCATCCCAGGCCGCGGTTACTTCGTTATTGTGCCAGCGTTCCTGCGGAATCCGGTCGCTAGTCCCGGTGGTGCCAACTGGCAGGTCCGGGTGATGTTTCCAGCTTACCACTACGCGGTCGCCTACCCTAAAAGGTTTATCCAGCCTGTTCATCGTGTGTACCTCTTTCTGTTCTACTATGTTCTAATCTGTACCGGGTTACACCTAGGTCTTGCTCTGGGGCCTCCCCTTCGACAAACTTCAAACACTGCCCGACAAGTCCTGGGCCTACTTTTCGCCCAGCCGCTGCGCGGACGGAATCCAACTTGCCGATGGTCCTTTAGACAGGTGGGTTGGATGGAGAGAATTGGACTGTGGTACTATTGAGGTAAGGGGAGAGTAACATTTTTGTTTTTGAGGTTGGTCCTTCTATTGGTTTCTCAGCTTATCTTTACAAAATTTCGTAACGAACAGGTGCTAACGAGCCGGTTGTTCTGCTCCTTTTATTTTCTGCCAGAAACTCTTTTGGGGTATCGGTCAACCAATTTTTTGTCGTTTCTAAATTCTTCATGCTAAATCCTAGTGCGAAATTGTTGTAGTGCGATAATGCGTTAGTGTTAAATAACGATAATGTGAAAGTGTGGAATCGTTCTTATGCTTTTGTGCTACATCGCGTCCCCAAAAATCATTGGTTCCGGTTCATTAACATGCAGCCAAAACTGTTTTGTTATGTAAAGTAGAGTTCGGCAGAAGGTGTAAATAATTCGCTTCTCCTATGAAGACTGCTTACTTTTTTTAGCGCGGAATCGCACACCCCCTGCCCAAGCTCAGTTTGAACTGAGATAAACGAAATCATGAATATGGCGTTTTAGTTTTCCACTATCCACAATATGTGGTGGATAAGTCACGCGTTTTCGCACAGTTGCGAACGCGCAATTATGCTATAATGCATTTATGCGAAGGTGTTTTAGTGCAATATTGCGATAGAGCGATCTCGCGTAAATGCGGTAATGCGAAGCTGCGAAATAACACTAATGCGTTAGTGCGATGAAAGGAGCGCGGATGTGAGTGCCAATATATTAGCCCTCACCATGCAAAAGGGTGGCGTTGCCAAAACTACGACTACCCTCTCTCTGGGAGTAAACCTGGCAGAGCGGGGACATAAAGTTCTCCTGGTGGATCTTGACCCTCAGGCCAATTTAAGTCAGGGTCTTAATATAGACATCGAGAATCTGGAATACAGTATTTACGAAGTGCTTCTCAACCCCGACCACGGCACCGATTTCGCCACTCTTCACACATCTGCCGGAGTTGACATAATACCAAGCACCCTGGCCCTGGCCGGGGCAGAGCTGGAATTGGCTGGAAAGGTTGGCCGGGAGCTACTTTTGCGAAAAGCCCTCAAACAGGCGAAAGAGAAATACGACTATATCCTGCTCGACCCGCCGCCATCCCTGGGCCTCTTCACCCTCAACGCCATGGCGGCCGCTACTTCGGTCGTCGTCCCGCTACAGGTCCACGCTTACGCCTTCAAGGCCATGCCAAAACTAGAGGCGACCATTGACCTTATAAAGGACCTGAACCCGCCTCTTGCCATCGGTGGAATCGTCTGTACCCTTTCGGACAAACGGACCAGCCTGTCTCAGGCCGTCGAGACCCAGATCCGCAGTCGCTACGGCGACCTGGTCTTCCACACCGTCATCCCGTTCAACACCAAGCTGGCCGAAGCCCCGGCCATGGGTGAACCGATCCATACTTACGCCCCCCAGAGCGCCGGGGCGCGCGCCTATGCCGCCCTGGCGGAGGAAGTCGAGGCCCGCTATGCCCACAAGTAAAAACAAGCTGATGGAAAGTCTGGGCAACGTCCCGGCCCAGGCCCCCATCAAGAAAGCCCCTACCACCTATCCCTTATCGACCCAGCGCGATAACGCACCATCGCAAGATGACGAAATCGCAACATCGCACGAAAACACTAACGCACAATCGCAAGAACGCATTATCGCAACAACGCAAAAAAACCCCAGTGTGGCAACTGCGACGTCAGTGGCAACTGCTCCCGCCAAAGACGAACCGAAAAGGGTCAGTCGTGGTTACAAGCTGCGCGAGGACCTGATAAAGTCCCTCAAACGGATTGCCCTGGAAGAGGACCGCTTACTCTACGAAGTGATGGAAGAAGCAATGGTAGAATACCTGGAGCGCAAGAAAGCAGGGTAGAAGAGGTGAGCGATAGCCCGATCATCCGCCGCCTGCTCGACGCTTCGGCGGAAATAAGCCAGCAGGAAGAACCCGAAAGTCTCGACTTTATTCATTCGGTCCTGGCCCAGGTAGGGATGCCCCGTAAAAACATCGAGGAGCGTTTTTTCGAGCGCTCCAGTGGTCGGGCCGTGATGCGCCTTGAAGCAGGCTCACTTTTCAGCCAGGGTAAGTTTGTCCAGCAACCGCTGCCCTATGGTACCAAGCCCCGCCTGGTGATGGTCCACATCTCCGGGGAAGCGGTCCGCACCAAACAACCAACCGTTGAGGTAGGTAACTCCGTGCGCGAGTTCCTGATCCGGCTGGGTATCGACACCAGCGGTGGCGCCCACGGCGGCTACACCATGTTCAAGAAACAGATGGAGGCCCTGGCGGCCTGTCGCCTGATTCTGGGCTTCTCCGAGGAGGACCGGGACGTTACCATCAACACCCAGCCGATCCGGCGTTTTGAAGCCTGGCTGCCCCAGCAGCGGGACGGACAGCAAAGCATGTGGCCCGGCGTAATGGAGCTATCCAGCGACTTCTTCGAGAGTCTTCAAGAACACGCCGTACCGCTCGACCATACCGCCCTGGCGGCCCTCAAACACTCTTCGATGGCGCTTGATACCTATACCTGGCTGGCGCACCGGCTGTGCCGCGAGAGAAAGCGCCAGGGGACCAAAGTAAGCTGGTACGCCCTCAAGGAACAGTTCGGCCAGGAGTACAAGGACGTTAAGGCATTCAAACGAGAATTCCTCCAGTCCCTGCGCCAGGTCATCGCGGTTTATCCAGACGCGCAGGTCTTCCAAGTGGACGGAGGGCTTGTCCTGAAGCCTTCTCGCGCCCCTGTCGCCCGCAAAATGATTACTTCCTAGCATGTTGAAGAATGGGGCCGGAATCCAGGGTTCTGGCCCTTTTCTTTACTTCTTGGAAAGAACTGCTTTGTGGAAATTGTCTCCTCACCACACCCTCTCTATACCTGTCCCTGCTGCGGTTATTTGATGTCCGAAGGGTCGCCCGGCTCATACCAGATTTGTAAAATCTGCTTCTGGGAAGATGACGCTGTCCAGCTTCTATATTTAAGGCGGAACGGGGCAAACCCGCTTTCCCTGATCCAGGCCCAGGAAAACTTTGTCCTCTTCGGGGCCAGTGAAGAGCGCATGCTAAAGCACACCCGCGCACCCCTTCCCGGTGATAAGCGCGATTCCACTTGGAGACCGGTTGACCCTGCTAGGGACCGGCTGGAATCATCAGGTTTACATAAAACTTATATGCAAATTCTATCCGAGAATGTCCGAGAACCCGAAGAGTTATATTACTGGCTCAAAGAGTCGTCTTAGGGCAGAGCAATGCTGGCCCAACGCAGCCTGACCACACTTGCCAGTAATGCTAAATAAACCTTCAGCTTAGCTCGATTCTATCACTTATACACATAGGTGGATAACTTTTTGTGGATAAGTGTGGTTTTCCACAAAAAATTGTGATTCTAACTAGTTATCCACGATGAGAAGCACACCCCTAAAAGCCCTGTTTACACGCGGAATCGCACACCCGCCAAGGCTCAAGTTTACGCGGAATCGCACACCACATGTCCTATAACATGAATCTTATAGATTCATGATTCCGTTATAGCTGCGCCTATTACTGTGGATATTTTTCCATAGAAAAATAAGAAAGAAAGAAGAAGAAAGAAGAAAATAAAAACAGGATAACATTCCCATAACCACCCCATAAAATGGTAGATGTTAACATCAAACCCTAAGATAAACAGGATAAAGGACGGTTTTTATTGCCGATTTGAGCTCAGATTTATGGTGCGATCATGCATTAGTGCCTAATAACACTAAAGTTTAATCGCGTTATCGCACTAACGCATAATCGCATTTGTTGTTTTTAGTTCAAAGATACGCTCGTCCAGGTCGTGCCGCCATCGTTCGTAAGAAAGATCTGCCCCTGCGCGCCCCCTACCCAGCCGTGGGTGGCATCCACAAATTTGACCGGTCCCACCCCTCCGTCACCGGGATTTAGCACCTCCAGAGGTATTGCCATTTTCCAGTTCTGGCCGCCATCGCTGGAGGTCATCAGGGTGTAGCGCGTCGAGGCCAGCCAGAGTTTGCCCGGCCCGCTGGTCGCAAAACTACTGTTATAACCTGAAACGGTTCCTTCCTTAGCACCAATCTCTTGCCAGGTCTTGCCGCCATCACGAGAAAGATATAAATATTTCAGTTGCTGGGCTGTGGCAGGGGTCGAGGCGCACAGGAGCCAGAACTCCTGCGAGTTAGCAGACAGTCTGGCATTTATCCAGTTGTCCTCCTGGCAGGGATTGGTTAAAGTTTGCCAGGATTTTCCGCCATCGTGAGTAACCGCCATGGTAGGAGCGGGCGGCGTTTTATCACTCGGGTCAAAAGCTGTTCCCCATGAGAGCAGCCAGAAATCGTTCGCGGTGGAGGTTAGAAGCTGGGCAGCCGGGCCGGGAATTGTGGGCAACTCCGGCATCTTTTGCCAGGTGTGACCCTTATCGCTTGAAGAAAGCAGCCCATATTTACAGTTGGTTCCATTTGGCGGCTGTGGGCAGGTGCGAGTTACGGCCAGAATTTTACTCCCTGCCGAGGTAAGCTCGATTACATCTTCCGAGAATTTCTCGTCCTGCCAGCTAGCTCCACCGTTATGGGTTGAGAAAAGACCGGGACCAAACAGCCAGCCGTCAGAGGCGCTGACGAAATATATCCCACCCACCTTCTTATGGTTTGAGGTTTCGTCCATAAAATAGGTTGGTTCGGCGCTCACTGGGGTTCTGGCCTGCCAGCTTCGTCCACCGTCGGTGGTCATTTTTACGACCACCTGGCAATAGCCGAAGGGAGTACAGTACGAACCGGCGGCCCAGCCCTGGTTGGAATTAATAAAGCTGAAATCCAGAATCTGCTGAATGACGGGTGGTCGAGCCTGAATGGTTGCAAATGAATTTTCGTCCGTGATTGGTGAAGCCACAATTTGGGCTATTCGCCAGATGCCCCCCTCTTTGACCAT
The DNA here is from genome assembly GCA_001898225.1 of Chloroflexi bacterium 54-19. Lineage (GTDB taxonomy): Bacteria > Chloroflexota > Chloroflexia > Chloroheliales > Chloroheliaceae > 54-19. The sequence continues at coordinate 109,600 of MKTJ01000032.1, forward strand.
TTCAACATAGCGAACATTGTCGCCCGTCAGGGGAATATTCTTATCCGGAATGGGTGTGGCATCAGGTTGCTTTGGAAAAAAGTGAATTGTAATCTGGAATACAAGGTTGCTTTTGGCCGGATTAGACTGGACAGCTTTTAGATCAGTCAGATTTTGAATGCTGGTATCGGTTTGGTGCTCCTGAGTAAATTCTAGCTGGTCGTCAACCCCACGGTTAGGCCGGATCACCAGATTATAAGCTGTGGAATAATCCTGGCTTGCTAACGCCGCATAATAGGTTTTGAGGTTATTGGTGGCTTCATTTTCAGCCTGGTTTGAGCTGACGGGAGCTGGCGAATTTATTTTGTCTACCGCCTGCTCAGGTGTGAGGGTTTTTACCGCCGGACTAACCGCCCCGGTTGGCGGGGTGCCAGAACTGGGGCCGGGCGAAACTTGTGTAGTGGCGGTGGCTGGGGAGGTACTTACTGTAACCGTCACGATAGTTGTTGGGGCGACTGCAGGGGAGGTCGCTGGTAAGTTTGCCAGGCTTGAAGGCGAAGGCGAAGAAAGCGCCGCCAGTTGGGAAGGTACGCTCGAAATAGAGGTAGGCGTAAAATCGCCACAGGCAGCGAGAAACAGCACCGATGTTATGAGCAATAAAACCAAAATCCTGGAGATATTTTTGGGAAGCTGAGACCAGTATTTGACCTTAACTCGCATGTTTTTGAACCTTTCCCGCCGGAGGCCGCTAACCTTTTCAACTGGACACGAGAAAATGGGAACTTTATCTAACAAATAAAAGCCTAAAAAGTGCAGGGAGTTATGCGGAGACTAAAACTGGAAGTGAGACTTCTTCCGGTAAAAACACAATATTTCTCAAGTTTAGCCACAAATAGAAAATGTTTATTTTGGGGTCAAAGCATTTCCGCATTAGAGCGAAAGTCCGTAATCGCATTAGTGCATTAGTGCGTTATCACGTTAGTGCGTAAATAATAAGATGGATTAGATCACTGCCGCGTTGTTTGTCGTGAAACATTAAAAGCACAGGCAGGTATATAGCCAAGCAAATTCACCAGTAACTTTCAAGTTAATAGCGCCATTAAATTGATCAGCCCTTGATGCCATTTTGATTTCAGACGTTTTCGCTGGGCCTGATCTGTTTAACAGGAGCTTACCTTCTTTTGTAATTAGTTTACATAATAAATTCAGCAAAGCTATTGTCCGGGGTAGCGCTCCTTCAATTATAAGCCCATCCTGCATTAGATTTTGGGTTAAACCTGAGCCGGATTTTAACTTTAATGATGGCCTGAAATGAGATCAAACTCACGCGCACTAAAACCTTAACGCAATATCGCACTAACGCACCAGATTTAGTAGATTCTGGTGCTGTTGTTAAAGGTATCGAAACCAGGTTATATAAAATCTTTCGCCATCCTCCTTCTTTTATATTCAGGGGAGGAGGATTTGTCAGTTATTGATAGTCAGTTAAAGTTTGACAGGTGCATACTGAGCGGAACCTTCCTACTGCCTTTCCAGAAAATCAGTAACCAGTTCGCGAGTTACCACTCGCCTTTGGACCGGGGTAGACAGTACCATCGAGGTAGTGAGTGGTCCATAGACCAGTAACCGGTCAATCAAACTTTCCAGATGCTCAATTGATGATGCTCCAACTTTCAGGACAATAGAGTCGTTTCCCAGCACCCGCGAGCATTCCAGCACTTCAGGTATTTGCCCGATACTTTCAAGCGCCTTTGCACTGGTCTGAGAGGGATTGAGACCCATTCGGATGATCGCTGTTACACCTAAACCCACCAGGGCTCGATTGATCTGGGCGTGGTAGCCGGTGATAACTCCGGCTTCTTCCAGCTTGCGGACCCGTTCGCTGACGGCAGGCGCGCTTAAACCCACCCTTTGTCCAAGCTCGCTATAGGAGAGCCGGGCGTCTTCTTGCAGGGCGCAGACGAGCTGCCAGCCTGTTTCATCAAGCAGTCTTTCGATTTCTCCGCTCATATTACTATTCTTCTTTCACTTTTTAAGTTTCACCTGACAAATACTTTGCCTTTCCCCTGTATTCTCGCTTATTAAACCTGTATATTCAACCCTGATCATCCACCATTATTATTATGGAATTGCTTCGCCTACCAACATCCATCCGTAAAGGCGAGTGGGTAAGGTTATAACTAACCGGTAAGTAAAAGGAAAAGCTTCAGCATGTTCATATTAAAACTTCTGCTCACACCTCTTTTGATCGTGCTGATCAGTCTGGCCGACCGGCGCTGGGGAACTAAAGTCGGTGGTGTGCTCATAGGGCTGCCTCTTACCTCGGCTCCGGTCAGCCTGTTTGTCAGCTTTGATCTGGGAACAACTTTCGCTTCCCATATGGCCTCAGGCGTCATGCTGGGTCTTATTTCACAGGCCCTTTTTTGTGTGACTTACGCCTGGCTTTCTTACCGGCTCAACTGGCTGGGAAGTTGGTTGCTCGGCTGGGCCGCCTTCGGTTGTTCAACTTTCGTTTTCGAACAGATCTCGGTGCCCCTCCCGGTTATCTTTATCGGTATTATGGTTTGCCTCGTGCTGGCTCTAATGGTGTGGCCTCAGTCAGTCGAGGAGGAAGTTACACCCCAGGCTCCAGCCTGGGCTTTGCCAGGTCGGATGGTAGCGGCCACCGGTATGGTGCTGTTTCTGACCAGCACCGCCAGTCTGCTTGGCCCTCAACTGAGTGGACTACTCTCGCCTCTACCCATATTCGCCACGGTTTTCGCGGTTTTTGCCCACAAACTTCAGGGAGGACGCCCCGCCCGTCAGATTCTACACGGAGTGATTATCAGTTCTTTTGCCTGCGCGGTCTTCTTTTTGATCGTGGCGGAATTCATTGATAAATGGAGCATCCTTGCCACCTACGGCGCAGCCGTAGTATTGGCCCTGCTGACCCAGGCCTTAATGGTCTGGCTGATACGTGGCATCCAGAACACCAAGGCCACAAAACAGCTACCGTTATAAACTCAAAACGAACGAATGGATTGAGTACGGCTTCAGCTTTTGCTGGTTAGCTGTAGCTGGGTAGCCAGCCAGCCGTTTGAAGAACGACCTGGCTTACAACCATGCTGTGACGTATCCATCTACTTACACCGGCCTAACTAAATAAATAAATAAAACGAAAGAGAACCAGGTTAAAATATTGTCTCAGACCCCGCTTCCCTCCGGCGACTTTCCCGGCTCTGGCGCTTCCGAAAGACTTACTGAGTCACCTTCAAATTCCAGGTCTCACGGGCGGTATCCCATCTATCTGCCTCTCATGATTTTTATCAATATTATGTGGGGAGCGGCTTTCCCTATCACCAAACCGGGACTGGTCGATTTCCCACCGGCTACCTTTGCCTTTTTGCGCTTTGTCCTGGCGGCCCTGATACTCGTGCCAATGGTTTTTTTGCTGCGGGGTAGCTGGCATTTCGACCGGCGCACCTGGAAACTGGTAGCCCTTGGCGGCTTTATGGGTTTCAGCATGACCCAGCTTGGGCAGAACTGGGGTCTTGCCCTCAGCACCGCCAGCGATATTTCTATTCTCGCCGCCATCCAGCCCCTAACCATAACCCTGGTGGCGGCCCTCTTCCTGGGAGAGCGCCCGGACCGGACGAGCTGGCTGGGCTTCTTAATCAGCCTGATCGGGATCTGTGTGGTGATTGGTATTAACCCTTTTGAAATCTTTAACGGGGCCGGTACCAACGCTTCTACTTCAAATGATCCTTCTTCCTCCCTCAACCCCTTTGGCCGGATACTGGGGGGAGTAGTATTTCTCGTTGGAACGATTGGCTCAGGGGTCTACAGTGTCGTCAACCGGCGGCTGGTCCAGCATAATGACTCTCTCGAACTGGTCGGCGGCGCGGTCATCTGGGGGATGCTCGGCCTGGCTCCTTTTAGCGGCTTTGAAGTGGCGAGCCGTCTGGGTAGTGGAGGCAGCGGACTCGACTTTAACGGGTGGGTCATCCTCGGGATAGTCTACTCGGCTGTGGGCGTAACGGTTATTGGCTTTCTGGCCTTAACCTGGTCACTCCGCCAGGTTCCGGTAGCCAAAATCGCGGTGCTTTATTATCTTCAGCCGGTTTCGGGCGTGTTACTCTCCTGGCTTTTGGGAGACAGGCTGGATTTGAGTTTTATCATCGGTAGTTTGCTGATCCTGGCGGGAGTTTTTGTGGCCGAACACTGGGGAAAAATTAAAGTATAGCCTCCTTCGGAGGTGGGTTGGATATTGCGCCTAGGGAGTTGGTAAGTTCGAGGGCTTAAATCTTCCTCCGAGTCTCTGATTGACTGTGATCATTTTCGTGACATCACGAAAATGATCGGCAATTGGCATATCGTAGCTTAAATTCCTGTTCGCCCCTTGGCCGCAGACCACCTTCTATCCGTTTCTACTCCTGGCTAATTTACTGGTATTTACCCTGTATCTATCTTATATAAGCGCCTATCGCATTAAAACGAAAGTGCGATACCACACTAATGCACTATCGCACTTTAATCTCAAAATGGATGGCGATTCTAAAACTTAGATTTAACTATAGAAATTTACAAGCTGGTATCAATTTAATGAAGCCATTAAATTGGTCGGCTGATCGGTTAATTGCCATTTATTCCCGGAATGCCTTTGCCCCTGATTTCACCATTTTCGTACCTTCACGAAAATGGTCGGTCGTTCATTTCAATCCACGGCCCATCGTTATCTAAAACAGTCCGGGTTCTCTAAATAAGGTATACCACTTTTGGTAATTGAAAGTTATTCCGTTTTGGGGTCGATACCTTCCGGTTCTTGAGTGGACGGTTCGGCCAGAAGGTCAAACATGCTGGTCTGACCAGCTATTTCCTTCCCGGCGCTTTTCTTTTTCGGTTTCGGCAGAAAATTCTTGCTACTAACCGCTGGCTCGCCGGTCTCCTGCTCGACCAGTTTTCTGGCTCCACCCCCGACCCGCCCGGCGGCCTCGGCGTCCCGTTGTAATTCATCAAACCCCTGGCTATCCCGTTGTTCGTGAAGCCGGGCAGCGGTCGCCTCGCCCAGGGAGATAAGGGCTAATTCTACCCTGGTCATGTGGTCGCGCAGATTAGCGTTTTTCGGCAGGGACTTAAATTGTTTATGTTCGGTAATAGTCAGGTCGAACGTTCCTTCAGAAATAACATTGGTCAGGATCGCAAACTCTTTACCGTCTTTAGCGCCCCGGTAGGTCCATTCATCAGTAAGCCGGTTGCGGTTGGTATCTGCTTCGATCCGCTGGTCAATCCATTTGTCATCATAGCCTTTAGCCTTATATTCGGCCCGTAGTTTACGCTCGTCGTTCGCTCGGTCCTCGGCCTGCTGGAGTTTCTCTTCCCCGGCCTCGGCCAGCCACAATCGAAACGGTTCGGCCTTTGGCGACGCTATGGACTGGACCAGCCTGAGCAGGGTCTGACGGTTTGCTACTTCCGTTTCCCGTAATTTCCCGTCAGCGGCTTTGAGGCGGACCGTTTCCAACTGCTTCAAGGTTTCTTCAAAACCCTCGGCGGCGGCCCTTTTCTTCATGACCCGCCAGTAGACCGGCGGGTTGGCAGAGTCGGTCAGGATTCTTATAACGTCAACGACCGCGTAATACCATCGGTCGTTGATAATTATGCCTCGAAGTGGGTATTGTTGAAATTCCACAAGCTCGTTATTGTTCTGGTTATCTTTTACGTCAGCCATTTTTCTTTCCTGAAACCGTTACATTTTGTAACGGTTTGAAAACCTAATTCTGCGGACTTAATTACTGCTGATTGCGGCATCGCCTTCTGCCGGAGCATATGCTAGTTTATGGTTAGGCGATGCGCGATTGCGAACCCTTCTCGACCACGGTAGATCATTTCCGTGACGTCACGGAAATGATCAGCTGGCCCACTGGTTGCCACCCCCTGTTACTACAGCCAATCCGGGCTTTCTGGATTACTTTCTGGAAATTCTCCCAGGGTTTAACCCCGCAACTTTGATAGTTCGCGGGCGCTCCAATACTTGTTACCAGTCAGGTCAGAGGGACGAATAGCATCAAAAGGTGTTGCTTTCTCGTTCGTAGCCCTAAAACCTGAAGCTCAAAAAGAGCGGATACAGGACCAGGCCCAATTTCCCCAAAGAAAGGGAACTGCCGCGCTATATAAATAAGCTGTAAAACAAAGCTACCTCTAAATTATGCCACAATTTCTCAAAAAATTATATCTGGCAATTTCGCACTTAAATAGCTGAGTAGGAACGCACTAATGCAAAAGTGCGAAAGCACATTAGTGCGTTTGTACCTTTAAATAAATTCCCATTCGTCCAAGCTCTAAAAATTACAACCCCTTTTAAATCCTTCAGCTAAAAGCTTATTTTTAACCTTCAAACATCTATTTTTGCGCCTGTATCCTACCTGGGAACCTTAAAAACTGGCGGCCTGGGTTTTACTTACTGCAAACTGAAAATGATTAAAATCGCCAGGAATTGGATTGACTATTGAAATGTTAGAATTAATGTGCTACATGTATTAGAAAATAGGTTCTATTTTAATAGGACCGCGTGGCGTGGAAGAGGAAAAGAAAAAGGAACAAGCTCATTATGAGCCCAAAATATAAGCCGGTCGCTCTGGTTGACTGTAATAATTTCTACGTTTCCTGTGAAAGGGTTTTCAACCCGGCCTTATTGAATAGGCCGGTACTGGTGCTATCCAATAATGACGGTTGTGTGGTGGCGGCCTCCGATGAAGCCAAACAACTGGGAATTGAGCGGGGAGTGCCAGTTTTTGAAATACGCGACCTGATAAAGAAGCACGGGGTAGAGGTCTGGTCCTCGAACTATACTCTATATGGCTCTATGAGCCACCGAGTCATGTCCACCCTTGAAGAGATGGTCCCGGAAATCGAACGCTACTCGATAGACGAAGCCTTTTGCTGGCTGCCGGGCTTCGATCCGGCCAAGTTGGATAAGCAAGCCGTCAAGATAAGGAAAACGGTCGGCCAGTACACCGGCATTCCGGTAAGCGTCGGGGTCAGCCTGACCAAAACGCTGGCAAAAGTCGCCAATCGCCAGGCCAAAAAGAATCCCGAGTTCAAAGACGCTGGTGTTTGTAACCTCACAACTTTTTCCCAGCCAGAGATTGATCAACTTCTTTCGGAGGTGAAAGTGAGCGACATCTGGGGTATCGGCCGCCGGCGGGCCGAGTTCTTGCAGCAGCACGGCGTCTTTACGGCTTACGAATTCAAAGAAATGCCTGACCGCTGGTTGCAAAAGAACCTGACTATAACGGGGCTGCGCACAGCCTGGGAGCTGCGCGGGATTCCCTGTATAAAACCGGAATTTTCACCACCGGCCAAGAAGAGCATAATCACCTCGCGGGGTTTTGGCCGCCCGATTGAAAGTCTTGAGGAGTTGACCGAAGCGGTAACGGCCTACGTCTCACGGCTCGCAGAAAAGCTACGCCGCCAGCATTCGGTCGCCTCCAGAATGGAGATTTTTATCCATACCAGCCATTTTGCCAGGCAGGGTGAGCGGTACGCCAACGCGGCCAGGTTGCGGCTGCCCCAACCCACCTCTTATACGCCTGAACTGGTCAAACATGCCCGGCGCGCCCTTGAATTAATCTACCGGCCTGGTTTCCAGTACCAGAAGGCGGGGGTGATGGTAATGGACCTGGTGCCGGAAAGCGCTCGCCAGCTAAACCTCTGGGGAGAAGGCGAAGGCGGCCCGGAAACTATCGAACGCAACCGTCAGCTTATGGTCGCGGTGGACGGCCTTAACATGCAGATGGGCCAGAGTACCGTTCGGTTGGGCCCGGTCGGCACCAAACAGACCTGGGGCATGCGCCGGGAGAAACTATCCAACCGGTATACCACGCGCTGGGATGAGCTTTTAGAAGTTTCCTAATAATTTCTCTAGTATAGATAGGAAAAGTTATAATACAAAAATACTTCAGGGAACATAATGATATAGGTTTACATAAGTGTTAATTTTTGTCTCTATGGCAATACATCATAAATCACTAAATTTTATAATAGAGCTTTTAATCAAACAAAGGAAAATAATATCAATGAATATAACCGTTAAAATGTTAGTTCCTATCCCCGCCCGTCGTTTAGTAGGTAATTCTGAATTAACTTTTCATCAATGGTTACCATTAGAAGTGACGGATGTAATTTTTATAACAGAAAATGATGTAAGAATAAAACTTTCTTTTGATTTAGATTGTGCGCCATATGCAAAGCGTATAATGGATTTTTCTATACAGGGCTTGCCAGTTGCAGGAATTGACCAGATGTATAATATTGCTGTAAACAAGATTAATATTGAGCTTGAATTCACGAATTTCAGCGATGAACTTGCCGATTTGATTATGAGACTTGGTCCTGGGATGGTCTCTGGTCTTGATGATCATTTAATTGCAGACCATTTAGAATTAACAAAACGAATTTATAATTTAGTAGTTGCAAAAGTAAATAGACTTATTGCTTATTTTCGTAATGAAAAGGGTCACTTTTGGTTAGAAGAATATCCCACTACATATGAACGTTTAGGGGAATTCTTAGAAATATGGAAAACAAAAGTAAAAATAGGTAGTTTTGGTTGGTTTAACTGGCACTCTTTCCAAGGCTCTTATCAGATACAATTTACACCTTCAGTTACTGATCGTTGGGCGACAAAAGAAGAATGGGAAAAGGTTAAAAACTTCGTAAGTTCTGCAGCAAGACCTCCTTTAGTCCTCGAATTACTCTCGAATGCTGAGGCCCTTGCTGCAGAAAAGCATAGGCGAAGTGCTTTAATAGAAGCTACTAGCGCATTAGAAGTAGCAATCAATGAATTTCGAAGAAGTGTTAAAGCTAAGGGATTATTTAGCTCAATTATGGCCGAAAGAATGGGTATAGAGAACTTAAGTAAGCAGATTGAACATATGGGTGTTAGTGGCAGTATAAACTTCCTTTTCCCTGTAATTTTTTCAGAAGAACAATTATCTAAAGAAATCTTAAAAGCTTGTCAAGAAGCAATAGAACAACGAAATAACGTAGTACATGCAGGCAGCCGGAATGTTGATCAAGAAAAACTATTACATTATTTAGTAAATATAAGAAAGTTATGTGAAATTCTAAATAGCTATCAATAGTCCTCAGAGTAATAACGCTATCATTGTTTATCAGTTGAGATGTTCGGAGCCCTGGCAAGCGTTTCGTAGAGGTGCGAAGCAAAGTAAACTTTTATAGATCAAATGCTGCTTATAGAGCATCTCTTGCCCCGCAGGCACGCAGGGGTGGGGTGAAGACTATAAAAGTTTAGGACGCTTTGACTTAGCACACTATTGCGAAATAGCTTTATCGCACTAATGCTAAAGTGCGAAAACATTACCAAATCTCTTAAGGAATTAATAGTTTGTATTTCCCTGTCCTTTATGGAAGACGCTCTAACCTGGTCCTATCATCCACAAACATGGTTGTTAATTGTGGATGTGTAGGTAGGTAATTGTCAGTTTTCCAAGTAAGGCAAATAGGACCTGGGTTTGTATCATAGCTGCTAACAAATGAAAAGCCAGGCTTTTGGTGGAGTTCTAGAAAGAGCTTAGAACCAAAACTCCATACCAATTTATGCTAAAATATTTATCAAAAGTTAAACTTTACATAAATCAGGAGCAATAAGGAAAAGAGTAATTTTCCTTGCCTTGCCTTTCTTTTCCAAAGAACAATTTTCCAAAAGGAGGGTTTTCCTGCTTTTAAGGCGCCAATTAAAAGAACTTTACAAAAAGCAGCGCTAGTTCGATGAATTCTGACCTGAGATAGATACTAACTCTAATTCGGAATTAATATGACAGATCAATTAATTACAACTTCAAACGATTATAACCAGTTTGTGAGTCAGCTCCGCTCGGAGATCCAATCTTCTCGTACCAGGGCTGCTCTGGCCGTAAACAGCGAATTGATTCATCACTACTGGCGGATTGGTAAAGAAATTAGCCAGAAGTTTGAACGGCAGGACTGGGGTACTAAAATCATTGATAGGCTTGCCGCCGACCTGAACCAGAAGGGGTATTCTCCCCGCAATTTGCGCTACATGCGGGCCTTTACCGAGGCCTGGCCGGTTGAAGAAATTTTGCAACAAGTCGTTGCAAAATTACCCTGGGGGCACAATGTCCGCTTGCTTGAAAGCTGCAAGGATCCAACAGAGCGCACTTGGTATGCCCGAAAGGCCCTGGAACACGGTTGGAGGCGGGATATTTTAGCCTTACAAATAGAGAATGGTTTGTACCTGCGCCAGGGAAAGGCTGAAACTAACTTTTCAAATACGCTTCCGCCTTCTCAATCAGACCTGGCTCGCCTGCTTCTAAAAGACCCCTATAACTTTGAATTTCTGGATTTAACTGAGGCAGCCCAGGAGCGCGATGTTCAACAGGGGTTGTTAGAGCATATCCGGGAATTCTTGATTGAAATGGGAAGCGGGTTTGCTTTCTTAGGCAGTAATTATCATCTGGAAGTGGCCGGGAAAGATTATTACCTGGACCTGTTGTTTTACCACGTCAAACTCCACTGCTATATAGTTATAGAACTCAAAGCAACCGAATTCCGGCCGGAATACGTGGGTAAGATGAATTTTTACCTGGCTGAGGTTGACTCGGAGGTAAAGGACCCCGAGGATAAACCCAATATCCTATGCAAAGATAGGAATAAAGTTGAGGCGGAATATGCTTTGCGAGGTGTCTCTACCTCTATCGGAATAGCCGCGTTTGATCTTACAAAAGCCCTTCCCGAACAGCTTAAAGGCAGCTTACCTACAATTGAGGAGTTGGAGGCTGAGCTTGAAAGTACACCATCAGAAGGGCCGCAGAACTAAGTGGAGTACATCCATTTTAGGGGACCATTTCAAAGCTAACTCCTCAGGTTGTAGCTGTAAGGGTTGCCTCAAATTTTTTACTTCTAATTTCTCCTCTTGTTTAAGTTTTCCATAGGTTGCCTGAATGCACCAGTTATTTGATTAATTGTGACGTTGAAGACCCTCTCATGGTTTAACCGCTATCCTAACCGGCAACAAGCTCGAAATAAAAGACGGAAGGAAAGGATCTCAGAGAATTATTATAAATAGCCTTACTCGACCGGTTGAGAGGTTCCAAACCGTCGGGTAAAGGGGTGACATTACTGCCACCCCCTCCCCTAAGAACGGTACGTGCCTCTTTCAAGGCATACCGCTCAAGCCTTTCGAAGGCTCTTTATCAGAACCCGGTTTCACTACCGTTAAATCAGGGCGGTTATGTAGCTGAGTATGGCAGGTAGGATGTAGAAGCACTCGGTTCTCACGCAGGTTTGTGCCACCGTAGACTTTCCAAATAATATGATGGCTATGCCACCCCGTTAGTTTGGTAATCTTCTGGTCGCACATCGGGCAGAGACCTTTTTGCTCCTTCCAGAGTCGAATTAGCTCTCGTTTCCCCTTTAGTTCACCCTCCATCTTCACGTCCAGGCGTTTCTCGAAGTAAGGTTCACAGCGGGGGTCGTAGGGGTTGGCTCCACTCTGGATTTTAATATGCCGTTTTATTGGCACTTTGTCCGCCAGGACTAATTGGATATTTCGCGGTTGTCCCTGGCTGTCAGGCAATTGTCCGAAAAATATCCAATCCCGGCCCTTCACCTGTTGAAAATATTTAGCTTTTCTCCAGCTTGCACTTTTCTTTGAGTGTCTAAACCTGGCCCACTTCAGCAACATAAATAAAATCTCGTGATCGACATAAGCAAAGGTTTTTCTGCTCACTATGTGCCGGTGGTAGTTGGCCCAACCCCGGATTTGCGGATTAAGTTTAGCTACCAGTTTCCCCGACCCGGTATGCAAATTAGCCTTGATGACCTCTCGGACTTTTGCCAGAAAATTACTGATGTTCTTTTTGGCCGGTTTTATGAGAAGTTTGCCGTCGTACTTGCGTACATTCTGTCCTAGAAAGTCGAATCCATCCTCTATGTGAGTTATCCTGGTTTTCTCTTGAGATAATTCCAGACTGCGCTCCGCCAGAAATTGCTTAACCAGCGGAATAACTTCATCTTGCAGTAGCTCTTTTGAACTTCCCGTTACGATGAAGTCGTCGGCGTATCTCACCAGATTAACTTTTGCTCTCTGGCCTTTAGGCGTGTTTTTGGGATATTTCTCCTTCAACTGCTTTTCAAGGCCATCCAGCACTAAGTTGGCAATCACAGGCGAAGCAATACCGCCCTGTGGTGTACCTTCTTCAGTTGGATAGAGGACGTGCTTGTCGATGAATCCAGCTTTGAGCCACTTTTTGAGGATAGCCTTATCCATCGGGATGTTAGCTAAAACCCACTCGTGGCTTATTCGGTCAAAGCAACTTTTTATGTCCGCTTCAAGTACCCACTCGGCACAGTTGGAATGGCTTAGCACATTGAAACACTGCTCAATTGCATCGGCACAACTCCGTTCTCTTCGGAACCCGTAAGAGTTGAGGTCTGCCGTTACTTCAGCCACCGGGTCGAGGGCAAGTAAATGGAGGGCTTGCATAGCTCTACACCACATGCTGGGTATCCCAAGTGGACGCTTTTTGCCGTTGCTTTTCGGAATATATACTCGTCGGAGAGGTAGCGCCCGGTAGTCCCGCCCTTTTAAGAGTTGGACTGCTCGCGCTTTCTTTGCAGCAGTATTCCAGATTACCCGGTCTACTCCTGGCGTGTTCTTACCCTGGTTTTCGGTCACTCGTCTAACAGCCACAACTTTGGCACTAAACGAATGAGTCAGCAGACGTTGCAAGGCTTTAACCTTACCCCATCTGCCAGCCTGTGTTGCCTTCACAATACGCGCTTGAAGCCGACGCACTTCCCCATTGACCTTCTGCCAATCTATGGCATACCAGTCAAGACCATTATCTTGCGATTGGTCGTGGGGATTGTGGGTGGTCGCACCAGCCGAAGTTACAACGGCCGTCATCTGCCTTACCTCCTTGGTCGGTTGGTCAAACTCTCTTGTGTTGAAAGACCCGGTGGAAGTCTGCCCGCTTTCGCGTGAGCTAATATTTCAAGCCCTATCCGTCCTATTACTGGGCGGCTTTCGCTTTCTCCACCATCCTTTACCCGCTCTCCCGTAGGCTTCTCTTGCGAGTTGCTTTCCTCATATATTGGACGTTGTTGGCGAATTGGATAATCGCCTTAGATTTTTAGGTTTAAGCAACAAGGGCCAGTGCACCGAAAGCTGACGGACGGGTTCGACCCGATGAAATTTCTTTTAGTTTTGGGTCTTCTCCCTCCCAAAGCCAATTCACTGTGACCTTACCCCGGAAAAGTGGAGAAAAGGAAGAGCCGAGATGCGCCTTGCGCGCAAAGTGGACGTTGTTGGCGAATTGCCGTTACCCCACCTTACTGAATTACCGGTTAAGCGGTTAAAGCCAATGCCCCAAATGCTGAAGGTCGAGTTCGCAATTTAGGCTGTCCCAGTGTGGCAAGGCTTGAATCTTCAGAGTTAGAATCACAAAGCCACTGAATTATTCGCACCAAATTCATTGCCGCTCCAGTTGCAAAATGCTGTAAACTGGTCTTTTCAAGACCAATATAACGGCTTCTCCGCAGACCTAATACGTTCACGCCCTGAGACATTGTGCTTTCTACCCCGGCTCTTAATGAATAGCTTTCCTTGAATTCTTCTCCTTGCTGGTGAAGTCGAATTATCTGTAACGCCTGATGCTGCTCTTTTGGTCGCAAGGTCAAAGCCCGCTGTTTACCGACCGAACGAGTACATAAAAGGCGGCTCTCACATTTGGCACAGTCAGCCCTGGCAAATCTTACATGCACCACCGGTTTATCCCGGTAATCTTTGCCTTCTTTCCAGTCCTTGGCTGTTTTTCCCATCGGACATTTCATTGTATGGTTTTGCCAATCGATCTCAAAATTAGCTGCCCCAAATCCGTTCTTTTCGGCGGCCTGCCAACCGTTATCCGGTCGCATTGGTCCAACCAGTTCAAAATCGTATTTCTGTTTGGTTGTAAGAAGTAAATCAATATTAGTGTAGCCCATATCTACCAGATGCTGGGAGGGCTTCAATCCTTTCGCTATCAAGGATTGTTGAATTTGGTCGGTACTGCTTACATCCGGCACCTGGGCCTGGGTTGTCAGTAAATTAGTAATCAGGTGAGGCTGCCCCTCTTCACAACTCTCGCTTAAATGCACTTTGTAACCGGTCCACTTGCTGTCTCTTTTTTCGCTGTAACGAGCTTCGATGTCGTACGGGCTTTCAATCCGTTTGGCCGTTGGAGGCACTTCTTTTATGTCTCTTAAATGAAGTTGTCCTTCTAAGAAATAGTAGTGCTGGATCCACATCTGTCGTAAAATTTCGACTGCTTCAAGCTGGCGAAGGGTGATACCAAGAGGAGTTTGTTTAACCTCATCAAATATTGCCTGCAGAAGTTCGATGCCATCATTTCCAACCACTTCCATATAAGCTGTTCTGGCTTCAACTCCTTTTGGCAATCGGTATTCCTCTACTCGATGAGCATAGCGCTCGAACCATTCGGCCCTGGTATGTTGACGTAACCAGGTAGGTGCGACGGTTGCCAGGGCATTTAGAGCAGCTCGAAGAGTTTCGGCAATTCCTTCAGTTCGGTTAAGTTCTCGCACCGCAGCCACTACATGGGTAGAATCGGTACGTTGTTTTCCAGCGGCTTTCAGTAGACCTCGCTCCTTGAACTTGTTAAGCATTAGTTCAAAAAGCTGATCTTCGGCCTGTCCTTCAACAAGCCGGGAACGAAACTCGCTAAGCACGGAGAAGTCAAAGCCGCTGTCAGTCAGTTCGAGAGCAAGGGCATATTTCCAATCAATCCTGGCCCGCACGGCCGTAGCCGCCTGACGGTCGGTTAAATTCTCGACGAACTGCATAACGGTTACCAGGGCCAACCGCCAGGGAGCCAGGGCATGTTGACCGTGAGAAGGGAACAAAGCAGCAAAATCCTGGTCTTGATAGAAGGTGCCTAACTCGTCCCGCATGGCCATGTAAATACTTCCCTTTGGGAAGGCTGCGCGAGCTACCAAGATGGTTTGTGAGGGAATAGGGTTGAGGGGTTCCGGGTGTAAGGACATAAACAACCTCCTTACCAAGACCATAATTTATTTACAACTTTTTCAATTATAATCAGCAAGTCGAAACCTAGCTACCCTCGAATTCGCCAACAACGTCTATATTGGTAAATACACAAGGAAGAAAACGGGCTTACCATGTTTCGTCTGGATGCCAGAGCACTTTAGGTTCCCCTTCTACGCCGGTAGCCTGATGTCCACGACAGCAACGCCGAGGATTTGCTGTCCAGCTACGTACCTTTTGGTTCAAGCCTATCGGCACCTTTGGCTTGCAAAGCTTGACGACGTTAAATGGAGTTCACATGTGTTAACCATACTGCTCAACCCTGGAACCTATCCGTCCGGTGCTGACAGAAACACTCATTTCTCACGAACTGAGCGCCAGTTTTAGCTGTGGTTCCGTTGTCTCAGGAGCTTTACACCACTGCGTTACCACAGTCGCATATCCTGATAGGGTACTGTTAGTGGAATAACAGGTTTCGTAACATTTGACTGTTGAAACTGCCATCCAAACGACTTCATGTCGCACCTCGGCAGAGCCTCCGGCCCCTAGTGAGCGCCATAGGTGCGAAACAGGGCAAACTTTTATAAGTCGAAGGCCGCGCAGCGGCCCTTGCCCCAAAGGGGTGAAGACCATAAAAGTTTAGGAGGCTTTGCCCGCCGGACTGCCCGCGCAGAAGGCTATTTTAGCCTCAAAAAGGGCAGAAAGGCGTTAACCAGCGTGTTAACACGTAAAGGGAGTGCTTGTTAACACGCGTTGTCCTAATCTAGCAGCGGAAAAAGCGGCTTATCAGGCCAGTCGTCCCCGAAAAATAGCTGGCTTTCGGCAGTTTCATCCTGGGTCAAATCGGTATCCCAGGGGTCGCGGTCTTCCACAACGGCGGTGTAAACCGGAACCAGCTCCCCATCTTCTCCTGTTTTCGTGTAGATATTATTGGTGAAAACCTGTTCCTGAGGGGGTTGGTTGTCAGCTAATCTAGCGTCGTCAGCACGTCCACCTTTAAGTCGGCGGCCGGTTCGGGTTATTGATTGATAAAAACTTAAAGGATGCTCCAAAGGAAGCGGGTTGCTACTGGTAATAAAGAAAAAGTTGGCCGCTAAACCAGACTCTTTAGAAATGGAACCCTTTGCGGGCATTCGCAAAGGGTTCGGCAGACTCCGCCAAAATCACAAAAGCAAAACCGGCTTTCTTTAGAGAAATGATAGCGAGGAGAAGGTTGGGGACGAGGCCAAAGTAATGCCGAAGACCAGTACAAGGTCATACCGAGAAAAGGTAGAGTAGTCTCTTCTATACGCTAGAGGTAAATCCAGGTGAGGAATACCCACTTAATCTGGTAGATAGCTACAGGGCTGATTCCACATATATTGACGGGTAAATAAATATTCTTGACGGGCTAAGGGAGGGTAGGGAACTTGGAAAGTTATTGGGTAAGGCCGCCTATTCGTCCTATCCTGCCGGTGCCTTATCCAGGCAAAAGGCTTAAGGCGGCCCTTCTTAAAGTAGACCCAAGGTTATTTGAGCCGTTTTAACCGTTCCGTTATACTCAGGAGGAGGCTTATTTCCTGCACGTTCAAGGGCTTCCGGCGTTTCTTTACTTTAGCTTCGATGCGGCCTATAATAACGGCTAACTGTTCCAATTCCACTACCAGACCCCCATTTATATTGTTACTTATTTCACCATCTTCAGACTGCATGCTTTTTGTGTTTTTTGTAACAATGTTTGCTGGCTTTTTAGGCTCAATACGGGTACGCAGCTGTTCCCGGGTAAGCCCCTTAGTAACCACTTCATCCACCAGAGACTGCCTGGCGTCAGCATCTGGCTCATTCATCAAAACAGGTATAAAGGAAAGAGAGTCGGGGCGGTTAACCACCATCTGTTTGACATAATCAGGCGCGGTGTGCAGTTCAAGCCGGCTCTGTATCCACCCTTTGCCTTTACCGGTCGCGCTTGAAATATCTTTGACGGTCATATTTAAATTATCGTAAAGATGCCCGATAACGTTCGCCTCGCCGACAGGGGTGAGGTCCTCGCGTGAAAAGTTCTCCGAAGCCATGATCCGGGCCATCTGCTCGTCAGAGAGGTCCATCAGTTTCACCGGTAATTCGGTAAGACCGGCCCGGCGGGCCGCTTCCCGGCGACGGTGGCCGTAGGCAAGCTGATAGCCACCACCGGCAGTGCGGCGAGCCAGGAGAGCGCCATAGAAACCGTTGGTTCGAATAGACTCGGCTAACTCCTCCAGTTTCTCATCCTGCACCGCCGCGTCCTGGTTGTCACGCGCCAGGTGCTGATAGGCGTTATCCTGGAGTTCCTCTATCTTTATCATTTCAACCGGTAATCGCTCGGCTGCTTTTTCCAGCCGGTCGCGCAAGATGCCTTCGTAACCCCAGTTGTCAGTTTCGGGACCGGCCGGTTCGGACCGGTTACTTTTCAGCATCGCCTTGAAATTTTTAGGAGCCATGGCTACTCCTTGCTTGTTTAGTAAGGCCGATGCGTTCGGTAACCTCGTCGGCCAGGGCCTGGTAGTCACCGGCTACCGCGCTGTCCACCGCATAGAGGGGAAGCGGTTCCCGGGCGGCGGCTGCTTCGCGGGCCAGGGTACTGCGCCGGATGCCTGTCCGGAAAACCTGGGAAGGCCAGCGTTCCTCGGCTTCTTCCCGGACCGCCTGCATCACCCGGGTCCGGTCGGTCATGGTTAGAAACAGACCCAAAAACTGGTTGTCGAGCCGGTAGAATTTAGCGTTGTCGCGGGCAACGGCAATCAGGGTATCAACCGATTCGAGTGCCCAGGGTCCGTCTACCGGTACCAAAAAGTAATCGCTGGCGGCCAGCACGTTGCTGGCGAGTTTGCCAAGGTTAGGCGGGGAGTCGAGAAAAATCAGGTCGTAGTCGCGGCGGACCTCATCCAGCGCCAGGCGTAACCGCAGGTCACTGGCCTGCATACCGGGCAGGTTCATCTCGACCGCAGCCAGGCCGATGAAAGCCGGAATCAAATCGACCCCGTTATGATTAGTGTGGATGACCGCCTCGGCCGTCGGGCGCTCCTGCAGATACAACTGGGAGACGGTTACCGCCAGTTTGTCACGCCGGGCGTCAATGCCAAACTGGAGAGACAAATGGCCCTGGGGATCATTATCTATAGCCAAGACCCGCTGGCCGCGTTCGGCAAAAACCGTTGCCAGACTGGCGACCGTGGTGGTTTTAGTAGCGCCGCCTTTTTGATTGCATAACCCGATTACTACTGCTTCTCCCACGTTTCTTCCTCGCCTCAATTAGGATTAAAAGTTTGACGTGAAACAATAATTACCATGCGGTGATTCAAGCATCAAACGCTTTTAAAAGGTGGTTTAGAGTATAACATTAGTTTTGGAACAATTCTAATGTATCTCCCTCAAAATCCTACCCTTATATTATAAATTTGTTTAAGCCAAATACCTCAATTTACTGATCTTACTTCTGGATAAGGTGGCTGCAGTCCAAACAATATTAATCCACCCCGGAACGGCGCATCTAAATGAATTGTAATCTCCTGGCGTCGTAAAGCAGTTCTCCGGTGCGGCCTTGCGTTCCAAAGGTATTCTTCCGCACGGCAAACTTAACAAAAGCCTTATCCTCGCTGATTGCCAGCGCCACAAGCTGGTTGGAACAGCGCTCAATATCCCCGGAGCCAAGCCCTTCATCCACTTCCGGCGGCTCATACTGCCGGGACTCGCTGCGGCTGACCTGGCTGGTCATAAGGGCCGCAATATTGAGTTCGTTGGCGGCATCACTGACGGCTCTGACATTAAACGCGAGACTCTCATGTTCCGAGGCCCGCCCGCTGCTTTCCGACCGACCCAACCGCTGCAGGTAATCAAGCACTATAAGGTCGTACCCGTGACCCTGTGAAGCGATTAAGGCGTAATGGCGCGCCTTCAGCTCCTGGACAAGTTTTTCCACCGGCCAGCTCGGGCAATGCACGAAGTCTACCCGGCCCGGCCAACCTGCCACCTCCTGGGCGGCCTGGACCAGCAGGGCATGCTCGCGCTCGTTCACCCTCTTTAAGAGTTGAGTAAGCACCGGCACCCCGGTCAGCCGCGAGTAGCGCCGGGCCAGCATCTGGTCCTGGTTTAATTCCACGTGAAAATAGAGCACGTTAAGACCGGCGGCGGCATTGGTATCGGCAATCTGCATGGCGGCAATGGTTTTGCCACCACCGGTCCGCGCCAGAATGGTAGTAAGAGTTGAGGGTAAGAGGCTAAGGACGGGCGGATCGGCCCAGTCCCGGCCATCAAAGGCGCTCCAGCCGAACCGTAGTCCCGGCCTCTTTTCTTTTTGATTCCACCGATCATCCAGGGAGTCTCCTCCTGTCACTTTGAGCTGGTCAGGGTAAGCCAGGCTTTTCTCGTGGGACAGATAGTGAGTGGCCGCAAGGCCGGTCAGGTGGTTGGAAAGTTTTTGGAGCCGCAAAGCGTGTTCTGCTAGCAGTTGGCCGGGTTCAAGCATTCCTTCCTCTCTGTAAGATAGCTGCACCGTCTGGGCGCACTCACCTATAAGCTGGCGGGCCAACCAGTGCTTGAGAACAATCTGAGCGTAGTGGGTAGCATGGACGGGGCTGGCTGTCTCTCGTAACAGCTTTAGTAGATAGGAGGGCCGCACCTGATCCTCGCCATCGCCCAGGACACCCATCGCCTTTAACTCGTTGCGCACGGTAACCAGGTCGGCTGGCGTCTGGTCGGCATAAAGCTGGAGCAGGGTCTGATAAATAGTGGCCCTTTCCTGGCTGAAGAAGTGTTGGGGCTGCAGGACCGGCGCAATCCCGGCAATCGTATCACGATCAATGAGAAGACTGCCCAGGACCGCTTCTTCCGCTTCAACGTTATGCGGTGGTAAAGCCGTGTCAACTACCTGTCCAGATCCGGCCGGATTACCCCCTAAACCGGCCCCAGGTATCATCCTGAGATTATTAAAGCCGGTATTCGCCCCGGCGTTTCCACCAGTAGTGGATCCATTATAGCCTGGTCCAGGAACCCCATTCTTTTTACCACTGGTGGTGGCATTAGCTGTAGGGTTTGAATTAAAGTCTGAATTTGCACTGTTAAAAGGCTGCTGTGGCATCTCGTCTGCCTTACCCTTTCTTTTCGCTGTTTCGGATACTACCGGTTTGAGATTGCGATAATTGCGCGGCGATTGAGCGGAAATGCTGCAAGCGGGTTCGGGCGGTTTCTCTTTCAAACTCGCTGGCTGCTTCCCGTAAATTGCGTTCTTCGATCTCAATTAGTCTCGGCAAATGCTCTGGTTTAACCGACCCGGCCGGGGGAAGCGGAACCGCTACAGCGATGGCAGCGGTTTGCCCCTCCATAGCACCGGTTTGTTCCTGATCTGCCGGCGGTTGCCAGTTGGTTTTTATCAAGTGGATCAGCAAACCTTCCCGGTTGTGGACCGAACGCTGCCGGTCGATATAGTCAAGAGTAGACTTGACATAACTATCAGGATGCCCATTCTGCCGCGCAAGAGCCGCGAGGGCGGCGGCTTCTTTTTGGGACACGCCAGCTTGAATCAGGTCCTGCATAAGGGTGAGCTGCTCCGGTTCCTGGCTTTTTTCAATGGCTGCCGCCGGTTTTGACCCGGTCCGTTTAGCAGGCTGCCGGTTTTGTTGTTTACTGGCCCCAAGAGCAGAGTTAGCTGAACTGGTAGAGGGCTGGCTGTTAAGAAGGTGTTCTTCAAACTCATAGGTAGAAAAAGACACACACACATCCTCTTCGGTTCCGGTTTTCAATTCACTATTTGGGTTAGTAGCTGCCCTGCTAGTATCAGATAGAAATCGGGTATCTGATGCTGTTTTCCCCTCTGGGCCTAACGAGACTGCCATGCCTGGTCTGGTTGTTGTGTGTTGTTTTATTTTTTGCTTGTTTGAATTCTCTATTGTCTCCGGCAAATTTGCGGGGGTAGAGGGACGTAAATTTGCCGGAAGGGAGGGGCGCAAATTTGCGGGGGTAGCTTCTATCCTGGTCTCGGCCAGGGGCGTAAAATTGCGGGGGTAGCGGTCGTTATTCGTTTCTTGTTTTTGAGCGGCCAACCTAACGGCCCTGTCCTGTCCTAAGGGGTCGGTATTAACTGGTTTTTGGACTGCCCCTTCAGCCCTGCTCTTGTCGGCCCGTTCCTGGCTTTGCGGATTTTGGGTGCTCTTAATAGAGGGTTTACCGAACCGGTTAAGCTCGTAGATATTGGTGTCCGAGCGGCCGTTGGCGGCAGTCCGGTGATGGCGGAAAATATAGCCCCGTTTTACCAGGCTGTCGAGCGCCCGGTCCAGGCTGCGGTCGCTAACCCCGGCTCCCCGGTCGAGCTGGGTACCGTCCAGCCGGCGGATGCCGTTAAGGAACTGGCTGCGGCTGATCGCGTCGGCATCCTTGCGGTTTCCTTCTCCGTCGGTATAGCCCCAGGTATGATCAAAGATGTAAAGCATAACCTTCAACTCGGCCTCAGTCAGATCCTGCATCTGGTGCCGGATAAAAATGCGCGGCAGCATCACAAAGTTTGGATTGCCATAGCCTTCAAAAGGCAAGCTGCCGTTGCCGCTACCGTTCTTGCCGCTACTGCCGATACCGCTACTGCTGCTGTCCCCGCTGTTGTCACCGGCCTGATTTTGGGGAATTTCCAATGAATTCAAGGCCATTTTTACGCATAACCTCCCAAAGCCCTTGACGGAGGTGAAATGTCGTGTTATCATGATTCCAGTTGATTACCTGGAAAAAGGTAACAAAAATACCACCCTCTAATCGAGGACCTGTGTATTGTGAAAATCCCGCGTCTCTGGAAAAGTTTAGGGATTTTCAGGACTTATACGAATTTTTCTTAAAAATCACTTGACTTGCCGGTCAGGTGAATTTTTTTGTTCGAAATCCTTCGAACTGCTGTAAACCAAACTGGTTTTTTTGGCTTACAACTGTTTCTTTTCGTTCCTTTTCTATTCTTCTTTGACCAGCCCTGGCGGCTACACCACCACACCAGAAAAAAGAACTTGCTACGTTAGTGGCTGGTTTTAACCATGCCAATAGAGCAGACTGGTTACTGCCCGAGTAGTCCCTGAATAAAAATTGACTTCTGTTCCGGAGAAATCGCCCGGCACGATAGCCGCTGCTGGTACAGGGACTGGTGCCGTCATTACTGCTGCAATGGCTTTTATACTCGCTAACCCTACAGGTCAGTCGTAAAAGCCGAGGGGTCCGTTTAGATAAGCTCTCGCTTTTGGTGCTTCCGCTTCCGCTTACTCTTGCACATTGGCATGATTTTACCGCAGAAATTGGTAAAGTACCAGTACATGAGCAAATGGATTCTCGAAACTCATTTTTTACATGTGGATAACGCTTGTCCCTTTTTGTGACTTGTCCACAATATCTGGAATGCCCGGTGGAATAGACCACCACATGCAGTCCCAGCTCTCCTGGACCAGCCCTAAAGGCATGTAACTGATAAAGAGTTACAGGCGCCTCTGGTGCAACAAACGTTTCGAGTATTGTATCCTGTGTAACCATTGTAACCTATTGAGTCAATCCTGTATAATAAAAGTAATTAAAGAATTGGGTGCGTAGCGTACTGCATGTAATGCGACGGGCACTCCCTACAACTGCAGCAAGCGCAACCGGAGTTGCAAATGCTTTCTCATGGAGCTAAACCTGGCCTGACTAACCTGGTAATAAACAAACAACAGGAAAGTTAGCCAGTTAATAACGAGAAAGGATAAACACTTTCTCCAACCACTAAAACCGAACGGAAGAATGCCAGACATGATCCAAAACGACTCCGAAACACTAACAACGCCTGAAGTTTTGTTGGAACTGGGCATCAGCCGCAAGACCCTCTATAAATGGATGGACCGTGGCATTATCCGTCCCAATAACTTCAATCCTCTTTTCGAGAAACAAAGCAAGCTGCTTTTTCTAAAGTCTGACGTCCAGTCGGTCAAGGAGCAGATGCGCCCGCCTGCTCCCAATACCGCCGCTTCCTGACCTTTCTTCAACGCTACCCACCAGGAAAGGAAGCACCACACGTTCTCTACTTACCCGACTTTATCCTCTTTCTTATTTCTTAGTGACTAACTCTGTTCAACATGTTCAAACTATTTTCGTTCGTCGAATGGCTATGAGTGGAATCATCCCGGTTACACCTTTATGGGGTAAGAACCCATAACCGAGAACCTAACTTAAGACATCAATAGCTCTCTAGTTTTACTTTCTCTCTCTACCCTTCCTTTTGAAAGTCTCTTTTGCTTTTAAATCGTTGTATATTGTTTATCGGGTACAGTACACACCCTGGTTATGGATTCTCTGCCCGCTTTTCCCGACATTTTCCTGCCCTTTTTTGTGTGTACCGGTTGAACCGGGTTAAGTAGCGCGCCAGGTGTCGCACCAGCCGTCGCACCAGCCGTCACACACCATCTCTAGTTTTGCGACGGTCCTTTAATCAGTTTTCTCGCTACTGAGGTCTCCATATATCCTCTAAAACCGTCCTTACGCGGTTTAGCGTTGTTACTCGCAGACGGGCTTTCGAAAGTAAGGTTTTGTAGCTGAGGGCTTTTTCTTCGGTCTCAAAAACACCAACCACGAGTATCTGACCGGCAATTTGCTGGTAGTGTTGAAACCGGGCCTGCCAGAAACTCTGGCTCCCTTTTGGCGGGCAAAGGATAAAAACCACAGCATGCTCGCTGTAGTAAGATTTTAAGGGTTCCTCGTTACCTGGTTGGGAAACCCCGCCAGTTTTATCTACGTTTCCAGGACCGGGGGTGTTACCGGGACCGAAAGTGGGGCCGAGACCAGTGGGACCGGGTTTTGCCGGAAAGCTTTCTTTTAAACCGGTTGCGGAAACTTTGGGAACTTCTCTCGGCCTTGAATAAGCCACATAGTCATTTGTCTTGAAGGCCAGCCCCAGTGTATGCGTTCCTTTAATATCTCCTACCGGCCAGCGTCCGGTGTTATAAAATTCTCGCCAGGTAAGCGCCTGGGCTAACCGGTAATACTGGGGTGTCCTGGACGGTAACGGCCTGACCCGGTTATATGTTTGAGGTTTTTCAAGTTGCCATCCTGCCGAGGTGGCTACAACCCTCTCCAGTTCCAGTTTTAAGCCGGTATGGGCGAGTTGCTCCACACTGAGCTTTCTGCGGAAGTGATTGCCATAGTGATGCTCCAAACCCGCCCAGGCGGCTCCTGGTTTGAGTAAGCTCCAGCCCAGCTCACTCCGTGGCCCAATTTCAGGTAAAACCGGGTACGACCGGATATAGCCAGCCCGGTTTAACATTTGCAGGTCGGACTGGACCCGTCGCAGAGTTTTAGGAAACCCTCTTGTTTGCAACAACTTGCTAATCTGCCGGGTGGTAAGAGACCGGTACTCGGCCAGCATTTTTAAGATCGCCAGCCTGTCGGGTGTGCGCTGGCACCTCGTACTTTCCGAACTACTTTTGAGGGAATAACTTGACATAATATATCTCGCTTCCAATCAAACTAGAGAAAAGGGTCAACTACCAGTATCCAGACATTTGCTGCTCCGCTCTCGCTCCTATCAATTTCGTTTTGGATGCGTTCTGCTCGCACCGAGTTTGTAACCCACAGGGTGGGCTGGGAGGTGCGGCCCAATTTTGTGATTTTATTTTTTAACATCTGCCCCCAGTACTGGCCGTCGATCTCAATATCTATTCTTTGCACTCCGACCAGCTTTGGACCAGGCGCCGCCAGAAAACGAAAGAGTGCGTTTTCAAACTTTTCCGGGGTTGGCTTTGTATGGTCCGGGCCACCATTATTAAAAGTCGCGGCGTGGGAGTTGTTAGCAGGCAGGCCTGGTCCTGGCGCTAACCTGGTCGTTGCTTCCCTTTCATTTTCCTTTTCGGGTAAGATAGCGGTTTGCTGGGGCGGTACAATAGGGCTGATGCCAATAAACGCTCTGGCGTCGGCAACATCGGCCAGCCCGCCAAAAGCCCGGCTTCCGGGGTTTCGTTTTAGCATGGCTGCTTCGCTGTGCAGCTCTCTTTCGTTTTGCCAGCAAACAATTCTTTTCCCAAAGGGTCTCAGTAGCCTCTCAAGGACGATCCGCGTTTCCTGAGCCGTAAGCTGCTGCTTTACCTTAGCGTGGGTTGGTAAGCCAATCATCAGTCGTTTACGCATGGTACTATCAAAGTATTTAACTGCCGCCTGCTCAGTCAGAGTAAAAACTTGCTCTCCCCATTTTCGGCTGGTCTGGACATAATGCCGTTCGATTAGACCGCTTTTTTCAAGGAGGAAAAGTCTTTCCCGGCAGGTCCGTTCGGTAGCTTCGGGCCAGAAAACTATTTGGAGTTGTTTTAAACTGGCAAGGCCATTAGTACCGATCCACTGCATCAGCAGCCGGTCCCGCTCGGTAACAATTGTTAATCTTGTGGCAGAACGCATCATTTGGTTCTATCGCCCCTCTTTCTTTCTCCCTTTTTCTTTCTCCCTTTACATGCTATTGAGGGAGTGTTTTCTGTTGCCTTCTGATCGCCAGCTTAAAGTAATCCCGCCGGTTCTTTTTGACCCGTTTTCCCCGATTCAACACCTTCAACGGCGCTTTCTTTTATGACCGGTGTAACAGGGGCCGGTATAATTTCTCCTTCAACCTTTGTAATTCTCTTTTTGCGTGTCTTTTTTAGCGCTGGCGCTGCTCCCGGCGCCAGCGCTGCCTTTTGTTCTTCCTCCAGTTCCTGCTCTGAAATTGAAACTGGAACTTGCCCAGGTGCCTGCCCTAATGATGCTGGTGGTTCATCCGGGATAGGGTCTGGGGCTGGCATCGCAGCCAGGCTCCTTTTATTACCAGTTACAGATGGAGTGGGCGCTTTTACCTCAAAATCAGCAGCCCCAGTTTTATTGAGAAAGGAACTCTGGACAAATAGCGCTTCTTTTTCCTGATTTTCTGCTAAAGGTTGCGGCTGTAAGGGCGCTGTCTTCTTCTCCGGCATCGGCATCTCGTCATTTTGCTCAAGCTCCTTCTCAAACACTGATTGAGGTTCTCCCACTCCTGCCTCGGTTGGTGGTTGAGCCGTTAGCTCCCTAACATGTCCGGCTGAAACGGTACCGGTAACCCCTGGAAAGCCGGTCGGCGTATTTTCTGGACATGCTTGCGCAGCTTCTTTGGTGTCCTCTTTCTCCGCTTGTTCCTTTTCCCCTATCTCATTTCTTTCAACCTCACCACTTTGGGGATTGGTGGGGGAGGTTTTTGTTTCAACCGGTAAGAACCGCACTGTCAAGAACCTTTTTCTGCCAGAAGGGCCTGGTTTTACCGGCTCAGACTCAGAAGGCTGCCTTGGTGAGACGCCGGTACCGGCGTGTCCTATTTCTTGGACTTCCCCGTCCGAGTTTTTTAATTGTGGTTCGTTATTGTTTGAACCGTTAGTAATACCGGCTGTTTGGCCCTGGTCGGCGGGTGGGGCCTGAAGTTTATCGGGTTGGCTTTTGTCCTTTTGCCCGCTAGCAGGCTGGGAGGTCCGCTTTTGTAGATTCTTCAAACTTCTTAACTGGTCCAGAACCTGGTTTTCCAGCCGGTTAACCGTACCCAACCGCATATCTATAACCTGGGCAAACCAGCGCCGTCCCTGGGCGTCGCTGCTCTCTACCACGGCCAGAAACTGGCTTAGTTCCCGGATTTCCGCCGGGAAAAAGCGGGGTCGCACCCTGGTAGAAGTTAAGCTATTGGCGCTCTGACTACTGGTCCGGCCGCGCCCATGCGAAGTGTTGCGGCTGCTTCTGGTTTCACTGCCACTGTTTCCTCCAAAGACCTCGTACTCCTGTCCCCGGCTGTAACCTGAAGCATTGTTATGGGTGGTTCCCCGGCTTTGCCCCTGACTGTGGGTAACATAGGGTAATTCAAGCTGGCCAAAGGTATCGCTAAAGCGGCGGGCATCTTTCTCACCCACCCCGGCCATCACTATTTTGGTACCGGATACGGCAAAGATCGTATCCAGCAGACTATCATCCTTTATCTGGGTCAGGGTCTGGAGGGCCATCACGTAACCGGCATTGTTGGAGCGCGCCTGGGCCATCCCGTTCGCCACGTTCTCGGTTATAAAGTGGCGGGCCTCGTCTACCGCTGCCATTTTAAAGAGCTGGCGGTTACAGTCGGGGGAAAGGACGGCATAAGTAAATTGAGATAAAACCAGCCGCCCCAGGATCGGGGCCAGCCGGGGTGATTTGGCTACCGGCAGACTCAGGTGAATGAGCCCCGGCTTCTGGAGTAGTTCTTCAATCGTGTAGACCTCCTCCGCTTCGTCAGAATTGGTAACCACCACTTTAGCGGCGCTACCGGTTACCAGGGGGTTGAGCGCGGTTGCCAGGCTGCCCAGGACATCGGTATTCTTATTATCGGCCAGTTGCATTACCCGCTGGAGCTGCGAGGCCAGGCGAAGAGCTTCCTCGTATTGCTCTGGCCCTCGCTGGCCTTCCAGAACCATGTCGTGCAGGTTCAGCACTTTCTTGGGGTCGGTCAGATAATTGAGTAAGTCGGTTAGTTTGGGGTTGTGTTCGTAAGCAATATTGTGGGCGGCGACCAGGGCTGCAAGGGCATCTTTGGCATTGTTGGAGAAATACTGTTTATCGCCACCCAGGTCGGGGATAAGGGCTTCGGCCAGCCGCTCTCCCGCCTGGGTGGGATTCTGCCCGGCAAAGATGTTCAGCTTTATCGAAACGGCCGGGTTCTCCGGGTCAAAGTTATAGTCAAAATAGGCCGGGTCAAAATCATCGCCCTTGCTGTCCCAGAAAATCGCCACCGAATGAGAGCGGCGCATGAAGGTCAGCATGGGCCGGTAGACCGAATAGGTTTTACCCGAACCCTGAGGAGCCACAATAACCAGGTTGGTCCTGAGCATGTTAAGGGTGAGCCAGTAAGGCACCGGCTGGACTTCCCGGTCGAGATAGAAGTAGCCGGGGTCGCTTTCCCACATTCTGGGCAGATAACCGCCCAGGACAAGGCTCGATTGCCAGGCCTTTAGAGGGCTGTCCGGCTCGCTGCCAATTTTAAGGGCCGGGATGCTACCAGCTTCTTCAAGCTGGTTTTCGTCATTAACATTTTCCCCCCTGGTTTTTTTAGCCTTTTCCTTTGGGTTCTTTACCTCCAGGCCCAGCCCCTGATTGGTGCTGGCCTGTTTTGACCACCTGGTTTTGGGAAAGAGGCTGATAATTGTTTTACCTACCCTGATAGCGTTTGGGCTGCCAATGGCCGAGAACGAGAGTACCGCCAGGACAAAAAAGGCCACGAACAGCCCTGGCTCGAACTGGTGGAGAAAATCCCAGCCATGCCAGGGGTAGAGCACAATTCTCTTCGGACTGGCCGAGCTGGCCCAGACCAGCCCGCTACAAAGCCTTTTTGATTGGTCCGCCACACAATCGAGCAGGCTGATGGTTGGTCTGCTATCCGCCGGAGCATGTCTGGTGAAGGTATACAGCCAGCCGGTAGCCAGGTCGAGGCCGCCTGCAAGCGCCAGCAGGAGAGGCCCAGCTACCAATAATAGGCTTCCAATTACTCGCCATGGTGAGGATGCCAGTCGCTTTAGTTCACTGCCAAAGGTAATTCTAACCGGCTCAGGTCGCTCAGGCGCTGTCAGATAGGGGTTATTGGTATTTCTATTTCTTTTACTTTTTTGCTGGCTCATCTGACTTCTCCTTCAACTCCACCCTGCTAACAGGTCACCCTGCCAACAGGCAGTTTATATAGTTACCTCTACCGCATGCTGCTCTTAAAAGGATCAGTAACCTATAACTTTGTTTTTTTTGTTTACATATCCCATTACTTACCTGTGGTTTAGAACTAAGCTAAACCCATTCCAATACATAACAGCAAACCAGGAATTATGGTCTTAATCATTATTAAAAAGGTAAATTATCTTCTAACTCCTCATCACTAATGACTCTTTCCTGGTGCTGTTTGGCAGGGATAGCGGCAGCAACCGGTTCTTCTGCTCCTCCAGAGTTTTCTTTAGCTTTAGTTGGATTAGAAGGAAGCACCACCATATTGAAGGTATCGAGGGCAATTTCAAACCCGGTAGTGGGTATAGTAAATTCCACTCCATCCGAGGTTTTCAGCTTACGCTGGTAGTCGTAAGTTTGTAGCCTCCCGCTAATTGTTATATAGGCCCCATTTACCAGGTTAGCTTTGCTTACCCGTTCCGCCAGGTATCCCCAGGCTACCACGGGAAACCTATCGGCATGTTCTCTCCAGCCAGTCTCTGTACTCGCGTCCTTAATAAATCGGTGGCATGCCAGCAAAAAATAGGCGACTTTAAGACCGTTTTCGCCAGTCCTGAGTCTGGGGCTGCTTATAATTCGCCCGGCCCAGGCTCCGCTATTCAGATCAGCCATACTTTCCAACACTTTCTAATTCCAACAGTTTCCTGCGATGCTGTTATACTTCTTTAGGTCACCCGATACCTTTAAGGTTTGAGCAATATTCCAAACAAATTTAGTAGTCCCTTAGCAGTCACTACCAGACTCAGCGGCAGTAACCACAAAGCGCCTGGGGATGGGGGAACGGTTGGGGCCGGACCCGGTTTAGCACTGGTAGCTTCCTGGGTGATGGTTACCGGTTGGCTAGCCTGAACTGAGTTAGCCATGGTGCCTATTGGGCTTGGGCCTGCTTCAAGGGTAGCGGTTGCCGCAACCGTAGGTTCTGGTGTTGAAGTTGCGGTTGGTAGCGGGGTTGCGGTTGACAGCACCAGCGCCGGGCCTCTTCCACCCGTTCCGGTCGGCGGAGCCGGTATGACCAGGGTTTGCGGAGTTGCCGCTGCTATTTTCTGGGCCTGGGCAACGGCGGTCGCCTGCACCTCTTCCGCTGACCGGGTTGTGGGCGCAACCGGCGCGGTGGTCGGCGGTGGATTTGTCGGCTGCGGTGGTTGGGCCGCTGCCGGTGGCTGGTTGGTTTGCGCCTGAGGCTGAGGCTGAGGCTGGCCCTGATTTTGGTTCTGGTCCTGCGGTTGGCTGTTTCCCTGCGCCGGGACCGGAACGTTAGTTGCAGTCGCAGTCGCGGTTGCCGGTGGTTTTGGCGTTGACGTAGGCGGCACCTGGGTGGCCGTGAGTGGTAAAGGGGTCGCCGTCGGAACAGGTGTGTTTGTTGGGGCGGGAGTAGGGCCTGGCGCAACCGTGCCTGTCGGAGCAGCGGTAGCAGTAGGGGCAGCGGTTGGAGTTACCGGTTGCGAAAAGACGCTCTGGTTGAAGGTCATAAGCTCCAGGGTCGGACCGACATAGTAAAGAGGGTCGAGCTGGTCCGCCGAGATTAGCAGGTAGATAATGCCACGGGTTGACCTAGCCTTCAGACCGTATATCCGGCCAATTTTGGCGGCACCCAGGTTAACCACCAGTTCTTTTCCCTGCCAGGTCTTTCCGTGGTCGGCGCTTTGCCGCGACCAGATATTATCCGCGTCCACCCAGATGTCCCAGACAACCCCGGTCTGAGTATTAACGGCAATAGTCGGCCAGAAGGCCCGGCCGCCACTGTTACTGATATTCGCCGTATGGCTCCACTTGCCGGTAGCCGCATCCCAGCTTGAAATACCGGTTTGCCCCTCTAACCAGCTAACATAAATATCGCCGCTGGTAGGATCGAGTTCGGCCTGGGTCCAGATAGGCCGCGAAAGGTCGTCGCCGGTAATATTTTCATCCTGGGTCCAGCGACCGTCCGCGAGCCGCATCCGGTGATTTATTATGGAAGGGCCGCCTTCTTTAAATACACCGTAGAAGACGTGGGGCAGCCCGGCTTTGTCCACGATGATGTCACTCTCAGCCGGGCGGTAGCCGCTTAGGACACCAAGCTGGACCGGCTTGCTCCAGGTATCGCCCTGGGTACCACTCTCGATAAACATGAGCGGGTCGCCATCTTCGCCGCGTTCCTGGTAGATAATAAAGACCTTTTTCTGCTGGAGCGACACCGCGATATGGGCGGCCAGGGTGTACTTGTCC
Organism: Chloroflexi bacterium 54-19; assembly: GCA_001898225.1. Classification (GTDB taxonomy): domain Bacteria; phylum Chloroflexota; class Chloroflexia; order Chloroheliales; family Chloroheliaceae; genus 54-19. Next base: position 140,564 of record MKTJ01000032.1, read on the forward strand.
TTGCCGTAAATTTCCCGGGTCAGGTTGCGGACAGGCGGCACGTTGCCGGAGCCTTTCTGGACCGAGTTATAGTAAAAGTTGTAGGTGCCACTATCGCCCCGGTAGGACCAGACCGCGTGCAGGGTGCCGAACTCGTCAAAGGCACACCCGCCGGTACCGTATCCGTCGTTAAGTTTGGTATAGGTGCCGTTCAGCCAGTTGTTGCCTTCGCTGCCGCTGGCTTCCCCGTTGCCGCCGCTGGCCGCCAGGTATGAGATGGTCGAGTCGAGCGTGTTGACGCACAGGCCCGGCATGTCAGCGACATAGGGTAGCAGAATCTGGGGAGGAGCCCAGACCGGCCCCAGGGCAGGGGTTGCGGCGCTGGTCTGATTGAAACCGAGTCCTGTTACCAGACTGCCACTAAGAGCCAGAAGAGTCATAATTTTTAGGGCGCGAGCCAGCGGTTTTGAGGGTTTCATTTTTTATTTTCCTGAGTGTTTGATTAGAAATCGGTTGCGCCGTTTGCCTGGTTCTGGGCCATTACGGAGTAAATATCCTCACGGGAGGCGTACAGCTTTGCCAACTTCTGGTCTATTTCTTCCAGCTCTTTAGCCGTTGAGGTCAGACGCCGCTGTTGTTCCTGAACCAGGGCGGGCAGCATCAGTTCCAGGATGTCGTCCGGGTCGGCTCCTTTAAGGTACTCAATCGTCTGGTCGGTAACCGGCTGGGCGGGGGTGGGCCGCCGGACCTCCTTTTTAGGAACAGGCCTGGCCGAACTATTGGCACCCGCTTGGGTATTATCCTTATCCGGGCGAGTGCGTGAGCGGAAAATGTTTAACATGCTGGTTCTCCCTTATTTTTTGCCTGTTTTTGGCTTTGCCGGTTGCTTCGCCCGGTTTATTTGTTTAGTTGGCCTGTTTTTAGGCGCAACTTCGATGCCGAGCAGCGCGTAAATTTTGAAACGAAACTTCCAGAAAGCCGCCAGGGCCGCTATTCCGGCGACCGCCAGAAGAATTGAACCGAGCAGGTCAGTCCCGCTTTTCGATGGCTGGCTAACCGGCTGGTCTGTCGCCCTTGTAGCGCTTGGCGCGCTGGCCTGGGTGGCCCGGGCGGTTGGTGTCGAAGCCGCTGCGCTAGGTAGGGGGTTAGTCACCGGCGGAGGGCTTGTCACAACCGCCGTTACTACTGCCCCTACAACATCTGTTGTAGGGGCGGCCTGGGTGGTAGCGGGTGCCAGGGCCGGGTTCTTAGCGACCGGTGTAATCGTGAGGGGAGCCTCGACTTCGCCGGGACGGGGTGACGCGGCCGGAGGCGGCGGAAAGGTAGGAGTTGGTTCGCCCCTGGCTTCGGCGGTTCTCGTCGCCGCCAGGGCGGTCGCCACGAAGTCCTGACCGGGCATCACGCTAACCCTTGGATTTAGCATGCCGCCAACCGGGTCGCGCTGGTACTGCGGCAGCTCCCCATCACTAGAAAGGTCGTTATAAATGAGACCGTCGCTGCCCGAAAGGACGAATTTCTGGGTCTCGGTGACACCGCCGGTAGAAATGCCGGGATAGCCCCGGTACTGGTTCTGGTCGTCCGGCAAAAAATAAGCGTTGGTTGGCTTCGTGTGGTTGGTCGGGGTAAACTTTACCCGGTAGCCGGAGAAGGGCCATTTACTGTTATCGAAAGCCATCACCCCGTTTTTGTCGGTCTCGCCCCTGGCGATAATCCCGTAAGGCTGACCCATTGGCATACCCCAGTCGTAGGAAAGCACCTCGGCCTCAACACCTTCGAGTGGTTCGCCTAACGAGGTCCGCAATATAATGGTCAGGACAGTTTGATTTTGAGCCTGGACCGGTTGCTTCCCGGCCAGAAGGGTTATTACCAGTAGAAACAGGGTGACTGACTTTAAGAGAAACTTGTTCATTCCTCGTGTCCTTTTCCATTCCGGGTTATTACACTACCGTTATAGCTTTTGGTCCGTACTTAGCAGCCAGCACTATCTCTTGAGATAGGGGACCGGGTTAACCCAGGCTCCATTTACGTGGATCTCATAGTGCAGGTGTTCGCCGGTGGAATAGCCGGTGCTGCCTTCGGTCCCCAGCGGTTGGCCCCAGGCGACGTGCTGACCGGCGCTGACTACCACCCGGCTCAGGTGCGGGTAAATTACCAGGAAAGGCCCGCTTTCAACATAAGCCCGGATGCCGAACCCGTCATTTTGGAACCCGGCGTAAGTGCAGGTGCCATCAATAGTGGAATAAACCGTTTTGTCGCCCATGCTCACCATGTCGTAGCCCCGGTGAAACCAGGGTTTGGCTCCGCCGGTAGCATCGGCGCAAGCCTGGTCGCGAAACTCTGGAAAGTCTGTGCAGCCAAAAGGCTGAGTCACTACATAACCGCTCCGGAAGGGTGAGCCGTGCGGACCATATCCGGCAGGCACCGGGGTATAGCGCGGGTCAGGCGTCGGCCAACGGTCCACCGGAGTCGGGCAGGCCGTCGGGGTCGGCAAGAAGCCGATACCCGATGTATTAGTCGGCAGGGGCGTCTCGTTTGCCGCCGGAGTGTTTACCGGTTCGGCGGGCAGCGTAATCATCACCGGCGTGGGTGTCACAAAGCAGGGAGCCGGAATAGGCGTAGGGGTCCAGAAGGCGATCTCTCCGGTCGGCGGAATTTGTGAGTTAGCCTGCTCGGAAGGCGTCCCACCGCCCCACAGCCAGCCCAGAATGCCGCCAACAGCGGCCAGAATGACTACCACGATTAAGACCACCAGGGCGAGGGTGCCGATTATCGGCAGGCTGGCACCGCCCAGGCTGGCTATAATGATGCGCTCGACCTCCCTGTTCTTACGCGGCATCGTAAGCCTCTATTAGTTCATCGCTAAACTCATCCTGAGCGTAGCGGCTTTCCTCTGGCCGGGTATCGAAAGCTTTGAGATGCTGCGGGTCAACCGAATACTTCACATGAATCCAGCGGTGGTTGACCATTTCGAGGGCCTCGCCCGGTTCCGCTGAAAGCAGGGTATTGACCTGCCCGTCGGTCAGCTCGTAATGAGCTTTGAGACGGTGAATAGCGGTCCTCTGCTGGCGCATAAGAATTACCCGGTCGGCGTTCTCAATACACTGCAAGGCCGGTTGATAATCCAGGAGTGAAGTAACATTCTGGACAATAACCGTCATGGCAAGACCAAAAGCCCGCCCGCGCATGAAGAGATCGCGCATGTAGTTGCCCACCTCGGTAAAGTTTTGGACCAGCAGGCCGAACTCGTCACAGCAGAACATTCGCGGTCTTCTAACGGCCCGGACCATCCCCCAGGTAAAGCTGATCGCCTGGAAGATGCGGATCGGCCGGAGCAGATCTTCACCCAGGTCCCGGACGTTAAACGAGATAAAGCGGCGGTCGAGGGCCACGTTAGTGAAACCGTTGAACATCTTGCCAAAAACCTCCGGGTCGGCGTACTGCTCCAGATTGCTGACCAGGTTAGTCGCACCCTCGGCGGCCAGGAAGGGGAACAGGTCACTGAGAATAGGCATGCCCAGTTTGAGTTCCACGAAACTGTCGCGGATAGCACTGCCGAGCGCGGTCAGGTCCAGGCTATCAAAGATGCCTTCTTCCTGCACCATATCGGAAAAGTCTTCGGCCAGTTTGCTGTACCAGGTTGGTTCGGGATACCAGACCTGGGCCGGTTTCGCGGCGTGCGGGTTATTCGGTTCAGCCGGGGGTGGTTCTACGAAAGGTTCGGAAGTCTCGCCGTCCCCGCCGTAATACCAGCGGTTGTCGCTACCGAGAGTGCAGACCGGTCGCCGGTAGGTTTTACCAGCACCTTCACCGGCTACAAGTCCGGTGGAAGGAATGTTGTGCTTTGCGCGCAGCTTGTCGTAGACGGCCTTAAGCTGGACCATTATGCCTGGCCTGCGCTGGCCCGTGTCCGGGTCAATAAAGTTGCGCAGGTAAGGCCGGAGCGGCGCGTAAAGTGGGTTGTTCATAAAAGTCAGTTCGAGCAGCCGCAGCATGCTTTCGCCTTCCTCAAAGTGGTGATAGAGCCGTTTGACCGCCCTGGCAATCACGCTGCGTTCACTCGCGGAAAGTTCCGCCCTGGTCATTAGTTCGAAGAGAGCGTTCAGGAAGTTGAGGCGTGGGCCGATGTTTTCCGGCTTGCCGTTGAGGACAAAGCGGTCCATCGGGTTTATGACCACGTTACCGTCCGGTCCGAGGTCGAGGACGGTGCCACCCACAAGCTTGGCGAAATTGGAGAGGACACCCTGCGGGTCGATATAGAAACCCTGCAGGATCGGCCGTTTTAACATCTCTCGCAAGAACTCGATAAGCTGGCTGACCGTTTTACCGCTGCCGGAGGTAGCAATAATGACCGTATGGGGGTTTATGAGAGCCCAGCGGTTGAAAGTAACCAGGGAGTTATCGGCTTTGCTATCACCCAGAATAATTCCGCCTCCTCGCGAGGCGTCCACGATACAATTTGGCATGAGACAGGCAATATTTTCGCCGGTCATGTTGGGATGCAGGGTCCGGTCGGCGATAAACTTTTCCTGGCCCAACAGGTCAAGACCGATAGGCAGGGCCGAGAAGAAAGCCCGGCGCTGGTTACGCACCGCCGTCGCGACCGGGTAGCCCATCTCGGCCAGCCGCTGCGAGACCCGGCGCAAATCCGCCTTCATCCGTTTGACGGTGTTAGCTCTTACACTGATGCGAATACCGGCGCTGAAGAGACGGGCGTCACCTCGGGCCAGGACATTTCGCAGGTCCTTGATGCTCTCGATTTTGTAACTGCGTCCCATGTCCCCGGCGCTGGAGTTGTCCGTTGCGGCGACGGCCCACAAGATTTGCTGGCGATTTTTGAGCTTGTTTTCGGCCTGCTGGTTTGCCAGAGGTTTGACGTGCAGGGCCATATACATCTGAATATCTTTGAACCGCATAATCTCGAAGAGAGCACCGAGCCGGAGATGCTTTGGGAAATCTGTCACATAGATACTGCCGACATAGTTGTTCTGGCCGGTATTGGTGTCGGTCAACTTAAGAAAGTTCGGATGTTCCTGGAGGGCAAAGCCCCCTATTCGCAGGAGGGGACTGGCGGACCTTCCTTTGATGTTGGTAGTGGAGCTGCCGAGCAGTTTCCCCAGGGTGCGGGTTAGGCCTTCCGAATCGAGCAGTTTGGCTGGCATACCCATCGAGTTGAACTGGTCCGCGAACGACTGCGCCCGGAAACGCAGGGCTTCTGAAATGGAGGCCGGGACGCTTTCATCGCCGGTGCGGTAACTCTTTCTCGGCTCGGCCTTTCCTTTTGAACCGGCCTGGCCCTGGCCCTGAGTCATATCCTGGCCCATAACCTCCCTAAAGCGGGAGACAAAGGTCTGGACAAAGCCCTGTGATTTATCGTCTTCTTCATCGTCGTCACTACCGGCCCTGACGGCGCTCTTCAGGTCGGCGGGCGTAGCGTTGACCGAGAAATAAAAGTCGCGCTGGGTAAGGGCTTTTTCTTCATTGAGCCGTTCGACAAAGTTGCTTTCGACCCAGTACTGCTGGCGGCGCTGCGGATTCATCTCGGCCGCCCGCCGCCGTTCTAACTCGTTCAGGTACGGCTTCATATCGCGCGGTTTACTGACGCAGTAGAAGGCGAAGGGGCCGTTCATCGAGTTAAACCGCTGGGCCAGCCGCCTCACGACAGCGTTTTTCTCCTGGAAACTCGTGAGCTTCATGTCGTGGCCCTCGACGCTGCCGACAACGGTATACCCCCCGTTGTTCAGGGCCACGCATCCTCGACCGATGCCTTTTATGGGTAGAATCTCAGGAGTTGTCAGTAGTCCGGGTTCGCTGGCTTCAAACTTCATTTCTTCCAGCGTCTCTGAGTTCGGCTCTTTTGCGTTCCTGGCTTCGGCCTGGTCTTCTTTTTCCTTGAGTTGCAGCATCTTAATTTTCTTCCTGTTCCTGCTGTTGGTCCTGCTCCTGAGATTGATTTTCGGTTTGAGCTGGCACTGATACTGGTACTGACATCGACACTTCGATAGTCGGACGGCGGCTGGTTACAAGAGTAAGGCTAGTCGGTGGGACCGTCTGGTGTCGTTTCTTTTCCAGCCGGAAGCGCAGCCAGATGTAAAGCCACTCGATGCCACCCAGGCCGTTGATGGGAGCATGGATAAAAAGGAAGGCGAACATAGCGATACAGGCGGCCACAACAATACGGAAGTAAAAATCGAAAGGCAGCAGGTTGAAGCCCAGGTAAATCAGGCCAAAGAAAAATAACCACTGCACGAATTCTCTGATCGAGAGCCTATTCATCAGCACCGGGTCGCGGTTGGTTAAAACTTTAGCGGGTAGCCGGTACTCAAGCTCGTTATCGTCCATTCTGCTGCAATTCCCTTCCTTTCGATGGTGGTATCTTCTAGATGGTATCTTCCTCGGCTTTACCAATAAAAAGGGGGTCCTTGCCGTTCCCGCCTGTGGTTGGTTGGCCGTAAGGATTTGGTATAACCCCGCTTACTTTCATTCGCCTCGGCTGAGCCGGTATCACGACCGGTTGAGCGACTGGCTGACCTTGCGGCGTGGTAGCGGGTGCGGGTGAACTCAAGGGTCGGGTTACCGCCGGTGATGGGGGTGGCGGCTGCGATTGCGGGCTAGCCGAAACTACCTGCGGCTGAACCGGCCCGGTTGTTTGAACTGGCGGCACCTGGCCGGTGGCGCCTTCCTCTAAAGGGTTACTGACCTGCCCCTGTCCCTGGTTCTGGTTCTGTCCCTGGCTCTGGAGCGGGTAAGATTTACTGGTGTTTTGCTCGCTGGTGGTTCGGATGGTCGTAGTCGATTGATGGTTGACGGCGGGCGGAGAGAACTGGAAATAGGGAGCACTGATCCCAGCTTCGTTCCCCATCCAGAGCAACCCGTTTTGCATGTTGAAGCCAGCCGTCCTGGCTGCCTGAAGCCTTCTTTCGCTGGGTAGACGAGTAGTAACGGTGCTGTTTTGCCGGGTTGTGACGCTGATATTCTCGTTGAGACTTCGAAGCGCGTTTAGGAGTTGCCTCTGCTGTTGCTCGGCTCCAGCGCTGCTCGTGCCAGGTGCACCAAGGAATGACGATCCACCACTGGCCGCGGCTCCTGCCGCAATGGCTTCGCCGGATAGTCCATTATCATATTGGGACGAGCTGGCCGGGCTAGAGTTGCCAGCTTTACCTCCTTTTTTGCCCGTATTCCCCTTATCTGTTTCACCGGCACTGGCTTCCCCGCCTTCGTTGGACCTGGATAGTCCGGCTCCGACAAGACCCTGGGTCAGCATGCCCAGGCCTGCCGCTGCCAGGCCAAAGGCCATACCCCCCACCGATCCGGCGATTTTAAACATGAGAATTGCCCCGATAGCCAGAAACGAAATAATATAGACGAGCTGGAGGATAAACCCGGCCGGGTCACCGTTGGCTGACGGAATAGCTCCTGTGAACGCCTTTACAAGGGCAAAACAGATTGCGACCGGGATGGGCGCTATAAGCATGGCCTGGACGCTCTGCAACCAGCGTTGAAACCAGGGCCGGAACTCTTCGGTCAGTCCGGCTACAATCGCCAGTGGGCTGAGGGCGAACAGGATAAAAACGATGATGGTTCGAAGGAAAAAGACCAGGCCCAGCACCATAAAAACGATGGCCGCCAGGAGGCAAATTATGGTCACGAACAGTAGGAGGCCGATGTTTTTTACGTCTCCAACGCTACCGATGCCGGAGCCGCAAACGCTCGCATTCGGACAGTTGCCCAGCATGTTCTTCGAAATGTCGGCCAGTGAAGCAGCCCCGCCGATAATGGTATCGAAGAGCAGGTTAGATAGGCCAAAAGCCCCGGAGAATAGCACGGCCAGGAAGTACATGGCAAAACCGCCAATGATAATTTTGGGGAAGAAAGAGAGAAAACCTTCGTGAAAGCTCTCGATAAGACCGCCCAAAAAGTAGCTCTTAAAGATTTTGTAGACCAAAATCAAGGGGAGAAACAGTACAGCGACGGTATTGACCATCGAGAAAACGCTGGCAGCCTGGCAGGTCGCCCCCGTCCCACCGGAGCCGCAGGAAGCGAAATCGGTTGAAGCCAGGTTCGTGAAGACTTGCCAGAAGACGCTGATGCCGAGCCGGACCGAGTTAATCGAAACGCTACTCAGGACGCTCCGCACGATGTCGAGCGCCCAGCTAACGTACCAGGGGCCGCCGTTCTGGTCATCCACAATTTTCTGGACCGGGTCGGCGCAGCCTTCCGCGTTCTTATTCGAGCCCACACAGGGCGGGTCCTGGCCGGGATAGTCACAGGCAGTAAGCAGCAGCGCAAGTCCGGCCAGTAAGCCGATTATAAGAATCAGTTTTAAGATTTTGTTGGTGGGCCGGGCTATTTCTTTGACTGGTTTTGCGGTCGTAATCACGCTGCGCTCCTTTATTCGAACTTCCAAATAGTGAATTAGTAGAATTAGCTACTTATTTAAGATTTGGCTCCGAAAGTGCCGGTAAGAAACTCTCCCAGCGGCTGGGCAAACAAAAATAGCAAGGCACCACCGAGAACTGACCAGCCGATTACCCGCAGAGCCTTAACCCTGGCGGCATCGA
>MKTJ01000033.1:0-62068 GCA_001898225.1 Chloroflexi bacterium 54-19
ATACCACAAACGTTATCAAATGCCAAACTTCCCGGTTCCCTCTAACTTCTGCCCTCTGCCCTCTGCCCTCTGCCCTCTGCCCTCTGCCCTCTGCCTTCTGCCTTCTGCCTTCTGCCCTCTGCCCTCTGACTTCTGACTACTAAACACTTTTGACATTGACAAACAAAAGGCGGGTTGTTATAATTCGCGTTGTATTGCGGGAGTAACTCAGTTGGTAGAGTACCTGCTTCCCAAGCAGGCTGTCGCGAGTTCGAGTCTCGTCTCCCGCTTCTTATTTTTTCATAAACCTATTTTAAGCCCTTTTTAAAACTTTATTCCAGATTCGGCGCGCAGCCAAGCCGGTGAACAGGTGTAAACAGGTTTCCAAATGCCGCCTGCCTTCAAATTATTTTCAAATGTCCGATTTGCCCGTCCCACTTCCAGCCCGTTGCTAACCCAACCCGCCACTTCGCCCGTTGCCCTGGACTCCACCCTTTTTAACCGTCAAAATCTCTTTTTCTGGCTAAAAACCCTTTCAGTCGTCCTGGCCCTCTTTATCGGGGTCTTTTTGGTGACCCTGCCGAGCCAGACCTATTCAAACAACCCTTACAACGACCAGTACGGCGGTATTTCGGGCATGTACGGCACCGAGAAATTCCCCGACGGTACGGCCTATCTCTGGATGACCCCGCAGTCGGCGTTGCAATACAACCGGATTGCCCGGTACGCCCCGGTCAACTTACGCCTGACCGCCAACCTGAGCCGCCCCGCCGGGGTCGAACCCGCCGCCATCGAGGTCTACGAAAGCACCGTTGACCCGCCCTCGGAGCCGCGCCTGGTCACGACCCTGCACAGTACTGCCAACGGTATCACGGACTATTACCTGACGGTCCCGGCCCGGCCCGAAGGGGGCGAGGGGCTAATCCTGACTTTTAAGAGCAACAGTTTCACCGTCCCACCCGACACCCGAAAGCTCGGCTTTATCTTCCTCCATTCCGAACTGAGCCTGGGTAAGAGTCACCTCCTGCACCTGTTCTGGCCCCAACCCTACTGGGTGGCGGGGCTGCTCCTGCTGCTGATAGTGTCGGCCTGGGCGTTCCGGGCCGGGCTGAACTGGCTGGAAACTTTTCTGCTGGGGGCGCTCAACGCGACGGTCCTGGTGACGATGGCCGCGACTACCTACACCCGGAGCTGGTGGCTGCTGGGCGCGGCGGTAGCGCTGGCGGGGGTCTTCGCGGGAAAAGTCTGGTGGGACAGGAGACAACAATTGGGAGCCGGGGCCGGAAAAATCCCGGTGGAAAAAGCGGCCCGGCGCACGTTTTTGTTTATCCTGGCGGGGTCGGTGGCCCTGGTCGGCTTCTTCCTCTTTAGCGGCGACGAACACGCCTTTGACATAAACTTTTTCAATACCTGGAGCCGGGCCATCAACGAAAACGGCCTCTGGAACATCTACCAGTACAGCAACGCCCACTATTCCGGCACGACCATGAACTATTTCCCCTTTATCCCGTTCATGCTGTCGGTCTATAACCTGGTGGTCTACCCGCTCGGTCTCCAGGGCAACAACCTGGTCTGGCGCATTTTTAGCTCGCTTTTGTTCTTTGGGACGGTGCTGCTGGTCTACCTCCTTTTCAAGGCCGACAAAGAGACCGGGCTGACCAAATCGGCCTCGACCCCGGCCCCAAACCCGACTCCGCAAGAGGGCGAAACGGGGAAACCCAGAAAGGGGAATCTCGACCTCCTGATTGTGGTCGCTTTCAACGCGGCTATCTTCGTGAACCCGGCCATCTGGGGCCAGTCGGACATCATCGCGACCTTTTTACTGGTTCTCTGTTTTTATTTGGTCTGGAAAGAAAAGCCGCTCTGGGGAGGCTTCTGGCTGGGGATGGCCTTCATGTCGAAGCCGCAAATCTGGTTCCCCCTGCCCCTTTTAACCTTTCTTTTAATCCAGAAGTGCGGCTGGAAAAAGACCCTCCAGGGGTTAGCGATAGGGGCGGTCGTGAGCGTAGGAATGTTCGTGGTCTATTTCGGGGGCCAGTTCGACCTGTTCGTGCGCTTCTTCGGGCAGACCGAGTTAGCCGGGGCTTATAACAACGCATGGATTACCGACTCGTTTAACCTGAATTTTCTATTGCTCGGCTATGCCAATATGGCGGTGCCGCTCTGGGTCAGTCTGCCGGGCTTTGCCCTGGCCGGGGCGACCCTCCTGGGAATACTCTACACCACCTTTCTGCGCGGCCCGCGCGAGAAACCGCAGGAGCATTACAGTTTCGCGAGTGGCCTGCATATCACGGTCGTTTACACCCTCCTGATAAAGATGAAGGAGCGCTACAACCTCTACGGGCTGCCGCTAATCGGGCTGGCCGCGATGAAGGAGAAGCGGCGTTTGCTGGTGCCGTTCTTCCTGGTTAGCTGGCTGCACCTTGTTTCGACGCTGGTCGGTCTCTACCAGTACAACAAGGTCAGCAACCGGACGGTCCTGCCGGCCAATTTTATGTGGTGGAGCGACATCCTGAGCCGGGAGGAAACCCGCCGGGTGCTTTCCGCCGCCAGCCTGGTGCTGCTGGTCTGGCTGCTTTGGCTTTATTTTAGAGGGCAGAAGGCAGTAGATAGAGGGCAGTAGGCAGAGGGCAGTAGGCAGAGGGCAGTTTTTAGTGTTCAGTGTTTAGTTTTTAGTAGCCGGGTTTTAGCGACCTGGCGAGTATTCCGCTCCGTTTGTCATTCCGAACCACTATTTCCCCTTATCACGCCTTCGGCTGCGAATACCATTATTTTCATTACAAGCGTACCCCCTTGTCATTCCGACTGGCCTTCCCTTGTCATTCCTCGACTGCGCTCGGAATGACAATTAAATGACCACGCCAAACGCCAACGGCGCTACACCTGACAATTACAACCGTACTATTCGCCAATGGCGCTGCCCACCGGCTAGATTCCTCGACTGACCTCTGACCTCTGACCTCTGACCTCTGACCTCTGCCCTTTGCCTACTGCCCTTTGCCTACTGCCCTCTGCCCTCTGCCTACTGCCTTCTAAATTTGCAAACCAGGGTGTTTGTGAGAAACTTGTGTTATACCTTCTATTTCAAATCTGAGGGCCTTTCAAGGAGGAATGCGCCATGAAAGCAGTCTTGTGTAAGGAATATGGTCCACCCGAGAAACTGAGCGTGGAAGAAGTGCCCGACCTCACACCCGGCAAAGGCCAGGTGGTCGTGGCGGTCAAAGCCTGCGGGGTCAATTTCCCCGACACCCTGATTATCCAGGGCAAGTACCAGTTCAAGCCGCCGCTGCCCTTCTCGCCGGGCGGAGAGGTGGCCGGGGTGGTGAAGTCGGTCGGCGAGGGTGTCACGAACGTCAAGCCGGGCGACCCGGTGATTGCCTTCGCCAGTTGGGGCGGGTTCGCCGAGGAAATGGTGGCCGAGGCCGCGCAGCTTATCCCGATACCGCCGGGGCTCGACTTTCCGACCGCCTCGGCCTTTGTCCTGACCTACGGCACCTCTATCCATGCCCTGAAGGACCGCGCTCAGATTCAACCGGGGGAGACCCTGCTGGTGCTGGGGGCAGCCGGGGGAGTCGGGCTGTCCGCCATAGAAATTGGCAAAATCCTGGGGGCGCGCGTGATTGCCGCCGCTTCGAGCCAGGAAAAACTTGATGTCTGCCGCGAACACGGCGCGGACGACCTTATCAATTACGCCACCGAAGACCTGAAGGAGCGGCTTAAAGAGTTGACCAACGGCAAGGGCGTGGACGTGGTCTACGACCCGGTCGGCGGGAGCTATTCCGAAGTGGCCCTGCGCAACACGGCCTGGAACGGGCGTTACCTGGTGATTGGCTTTACCGCCGGGGATATTCCACGCATCCCGCTCAACTTGCCGCTGCTCAAGGGCTGCTCCATCGTGGGGGTCTTCTGGGGCGCCTTCGCCGGGCGGAACCCTGGCGGAAACCGCCGCAACCTGCTCGAACTGCTCGGCTGGCTCAGAGAGGGCAAGCTCAAACCCTACATCTCGGCCACCTACCCGCTCGAAGGGGCGGCCCAGGCTTTGCAAGAGATAATGGACCGCAAGGTTAAGGGGAAAGTCGTCCTCCTGACCTGAGTTGGGGTTTTAGCCTGTCAGGATAGGAAAAGGATTAAGATTTAACCTTTTATGGGTAGAATTTTAATCCTTTTTTCAATTCTGCCGTTGCAAACGGTGCTATCCTATAAGGAGAAGTGTTTTTTCAAACCAACTTCACGAATTATAGAAAGGAACCCGACAACTCATGTAAAGTTGCCACCACAATCAGGGGAGGTGTGAGAATGACCTCAAAAAACATGGTAATAACCGTTTCACGCGAACACGGTAGCGGCGGTCGCCAGATTGCCCAGGAAGTCGCCCGGAAACTGAAATTTACCTATATCGACAGTCAAATCATCCGGCAGGCCACCCAGCAGATGGGCATCTCGGCGGGCGAACTGGCCGATTTTGACGAAAGAATCGAACCCCAACTCGACCATATCACCGAACTACTCAGCCGCCGCCACGCCAGCGAAAACCATATCTCTATCAGCGAAGCCCTGGTGCCGGACCGCTACCCCAGGGACTACGGCTCACGCAGCGCGACCGCCCTGGCCGAGGCCGACCCCTCGCTCGAAAAACGGGCCGCCATCCAGAAAGGCTATCACGAACTGGTCGCCGGGCTAATCCGGGAGGTAGCCGCCAAGGGGCGGGCGGTCATATTGGGACGCGGCTCCCAGTTCCAGCTTAAAACCCGGCCCCATACCCTGCACATCCATATCGGCGCGCCGCTCGAATACCGCATCCCGCGCCTGGTGGCCCTGCAAAATATCACCCCGGAGGAAGCCGAGAAAGCTATCCGCGATATTGACGCCCAGCGCGAGAGCTATACCCGGCGTCTCTACCAGACCGACTGGCGCAACCCCTATCATTATCACCTGGTCTTGAATACGGCCCACCTGCCGCTGGAAACTGCCGTGGCAACCGTGGTCAACCTGGCCCAGCACCTGCCAGAGGTCCAGCCGACCGCCGAGGTCCATTCGACTTACGACCGCCTCAACCAGGAAAGCTACACTTTGAAGGAAGCCGCCGAACTTTTCTGGATTAGCCCCGACATTTTGAAGCAGGAAGCCTACAAGGGGCGGTTAAAAGTGAGCGTGGTCGACCACCAGGTCCACCGCATCAGCCGCGACGCCCTGCTGGAATGGCTGCACCGGAATACGGGGTAGAAGTAGTCAGAGGTCAGAAGTCAGTAGGCAGTAGCCAGAGATTAGATGGGACAAGAGGGCAGTAGTCAGAAGGCAGTAGCCAGAGATTAGAGGGCAGAAGGCAGTAGTCAGAGGTTAGTTTTGGACAAGCCCTATCCCTATGGGCGCGAGTGTAATTGAGGAAGCATAGGGTCTTTGGCGAAAATCACGGGTTTTTCTGAAAGGGGAGTTTCGTGGCTTTTACGCCTCCGTAAGATATAAACAATTTCCCTGGTTCCCTCTGGCTACTGACCTCTGCCCTCTGCCTACTGCCTACTGCCCTCTGCCTACTGCCTACTAACTCCCCTTCTTATCCCGGCGATTGTTAAAGGACTGGGGCTTGATGTTGATGGAGCCGTTCTCCTGGCTGTAGGTGACCAGGCCGGGGTGCGGCCCCTTGACCTTGCGGATATAGCGCTGGGGCGCGTAGACCACTTCCACCTTCGTGCTGGTCCGGCCTTTCGAGTAATACGCTGCCAGGCCCGCCGCCATTTCGAGGGTCTTTTCCGGCACCTCGCGCCCGCCCGTCTTGATGATAACGTGCGAACCGGGCATCCCCCGTGCGTGGAGCCAGGTATCGACCTTCTCGCCCAGTTCGAAGGTCACGAAATCGTTGTGCAGGGCGCTTTTCCCGACATAGATAGTGAAACCGTCCGGCGAGACATAGGTCGGGGTCTGGGGCAGTTTGCGCTTTTTGACGCGAGGGGTTTTGCTCCTGGCTTCGCCGGGAGCGGAGGCCCCGTAGCCGTTCTCGGCCAGTTCCGCCCGGATACTCGTCACGTCCTCGAACGACTCGGCGTTTTCCAGGGCCGTCAGCATTTCATCAAGATAGCTAAGCTCGTAGCGGGCTTCTTCTAATAGCTCCGGCACCCCGGCCATAGCCTGGCGGGCCTTGTCGTACTCGCGGAAGTAAGCCTGGGCGTTCTCGCTCGGCTTGCGGTCGGGGTCGAGGGCGATTTTCAGGCCATCCACCTTTAGCTCGGTCTGGCCGGGCTGCAACTCCCACAGATGCGCGTAAATCGCCTCGCCCTTGCGTTTGAGTTCCTCGGCGCTTTCGGCCTTTTTGAGCGAGGTCTCCATCGAAGCGGCCCGGCGGCGCAGGCGGTCCTGGTGGACCTCAATCTGGGCTGCTACCTGGGCCTTGCGCTGGGACTGCCCGCCAATCGCCTCGGTCTGGCCGTAAAATTCCTCGGCGGCGCGGCTGACCGTCTCGACCGTCTCCGGTTCGAGGCCCTTCGCCCGGAACTGCTCCATGCGGTAGGGCGCGAAAGCCAGGATTTCCTCGTCCTCGTCCCGCACCACGGACGGCTCGAAATCCTCCCGGCGCGGCAGCACGTGCGGGTTGAGCGGTTTTAGGAGGGCCCGCATTTCGCCGTAAAGGGCCTCCCAGCGCTGGAACTCCTTCAACTTCACTTCAAGAGCGGCCTGTCCCGATAGCCCCTTCGCGGCCCCGACCCGGTAGGCCAGTTCGCGGGCCAGTTGCGGCCCCACCCCGCTAAAGGTGCTGACCAGGGTCTGCCAGAGCGAGTTTTCGGGCTGCTTCTCGGTCAGTTCGCTCATTTTGCGCGAGAAACTGGCCGGGCTTTCGAGGTGAAAGGCTTGCTTTTCCTGGGGCGGCGGGGCGATATAGGGCTGGTGCGGTAGAATCAGGCGGTAGCGGTTCTTGCTCGGCGCGACCCGTTTGATGGCGTCCATGATGACGCCTTCCTCGCTCAAAAGCATAATGTTGCTGTGACGGCCCATCATCTCGACCACCATTTTCGAGCGGTAAATCTCAAAGTCGCCGCCTGGTTCTTCCTCGTCCTCGTCGTCCCCGGTGTCGGGCAGGTCATGGCCTTCGGCCAGGCCGGGACGCTGCCCGGTGGCCTCGAAGTGCGGTTTTTTGCCCGCCGGGAACTTCTTCTCGAAAGTGAGGAGCATAATCCGCTCGAAGGGCAACTGCTCGACCTCGGTCAGGATGGCGTAGCGGAGGTATTTGCGCAGCAGGAGCAAAAACGGGGTGAACTCGCCCGGTTGCTGGCTGGCCTTCTCGGTCAGGAGGTGCAAGCGGGCGTTCTGGGCGTCCGCCGACATCAAAAACTGGACCCGCTGGTGTTTGAGCGAGTTATAGACTTCGAGGACCACCGAAAGCGGCCCGGTCGGAATAATCTTCTGGATGCGGCACCCCTGGGCCATTTCATCCAGTTCGGCCCGGATAGCCGCCAGGGCCAATGCGTCAATTGTCATTTCAGTTCCTTAGTGGTTAGTAGTCAGAAGCCAGAGGGCAGTAGCCAGTTTTATATTCCCGGGTCTCTGCCTTCTGCCTTCTGGCTACTTTCCCCCACGTTTTACGCCTATTGTTTTTTCGTGGTATTATAACTCAAACACTTGGCATAAATGGCATTTTCGAGGACTATTATGCAGCCGGAACCTGACGCAAAACCCACTCCCCAATTGACGCTTCTCTACGGACCAACCTTGCTGGCCTACGACTTCGGCCCGGAGCATCCTTTTAACGCTACCAGGGGCCGCCTGACCGTCGAACTCATGCGCGAGACCGGACTGCTCGACGCCCCCGGCGTCAAGGTCGTCCCCCCTGTCGAGGCCGACCGGGACGACCTGTTTGTCTTCCACACCAAAGAATTTGTCGATTTTGTCCAGAACGCCTGCGTGAAAGGTTACGGTTACCTGGACGGCGGCGATACCCCCGCCTTTGAAGGGTGCTACGATGCCGCCCTGACCGTGGTCGGCGGCTCCATGCGAGCGATTGACCTCGTCATGACCGGGCAGACCCGCTATGTCTTCATGCCGGTCGGCGGTCTTCATCACGGCCATCCGAGCCGGGCCAGCGGTTTTTGCATCTTCAACGACATCGCCATCGCCATCAAAAGGTTGCAGCAGCAGTACGGGGTCAAACGCATCGCCTATATCGACATGGACGCCCATCACGGCGACGGGGTGGTCTACGGCTTTTACGACGACCCCTCGGTCCTGACGATTGATTTTCACGAGGATGGCCGCTATCTTTTCCCCGGTACCGGCGAACTCCACGAAACCGGGCGCGGCAACGCGGTCGGCACCAAGATAAACATCCCGATGCCGCCTTTCAGCAGCGACCAATCTTTCTTCTATGTCTTTGACGAGGTGGTCCCGGCGGCTATACGCAGCTTCAAACCGGAGATCATTTTACTGGTCTGCGGGGTGGACGGGCACGGCGGCGACCCCCTGACCGATATGAACTACTCGACCGCCAGCTATCTCCACGCCGTCACCCGCTTGCGAGAGTTAGCCGCCGAACTGTGCCAGGACCGGTTGGTGGTCTGGGGCGCGGGCGGCTACGACCCGGCGACCTGCGCCCGGTGCTGGACCGGGGTCGGGGCGGCGTTGGCCGATTACAACCTGCCCGACTTCCTGCCCGAAAACTGGCGGCAGCACTTTTTGAAAATGACCGGCGAAGAAGCCCCGGTCGGTCTCCACGAAAACTACACGTCCGATAATACCTTTCCGCGAGTCGAAAAGATGGTTGGCTGGCTTAAAATGAAAGTGTTGGAGGTTTGATGTATACGATTGACCCCCAAAAACAGGTCGAAGTTTTGCGCTGGCTGATGTTCGCATGGGACGGCCAGTGGCAGGCCCGCGCCGCGGCCCAGTATGGTCCCGCCGAAGCCTCCCGGCTGAACGCGCGGGTCCGCAGCGCCTTTGGCAAGGTCGAGATGAAAGCTTTGCTCTCGCTGGTCGGCAAAGAACGCGCTGTAAGCCTGGGGGATGCCGCCAACCTCCTCGAAACCTATTTCAACTTTGTCTGGGGCGGGCAGGGTTACCAGGGCCGCTTTTTGCCGCCCGAAACGACCCCCAACGGCCAGGCCCGCATGACCGTCCAGGTCCGCCAGATGACCGCCCTAGACTCGCTGAAAAGAGCGACCCAGGCGGCAGGGGAAGACCCCGGCATGGCCTGTGAAATGCTCTGGACCGCCTGGCTGGAAACCCTCCTGCCCGGCACGCAGGTCCAGGTAACGGCCCGCCTGGGCGAGAGTTACGACCTGTTCCAGATTGATAACCTGGGCGAAAACCTGCCCAACCCGGTCCCTTTCCCCGGTCGCGAGGCAGTTTCCGCACCTGCAACCGCCCCGGCCCAACCGCCAAGCCGGACGATTGCCCCGGCCCAGTCCGAACCAGGCGAGGCCGATTTCGAGGAATCGCCTATCGCGGCGGCCCTGCAAATCCCGCTCGAACGGGTCGCGCCGGGCCTAACAGGGGAATTGAGCGAGTCGCCCGACCCCTACGCCAGCGGCCCGGCCTCCTACAGCCCGCCGCCCGGCGCGGTCAGTGGGCCGCCGCCCCCGGAAAGCCTGCGCTATGCCCCGGCCCCGACCACGACCAATCTTTTTTCGACCAACCAGCTTATCGGCTCGACCGAGCCGGGGGCCGACCAGAACCTGGTCCGGCGCGGCGGGACCGGCGGTTTGACCTCGCGAATGCAGCAAAGGGCCGAAAGCACCCAGACCCCCGCCCCGCCCCAGGCCGCGCCCTTGCCGCCGCTACCTTCGATACCTGATTTCCAGCCTGCGCCTCCGCCCGTACCCTACCAGAACGACCCGGTCACCGGGCGTCCCCTTTTCTCGACCGACCCCGAAGAAGAAGCCCGGTCAAAAGTCTTGCGCTCGAAGGGTTTGCCGCTGATGTCCCGCCTGTTTACAGGGAAAGAAGCCCGCGACCTGATGGAGAAACACAAAGACGAGCCGATGGTGCAACTGACCAACGTGGCCGAGAAGGTGGATTTTATCCTGCAACGCCGGATGGCCCAGGCCCGCATGGCGAACCCCGGCCAGTTTTTGGAGTCGGTGCGCGTCCTCAGTGGGGCGGACGGAGCCCTCGAAATCCTGGTGGGCAACCAGCGTTATTCGAGCGTGGACCAGGTGCCGCCCGGCCCCACACTTGACATAATCCGGCAAGCGGTCGAGGAATACAGCCAGGGCAACTAAGATAGGTCGCGCCGGAAAAGCACGCGAGGCTGGCCCGGCCCGGCGTAGTCCGAAAAAACCTCGACGCCGTCAACCTCGGCGTCACCGGGAAGAATCTCAAAACCGAGGCTCCGGTGAAAGGCAATCGAGCCCTGGTTGACCGGGGAGGTAATCGCCTCGACCTCCCGGCAGCCCAAACCCCAGACCACCTCGAAAAAGTGTTCGTAGAGCAAGCGGCCCAACCCCTGCGCCCGGTAACCGGGATGGACCCCGACGAAATGGATATAAGCCTGGGCCGGGTTGGTCTGCGAGACAAAGCCGACCAGGAAGGCCACCAGTAGCCCATCAACCGGGGCGTCACCATCCTCCACCGCGAAACTGGTCGTCTGGAAGAAGTTGAAAAAGAGGCGGGGCAATAGCCCGGCGACCGCCCGACCACCCCACCATTCGTCCACCACGGCCCGGAGCGGCAAATAGTCGTCCGGGGTCAAATTTCGCAATTTAAGGCTCATTTGTTTACAAGTTTTTAGTTTTTAGTTTTCAGTGTTTAGTAGTCAGAAGCCAGAGTTCAGTTTCCTCAACAAGCAAAAGTGACGGTAATATTACCTGCGCAACCTGCTCGTCTGCTCCCACAGCATAACGATAGGCGTCGCCAGATAATCCTAAGATAGCATAGCATAAAAAAGAAAAACCCGGCCTCGAAGTTTTGAGACCGGGTTTTCGGTTCAAAGTTAGAAAGCCAGTTTGCCGACCCATTCCCGGATGAGTTTTAAGAAGGCGTCCTGCTCCTCGATAAAGGGCATGTGCCCGCTCTCCTGGAAGACCACGAAGTCCGACCCGGCGATAGCCTCGTGAATCCGCTGGCCCTCGGAGGCCGGGGTAATCCAGTCGTCCGCCCCGCTGATGACCAGGGTCGGCACCTTTATTGACTTGATTTGCTCCGACACGTTGTAGGTCGGGACCGTCGTAGAGAAGGCGTAGTTGTGGGCCAGCGAACTGTAGCTGTAAAGCTCGCCGTCAGGCATCCGTTTGGCGTTCTCGGTGTTCTTGAAATAAAGCGGCATGATGGTGTGCATAAAGGCGGCGTAGGTCGCGTCGTCCGGGAAGGGATTGGCGAGCCCCTCCTGGACGGTCTTGACCATCTCCGGGGTCGAGCGGGCCAGGGCGTTATCGAGGGCGACCTGTGAGTTGGCAAAGTCGGGCGCGGTGCAGAGCGGAATCAGCCCGGCCAGGTGCTGCTGGTAACGGACGGCGTACTCCAGGCACAAAAAGCCGCCATAAGAATGGCCCAGGAGGGCTATCTTGTCAAAGCCGAGATGTTGCCGCAGGGCATCGGCGTCGGCGGCCCAGGTATCGTGCGTCACCCCGGAGAGGCTTTCGGGACGCTCGGAGCGTCCGTTGCCGCGATGGTCGTAAAGGATAAGCTGGAATTCGTCGGCTAACGGCTCAAACCAGGGCAGGAAAAAGGTGTGGTCGACCCCGAGGCCACCGTGCATGAGCATAAGCGGGCGGCCCTGGCCGATGGTTTCGTAGTAGAGTGTCGTGCCGTTGACATTCTCTTGCATGGCAATATTTCTCCAATCTTCAATCTTCATTCTTCAATCTTCATTCTTCAAAATAAGTAAAGTTAAGCGGTTATTGCGCTAGAGTTATGAGAAAAAACCTCCGTCGAGGTAGGGAATTCCCTTTCACTTCCGGTGGAAAGGTCCGATATGCGGGATAAGCAGTTGTAGCTGGGAATATTTTAGTGGAGTACCGGACTTATTACAATTGTAATTCGTTGAAGGTGGGGAAGTTTTTTAGTGTTCAGTAATCAGCAAACAACAATACTAATTTAGAGTATAAAAAGAAAAGACGGAAGGGATTTCTCCGCTTCCGTCCGCGCCCGTTAAGGTTACGCCACGGATTCGAGGTTTGCGCCGGTCAGGTTTTCCGGTTGGACGCTGGCGAGCAAAGTCGGGATAGTTACCAGCACCAGCCCGGCGGCGATTAGCATAATCGCGGCGTCCAGCAGGTAAGGCGTGGCGTGACCGAGTTGAGCATACATGAACCCGCCGCCGATGGGACCAAAGACACTTATAAGCGACCGCAGCCCGGCGTTGCTCCCCTGGACGACGCCCTGTCTGTCCGGGCTGACCAGCCGGGAAATCAGGCCCGTGATGCTCGGCTCAATCAGACCGGAGCTTACGGCGTAGAAGACAACCCCGGCAAATAGCAGGATTGGCGTGTTGATAAAGACTACCGAGGCCATCAGGCCATAAGCGATAAACTGCATCACAAACCCCATCAACAAGATTTTGCGTTCTCCAAAGATGGGGAGCAGTTTGCCAATCAGCCAGCCCTGGACCACGATGTCAATCGCGCCGATTACCAAAAAGAGCAGGCCGATGCTGGCCGGGTCGAAGCCAAGACTGTCAATCGCCAGGATACTCAGGTTGGAAACGAGGATGACGAATGGTATGGCGTACAGGACGCTCAACAGGATTATCGTCCGCAAACCATCGGTATAGAGCAGGTCTTTGAGTTGCTTCAGGGGGTTGAGTTCGCCCGGTTGGATGCTGCTCCTGCGGTTCTTCTTGTCGAGGCTTTCCGGCAGGAAGAAGAACGACAGCAGGAAAATGACACCGGTAAGAGCGGCGCTCAGAAAGACCGGGGTATTGTAGCCAAAACTGGCCGCGAACCCACCGATGATTGGACCGACAATGAAGCCGACCCCTGCCGAAGCCCCGAAATAGCCGAAGAATTTGGCGCGTTCTTCCGGTTCGGTCTTGTCCGCGACGTAGGCAGCCAGCACGCTGAAGTCGCCCCCGGTCAGGCCGTCCACGACCCGGCTCACAATCAGCACCCAGAGGGCGCCGCCAATGCCGAAAATCAAATAACCGAGCATTGAACCGATAAGACAGATTAAAAGGATGGGGCGGCGTCCGTAGCGGTCGCTCAAAATTCCGAGCGCCGGGGCTGCAATAAACTGGCAGATGGCGTAGATGGCCGAGAGCCAGCCGACCATTGAAGCCAGGTCGTCCGGGTTGCTTACGTATTTCTCAACGATAAAAGGGAGGATAGGCCAGACGATTGTCAGGCCCATTGAGGCCAGAAAAGGCAGCATTATCAGGACAGCCATGGTCCCGCGAGACATTTTGGGTTCAGGTTCCGGGTTTTCGGCTGTAACATCCGGCACTTTTTTTTCGACAGTTTCGCCGGGTGTAACATTGGTTTCCAAGGTAGTTAGCTCCTTCCACACAAACGCGCGATTTTGTTAGATGCCCCTACTTTACCGCCAGGCCGGGTGAAACCACGACACCTTTAAGGGGATTGGGTGGGTGGTTAAAATAAAAGGAATAAACCCATCCCCGGATTTTGGTTTTGGTAAGTGATAGGGAAAGAAAAAGAGGACATTTTTATTTTTAACTGCGGGCAAATATTTAATCCCCTTAAAATATTTTTGGTGCCGCGTTTAGCCGGTAAAGGTGAAATGAGTTTGGAGGGGGGCTTAGCCAGGTGCAACATGAGGCAGGTCGAAACCTGATTCTGCCAGGGATATGGGCTAATCATTGCCTTTACGGTACGCAACGCGCGAGACGCCCTTTAGGGTGTGTAAACCGCCGTTCGATTATGGCTAATCGCCTTTCTAAAAGCGGTTTACGGAATGACAATTACAGTGATTGTGCCATTGTCCAACGGACCGGAGATTCCTCACTGCGCTCGGAATGACAAAAGGAATAGGAATGAAGAAGGGGTAAACACTCGGAATACCAAAACTGCCTTCTGACTTCTGACCTCTGACCTCTGCCTTCTGCCCTCTGCCCTCTGACCTCTGCCCTCTGCCTTCTGACCTCTGCCTTCTGACCTCTGCCTACTTCCCCACCATGCCCGACCATGTTATAATAACTAGAAACAAAGTTCTTTTTTATAGTTTGCAAACGACCTTTGAGTTAAAACGACGGCGTTAAAAACCGGGCGATTAAAACCAGGTGAGGATAGCGAGGAATGACGGCAGGTGGTCGCTCCCAGGCTCTATACGGTCAGCTTGGCATTTTCTCCTTAAATACCATTCTTTCTGCGCTCAATCTCCAAAAAGTGACGGGCCGCCTGACCCTGGCCCAGTACGACCAGATTGCCGAAATTATGGTCAGGGACGGCGAAGTGGTCGACGCCGTTTACGAAAACGGGCGCGGGGTCAACGCCTTGCTGCCACTTTTTAGCTGGGAAAACGGGGTCTTTTCTTTTATCGTTCAGCCCGCCGATACCCAGACCATCAATATCCCGCTACCTGTCTTACAGTTGCGGGCGGCGGTCTATCTCGAAGAAGCCAAAAACGGCAAAGTCCGGCCCGCTGCCGCCGCTCCCGCCGCGCCAAACACCGCTTTTTACACCAAAGAGATTCCTTCGTCCCGGCACACGCTCGACCTGGTCCACGAAGCCGGGGCCGAAGTGGCGCTCAAGACCGAATACTGGGGCATCTTGCGAAATCTGGTGACGGGACCGCAGACCGTCGAAAAATTAGCCGAGCTTACCGAAACGCGCCTCGAAACCTTTGTACCCCTGGCAACCGAAATGGTCCGGGCCCAGATGGTGCGGGTGGTGGCTCCCACAACCGGTCAATAAATGGATACCAATCAAGTTCCCGGCCTGCTGGATAGCCTGGGCCAGTTTCTCTCCAACTATAACCCGCGTCCCGGCCAGCAAAAGATGGCAAGCGCCGTCGCCGAGGCCATCGAAGAACGCACCAATTTGGTCGTCGAAGGCGGCACCGGCATCGGTAAGTCAATGGCCTACCTTGTCCCGGCGGCCCTCTCGGTGGTCCAGGACGGCAAACGCGTCCTGATTGCCACCAGCCACAAGCCGTTGCAGGACCAGATTGCCCGCAAGGACCTGCCCAAGGTGGCCGAGCTTTTCCGGGCCAAAGGCTTTCGTCCCTTCACTTTTACCACCCTCAAAGGCATCAGCAACTATCTCTGCTGGAACTCGGCGGAAGGCATGCGCGAACGACTGGTGCCCGACCCCGGCGCTATCCAGGCCATCAACTACGCCCTCTTTGCCGGGCCCGACTTCTCCGGCGACTTTGAAGAATTTCCCTTTAACCTGCCACCCGACAGCCGCGCCCTGGTCAGCGCTGATAGCGACGACTGCCTGGGGACTCGCTGCCCGCACCGGGACCGCTGTTTTGCCCTCAAAGCCCGCCAGCAAGCCGAACAGGCCGACGTGGTCGTGACCAACCACGCTTTGTTGAGCCTGGACATCCGCAACGAGGGCTATGTCATACCCGGCACCTACGCCAGCTATATCATTGACGAAGGCCACAATTTCGAGGAAAACGTCACGCGGGCCAACGGCCTGACCGCCACCATCGGCGGTATCCGGCGCTTTCTCAATCACGAACTGGTGCGGGGCGCGGCGGTCACCAACACCCACCGCCTGAGCGAAGCCCGCGAGAACCTCGAAAAGTTACAGGACGAAATCGCCTCTTTCTTCACGGCCCGCTCCGGCGACGCCGAGGACGAAAACCGGGTTATCGTCAAACGCGAGATTTCGAGCGGCAAGGTCATGGTCGAAAGCATCAAAGACCTGCTGGCCCTGGTCAAAAGCAAAATCGCCACCACCGAGGAAGAACAGGCCCGCTACCAGCGCGTCATCAAGCAGGGAGGCGGCCTGGCCGAGCGGCTGGAAAAGATTTCGGCCAACGCCGACCCCAACCTGGTCTATTTCGTCGAGCGCAACTACTACGGTCTCAGCCGCGAACCGGGCGACCCTATCATAAAGGTCAACGGGCGAGCCCTCTCCCAACTGACCCCGTCTTACTCGATGAACGCCATGCCGATAGATATTTCGGGCTATCTCTACAAGTGGTTCCGGGAAAACCAGGTCGTCGTCACCAGCGCAACCATGTCGGACGGTCAGAATTTCGATTTCTTCACCCGGCGGGTCGGGCTGGACAAACCCGCAACATTAATTGTACCCAGCCCGTTTAACTACCGGGAACGGGTCAAGCTCTTTCTGCCCAGGCTGGGCACTCCCGCCCCCGGCGCGAACTACAGCCAGCACCTGGCCTCCCGCCTGGCTGTTTTGCTAAACGCTACACCGGGCCGGGCCCTCTTTCTCTTTACCAGCCACGCCATGATGGAGGGGGTCTGGCGGCAGCTAAACGGGCCGCTGGCGGAGAACCTGCAACCGGCCCGGCCCCTTTTCAAACAGGGTAACGCCCAGATGCAGCGCATCATCGCTGATTTCCAGGCCAGCCCCAACGGGCTCATCCTGGGGACGCGCTCGTGGTGGCAGGGGGTCGATTTGCCGGGGATGCGACTCCTGGTAATCGACAAGTTGCCTTTTCCGCAACTCAACGACCCGATAATCAAGGCCCGGATTGAGGAAATTGATAAAGAGGGCGGCAGCAGTTTTAACGAATTTATGTTACCATTAGCCATCATTACCTTCCGGCAGGGCTTCGGGCGGCTCATGCGCCAGGAAAGCGACCGGGGCGTGGTTGTGGTCTGCGACGAGCGAATAGTCCAGAAAAATTATGGCCGCCGTTTTATCAAGAGCTTGCCGGAGGTCGAACTGCTCGGAAACCTGGAACAATACCGGGAATTCCTGAGCGGACAGCAGGCCTTGAACCTTTAGTGTAGTAATTTCGGGGCAAAGTATGCAGCCGGACCGCCGTGCCTATTTAGATTCGCTGGCCCGCTACATGAAAGAGCAGCAGGCCGAATACGACCGGCTGGAAGCGGAGAAGCAGCGTCTTTTCCAGGAAGCCCGTGAAAGACAGGCCGAGGCCCGCCGGGCCGAAAGCCCGCCACCGGGCCGGGAACGTGGGCTGGACCAGGAACAGGAGCCGGATGAAAACGTCGAGTTAAAGGTCTTTGGCCGCCAGGTGGTCATCCAACCGGCGGAAACCTTTCAGGACCGGCTTGACCTGGAAACGGGACGGCCCAAGACCGTCTTTGTCTGGGTAATGACCCCGACCGGCTGGGCTTACGGCGGGCCGCTAACCGTCTTTGAAAGCGAAACACAGGCGGAACTCGATGCGCTTGTGACACTCAGGTTTGGCGGCGGGCCGGAAGACCATATTATCGTGGAAGCGCCCGATTACCCGGAAGCTTCCCGGCTGTTTGAACTGCTTGCCCGGTTCGATGACTGAACCTGAGTTGCAGCGGTACCAGAACGGAACGTTTTCGAAAAATAAATATTTAAGCTACTTTTGCATTATTTGAGTTGGGGAGAAGTTGTTCGACCCTTAAGAGGAGGTTTTGAAGTTTGAGTAAGAGCGCCTTGATTACCGGGATTACCGGGCAGGATGGCAGCTACCTGGCCGAGCTTTTGCTGGAAAAAGGTTACAAGGTCTACGGCCTGATTCGGCGGACCAGCATTATTATTGACCAGCGCATTGATAAATTCGTGAACGAGGTCGAACTGATTGACGGCGACTTGCTCGACCAGTTGTCGCTGGTTAAAGCGGTTCAAATAGCCCAACCCGACGAAATTTACAACCTGGCGGCCCAGTCTTTTGTCCAGACAAGCTGGCAGCAACCGGCCCTGACCGGCGAATATACCGCCCTGGGCGTCACGAAGATGCTGGAAGCAGCCCGCCTCCTGAATAAGCCGGTCCGGTTCTACCAGGCCAGTTCGAGCGAAATGTTTGGCAAGGTAGTCGAAGTGCCCCAGCGGGAAACCACCCCCTTCTACCCCCGCAGCCCCTACGGTGTCGCCAAGGTCTACGGCCACTGGATTACGGTCAACTACCGCGAGAGCTACAACATGTTCGCGGTCAGCGGCATCCTGTTCAACCACGAAAGCCCCCGGCGCGGCCTGGAATTCGTCACCCGCAAGATTACCAACGCGGTCGCCCGCATCAAGCTAGGCCTCCAGGACGAACTGCGCATGGGCAACCTCGACGCCCGGCGCGACTGGGGTTTTGCCGGGGACTATGTCAAGGCCATGTGGCTGATGCTTCAGCAGGAGGAACCGGACGACTACGTGGTAGCGACCGGCGAGACCCACTCGGTCCGCGAATTTTTGGACCTGTCCTTTAACCATGTCGGCATCAAGGACTGGGAAAAGTACGTCAAGCTCGACCCGCGCTATTTCCGCCCGGCGGAAGTGGACCTGCTGGTGGGCGACCCGTCCAAGGCCAAGCAGAAGTTGGGCTGGGAGCCGAGCGTGGGTCTGCCCGAACTGGTCGGCATGATGGTTGAGGCCGACCTGGCTTTCAACAAGAACCTGAGCGGCAAAGTGTCGTCCCTGGCCTAGCCCACCGCCCTGAACCCGCGAACCTTAACAGCGCAATAAGCTTTTTAGAAGAATACGACGCCCGGCCAACCGTTAACCCGGTGCAACCGGGCGTTTTTCTATCCGTTTTATATCTTGCGCGTAACCAGTGACGCGCTGCTTTCATTTTGATTTTTGGGACTTGTCAACCCGCTTTTTTCATTCCGGTCTTTACCAAGCCCCTCCTCTTTTATTTCAGGACTTTCGCTTGAAACGCTCTTATCCAGTTTTTTCCAGCTATTTTCAGCCCTTTCCAGGCTCGAAGCGAAAGCCGTTTTTTTTATTTTTTGACTGCCTGCTAATTTATAACAACCTGGCAACCTGGGAGAAACCTTATTTTGAATGATGAAAACCGCACTATTCCAGTTAATTCCGCTTCAAATTCCGACGCCTTTCTTTCCGGCGAAACCTCGAACAATCTCACAAAAAAAGGGCAGAGCCGCCGCCGTTTTCTCAGGCTGGCCGGGCAGACCACCCTTTTAGGGGCCGGGCTGGCGGTCTTGCCTTTTGGCGCGCTTAACCTTAACCAGACCCAAACAACCCAAATCGAAAACCCGGTCGCAACCGCCAGCGTACCCGCCGACTTCGTGGTCGAAAGCGGCTTCCCCCAGGGCGGCCCCTATACCTCGCCGGTCCGGGAGGTCGGCCAGGGCTATCATGCCATCGGCTCGTACTGGGAGGTCAGCGCCGGGAGCGGGGCAGCGGTAGAAATTGCCGTGCGCGGCAGCCAGGACGGCGTCACCTTTGACGACTGGCAGCACAGCCACGCCGACCCCACCGAGGCTCCCCGCCACGCCGGGAAAGACCGCTTCTTCGGGCGGCTGCTTTACATAAAAGCGCCTTTCGTGCAATTCAAGCTGGATATTCCGGCGGGAGTCACCGTCAGCCGGGCCGGGTTGACCTTCGTGGACCCCGGCGAGACTTCCCCCGCGACCCTGGCCCGTATCCAGGCCGTGACCACCCTGGCGACAGCTACGCCCACCGCGACCCCGGCCCAGACCGTTACGCCCGCGCCGACAACCCCGGCCCCATCTGTCACACCGACGCCGACGCCGACCCCACCGCCGGCCCCCTGGACGGTCCCGCCCCTGGCAAGCCCGCCTGTCGTCAGCCGGGCCGACTGGGGCGCGGACGAAACGTTGCGGTTTAACTCGCTCGGCGAAGTCTGGCCGCCCGAATACTGGTATCCCAAGGCCATCATCGTCCATCACAGCGATACCGGCCCCACGAACAACGACGACCCCTCCAAAGATGTCCGGGCTATCTACCGTTACCACGCCATTAGCCAGGGCTGGGGCGACATCGGCTACAACTTCCTGATTGACTGGCGCGGCGTTATCTACGAGGGGCGTTACGGTGGGGCGAACGTGGTCGGCGGTCACGCCCTGCAATACAACTACGGCAGCATCGGTATCTGCCTGATTGGCAACTTCGAAACCACGGCCCCCACCGCCGCCCAGCAGGACGCCCTGGTCAGGCTTATCGCCTGGCACGCCGCCATCCAGGACATTACCCCCATTGGCGACCTCTTTTTCGTGGACCGCATCATCCAGCCCATCAGCGGCCATCGCGACGTGCTGCAAACGGCCTGTCCCGGCGATAGCGGCTACGCTATCCTGCCGGACGTGCGCCAGAAAGTGTCGGCTATACTGGGGCAGGGGGTCGCGCAAGCCTGGCTGCAATCGCTCACCGTGACGCCCTCCACCGTGACCCTCGGCCAGACCGTCAAGGTCGAGGCAGTCGTGACCAACGTAGGCAAAATCCCGCTGGAAACCCAGGAACCGAAACCCAATTTCGCCTACAACCAGGACCAGACCTGGATTAGCGCGGCCCTGCCCAAGGAGACCGGGAAAGTCCGGCTCGGCCTCGACTTTACCGGCAACCAGGGCGTGACCTATCCCTACCGCTGGGGAATGGGCCAGACCCTCGCGCCCGGCGCGACGGCCACCATTACCGGCTTTATCAAAATGGAGTCTTACGGGCGCAAGACGCTCTTTGGCGGGCTCAGCCAGGAGAACACCCGCTATTTCTCAGGCAATTTCGCCTTTACCGAGATAAACACGATTGCCGATGGGCCGAACCGGACCGTGCGGGCGGCCTCCCGCGCCAGCGAACCGAACACCCAATACTTCGACGCGACCGGCCACAACCTGCGCGGGGTCTTTCTCAACTACTGGAACCAGTACGGCGGTCTGTCGCTCTTTGGCCTGCCCCTGACCGAGGAATTCGAGGAAGCCTCGGATACCCAGCCGGGTAAAACTTTCCTGGTGCAGTATTTCGAGCGCAACCGTTTCGAGTATCACCCCGAATACGCCGGGACGAAGGACGAGGTGCTGCTCGGTCTGCTGGGGGTCCAGCTAAACAGCGACCAGGTCTTTCCCCTGAGCACGCCCTTCAGGAATACGGCCAGCACGATTTACGTCCCGCAGACCAAACACAGCCTGGGCGGCGCTTTTTACAAGTACTGGCAGGCCCACGGCGGGCTGCCCATCTTTGGCTACCCCATCTCGGAGGAATATCCCGAAAAGAACCCTGACGACGGCAAGACCTACACGGTGCAGTATTTCGAGCGCAACCGCTTCGAGTATCACCCCGAATTCAAGGGCACGCCATACGAGGTGCTGCTCGGTCTTTTGGGGACGGAGTTATGCCGCCGCAAGGGGTGGATTACAGGGTAGTTTTTAGTTTTTAGTGTTCAGTTTTTAGTAAAAATGCGATATTGAGGGGCGGTACCGCCGCCGCCCACCACTACCGGCGGATAATAAAACAAGAGTCGTCCCAGGTTCAAAATTCGGGACGACTCTTGTTTTTAAACTATCTTTTACACCTGAGACACCCCGCCCATTTGCTATATATAAGCATGTCGACCTTCATAAATTGTCTGGATTCGCTAACCTCTTATCGTTTGGCCTTGACAAGCCGGGAGAGAGAGCCTAAAATCAGACCCGGTAAAACATGACGTTTACGTCAACTTTATATTTATTTTCCAGGAGTGTAATAAAAAATTATGAGTAAAGCAGCAATGATGGAAGCGTTTGGCGGCATCGAGAATCTCGAACTTCGCGATATTGACGAGCCGCATGCCGGGGCCGGGCAAATCAGGGTGCGCGTTACGGCAGCCGGGTTAAACCCGATGGACTGGATAATGACCGCTAACGACCAGGTAGCAGCCAGGTTCGGTCTGACCCTACCGGTAGGGTTTGGGACTGACTTTGCGGGGGTCGTGGATGAAATCGGGGAAGGAGTAACCGCTTTCAAAACGGGTGACCGGGTGTTTGGGGCGGCGGTTTCGAGGTCGGTGGCCGACCACATTGTCCTAAATCTTAACGGCTCAAACAACGATGATGTGCATCATACCCCGGACGGTCTGGCTGACAATGTGGCCGCTACCCTGGATATTGCGGCCCGGACGGCGGCAGTGGCCCTGGACGTGTTCAAGCCTGGCGCGGGAGATACCGTCCTGATTGGCGGGGCCGCCGGGGGTGTAGGGATTTTCGCGGTCCAACTCGCCCGCCTGGCCGGGGCCAGGGTGATTGGGACGGGTTCCGAATCCTCGTTCGATTTTCTACGCAGTTTGGGCGCTGAGCCGGTAACTTACGGTGAGGGCCTGGCCGAGCGCGTAAGAGCCCTCGCGCCCGGTGGCATCACCGCCGCCACCGACCTTTACGGGACGGAAACCGTCGCGGCAGCCCGCAAGCTTGGTGTGCCGGATAGCCGCATTTCGGTTATAGCCGCCCAGGTCCCCGGCGTCAGGGGTGTTACAGGGGCTAATGCCGCTCCCGGTACCCTTGAAAGGGTCGCCGAACTGGTTGTCGCGGGTAAGATTATAGTACCCATCGCGGCAACTTACCCGGTCGAGCAAATCCAGGAAGCCGCCAGGTTCCAGGCCACCCGCCACGCCCACGGCAAGGTCGTTGTAACCCTGTAAGCAGTAACAAGATGCAAAAAAAAAGGGGAATAGTATCTACTCCCCAGGCCGTCATGAGTTTTCGGGCCGGTAGATAAGGGCCAGGGTGCCGGAATCGAGGGTCTTGCTTTCGACCAGTCGCAACTTATGCATGGCCGTCCCTTCCGGGAAGAAGCGTCTGCCCCGGCCCATGATGAACGGTTCGACCAGGAAGCGGTACTCGTCAATCAGGCCCGTACCCTGGAGCGACTGGACCAGGGTCGCGCTGCCGTCAATAATTATGTCTTTGCCCGGCTGCTGTTTGAGCCTGGCAATTTCTTCCACCACATTTTCGCGGAGGATGGTCGATTCCTTCCAGGGAGCCTCGGTGAGGGTGGTCGAAACCACCACCTTTTGCATACGGTTGAGGAGCGGTCCCGGCCCGTCGCCGGTCGTCTGCTGGGACCAGCCCGGCCAGAGCATCTCATAGGTGGTGCGACCCAGCATATAAATATCGCCCTGGGAGTATTGCTCGGTGATGTAATCCATCCTGGCCTGGCTATTGGTATTTTGCCACCAGTAATCCATGGTATTCGCGTCAAAGACGCCATCGAAGGTCAGCCAGGCTTTAACCCACAGCTTTCTCATCCCGGTTCTCCTTTTCATCGTCGAAATTTCTTCTTTTCTGTCTTCTATTTCTTTAGGTTGCTTCTATAGTATGCAAATAACAGGTAATTAGAGCCACTCTTATATACAGGCCCAAAAAGATTAAGCCCATTGTGATGAAAAATCTGCGGCCTTGCTTTAGTTAGTAATCAGAAGCCGGTAGACGGTAGCCAGGTTTTTCATTCTCTGATTACTGCCTTCTGCCCTCTGCCTTCTGCCTTCTGATTACTGCCTTCTGCCCTCTGCCTTCTGCCCTCTGCCTTCTGCCTTCTGATTACTGCCTTCTGCCTTCTGCCTTCTGATTTCTGCCCTCTGCCTTCTGCCCTCTGATTACTGCCCAAACCCATTTGCCGGGGGCGGGTCATTTAGGGTACAATCTGGCTGCATTTGTGAAAAATTTGCTAATGATAATATGTGGCAACCTGGAACAGGATGAAATAATTTCCAATGAGCGACTCACCCGTTACCCGGCAGTCCCGCCTCGGCTCCAACTCCAACACCGAGGAGCAGCCTCGTTTGCGGCTGGCGATCCAGAAAGAAGGACGCCTGACCGACCATACTCTAAACCTGTTGCGCCAGTGCGGCCTGGAATTCGATAGCTACAAGCAGCGTCTTTTCAGCACCGTCCGCAACTTCGAAATGGACATTCTCTTTAGCCGCGACGACGATATTCCCGAATATATCGAGTCGGGCACGGTTGACCTCGGCGTGGTCGGCCAGAACCTGATTTACGAAGAAGGCGTCGATGTTGCCGAGCTACAGGCGGTCGGCTTCGGCCACTGCTCGCTGGTCGTGGCGGTCCCCAAAGAGAGCGGCCTGACCAGCCCGAAACAGCTTGGCGGCCTCAAAATTGCCACCAGCTACCCCAAGTCGGCGGAAAAATATCTCAAAAGCATCGGGGTCAAGGCGGAAGTGGTCACCCTGAGCGGCGCGGTTGAGCTTGCGCCGAGCCTGGGAGTGGCGAACGCGATTGTCGAAATCACCGCCACGGGCAGTTCGCTGGCCCTGAACGACCTGGCCCCGATTGAGACCATCATCAAAAGCGAGGCGGTCCTGGCGGCCAACAAACACTCGCTCCAGCACCCCTACAAAGCCAAAAATATCAACCGGCTGCTGGTCAGGGTGCGGGCGGCCCTTTCGGCCAAAGACTTCAAGTACCTGGTGATGAACGTGCCGCGCCAGAACCTGGATAAAGTGGTCGCGGTCGTGCCGGGTCTCAAAAGCCCCACGGTCGTGCCGCTCAACGACCCCGACTGGGTCGGCGTGCATACGGTCATCCGGCAGGACACTTTCTGGGAAGTTATCGAGCAACTCAAGGAAGCCGGGGCCGGGGGCATCCTGGTGGTCCCAATCGAACAAATCGTCATGTAGGCAAAAGGTAAGGAATGAGCGTAACCAGCGAGGTCGAGCCGGTCAAAGCCCAGGTCGAACGGGCCACCGTCACGGCCCTTTACTACTACCCGGTCAAATCGTGCGCCGGTATCCGGCTCGACGAAGCCGAGATTACCGAGACAGGCATCCGGCACGACCGCGAGTTGATGGTGGTCGAAAGCGGCACGAACGAGTTCCTGACCCAGCGCGAACTGCCGCGCATGGCCCTGATACACCCCTACATCGAAGGGAAAAACTTACGCCTGACCGCGCCCGGTATGGCCGACCTCGAAATCGAGATGACCTTCGAGGGCTGGGCCGAGCCGGCCAAAGTCTGGAAGGATACCGTCCAGGCGCTGGACCAGGGTGTGGAAGCAGCCGACTGGCTGAGCGACTTCCTGAAGACGCCGGTCCGGTTGGTACGGATGGCTCCCGACTACACCCGCCACGTGAACCCGGACTACGCCCTCCAACCGGGCGACCACGTGGGGTTTGCCGACGCTTACCAGTTCTTATTGATTTCGGAAGAATCGCTGGCCGACCTGAACCGCCGCCTGGCCGAACCGCTCCCGATGAACCGTTTCCGGCCCAATATTGTCATCGCAGGGAGCGACCTGCCCTTCACGGAAGATTACCTGCGGCGGTTTAAGCTCGGTTCGCTGGTCTTCCAGGCGGTCAAACCCTGCGCCCGCTGCGCCATTACAACCACCAACCAGGCCACGGCTGCCGTCAGCAAGGAGCCGTTAAAGACGCTGGCGACCTTCCGGCGCGGCCCCAAGGGCGTCATGTTCGGGCAGAACCTTATCCACGAGAACACGGGCCGGTTGCGGGTCGGTGCGCCCCTGGAGGTCTTGCAACTCCGCGAACCCCAAAAACTAAAGTCTTAAGCCCCAACAGCACCATAACACCATAAAAAGATAGCCGGTAGAGGTTTTGTCCCCTACCGGCTTTTGCTTTTCTGTCTTTTACGTTCAACGTTGTTTTGTGCCTTTAGTGCCAGCCCTTGCGCGCATGATTTTGTCCAGCGGACCGGCGAGAATCCTCCGGGTACCTTCGCGGCGCACCCCAAAGGTGCGGCCGTAGGTTGGGATAAGAATGAAAACCTGGTTTCTGACTACTACCCTCTGACCTCTGACTACTAAACACTTTTCACGTTCAACGTTGTTTCGCGACCTAAAGGGCACGTTCAACGAACTGCTTTACTTGAGGCGTTTGACGATATGCCAGCCGTAGGGGCTGGTGCGCGGGTCGTAATCGGCGATACCAACCTGGCCGACTTCGAGCGGGAAGCCGGTATCACCAAAGGCGGCGACCATCTGGTTGCGCGGATATTCACCACGGGCCGGGGATACCCCCAGGTTCGACATCCCGTAGATGCCGGGAGCCTGGTCGTCGGTGTAGTTGCGGACCAGGGCGTCGAAGTCAGCGCCTTCCTGGGCCTGTTTGAGCAGGTCGTAAGCCAGGGCGCGGGCCTGCTCCTGGTTCCGTTTGACCGGTTGGCCCGGCAAACTGCCCGAAAAAGCAATCAGGATATGCTGGACCTGGATATGGTCCGGCTCATTTTTCATAGTCATTGAAAGATTTCCTTTCCTTGTTTCCTGCTAAGAATAGTTGTTCCGGCGGTTATTATACCCACCTTTGGCCCGCTTGGGAAATAAAACAGGGGCGTTGCCCTGAATTTTTCCTGAAAAAACTCTGAATTCCGCTATTGCAGCATATAGAATACCTTGACAGGCATAGTAATATGAGATATATTGTAATCAATGAGGTGAAACACTATGATTGATAACAAAATCTCCCCGGATTTGCTGCGAGGGCATACCGATACAATGATTTTGAGGCTGCTGCTGGGCGGGGATAAGTACGGGTACGAAATATCGAAGTTAATCCAGGCCAACTCCAACGGCGAGTACGAGCTCAAAGAAGCGACCATGTATTCGAGCCTCAAAAGGCTGGAAAATGACGGCGGCATCACCTCGTACTGGGGCGACGAAACGCAGGGCGGCAGGCGCAAATATTACCGGGTTACCGAAAAGGGCCGGGAAATTTATTTCGAAAACAAGCAAAACTGGGAGTACGCCAAGCAGGTCCTGGACCAATTATTATAGCGGAAGGTGGTAATAACCATGAATGAAAAGTTAGCCCGGTACCTGGACAGCCTGTTTTCGCCCTACGAAAATAGTGAGGCTGTACGGGAATTAAAAGAGGAATTGCTGAACAATGCGCAGGAAAGGCTGGCCGATTTCAAAAGACAGGGTTATGACGACGAAGCGGCCTATACTAAAACCATCAATTCCATCGGTGATGTTTCCGAAATTTTTAAAACTATCCCGGCCAGGGCTACCGGACTGCTGGAACTGGCCGAAAAGGATTTTTCCGATAAAGACCTCCGCGATTGCGACCTGAAGCGGGTCAAAATCCATTCTGGCAACTTCGACGACAGCACCCTGAAGGGGGCCGATTTTAGCGGGTCGGATTTAACCGGCAGCACCTTCAACGGTACCGAGCTAAAAAATGCCCGGTTTTTCGGGACCAACCTGAGCGGGGCCGAAATAGTCGAGGCCGACCTGCGCGGGGCCACTTTTAACGGCTGCGTCTTTGACAACACCGACTTTAACGGCTCGGACCTGACGGGAATATCTTTTGACAACCAGCAGTTTTCGGGCACCATCTTTGACGAGGCTGTCCTGAAAGGGGTTTCGTTCAGGAACGCGGTTTTTATAAGTGTCTCGTTCCGGGAAGCGGTAGACCTGAAAAAGGCCAACTTTGACGGCGCGACGATGGACCGCGCCACCTACGGCTCCCTGAAAAGCAACAACGCCAATTTAGCAAACGTCACCCTGGTTTAAGAATTTCCCCACTCTCATAACCAACTAACTTTCAGAATACGAAGATACGCCGGACCTGTGTAGGTCCGGCTCTTTTTATACCCCATTATCGACACAATCATATAGCTCAATTGAATTGTAAAATAGTCGAATTGACTATATAAATTTTTATAAATGTGTGATATGATAATTCCAACCAACAGACTCGCAGTAAACCTTGCATGAGTAATAAAAATACATTTTTGGGATTTCCCAAACCAATTTTTCAAGAGAAAAAATGAGCTAGTAAGTTAAAAGTGGGGCAAAATAACAATCCTTACTTAATAGGAGTAGGAGTCCGTAATGGATGATGACGATACCAGGGATTTTAATTGGGCTAAAGGCTTAATTAAACAAGGTAGATTTCAGGAGGCCCGTCCAATTCTCAATCAGCTTTTCAAGCGTTACCCTGAAAACGGAGAAATAGAAGAACTTCGCGCCAAATGCTTACAAGCAGGCCAATCTGACGCAAATCGTTTAACCGACGATAGATTTCCTTACAATCCTAAAAACTCGACGGAAATCCAAGGACAAGTGGCTACTAGCAACAATACCTATATTGTACCAATAATCGGAAGTATTGCTATGCTGGCAAGTGTTTTTTTACCCTGGTTTTCTGTAAGTGTTAGTTCGGGGTTTATAAATATAGCTGCCACTTCTAATGGGCTGGGAAATTTTGAAGGTTCAGCCATATTGGTTAGTGCATTACATCAGCGAGGTTCAAGTTTTACAGACGGAGTTTTTATTTTAGGGTTAGGTGTTCTGGCAATCCTGGTGAGCATAGTCGGTTTTGTTAATAATAACCCAAACGCCTGGAAAGCTGGTATTTTATTTGGTTTGGTGGGAGGGGGTATCGCTATTTATGATGCAGTTAGACTCTCAAGTACACTTGACGACTTAAATAATTCACTGAATTCCGATTCGTCTTCAGGTGTTGCCAGTAATGTTCAACTAGGTTTTGGCCCTTGGTTAGGGGCAATTGGAGGCTTAGTCGTAATTATCGGCTGTTTGGCCGTAAACAATAAAAGAGTTTAACCTAATAACCTTAACAGGTAAATAACCCTAAACCCCACGGGAACAAACCGCGGGGTTTTTTAGTCTATATAAACAAGGCCAAAATATCTTACGGAAACCAAACAACTGCTTTTTGACTGTCTCGGAACCACCCCCGGCGGGTGTGACGTTCCGGGCCAGGTTATTCCAGTAAGACCCTGTTTCCAGGGCTTACCCTATCTCGCTTACCTGCCGGGGTCTTTGCAACCCAGCCCAACCCGACACTTTTCGCCAAACGCCAAACCATTAACCGGCCCTGTATAAAAACAAAAGCAGAAAAATCTCTCTCGCCTGATTACCTTTAATCGCATACCGCCCGGCCAGACGGCTATTATTAAAACTTCGGGTTAGTCGAAGGAGTAATATAGGTGAAATTTAGAAGTGTCGCCCTCGTCTTTATTATTCTTTTCTCGTTCGGCGGATTAGCCGCCTGCGGGGATAGCACCACGACCGTGCTAACCCTGGCTACCACATCGCCCGAAATGCTGACAACCTCGTCCAACCCGACCACCACGTCCGCCCCGGCCTCGAACGGAGATGCGCAAACCCTCGCGCCCACGCCGACTCCTAACGCCGCCTATACCGCCATCGCCATCCAGAAAGAAAAGTTCGCCACCCAGAGCGCCAGCCATATCACAATGGGCGCGTTAAGTTACATGGCGACCATGACCGCCGGTCCGACCCCGCCCACCAGCGCCGCCAGACCCTTCGTGGCGCTAAACGTCAACGGCAACCGCTACCAGGATACCATCGGCTCCTATGCCGCCAAATCGGGCAATACCTTTTACGTGATTGACCTTACCGTCACCAACACTTCCTCAAAAATCGTCGATTTGCGCCAGTCCTTCTTCAGGGTCCTGGCCGGGCAGACCGCCACCTACGCCTTTTCCGACAAATCGTACGGCCTCGACAAAGAGATAAAAAATACCATCCTGGGGCCGGGTGAATTCGCCAGGGGTGAGCTTGGCTTCGAAGTCCCCAGGGACCAGACCATTACCTCCATCGAGTTTACGGACGCCTCGAACAAGGTCGCTGTCATCATCAAATAGAACTTTACATAAATAAATGAGGGTGAGTAAAAAAAAGCCGCCGGGCAGTTAACCGGCGGCGTTGTGTGCTCGCATTATTTGTGTAGGAGGTATCTATATAGGAGAATATTAGAGGTCATTCGGTAAATTGCCGTGGGGCAACTTGCCTTGTGTTTTTCGAGAGATGCTTCCCGGAAGGCTCCGGGCTGCATTTATTTCTCTCATTAGTTAATACGCGCTGGCTATCCAAAAGTTACTGTCCCGTTACACCCGAAAACGGGTTCTTATCTTTCTCTAATACTTCAGGCCGAATTTGGCCTCAGAATCACCAGAACTCCTTAAAACCGCCCGGGATTTTCGTAACTTTCCGCGTAACCAAAATGGCCGGGGATGCCGGTTGGCAAGCTGCCCTCTAAAGTTGTATAATCAAGAAGTCTAGCCACCTGCGGCTTTTACCTCAAAGGAGAAGTTTTTGTTTCGCCAGGCATTTGCAATATTAGGTCGGTCCCTCTGGGAACTCTGGGACAATATTTTTGTACTCGTCGTCGCCAATCTCGTCTGGTCGCTGGCCCTGGTGCCCGCTATGGCGGCCCTGAGCTTTATCGGCGGCTGGATCGGGCTGATAGTTACCATCCTGGACCTGCTGTTTTTGAGCGGTCCGGTTACGCTGGGCCTCTACGAGCTAACCCTCAACGCCAACCGCCGCGAGAGGTTGGAACTCTATGTGCTTTTCCAGAGCGTCCGCACGAACTACTGGCGCGGCTTCCAGGTCGGCCTGCTCAACGTTATTTTTGTGGTGCTGGCCTTCGTTAACCTGACCTTCTACTCGTCACTGGCCGCCAGCAACAGCCCGCTCGGTCTCGCCGTGATTTTGTGGGGCTACGTGGTCTTTATCTGGTTCACGATGCAGTTCCATATGTGGCCGCTGGGCCTGCGCATGGAGAAATTTAGCCTGCTGGGGCTGCTGCGTAACTCCTTCCTGGCAACCTTCAAATACCCGGTCCTGAGCCTGGTCCTCGGCTTCGTGGTCGGTCTCTTTTTCCTCCTTTCCGGCCTGGTCAGCTTTTTGCCCCTTGTCATTTTCGGGATAAGCTATCACGCCCTGGTCGGCAACAAGGCTCTCAACCTCGTGCTGGAAAGAGAGCAGGTCAAGCAGGAGAACTCGCCCGCCAGCGAAGGCGAAAATCCTTTCGCTATTGAAGCGGCCCCGCTGCCGCCACCACCCGTAACCGAAACCGAACCCAAACCTTTTACCACCCGTAACGCTCCCC
Organism: Chloroflexi bacterium 54-19; assembly: GCA_001898225.1. GTDB lineage: Bacteria > Chloroflexota > Chloroflexia > Chloroheliales > Chloroheliaceae > 54-19. The sequence continues at coordinate 30,565 of MKTJ01000033.1, forward strand.
AGGGCGTGCTGCGCCGGGGCGGTATCGAAAAATCAGGCGAAGAATCTTCCTCCAATTTGTAATTTTGCATGGACCAGCCAAATCTCGACCCATTTGAACCGGAATATTTTTTAAAAATGGCCCCGGCCTACCGGGATAAGCTGGTCTATTTCCCCACGATTGATTCCACAAACCTGGAAGCCCGTAAACGGCTGCGCGGTCCTCACGGCCCCCGGGAAATGGTCCTGGTGACGGATAGACAGACGGCGGGGCGGGGTCGCCTCAACCGGACCTGGGAAGCGCCTTTCGCCTCCGGTCTGCTCTGCACCCTGGCCCTACCCCTCGCCCCCCTATCGCTGGACCGGGCCTATCTCTATACGGCGTCCGTGGCCCTCTCGCTGCTGGAAAGCGCCTGGCGAGAAGGCGGGGTCGAGTTGCAACTGAAATGGCCGAACGACCTGCTGCGGGATGGGCGCAAGTGCTGCGGTATCCTGGCCGAAATCGAACACGGACTCGGCCCGAACCGGGACGAAAGCTGGCTGGCCCTCGGTTTTGGCCTTAACACCGGGCTGACCGAGGCCGATTTTGCCGCCGCCGGGCTGACCGGGCGGGCCGCCAATGTCTTTCCGCCCGGCCTGACGGTGGACCGCGAGGCTTTCCTGGCCGCGACCCTGGCTACCTTAGAAAATTTCCGGGTCCAACTGGCCGAAGACCCCGAAACGGTGCGCCGGGCCTGGAGCGAAAAGTTGGTGACGCTGGGTAAGCCGGTCGAAGTGCGGAACATGGGCGGCACCCTCCAACTGGAAGGTGTGGCGGTCGGGGTCGACCCCAACGGGGGTTTGCAGGTCCGCACCGCCGAGGGTAAACTGGAAACGGTCCAGGCCGGGGACGTATCGGTGCGGCTGGCCGGGGGCGGCTACGCCTGATTTACTAAGGGGAGAGCAATGGCACCAACCGAGAAATTTCAAAATATCCGGGCGGTTATCTTCGATTTTGGCGACACCCTGATACACGGCAACTTTACCGCCGGGGCCACCGACACGGTCTGGGAAGACATTTACGCTCAGCTTATCAACCCCCGGCGCGATACGACTATTCCCGAACTCAAAGTGCTGCGAGCGGCCTGGCACGAACACGTCCAGACCGCGATGGCCCGGACCTGGAAGGAAAAGACCGAGCAGGAAGTCGAGTTTCTGCCGCTGGTCCGGCAAGCCTTCCTGGTCGCCGGGATACCCGCCGATGACGCCTTTTTGCGCGAAGTCATCAGCCTCGAACATCACCTGCTCTACAAAAGAATTGTCAGTGTCGCGCCCGAAGCGATTGCCACCCTGGGCGAGTTGCGGGAAAGGGGCTACCGGCTCGGATTGGTCTCGAACTTTTGCAACCTGCCCGAAGTAGCTTACGATAATATCCGGCAAGTTGGGCTGCTCGACTACTTCGACCGGACCATTTTGTCGTGCGAAGTCGGCTGGCGTAAGCCCTCCCAACTGATTTACCGCCAGATGCTGGAACGGCTGGACGTGCCGGGCGAGGCGACGGTCTTCGTGGGCGACCGCCTGATTGAGGATGTCCAAGGACCGCAGCGCCTGGGGATGCGGGGCGTCCAGACCATCCAGTTCCGCCAGGATGAACCCAACCCCGCCATCATCCCCGACGCCGTTATCGAGCGCCTCGACCAGCTTTTAGACCTGCTTCCTTAGCCCAAACTACCGGGTAAAACTGGTTAGTAGAATTAGTACACGCCCTACAGGTGTGAGCAAAGCGAAGGCACCTATAGGGTACCCGCCGCGCCGTAGGCGAATATCACAGCCACTAAATTTTGATAATTTCAGTTCAAAGGTTTGATTCAGGCAAACCATTGTTTCGGATATTGTCCAACGGACCGAGATTCTGTAGCTGCGCTACAGAATGACAGGTTAGTGTTTGTACCCGAAGGTCGAATAATTTGCAGGGTTCAGAGCGACAAATGACCTCTGCCTTCTGACCTCTGCCTTCTGACCTCTGCCTTCTGACCTCTGCCTTCTGACCTCTGCCTTCTGCCCTCTGACTACTAAAAACTGCTCTAAACTTCTTTTAACCTTTTTGTAAGGGCTTTTGCGGGCAACTTCTGGTATAGTGAACCAGGCAGTTTATGTAAGACAGGTTCTGCTTTCCCGTTTTAATTTCTCGTTTAAAATTTCTTTTTTACAAATACAAACCGATTAGCAAATTAAAGAGCAAATGTTAGATTCTCACCTGGCAATTCTTTCCCAGCTTACCGGGCCGGTCGCCCAGGTAGCCCCGGTCAACCTGGCCGCCACCTTCCTGGAAGGTTTGCTGTCGTTCGGGTCGCCCTGCGTGCTGCCGTTGGTGCCGGGCTACCTCTCGTTTATCAGTGGCGTGTCGGTGGCCAGGGCGGTCGAGAACCGGGCCGGAGACCCCTCCCCGCTCGGCTGGAGCGATACCCGCCGGGTACTGACCGCGATTGGCTTCTTTATCCTCGGCTTTACGGTCGTCTTTATCGCCATTTTCGGCCTCTACTACACCCTGGCCGACCTTCTGGGGACCGATATAAAACCGTTTATCCAGGTCTTTGCCGGGTGCGCCGTCATCATAATGGGGCTCCACTTTATCGGGCTGTTCAAGATACCCTTTCTGAACTTTGAAAAAAGGTTTCACTTCAACGCCGCCAACAAGCCGGTCGGCTTAATCGGGGCGTTCCTGGTCGGGGCCGGTTTCGCCGCCGGGTGGTCGCCCTGCATCGGGCCTTTTTTGAGCGCGGCCATGACCAACGCCCTCGACAGCCGCAACACCTGGAGCGGCGTCGGCATGATGCTGGTCTACTCGGCGGGATTAGGTATTCCCTTCCTTCTTGCCGGGCTTTTCATGAGCCGGTTGCTGGCCTTTATCGCCAGGGTCCGCCGCCATTACCAGGTTATCGAAATCGCCAGCGGCCTCCTGCTCCTACTAATCGGCGTGATGATTGTGACCAACAACATGACCGAGCTAACCTCGGCCCTGGGGCGGTTGCAGAGTTAACCGCTTTTTGAAGTAGAATTTGAAGTAAATTTATGAAGTACCGTGCTTTTTTACCAGTTCTGATTGCGCTCGCTTTGCTCACCGGAAGCCTGCTCCTGGCGGCCTGTGGCGACACCCCCACCCCGACCATGAGCGCGATGCCCCTGCCGACCTCCGGCATGATGTCGATGGCAATTACCCCGGCCCAGCAACCCCTGGACGTTACCCCCCAGAGCGGGCCTACAAAAATCATTCCCGGCGCGATGGCCCCCGATTTTGCCGTAACCGATATTGACGGCCAGCCGTTAAAACTGAGTGACCACCGGGGCAAGGCCGTTATCATCAACTACTGGTCGGTCTACTGCGACTATTGCAAAGAAGAAATGCCCGCCCTGGTCAAGACCTACCAGGCCAACCGGGATAAACTTAACATAATCGGAATTGATATAAACGACCAGCCCGGCGAGGTGCGCGACTTTATCAATCAGCTAAAGGTAACTTACCCGATTGTAATTGATAACACCGGGGACATGGTCTACAAGTACCGGGTGGTGGGACGCCCGACTTCGATTTTTATCAACAAAAACGGGATGATTACCGGGGTGATTCCGGGGATGGCTACCCCCGATGTGTTGCAAGAACAGCTCGCCAGGGTCCTGCAATAACTTGACATAATAATAGCCCCATTTGCCGCGCTTGGAAACGCAATGGGGCCTGGGTGTTCACCATGAACATAACAAAATACTACATGCCTATTTATCCAGACTTATGTAAACTTGTCAATAGGAAACTGGAAGAATAGGAATGAAGTAACGTTGACTTTGCGGTCCTTTCGGGCTACCTTTCAGCTATGGAACAAAAAGAAGCCGACAATCGTACGGTCAGTCGCACTAACAGTACGACTGAACTCGAAGAAGAAATAACCGGGCCACAGGGTCGCACTGGTGAAGAAGCCGACCCTGAAGCCAGCAACCTGGATGATACGGTGGCGACCTCCCTGGCCCCAGAAGTACCGGGGGAAGACGCCGCGCCCGAAGCGGAGCCGGACCAGGAGCAGGCGCAAGCCCTCTTGCCGCTGGCTTCGGGGGTCGGGCGCCGCCTCAAACGCCGCCGCACCAACGCGCCTCTCAAAGTCAAAGAACCGGACGAGGACGCTGCCGGGAAACTGGCCCACCCTCACGACCCTGAAGACTATCCCCTGTCCGCCTGGCGAGCCCGCACCCCCGATAACAGGGGATTGGGAAGAGGTGGCCTCGCGGCGGTAGTCCTGCTGGTCATTTTCGTGCCGACCTTCTTTTTCTTCCTGTACCTCCTTTACTCGAATACCGAGCGGATTGACGCCATCCGCCAGAACCTGGCCGATTTCAACGAAAGCGGGGCGGTAGCCGCCGCCTCCGGCACGGTCAGCGCCGAAAACAGCCTGGTCCAGTTGCTCAACCGGGCCGGGACCCAGATGTACCCGCTCAAGGTTGAAAACCTCAGTCCGAGCGGGCGGGTGGTCTTCTATACCGATAACAACACCCTGGCCTTTACCTACGGCAACCTTGACCCCCTGGATGCCGACCAGGTTTATACCATCTGGCTTGCCAGCAAACCTGCCGGGAGCGCCGACGCGACCTATATCCGGCTGGCAAACCTGCCCAACAACCACACCAACGCGGGCACCACGCTGGTCAACCAGGGCGCTTTGCCCGCCAACTTCAAGCTGGCGAACTATGCCGAGATTAGCGTGACGGTCGAAAAGGTGGACCAGAAAAACGATAAGCCGAGCGGACCGCGCGCTTTCTCCCTCGACCTGACCCAGCGCAAAAGCTAACATCAGGCTGATAGCAAGTTTCTAAAAATAAAAAAACCCCCGGCTAGCCGTCCAAAACGATTAGCCGGGGGTTTTTAGTGATATTGAAAAACTGCTGTAACGGGCTAAATCTGGGCCACACCGCCGTCTACAAAGATTTCGGAGCCGACCACGAAACTGCTATCGTCCGAGGCCAGAAAGAGGACCACTTTTGCCACTTCTTCCGGCTGACCCAACCGGCCCCAGGGGATGGTCTCCGCAAACGCGCCCAGGTTGTCCTCGCCACCGGCTAAACCCGCCAGACCTTGAGTGTGAATCGGGCCGGGGCTGACCACGTTGACCCGGATATTCCTATCTTTGAGGTCGAGGGTCCACGACCGGGCAAAATTACGGACAGCGGCTTTGGTGGCGCTATAGACGCTCAAAGCCGGGGTGCCGGTAGAGCCAGCCGTCGAAGCATTGAGAACTATCGAGCCGCCTTCCTTGAAAAGCGGCAGGGCCTTCTGAACCGTGAACAGCAACCCTTTGACATTTATATCAAAAGTCCGGTCGTAATGCTCCTCGGTGATTTGTCCCAGGGGCATGAATTCGCCCAGGGCGGCGTTGGCGAAAAGGATGTCGAGTTGACCGTGCTGCCGCCTCACGGTGTCAAAAAGACGGTCGAGGTCGGCCAGGTTGGAAACATCGCTCTGGACCCCGGTGACATTCTCGCCAATCTCGCGGACGGCGGCGTCAAGCTCGGCCTGGCGGCGTCCGGTGATATAGACATGTGCGCCCTCATTCGCCAGTAACCTGGCGGTAGCCAGGCCAATCCCGCTATTACCCCCGGTAATTACGGCCACTTTTCCTTCAAGCTTCTTCATAATCTAGCTCCTGTTTATCTGTTAAAGGGCCGGGTAAAACCAGCCCATCTTGAATAAATGTAACCAAATCAGTTACATTGGTGGTTAAAAAAAAGAAACTGCTTTTTTGTATAAATGGGACTACGAGCGCCCTTTTTGCCAGGTTAAGACGACACAGGTTTATGGGTCAGGGTTTCGGCTAAAACCTCCCCTATATTTGAACGGGCTAACTCCTGTTTCAAAGCCGCTTCCGCCTGGGCATAAAAGGTCTGGAGGGCAGGCTGAATCCCGCACCCTATCGGACAGGAGGGGTTGGGGGTGGAATGGTGCATCTCGAAGAGCGGTTCGGCCTGGACCGCCTCGTAAACATCCAGTAGCGAGATGTTTTCGGGCAGGCGGGACAGCCGCCAGTTAGCGGCGGAACCTCGTTGGACCGAGACCAGCCGCCCTTTTTTTAGCAGGCCGAGCAAGCGCCGCACAAAAACCGGGTTGGTCCGGACACTATCCGCGATACCATCGGAGGTAATTACCGTATCATCCTGCCCGGTTTTCGCAAGCAGGGTAAGGATGTGCAGGGCTACCGTAAAATGACTATTTCCACTCATATTTAGCTGCCTCACTAATTGTAACCGAATTAGTTACAATTAGTAGTATAACCCCGGAAATTCTTTTGTCAAGGGGGAGGCGTAAATCAGACCAAATCAAAGGCAGACAAATGCCAGGCGCGGCTCAGTTTTGCATCAGGCCGACCCGGTTCCCTTCCGGGTCCATAACCTGGGCCAGTTCCAACCCTTCGTGAATCTTTAGCGGCCCCCAGACTACTTTGCCGCCAAGTCTCTCCACCCGCTCCAGGTAAGGCTCCAGGCGTTCCACTCGCACATAAAAAAGCAGGCCGGAGTGCTGTTGGGCGCGGGTAACCTCATTTTGCGGGTCGTCCGTCTTTTGCAACTCGCCAATGCCGCCGCCGATACCTCCGCTGCCGCTTTCAGCCTCGATATACCTGTATTTGTTGGGATGGTTGGAATCTTTGAAATCCCAGTCGAACAGCTTGCCATAGAAATTTTGAAGCTTTTCCGCGTCCTCGCCGTTGAGGTCCCAGCGCACTACAGCCGGTAAATTGGTCATAACTCTCCTATCATTTTTAATTTAGAATTGTGGGAAAAAGGCGCAGTCAGCGAAACAGAGCCTGACCGGCCCAACCAAAGTCTTATCGGAGAAACGGCAAATCGGTGCCGTGTTTTGCTCCCTCGCCCTGGCCGGAAACAGGGTTAATTTGTCGGCCCGGCTATTTTGTGGTTAAATGCTTCCCTGTAAACCGTCCACCTGAAAATAGCTAGATAGCAGGAAAATGAACCAGCCTCAGAAAATCGCTTACCTTGGTCCGGCGGCGACCTACAGCCACGAAGCCGCCCTCAAACAGTTCGGGCCGGACGCCGAGTACCTGCCCACGCGCTCTATCCCGGACGTTTTTTACGCGACAGGCCGGCGCGAGGTGGACTTCGGGATTGTCCCGGTCGAGAACGCCCTGGAAGGTTCGGTGACCTTTACCCTGGATATGTTCGCCCGGCCTGACCCCGAAATCGCCGAGCTGACTATCTCCGCCGAACTCTATCTGCCCATCATCACGAATTTGCTGGTCGGGCCGGAAGGGCCAAAAACGCTCTCCGAAATCGAGCTGGTTTATACCCACCCCCAACCGCTGGGCCAATCCCGCGTCTGGCTGCAACAGAACCTGCCTCATGTCGAATTCCAGGAGACCAGCAGCACGGTCCGGGCCGCCGAACTGGCCCTGAATAACCCGAAATCCGCCGCCATATCGAACCGCCTGACGGCAGAACTCTACGGGCTGCAAATCCTGGCCCCGGCTATCCAGGACGCCGACTTTAACCAGACCCGCTTCCTGGTTATCGGCTACCCGCCCTACGAACACCGGCCCAACCACACCGGGGAAGAAACTACCGCCGTCATGCTCTCCATCAAGGACCGGGTCGGGGCCCTGCACGCTATCACCTCGATTTTCGTCAAGTACGGCCTGAACATGAACCGGATTGAAAGCCGCCCCAGCAAGCAAAAAGCCTGGGACTATTTCTTCTTTATCGACTTTAACGGCTTGCCCTCCCAGTCGAATGTCGCTGCCGCCCTGGAAGAACTCAACGACGAAACAACCTGGGTTAAAGTTCTGGGTAGCTGGCTGCGCGAGAAATAATCAGGGTTTTGCCCGAATAAAAAAGAATCATCCCCCAATTTTGAAAAAGGGATGATTTTTTTATTCCGGGCGCTATGCTTTTTATTTAGTAGAGCGGTATTCGTAAATTTCGTGGATTGGGCGAAAGCCGACCGACCTATACAAAGCCCGACCGGCTTCGTTATTGGCACGATGGAGGACCAGGGCCGTTTCCAGCCCGGCGGCCTTCATACGGTGCATCGCGTTATACATCAACGCTTTGGTCAGCCCTTTGCGCTGGAAATCCTTGTGGCAGCCGACCGGCTCGAAAAGACCACTCTTGCTAACCGGGTCGGGCCAGTAAATCAAAAAAGCCGCAAAAGTCCCGTCCGGCGCGACCACTACCATTTCCCGCTCAACCGCATAACCGGGCGTACGCATCACCTCAAGATAGCTGCTTTCGGTCCACTTCGAGTTAAAAGAACCCCTATGCACCCCGGCAAGGTTGGCAACCTCGTCCTCGCCCGCCGCACTCCGAATAATAAAACCCGGTGGCAAAGCCGGTTCGGGGATTGGCTCGGTTAAGGGACGCGAGTTGAAAAAGTCCAGGTAGCCGGGGTCCCTTTGATAGCCCATTTCTTCCAGGAAAAGTTTCCGGCCATTATCGTTACTGGCTAAGGTCGTGAACAGGTCTTTTTCAGTGCTACCGGCAGTGGCGAGACGGTCCAGCAGCATTTTTTCCGAAGTTTTGAGCAGGGCCAGTTCGAGCGGGCTACCCCGGTAGCGGGGATGCAGAATCAGTTCAAACGACCGGGATTTGGCCCAGGAAATTATATTCAGGGCGATAATTTTGTGGTCCTCGTCCCGAAGCAACCCGAAATGCTCGTCGAGGCCCTGGCCGCGAAAAGTATTGCTCATCCAGTGGGCAATATCGCCCGGATGGTAGTTGTCAAAACCGAGCAAGCGGTTGCATTCCCCTACAAATTCCAGGACTTCGCTTAAATATTCACTTTTGTAAGGGGTAAAGGTAGGTTCGCCGGAAGGGTTAGTCATTTTTTTTCCAGTGTTTAGTTTTTAGTGTTTAGTAGGCAGAAGTCAGAGGGCAGTAGGCAGAGGTCAGTGTTTTTCATTCCGACCGAAGTGAAAGAGTCTCGGCGCTGGTGGCGTAAGCACTTTCGACCGTAATATTGTCCAACGGACCGGAGATTCCTCGCTACGCTCGGAATGACAATACTCTGGCTACTGGCTTCTGATTTCTGACCACTAAAAACTTACTTGGCTGGTAAAGCCCGGTTCTGGAGAGCCATAACCTCGGTAGCGGTCAGGATACGCTTGCCGGAGAGGTCTTCCAGTTCTTCCAGGTAATCAGTCTGAATCGGCACGCCCATAACGTTGGAGACCTCGCCGTTGAGCGGGCTGCGGCTGCCGTAGGGGCGGTCTTTGACCAGCTTATTCGGGCCAATCGGGTCCATATAGCGGGCTTGCGGGTAGGTGGTCAGCCCGGCCCGGTTGCTGTAAATCCGGCGAATCTCGTGGTCGTATGCGCCGCCGTCCGCCAGGAAATCTTCAAGGACGCGGGCGGTCTCTTCTTCCCAGTCGCGGCCCTGGCCCGGTGTGGTCGGGATGTGGACCGTCAGGAGGGCGTCATCATTGTGGAGGCACTCGGCGTAATAGATGGCGTCTTCCTCGGTAATATCCGCGCCGAAGGTGGCCTGTTTGAAGAAGATAACCGGGGCCTGTTCCAGGGTGTTATCGTAATCCACCGCCGCCAACGCCCGGTCTACCGGGGCGTAAGCCAGTTGAATCAGGTCGGAGTCGTACTCGTTCGCTACTAAATCTTCGAGGGTCTGCAACGCCTGGTCATATTTGTGAAAGAACCCGATTACCGTCATCGCCATAATCGCCAGCACTCCTATTTTAAGATAAGCCGAGATTGCCAGTTTTCACTTTTCACAGGGGAAATTAGCGTTTTTAGGACTTTCGCTTGAAACACTCTTTTTAGGCCGGTTCTGAAATACTTTCCAGCTATTCAGGTTTTTCCGAGCCCAAAGCGAAAATCGTGCTTTTTTATTTTAGCATAGATTTTTATGATATATACATGATTTTTAACTCATTCTTACATTTTATGAGGCTATATATAAAAACAGCAAAGTTGGAGAGCTTTTAAGCATATGCTATAATTTTGCGAGATTGCACAAGAGTTCACAATTTCCCGGCTTTCGCTTTGGACCTGGAAAAACCGGTTTAGAGGCGCAAAATCACTTCAAGAGGAGTGTTTCAGGCGAAAGCCCTGAATTAGTAGGCCCGCGAAGCGGGTTGGAATTTTAAAAGTTACAAAGCAGGGCCGCGTTGTTGCGGGCAGCCTGCAATGTAGGAGCAAATGACGTGGAACAAACACTAGGCACCGCCGCTCGCCCTTTGCGGGTGGCTATCATTGGCGCCGGTCCCGCCGCTTTTTACGCGGTCGAAGCCCTTTTCAAGCAGCCTAACCTGGTCTGCCAGGTCGATATGTTCAACCGCTTCCCCACCCCTTACGGCCTCGTCCGGGAAGGCGTCGCCCCCGACCACGAGTCTATCAAGGCCGTCACCAGGGTCTACGACAAGACCGCCACCAACCCGGCTTTCCGCTACTTCGGCAATGTCACCTTTGGCAAAGATGTCCATCTCGACGAACTCCTGCCCCTTTACGACCAGATTGTCTACGCCGTTGGGGCCCAGTCGGACCGCCGCATGGGTATCCCCGGCGAGGATTTGGAGGGCAGCTACCCGGCCACTATCTTTGTCGGCTGGTACAACGGCCATCCCGACTACCGCGACCTCGAATTCGACCTCTCCTGCGAGAAGGTGGCCGTGGTGGGTAACGGTAACGTGGCGATGGACGTGGCCCGTATCCTGGTGACCGACCCCGAAGCCCTCGCGACCACCGATATTGCCGACCACGCTCTCGAAGCCTTGCGCCAGAGCAAGGTCAAGGAGGTCTACCTGCTGGGGCGGCGCGGTCCGGCCCAGGCGTCCTTCACCAACCCCGAACTCAAAGAGTTTGGCGAACTCGAAGGGGTTGACGTGGTGGTGGACCCGCGTGATTTGGAGCTTGACCCCGCCAGCGAGGAATCGCTCCTGACCGACAAAAACGCTACCCGCAACATCAACGTGCTGCGCCGCTATATCGAAGAAGGGGCGGAAGGCTACAAACAGCCCCGCAAGGTCTACTTCAAGTTCCTGACCTCGCCGGTAGAAGTGCTGGGAGACGGCGACAAGGTAACCGGCCTCAAAATCGAGCGGAACAAACTGGAAGTCCAGGGCGACGGGACGCTGCGGGCGAAGGGAACGGGCGAAATCGAAACGCTGGACGTGGGCCTGATTTTCCGCTCGGTGGGCTACCGGGGCATGGCGCTCAACGGCGTGGAGTTCGACGAGAAGACCGGGACCATCCCGAACGTGGCCGGGCGGGTTATCAACCTGGCGACCGGCGAGCAGCAGACCGGGCAGTACGTGGTCGGCTGGGCCAAACGGGGTCCGTCCGGTATCATCGGGACGAACAAGCCGGACTCGCTTTCGACGGTCCAGTCGATGGTGGGCGACCTGCCCGACCTCAAAGGGATTGAAGACAGCAAGCGCGACCTCGGCCTGATTGAAGACCTTCTGAAAGAGAAGGGGCTCGACTATGTCACTTACCAGGACTGGCTGGTCCTCAACGAGTACGAGGTAAGCCGGGGCAAAGCCCAGAACCGGCCTCGCGTCAAATGCACGCGGGTCGGGGAAATGCTCGATATTATCAAGCAGGGGGCGGCAGCCCAGGCCTAAGCTTCCGGGTGTATTTAATTTTGTAGATTTGTACCGGGTGCTCTTGTAAAAGTAAAGGTAAACCTTTATTCTTTACGAGCGGACCCGGTATTTTTGTTAAGCGGCCTGAGTCATGTCATTCCGGGGATACTAAAAACTAAGCCCTGGCTTCTGACTACTGGCTTCTGACTTCTGACTTCTGACCTCTGACTACTAAAAACTGAAAGAATAAACATGGAACGCCAGAATTTCTCGACCAACACCCCCTGGGAGCCGCGGGTCGGCTACTCGCGGGCCGTCAAAAAAGGGCCGTTTGTCTTCGTGTCGGGCTGCACTGCGACCGGGCCGGATGGCGAACTGGTCGGCCAGGATGACCCCTATACCCAGGCCCGGCAGGCTATTTTGAATATCGAGCGCGCCCTCAAAATGGCCGGGGGCAGTCTGCGCGATGTCGTCCGCACCCGCATGTTCGTGACCAATATCGCGGACTGGGAGGCTATCGGGCGGGCACACGGCGAGTTCTTTAGTGAAATCCGCCCGGCAGCTACGATGGTAGAGGTCAAAGCGCTCATCACACCGGGAATGCTGGTCGAAATCGAGGCCGACGCGGTGCTGGACAGCTAATATTTATAATAAAGAAAAGACCCGGCCCTTTCGAGGGGAGCCGGGTCTTTTTATTCGCGGGCTACTTTTTACAAAGCCGGAGCGTAATTAACCCCACTGTGACGGCATTATAAAAATAGAGAAAGTTACCCGGTGGCGCTGGCAGGGTGGGGAGGCAAAATGGAAAACAGGAAAATTTTGAATATTGCTATCGGTATGGTCGCTTTCGCGGCCCTGCTGGTGCTGGGGCTGGTCGTTTTTAACGCCAGCGCCACCGCTCCCGGCGTCCCCGCCCGGCCAACGGCCCTGCTCCCAACCGCCACGCCATCTACGCCAACCCCAACCATCACCACCCGGCCAACCTCGACCACCACCGTGACAAACGCACCCACGCTTAGCCCGGTTACCGGGACATCACCGATAGCCACTCCAACGCCCGGTTTATTTCCGACCATCACCAACGGGCCGGAGTACCCGGCCATATTCGCGGAAGAAGGAATTTTTATCAGACCGGCGAGTGGAAAACCGCTGGTGTCGCGGGAAACGGCTTTCCAGGCGATGACTTCCCGCAGCCAAGGCCCTATCCCCACCATAATTTCAGACCATGAGATTGTCACTGACGGGCAAACAACTCTGTACACGGCCTATTACGGCCTGGTGACGGTCGGCTACCGGGGACCGAACGGGTTGTGGGCGGGGAGCTTTTTGAATATACCCGTAGAAAATTGCACCGTGAAGGGAGATTGCACCCCGACCGGGGAAGTGCTGGACCACCTCGAAAATCGCCCGATGTGGCTGTTTGACTTTGAGGTTGATATACCTATCGGCGGTGTGACCTGCCCGCCCGCCGGGACACCCTGCCCGACGCCAAGAGATGACAACCACGCGATTGACCTCGTGGACGCCCAGACCTTGATGTTTATCGGCGGGATGAGCTATTACCGGCCCTGATTACTCAATACCGAGCAGGCTCCGGGCAGCTTTGCGGCCCTGGTTGACGCAGTCGGGAATACCGATGCCGTGATAGGGCGACCCGGCCAGGCGCAGCCATTGGGGAGTTTGCTGCCCTTCCATTTCGGCCAGGCGGTCCAGGTGGCCGATTTTGTACTGGGGATTGGCCTGCCGCCAGCGGAAAATCCGCGTGATAACCGGTTCGGCCTCGATATGCATCACCTGGCGCACCTCGGTTTTCGCCAGGGCCACTAAGGCCTCGTCGGACAAATCCACGTCGGCCTCGTGGCGGTGGCCGCCAAAAAAGACCCGCAGCAGGGCATGCCCGGCGGGGGCGCGACCGAAAAGCTTGGTGCTGCTCCAGGTCGAAGCCAGCAGGTGGGTCGGCTCGGAGGCCGCGACCACGAAGCCAAAGCCGTCGAGCGGGCCGGGCAAATCGGCTTCTCGGTAGCCAAACGAGACCGTGGCCGAACTCAGGGTCGGGATTTCGGCTAAATTGGCGGCAAGGGCGGGCGCAAAGGATTGGGTCAGGCGGGCGGCCTGGGCGGTAGGGACGGTTAGAATCACGGCCTCGGCCTCGATGGTTTCGCCGGAAGCCAGGCGAACGGTTTTGTCGGGGTCGAGGCGCTCCACCGGGCTATTCAGCCGGATGTTGTCGCCCAGTTTAGCCGCCAGCCCTTCAACCATTTCGTAGACGCCGTTTTTGAGCGAGACAAAGGTGGTGGGCGGCTGGCCCGGCAGAGTTGGGCGCGGCTTGATTTCGGTCTGGCGGGTCGGGAGGGTTACGTTGCCATAGAGCCGTTCTTTTTCGAGATAATCGGGGTAGCTGGCCCGCATGCTCAGGATTTCGGGGTCGGCGGTATGAATCCCGGCCATAAGCGGTTCGCCCAGCACTTCGAGGGCTTCCTCACCAAAGCGGCGGCGCACAAACGAGGCTAAACTTTCATCGGAGCCGGTCCAACCGCCCGGAATTTCCGGTTCTTCCAGCATGCGCCGTTTCCCCGCTTCCGAAAGAAGGTCCGAGGCCAGCAAACCGTCCGGGTCAACCGGGACCAGCAGGCGCATTCCCTGCGGCATGAAGTTAAGCTTTCCATCTTTCAGGACGTAGACCTTGCGGTTGTGGTCGTTGGTGCCGATAAGGCGGTCGCCCAGGCCGATTTCACGGCACAACTGCCAGGCCCAGGGCTTGCCCACCAGGAACGAGTCGGCGGCCCCTTCGATGATAAAACCGTCGGCGCGGTCGGTCTTGATTTTACCGCCCAGGCGGTCAGAGGCTTCGAGCAGGATAAAAGGAACTTCGCGTTGGTAGAGTTCCCAGGCGGCGGCGAGGCCCGTAATCCCCCCGCCGATGATAACAACCGGTTTCATAGCGTTATTAACTTTCCGAAAAACTTTGCCAGCGGGCGCTGCGGGCGTGGACCAGGTCGGCCAGCGTCTCGATAAAGAGGGGGTCGAGGTTGAGGGCCGGGGGCCGTTCCAGCCGCACCCCAAGCTCACGGGCCAGCGCCTGGGCCTTGATGTCAATATCGTAAAGCATTTCGACGTGGTCGCTCACGAAGCCAACCGGCACGCTCACCAAATTTTTAAGACCGCGCCCGGCCAGGTTCGTGATGGTTTCCTCCAGGGGCGGGCCGAGCCAGGGTTCAGGGCTGCGCCCGGCGCTCTGGAAACTCCAGGTCCACTGCTCCGGGCTCAACCCGGCGGCCTCGGCTACCAGGCCCGCCGTTTCTAAAAGCTGGTCTTTGTAGGGGTCGCCCATGCGGATAATCCGCACCGGCAGGCTGTGGGCGCTCAGGATGACATGCACCTGGGACCGTTCCGCCTCCGGGAAACGTTCGATACCTTCGCGGACCCGGTTCGCCAGGGCTTCAATATATTTCGGGGCGGTGTTGTAGCTGTCCACGAAGTCAAACTCGATACTGCCCCGGTTCAGGGCCAGGCCCTGCCGAACCCGCTCCTGGTATTTGGCAATACTAAAACTGCTGTAGTGGGGGGCCAGGACGATACCGACCGCCTGCCGGATACCATCGTCGAGCATGGCCCGGACGGTGTCCTCAATCCAGGGCGACCAGTGGCGCATCCCCAGGTAGACTTTGTACTGGGGGCGAGGGGCCTCCCCGTTGAGAAGGGTTTCGAGGGCGGCGGCTTGCTGCCGGGACATTTCCAAAAGAGGCGATTTGCCGCCGATTTGCCGGTAATTGTGGGTCATTTCATCGAGGACGGCCCGCGTGGTCGGGCGACCGCTCCGAATGTCGGCCAGGTAGCCGGGGAGTTCGTCCAGGCTGGCCGGGCCGCCATAGGCCATCAATAAAACCCCGACAGGTGGGGCTGCGTAATCGTTACTCATACTCATAGGTTCACCTGTTCCAGCCGGGCGGTCTTTTCGTGGATATACTCGGCCAGGCGGGCGACCGTTTCGACCGGCGTACCGGGCAGGATGCCGTGTCCCAGGTTGAAGATGTGGCCGGGTCGCCCGCCCGCCTGGGCCAGGATTTCGTCGGCCTGGGCCTGGACTTCCCGCCAGGGCGCGAACAGCAACAACGGGTCGAGATTGCCCTGGATGGCCCGGTCGCTGCCGATGGTCTGCCAGGCCCGGTCGAGCCGGACCCGCCAGTCCACGCTTACCACGTCGCTGCCAAGGCGGGCGACCTCGTCGAGCATGGCGGAAGTGCCGGTGCTGAAATAAATCACCGGGACATTACTCTTTCTGGCATTTTCGATGAGCTGCCTGGTGTAGGGGGCGACATAGCGGTCGAAGTCGTAGGGGCTGAGCGCCCCGGCCCAGGAGTCGAAGATTTGCAGGGCCGACGCCCCGGCCTCGACCTGCCGCGCCAGCAGGTCCGACAGCACCGTGACCAGTTTATCCATGAGGCGTTTCCAGGCGGCAGGCTCGGCGTACATCATCCCTTTGGTCCGCTCGTAGTTGCGGGAACCGCCCCCCTCGATGGCGTAACTGGCCAGGGTGAAGGGCGCGCCGCAAAACCCGATAAGCGGGATGCCGCGCGGGGTCAATTCGGCGGCGGTCAGGCGGATAGCTTCGAGGGCGAAAGGCAGCGCTTCGGCGGCGGCGGGCACGCCCAGCATGTCGATGTCGCGGGTGGTGCGGAGCGGGTTTTCGATGTGCGGGCCTTCTCCCTTGATAAAGTCGAGGTCGATACCCATCCCGATAAGGGGGGTCAGGATGTCGGCGAAGATAATGGCCGCGTCGAGTTGGAAGGCGTTAATTGGTTGCAGGGTGATGTCCCGGCTGACTTCAGGGTTGCGGATAGCCTCCAGCATGGACATGCGACCCCGGATTTCGCGGTACTCCGGCATATAGCGCCCGGCCTGACGCATGAACCAGACCGGCGTGGCGTCCACCGGCTCGCGGCGGCAGGCTTTTATAAATCGCGACTCGCTTAACATTACCCTTCTCACTCTCCCTCTTTTTAAATTAACCCGTTCCAGGGAAAGTATACCAGCCCCGGAAGTTAATTGGAAACCAGGGCAGGTGAAGGTTTGGTTAAATCACGAGGTCAGGCGAGCAGGGCCGGGTATCCCGTGGGGGTCTGGAGGGTTGGCTGTGCCTTAAATCACTTTTTGCAAACCAGGTGTTGACAAATCGGAAATAAAGGTTATACCTGTATCTATAACCAGTTATTTAGCACAATAAATAATTTTCTAAATAACTTTCTTCGTCAGGGTTAAGCGGCCGGGCCGGGACACCACCGGGACACCGGCAGACAAAAGAGGCTTGTTATGGCTGAAGCATATCAAAATTTTACGACCCCTTTTATCAAAGAGCCTTCTGCCGCCCGAAAACGCCCGCTTGACCGGGTCAGGCTGGAATGGCTGACCACGCCGCTGGCTGCCTGGACGGTTGGGGGTATTTTTCTGGACGGCTGGGCGCACGACCACGGCAAGACCGACGCCAGTTTCTTTACCATCTGGCACGGCCTGCTTTACAGCGGGTTTGCGGTCCTGACGCTGGTTTTAGTAGCTGCGCTGTTTATCAACCATGGGGCCGGTTATTCCTGGAAGAAAGCCCTTCCGGCGGGCTATAACCTGTCGCTGGTGGGCGCGCTGGTCTTTGGCCTGGGCGGGGTGGGCGACATGATCTGGCATACTTTACTGGGGATTGAAGTCAGTACGGAAGCCTTGCTCAGTCCGACCCATCTAACCCTGGCCCTGGGCATCACCCTTCTGGCGACCGGGCCGTTAAGAGCAGCCTGGCGCGCCCTTAAAACGCGGAACCCAGGCTGGTTAAACCTGTTCCCGGCTTTTATAGCGCTCCTGCTGGTCTACAGCATGTTTAACTTTTTCACCCAGTACGCCCACCCCTTTGTAGACCTGGCGGGCGGCTCTTTACGCGATACCGGGCTCTACCGTGATACCTCTGACCGCTACCAGGTTTCGGCGGGGGTCGCCTCGATTCTGCTGCAAACGGCCCTAATGATGGGTTTCACATTGCTGGCCCTGCGCCGCTGGAACTTGCCATTTGGCGCGCTCACCCTCCTTTATACCGTTAACGCGGCCCTGGTAGTGGTTTTCCGGGATAACTACAATCTTATCCCGGTGGCCCTGGTTACCGGGCTGGCCGCCGATGGGTTGCGGCTGGTTTTATTTTCAGCTAACCGGGAAAGTGAGGGGCGCTTGCGCCTGTTCGCTTTCCTGGTCCCGACAGTTATGTACGGGCTCTATTTTCTCGAAATCGCGCTGTTCGGTCAGGTTTTGTGGTCGGCGCCGTTATGGGGTGGTTCTATTTTCCTGGCTGGGGTGACCGGGCTGGTGGTAAGTTACCTGGTCTTTCAACCCGAAGCCGCCCGGCTTGAAGCCTGAGACCAGAAAAGAAAATAAAGGGCCGGGGAAAGATTAAACCCCAGCGAACTTCACCAGTTTCGCAAAGAGGTCGCCAGACATGCTGTCCCGTTCGAGCGAATAGATTTCGCGGATAAAATGCGTGAGCAATAAAAACCGGGCAGCTTCTTCGAAAAAAGAAACTACCCGGCCTTATTTATTGCAGGAAAAAGGTTAGTCCTGGCTGACCGCCGTGGGGACTGCCGCCGGTTCCTCGATGATGAGGTTCACGTCAATGTTGCCCCGCGTGGCGTTGGAGTAAGGGCAGACCTGGTGCGCGGTAGCGACTAACGCTTCAGCGTCGTCCCGGCTCACGCCCTGCAACCGGATGCGCATTGTCACGCTCAGGCCAAAACCGCCGCTCCCGTTCGGGCCGATACCGACCTGCGAGGTAATCGAACTGCCTTCAAAAGGAATCTTCAGGCGGCGGGCCGAACCCTGCAAGGCGCTTTCGAAACAGGCCGCGTAACCTGCCGCGAACAACTGCTCCGGGTTGGTTCCGGCAGCCCCGCTCCCGCCCATTTCCGCCGGGATAGCCAGCTTAACATCCAGGTTGCCATCCGAAGAACGCGCCTGGCCTTCCCGCCCGCCCGCTACGGTCGCTTCGGCAGTGTAGAGAATTTTCACGATAGAGCTCCTTAATAGATAAAATCCCCGTTCCGAGATTGAGCAGGTTATAAATTAGCCCTTCAAAATTCTGAGGGCTTCCTCGACGTGTTTGGTCGCGCCAAACTGCGAGTTAAAGATGTGGCGGACAATACCGTCTTTATCAATGACATAGGTGACCCGGCCCGGCAGGAGGCCAAAGGTGGTGGGAACGCCATAGAGCTTGCGGACCGAACCGCCCTGGTCACTCAAAAGGACGAAAGGCAGGGCGTGTTTGTCGGCAAAACCCTGGTGGCTGTCGCTGCTGTCGGAACTGACGCCGATAACCTCGGCCCCGGCTTCTTTGAAAACATCGTAGCTGTCGCGGAAGGAGCAGGCTTCGGCGGTGCAGCCGGGGGTATTGTCTTTGGGATAGAAATAAAGGACCACCGCGCTCCGGCCTTTATAGTCGCTCAGTTTAACCGGCTTGCCCTGGGAGTTAGGTAGAGTAAAATCGGGGGCGGACGCGCCCACCTCTACCTTGTTTGTGCTACTGGTTGGCATAAACCATTCCTTTCTGTTCACCTCAATTTTCTTGAATAATTGCTTCTCTCAAAAGTCTTTCAAAACTCACTTAAAAGAATTCTCGATTCGAAAGAGCAAATCTGATTTATATTGTGTGCAATACAATATCACAAAATTTATTAAAGGTCAATACAATTGCTTGCAATAATATGGTATAATAGGTAAAATTTTGATGAGTAACGTTAATAAAAGGGTAGCAACAAATAGTACACCAGTGTATTACACCAGTGAGTGGTATTGAGGTAGAGGAGTTTTATGACTGACTTGGAACTGGTCCGGCAAGAGGGCATGAAGATTGATAATATGCTCTGCTTTGCCCTTTACGCGGCTTCGCGGACGGCAGTGGAATCTTACCGTCCTTTCCTGGATAAACTGGACCTGACTTATCCGCAATATTTGACCTTGTTGTTGTTGTGGGAGCGCGAACCCCGGACGGTCAAGGAAATCGGGCAGGCCCTCTATCTCGATTCGGGCACGCTTTCGCCGCTGCTGAAACGGCTGGAGAAAAAGGGGCTTATCTCCCGCCAGCGCGATACCGGGGACGAACGCCAGGTGAACATTACCCTGACCGAGGCCGGGTGGGCCATGAAAGAGCAGGTCAGGGACTTGCCGGAAACGTTGTTCTGCCAGATTGGCTGGCCTATCGAAGATTTTGCCTCGCTAATCGAACGGCTGCACAGCCTGACCGGGCGCATCCTGGACTCTCAATCGAAGAATTAAGGGGGCAGTAGGCAGAGGGCAGAGGGCAGAGGGCAGAGGGCAGTAGGCAGAAGTCAGAGGGCAGTAGGCAGTATATAGCTTTGGTAAAACTGGTCCTGAAATTTGACTTCTTCCAACCTCAACTAACAATTTTTTTACTAAAAACTAAAAACTAAAAACTAAAAACTAAAAACTAAAAACTAAAAACTAAAAACTGCCCTCTGACTTCTGCCCTCTGACTTCTGCCCTCTGACTTCTGCCCTCTGACTTCTGCCCTCTGACTTCTGCCCTCTGACTATTGGACGATAATCTTGCCCTTCATAAAGGGGTGGGGTTCACAGTGGTAGCTGTACGTCCCGGCCTTGTCGAAGGTAAATTCAAAGGTCTTGCCCTGGTCAATCAGGGGCGACTTTAGGGGTCCGCCCGAATCATCGCTGGTAACGGTGTGCCCGACGCTATCTTTATTGGTCCAGATAACCTTGGTGCCGACCGGGATGGTCAGGGTATCGGGCATAAAACTAAAATTGTCAATATTAATTTCCATCGTCTTGCTATTGCTTGACCCGGACCCGCTAGTCATCGCGGCAGTCGTCATAGCGGTAGAGGTAGTCATAGCAGCGGAAGTGGTCATGGCGGGCATGCTCGTCATCGCGGCCATGGTGGTAGCGGCAGGAGTGGTCATGGCAGCCATGCTCGTCATGGCGGCAGTCGTCATCGAAGCCGGGGTTGTCATCGCGGCCATCGTGGTCATCGCCGCCGTGGTCATGGCGGCGCTCGTAGTGGGGGCCGCGGCTGGCCCGGTTGTAGCGGTATTGTCACCGCAAGCGGCCAGGGTCACGGTTAGCAGCAGCAAAATTGCCACGAAACTCAATTTCATATTCATTTTCATAATTGCTCGTTCCTCGTTTAACCTGATTCAGGTTAAATAATTTTCAATAAAAAAGCCAGTCCAGGGCTGGCTTTTCAAACCTGAAATATTGTTGGAGAAGGCGCGGGAAGCCTCTTTAATAATGAAACTTCTAAAGAAGCCGCCCGCGCAACCGTGGGGAAAATTACTCCTCGCCGGATTTTTCGGTGGTGGTGGCGGGTTGAGCCGGTTTGCGGCGAGTTACCGCGTAAGCCGCGCCCGCGACTGCCGCCGCCAGACCGAGAATCCCGGCCCCGGTCAGGTCCGCACCCTGCTGGGTGGAAGTGCCGCCCGCGCCGGTCGCCGGGGCACCCGAAGGCATGGTGGTGCCGCCGCCCTGCCCGCCGGTCGAAGCGCCCAGGAGCGAGTTAGCGGTCGCCTGGACCTGGTCGAAAGGCGTGCCGGTCACGAAGGCCGAAGGAATCGGGTCTTTCTGGAGGGCCGAGCTTAAAATCGCCACGTGGGTCGCTTCCACGCCGACGATGCTGGCCGCCGCAACCGCCAGGTCGCGGTTCGAGAACTTACCGGAGGAAGTGTAGTAAGCGCCGACTGCCGCCGACTCAAGGGCCAGGGCAAAGTTCAAAATATCGGTCTGGTTCTTGAAGGCCGGGAAGTTAATCTTGGTCGGGATGGCCGGGACTTCCCCTTTGACGCTCTCGATGGCCGCTTTAAGGGCGTTCGCGTGGTCCTGGTGCTGCCCGGCGAACTTGGTGCCGACCGCCGCGACATCAGCGCTCAAAAGACCGCTCCCCGCCGCCGTCTTGTAGGCGGTTACGGCCACGTTTTCGAGGGTGTAGGCAAACTGCAAAGTCTTCAAGTCGTCCCCGGCGGTCTGGGCGGCGGCTACCCCGAAGGTCAGCCCTTCCCCGATAATTCCCATCGCCATCACACCGCCACCAATCATGCCGACCCGCTTGAGGAATTTGCGGCGGGAATGGGTGTTTGTTAAACCTTTATAAGCTAATTCTTCGAGTGACATTATCAAAATCTCCTTATCTTTTCCGATTCTGCAAAACTCCCGTTATCGCTCAAACACCGTTGCTAATTGCTATTTGAAAGGCAGGAAGCTGACCGGGGAGGGATCCATTTTCAGGGCGCTGCGCAAAAGGGCCACGTGCTGGGCTTCGTCATTCTGGATGCTGATGACGGCCAGGACGAGCGAGTTGTCCTGGAGAGTCTTAACCGCGCTAAAGTAAGCGTTGGCGGCATCCTGTTCCAGGCCGAGGGCGTACTTCAAGATGTCTTCCGCCGTGTTGAAGGTCGGGAAATCGAAGCTGGCCGGTTTGGCCGGGGGAGTGCCGCCCATCTTGGTCAGGGCTGCGGCTTCGGCCTTTTCGTGTTCGGCGTGCTGGCTGGCAATCTTGGTTGCCAGGGCCACGGTGGCGGCATCGAGCTTGCCGCTGGCAGCACCGGCGGCATAGGCGGCCTGGGCCTTTTGTTCGGCTGAAATAGCGGCGGTAAGAATATCCATATCCGCCTGGGTTGGGGCGGCGTAAATGCTGCTGAATGACATGAATCGTTTCCTCCCAGTTAGTAAAATTAACTAATTTTGGCGCAATCTTAAGAAACGTCTTAAAACGCCTTTCTTAAAAGAGCTGTTTAAGCCTGTAAAGGGTGCTAAAACTTCTCCGACTGCACTTACATCTGGTGCGCCGGGAACGAACTTATCCGAGAAGATTCGCTACCGGCAATGTTTGGAGATGCCGCGTCCCATTCAAACCGTTCGCCGGAAACAAATGGGCGGTTGCGCCAGATGTCGCCGGGAACGGGATAAAAGAGCGAAGCCTCTCCGTTGAGAGCGGCTAACCAGCTTTCCGAAAGCCGGTCGAGATAGAGATTGAGATAAGCGAGCCAGTTGACCTGTTCCGCGCCGCGCAATAGCCAGACCCAATTGCCGCTATTGGTGCGCGAACTCTGACTTAATAATTCGTGATAACGTTCCAGGGTCAGGTTGGGACGATAGCTTTCCAGCCAGTTCGAGATAAGACCCTGCCGGGCCTCCCTCGAAAGTGGGCTATCCTGGCCCGGTAAAACGGCCAGGGAATGGGCCCGGTGTTTCCGCAGGCTGGGAACCGGCGCGAACAGACCACCCCCGGCCACGAACTCGCCACAGTCGGGGCAGTAAAACAATTCGAAAAGCTGGGGGTCCGCCGGGTTGGCGCGAATTTGCATCAAAAGGTCTTGCCGGTTAATTCCTATCGTCACCCTGGTTATCACTCCTTAAGCCTTGCGGTCCTGTGCCATCGCTTACCGCTTTTCGTGTTACACCCACTATTACGCAACTCCCAAAAAGACGGATTAATCAGTTTTGACGAATTTTTATAAATTCTTTTTAAATAGTACTTCTGGATTGCTTAACAAAGCCGTTTTGAACTATACTCGGCCCATCGTTTCGCTTGCTCAGATTTGTCCTGCTTCAAAACTGCTTATACAACTTTTATTTATTTGATTTTATTTATTTGGGAGAAAAGAAAAATGACACAGATTGTTGATGATTCGAAATTCGCGGTTATGCTGACCTTCGACATGGACGCCGAGTCGGCCTTTTTGGCGAACGACCCGGAAAACGCCCACCGGGTCGGCGTCCTTTCGCAGGGGCAGTACGGCCCGAAGGTAGGGGTGCCGCGCCTTATCGAGTTGCTTGAGCGGAAGGGCCTCCCGGCGACCATGTTCGTGCCGGGCTGGTGCGCCGAGAAATACCCCGACGCGGTCAGGGCGGCGGTCAGCGTCGGCTGGGAAATCGCCCACCACGGCTACCACCACATCCCCCCGGCCAGCCAGACCCGCGAGGAAGAAGCCGAGTCAATCCTCAAGGGCATCGCGGCGATTGACAAGGTGGCGGGCAAAGCCCCTATAGGCTACCGCTCCCCCTCCTGGGACTTCAGCTCGAACACCCTCGATTTGCTAACTCAGAACGGTTTTCTCTATTCGAGCAACATGATGGATAATGACGTACCCTACCTGCACCCGGTCAGCAGCAGCGCCGGGCCGATTGTCGAGTTGCCGATTCAGTGGATACTGGATGACGCGCCGTTCTTCATGTTCAGCCGCCCGGCGGTGCGCCCGATTAGCGCCCTGAGCAACGCTTTCGAGCATTGGAGCGAGGAATTCGAGGGGCTTTATGCCGAAAGGGAGCGCGGCAAAATCTACGTTTTGACCATGCACCCCTTCATCAGTGGACGGCCCAGTCGGGTCCGGCTGCTGGAAAAACTGATTGACCTTATCCAGCAGCACCCCGACATTGCCTTCTACACCTGCGAGGACGTGGCCCGCCACTTCCAGTCCAAAGCCACGCAAGCCTGATGATGAGTTTACCCGGCGCGGTTTAACCGGCCAGGTGCAAGATTATCCGGCCCCGGCCATGCCCGCGCTGGCTGAGCGCGTGGGCCTGGGCCGCCTGGGCGAGGGGAAAGACCGGCCCGATATGGGTCTGGACTTTCCCTTCGGCCATTAATTCCGCGATTGTCCCCAACAACCGGCGAGAGGGGTAGGGCTGTTCGACCCGGTTGTCGGTGGCCCGGATGCCGAGGGCGGCGGCTCTGGCCTGGTCGGGCGGCGAAAGCAAGGACACGAGCGTCCCGCCCGGTCTTACCAGTTGGAAAGAGCGGTCGAGAGTGTCGCCGCCGACGCTATCAATGACCAAATCTACGGGGCCAATTTTTTCCTCGAAAGGCCCGGCGGTATAGTCAACCACCTGCTCCACGCCAAGAGAGCGGACAAAAGCGAGGTTGTCCGGCCCGGCAGTGGCAAGGACGGTCGCCCCTTTAAGCCGGGCGAACTGGACCGCAAAGAGGCCGACCCCGCCCGCCGCCGCGTGAATCAAGACCCGCTGCCCGGCTTCCAGCCTGCCGTTGTCAAAAAGGGCCACCCAGGCCGGGGTAGCGCTGCCCGAAATGGTGGCCGCTTCGTCAAAGCCGACCGCTTCCGGTTTGGGGGCAAGGTTCTCGGCCAGGGCGGTGGCGTACTCGGCGTAAGCCCCTTTGTTGGCCCGGCCAAAGACGGCCTGTCCGACCTCGAAATCGCTCACGCCCGGCCCGACCCCGGCGACGATTCCGGCGATGGCCGAACCGGGCAGGTAGGGTAATTTGACCGGCATGTAGTTTTTGAACAGACCCTGGCGAATCTTCCACTCGACCGGCAAGACCCCGACCGCGTAATTTTCGACCAGAACTTCCCCCGGTCCCGGCTCAGGGCGCGGGATTTCTTCAAGGACAAGGTTTTCCGGCCCGCCGAAATCGTGGACGCGGACCGCCCGCATGGTGGCTCCTGGCATAATTGTTTGACCTTTCTTTGCTATTTCTTTTTCTTTTCCTTTTCCTATATTCTCTTTCTCAATCAGTAAAATATTAAATTTCCGGGCAATAAACCGGCCCGGCAAGCTCTATTTTATTTAAGGTCCAGTCTAGCCAAATAAAAAAGGGCCGCCACCGTCCAAAAGAACAGGTTTGGCCGCCCCAAAGTACAATTTTTCTTTTTACCCTGTTTGCAAAGGAATAACCACCCGAAAACTTATTTGGGTTCCCATAACTCGATTTTGTTATCTTCAGGGTCGTAAATCCAGGCGAACCGGCCATACGACTCGTCCATCCGGTTCGCGTCAATCCTGACCCCGGCCTTTTGCAGTTGGTCGAGCAGGGCATCCAGGTTGTCAACCCGGAAGTTGAGCATGAAGCCCTGGTCGGCCCGGCCAAAATAATCGGTATCTGCCGGGAAAGCCTCGAACACGGTCATACCGGCCTCCTGCTGCCAGGCGGCCTGGCCGGTTTCCGGCGCAATCCCTAACATTGTGGCGTACCATTCATTCAAAGCCTGGGGATTGCGCGCCCGGAAGAAAAATCCGCCAAAGCCTTTTACCTTTTCCATACCTCGTTTTCTCCTTAATTAGTGGTCCGGCTATCTCAATGCGTTGCCACACCCACAATCGCCGCCTGGGGGAATTGGTGCCAGCCTGGGCGAAGGTCCAGTAAAAAAGCCGGACTATTCTTCCAATTTTTCGCGGAGGATACGCAGACCCCCTGAGCGCGAGCTTTCCTTGCGGTAAGAGGCGATTTCCTGGGCGAGGTCGGAGTAACCCTCGGCGGCCAGGCGCGCCACCAGGTTATCGAGCTTGCGGCGGTCGTAGGTAACGGTCTGGCTGGCCCCGGTAATCTGCAAGCGGCCAAACCCGGTCACTTCGGCCCGGCCTCCCTCGCGGTCCACCACCTCGCTAATCCAGGCCCTTAGCTGTTTTTCGACGAACTGGAGCGGTTCGAGGCGGTCCTGCAAGCTGGTAAGCTGGCGGCAAAGGAGTTCCAGGGCTTCGTTATCGGTCAGTTCGCCGTCCTGCCAGCGCTGGTAGGTATTGGGGTTATTCAGGTCAACCATTTTTACTTCCTCTTTTAACTTCTGAATTTCTTTTTATTTTTAGATTTGTTTTCTTTTATTTTAGCCGTATTTACCCGGTTCAGCTAACTAATCTACAAAATATCAAATTCGAGCTTTGGTTGTCATAACTTGCAAGAGGGCACCGTGTAATGAGACATTCAAAGGGTCTTCTTCACTATGCGCCATAGGCTTGTGTGACCAGGTTAACATTCGAGCCGTGACCGGTGGCACAGGTTTTGCATTATTTAGATAGTAGAATAGGGTTGTACGAAATGAAAAGAAAAAAAATTAAAGTAACGAAACTGAACCGAACTGTAAACTAAAATTAAACAAACCCAGGAACTTTTGAAATAACCGGGGAAGGAGAAGGCGATGACACCTGCCACCACTATTGTAAAGAATTATGAAGAAAGCAAATTTGTAACCTCGAAACCGGCGACGAAAGCCACCAGGGCTCCCCGCCAGAGTTTCGCCGCGAAGCTTGACGCCGGTATCAACTGGTTCAGCCGCAACCTTACCGGGCAGACTCGCCCGGTCGCTGGCGCGGTTAGCGAAGTCGAAGCCTAAAAACTATTTCTAAACCTGGCAGTAAATTCTAAATCTAATTTGTTCTAATAAAAATAAAAAAAATAAATAAATTCTAAACTGAGGATTACCGGCGAAAGCCGGTAGTTCTTTTTTGTGTTTAGAAGGCAGTAGGCAGAGGGCAGTAGTCAGAGGGCAGTTTTTAGTTTTTAGTTTTTAGTAAAAAATTGTTGGTTGGGGGTTTTAGGAAAGTCAAATTTCAGAACCAGTTTTACCAAAGCTATATACTACCTTCTGCCTTCTGCCTTCTGACTACTGCCCTCTGCCCTCTGACTACTGGTCAAAAAAGGCCGGTTAAAGTAAACTGGAAGGGAGCGAACGATAAATGAGGGGCAAAAAAGTAGCTGCCCGATTTCACTAAATACTAAAAACTGAACACTAAACACTAGCGACTGACTTCTGCCCTCTGACTACTGACTACTGATACAAATAAGGAGAACAACCACTATGGGTATCAACGCTGATATGGTGGGGCGCACGTTTACCCTGAACCCCTTCGAGGTCGAACGCGGCAAAATCCGCGAGTTCGCCGCCGCAACAGGCGATAAAAATCCCATTTACACCGACCGGGCCGCCGCCGAAGCCGCCGGGTATGACGATATTCCGCTCCCGCCCACCTTTGGCACAGTCGTCGGGTTCTGGGCGCTGGACGAGACCCGCCAGACCGAACAGTTGGGCCTGCCCATCTCCGGGGTGCTGCACGGCGAGGAAGAATATTTTTACCTGGCCCCCATTCTTCCCGGCGATACCCTGACCGGCGAACGGAAAATCGCCTCGCTGGTCGAACGCAAGGGCAAGAGCGGCAGCATGCAGATTGTCGCGCTCGAAACGACCTACACCAACCAGAACGGCCAGGAAGTCCTCAAGTCGCGTACAACTATCGTGCTTCCCGAAAATATGCAGGAAGGGTAAAGAAAGGAAGGAGAAGGAGAGCTTATGAGCGAACGAACGACGGCCCCGGCCAGAGTCTTTTTCGAGGACGTGAGCGAGGGGATGGCCCTGCCGGAACTGGTCAATTCACCGATTACCCACACCATGCTGGTTAAATACGCCGGGGCTTCGGGCGACTTCAACCCGCTCCATACCGACCCGGCAGTCGGCCAGAAGTTCGGCCTGGGCGGGCCGATTGCCCACGGCATGCTGATTATGGGCTTCCTGGGCCATTTTGCCAGCGACTACCTGGGCGGGCCGGGCCCGTTGAAGCAGTTCGGAGTCCGCTTCAAAAACATGACCCGGCACGGCGACGTGATAACCTGTAGCGGCGTCATCACCCAGAAATACGAGGAAGACGGCCAGCACCTCATCAAGGCCAACGTCTTCGCGAAGGACCAGACCGGCGAGGTCAAGGCGTCGGGCAGTTTTACGGCCAGCCTCCCCGCCAGGGCTTAGCTCTACACCGTGACGACCTTGCCCTCACGGATAGATTCCAGGATGGCTACGCAGACCCGCGAGTTAGCCGCCGAATCGCTGAGCGGGTAGGGGGCCGGGTGGCCGTCCAGGACCGCCTGGCTGAAGGCTTCGGCCTCAAGCCGGAAATGGTTCATGGGCGGCAGTTCTTCGGTGGTCAGCCCTTTGTCGTCGCGCAGATAGATGGTCGCGGGCGGTCCCGGTTCCTGCCACATATTCTCGACCGAAAGGGTGCCTTTGGTGCCGATAATCTCGTAGAACGAGCGGCGACCGTAATCCAGGCCGTAATCGAGGACCGCCCGGCAGCCTTCCCCGAAGTCGAGGACCGCCGCCACGCTGAAATCGACCCCATTTTTCAGGGTTGCCTGGGCATAAGCCGAGACCGGCTCTTTGCCGAACATCCAGCGGGAGAGGTTGACCGGGTAGCAGCCAACGTCCCAGGTCGCGCCGCCGCCGAGTTCGGGTTTGGAGCGGATATTGGGCGTATCGGTCGCCATCACGAAGGCAAAGGTGCCCCGGATAACCCGCGGCTGGCCGATAGCGTCCGCCGCCAGGAGTTCGCGGACGCGGGCCTGCTGGGGGTGAAAGCGGTACATAAAGGCTTCCATCACGTTCACGTTGTTTTGCCGGGCGACCGCTTCCAGGGGAGCTATTTCTTCCGGCTGCAAGGCCAGCGGTTTCTCGGCCAGGACGTGCTTCCCGGCCCAGGCCGCTTTGGTGGCCCACTCGATATGGAGCGAATTGGGCAGGGGAATATAGACCGCCTCGATCTGGGGGTCGGCCAGCATTGCCTCGTAGCTGTCGTAGGCGACCGGCGCGCCCCACTGGTCGGCGGCCTGGCGGGCTTTTTCGGCGCTGCGGCTGGCAATCCCGACCAGTTCGGCATTATAGGCGGCCTTCAGGCCCGGCAAAAAGCGGCGGTTAATCCGGGCCGCGCCCAGCACGCCCCATTTCAATCTTCGAGTTGCCTCGCTCATTTTTCCCCTTTCGGTTGTCAGTAGTCAGAAGCCAGCAGGCAGTAGCCAGTGTTTAGTGTTCAGTTTTTAGTAAAACCTGGCAAATGGCCTTTTTGATTGTCGTTCGTTCCCTTCCAGTTTACTTTAACCGGCCTTTTTTGGCTATTATGAGCCGTGATTACCGGGAAACCCAAATTTTTTCAAGAGGACAATTGCGCCAAAGCCTTTAATTCGACTAAAGGGGACAGCGCGGCCACTACAACAGCCATAACCTGCCCGGCCATCTCCTCGGCGGGATACTCCTGGTCACCCCGGCTCCATTGAATAGCCGGACCCAGGATAGCCCAACCGCTGACCATGGCAGTAGTTTCCACCGTGACGGACCGGTGGGATAAGGGGGTTGCCGTAACCCCCGGTAGCCCAGGGGTAACTTCCTTTAGCCAACCTAATAAAACCTCATACAGTTCCTGCTGCAAACATACTTCAAAAAGAGGCTCATACTGTTTATCAACCTGGCGCTGGAAGCTGCGAAAACGAGCCAGAAAGACAAAAACGGCCCCAACCAGGGTTTGCAGGTTCTCATAGGTTAAAGAGGAAGCTCCGGCTAACGCCGTAGCCAGGGAGCGGTTAAACTTCGCCCGCATCCAGCTTTCCAGAAGGGCGTATTTATCTTCAAAATGAGCGTAAAAGGTAGAGCGGTTGACCTCGGCCCGCTCCGTAATATCCTGCACCGTAATTGTATAAATAGAATTTCTTTCGCCCACCAACTCCATAAAGGCATCTAATAACAACTGGCGGGTCCGCCTGACCCTGGGATCGCTCAAATTAACTGACACAGCCAACGGTTAAAACTCCTCCTGATTAGCCTGTTTCATTACTTTAGAAAACCGACAGTTTCCAGGCGATGTGGTGTAACCAACGCTTTTTCTCATTTGCGGATTGTTCGGCTTACCGGCTCCAACTACTATTTCTAACGGGTAGTTTATCAAAAATTGAAAAACAACACTGTTGTGAAACTATTATAACCCTTACAGGAGAAAAATAATGATTGTAGTTACCGGCGCGAATGGAAAACTGGGGCGAATGGTGGTGGAGAAATTGCTCGACCGCTTACCCGCCTCGCAAATCGGCGTCAGCGTGCGCGACCCTCAAAAAGCCCAGGCCCTCCAGGAACGAGGAGTGCGGGTCCGCCAGGGTAGTTTTGACGATCCCGCCAGCCTGGACCAGGCTTTTGAGGGAGTATCCCAGCTACTTCTCGTATCAATTGATAACATTGGCGAGGTAGCCCTCCGCCAGCACCGCCAGGCCATTGAAGCGGCCAAACGGGCCGGGGCCAGCAGGATTTTCTATACCAGCCATATGGGCTCATCCCCAAACTCGGCTTTTCTGCCTATGCTTGACCACGCCGCCACCGAAGCCGCCCTTCAAGAAGCAGGTATTGCCTACACCTCTCTGCGCAACGGCTTTTACGCCAGCACCACCGTCATGCTGGTCAACCAGGCCCTGCAAACCGGCGTGTTAGCGGCCCCGGAGGACGGTCCGGTTTCCTGGACCGCCCACGAGGATTTGGCCGAGATAACCGCGGTCGCCCTGAGTGAGGGGATTTTTAATGGTATAACCCCACCTCTGACGGCCTCGGAAGCGCTTGACCTGGATGGTGTCGCCGCCTTCGCCTCTGAAATACTAGAACGCCCTATACGCCGGGTAGTGGTCCCCGAAGCCGAGTTCCAGGCAAGTTTGACCGGTCACGGGGTGCCGGAAGCCGTCGCGGACATGCTTTTAGGGATGTACCGGGCCAGCAAAAAGGGGGAATTCGCAAGAGTTGACCCCACCCTGGAAAGGGTGCTGGACCGCCCGGCCACTTCCTTGCGGGAAGTCCTAAAGGCCGCGCTTTTACCGGGCCAATAAATTTTCGCCTTCAAAAAAACAGGTCATTGAGAGCGGTTATGTTTTAAGGATCCGGTAGCAGGGGAAAAGAAACTCCCCTGCTATTTTATTTTAAAGTTTATTTGATGAATTAACCAAAAACTCTTGACAAAACTTCCAATTAATTGTACTACTATGAATAGTACAATTAAAACGTCCTGGAAAAAGGATAATTTTATAAAAATGGCAATCTGGTTTGATATTGACCCCAAGAGCGGCACGCCCATCTTCAAGCAGGTCATCGAGCAGGTGAAACACGCTATCGCCACCGGGATGCTGCTGGCCGACGAACAACTTCCGACCGTTCGCGAACTGGCCGAGGAACATTCGCTCAACCCCAACACCATCGCCAAGGCCTATCAAAATCTCGAACTGCTGGGGGTGGTCTACACCCGGCCCGGTCCGCGTGGCGGCACCTTTGTGGCGGGCGAGGCGACCGCCGGGGTACGCGAGGAAGAACTGCAACGCTACCAGGAAGAAATCCGACGGCTGGTCCGCTACGGCCACAGCCTGGGGCTCGACCGGGCCGACCTCGACCGG
>MKTJ01000033.1:62085-97623 GCA_001898225.1 Chloroflexi bacterium 54-19
GGGCCAGTGGTACAGCGAACACCCGCTGCCCGCCCCTGCCTCTATCGAAGTGCCGGTCAATCGCCCGGCCCGTAAACTCTATTCGAACCAGGAGTAACCGGATGCTTGATTTTAAGATGTTTTCAGGTAAGAAGTCCGCTCATGAATCCCAACCGGTCTACACTTACGCCGGGGAAAACCCTTTCGCTATCGAGGTAGACCGGCTATTTTGCGCCTACGGTCCCAAGATAGCGGTTGACCACCTGACCTTGCGGGTGCCGTTCGGCTCGGTCTACGGCTTCCTGGGTCCGAACGGGGCCGGTAAGACGACCACCATCAAAACGCTGCTGGGGCTGCGGAATATGCAGGGCGGTTCGGCCCGCCTGCTCAATTACGATATTGCCACCCACGGCCTCGAAGCGCGCCAGCGCACCGGCTACCTGGCCGAGACCAACAACCTTTACGGCTATATGAAGGTCGGGGAGATGGTCGAGACGGCCCGCCGCTTGAGCGCCCGCTGGAACCCCCAGACGATTAACCGCTACCTCGATTTGTTCAATCTCTCGCCCAACCAGAAGATAAACAAACTCTCCAAGGGGATGAAGGGGCAGTTAGCCCTGGCCCTGGCCCTGGGCAGCGAGCCCGATTTGCTTATCCTCGACGAGCCGACCAGCGGTCTTGACCCCCTCAAACGCTACGAATTTCTAAACCAGATTGTGCGCGAGGTCAGCCAGGCCGGGCGGACCATCTTCTTTTCTTCGCACAACCTGAACGAAGTCGAGCAAATCGCCGACCGGATAGCCATCATCAACGAGGGGCGGTTGGTGGTCGAGGACGAACTGGACAACCTCAAATTACACGAAAAAGCGGTCAAGGTCGCCTTCGACCGGCCCGTCTGGGTCCACGACCTCGAAAATATTCCGGGGGTGCGTCACGTGATGCAGGAAGGACGCCGCTTCCGCCTCCTGGTGCGAGGTGACGCCGATATGGTCGCCAACGAACTGGAAAAACTGGGGGCGCGGGCGGTCGAACAGGTCGAGATGAACCTGGAAATGCTCTTTATCGCCTATTTGCAGGGCTATCGCGAGAGTAGCGGCCCGACCTGGCAGGACGAGAAACGCTAAACGGGTAGGGTTAAGAAGGAAGGCGAACCAACCATGCTTTACAAAGAATTTCGGGCAGCCGGGCCAAAATATTTGACCATAACATTTGGGTATGTCCTGGTCGGATTGCTGGTCAGCACCTTATTTGGTCCCTACCGGAACTTTCCGAGCAGCACGATTTTTCATACCTGGGTCCAGTGGATCCTTTTTATAACCATAGGGGCAGCCATCCTGGGCGGGGCCGACACCATCGCCGAGGAAAACGGCAAAAGCACCCTTAGCTTTTTGTTGACCCGGCCCATCAGCCGCACCAGGGTTTACGCCGTTAAATTCCTGGTCAGCGCCGCTTGCCTGACGGCCATTCTTGTGACGACCAGCCTGGTAATGTTCCTGGTCGAGCAACTACCCCAGAGATTCAAAACCACCCAGGTAATGCTAAACGGAGATGTTGTTGAAAGTTCTTTTGACCTGGAAAAAATGCCCGCCGGGGAAGCTTTTACCTGTATTGTCGTTATTTTGGGTATCGGTCTGGCGGTCCTGGCACTGACCACGCTCATATCTATCTTTTCCCGCAGCACAACTAATACTATTGTCACCACCCTCCTGGTCGGGTTCGGCCTGATTGCTATCTACGCCTTTACCGACCTTCTTTTCAGTATTAGCTATCGTATAAACCGTATTTTTGACATCTATCACGGGCTTGGCCTTGGCGATTTCTTTGTGCTGCTGGCCCTGGCGGTAGGGCTTTATTGGTATGGCCTGAAGATTTTCAAGGCGAAAGAGTTTTAAGGAAAATATGCTTTACAAGGAATGGATTCTGGTCCGCAAGAAATTAATTTTCCTGGTGGCAATTTACGGGCTGGGCGCTCTAGGCATGGCAACTATGGGGGCGCCCAGGTACTATGATGAAAACCCGGTAAAACCTTTTTTTACCTGGCTGCTTATGGCCCAGGCCATCACCTTTGCGGCGGCTATCCTGGGTGGGGCCGATTCTTTCGCCGAGGAAACCGATAAAGGTACAATGGGCTTCCTGCTAACGCACCCGGTGGGCCGGGCCAGGATTTACCTGATAAAACTAGCCTTGAATTGCGGTGCTTTTATTGTGGCCCTGCTAACCAGCAGCCTGGTAATGTTTTTGGTGGACCAACTTCCCCGAAATCATGTCGTATACACCTATACCTATAATAATTGCGGTATTGAGCAGGGCCAGGTTAGCGGCTCGGCCCCGAATCAAATTACCTCGCTTCCCGAAGCCTTTACCGGGGTAATTAGCAACTTGCTGATTGGGATAACTTTACTCTGCCTCGCTATGCTAATTTCAATATATGCCCGGACCACCGTCAATGCCATTATGTTTACCATAATAGCTATTCTGCTGCTGGCGCTCAGCATCATTTTGTTTAATGGTAATTTCTCCCGAAGGTCCATAGATTTTAGTACGGTTGTAAGTTTTCAACTGGTGCCTTATTTCCTGCCTTTGCTGGTAGTCCTTTTCGTGGCCGGTCTCGTTTCATTCAAGTTTAGAGAATTCTAGGGGAAAATTATGCTTTACAAAGAATGGCTATTCGCCCGGCAAAAACTATTATTCGTCCTGGGCCTTTACGCCGGGGCCGCCGTCCTGGTGGTGACGGTCTTTAGCCCGAATTATTTGAACCAGCAAGTTGACCCGGTCTTTCACACCTGGATTTTGATTACCCTCTTTCTGACGGGTGCGATGGGTATCTTTGGCGGGGTGGACACGGTGGCGGAGGAAGCCGATAAGGGGACCATCAGCTTTTTGCTAACCCGTCCGGTCAGCCGGAATAACATCTTTTTGACCAAACTGGCCTTAAACGCGGCGGTTATAGCGGCCATTTTTGGCCTCAGTAGCGTTATTGTTTTCTTCCTGGATAAAATTCCCCGTGTCCATCTTAATTACACACGCGTAACAATTCCTGACGGCTGGTACCTCGAAGCGACCGGGACCGTGGCGGTGCCGACCACCGGGGTGTGGGAAGCCCTGGTCAGCACCACGGCAGTCATTTTGCTGGGGCTGGTATTTCTTTGCCTGAGCGCCCTGGTGTCGGTCTTTGTCCGCAACACTATCACGGCAATTTTATTGACTTTCATATTTACCGGCGTTTTTCTGGCTGCAATAGCCGTGTTCAATGACCACTTTATAAAATCGCGGATTGACTACCTGGTGTTCATGAACCCTAACATTTTACCCCTACTTATACTCCCGGTTATCGTCTTTCTGCTGGCGGGGTTGGCTTCATTCAAACACAAAGAATTCTGACGCCTGCTTTCCAGGGAATGGCCCTTTCCGAGTCCCGGTAAAAACCGGGGCTTTTTGTTTGGTTGGAAAAAGAACTTATTTCGGGGTAATAGGCGCTTTATACCAGGCCCGAGCACAGCTAGTAGCTAATAGTACACACCCTGGGGATGTGACAGGTACCTTACCGGGCCTGGTATAAAATTTATAAACTGACTTCTGCCCTCTGCCCTCTACCTTCTGCCTTCTGCCCTCTGCCCTCTGCCTTCTGCCCTCTGCCTTCTGCCCTCTGCCTACTAAACACTCCCTACCATTTCCCCATGTTTTTAGGACTAATTGGTTAAAATAAAAATAGGAAAAAGTGATATACTAACGGATAATTGAGTTTTTTAATTTAAAAAGTGACAATAGTCTGTTTCTCCTGCGCCACTTTTTGCTCGCTCCAAATCTCAGACGGTTCTTACTTATAGGAGAAAATAAGTGATTTGCCCGACCTGTAATCACCCCAATCCAAAAGGTATCCTTTTTTGCGAAGAATGCAAGGGTTTCCTGCCTGACGCCATCCCCGGTCTGCCCGACGCGGCCCCGGAACCCATAACCGAAACCCTGGCCCCACCGCCTCCTGTGACTGCTACTCCGCCCCCGGCCCTGACAATCCCGGCCCCGGCCCAGGCAACACCGCCACCGCCTATCCCGGCCCCAGGGCAGACCCCGCCTGTGTTCGAGGACAGCCCATTCGGGGATTTCCTACCGGCCTGGATGAGCCCGAAACCAGCGGCAAACAGCGCGCCCGCGCCCGCCGCCCCGGCCTGGTCGCAACCTACCGCCGCTGCGCCCGCCTCGCTTTCGGTGGACGCCCTGCTTCAGGACTCGACCAGTCTAAAACCGGTGGCCCCGGCCAGCCCTCCGCCAATGCCGTCCTGGGGAAATAGCCCGGCAGCCCCCGGCCCGCAGGCGGTCGCTACCTTTAACCAGTCCGGACCAGGCCCGCTGGCAGACCCTATCGAGAGTTTGCCGGTCCCCAGCTACCAGTTACCGCCACTCTGGTACAAACAGGCCGTGGAGAACCCCTGGCAGGAAATCAGGGCGGCGGAACAACCCAGGGCCGTCCCTTCGAACAGCATCTCCAACGATTACAACGCCAGCCTGGCCGGACCGGAAACCCGCCTGCCCCACGAGGTCAAACCCGCACCGGAAGGTCCAACCTACGGGATTGACCGGGGTTTTTACTTCTTTCACGACGCCAGCGGGAATGTAGTCCTTCACGCGCTGGCCGGGTTTGGCCGCCGCCTGGCCGGGGCAATCATAGACTCCATCATCAGCTCCATCCTGGGGATTATCTTCTTTTACGCGGTGGTGTCCCTATTTTTGAACCTCGACCCCTACAACTACGAACAGAGCATCCTGGGCATTACCCTGGCCCTGCTAATTCTGCCGGTGCTTTTCGGCTTCCTCTACCACACTATCCTGGTGGGCCTGACCGGGCAAACCCTCGGCGACCGCCTGCTGAAAATCAAGGTGCTCCGGCGAGGTGGAAAAGCGGTTGGCCTCGTTTCGGGCGTGGTCAGGGCCCTTTACGGCCTGGTCCCGGCCATTATCTCTGCGATTCTCGCCCTGAATTTACCGGCCAGCTCTCGTAATTCGGTGTCACCGGGTTCGATAATAGGCGCGGTCATCAGCGGGGTGACCGCGCTCGGCCTGGCCTGGGCCCTGTTCGATAAAAGCCACCAGGGTTTGCACGATAAACTGGCCGATACTTACGTGGTAAGCGTCAAAGAAAGCTAAAAAAGAAGCCTAACCACTTTTAGCCTTCCACAAAATATTAGGGAAATTTCAATAGAAATGTGATATTGGTCGCTACCCGGCGGCCATTTATATGTTAAGCTGGTCACAATCTAAATACGCCAGGCCACTCATCAGCGTGAGTTCTAAGACTGAGTGCTACATCAAGCCCGGAACAGTTGCCGCGTAACAGGATTGTTTTGTTTTAATATTTCACAATTTTATCAATCGACCCTGAGGAAGATTCTTTTATGATGCCCGAAGACCGGGGAAGCCATCCCGTCCCGACCCCCCAACCCCAACCTGAACCAAACCCGGCCCAGCGGCCCGGCCAGCCACCGGCCCCCCGGCCTTTTATGACCTACCCGGCGGCTCAACCTTACCAGGGCCAACCTCCGGCCCAACAGCCCTACCCGCATCAATTCCCTTATGGACAACCCCAACCGGCTAAAAAGGACAAAAGCGGGTTCCTGCTGTGGGGCGGGTTGGCCGCCGGACTGGTCGTCCTGGCGATAGTCGCCGTGCTGGTAGTGGTGCCGTTTTTCAACCGGAGTACCCGCACCGAGGCCGACCCCTTCGCCGTTTCCCGCAATACCCCGGCAGCCCCGGCGGGCGGCAGTGCCGTCAAAACCAGCCCGACTGCCGCTCCCGCAGGCGGCAGCACGACTGCCCCGGCCAACCCCGGCATGGTCCCGGCCAAAGAACCCACCACCACGGTCGTGGGCAAAGGCGAATTCACCAGGATTGACGCTATTCATTACGCCAGGGGTACGGCTATCGTGGGGATTGGCAACGATGGCAAGAAAGTTTTGCGCTTCGAGAATTTCACCAGCGCCCAGGGGCCTGACCTCAAAGTTTACCTGGGGAAGAACGCGGACGGCAGCCAGGTAAAAGAAAGCGGTGTAAACCTGGGGTCGCTCCCGGCCACCGACGGCAGTTATAATATCGCCCTGCCGGACGACCTCGACCTTTCACAATATAAATCGGTGGTCATCTGGTGCGAGGCCTTTAGCGTCACTTTTAGCGTCGCCAGCCTCTCCTGATGAGGCCGGGACGAGCGGGGCAGGGCAGGCCGGGCTATTGCTAAAAGACCTATGCGGTGATATAATAGGAGGGCTAGAAGTTCCAGGAAAGTGGGCTTAAATTTTACCCACTTTTCTTTTTGTAGCTTATAACGTGGTGACACGGCCCTGGTAGGTTTTAGCTTGCCCGGCCTGGTTGCCTGACTTTTTTCGTTTATGGTCTAGTATGGGTTGATTTAGACTACAAGAGTTAGAAGCTGAGGACCGAATTTCAAACGTTGCCAGTCGGCGCCCTTACCCGGTCACAGCGTCCGCAATCTAGTAAGTCCTGGACAAGGCCCACCTGTTTTACAGGGTTGGGCCGTTTGTATCTTTAAGAGCCTATACGGCTTATTTATTTTAAGGCCGTTGGGCCTGACACCCGGTCCGTCCGGGTGGTGTTGGCGGAGGAGCGATTTATGAGAAGCGATTTAAGAGCGGCAATGACCCAAATTGCGGCGGATCGCGGTTTAAGTAGGGAAATAGTTTTAGAAGTCCTTGAAAATGCGCTCAAGGCGGCTTACCGGCGGAGCAACCCGGCGGCCCAGAACCAGAACGTGCGGATTGATATGACCGGCGAAGACCTCAAGGTCTTTATTAAGCGGACCGTGGTCGAAGACGTTGAGGACGAAGCAACCGAAATTGGCCTGGACGAAGCCCGCCGCATCAACCCGCGCCTGAAACTGGGCGACGAATACGAAATCGAAAATACGCCCAAGGATTTTGGCCGCATCGCCGCCCAGACCACCAAGCAGGTCCTTTTGCAGGGCTTCCGCGAACGCGAACGCGACCACGTCTTCGAACAGTTTGTCGAGCGCGAGAACGATATTGTCAACGGCACCATCCAGCGGATTGACTCCAAGGGTATCACGGTTGAACTGGAACCGCGGGCCGAGGCTTTGATGCCGCCCCAGGAACAGGTCCCGACCGAACGCTACCGCATGGGCCAGAAGATTAAGGTCTATTTGCTGGAAGTGCAAAAGAACCATCGCGGCCCCCAGTTGATTGTCTCGCGGACGCACCGCAATTTGTTGCGCCGCCTCTTTGAAATTGAAGTGCCGGAGATTTATACCGGTTCGGTGGAAATCAAGTCTATCGCCCGCGAACCCGGTCTGCGCTCGAAAGTGGCCGTGGCGGCCCGCCAGGAAGGCGTTGACCCGGTCGGCTCGTGCGTCGGTATGCGCGGCGTGCGTATCCAGAACATTGTCAACGAGCTTTACGGCGAAAAGATTGACGTTTTACCGTGGGATGCCGATATGGCGAAATATATCGCGAACGCCCTGAGCCCGGCCCAGGTCGTCAAGGTCGAACTGGACGAAGCCGAGAAAAGCGCGCTGGTGCTGGTGCCCCAGAACCAGTTGTCGCTGGCAATCGGCAAAGAGGGGCAAAACGCTCGCCTGGCGGCCAAGCTGACCGGCTGGCGTATAGACATCAAGCCGGTAACCGCCGGGGCAGCGGTAGCCGCCGCCAGCGCCGGGTATGGCAGCAGCCACGATGACGACGCCTTTGCCCGCCTGGCCCGCGCCGCCCTGAACCGGGAGCGCGAACGCGAAGAACAGGCCGAGCAGAACCTTAACAGCAGTTTTGCCAAGGCCGCCCGCGCCGCCGGGTTTACCTTTAACGACGACGATAACGGCTCGTCCGATACGGCCAGGGAAGAACCCGCCGCGCCGGAAGGGAACTTTATCAAGGTCCGCAAGGACGGCACCTTTACTTATAAAGGCGCGACCCTGGGACCGCTGCCGCCCCACGTGGCCGACCAGACCGTACAACTGGTTGAAAATGCGCGCGGTCTGTTCGTAATGATGGGCGACGAAATGGTCCGGGGCTTCCGCCGGGATGAATTCGAAAATGCCGAGGAAGAAGAGCCGGAGCCGCCGTCCGAGCCGGTCGAACGCGATAGCCGCAAGGTTCGCAAAGACGGCATGGTGGTCTTCCGCAACCAGTCCTTTGGCCCGCTGGACGATAGATATATCGGCCAGACCGTCGAGGTTGAACTTAATGGCGACCACCTGGACGTGTTCGACGCAGAGGGCGCGCTGTTAGACAGCTTCCTGTACGCGGAGTAAGGGAGTTTCGTAAACCGTTGAACGAAACAACGTTCACCCTAAAGGGCGCGTTGGACAGGCTAATTCAAGTAACGGGCCTGTTTACACCTTTCAGGGGTGGGAAGGCCAAAACTTTAAGAAGTTTTAAGTTGTCTCGTTCAACGTCTCTATGAAACTTTACTTACTAAAAATAAGTATATTAATAAAGAATTATTATGGCAGCAGCGAGTACGAACCCAAAACCAACTACACCGCCCAAGGTAAAAGTCCAGAAAGGCATGCGCCCCAAACACGTCCCCCAGCGCACCTGTATTGCTTGTCGCTCGCACGACGCTAAACGGGGATTAGTCCGGGTGGTCAGGACGACCGAAGGCACCGTGGAAGTTGATGAAACCGGCAAAAAGAACGGGCGCGGCGCTTATTTATGCCGATACCGCGATTGCTGGGAAGCCGGAGTGGCCCGCAAGGCTCTGGATAATGCTTTGAAATTACAAATTGACCCTGAAAGTCGTGCAAGACTCAAAAGTTACGGCGAGAGTTTACCGGAAAGGAGCGCCGCAGACGTGGAGGAATAATAGGTCCGTAAAAATGCTAGTTTCCGAGGAGGAGAAGGTAATAGATGCCCGGTAAGAACGATTATTTGAATGACAATGACAACGACACCGAGTTAGACGCTCCCGTCCGAAGTCGCCCCGGTGGCGGCAACGGCGGTCGCCCGTCCAATGGTGGCGGAAATGGCGGTGGTGGCCGTCCTTCCGGTCCCGGCGGTGGTGGCCGTCCCTCGAATGGTGGTGGCTATGGTGGAGGCAGTCGCCCGTCCAATGGTGGCGGTTATAACGGTGGTGACCGTGGCCCGCGTGGTGAAGGTGGCGGCGGCGGTGGTTTTAACGGCCCCCGCGATGGCGGCGGCTTTAGCGGTCCGCGCCCGCCTCGCGATGGCGGTCCCAGTAATTTTAACGGCGGCAGTGGCCGACCTCCCGGAAATGGCGGTTATAACGGCCCGCGCCCACCTCGTGAAGGTGGTCCCAGTAATTTCAATGGCCCCCGCGAAGGCGGCAGCGGCGGTGGCTTTAATGGCCCCCGTGAGGGTGGTCCCGGCGGCGGCTTTAGCGGCCCGCGTCCGCCCCGTGAGGGTGGTCCCGGCGGCGGCTTTAGCGGCCCTCGCCCGCCTCGCGAAGGCGGCGGTCCGGGTGGCTTTAGTGGCCCGCGCCCGCCCCGTGAAGGTGGCGGCTTTAGCGGCCCCCGCCCCGGTGGTGGTCGCACCTTTGGCGCGCCGCCCCCGACCGTCCCAACCAAACCGGTCCGCGACCGCGAAAGCGACCGCGCCCGTGACCGGGCCCGCGAAAATGTCCGCGACCGCGAATTTGAAAGTGATGGTCCCGGTTCTACCGCTCCACGGCGCGGCGGGGCCGGTGGACGGCCCGGCGGTTTTGGCAACAACGGTCGCCCCGGTGGCAACAACGGTCGCCCCGGTGGCAACGGCGGGCATAACAACGCTCGCGGTGGAAATGTCGCGGCCCCGCAACGCCCGGTTGGCCGGACCGGTATTATTAAACGCATCGAAGTTTATGAATTACCGCCCCAGTTGACCGTCAAAGAACTGGCCGACGAACTGGGTATCGGTTCGGGTGAAATTATCCGCGAACTGATTAAAAACGGCGTTATGGCGAGTATCAACCAGCAGATTGACTACGATACCGCCGAAATCGTGGCCGGTGAACTCGGCTTCGAAACGACCCTGGTAGAGCCGACCAAAAACGAGGAAGACGTTATCCGGGTGCCGACCCGCGAGGAAATCGCCTCCGACCCCGAAGCGATCACTCGCCCGCCGGTCGTTACGATTATGGGTCACGTTGACCACGGTAAAACCAAGTTGCTCGACGCTATCCGCTCGACCAACGTGGTCGCCGGGGAAGCCGGGGGTATTACCCAGAAAATCGGGGCGTACCAGGTCGAAATTAACGGCCAGAAGATTACCTTCGTCGATACTCCCGGTCACGAAGCCTTTACTCAGATGCGCGCCCGTGGGGCCCAGGTAACCGACATCGTTATCCTGGTGGTCGCCGCCGATGACGGTGTGATGCCGCAGACGCTCGAGGCGCTCAGCCACGCCAAAGCGGCCAACGTGCCGATTATCGTGGCCGTCAACAAGATTGACCGCGAAGGCGCGAACCCCGAACGGGTCAAGACCCAGCTTAGCGAAGCCGGGTTGATGCCGGAAGAATGGGGCGGCGATACGCCGTTTGTCCACGTTTCGGCCAAAGAGCGCATCGGTATCGAAGAACTGCTGGAAATGATTCTGCTGGTCGCGGAAATCCAGGAACTCAAAGCCAACCCGGAAAAACTGGCGATTGGTACGGTCGTCGAAGCCGAACTGGATAAAAACCGGGGCCCTGTTGCCACGGTGCTGGTCCAGAACGGGACGCTTTCCGAGCGCGATTATGTCGTGGTCGGCAACATCTACGGGCGCGTCCGGGCCCTGTTTGACGACAAAGGCAAAAAGGTCCGCAAGGCCGGGCCGAGCTTCCCGGTGGTTATCGTTGGCCTGGACGATGTGCCGAGCAACGGTGATATTCTCCAGGTAGTCGAGGACGAGAAGACGGCCAAGGCTATCGTGGAGAAACGGATCCGGGCCAAGAGCGCCGAGAGTCAGCAGGAATCGAAAGCGATTACGATGGAAGACCTGTTCAGCCAGATTCAGGCTGGTAAGGTCAAGGAATTGCGCCTGATTATCAAGGCCGATAACGTCGGCTCGAT
Source organism: Chloroflexi bacterium 54-19 (assembly GCA_001898225.1). Taxonomy (GTDB): domain Bacteria; phylum Chloroflexota; class Chloroflexia; order Chloroheliales; family Chloroheliaceae; genus 54-19. The sequence continues at coordinate 73,070 of MKTJ01000033.1, forward strand.
TGAGGCCATCCGGGGTTCCCTGGAAAAACTCTCCAACGAGCAGGTTTCGGTCAAGATTATCAGCGGCATGACCGGTGCCATCAGCGAATCGGACGTGATGCTGGCAATCGCTTCGGGCGCTATCGTGGTCGGCTTTAACGTCCGGCCTGACGCCGCCGCCCGCCGCGCCGCCGACTCCAACAAGGTAGATATTCGCTTCTACAACATCATCTACAACTTGATTGATGAAGTGAAGCAGGCGATGAGCGGTCTACTCGACCCGACCTATAAAGACGTTACCGATGGTTACGCCGAGGTACGCCAGGTCTTCAAGGTCGGCAAGACCGAACAGTTTGCCGGTCTGATGGTGACGGACGGCAAGATTAGCCGCAACAACAAGGTCCGCGTGCTGCGGAGTGGTACAGTTGTCTACGATGGCGAAGTTGACTCGCTCAAACGCTTCAAGGACAACGTGACCGAAGTTGCTGCCGGTTACGAATGCGGTATCGGTCTGACCGGGTTCAACGAATGCCAGGTCGGCGACCACATGGAGTTCTACCACCAGGAACAGGTCAAGGCTGTCTAGGCCCTGCCAAAAAAGTAAAAGAAAGCCCGGTTTGCGGATTGCAAACCGGGTTTTTTTATCGGATAAATATGCTATTATATAAAAGCAGCAAATCGGCTAAGCATAAAAAATAATCTATTTACCAAAAGAGGAGGCTAGGTTTATGGCGCAGCAATCTCCCACCAGGCGCAATACCCCCCCAGCAGACGGAAACGCGGTTGAACGCAGCGAGGGACGGCGGGTAGTCCTTTATATTGTAATGGCGGTGGTAATTATCCTGGTGGTCGGATTTTTGGCCGGGGTTCTGGATAACCTGGTGCGCTCGTCGGTTTCGAGCAATCCGTTTCTGGATAATGCCCGCGATATTTTAACGGTTATCGCCTCGTCCTCGCCGTGGATTGCCCTCTTTATCATTCTCTGCACAAGCTGGATTTTTATCGCGGATACCCTATTCGTGCGCTGGAACCGGGCGCTGGGCGAAACGGATAACAAAGATAAGGGCGTCATCTATGAAATCGTCCATGACAACAACGCCGCCGCTGCCCTCATTTTGTTGGTCCCGATGCTTATAATCGCGCTTGGCCTGATTTACGTCGCGCTTTTGAACCTGCCTTACAACCTGCCTTACGACCTGCAAGTTACCGGGACGCCCAAGCCGTAGCCAGAGGCCAGAAGCCAGAAGCCAGAAGCCAGAGGCCAGAAGCCAGAAGCCAGAGGCTAGAGGGCAGAAGAAAATTGGATGTTAAAATAAAAGATACCTGGGTCTTTCGGCCCAGGTTTTTTTAGTTATAAAACTTTCGAACCCCCCGGTGCTTTTTAATAGTTAGCTGTCAGTTTCAAGATGTGCTATTATCTGGCAGATAGACAATTAGCTAGAATACAGGTAATCGCTTTCTTGAAAACAGACCCGAAACCGCCCAAACCAGCCGCAACCAACCAGGATTTACCGGATTCACTCCTGCCCGCCTACCGGCGTCACCGGGAATGGCCCTACCTGTTGCCACTCCTGGCCGGGTTCGCCCTGCTCTATTTCCTGACCGCCCAACCCATCGGCCAGGGCGCCCCGGTCAGCCGCAACCTGTTTAACCTCGCCGCGGCCCTGGCTACCGAACACAACCTGACCCTCGACCACTTTCTAACCAGCCCGACCGGGGCTTTTCTGAACTCGCCCGCCGAGGCCCTTAATACGGCCTATTTCGCCGGGCACTATTACTACGATGGCCCGCCCGGCGCTGCGGCTATCACGGTGCCGTTTTACCAGCTTGGCCGCCTGTTCGGGCCGGACGGTCCCGCCGCCTTCAGCCTCGCTTTTATGGCGCTGGCGGGAGCGGCTACTTTAGGGCTGGTCTATTGGGCCTGCCGCCGCCTGGGGTTAGGCCGCCGCTCGACCTATTACGCCATAATTACCCTGGGACTGGCTTCGGCCCTCTGGCGGCAGGCCGGTCTTTTCGGGCCGGGGGTCTTTACCCTCTTTTTGCTGGCAATGGCCCTTGGCCTGGTCTTCCCGCCCCTTCCCCGCGACCAGCAACCGGACACTCCCACGCCCAGGCTGCGCCCCTGGGCTGCTATCGCGCTTGGCCCGGTGCTGGGTGGAGCCATCGCCATAGATTACCCCAATTTGGTCTGGACGCCGCTTATTCTCGGCTACCTGCTCTGGGCGCGCCGCCTGACCTGGAAGACAACCCTTTTTATCGCGGTGGGGTGGCTGCTCGGTCTAGCGCTGCTGGCGGGTTATAACTGGCAAGCCTTCGGGCGGCCCTGGACCTTTAGTTACGGCTTTTTGCTGAACGACCCGCAAGCCAGGTCGGTGGTCGGGCAATTCCTGGGTGGGTTCAAACCTGGCAACCTGTGGGATATTTTCTTCAGCCCGGACCGGGGGTTGATGGGGCCGTTCGTGGTCCTGTTCGGGGTCTGGGGTCTGCTGGCGATGTTCGGGCAGCGCGGTAAACGCAAGGAAACGGTGTTGCTTTTAGCCCTGGTAGCGGTCGCCATCGTCGAGGGCTTGTTGCGCAGGCCGCTCGGCCAGGGCCAGTTGCGGGCCGATTTCGCGCTGAGCATGCTGCCGCCCCTGGCAATAGGGGTCGCGGTCTGGTACGAACGCTTCATGTTTTTGACCCGGCTGGAACAAAGGTGGCTGCCCGGACTGGCAACGGGCGGGGTCGGACTCTATTACCTGCTGGCCCAACCCGGTCCCTTCGCCAATTTTGGAGCAGCCCTCTACCTGCTGCCGGTGTTGGGCGTGGCCGGGCTAATTGCGGCCTTTTATTTCTTTACGCCCCGGCTCAACCCCATCCAGAAGACCGTGACGGTTTGTGTGGTGGCGGTCCTGGTCAGCACCCTGGCCTTTTCTTTGACCGGCCCGACCCGGCCCGCCTACGCCGCGGACAAAGGCAACAATTTAATCTATAACGGCAACTTCCAATGCACCGACCGCCAGTATCTCGGCTGGTACATCCAGGACTTGCCGGTCAAATGCACGGGGGATGGCCCGGTTACGGTCGGCACCAGCCAGCCCCTGAAACCGTACCTGGTGCCGGTCCAGGGCGGCAAGGTCTATACTTTGCAGTTTGAGGCCACCGGCCCAGGCTATATAGACTGGGTCTGGACCGATGACGGCCACCAACCGGTCGCGGCCAACGGCAACCAGTTCGTCGAGTCTAACCGGGTGAAGTGGGAGCGGGGCGCTTTTTCCGGGAGCCAGGCCGCTCCCCCCGGCGCGGCTTACCTGCAACTGGTCTTTACGCCCGGCACGTCCTCCCAGCTAAACAACTTTGCCCTGGCCGACGACTCCATCCGGGTCGAGCCGATGCCGAACTATGCGCGGGCGGCCCTCTCATTTTCGTTCGACTGGGAAAGCGCCATGGGCGGGCTGATTCACAGCCGGGGCGGGACACCCGTACCGGGCGAGAGCGAAGGCGGCGGCGTGGTCGCCAATAGCGACGACATCAGCGCGGCCATAAATGACGCGGTCCGGCGCGGCCTCGACATGCGGGCCGGGGCCGACTTCCTGCTAAGTATCTTTACACGCTTCGATGTCAAAGGCACTTTCTACTCGACCGGCTACAACCTGCTCGACGGCAATACCACGATGCAGCAGTTCGTGGGCAACCCGACCTACAAATGGGCCAACCCGCAAAACGGCTGGGGCGATAACTACTGGCTGACCCATCCCTGGTACGGGCAAGACCCCTTCAGCACCGATACCGACCCTATCGGCAAAGCCTGGTATTTTGGCGACCAGGCCGACCGCCTCCACGCCGCCGGGCAGGACATCGAGAGCCACACCTTCGGCCACCTCTATGTGCGCGGCACGACCGTCCAGGAATTTTCGGCGGACATGGATACCTTCCTGCAATATGCCGCGGTCAAACAGTTGCCGTCTATCCGCAGTTTCGCCTTCCCCTGGAAGTCGAGCAACAGCCTGACCGCCGACTGGTACAATGTGCTGGCCCAGCGCGGTTTTACCTCGGTCACGCGCCTTTACGACCAGGACCAGATGGTGCGCAACCTGAACCAGGGCACGTTGCAATTCGATAACTGCAAACGGACCAGCGACAATAAAGTGGTCTTCGAGGCTTACGCGGGGCCCTGCAACACCTATTTCTACCTGAACCGGGTTAAAAACGTGCCGCAACTGGCAATCCTGAATGATTATCAGCTCGAAACGGGTGACCGGAGCGAGGCGACCGCCTACGCCGTGATAAACGAACTGCTACGACGGCGCGGCTACGGCTCCATCTGGACCCACCCCGAATCCATCGTGGCCCCGGCGGACCAGCAAGAGTGGGCGCGGGTGGTCGAGTACGCCACCCAGCAGCGTCCGGCAGGGCTCTATGTTGACAGTGTCGCCAATGTCATCCAGTACCGGCAGGACAGTTCGCAGGTCCAGGTCAGCGCCAACTGGCAGGACGGTGGCAAAAAAGTCACGTTGACCGTAACCAACCACTCGAAAGATACCCTTAATGGGCTGACCCTGACCCTCCCGGCGACTATCACGCGGAGCAACGGGGCCGCCGGGTTCAAGGGGTCGCAATTATTGGTGCCAACTATCCAGGCGGGCCAGAGTCTGACTATTGATGTTGAATTTTAGATGGTAAATTTCAGGTCATTTAAGTTCGATACCAACCGCCTGCTAAACCCCCTGCTATTCCTGGCCTTGACGGGGTTGGTGGCCTGGCTGCTGCTGGCGGCGGCCTATTCGGTGCGGGGCGAATTCCGGCTGGGCGTGGGCGAACTGGGCGACCAGCCCTATATCACGGGTTTTTTGAACGACGAAATCGGCCAGAACCCGGCCCGCGTCCGCTGGACCGGCAGCACCCGCCAGCCGAGCGACAACCTCGCGCACGGCGTAGTAACCCTCCCGCTATCGCTGAACCCGGACACGACCAACGCGGTGCGGGTGACCTTCCGGGGCGCGCAGAACCAGGACCCGCCGACCCTGCAAGTCTTTGTCAACGGGGTCAAGGCCGGGGAGAGCCGGGCCGACCCCGGCGCGTTCAAGACCGCCGAATTTTCTATTCCGCGTGGCGCGGTGCCGTCCGGCGATACGACTGTCGTAGAAATCCAGACCCCGGTCTTTAAGCCGGAGGGGGACAGCCGTTACCTGGGGGTGCAGGTGAGCAACGTAACGGTGGAAACGAGCCCGTTTTTCCGGCGACCCCCTCTCGAAGCCTTGCTGGCGGGCTGGCTCTACGCGGTCGGCCTCGGTTTGCTCTTGATGAAGTTCGCCGGGGCCGAGCGGGTCATCTGGTCGGCGGTGGCGGGGTGCGCGGCCCTGGTGCCCTGGCTGCTGCTGCCAAGCCTGACGCCTTCGTTCCTCAATTTGTGGTATACCCCGTTTTATCTGGCCGGGCTGGGCGGATTGGCCGCGCTGGCGGCCCTGGTGGCCTGGCGCAAGACGGTGGGGAACGCCCTGGCGACCTTCCTGGAAAGGCTGGAGACGAGTCCCCGGCTGGCCCGCAACATCTTGCTGGCGGGCATCCTGCTTTACTGCCTTTACGCCCTTTTTATCATCGTGCAGATGGACTATATCGGGCACGCCGACTACGCCGATAACGCCGTGGCAGCCCGCAACATCGTCCAGGGCAAAGGCTACTCGCTCGACTACGCGGCCCAGTTCTATGAAAAATATACCCTGCCGCGTCCCGCCGACACCTGGCCGCCCCTCCAACCGTTTTTAATCGTGCCGTTTTACCTGGTCTTTGGCCCGACGGTCTGGGCGGCCAAGCTGCCGAACCTGTTCGTGGCGGCGGCCCTGGCCTACGTCATCTTTCACTACGGCTCGCGCCTTTTTAACCGTAGGGCGGGTCTGGCGGCGGCGTTGCTCTCCCTGATTGCGGTGGTCCCGGCCTTTTCGACCAGCCCGGCCTTTTTCGAGAGCATCGCCTATCCCATCAACGATTTGCCGTTCACGCTGCTGGTCTTTTTAAATTTCGGCTTCTGGCTGCTCGATTTCAAACTCAAGAAACCAGAAGGGAGAGGGCAGAGGGCAGTAGGCAGAGGGGAGAGGGCAGACGATTCGGAGGCGGTTCCCCCGGTGGCGTTCGAAGAAGTGACCGAGCCGGGGCTGGGTATCCCGGCAACGCACACGGAAGCCACGAGTAGTAAGTCCACCATTGGCGAAACAGTTACCACCGAGGCCAGCAGTGGTGAAGCGGCAACAACCGAACCGGAAACCCAAAGCAAAGCCGCGCCCGCGCCTAAAAAAGGGTGGCTGGTCCAACTTACCGACCCGGCTTCAAAATGGCATGGGCGGGGGCAGGTCGTTATCGCCGGGCTGCTGGCGGGGCTGCTCTTTTTGAGCAAGCCGAGCGGCGGGGTGGTGCTGGTCGGGCTGGGGTTGTGGCTGCTCTGGCGCAAATATCTTTCCGCCGAGAAAATCTGGCTGCCCTGGCGGACCATCTTTGGCTGGGCCGCGATGACCTTGCTGACGATTTCGCCTTTTTTCATTCGCAACCTGCTCCAGTTCAAGACCTTCTTCCGTTCGACCGAGTCGTGGGACGCCTGGATTACCAAGTGGAACCCGCCCGACGAGAATATCTACAACCTGTTCCAGCCTTTCTCGAATACGCCCCTGCCCGGCCCCAGCAAGCTGCTCGAATACGGCTGGGACAACAACCTGAACGCCATTATTAACCAGTTCCGCCGCTTCTTCGGGCACCTGCTGGACGGCCAACTGCTGCCGCCGCTCTTAATCGGGCTGGCCCTGCTGGGTGGTCTGGTCCTGACCCGCCGCCCCGGTCGCCTGCTGGGTCTGCTCGGCGCGAGTTTCCTGGTCTACTGGCTTTCTTTTAGCATCCTGTGGCACTACGAGCCGCGCTATTACCTGTTCTGGCTCCCCTGGGCCTACCTTTTAGGGCTATATGGTTTAACCTGGCTCTATGATAAAATTAGCGCGAATAACCCGGTCGAGCCGGGCGAAAATCGCCGCCGGGTCGGTGCCTGGCTGGTTATAATCGTGGTGGCGCTGCTGGCCGTACCGGGTGTGCAAGCCCTGGTCGACGATGGGCCGCTCTACACCCGCCAGACCGGGATAGTTCTGGCGGCGGACTGGCTCAAGGAGAACACCCCTTCCAACGCGGTGGTGATGAGCCGGAACATCTGGGAACTGAGCTTTCACAGCCAGCGCCAGGGGGTGATGACGCCGAATAACGCCACCCTCGACCAGGTCAAAGAGGTCATGCGGGTCTACGGGGTGCGCTATATCCAACTGGACCACCTTAATGACGATGACCGGGTGATTAACCGCCAGTGGGGCCAGCGCCAGGCGTTGTGGAATTTGCTCGACCGCAACAAAGACAAGGACGCCAATTTCAAACTGGTCTACGACCAGAACGATTATCTAATCTACGAGTGGAACGGAAAGTAAAAGGGTTGAGGAAGGGTTTTTTCCAGAAGTGGGGGGCGGTAGTGCTGCTGGCCGCTTTGCTTGGGGCATGTTCGGACCAGGGCGCGCCCCGACCTACCGAAGCGCCGCTCAGCACCCCGGTCTCCGGCGATTCTATCCAACCGCCTACCGCCACGCCCTCGCCTACCCGCACCCCTACGCCCACGACCGAGGTTATCGCCCTGGTGCCGACCAATACGCCCCCGGCGATTTTCCCGACCCCGACCGACCCTCCGGTCGCCACGCCCACGCCTCGCGCCGACCAGAGTATCCCGATCCAGGGTCCGTCCCTTATAACATTCCGCTCGACCAAACTCTCTTTCCAGACCGCCTATAAGAAAGCCGCCGCGCAGGTCGGGCAGGTCAACGGCTCAGCCCGGCTGGTGCTGGCCCAGGCGACCACTTTCACGCTCGACCAGACGGTCTGGACCTTCTTTTTCACCATCCCCAACGGCACCAGCACCTGGGCCGTGACGGTCGATTCGGGCGCGAAGGACAAGAAAGAGCAGATTACGGTGTTGAAAGTAACGACGCTCCTGCCGGAGGAGGCGGGCCAGTGGCAGCCCGCGCAGGTCCTCGACAGCGACGAACTGACCACCCGCCTGCAACGCAACGGTCTGCCGCCCCAGTTGCCGTTCGATACGGTCTTTATCCAGATGCAAAGCTCGCCGACCCAGGGGAAAGTCCCGGCTTACTTATTGGTGAATAGCAGTCTGCAAAAAGAACTTATCGTCAACGGCCTGGACGCGACCATTATCCGCAACGATTTCCAGTGAGGCCCGCCTCTAGAGCCCGCCGACGCAGCCATAAGCGCTATAAATAACCCGGTCAGGTATTTGTCATTCAAAATAGACTGTCCAATAAAATATCCTAATAATTGGGCAAGGCCATTCAATTGTCATTCCGAGCGCAGTCGAGGAATCTAGACCGTAGGGTTCCCTGTGGGCAGCGCCGTTGGCGAATAGCACGGCCTTCAACTTGTCATTCCGTAAACTACTTCAAAAAGGAAGACTTGCCAAAAACGAACACTGGCTTACGGAATCTCGCGCCGTTGGCGAAACGCAAGAACGAAGACTTTGCCAGGTCCAACATGCGTCAGGTCGAAGCCTGATTCAGCCGGAAATATGGGCCAGTCCTTGGGTTTACGGTACGCAACGCGCGAGATTCCGTAACCCGCCATCTGATTACGGCAAGGCTTCTTTCAAAAAGCGGCTTACGGAATGACAAATGGAGAGGCTATACCCGTAATTGGTATAATTTACCCAAACCAAATTATTTATTCTTAAAGTCTGGTCACAAACCGCATCAAAGGGGAGTCTAACGGTAGGGTGGCAAAAGTGACGACCTTTTTACAGGCCGCCCGGTCGTTTAGAGTTAACATAACATGACGGAAGAAAACACGAATTTACATAACACTGAACCAACTCCCGAAAGGCTGGTCGAACAGGCCAGGGCGGGGGATTTAGCGGCCCTCGAAACTCTCCTGGGACAGGTCCAGCCGCGCCTTTACAACCTGGCCCTCCGGATGCTCTGGCACCCCGCCGACGCCGAGGACGCCACCCAGGAAATCCTCATCCGAATAACAACGCACCTGGGCCAGTTTCGCCAGGAGAGCAGTATCGAGACGTGGTGCTACCGCATCGCCACCAACCACCTCCTGACCACCCGCAAACGCCGGGCTGAACTTCAGAAACGCACTTTTGAGATGTTCGACGCCGACCTCGAACAGAAGCTGGACCGGCCCCCGGTTGAACTCCAACCGGACGACCCCGCCCAGCGCCTGATGCTCGAAGAAACCGAGTTGCGCTGCACCCTCGGTATGCTCTTATGCCTGGACCGGGAACACCGGGTCGCCTATATCCTGGGGGAAATTATCGGCGTGAGCGGGGAGGACGGCGCTTTTATAACGGAAACGACACCCCAGGTCTACCGCAAACGGCTCTCGCGGGCCAGGGAGCGGGTCCGGGGTTTCATGAACGGCCACTGCGGGCTGGCCAACCCGGCCAACCCCTGCCGCTGTCACCGCCAGCTTGGTTACAAACTCGCCAACGAGAATTTTTACCCCGAAAGTTTCCTATTTGCCGGGAAACCCGAACTAAACGCCGAGGTCGTGACGCGCTACCGGGACGAACTGCAAGCCCTCGATAAGGTGGTAGGGCTTTACCGCCGCCAGCCCGAATATGCCGCCCCCGCCGCCCTGCTGCAAAACCTCAAGCGGCTTTTTAGTAGCGGCCAGTTTGATTGGCCTGGCGCTAACCCCAATAATTAATTTGTTTTTACGTTATCGAATACTATTATTTAATACCGATTACAGCGGTGGTTTTGAACTGGCGCGAAAGAGGGCCTTCTCTGGTGTAGGCTTCGGTGAACCCAAGGTGACGCATAACAGGTAATACTTTCTGGTCAATTAATTGTTGGTAATGGGTCAGGCCGGTGCCATCAATAGTGCCGGTGGAGAGAGTTATAACCAGACAGCCGCCTGGTTTGAGAACACGGTAGATTTCGGCCAGGGCCATCTGCAAATCCGGCCAGAAGTAAAGAGTTTGGATGGTAAAAACTTTGTCGAATTTATCGGAATTAAAAGACAGGTGAGTTAAATCTTCCTGTTTCAGGAGGACCTTACCGGATTTGATTGTCCTGGCATTTCGATGTGCCGCCGCACGGACCATCGCCCGTGAAATATCGACGCCTGACACCTGGCCGGTCGAAAGACGGGTCGCTACCAGTTCGATAGCCCGCCCGGCCCCGAAGCCAAGCTCTAACACCTGGTCCTGGGCAGCGAGATTGAGCAGAGAAATGGTCCAATCTGTTTCAGGAATGTGCTGGCGGACCATTCGTTGACCCAGCCAGCGGCCAACCAGACCTTTTGGTTGGCCGTATTGTCCGTCAAGCAACCAACCTCGGACCTTATTTTTTATTTTCATCTTTTAGAAACTTCTTTAATGTTAGGCGGCAAGATTAATTTATTATTACCATTCCTATATCGACAAGAAAATAAAAAAGGGTGAAATTGCAGCAAAATACTTTTATCAGCCTGTAAAATGGAAAATTTAGGCGTTTTTGCCGATAGAGGATAGCCAGAAGTCGGCGGCGCGGGGTGATTTGAAGTGCAAAACTTGCAGGTGGGCGTATTCGGGGCGAGCCAGCATTTCGGTGTACTCCCGGCGACGCCGTTTGTAACTCGTTAAAACCCACCACAGGATTGATTTTTTAGAGAAAAAGGACTTCTTGATACTCTCGCGGTTACCGCTCCATAATTCTTCCCGGAAGACAATCCGGCGAGTGGTCCGGCGAAGCAGACGGCCCATGATGACCGGCAGGGGATAATCGAGCCAGACCAGGGTTTCCGCCCGCGACCAGACATAGGCGCGAATCCGGCTGTAGTTGCCGTCAATTACCCACGCATCCCCGGCCAGGGCCGCTACTATCCTTTCGCGAAAGACTTCGACAGGCGGCTCGGTCCAGTTCGGCCCCCAGTGGAGCGCGTCGGTCTCGACGTGCGGCACTCTCAGCCTGGCAGCCAGGCGGCGGGCCAGGGTTGTTTTCCCCGACCCGCTGGTCCCGACCACCACGATTCGTCTGCCTTTTAAGGCGTCCATCGAATAACCTGCGTCCGGCCCCGGTCTATGAGGACTGGCCCTGGCGGCTGTGCCACTCGGCCAGGAGTTCCTTTTCCCGGTCGCGGGTGAGTCCGGCCTTGAGGTCGGGTCCGCTGGGCCGCCCCGCCAGGTAGGCCAGGGTATCCAGGATGGTTTCGGAGAGAGGCCGGAAGGTCAGGCCGTTATCGACAGCCCGCCGGACATCGGCGCTCTGCATGTAGGCCAGGGGGCCTTCCGCCGGAATCCAGCTAGGCAGGTCGCCCCAGGGCGTGACCCCTTTTTCCTTCAGGAATTCGGCGCTGACCCAGGTAATATCGGCCCCGCTGCCCGTGGTGTCGAGGCACTGGTCCACCACCTCTTTGATGGTGAGAGGGGCCGCCGGTCCGGTGGCGTTGTAGACCCCGGTCGCGCCCTTTTCGACCATGCTGATAGTCCAGTCGGCCAGGTCGCGCCCGTCAATAATCTGGACCGGGTCGTTGCCGTCGCCGGGAGCGAGGACTTCGCCGCCCTGGGCAATCCGGCGCGGCCAGTAGCTAAAGCGGTCGGTGTGGTCGAGCGGCCCGACAATCAGCCCTGGCCGGACGATGAGGGCCCGGCCCGGAAAAGCTTCCTGGACCGCCTTCTCGCACAGCACCTTGAGCGGCCCGTAAGTTGCGCCCGTAACTTCCTCGACGGTTTCGTCGGGGGTAGTGCCGAGGGCGGTATCCTCGTCAAAGTTGGGGCGGGAGAAATCGGCATAGACCGAGATGGTCGAGATAAAGCAGTAGAGCTTCGCCGCCGGGGCCAGCAGGTCCGCCGAGGCTTTCACGATGCGCGGAATGTAGCCGCTGGTATCCAGGACCGCGTCCCAGGTCCGGCCTTCCAGGGCTTCCATGTTGCCGTCCCGGTTGCCCTGCAACTTCTCGACTTCCGGGTAGACATCCGGGTTGCTTTTGCCGCGTGTAAAAAGGGTCACTTCGTGGCCGCGCCGCAGAGCGCTGTCCACCAGGTGACGACCTAAAAAGACTGTTCCACCCAGCACTAATAATTTCATATTCTGTTACTTTCCTCTATAAACTAGGTCTAAACTTGTAAAAGACTTGAAGCAGAGGTTGTCTGCTTGAGCAGATTTTCAAGCTCGTCCACGATAACGGGCGGGCTAAAGATGTAACCCTGGATTGCGTCACAGTCGATTTGATGCAGAAAATTCAACTGTTCCTGGGTTTCTACTCCTTCGGCCACCACGCGCATCCCCAGCGAATGGGCCATCGTGACAATGGCGCTTATAATCGCGCCACCGCGCGGACCTTTTTGGGGGTTCGCGCCGATAAAGGACTGGTCGATTTTGAGGGTATCAATTGGCAGTTGTTGCAGGTAGCTAAGGGAAGAATACCCCGTGCCAAAATCGTCCAATGACAGTTTAACACCAAATTCTTTAAGCGCGCTTAATTTTTGCAAACTATCCCTGGTATCGTGGAAAAGCAAACTTTCGGTCAACTCTAATTCTAACCATTTTGGGGCCAGACCGCTAATCTCAAGGGCTTTCTGGACAGTAGGAATAAAATCGGCCCGGTTAAACTGTAACGCCGAAACGTTGACGGCGACTTTATAGGCGGGATAGCCCAGGTCTTGCCACGTTTTGGCCTGGCGGCAGGCTTGCTCCAACACCCAGGCCCCGATAGGCACAATCATGCCGCTTTCTTCGGCCAGGGGGATGAACAGGCTGGGGGGTATCTGGCCCATCACCGGGTGCTTCCAGCGCAGCAGGGCTTCGTACCCGATCATTTTCCCGGTCTTTAAATCTACCTGGGGCTGGTAGAGCAGGCGCAACTCGTTGCGTTCCAGCACCCGCCGCAACTGGTTTTCCAGTTCCAGCCGTTCCAGGGTCTGGGTATTCATTTCGGGGCTAAAGAACTGGTAGTTGTTTTTGCCCTGCAACTTGGCCCGGTACATGGCCCGGTCGGCGTTGGAAAGGAGTTCCTGGGCAGTCTCGCCGTCGTCGGGATAGAGGCTGATGCCGATGCTGGGGGTTATATGCAGGCTCTGGTCCGGGAGTTGAATAGGTGGTTCGAGCGCGGCCATCAGTTTCTGGGCGACCCGCTCGGCGTTAAAAAGACCCTTTAGTTCGGTCAAAATCAGGGTAAACTCGTCCCCACCGAGCCGGGCCACCGTATCGCTGTGGCGGATACACCCCTGCAAGCGCTGGGCCACTTCCTGCAAGACCATGTCGCCGGTATGGTGGCCGAGGGTGTCGTTGATAACCTTGAAGCGGTCCAAATCGACAAAAAGGACGGCCAATTTTTGACGGTTGCGCTGGGCCACCGCCAGCGAGTGGTCGAGGCGGTCCTCGAATAACATGCGGTTGGGCAGACCGGTCAGGGAATCGAAATGGGCCTGGTAATTTAACTGGTCGTTCAGGTGGCGCTGCTCGATGCCAATCGCAGCCAGCCGGGTAATGGTAGAAAGCAACTCCAGCCCCGCCGCGTTCTCGACGGTCGGCTCGCGCCAGTAAAGGGCAACCGTCCCCAGGATTTCGCGTTTGCTGGAAATGATAGGCATGGACCAGCAAGCCTGTAAGCCGTGCCCTAAAGCCAGGTCGCGGTATTTTACCCAGTAGGGCGAACGCTTTATATCGTGGACAATTACCGGCTCGCGGCGATAGGCGGCGGTCCCACACGACCCCACATCCGGCCCGATTTCGACACCCTCGAGGGCATCGCTATAGCTTTTGGGCAGGCTGGGAGCGGCCCCCTTATAGATGCGGTTTGATTCCAGAAGGTGTATCGAGCAATAGACGTCGGGGCGCTGCCGCTCGATGGTCAGGGCTATTTTTTCCAGGACAATCGGCAGGGGGTGGTTGCGGGCGACCATTTCGAGGATTTCGTTGCGGTCCTGCTCCAAAAACTCGATTTTCTTGCGCTCGGTAATATCGTCCAGCGTCCCGGAAATCCCGACCACTTCGCCATCGTCGCCAAGGGCGCGCCGGGCCACCAGCTCCATCCAGCGCTGGCTGCCATCCCTGGCAATCAGGCGCACTTCGAGGCGATAGTCGTCAATTTCACCCCTGGTGAGCGCCCGGAATTTCTGGATGCCCCGCTCCCAGTCTTCCTCGTAGACATAGGGCAAAAGCGGTTTGCCAAGCGTTTCTTCGACCGAATAGCCGAGCAAGTCGGTCCAGGCCGAATTGAGGAAAGTCCAGACCCCCGTTTTATCGGTCTGGAAAATTATTTCCTTGACGCTGCTGACGACCTCGCGGTATTTTTCTTCGCTCTGGCTGAGATTTTCGAACAGGTGGGCGTTACGGATAGCCACGCTGACCTGGTCGCTGAGCAGGGTCAGCAGGTTAAAATCTTCCTCGCTGAGCAAGGGGTCGCCCTGCGACTCGACCGCCAGGACACCCACCACCTGGCCGTCCCGCCCCTTGAGCGGGATAATAATGGCCTGGGTTATCCCGGTGATAGCCCAGAGAAAATCTTTATCTTCGGCGGCGTTGCGGACAAAATAGCCTGTCCCGGTGCGGACGACCCGCCCGGAAATCCCGCTATCTACCGGGATACTTTCCAGCAGGCTGTCGTAGCCTACCACCGCCTGCAAGACCAGGTTGTTGCCGTTGCGCAGGTAGATACTGACCAGTTTGTAACCGAAAGCCTGGCTAATCTGGCTGACGATGGTCTGGAAAATTTCTTCGAGCCGGACACTGGAATTGATGACCTGGGCCACCTGCTGGACCGTTGTTAACTCAACCAGGCGGCGGCGGGCGGCGGAATAAAGCCGGGCGTTATCCAGGGCAATCGAGGCAAGCTGAGAAATCCGGTTGAGCAGTTCGATTTCTTCCTGACCGAACTGGCGATTTTCGTCCTGGGAGGCTAACCCGATAACCCCGACTACTTCCAGGCCCGACTTCAACGGAACGCCTACCGCCGCTTTTATGGTGTCATACTGGCCCGTAGAAATCCGTCCCGGCCAGCGCTTATAGTCCGAAACGACCAGCGGTTGGCCGGTGCTCCAGACCTGGCCGCCAAAGTACTCGCCCAGACGGACCGGGTCCGGGGCCGGGTTGGCGAAAAAGCCTACCCCGACCGTCATCACCATAAACTCGCTTTCCGGTTCGCGCAGGTAAATAAAACCGTCAGGAGTGCCGCCGAGGGTCGCGGCCCGGCCAATAATGGTCTGGAGCAGTTCGGTAATATCGAGCCGGTTCAGGAGCGAAAGGGCCGTTTCGTGCATGACGGCCATATACTCGTTTTGCTGGCGGAAAGCTTCCATAAACTGGCGGTGTTGCGAGTTATCCCGGATATTGAGGATAAGACCGTTTACGGCCTGGTCGGTCAGGCGGTTATCCAGGACGATTTCCATATAGGTCCAGGCCCCGGAATCATCCTTCACCCGCACTTCCACCATCGCCACCGTCCCGCTACTGCTTTTAACACGGTCGAGGGTTTCCCGGTAAGTTTTCAAATCATCGGGATGGAGATATTTGCTGAAGGGTTTTCCGGTGACGGTTTCCGGGTTGTAGCCAAGCAACCGCTCGATAGTCGGACTGGAGTAGCGGATAATCTCGTCTTCATCTAGAATTGCGATGATGTCCTGGGAATTCTGGACCATCGAGCGGAAACGGGCTTCGCTGCGTTCGACGTTTTCCTGGGCTTTGCGGCGCGAATTGATGTTTACCAGGCCCAGGCAGACCCCGCCGATTTCGCCGCTATCCCGCCAGACCGGGGCAAAGTTAAATTCGAACCAGTTTTCACTGCCGTCCTTACCCTGGATAGGGCGTTCAACCACGGTCGTTTCGCCCTTGAGGGCCCTGGCAAAATACTGCTTAAAGCCCTCAAATTTGCCAATCGGCACGATACCGATAACGGACTGGCCTTTTTCCAGCTTTAGCTGGGTCATTTCCAGGACTTCTTCATAGGCTTTTTTGTTAAATTCGCGGATGAACTGGCCCTGGTCAATTAAGATAAAGCCTTGCAGACTGTTATTCAGGATAGCCTGGAGGTTGGAGCGCGAAATCGCCAGCGCCCTGGAAGTGTGGGAGGCGCTTTTCATCAGGTGATGGGTCAGGTCGGTTAAAAAACCAAGCGTAATGAAGATGATAGCTAAAATAATTAGCGAAGGAATAACCTTGAGAGAGGTTAAAATAATAACCGAGGCGGCAATCAGGCAGCCAAAGACCAGCATGGACCAGTAGATGGCCCGTTTGTAGAAAATAGCGGCCCAGGAAACCGGCACTACCAGGGTAATCATGAGGGAAATGGGGCCGTTCGTCCATACCAAAATCGTACTCAGAAGCAGGGTTAAAACGAAGTAACCTGCCACGAATAGGGCAATAGTGCGGGGATTTTGGGATGTGCTAGGCACTTAAAGAAAACCTCCAAACAAAAAGGCTCTTTTTATGTAAGGTCTTTTAAACCCCTGGGAATGGTGTCTTCCCTCATGACTATATCGTAAAACTGAGCATCCGTTAATTGCAACAAAATTCCGCGTATAAAAGGGTGGTCTCAAGCGCACCATTCGTACCAGAAACAAAGTTTGTAAGGGCCATTTTAGCATCTTTCAGCCTGGCCGCATAGCTTCTGCCAAGTTTCGCTATAACTTACAACCAGTTGCAGTTATTAAACTAAATAACCCATTAAAAAATCAATAGGTCGATTTTCCCATGTGGAATGAAAAAAGGGGGGATTTTCCGGCAGGGTTTATGCTAGAAAAACAACCTGACCTGTTGGCGCCCGGGTCTAAACCCGGCCTGGCATACCGACGAAGCAAGAATAAAACCAGGATGAAGCTAGAAAGAGAGATAAAAAAATAAATGAGCCAACCTTCCAGTAATCTGCCTGAAAATGACCTGTCCGCCTTCTTTTTAGCCCAGGGTGAGCAGACCGGCGAATCGGTCGCGCACCTCCTGGCCGAATTTATCGCCGGGGCCACCCAGTCCCTCGATATTGCGGTCTACGATATGCGGCTCAGCGAATCGCTCAAGGAGATATTAGCCAGCGCTTTGCGCGAAAGGGCCAAAGCCGGGGTAGAAATCCGCATCGCCTATGACGCCGACAAACCCGAAACACCGATGCTCTCCCAGGGGCAAGACCCCGCCCCGGGCGGTACCGGCCAGTTTGTCCAATCGCTCGGCTATCCCTGGCGGCGTATCGGCGGGTTGAAGTTGATGCACCACAAATACATAGTGCGCGACGCCAATTCGCCCAGGGCCAGCGTCTGGACCGGTTCGACCAACTGGACCACCGACTCCTGGACTTTGCAGGAAAACAATATTGTCCAGTTGTACTCCCCGGAGGTGGCGGGCTACTACGCCAGCGATTTTCAGCAGTTGTGGGTTAAAAGCAATATCGGCAACAGCGGTTCATTCGATACGCGCACGGTCCACCTGACCTACCAGGGCGAACCAGCCCGCGTGCGCCTGCTTTTTTCGCCCGGTCGCGGCCCCGCGATTGACTACGAGGTGGCCCAGCACGTGGCTCAGGCCCGCGAAAGGGTCCGTATTTGCAGCATGCTGCTCAATTCCAGCGCCCTGGTGTCGGCCCTCAACGATTTGCTCAATACCGACCAGGCCCCGGTCAGCGGCATTTATGACCATACCCAGATGGCCGGGGTGCTTTACCAGTGGCAGAGCGTCCGCCACAACCAGTGGAAGATTAGCGCGGTCGAGAATATAGTCGAGGAGGCCGACCTGACCGGCAAAAACTCGCGCCCTTACGCGCCGGATACGCCGCACGATTTTATGCATAACAAGGTGCTGGTGGTAGACGATACGGTTATTACCGGCTCGTACAATTTTTCGCACAGCGCCGAACTCAACGCCGAAAACATTTTGATGATTGAGTCGCGAGCCCTGGCCGACCAGTACAGCGCTTATATCGACCACCTGCTTAAAAAATACGAGGTGAACGGGACTAATGGGCGCACGCCGCTCCAACCGGTGCCGGTGGCCCCGGATGAAGAATAGTTTTTAGTAGTCAGAGGGCAGTAGTCAGAGGGCAGAGGGCAGTAGTCAGAGGGCAGTAGTCAGAGGGCAGTAGTCAGAGGGCAGAGGGCAGTTTTTAGACCAGAGAAAGGAGTGGTGTTATGACCGAATACAGGGGGGAAGGCAAGGAAGACCGGACCCTGGATGAAGGCGAAGAATTGACCGGGTTGGAATACGAAGCCACCCGCCGCCCGCTTTCGGCGGAGGAACAACAGCGCCTGGCCCAACTGCGCCAGAACAGTGAAAAGATAGCCCGTACCGAGCAGGAGAAGGCGGTCGAGAGTGAACTGACCGATAGCACCACGGTCAGCGGCGACGACAGCCCGTAAATACTCACCCGGTACGGCGCGCCCTGTTATTTCAAAGGCCAAAAGAAAAGCCTGGCTCAATGTTGAACCAGGCTGAGGATAGACAGCAGGCCAAAGACCACCAGTATGACGCCGGATAGACGGTTGACCCAGACCATCCCGGCAGGGGTGATGCGGTGCCGGACCAGGCTCAGGAAGGTGGTCAGGATTAGCCACCAGGAGGTCGAGCCGCACATTACCCCCAGCACCAGGATGGTGGCGGAGAGATAGTCGCCGGAAGTGCTGCCAATGCCGAGCCCGGCCATGATGGCCGCGAACGAAATAATGGTAGCAGGGTTGGTCAAAGTAAGAAGCATGGTCGTGATGAAATAGCCGGGCAAACTTTTCGGTTTATTTTTCCCGTCGGCGGCTTTTTCGGCGGGCCTGGACAGTAATGTTTTAACGCCGAGGTAGAGCAAAAACCCGCCCCCTAGCAGGTGCAGCCAGAATTGTTCGTTTATGAGAAAGCTGGTAATAAAAGTCAGGCCAAAGCCACCCAGCGCCCCGTAAAAAGTATCCCCGGCGGCTATGCCCAGGCCGGAAACAAGCCCGATCAGGCGGCCTTCCGCGACGGTCCGCCGGATAATCAGGACGCTCATCGGCCCGACCGGGGCGGCGATGGAGAGGCCGATTAACAGGCCCCGGATAAAGAAATCGAAACTCATTGGTTTTCCCCTTTTCTTATAAAAACTATAAAACAAAAATCGCCAGACCTTTGCGTGGTCTGGCGATTTACCTTTAAGTTATCTTTTAGCGAAACTTAGCGGCAACCGGAATTAACCAGACCTCCTGTAAGGCTGGCTCTGCTGCTGCAAACCGGAAAGACCGGTGTTTGGCTTAAAAGGTAACGACATTTCTTTCTTTGCTTACTTCTGTGCGAATTCCATGCTAATAACTGAGGCCCGGTTAAATCATGGGCCTTTTGATTATAGCAACGTCCGGTTGTGATTACAAGTGATATTTAATTCACTTTCACCGCAACTGCAAAGTCGTTGAACATCTGTCACGTACCTTCGACCGTGCTATTCGCCAACGGCGCGGCCCCCAGGGAACGCTACGGGCTAGATTCCGCCGATGCGACACACCAGTGTGGCTGCGACTACGCGCCCTACGACGCGCCCGGCGGGTGTGACAAAGAGGTGCGCTCGGAATGACAGGGTAGAATGTTCGGAATCACAAGAATGAGGGTGCAACCTGCGAGTATGCCAAATACTACCTTCTGCCCACTGCCCTCTGACTACTGCCCTCTGACTACTGCCCTCTGCCTTCTGCCCTCTGCCTTCTGCCCTCTGCCCTCTGCCTTCTGACTTCTGCCTTCTGACTTCTGCCTTCTGACTACTCCCCTCTGCCCTCTGACTACTAATCAAGAAAATTGGCGAGTTCTTTGGCGGCCCGGCGCATGTAATAGATAAGCATGCCGAGTTTGGCTTCACGCCGCGAGAGAATACCCAGGACGGCTTTATCGGCTACGGCCATAAGCAGCACATCTCCATCGGCCCCGCGCAGGAAGACCTGTTCCAGGAGGCCGCGCCCCAAATCGAGCGAGATACGTTCGGCCAGGGCCAGCAGACTCGCGCTCATCGCCGAAACCCGGTCCTCGTCGCTGGCGTCGGGCAGGGTCGAGGTGAGCATGAGGCCATCCATCGTGATCAGGACGGTGGCCTCAATATCGGGCGAAGAAGCTTGCAGCCGGTGTAATTCCTCCTGCATTTCAAGGAGTTGCGAGGCGGAAAACATGGTTTAGCCCTCCTCTATGAATTCGAGGACTGAGTACAACAATTCGAGCAAGACGTTGCGGACCTGGCGGGGGTCGAGGGCCACGCAGGGCACGATTTTGACATTCTCGTCCAGCCGCAGGGAGTGGCGAATGTCTTCGGGGGCCCAGGCGTCGGGCAAGTCCTGTTTGTTGCAGGCGACAATATAGGGCGTTTTCTGGTTAGCAGTGAAAAAGTCAATAATCCGGCTGGTCTCCCGGAAGGTATCGGGCCGGGTGCTGTCCACCAGCACGACCATCCCCATCATCCCCTGCGAGAGCATTTCCCACATAAAATCGAAGCGTTTCTGGCCGGGGGTGCCAAAAAGATGCAGGACCAGGTCGTTGCCGACCACAATCCGGCCAAAATCCATCGCCACGGTGGTTTCTTTTTTTAACAGGCTGGCTTCATCGGTGCTTTTGCGTTCAGTCGAAACCACATCGGTTTCGCTGATAGTCTTGATAAACTCGCTCTTGCCCGAAGCGAGCGCCCCTGTAACAACCATTTTGACCGTTTGCACATGACCTCCGTCAACCAGGCGCTTTTCCAGCGGCGCAGGTTTAGCTGTAGAAACCCGAAAAAGGGTTTTAAGCCGGGTTCAGAATCAGAATTAGAAAAAACTATTAAAGTTAAAAGGCCCCGCCGAAATGAGCAATCAACCGCAAAACGGCTTCTTTCCCCGGCCTGGTCTCATAGATGCCGCTGCGGGGAGTAAAGCGGTTCCGGGGCGCGGGCGCGACCGGGCCGGGCGCAGGGGCGGTCTCGTCCGGGTCGAAAGGAGCCAGCGGCGGGAGCGGTCCGGTCGTCAGGGTCCCGCCCAGGCCGGGAGAAACCGGGGTCGGCTGGGCAATTTCTTTGGTCAGGATTACCAGCCCTGCCGATAAGAAACCATAGATGATGCGGGCCGTCTCGAAGTCGCCCAGGCCGGTCTGCAAGGAAATCTGCCGGACGCTGTTCGCGCCGTTGATACGGGCAAAGACCCGCCATTCGTCAGGGGTAAGGTTGACCCCCTTGGCCTTTTCGTGGGGCTTATCGCTAAACCGGACGATAACATCCAGGCTGGGGATGCGGTCGCGAATCCTGGCCCACTCGTCAATGCGGCGGGTGCCCTCCATAATCAGGTTTTCGATTGAAAGCGGGATAGAGACGCTTTCGCGGGGCGGGGCCATATCCGGCTCAAAGCGGAAATCACCTTCCTGCCAGCCGAACAGCCCGTAGGTTATTTCTTCAATCTGGAGCCGGACGCACTTGAGAATTTCGGCCTGGGTCAGCATGCCGAGTTCGACCATAATCTGGCCGACCGGTTTATCGGGCTGTTTGGCCTGCTGGATTTCGAGGGCGATATTACACTGCTCGCGGGTAACCCGGCCCATCCTGACCAGGATGTCCCCGATGCGCTCGTCCTGGTTGAAGTGGGTGGCGTAGACCAGTTTGCCGGTGTTGAAGTAGAGTTCGGCCCGGTCGCCCGGTTTTTGCAAGGTGAGCCGCCCGGTCTTGGCGCCCCGGTCCACCAGGTAGAGAAATTCAGAGAGGCCAAAATCTCTCAAGTTGCCAACGAGGGCCATTAATCCACTCCTTAAAGAAAAAGACGGTCGCGCCCCTACCCGGCTCCAAAAGGCATAAGGCGAGAAGCTTTGAAGATTTTATATAAAAACGAGCATAAGAAAAAGCCGGTGTTAACTCACCAAAATTATAACACCGGCTTTTTTAGGCGGTCAATAGTACCAAAAGTCACCAACAGGGGTGAGAAGTGTTTAGTAGTCAGAGGGCAGTAGGCAGCGGTCAGTAGTTAATGTTTAGTGTTTAGACTTGTTTTAAATGAGCATAGCTTTCAAACTTTTTAGCCTCGTTTGAAAACAAATTCTTAGTAGATAGCATTTGGGATAGGCGGGTTTATCCAAATTATAACCATAATTTTGTTTTTAAACCCGCCAAATTGTGTGTTAAAAAACTATTTGACCAAATTCCACTAACAACTGACTTCTGGCCTCTGACCTCTGCCTACTAAAAACTATTTCTGGTCAGCCTTCAGACCCTTCTTGAGGGCGGCCATGATGTCACGCTCGAAAGCCTGGCTTATCGCTGCGGTCGGCATCAGGTTGAAGCCGTGGAAACCGCCAGGGTAGACATGCAACTCGGTCGGCACCCCGGCCCGAATTAACCGGCGGGCGTATTCGAGGTCTTCTTCCAGGAAAAGGTCGAGCGAGCCGACGGTCAGGTAGGTCGGCGGAAGCCCGGACAGGTCGGTGGCGCGGGCGGCGGCGGCATACGGCGAAACATCCTCACCGCCCGGTTCCTGGCCGAGCAGACTGGTCCAGCCAAAATAATTCGACTCTTTGGTCCAGATAAACTCGCCCACATAGGCATGGTCGGCGGAGTTGGTGACGGTGCGGTCGTCCAGCATGGGATAAATCAAAAGCTGGAAAGCCAGGGGTATCTCGCCCCGGTCGCGGGTGAGGACGCCCAGGCCCGCCGCCAGGCCGCCACCCGCGCTGGCCCCGCCGATAGCGAGACGGGCGGTATCCACGCCCAACTCGGCGGCGTTCTGGTAAAACCATTTCAGGGCGGCGTAGCAATCTTCGACCGGGCCGGGATGGGGCGTTTCAGGGGCGAGGCGGTAGTCCACCGAGACAGCGGCGCAGCCGACCTCGGTCACGATTTTCTTGACCTGCTGGTCGTCGGCGTCGGCGGTGCCGATAATATAACCCCCACCGTGGATCCAGAGCAGGCCGGGAACTTTCCCCGCGACATTTTTGGGCCGGTAGACCAGCACCCGCACATCAGGGTCGCCGGGAGCGCCGGGGACTTTCTTCTCGGTTACTTCAATATTGTCATAGGCGGGAAAGGTGGGCCGCATTTGCTCGAAGACTTCGGCCTGGGTTTGCCGGATAGACGGTAAGACTTCGCGGGTAAAGTGGAAGGGCGGGAAAGTGTCGAGCATAGGGGCAACTTCGGGGTCAACCAGGTGGCGTGTATCCATAATAATCACCTCAATGTGAAAATATATCGGTCTGGACCGACCGGTCTGGACCGGCTTTTTTATAAAATGAGTTGTTTTTGAGCAAAAACGGTAAGACCAGCGCTCATCGTTCAAGCAGCGTTAATGGTGGAGCGATTATAGCTTTTGCCAACCCCCGCCCACAAATAAAAACGCGACCTGAACCGCCCCAAAAGCCTATTTTTAATCCAAAGCTAAAGTTTCCGGCTCATCCCCGGCGGCGTACCCGGCGATTTCCAGGGCCAGCCGCCCGAAAGCCGCCCGCAGTTCGGGGGGCCGGATGACCCGGACAGGGCCGCCCAGCCCGACCAGGAGGCGAGCCAGCCAGTCAAGGTCGTTGAAAGTGGAGCGGAACAGGGTCTTTTCCCCGGCGGTTTCCAGGGTCGCCAGGGTGGGCGGCAGCTTGGAGCGGACTACCTCAAGGGGCAGACCGACCTCTACCTCGATGTCCCAGCGGTCGGGAATGGTGGCGATAGACTGGACCAGGTAGGCCAGCGCGTCAAACCCGGCGGGACGGGTAAAGCTTCCGGCCTCGGTATCGGCCCGGCGCACCCGGTCGAGCCGGAAGATGCGGACATCCTGGCGCAGGTGGCAGAAGCCGACGGTGTACCAGCGCCCGTCGAGATGGACTACCCCATAGGGTTCAAAGAGGCGTTCGGTAACTTCGCCCCGGTTGTGGTAGGTCATGCGGACCGGCCGGGTAAAAGTCGCAGCCAGGCCGAGGGTGGTCAGGACACCGGTATCGACCTTTTCGTCGGGCGGCAGACCGGCCACGGTCATTTCGTTTTGCAGGGCGGCCAACTGGCGGGCCACCGGGACAGGCAGCACCCGGCCAATCTTGGCGAGGGCGCTTTCGACCGCCGGGGCGGTTTCGGCCAGGCCGAGCGAGTGGCTGTTGAGCAGGCCGAGGGTCAGGACCACGATTTCGTCGTTGGTGAACATCAGGGGCGGCAGGCGGAACCCGGCCCGCAAACGATAACCCCCGTAGCGGCCCGGCTCGGCCTCGACCGGGATGCCCAACTCTTGCAACTGGCCGATATAGCGGCGGACGGTCCGCACGTCCACTTCGAGGCGGGCGGCCAGTTCCGGCCCGCTCAGGCGCGGGTGCGATTGCAACAGTTCGAGGATGGTCAGGACGCGCGTGGTCGGGTGATACATGCGAATTTTCTTTCGGATTCTTCCAGGAAAACTTTAATAAGGACGGATACTGTCCGCATTGGAATTTATAATAGAACTGTGGTAACGAAAAGTCTAGAGGCCAGAGGTCAGAGGTCAGTGGTCAGAGGGCAGTAGTCAGAAGTTAAGAGTTAAAGTCCGTTTTTGTAGGTGATATTTACAAGATAAAATGAACATAACCCTGACTCTACAATTTCTAGCTTTAACCCTTTAAGGCGACCACATCTGTATATAAAGTACCTTGATTGCTAGTAAAAATTGACATCCATCGAAAAAATGTGCAAGTTAATTGCGC
>MKTJ01000034.1:0-87456 GCA_001898225.1 Chloroflexi bacterium 54-19
AATGCCAAAGCTCGCCAAAAGCTGCAAAATCGTTATCCTACTTATCAATCAATTCTAGACTAACTACTAGTCTTATGCAAATAAAGAAGTTAAAACACGTTCAACGTTTGCCTATAAAAGGCACGTTCATCGTTCAACGAAAGGGGTTTTTATGAGTGAAAGAGACGAATTGCGCTTGAGCCAGCGCATTGACGATTATCTTGAAGATTTATTCGTGCCGAAAGACCCGGTCTTTGCGGAAACGCTGGCGGAAATGGACCGGAACGGCTTGCCCGGCATCAACGTATCCGCGAACGAGGGCCAGCTAATCTATATGCTGACAAAACTTTCGGGCGCCCGTAAAGTCCTCGAAGTCGGCACCCTGGGGGCCTACAGCACCATCTGGATTGCCAGGGCCTTGCCCCCGGAAGGCCGAGTTATCACCCTGGAATACTCGCCCAAACACGCCGAGGTGGCCCGGCGCAACCTGGAACGGGCCGGGCTGAGTGACCTGGTCGAGGTACGGGTCGGGGCCGGGCTCGATACCCTCCCCAAAATCGCCGCCGCCGGAGAAGGGCCGTTTGACCTCTTTTTCATTGATGCCGATAAGACCAATTATCCCGGTTATCTCGATTGGGCCCTCAAGCTTTCCCGGCCTGGTAGCCTGATTTTAAGTGACAATTTGCTGCGTAACGGCAGTGTCATGAACGCCGGGCAGCCCGGCAGCGACGAATCCAACGACATCATTGCCGGGTACAATCGCCAGCTTGCTACCGACCCGCGCCTGGAATCCATAATCATCCCACTCAGCCGGGGTCACGTGGATGGGCTGGGTGTGTCAATAGTCAAAAGCTAATTAATATAGTATACTAACCAAAATGCCTGCTTCTTAAATATTAAGAAGCAGGCTGGTTTCTTTTTGCCAGTTGGATTTGAGCCTGAAAAATAGAGGGAATGTCTGACCGCACCTGGTGTGAGTTTGCTTGTTTAATTAAGGGAAAGGTTTTCATTTGATGTATGGTATCGTCCTGGCCGGTGGAGTAGGTTCCCGGTTGTGGCCGCGCAGCCGCAATAACAGCCCCAAACAATTACTTGACCTCGTATCGGAACGCACAATGATTCAGGAAACGGTCGACCGGCTCAAAAAGTTGATGCCCCCTGAAAATATTACGATTGTCGTAGGGGAAAGCCACGCCGACCAGGTGCGGGTTCAGTTGCCGGAATTGCCGGAGGGAAATATTTTGATTGAGCCGGTCGGGCGCGGCACCGCCCCGGCCATCGGCCTCGGATTGGCTCGTATCCGCGCCCTGGCCGCTGCGGCGGGCGACAGCGACCCGGTTATCGGCTCTTTTCACGCCGACCACGTCATTACGAACCCGGAAGGTTTCTGCCAGGTGGTACGCGCCGCCGCTCACGTGGCCGAGGACGGCTATATCGTGACCCTCGGTATCACCCCGGACCACCCTCATACCGGTTACGGTTATATCGAACGCGACGGTCTTATTAAGGAAGTGGACGGCCTGCCCGCCTACCACGTTGCCCGCTTTGTCGAGAAACCGCCCAGGGAAACCGCCGAACAATACCTGGCGACCGGGCGCTATAGCTGGAATAGCGGCATGTTTATCTGGAAGCTTTCGGTCATCACCGAGGAATATGCCGCCTATCTGCCGGAGCTATCGGCCCAGTTAGCCCAATACGCCGAAGCGACCGGGCCGGAAGCCGCCGCCATCTGGAACAGCCTCAAAAGCGAAACTATCGACGTGGGTATTGCCGAGAAATCGCACCGTATGGCCGTTTTACCCGCCGATTTTGGTTGGAGCGACGTGGGCGACTGGTCGGTCGTGGCCGACCTGATAGCCTCGCGCCACCCTTCCGAAGAAAATAACGCCGTGGTCGGTCATCACCTGGGCTTCGATACCTCCAACTCCCTGATTTATGGCGGCAACGAAAATAAGTTGATTGCCACCATAAACGTCAAAGACTTTATAATTGTAGATTTGCCCGATGTTTTGCTGGTTGCGCCTCGCAGCGAGAACCAGGAGGTCAAGCGGATTGTGGAAAGACTGCGCCAGGAGGGGCTGGAAAAATTCCTCTAAACCCTTTATAATTGGGGCACTCTATTGACCAATTCAACTAATCTCTTACGGACCTGCATGGAGAACCTTGTATTATGAAAAGGCTCCGTAACGCGGAAGGGCGTTTCTTCTGGGCGCTGGCCGCCGCCGGAATTCTCATCGCCCTGGCCCTTATCGTGGGGTCGAATATACAGCGCAGCAACGCGGAAATTGTCCAATCCACTTATCGTACCTCCTATGTTACACGTGGCGAAATTGAGGAAGTGGTCAAAGCGCCCGGCCTGGTGACGGCCCGGACGGCTGATTTGACCTTCCAGGCCAGCGGCGTTATCAGCGATGTGCTGGTACGGCCCGGTCAGGTGGTCCAGGCTTCCCAGGTCTTGAGCCGGCTTGACTCCCGCGAGGCCGAAGCGCAGCTTTCGGCGGCCCAGGCCGGTCAGAAGGCGGCCCAGAATAACCTCGATTCCATCAAGTCCGGGGTGAACGCGCAGCTTGCCGATGCCCAGCAAAACCTAAAAATCGCCCAGGCCCGCCTGGCCCAGGTCCAGGGCGTGACCGGTACGCCCGATCAACTGGCTGCTGCCCAGCACGCCGTAGACGCGGCGGTTTACCGCTACAACGTCGTTGTTTCCAAAACCAACGTGCAGGATGTGAATTCGGCGAACGCGGCTTTGCGCCAGGCTCAGGCGAACCTGGCCCTTTTACAGACGCCCGCCTCCAAGGCTCAACTCGCCCAGGCCCAGGCCAGGGTTGACGCCGCCACTCAAAACCTGGAAAAGGTCAAAAGCGAACGCGCCAGCGCTGTCGAGCAGGCCCAGTTAGATGTAACCAAAGCCCAGAATGGGCTCGATGCCGCTAACGCCACCTATAACCAGATTCATAACGAACTCTATAACCCTGACGGAACCGTAAAAGATACCACCACCCAGGCTGACCTGGACCGCGAAACCGCCGCCAAGTTGGGGGTTGACCAGGCCAAGATAACCCTCGACGCCGCCCAGAAAGCCCTTACTGCCGCTACCGCGCTTCAGACTTCGGCGGTAAAAGAAGCCGAGGCGTTACAGATTGAAGCGCAGTCGGCCCTGGAGAATTTGCAGGATGGGCCGTCCCAACAGGCTATTTTGAGCGCCCAGGCCGCCGTGGATAAAGCCCAGGCCGATTATGACGCGGCGGTGGCCGGGGGTCCGACCCAGGATGAGATTGATGCAGCCCAGGCCGATATTGACCAGGCTAAAGCTGTCCTCGACGGTCTTAACAAAGGCGGCAACCCGGCGGATATCCAGGTTGCCCAGGCCGAGGTAGATAAATACCAGGCCCAGGTGAATACTCTTTCCAAGGGGGCGTCCGCTGCCGACCTGGCAAAGGCCCAGAGCGATTTGGACCAGGCCACCGCCCAGGTGAAGCAGGCCGAGCTTAAACTCGAACAACTCAATTTGCTGGCTCCCTTTAACAGCGTAGTCGAAAGCATCAATGTCGCCGCCGGTCAGGCCATTGCGCCCGGCCCGGTCGCGGTTACCCTGGTTGACCTCTCGAAACTTTCCTTTGAAGCCAGGGTTGGCGAGAGCAGTATCCAGCGGATTAAACTGGGCCAGTCGGTCCGGGTTTACTTTGAGGGTATCCAGGGCGTCCGGCAAGACCCTTTCCTCGGCAAGGTTAGCCTTATTTCTAGCAGTTTGAAAAACCCGACCGCCAGCGGCACCACCGAGGACAGCCGCAGCCTGAACGTCCCGACGCCGAATCCCCTGGCGACCCCTTCCGGCGACCAGAGTGGCTTCCCGGTTACGATTACCCTGGACCAGGATACCGAGCTTTCCAGTCTCAAACCAGGTATGACCGGGCGGGCCCGGTTCGTGCTGGGTAGCAAGCCCGATGCTTTGCTGGTGCCAAAAATCTCTGTAAGAAGCCTTGAGGTCGGTCCGGTGGTAGATGTGGTCTTGCCGGACGGCCTGATTGTAGCAACCCCGGTCACGGTTGGCTTAATTGGTGATGATTACGTTGAAGTGACCGACACCGGTCTATTGCGTGAAGGTGATAAGATAGTGCTGTACGGGACGGCCCCGGTACCACCTTTGCCTACAGCTACCGCCGATGCGGGCGCGCCTGCCGGGACGCCGGGTGCTGGCTCTACGCCAGGGGCTACCCCTGGGGTTGCTGGCAGCCCTAACGCCACCGCTCAGCCCGGTTCGACCCCTGCCCAGACGCCGATTGTGGTTTCGACTGTGACCCCTGCCGGTTCGCTGGCAGCCCAAACCAGTGTCGCCGCAACCACGGCTGCCGTGACGACGGTCCCGGCTGGCACGGGGACTACCGCCGCGTCTTCCGAGGGCCCACCACCCCCGCCGACCACTACCGTGTCTGTTACGACTGCCGTTTCGACCTCCCCGGCATCCTCCGCAGCCGCCGGGGCCGGGGTCTTTTCGAACAAACCTACCCCCACACCCAGGGGTTAACTGGAAACAGGACAGCACTCTAACCGAATCAGGAGCTGGCAAAAGCTTTAAGAGAGATTAATGAATAATATAGATAATGGCAGTCCTGATAAGAATACGGTCCCTATGCAGACACCTATCCAGACGACCGGCTCGATGCGCCGCTTGCTGGCCGAAGACCCTGCCCGTCGCCCGGTCCGGGGTGGTGGAGGCCAGTTCTGGATGCGCTTTGTCATTCCAACTATCCTGGTCCTGACCCTGGTAATAGGTGTGGGAATCCTGGCCTACAGTTTTGGCGTCAGCCGGGGCAAGGGCAATTCCAACTCGGAGCGCGACCAGTTTTTGGAGGCGCGGGCAGCGGCCTGGAACGCCACGGCGACCGCTCAATCTTCCGGGACGGGCAGTGGTGAGACTACTACGGCGGCAATCGTCCCCCAAAACAGCTTTAATGTAAGCACCTCGATTTATGCTCGCGTGGACAAGATTGACGGCGCTAAAATCACCGTTTTGCTGCTCAGTTCGGCGGGCCAGCCTTCCGGTAACACCGCCACGCTCAATATTATTTCCGGCAAGACCCAGGTCTGGCGGAACGTGCCGAGCCAGACGGTCCAGCTAACCGTAGGCGACACTATTTTGTTTGCGGGCACACCCAACGGCACCAACACCTATGATGCCGATACGGTCGTGGTGCTGTCCGCCAGTTCGTAAACGGTTGGACGTTAGCCGGGGAAAATACTAAAATTCCCTGGAAGGTATCTTGGATTTTCCGGTAAGCGCAATTTGGCAAAAACTTTAACCGATTGAAATGGTTTGCGTGAGGTCGTTAGCGGTTGAACGACATTTGGCCGGGTTTTCCGGCTTTTTCTTTTTGCGGACAGATTAAAAACCAGGAGGGTTTTGATGAAAATATGCCGGGTAATACTGCAAGAAGTCGGTTCGGTCCTGGCTGCCGTCGGTGAGGACGAACAGGTGCGGGTATTGCGCCTGCCTTTGCAGGAAGGGCAGCGCGAAGTGGTGGACGTTGTTTCGTGGGATTTGCTTCTGACCAGTGCGGGGGACCGCCCCCTGGCCGCCTATGTGGCCGAAATCAGCGAAGGAGCGGAGGCCCTGGGTAGTTTCGCCGACCTGGTAGCGCAGGGCCGGGTCTTGACCCCGCTCGACCGCCAGGAGGTCTGGGCTGCCGGGGTGACTTACTGGCGCAGTCGCCAGGCCCGCATGGAGGAATCGGATACCGCCTCTAAAATTTATGACCTGGTTTACGATGCCGAGCGGCCCGAACTCTTTTTCAAGGCGACACCCCACCGGGTAGTCGGGCCGGGCGGTGAAATCGCCGTCCGACAGGATAGCAAGTGGTCGGTGCCGGAGCCGGAACTGGCCGTCCTGCTCGATAACAAATTAAATTTTATCGGGTTTACGGTCTGTAACGATGTCAGCTCTCGCGACATCGAAGGAGCTAACCCCCTCTATTTGCCCCAGGCCAAGGTCTATGACGCCTGCTGCGCGGTCGGTCCGGCTGTCTTGCTGGTGGATAGTTTGCCGGAAAAGCCGGAGTTAAGGATGGAATGTACCATCAAACGGGATGGCCTGGAGGTATTTCACGGTGGGGCCAGCACCGCCCAGCTAAAACGGACCCTGCCCGAACTTATCGGCTACCTGGGTCGTTCGAACAGTTTCCCCGAAGGCGTTTTGCTTTCGACCGGGACCAGTATTGTTCCGCCGGACGATTTTACCCTGCAAGCAGGTGACCTGGTGGAAATCGAAATTGAAGGAGTCGGTATCCTGGCGAACCCGGTCAAGGTGGTTTAAGCCCTGGGTTTAGAAGTATGTTAGAAGCCGAAAGCCGGGTGCGGTTAGGCAAAAAAATAAGTCCGGGAGCCTTTTAATCTCGGACTTATTGTGGGTATGAATGATGGTTGTAGAATACTTTCTTTTAGTGTCTTGCAAAGGCAAAAATCTCTTTACAAGAAACTGAATTATCCATTTATTTGAATTGATGATTGTTATGTGCTAAACTTTGTTCAGGCCAGAGAAATTCTGGTCAAACCCTTCGCAGGCGTTCACTCCACTGGAACGCTTGCACCACCCCATGCCCTTGCAAGCTAACCCTTCTTGCAAGGGCCTATTAATTTACTAATCTCATTCCCCCCGTCATATAGATTAACAGGGCTGCTAGCAATTCGTTTGAAGTTTGCTAAGCAATTTTAAAAATCTGTGTAACTTCTTTAAAATGACAAAGCCTCTCTACCAAAATACGGTTGATTGGCTTCATCGGGAATTACCTATCCAGGTTCATTTTTATTCTTTGAGCTTAAAAATAGCCAGCAGGGTCTTCCATTCCCAGCGAACCTTTGTGTTTAAGGGGGTGGTAGTGTATAATTTGGGCTGAAAAACCTACGATTAACTAGAAAAACCGAGAAAACAGGCTGTGACAGAGCAAAGCAGGATTCGTAACTTTTGTATTATCGCCCATATTGACCACGGCAAATCTACCCTGGCCGACCGTTTGCTTGAATATACCGGCACTGTTGCGCACCGGGATATGCAGGCCCAGTTGCTCGATTCAATGGACCTCGAACGCGAGAAGGGGATTACCATCAAAGCTCGCGCCGTCCGCATGAACTACCGGGCCGACGATGGCCTCGACTACGAGCTAAACCTGATTGACACTCCCGGCCACGTAGACTTTACCTACGAGGTCAGCCGCAGCCTGACCGCCTGTGAAGGCGCTATCCTGGTCGTGGACGCCACCCAGGGCATCGAGGCGCAGACCCTGGCGAACCTGTATATGGCCGTCGAGCAAGACCTGTCGATTATCCCGGTCATCAACAAAATAGATTTACCGGCGGCGCAGCCCGAAGTGGTTGCCACCGAAATCGAGAAGACCATCGGGCTTTTGCGTGAAGAAATGATTGAAGCCTCGGCCAAAATGGGTGTCGGCATCAAAGAAATTCTCGAAGCGATTGTTCAGCGGGTGCCGCCGCCCAAAGGTGAGCCGGATAGCCCTTTACGCGCCCTTATTTTCGACAGTCATTACGATGCTTACAAAGGCGTTATTGCCTACTGCCGGATTATTGACGGCAAGGTGCGCTCGGACGATGTTATCAAGATGATGGCGACCGACAAAAACGCGGCAATCCTCGAAGTGGGTGTTTTCCGGCCAAACCCGTTCCCGGTCAAAGAACTGCTAACCGGGGAAACCGGCTATATCGCTACCGGGCTTAAAGTAGTGGCAGACTGCCAGGTGGGTGACACCATTACCCTGGCGAAAGAACCGGCCCACAACCCGCTCGAAGGTTATCGCCCGGCCAAGCCGATGGTTTTCGCCGGGATTTACCCGATTAACAGCGACGACTATACCGAACTGCGCGACGCCCTGGAAAAGCTCAAGCTGAACGACGCCTCGCTGATTTACCAGCCCGAAACCTCGGCGGCGCTCGGTTTTGGGTTTCGTTGCGGCTTCCTGGGCCTCCTGCACATGGAAATCATCCAGGAGCGGTTGGAGCGCGAGTACAACCTGGAACTCCTGGCGACCGCGCCGAGCGTGGAATACCACATTATGCTCAATAATGGCGAAATTATCGAGGTGGACAATCCCAGCGATATGCCTGACCCCGGCGAGTTCTCCGAGATTGAAGAACCCTGGATGAACATCTCGATTATCACGCCGACCCGCTATATCGGGGCCATTATGGAACTGGTGACAACCCGGCGCGGGGTCTATAACAAGATGGAATACCTGGACGAGACCAGGGTCAACCTTGGCTATGAAATGCCGTTGGCTGAGCTTATCGTCGATTTCTACGACCAGCTAAAGTCGCGGACGCAGGGTTATGCTTCGCTTGATTACAGCTTTAGCGCCTATAAGCAGGCGGACCTGGTAAAGCTCGACATCCTGGTGGCCGGGACCCCGGTAGACGCTCTTTCGCTGATTACCCACCGCGACAAAGCCTTCTCGCAGGGCCGGGCCCTCACGACCAAACTGCGCGCCCTGATACCGCGCCAGTTGTTCGAGGTGCCGATTCAGGCGGCGATTGGTTCAAAGGTGGTCGCCCGCGAAACCATTAACGCGATGCGCAAGAACGTGCTGGCGAAGTGTTACGGCGGTGACATTACCCGTAAGCGCAAGCTGCTTGAAAAGCAGAAAGAGGGTAAAGCCCGCATGAAGATGGTAGGCAACGTCGAAATCCCCCAGGAAGCCTTTATGGCGGTCCTCAGCCTCGATGACGACTCCCAGAGCGGCAGCAAGAAGTAGTACACTAACCCGCGAGAGCTTCTTATGAAGAAAGTACTGCTTGTAGGTATTTCAGGGGTTGGTAAATCTTCGGTAATTACAGCCCTGGCCGGGCGGGGTTACAAAACGGTTGACGCCGATACCGCCGAGTGGTGCGAATGGGTCGCGGTTGCTAATAGCGTTGACGAATTTGGTTCTTCGGTCGAACCGGAGCGGGATTGGGTCTGGCGGGAGCATCGGATAAGCGCCCTGTTGTCCGCCAATGACGCTCCCATCTTGTTTGTAGCCGGAACCCCGACCAATGTCGTGAAATTCCTCCCACAATTCGATTCAATTATTCTGCTGAGCGCACCTGACCCGTTTATCGTGGAAAGGCTGGCAACTCGGACCACCAATTCTTACGGCAAGCAATCCTACGAATTGGCCCGTGTCCTGGGCCTAAAGCAGGAAGTCGAGGCGCGCCTGCGGAGGATAGCGAACTATGAGCTAGACACCTCGATCCCCCTGGACGAGGTGGTGGACACCTTGCTTCGGCTTGTTGGCTAATGCATCTTAAAGTCCGGCACCGTCACGATTAACATTCCCGGCGACCAGTCCTCGGTCGCGGCCAGGAGAGTACCGTCCGGACCCAGGAGATAGCCACCGCCCGGAAAGTCTTCGTCCCTGGTGCGCCCGGCCTGGGTCGCCACCGCGATATAGATGTTGTTCTCGCGGGCATAGCGGCCCAATTTGGTCTCGCATTCGCCTTTCCACCAGTTATACCCGCTTTCCCAGTTGCGCTCGGCCTGAGAGCCGTAGAGACCGGGTGCGGCGGCTTCCAGGATGAATCTCGCGCCAAACCGGGCATATTCTTCGAACAGCCCCGGATTGTTGATGTCGGCGCAGATGGTTACGCCAAAAGGGCTACCGGTGCCGGAAATAGTTTCTAATTCATGGCCGGGGTCGAAAAAGGGCGTTTCGTCGCCTTCGATGGTTATTTTGCGGTAGTAGCCGAGCAGTTGGCCCTGGTGAGCAACCAGTTGGGTGATAAACGGTTTGCCGCCCGGTTGAGGATTTCTTTCCACGATACCGGCCAGCAGGGTCATGTCGTGACCCCGGCTCATTTCCACGAAACGTTTGACGGCGGGGCTGCTCAGGGTCAGAATGGCGTCGAGGTCTTTTTCCGGGTTAATGTAGCCGGTGATGCTCATTTCGGGAAACAACACGATTTCAACGTTTTGGGACAGGGCCTGGTTGACATAATCCTGGATGATTTGTAGATTTTGCTCGATGGCGGCTTTCTCGCAAACCATCTGGACGAGTCCGATTTTTACAGGCATTTTCTTCCTCAAATCTTTAATTCTTATAAAAATTTCGACTGACATTATATGCCAGAACAGGTCATAATTATAGGCGGTGGGGTGGCGGGTTTGTGCGCTGCTGTCTGCCTGGCCGAACGCGGCCTTGCGCCCCTGGTGCTGGAAGCGGACCCGGCGGTCTTTGGGGGCCGCCTGAGCGAAAAACCAGCCGCGAGTTTTGCCTACCCCGAAAATACTCCACCAACGGTTTTCCCGGCGGAACACGGTATCCACGGTTTCTGGGCCCAGTACCACAACCTGAAGGGTCTGCTGGCCCGGCACGGCATCCGGCCTGAATTCGTACGAGCTGACCGCCAGGAATGGGTCCACGGTGACGACAAGCGGGTTAGACGGGCCGAAATGGGCCGGGTAGTGCGCCGGACCTGGTGGCCTGCCCCTTTTCACTACGGTGCCCTGTGGTTCCGGCCTTCCTTCTGGCGGATGGTCGGCTGGCGGGACTGGCTTTCGATCCCGGCGGTGCTGGGGAGCCTGGTGGTGGCGGTCGGGATTGACCCGCTGGCCGAGTACAAAAAAATGGAAGGGCTGACTCTGGCCGACTTCTGTAAAGGCTGGCCCCCGGCCATCCGGGCCTTCGTGGCTTCGCTGGCCCGGAGCGGTCTTTCCGCCCACCCCGAAGACGTGCCTCTATCCGGGTTTATCGCCTTTCTCCGCTTTTATAGCCTGCTGCGCCGGGACAGCCAGGGTTTTGAATACCTGGCCGGGGATTCGGGCAAGGCCGTTATCGAGCCGCTGGTAGATCGTCTGGCCCAACTCGGTGGCACCGCTTTAACAGGTTGCCGGGTCGAACGTCTGGATAGACTTGAAAAGGGCTGGCGGGTGGTCCTGGAAGATGGCCGTACCTACGAAGCCCCAGACATGGTACTGGCCTGTGATGCGCCCGGCACTCGACAGATAATGCTGAACAGCCCGGCCACCCAGGAGTTAGCAGCAAAATTTCACTGGCCGCGGGGGTTAGAAACTGTTGTAATCCGGCTCTGGTTTGCCGGGAAACCGCCTCAGAAGGACGAGGCCGGCATTCTAAGCGGCGATTTCGCGGCGGACAACTTCTTCTGGCTGCACCGCTTCCAGACCGTCTTTAAGGAGTGGCACCGCGAGACCGGCCACACCGCCCTGGAGGCCCACATCTATGGCCCGCCCGAACTGCTCCTCGAACCCGACGATGTGCTGCTGGAAAAAGTTACCACCGACTTTGCCCGGATTTACCCCGCCCTCAAGGATAAGGTCATTCACCGGACTTTCAGGCGCAATCCCCCGGTCCACACCCTTTTCGCAATCGGCACCCTGGCCGAACACCTGGGTATCCGTACGCCCTGGCCTGGCCTGTTTTGTTGCGGGGACTGGGTGCGCCATCCCAGCCCGGCGCTCTTTTTAGAAAGAGCCTGCGTGACCGGTATCGAGGCGGCCAACGCGGTCTTGCAGGCCCAGGGTCAGCCCGTCTTTCCACTCGTCCCGCACCGCAAACCCGAAATAATCTCGCGGTTCGTGGGCGGTTATGTCCGTATGATGCGGTCTTCTATTCGCGGCTCCCGCTAAATCTGTGTAAAGACTCTGTTTCTGTCATTTCGAATGTTGTCAAGAAATCTCAACGTCTTTGGCGAATTTTGCAGTCGTAAATGTTTGGAATCGAAATGTGTAAAGAGAGGTAATTTGAAATGGAGTCCAAACCTACCAAAAAGACTGGTGTTTTGATATTGTACTTTACCTCTGTTGTCTGTCTTCTTTGGGCCTGTGTGATAGGTTGGGTTAGCTGGTTAACCCAATATTATTTTCTCACAATTATAGTTTTAGTCTTTCTAGTTCTTGCAATAATTAGTTTTTTTCGAGCAAGAAAATTTTCCAGTCTTGGGTGAGCACATTCCCTTAATATGGGAATGACTCCGAGTTACACCGGGATCAGCGAAAGGGTCATTTTGTAGTTATCCAGGCCGGGGCCAAAGCCATCCTTAATGATTTCTCGGACTTCAAAGCCGTAGCGGGCGTAAAAAGCGACGGTGTGCTGGCTGGTCTGGATTGTCACCGTTTTCAGGCCGGGAATTTGCCGGATTCGTTCTAGGCGGCCTTCGGTTAGAAAGCTCCCGATGCCCTGCCGGTGTTTTTGCCGGTTTATCATGCCCCAGGTTAAATTTGCCTCGCCGGTTTCGTCTGTGAAGGCAATCCCGCCACATCCCAGGATGTCGCCATTGTCTTCAACCACAAAATACTCACCAATCTTTTTATCGAGAAAGCGGCTGAATTCAGCGCGTTCGTGCGGCAAAAAATAGGGGTCGAGATTGCTGTCAAACAGGTCCAGGCAAGCGGCTTTATCCTGGGGAGTATATTCGCGTAAAATCATCAAAATCCTCTGATCATCTTTGGGTTTTAAAGCCGTTTAGTCATAACCTGGATATTATGGCATGAAAATCAAGAATTGACATAACATTTTTTATATATCTCTTGTGAGCGCAAATTCGAAGGGTTATAATAAGCTAAACGGACCACAGCCAGAGCGGGCTAAATCATCGTGCGCAAAGTAGCTTAAGAATTAGCTCACAAAGAACGAAAGTTTCATGAGGGACTCCTCTTATTTATCGCAACAAATTTACTTGTAGTAACAACTATTTTCAGGGACTCCGAAAAACTCAATAAAGTGAATAAGGCCCTTGACTGCTTTAACCCCCGCCCAAGTTACCAAATTCTGAGCAGCGTCCCTCCATTCACTGATAACACAATTAGTACGTTGCTGTCACATACTATTCTGAACACTAAGGAGGCAAACCACCGTGGTTTTGAAAGAGCGATCACCCTGGTTAGTTTTTGCAGCATTAATGCTAGGTCTCAGCACCATCCTGGCCGTCTCCGGTACGACGGTTGCCAGGGCTGACGACAGCCAATTCTTTCCCCTCACCGGGCATTCTATCAGCGGGAAATTTTTAGAATATTGGACAAATAACGGCGGTCTGCCGGTCTTTGGCTATCCCATTACGGACGCCCAGGTTGAAACCGATTCCGAAACGGGCCAGGCTTACCTGACCCAGTGGTTCGAGCGCAATAGTTTCCAGTTGCACCCTGAAAACGCCGGGACCAAGTATGAGGTCGAACTTGGCCTGCTCGGCAAACGCCTGACCGCTAACCGTATCCAGAATGACCCGGCTTTCAAACCGACCAAACCCGCCGCCGGGGCTTACTTCGAACCGGCAACCCAGCATAATATTGACAGCCGGTTCTACACTTACTGGACCAATAACGGCGGCCTGGACCGTTTTGGCTATCCCATTTCAGAGGCCCAGCAGGAAACCGACCCGGCGACCGGGCAGACCTTTTTCGCGCAGTGGTTCGAGCGGGTCAGGATGGAATATCACCCTGAAAACCCTATCGCCTATGTAGTGGAATTGGGTCTACTCGGTAATGAAATCCAGAATTCCACCCCCGATATGGTCTTGCACCTTTTCTACACCGCTATCAATAACAAGACCTTTCAGCAAGCTTATAACTACTGGGAAACGCCCACCAAGACCTTACCCGCCTACGACCAGTGGGTGGCCGGGTACAAAAACACTTTCTCGGTAATCCTGAGTTCCGGGCCGTACCGGATTGATGTCGGGGCGGGGAACGCCTATGCCCCGGTGCCGGTGGTACTGGTGGCAACCCAGTTGGACGGCTCCAAGCAAACTTATTTCGGCTGCTATGTCACGCACCGGCCCAATATCATCGCGGATATGCCCTGGGCCATTCTCAGGGGGACTATCCAGCAGGACTCGTCCGGGGCCAGTGTCCAGGCTCTGCTCCTGGACGCGGCCAAGGTTTGCACCACCGCCTAGCTCACCAATTTTAGCGTAACAAAAAAGCAGCCTCCTACTTTTGTGGGAAGCTGCTTTTTCTTTGTCATTCCGAGCGAAGTCGAGAAATCTCAGCGCCGTTGGCGCAAGTTAAATCCTGATTGAACACACGAAACTAGCGGGCGCTGGTGACCGGCTGCCGGGTGGGGGCATCGGTTTTGGGACCATTTTTGCGGCCACCAAAGAAACGCCGGAATTCGCCTTTCTCCCAGATTACCAGCAGCATCGAGGCGTTAAAGATACTCGAATAAGTCCCGCTGATAATACCAATCAGGAGCGCCAGCACGAAGTTGCGGACGGTAGCGCCACCAAAGAGGTACAGGGCCGAAAGGGTAAAGATAACCGTCAGCGAGGTGTTTAGGGACCGGACCAGGGTCTGGACCAGGCTATGGTTGACCAGCGAGTCGAACGGTTCGCCGGGAGTGCGAATCTGGTTCTCCCGAATACGGTCGAAGACTACAATCGAGTCGTGAACCGAGAAACCGATGACCGTTAGCAGGGCCGTAACAAACAGGGAGTCAATTTCCACCCCGAAGAAGTAGCCCAGGATGGCGAAGATACCCAGCACCACCAGCACGTCATGGACCATCGCGAAGATAGCGCAGAGACCATAACGCCAGGGCCGTTTCACCTTGCGGAAGGCGTAAGCCAGGTAAGCCAGGATACCAATCGAAGCCAGGATTACCGCGACAAAGGACCGGGTAGTCACTTCCCCGGCGACGGTCGGGCCGGAAGTGGTCAGGCCGAGTTTCTGAGGGTCGAAGCCATTGGCGGTGCCGAACTTCTGGGTCAGGGCGTTGGTCAGGACCGTCTTTTCGTCGGTATTGTCGAAAATCTGGCCGGTGCGGACTACTACCAGGCCGTTATCGCTTTGCTGGGCGATAGCCTGGAAAGCCTGGCGCTGGCGCTGGGCCAGCAGGTCCAACTCCGCCTGGTTTTTGTCTGGTTTGGTCTGCAACTGGGTTATAAAAGTGGCGTCGGCGCTCTTTAAGGTGTTTTCGATGTCTGCCCCGGCGGGAACCTTGTCTTTATTGAAATAGATGTCCCAGGAGGTACCCCCGGTGAAGTCAATACTGGCCCGCAACCCGCCCAGCAGGATAAAGATTACCCCAGGAAGGATAATTACCAGCGAGATAACGATAAAGGTCCAGCGGTGTTTAACTAAATCAAGCGACTTTTTCATTCTAAATTCTTTCTCTTTCCTCTTTCAAAGGTAGCGCCGGGATGCTTTGCATTAAACCCGGCGTCTCCTTTTAGACCTGCTGAACCTCTTCTGCTTGCCGCCGGGTCCGGTTCATACCGAACCACCAGCCGCCCCTGGTCAGGTGGCGCTGGCTGCCGGTTATCAGGAACATCAGGCGCAGGAAAGTGTGGGTGACCGTGATAGCCGTGAACATACTGCACAACACACCGATAGCCAGGGTCAGGGCGAAGCCTTTAATGGTACTGGTGCCGGTGAAGTCGCCAAACCAGTAAAGGATACCGCAGGTAATCAGGGTCGAGATGTTGCTATCCCGGATGGAGGGCCAGGCGTTGCGGAAGCCTTCTTCGACGGCCCTTTCAATCGAGCGGCCCAGACGTAACTCTTCCTTCATGCGGGCGAAGATAAGCACGTTAGCGTCTACAGCCATACCAATT
This sequence comes from Chloroflexi bacterium 54-19, assembly GCA_001898225.1. Lineage (GTDB taxonomy): Bacteria > Chloroflexota > Chloroflexia > Chloroheliales > Chloroheliaceae > 54-19. The sequence continues at coordinate 15,526 of MKTJ01000034.1, forward strand.
GAAAGAATAAACCCGGCGATACCGGCCAGGGTCAGCACCACGCCCAAGAGCTTAAAGAGGGCGAAGTTGATAATCGAGTAGATTACCAGCGCAAAGACGGCCAGCAGGCCGGGCAGGCGGAAGTACAAAATCATGAAAGCCGCCACGATACCAAGACCGACAATACCGGCAATAAGGCTGCGGTCAATCGAGTCGGTGCCGAGGGTCGCGCCGACCTTGCGGCTGGCGATAACATCGAGTTGGACCGGCAAGGAGCCATACTTGAGTTGCAAAACCAGGTTCTGGGCATCAGCTTTACCGGCAGCAGTCTGCCAGTTCGGGCTGGTGATTTCACCCTGGTTCGAGATAACGCCCTGGATGGTCGCGGCAGAAATAACCTGCCCGTCGAGGACGATAGCCATTTGCTGGCCGAGGTGCTGGCTGGTGAAGTTGCTAAAGGTGTTAGTGGCATCGGCTTTTACACCAAACAGCACTTTGTAGCCGCCGCCCGTATCGGCAAACCCGATGTCAATCTTGGCCGGATCCAACTGATCACCGGTAATAACGGTCTGGAAAGGTTGGTTGCTGGCGTTCAGCTTGCCGGGTGCGGGCGTAGCGGTCGCCGAAACCGTCGGAGACGCGCCGGGAGTGGTCGAAGCCCCACCGGCAGCCGCCGTGGTCGCACCGGGGGTAGTCGCCGCAGTCGCGGTCGCACCGGGAGTGGTGCCGGTGGTTGCACCGGGCGTAGTGGCACCAGGGGTACCGCCCGGACCAATCGCTTCATTCGAAGGGGTGCTGGGGGTAGTGCTGGTCGTACTGGTAGCGGTGGTGCTGCTGGTTACGCCGGTCCCGCACAGGTTAGGCGCGGCCTGGTAGAGCGAGCCGGTCGTACAATAGGTCGTCTGGACGGTATCACCGGTATTAAGCTGGGTAGTACCCGCGTCGATAAATTCGAGGCGGCCCGTGCTACCGATAGCTTTCTTCACGGCATTTTCGTCGGTCACACCGGGCAATTCCACGCTGATGCGGTTGTTACCCTGGATAGTGATGCTGGGTTCGTTGGTCCCCAGGCCGTTCACGCGTTTTTCAATAATCTGGCGGGCGGCTTGCAGGCGGTCAGCCGTAACATTGTTGTCGCGGGCTTGCAGCAAGATTTGATAGCCGCCTTGCAGGTCGAGGCCCTCTTTGACGCTTAAATCTAGCGAACCGCCCAGGATATTTTCGGTGCGGTTGCCACCAAAAACAATCCAGGCGGCTACGGCCACGATCAGGGCAATACCCAGCAAGGCTAAAAGGTTGTTCCTAACTCGATGCACTTTTGTGCTCTCTCCTCTACTTGATTTCCCATTGGGGGTTAAGGTTAGATTTTTTGCCCTCAAAAGGGCCGAATAAGTGCGGTCCGCTCAGATTTATAAGGATTTTTGGATATTAGCTGTGGACAGCATTCCAAATTATAGTGGACGGAGGGGGGAGTGTCAATTATCAGGTAAGGACAAAACCACCCGGCCTGGTTGGCAGCGATTAGAAATCAATTAGCATTTTATAAATTTTTTAGCAAAGAATTAGGGGCAGGAAGCAAACCAAACGGAGTTGCACCTTAAATCAAACTAAAAAAATAAAAGGTTGAGTTAAAGCGGTTAAAACAAGTTTTAAGTTTAACGGAATCTAGGCAGGGTTCTCGATACGGGCAATCAGGCGGCTATTCTGTTCCATCATGGACTCAACCTGATTCATGACGGCCATCAGGCGCTCGGTATAGTCGGGATAAACTTCCATAAGAGATACACAATCCATCAGGAGTTTGTTACAAAGTTGTTGCTGGGTCTTGAGGCGAGAAAGACGCTGGTTAGGGGTCTCTTTGCCGCTAATGGAACTGGTGCTGGTCATGCTAAAAACGTTTCCTTAAAAATCGTACTACAATAACTATATCAGGTACTGGTTTAAAGGTTAAAGCGTTCCGTGTTGGATTAATAAAAATATAACAAATTCACGCGAGTAAATCAATTCAAATGCGTTAAGAGTTTATGTCTTTTTGTTTAGAAAATTTTAACTCAGTATTTCGCCCGTGTTACCGGGTTCTGGCGAAAGCGGGCCCGTTCGGAAGAGTCGAGCATCCGGTAATCATCGGCCTGTAATAGAATGGTCCGGCACAATTCCCGGTCGTACAGACGGGAGCGAATCCGCCCATCCAGGCTATCCAGGTCGTTATTGGTCGTAATCACCGTCGGCAGTTTGGCATTATAGCGGTGATTGATTATCTGGTAAAGCTTCTCGCGCGCCCAGGGCTTGGCGTTTTCGGTGCCGAGGTCGTCAAGAATCAAGAGCGGCACGTTCCGAATCATTTCGAAACGCTGGTCGTAACTGGCCTCACTGTTGGGGTCGAAGGTGGAGCGCAAATAGTCGAGCAGGTCGGGCACGACCGCAAAATAGAGCCGGATATGCCGGTTGAGCGCCTCGTTGGCAATAGCGGCGGCCAGGTGGGTTTTGCCGCACCCGTAGTTCCCGATGAAAAGCAGCCAGTCGCTGGGGTCTTTGGCATATTTCAGGGCGGCTTCGTAGGCATCGCGGGTCTTGGGTACACGCGGGTTAAAGGTTTCGAAGGTCAGGTCGCGGAAAAGCTCGATATTACTGGTTTTTTTCAACTCCTCGAAAGCCTTGCGGTCTTTGAGGGCCATTGTACATTCGCAGGGAACCAGCTTGCCGAAATTCTGGTCACCGACGGGCGAATCTAGACGCAGCCAACCGCTACCCTTACAAAACTGGCAGACATTCTCCTCGATATAGGGCTCGAAATTGTCCTCGATAGGTGCGAAGGGGCTGGTTGCCGAGGTCGCGAAATTGTTCAGGTGGACGACCTTGGCCGGTTCAGGCGGGGTAGGGCGCTGGGATGGCACGACCTCCCGGCCCTGGGCGGACGCAGGCGCAACCCGGTTTGGCGTAGGTGGGTTGCCCAGCGGTGGGTTAGTCCTGGGAGCCTGGTTCAGTGAGGTGGGCATATTTCCCGGTCGTATATTTAGTGAAGTCAATAGGTCCTCGGCGGCTAGAGGGCGTGGAAGATCCTCCCGACGTGCCGTTGGCCGGGCCGGGCGCTGTTGTTCCTGGCGCAGCCGTTCCATCTCCTGCCAGACCCGTTCGTCCATTTCCTCTTGCTCGTTGCGCAGCGGAGTTACCCTGGCCGGGTTTCGGTCGCGACCGCTCGGCTGACCGTTCGACAGTTTGATTTCGTTCTCGTCCATTGGTTACCCAGTTCTCCAAAATACGAATAATATATGCCCAGCTACGCCGGTTATAGTTGACTGCTTCGGCGAAAGCTTCCTCAATCCAGGCCGCCGGGTAAAGGTTCTCGGCTTCCCGCAATCTTTCGCTTAAAATAGGAGTGAGCGCCCCGATGTTTTGCTCATATAAGGTGTATATATCGGGCCGGGAGGAACGCACCCGCCACTGGCGTTGTTTGTTCCACTTTTTGATTTCAGAAAGGGCCGCACTGTTGCGGGGTGTCTCCCCGCTGGCCGCAGCGTCCGGCAACGGTTTGTCCCAGAGGTCTACCCCGACCAGCAGGTTAGTATCCTCGATTTGAATCTCGCCTTTTTCCAGACCCGCCAGGAACTCGCGATTCCCCGCCGTATTGAGCAGGAACCAGGTCACTGTTACGGGTTCCAGGTCGCCTTTTACCGGGCCGTTGCCAAAAAATTCGGGCGGCGGCGGGGCGGCTTCCACCCGCAGCAGGCTCCCACGGGCCATACATAGTTCGAGGGCTTCGCGGAGATGTTCTATAGCCGGGCGAGGGTCGCCCCCCTTGCGCAGCCCGGTCAATAATTCGGTGGATTCGGCTAATTCCCAGTAGCCGACCCATTTCGGCTCACCCCGTTTTTGTCCGGCCAGGAACATAAAATAAAGCAGGGTCTTAAGTTCGTTAGGGTTGGAAATCTGGGGCAAAAGCTGGGTGAAGAAAGCCCCCGGCACCCCGGTCAGGCGGCGGTCTCGTTCGCTATTGGGTCCACTCAGGCTATCAAAACCTACAAACTTACTCGGCATCGTCTCTTTAAAAATCCTTTCGCCCCTTTTAGTAAGTACAACCGCCGTTTTTCCAGCCAGGTTGCGGGTCGCAAGCGCAAAGGCAAGTTAACACTGCTAAGACCCGGTCGGACGGCTAACTAACGACCGGGCGCGCGATAAGGTTCACAATCGGCAAAGCGGGTGGTTTTGTGGTGGAAGTAAAGCGGCACCACGTCCACCGGCCCGTTGCGGTGTTTGGCGACGTGAATCTCGGCGATATTTTTCTTCTCGGTCTCCGGGTTATATAACTCTTCCCGGTAGATAAACATTACAATATCGGCGTCCTGCTCGATGGCGCCAGACTCGCGAAGGTCGGAAAGTTGCGGGACGTGGCTGGTGCGGTTCTCAACGGCGCGGCTCAACTGGCTCAGACAGATAACCGGGATATTGAGTTCGCGGGCCAACCCCTTCAGGTTACGCGAGATTTCCGAGACTTCCTGGACGCGGTTGTCGGTTTTACCGCCGCTCATCAATTGTAAGTAGTCGATAATCAGCATTTCGATGCCGTATTCGGCGTGGAGGCGGCGGGCTTTCGAGCGCAACTCCTGAATGGAGATACCGGCGGAGTCGTCGATGTAGAGCGGGGCAGTCGCCAGGCGTCCAAAGGCCCGGCTGATTCTATCCCACTCGGTTTCGTCGATGTAGCCCGTGCGGAGACGGTGGGAGTCGACACCGGTTTCCATCGCCAGCATACGTTGGACCAGTTGTTCCCGCGACATTTCCAGGCTGAAGACCCCGACCGGGCGCTTGTATTTCATTACGATGTTGTAGGCGACACCCATCGCGAAAGAGGTTTTACCGACCGAGGGACGGGCGGCCAGGATTATCAGGTCGGACTGCTGGAAACCACCGGTCAGTTTGTCGAGATCGGTAAAGCCGCTCGGCACCCCGACCAGTTCGCCTCGGTGTTCATGGAGGAAGGCCAGGCGGTCGAAATATTCTTCCAGGATGGAGCCAACTTTGACGGCGTCCTTTTTGACACCCTGCTGGACCACGTTGTGAATGAGTTGCTGGGCCTGGTCGACCATGTCCTGGGTTTCGAGGCTCTCGTCAAAGCCGAGGGAGGTCACCTGGGCCCCGGCGCCAATCAAACGGCGCATGACCGAGTAGCGCAGGACGATTTTGGCATAGTGTTCGACGTGGACCGGGCTGGCGGTGCTGCGCATCAGGTTTAAAAGGTAAGAAGCTTTAACCTGGCCCTCGCCTTCACCGAGCTTGCCGCGTCGCCGGAGTTCGTCACGCAGGGTGATTACATCGCTGGGAGTGCGCTGTTCATAAAGGTCCATGACCGCTTCGTAGACGGCGGCCCGTTCTTCGCCAAAGAAGTCCGCCGGGCGAAGCATTGGGGCGACCTTGATAATGGTGTCGCGGTCAATCAGAAGGGCGCCGATGACGGCTTCTTCCGCCTCAAGGTTATGGGGGATAGCTTTTTCGGCCCCCGGATTGGAGGTAACCTGAAATCCGGCCCCGCTGTTGTTGCGGCGGCGACCGTTATCGCGTTCGTATGGAGGGATACTATCGGAAGTGGAAAAAGGAAGTGTTGTCTCGCTTGACATAGCCGCTATCTACCTCACGATGCGTTATTACGAAACGCGATAGCCCGACTATATCTCAAAATAACCAAAAGCCGCCGTTTGGCATCCGGTTCCGGGCTATGCCGCCTAAGCCTATCTTTTGAATCAAAAGAGGCCAGCCAACTTTAATACCGGACCGGTAGCGGATAAGGGATGGCCGTGTCTAAAGCAATTGACCCAAATCCCGGTAGCTTTGGCGGTGTAGTCAGGCCCGTATCCACTGAGCGTCGGGAACAGAGGGGCGGAACCGGACTACCTGCTAAATGCTTAAATTTTTAATTCGTTGGGGTACGGCCAGGGCTACACCCCATCAAAATCTAACTCTGGACGGTATCGGCACCGCTATCGACCACTTCGGGAGTGGCAGGAGTTGCGGTGGCAGCTTCGTCCTCGACAATAACTTTCACTTTGGGAGCCAGGCGACCCACCAACCGGACCGTTACATCGTATTCACCCACGCTGTGGATGTTTTCAGGCAGTTCCACCTTGCGGCGGTCAATTTCCTGGCCGAGTTTGGCGCTGAGGGCATCGGCAATCTGGGCGCTGGTGATGGAACCGTACAGGCGGCCATTCTGGCCGACGCGGGCGGTCAGGCGAACAGTCTGCTGCTCGATTTGACCGGCCAAAGCGCGATTTTCTTCCTCGGCGCGGGCGATTTTCTTTTCGTCGGCAGCTTTTTTCTGCTCGATCAGTTTGACGGTACCGGGAGTTGCCGGTTTCGCCAGGCCACGCGGTAAGAGGTAGTTGCGAGCGTAACCATTTTTAACTTCCTGGATGGTTCCGGTAGTACCCAGGTTTTGTACATCTTCGGTCAGAATAACCTTCATTTTAAGACAATCAGCTCCTTCAATTCGTTACGGGTCTTGCCTTTAGCTCCATCGGTTAAAATCAGAGGAGCAGGGCGGAATCGTTAATTTTTATAATCAAGCCATTATAACATCTCAGGCCCGCAGCGTCTAGTCGTAGGTGGCTCTTTTTTAGGCGGATAAGGATACAGCCTCGTGGGGAAATGTAGACAACCTCTTGATAAACCCCGTGGAAAAGTTGATAACCCCTAACCACAAGAAATTCTTTTAGGGTTCACCGATGGCGTAAAGGGTCCCGTCATTTGCCCCGACACAAATTATCCCGCCGGGGCCGATAACCGGGTTAGAGCTAAGCTCGTTCCTGGTGTCAAAAGTCCATTTTTCGGTGCCGTCCGGGTTAAGCGCGTATAAGATACCCTGTTCGGAAGTGAAATAAAGGATACCGTCAGAGGTGAGGCCGGGGCTGGAAAAGATGCCGCTACCGGCCTGGAAAGCCCATTCCTTGTGACCGGACGAGTTTAGCGCGTATAAATTGCCATCGTCCGAACCGAAATAAAGCATATTGTCCTGGCTCAGGGCGGGTCCGGCGTGAATAACTCCACCAGCTTTGAAAGACCAGCGCAAATTGCCCCTGTTATCCAGGGCGTACAGAGTGCCGTCTTCCGAAGCCGCGTGAATAGTGCCGTCCAAACCTACGGCAATAGGACCAAAAATGCTACCCTGGGCCTTATAACTCCATAACTGGTTGCCTTCTAAATCCAGGGCATAAATTTGGCCGTCCGAGGAACCAAAATATAAGATTTGACTGTTGATGCTGAGTGCCGGACTGTTATAAACTTCGCCTGGTATGGGGAAACTCCATAGCAAAGAACCATTTGTATCAAGCGTGTAAAGTTTATCGGCGCATAAATAAAGATAACCTTCACTGGTTACCGTTGGTGGCGTAGGTATGCCGTTTACCTCAAATACCCAGAGTTTCTTGCCAGTAGAGTTAAGCGCATAGAGAAGACCGTCATCGGTGGGTACATAAATAAAGCTTTGCCGGTTAGCAAAGGTGACGCCGTGGCAGCAATTATTGGTCTTAAAGGACCATTTTTGGTTTCCGGTTAGCCCGTTGATGGCATAACAACCGTCCTCGCTCCCAACGTAAATAGTGCCATATTCATTTATGGCGACTTCCTGAATCATTAAATCACTTACCTTTAATTTCCAGCGTAAGTGCGGTTTCGAAATACTGCGTTCCGAGCTTTGGCCGGAATGCTGGTTATCCCCACGAAATTGCGGCCAGGATTGTTCAGCAACCAACATTTTCCCTTTATTCTAACCAGCCCTTATCCTTAAGCAATTTATTCCCAAGCAAGCCTAAAAGGACCTCGTAGCTGGTGCCTTTGTTTTCGGGATGGTATTCGAAGCGGTTGCGCTCGAAATATTGCACCGTGTAGGTTTTGCCGTCTTCGGGGTTGACCTCGTCGAATTCCTCGGAAATGGGGTAGCCGTAAATCGCCAGCCCACCGTTCGCCTCCCAGTAAGACTTGAACCCGGCACTCAGGTTGTGCCCGGTCTGCGCGAAGAATTGACCGCCAGGATAATTCCGGTTTTCGGTTGGGACAAAGGCCGGGGTTCCGGCGTCGCGCTGTTTGGCGGTTAGCTGATTGCCCAGCAGCCCAAGTTGGACCTCATAAGGCGTCCCCTTGTTTTCGGGGTGATACTCGAAGCGATTGCGCTCGAAATACTGGACCGTGTAGAGTTTCCCGTCTGCCGCATTTATCTCGCGAAAGGGCTCGGTCCGGGGAAAGCCGAACTGGGCTAACCCGCCGTGAGCCTGCCAGTAGGCGCGGAAGCTTCCGCCCAGGTTATGCCCAGTTTCGGGGAAAAAGAGACTACCGTCCGAACGGTCAGGCGGCACATTTGCCAGTAAAGCCTTCCCGGTTTGGCCGATTTCGAGCGAATATAACTTGCGGGTCTTGATGCCGATAAGGGTCAGGGGCGCATAGGGGCTGATTTTAAGGTCTGGCATGTTCTTGACCAGGGTTTGCCAGGTCATACCACCATCACCGGAATAATAAATATCCCCGGTGCCGTCCGTAAACTCCATAAAAAGGTTGGCAGGGGCCCAATCGACTTGCAGCAGCGTGACCGGCCTGCCGAATTCATCTTTAAGGCTTAGCGGGTCGTTGACCAGGCCGGATGGTACGGGTAACGGTTGCCAGGTCTTGCCCCAGTCGGTCGAGCGGTCAATCGCCAGGACGCGGGAATAGCGGTTGCTTATCCTTAGAAAACTCTGCCCGGTAAAGAAAAACTTGCGGTTGTCAGGGCTAGGTTTTTGATAGTTGAGGTTGTTTTGCTCAAGCTGGACAAAGTTGCGCCCACCGTCGCTCGAAAGTAGGGTAGTGGTCTGGTAAGTCCCGGTCGATTTGAGGGTGACATAAAGGAGCAAGGCGTCCACCGGGGCAGCCTGGCCTAGCCCGGCCTGGATTACCAGCGAGGTTGTATTCGAATAGTTGGCCTGGTAGCGTTTTTCCCAGGTTTGAGCGGCGTTGGGCGAGAAAAAGAGGGCATAGGTATCCTCGGTGGCCGAGAATTTAGTCTTGACCAGGGCATAAACTGAACGGGCATCCTTCTGGCTGGCGCTGACCACTAAAATGCCGGGGCCTAACGCCTGGCCGCGCTCCTGCCAGTCGAAGCCGCCGTTCGTGCTGGCAAACAGTTTTTTGCTGGCGATAGCGTAGACAAGGTCGCTGCTGTCATTGCTGATTTCGTCGGGGGTATAGAGAATAGTCTGGCCGTCCGGCGTCAGGCTGGTAAACTGGGCCGCTCCTTCGGTCCCTTTGGCGTTGGCGTAGAGCCGCCCGTTGCTTTCATTGCACAGGCTGAAGGGATTCTGGTTTAGCTGGGTGCGCTGGCCGGATAGCCAGTCGTAGGAGTAGGTCCCGGCGGGCAAATCGTTGGAGCCCTTGCTGGCAGCCAAAAGTTTGCCGGGCTGGAGTCCATCGAAACAGGTCAGGGGTGAACCGGTCGGGAGACTGAGGTTAGTATCCTTCCAGCTAAGAGTTTCGCTGGTGTCGCTGGCGGCTAACGCGGTCGGGGGTGACGTAAAACTGGTAAAGATAGTTAAGAGAGGAAGCAGCAAGGTGTAAACGGCAAAAGTCAATCCCGGCTTTTTAAGAAGTGTGCGCACCCGGCAGGCTCCCTCCACTTAAAGGCTAATAAACTCGTTATTTCAGGTGGTCTTTGAGGAACTGGACCGCTTTCGGCCAGGCTACTTTGGCCGATGCTTCGTCGCCCATACCGTGGTCGGGGTTGATAAAGGCGTGCCCGGCGTCGTACACGTCGACGGTAATATCTTTCCCGGCGTCTTTATAGAACTTTTCGATTTTGGCGATTTGCTCCGGGGGGACCGAGGCGTCTTTCGAGCCGTAAGTAGCCAGGACCGGGGCATTGACCTTGGCGACATCTTCGGGTGTCGGGTCGTAACCGGCCCCGTAGAAGGTGGCTACCGCGCCGAGGTCGCTATAACGCGAGGCGACGGTCCAGGCCAGGAAGCCGCCCACGCAAAAGCCCATGATGCCGAGCTTCTTAGGGTTGACGCTGGGGTTTGTTTTGAGGGTTTCGAGCGCGCCCACGATTTCGGACACGGCCTTATCGACGTTTTGGACCAGCATCATAACCGCCTTTTGGGCATCGTTCGGCTCGGTCGCTACCTGGCCGTGATAGAGGTCAGGTACGGCTACCACGAAACCGTCGGCGGCAAGTTTCTGGGCCAGGTCAATAATGTGCGCTTCGATGCCCCACCATTCCTGGATAAGGACCATACCGGGGTGAGTGTTGTCGTCGTCGGGCTGGGCCACAAAAGCGTAAGCGCCGCTGCCGTTTACTTTCAGGTCAACTTTGGAGGTACGAATTACCGCCATGCTAATTTCCTTTCATTTCAATTTTTCGTCTATTGTTATTGGGCTATGCGATTTCTACTATAGCCAAACGCAGGTTGAAAGGTCAAATAAATGGGCGGTTTCAAATTTATAGAGGCCGGTTTAGAGCAGAACCTTAACAGAATTGACAACTTATACCTACTATTGTATAGTAACCATATAATAGTAAGTTGTTAACCGGAACAAGGAGTAAGTTTTTAATGATTCATCATATTTCAATTCCAGCCGAAAATCCCCGGCAAGTGGTCGAAGTTTTAGCAAGGTTACTGAATGGTCGTATAACCGGTTTCGGACCCTATGGTAATTCTTTTATTGCCTGGGCCGGCGACGAGGTAGGGACAGCTATCGAAGTCTACCCGTCCGGGACCGAACTATTCCCCGACCAGGGTGAGGGCCAGGCTAATTTCCGGCACAACCCGGTCAGCAGCGGATTTACCGCGACCCATGCTACTATTTCGGTGAAACTGACTATTGGTGAAATCCTGGACCTGGCAAAAAAGGCCGGTTGGCGAGCAATTCAATTGTCGCGTGGGCCTCATGATGTAATTGAATTTTGGATAGAAAACCGGGTCATGCTGGAAGTAATGACTAAAGAGATGGCCGAAGATTATTTAAAATCGGTCGGGGGAAATCGTGCTATCCTTGAAACCCTCTAAAAGCCACTAATTACAGAGGTTGCGAAAAGTAGCTTCTGATGATTTATCCAAACCGTTGTAACCAGGATAAATCATCAGAAGTATTTTTATGCTGGCTACCTGGCGCTGCCCATTGCCTCGCGGTCGATAGTGGAATAATACTTGGCGTCGGGGTGATGCACCACCAGGGCGGCGGTAGACTGCTCCGGGTCAAGCTGATGCGCCTCGGTGATTGTAACGCCGATTTCGTCAGCGACCGGCATCAACTCGAACAGCTTTTGCTGATCTTCCAGGTCGGGACAGGCCGGGTAGCCCCAGCTATACCGCTTTCCCTGGTGTTCTTCCATCCCCAACTCCTGCCGGATGCGGTTGTGGACGTAGTCGGCGGCGGCTTCGGCCAGGCTGCTGGCGAGGCCGTGGACGAAATAGGCCCGGCTGTAGTCCCCGGCCTTGTTGAGTTTTTCGCAATACTCGCTGGCACTCTGTCCTGCCGTTACGACCTGCAAAGGCAGCACGTCAGGCCGGTTATCGGGCCAGTCCTGGGCGAAGTAGTCGGCCAGGCAGAGTTTCTCGCCGCCCGGTTGGCGCGGGAAACTAAAGGTTGTAAGGACAGTGTTGAGCTGGTCCGGGTTATGGACTGCCAGCAGCCCCTCGTTCGAGCCCGGCACCACCGGCACCGCCTTGACCGGGAAGTAGCCGTAGATGGCCTTGGGCGTTAGAAAACCCTCGGTCTCGGCATCCTGGCGGAGTTGGGCCAGTAAAGGCTCGAATTCTTCTTTCACCAGGCGGTCGTACTCACCGGGGCCGCGTTTTTTGTCGCTACCGCCGCCCCAGTGGAGCCGGAACAGTGTATTCTTGTCGAGCAAGGCGAAAAGCTCGTCCAGCGGCAATTTATCTAGCGTTTTGAAGCCCCAGAACGGAACCTGCGGGATAGCGGCGTCGGGCACGCCGCTCGGCCTTTTCGAGCCGTTAGCCTCGGCCAGGCTGGCCGTTTCGGCGGCGATACGGGCCTGGGTCGCCGCGATTTTAGCGTCGCGTTCGGCCTGGCGGGTCAGGGCGTTATAGGCGTCTTCCAGGTTCTGCCTGGCGTAATTCTCGCGGGCCTCGGTGTCGGTCAGTTTGTCCATGACCGCCAGCCCTTCGAAGGCGTCTTTACAGTAAAAGACCCCGCCGTCATAGGGGTGGTTGGTGTCGGCATCCACGAAAGCGGTGCGGTAGCCGTAGGGCCGGTTGATGGCCGCGCCGCCGATGAGGACCGGGAATTTCAGGCCGCGCTGGTCCAATTCTTTCACGCACAACGGCATCTGCTTGGATGTGCTGACCAGCAGGGCCGAGAGACCAATCGCGTCCGCCCCAACCTCAACCGCCTTTTCAATGATAGTATTGACCGGGACCTGTTTGCCCAGGTCGTAGACGGTGTAGCCGTTGTTGGTCAGGATGGTATTGACCAGGCTCTTGCCGATGTCGTGGACGTCGCCAAAGACGGTTGCCAGCACTACCTTGCCCTTGGTGTAGCCTTCCTTCTTTTCCAGGTAAATCTCCACCTGGGCCACCGCCTTTTTCATTACCTCGGCGGATTGCAGCACGAACGGCAAAATCAGTTCGCCCGCCCCGAATTTGTCGCCTACCTCTTTCATGGCCGGGAGCAATACCTCGTTGAGGGTCGGGACCGCGCCCCGGTTGGCAACTTCGAGGTCAATCAACGCCTCAATGCCTTCTTTTTTGCGGTGGACAATCTGGTAATGAATCTTCTCGGCAGGAGTCATCCCGGCGGTAGCGTCCTCGGCCTCCTGTTTTTGCCCGGCCCCGGAGTTCTGCTCGAAATACTCGATAAAGCGGGGTAGCGCCTGGACATCGGTGTTGAAAATCAGGTCGTTGGCGAGTTTGCGCTGTTCTTCCGGGATTTCGGCGTAAGGCGTGATATGGGCGGCGTTCACAATCGCCATATCGAGCCCCGCCTGGACCGCGTGGTGCAAAAAGACCGAGTTGAGGACGGCCCGCGCCCGTGGCGTTACTCCGAACGACACGTTGCTGACCCCCAGGATGGTCAGACATTCCGGCAGCGCCTGTTTGACCAGGCGGATACCTTCGAGGGTTGCCGCGGCGTCCTCGCGCAGGTCTTCCTGGCCGGTCGTGACCGGGAAGGTCAGCACGTCGAAAATCAGGTCGTGGTCGGGCAGGTTGTACTCGTTATGGACAATCTCGCGGATACGCCTTGCGACTTCCAGTTTGTGGGCGGCGGTGTGGGCCATGCCGACCTCGTCAATGGTCAGGGCGATGACCGCCGCGCCGTGTTCGCGCACCACCGGCAGGACCGAGTCAATCCGTTCGCGGCCCCGCTCCATGTTTATCGAGTTGATAATCACCCGGCCCGGCGCGGCCTTGAGGGCCTCGGCAATTACGTTGGCTTCGGTCGAGTCAATCACAAGGGGTGCATCAATCGAGGTTGAGAGCTTCTTGATGGTCTGCCACATCTGTTTGGCTTCGTCGGGGCGTTCGGTCAGGGCCACCTGCACGTCGAGGGTGTGGGCCCCACCGTCCACCTGTTCGCGGGCGATATTCATCAGCCCTTCGTAGTCGTCGGCCAGGAGCATCTTCTTGGCTTTTTTGCTCCCCTGGGCGTTGACCCTTTCGCCGACCAGCATCGGGGCCGGTTCCTGGCGCATGGTGGTAGCCCGGATTCCGCTTGACAGCATTGGTTCGCTCTTGAACTCGCGTTCGGGCCGTTTCGCCCCTTTGACCGCTTCGACCACCTTGCGAATATGTTCGGGGGTGGTGCCGCAACAGCCGCCGACAATGTTCAGGCCGAGTTCGGCCACGAAACTGCGGTGGGCGTCGGCCAGGCCGTCCGGGGTCAGGGGGTAGATCGCCTTGCCACCTTCGTTGAGGGGAAGCCCGGCGTTTGGCAGGCAACTTAACATAACGCTTGAATGTTCGGAGAGATAGCGGAGCGGTTCGCGCATCAGGTCGGGTCCGGTCGAGCAGTTGAGGCCGATAATATCGGCTTCGAGACTTTCGAGGGTGGTCATAACCGCCGCGATGTCGGTGCCGAGCAACATGGTACCGCTGGTATCAATGAGGGAGACCTGGGCCTGGATGGGCACCCAGCGTCCGAGGGCGTGCATGGCGGCCCGGCAGCCGAAGATGGCCGCTTTTACTTCCAGGATGTCCTGGCTGGTCTCGATTAACAGCACGTCCGCGCCGCCATCCAGGAGAGCGGTCGCCTGCTCGGTAAAGACCTCGACCAGTTGGTCGAAACTGACGCTACCCAGGACCGGGTCTTCGGTCGAGGGCAAAAACCCGGTTGGCCCAATTGAACCGGCCACGAAACGAGGCTGGGAGGGGTCGGCAGTGGTAAAGCGGTCGGCCACTTTGCGGGCGATTGCGGCGGCCTGTTTGTTTATTTCGTAGGTCTTTTCGCCCAGTTTGTATTCGTCGAGCTTTAGGCGGCTGGCCGTAAAGGTGTCGGTTTCGACTACATCCGCGCCGACTTCAAAATATTTAGAGTGGATTTCTTCGATAACGTCGGGCCGGGTCAGCACCAGGGCCTCGTTGCAGCCTTCGTATTCGGCCCCGCCAAAATCGGCGGCGGTGAGTTCGTAGGTCTGGAGCAGGCTACCCATTGCGCCGTCATAAATCAGGACGCGTTTTTGGAGTTCCTGCCAGAAAAGGCTGTCAGTATAATTTTTAGTAATATTTTTTGTGTTTGAAGTCGTAGTCACGTATCCCAACTCCTTGTCGGTTTGGTGGCCGAGAAAACCCCCGGTTGATTTCGCACTAAACTATTCGATCCAACGGGCGTAGCTCCGGCGAATGCCAATTTCTGGAACTAAAAAAACCTTCCGGCAATTGGAAGGTTTCCAGGTTCCCGCCGCCTAAACGGGCCTATCGTTCCCTGCCGGGCTGGAGAGCACCTTATCGCTTTTGACAGGTTGCTAGAGGTTCAGCGGGCCAGTTCCCTCACCTCTTCTTGATAGTTTGCTATTCTATTGTACAAGCAATGATTGCCTGTAAAGGCAATTGTACCACGCCGGGGCCTGGCGGTCAATTTTGTTCTGGGGAGTGAAAATGGTATAATTGTTAAATCATGATTTTCTGTTTGGGCCTGGGAAATTAAGGAATCTCCTTAAAAATAAAAAGGTGTTTCAAGCGAAATTCTAAAAAACTGGTAACGTCGAAATTTGGGTTGTTTGGTAAACCTGTTTGGTTGAACTTAGTAGAAGGACAAATTATGGCCGGACCGTTGATACTGGTAATAGATGACGAGACTAATATCTCCGACCTGGCGAAAATGTACCTGTCCAAAGAAGGTTTTGACGTTATTACCGCCGATGATGGCTACGAAGGGCTGCGGATGTTCCGCACCCGCAAGCCGACCCTGATTGTCCTTGACCTGATGTTGCCGGGAGTGGATGGCCTCGAAATCTGCCGCCAGGTCCGCCGCGAAAGCGGTATCCCTATCATTATGCTCACCGCCCGTGGCGACGATATAGACCGGATTGTCGGGCTCGAAATTGGGGCTGACGACTACCTGACCAAGCCTTTTAACCCCCGCGAACTGGTGGCCCGTGTCAAAGCGGTCTTGCGGCGTTACAACCCGAATTCGACCCTGGATAACGAGAAGGTTGCCGCCCAGGACAGGGAGCGGATTGTCTTTGGCGACCTGACGATTGACCTCAAACAACGCACCGTCCAGGTAGGGGACCGCCAGGTAGATTTGCGGGCCAAGGAGTTCGACTTGCTGGCGACTTTTGCCCAGAGCCCGAACGCGGTTTTTGACCGGGAAAAGCTTCTAAACCAGGTCTGGGGTTACGATTATTACGGCGACACCCGCACGATAGATGTCCACGTCACTCACCTGCGCGAGAAGTTGGAAGGTAGCCGGGTCAAAATCCAGACTGTCTGGGGTGTCGGCTATAAGCTGGTCGAAGGGGCCTAGGCGGTGGCGGGGTTGCTAGCCGAGGTAGCGCACCGGCCTTACCCGATATCAAAAGGGCCCTGGGTAATGCGCCAGGTCTGGAACGACCTGCTTTTCGCCCACTGGCCGGTGCCGCCCGAAGTCATGCGCCCTCTAATTCCGCCCCAGCTTGACCTCGATACCTTCGAGGGTTCCGCCTGGGTGGGCGTGGTGCCCTTCCACATGAGCGGGGTCCGTCTCCGGGCTTTCACCCCTGTTCCCTATACCCATGCTTTTTCCGAATTAAATGTCCGCACCTACGTCACCTTCGGGGGACGCCCGGGGGTCTACTTCTTTAGCCTGGACGCGGCCAGCCCTCCAGCGGTCTGGGCCGCGCGCAATTTCTTTCACCTGCCCTATTTCAACGCCCGGATGCCTTTCACGGTCGAGGGCGATACCGTGACCTATTCTTCCACCCGCACCCACCGCCATGCCCCACCTGCTCACCTGGAAGCGACCTACGGCCCGACCGCCCCGGTCTTTCAAGCTCAGCCCGGTAGCATCGAGGACTGGCTGACCGCCCGGTACTGCCTCTATACCACGGATAAGCGCGAGAAAGTTTATCGCGGCGAAATCCACCATCGCCCCTGGCCGCTCCAACCGGCCCGGGCCATTTTCACCGAAAACAGCATGGCCGGGGCTGCCGGGATTAGCCTGCCCGACCAGGAACCACTTTTGTATTTCGCCAGACGCCTCGATGTCCTCATCTGGCCGCTCCAAACGGTGGGTTAAGTTTGGGAGTCAGGTTAATAAATCGGGGAACTTTAGCCTCCGGCAGGTTGAATTTCCATTGACAAAAGCAATTTGTTGATTCACTATAATGGTGGCGCTGATAATCCTGCCTTTAACTTATTTTTCTTATAAAAATTCCCTTCACGCAAACCCTAAACCTCACCCAGGGCGGTAACCTTTTCTAAAACAAACGAATATACCAGAAGGAGTCTGCAATGCCTCGTGATATTCCCGTTGGTAACGGCAACCTTTTGTTAAATTTTGACTCTCGCTATAACCTGCGCGATATTTATTACCCCTATGTCGGTCAGGAGAACCAGACTGTTGGAGACATATCCCACTTTGGTATCTGGTTAGAAGGCACGATGGCCTGGAGTGACTCCGATATTTGGGACCAGCGTAAGATGGTTTACGAGGCCGAAACCCTGGTTACCCAGGTCACACTCGCTTCTTCCCAACTTCAACTGAAGTTGATTTGCCGGGACGTAGTTGACCTGGCCCGCAACGTCTATATCAAAAAAATCGAACTCTACGATGAAAGCGGGCGCGAACGCGAGGTCCGGCTCTTTTTCCATTTCGACGCTCACCTGATGGGGAATAATGTCGGGGATAGCGCCTATTTCGAGCCGCGTTACCGCGCCATCATCCACTACAAAAATAAACGCTATTTCTGGTTGTGCGGCCAGTCAGGGAACCAGATTGGCCTGGACGAGTTTTCAATCGGGGTCAAGGAAGTCGGCGGTATGGAAGGCACCTGGCGCGACGCCGAGGACGGTCGTCTGGGGATGAACCCGGTGGCCCAGGGTTCGATTGATTCGACCGGGATGATAAAGGTCCAGTTGCCCGGTAACGCCGAGGCCTCGGCCTACTTCTGGCTGGGCGCAGGCGAAAACTTTGACGCCGTAAATGAAACCGCCGACTTGATGGCCCGCAATTCCCTGGAACGCTATATCTCGCGCACCCGCAATTACTGGCGGCTCTGGGTCAACAAGGTGGTGCTGGAACCGGACGGCTTGCCTGTACCCCTGGTAAACCTCTATAAAAACAGCCTGTTAATTTTGCGGACCCAGATTGACAACCGGGGCGCGATTATCGCCGCGAACGACGCCGATATTATGCTCTTTGGCCGCGATACCTACAGCTACATGTGGCCGCGGGACGGGGCGCTGGTCGCCAATGCCCTCATCCTGGCCGGGTATCCCGACCTGGCCGAGCGCTTCTTTAACTTTTGCACCGAGCATCTTTCAAAGGACGGTTACTTGCTCCACAAGTACAACCCGGACGGCTCGATTGGTTCGAGCTGGCACGCCTGGACCACCTCCGATTACCAGTTGCAACTGCCGATTCAGGAGGATGAAACCGGGCTGGTCCTTTACGCCCTCTGGCAATATTATGAAAAATACCGCAACCTGGAATATGTCCAGAAAATCTACCGGCCCCTGGTCTTACAGGCGGCGGACTTCCTGGCCTCCTTCCGGGACGAGCGGACCAAACTGCCGCTCCCTTCGCACGATTTGTGGGAGGAGCGGCGGGGCATCCTGGCCTTTACGGTCGGGGCGGTCTGGGGCGGCCTGATGGCGGCGGCCAACTTTGCCGAGTTTTTCTCCGAGCCGGAACCAGCCCTCCGCTACCGCCAGGCCGCCACGGAAATCAAGCAGGCCGCTTACCAGTACCTGTGGGACCCCGAACGCAACCGCTTTAGCCGCATGATAAATTTCGACAAACGGCACAACCTTTTCCGCGACTCGACGATTGACAGTTCGCTTTACGGCCTGTTCCAGTTTGGCATGCTGTCACCCACCGACCCGCACGTGGTCGCCACGATGGAGGCGGTCGAAAGCCGGCTCTGGTGCAAGACCGAGGTCGGCGGGGTGGCCCGTTACGAGGACGATTACTATTACCAGATTAGCAACGACCTCCAAAACGTGCCCGGCAACCCCTGGTTTATCTGCACGCTGTGGCTGGCCCAGTGGTATATCGCCAAGGCCAAAAGCCGGGAGGAGTTGGGCCGGGCCCGCGACCTGCTCAACTGGGTCTGCGACCACGCCCTGCCGAGTGGCAGTCTGGCCGAGCAGATTCATCCTTACAGCAACGCGCCTCTGAGTGTCAGCCCGCTAACCTGGAGCCACGCCACCTATGTCACCTGTATCCAGGAATACCTGGCGAAGTACCGCGAACTCGACCCATCTGGCCTGGGAGGCATGATATAGCCAGGGTCAGGGCTACAGGCGGCGCTATGTTATAATTTGGGTGATGAATAAATAGGGCGGGGTCGTCTGACCCTGCCCGGTCTTTTTTCGATTTGGAATCTATGGTGGAAGACTGTATTTTTTGCAAGATTGTGGCGAAAGAAGCCCCGGCCAGTGTTCTCTTTGAAGACGACCGGGTCTTAGCTTTCATGGACATCCTGCCAATTAACCCCGGCCATTTGCTCGTTATTCCCAAAGAACACCTGCCCGAACTGGAAGATTTAGACGAAGAATTGGCCGGGTATCTTTTTAAAATTGCCCTGCGGTTGGAAAAAGCCCTGCGCCGGTCAGGATTGCCGGTCGAAGGCGTAAACCTGTTCCTGGCCGATGGCGAGGTGGCCTTCCAGGAAGTCTTTCATACCCACCTGCATGTTATCCCCCGCCTGAAGGGAGATTCCTTCAAAATAACCGCCGCTTGGAGCGTTTCTCCTACCCGCGAAGAACTCGACCGGGTGGCCGGGCAGATTCGGGATGCGGTTAAACTTCTCCCAGGCTAAAACCCCTAAATGAGACTTGAAGACTGTCAGCCTTTGGTTAAGTTTTTCAAAACTAGAAGAAATTAGCGGAAGGTGCGAAGAATTTTATCTTTTTCCAACAAGTTTAAATCCCCGGTGGTTGTGTCAATTGCTAAAGAATAGTCCGAGTCATTAACCGAGAAATTGGGAACATTAGTTATGGTAGCCATTGCCTGCGGGCAAACTATATCCCCGATTAAGCACCTGTAAACGTTGAAAGAGACAAAACATTCAATTGAGCAACCGGAAGAAACCACCAGAAGGAATTTAGTATCCTTATAAGTTACCGGATTTACTTTATAATAATTATCAATCCCACCCAGTGTTGCCGTCACTAAGCTAACAAAAATAGTTAGAAACCAGACGAAAGTTGCCATTTTAAGTACTATGCCAGGCTGTGGTCTGGCAAGTTTTCTTTTTTGACGAGTCCAGAAGAAAATTATTAAACCTACCAGATTTACCAGGGTAAATGCCCAGCCTACCTCAGCTCTGATATTGACAAGCGGCCATATAAACCAGAACAGAAGGGGGATAACCAGGTAAATTAAGCTCAAGCCCAGCACAATTGCAGGTTTCAAAATATTTACTCCTTACAAAAAATCCTTATTCTCTTAAAGAGTGTAACCCTGGTAAAAGTTGCACTTAAGAAAATAAGGATTTTTAGCGTTCGAGATTTGAATTCCTGGCCTAAATCGGCGGGTCGGCGTCGAAATAGCCCTGGGCCGGACGCGACCGGGTAGGCGCTGGCTCCGGCGTAGCCGGTTCGACTTTGCGCAAGACCGGCGGCGGCACGTTTGGCACCCTGGGTTGTGGTTGGGCCTGCCCGCCGTTATTCTGGGACGGCAGGTTTGGCAAGGTCGGCAGAGGCGCGGGTTGGGCGTAGACCGGGTTGGTTGGCGGCGGCGTTTGCGCCTGGGCCGGGCCGGGGTTCGGGTTGTAAACGGGCGCAGGCGTAATTTCGACCGGGGCCGGTACGAAGTCGTTGGCGGCGGCCAGGAGCGAGGCCGGACCGTTCAGGTCTTCTTCCGCAATCAGGACCGGGCGCGGTTTGCTCCCGTCGGCCTGCCCGATGATACCGGCCTGGGCCAGTTCTTCGATTAAACGAGCCGCCCGGTTGTAGCCAACCCTGAGCTTGCGCTGTAAGAGCGAGGTCGAGGCGCTGCGGGCCTCGCGGACCACTTGCAGGGCTTCCTCGAAAAGCTCGTCGGTATCGTCAGCCTGGCTTTCGGCCTCAATTTCCTGCAAATCTTTCGGCCACATCTGGGTCTGGTTGAAGTCCTTTTTATCCCCTTTCAGGAAATCGGTTTGCTGCCGCCAGTGCTGCACCAGCGAGTCAATTTCCTCGTCACTGACATAGACGCCCTGGACCCGGATAGGTTTGGAGGCGTCCGCGCTGAGATAGAGCATGTCGCCCCGGCCCAGCAGTTTTTCGGCCCCGGCCATATCGAGGATAACCCGGCTGTCAATCTGGCTGGTTACGGCGAAGGTAATCCGGCTGGGGAAGTTCGCTTTGATGAGGCCGGTCACCACGTCCACCGAAGGGCGCTGGGTCGCCAGGATAAGGTGTATCCCGACGGCGCGGGCTTTCTGGGCCAGGCGGCAAATCGCGGCCTCGGCTTCTTCCGGCGCGACCATCATCAGGTCGGCCAACTCGTCCACAATCAGCACCAGGTACGAGAGTTTTTCCAGGTCGTTATTGACCCCGGCGGCTTTGTTCCAGCTTTCGATGTTGCGGTGGCCGTAGAGGGACAACTGCTTGTAGCGCCGCTCCATTTCGCGGATAGACCACTTCAAGACGCTCATCACGGTCGGGGTGCGGTCGCTGCTCTTGCGTTCTTTCTCAGGGTCGGCCTCAATCTGGGTCACGACCGGGAAGCGCAGGTGCGGGATACCGTTGTAGGTGCTGAGTTCGACCATCTTGGGGTCAACCATGATGAACTGCAACTCACTGGGGCGGTATTGCAAGAGGTAGGAGGCCACAATCGCGTTGAGACAGACGCTCTTACCGGACCCGGTGCTGCCCGCAATTAAAAGGTGCGGCATCTTGGCGAGGTCGGCCACCATCGGTTGCCCGGCTACGTCCCGGCCCAGGCCAAACTTGAGACGACCGGGTTTCTTGCCGTATTCCTCTGACTCCATAATCTCGCGCAGCCCGACCGTCGCAATTTTGGTGTTTGGTACCTCGATGCCGACGCGGGATTGGCCGGGGACCGGGGCCTCGATCCGGATAGCCGGGGCTGCCAGCGCCAGGGCCATGTCGTTCGCCAGGGCGGTAATCCGGGCTACCTTCACGCCAATCCCCGGTTCCAGGGCGAACTGGGTCACGGTCGGGCCGGTGTTGACCTCGCGCACGTAGGCTTCCACCCCGAAACTGGACAGGGTATTTTCAATCAGGCGCGCTTTTTTGCGCAACTCCTGCGGGTTTACCTCGACATCCGAGAAACTCGCCAGGATATTTATGCTAGGAATGGACCATTCGCGGTGCGGCAGGTCGGGCGGGTTGGCGGTGCCGTCGTCACGCTGCCAGTTTTGCTGCAAAGGTTTGGCCGCTTTTTCACCCGCAACCGCCGGGACCGGCAATATAGTTCCTTCAAGGGGTGTCGCGGTCAAGGGCGCGGGAGCCAGCGCGCCGCCTTTAGGCTCGACCAGGGGAGCCAGCGGCACCGGGTCGGCGGCATCTTCTTCGGTAAAGCTGAAAGAGTGGGTAAAGGTCTTTTCCGCTTCGAGGGGTCCGGCAGCTTTGCGGCCCCGGCTGTTCTGCCCGTTCAGGAGCAGGTCGTCCAGGAAATCGTCGTCCGACTGGTGGGCGGCCAGTTTGCCGCGTTTGCCCGGTTTCGGGTTGTAGTCAAAGTTATCCAGGTCGTCAAAGTCGTCGAAATCGCCATCGAGCGGCTCCCCGGCTACCAGCGGGGCCTGACCGCGGGCCCAGCGCACGGTATTGCGCAGGTGGAGCCCCATATCTTTGAGCGACATCTGCAAAAGCAGCATCAGACCGACCAGGAAGAAAGCCAGCCACATCACGCCGACCCCAAAGCCGGTGATAATGCTGCTCAGGAATTCGTTGATATAGTAGGCGAAGTAGCCGCCCCCGCCGCCATCATCGGCCAGCGACTTGGGGTTCCCGGCTGCCAGGTGGGTCAATGAGACAAAGCTCACTACCATGAAGATAAGGCCGGTGATGCGGGTCTGGTTGAAGCGTTCGCGGTTGGTCAACCCTTCCCAGATGTAGGTGCCGCCCATAATTATGACCAGCGGCGGAACGATAAAAGCGCCCAGGCCAATCAACTTTTTGAGGTTTTTACCGATTTCGGCCACGACCCCCTGGTCGGCCATCAGGCCAAAGAGCAAAATCAGGCCCAGGACAATCAGGACAATCCCGGTAATTTCGTGGCGGACGCCATCGGAAAGAGGCGGTACATGGTCGGTTTCGTGAAAGCTTGGCGGAGCCGACTGGCGCGAACGGCTGGCGCGACCTTCCCCGGACGCGGGACTGCTCGAACGGCGCGGCGAAGCGCTACCACCTTTGGGGCCGGGCGTGGTGGAAGAAGGGCGGCGGCCCGTGGTGCTGCTTTTGATAATAATTTCAGGTTCGGAATCTTTTGCTTTATCCCGGTCCTTGTCCTTGCCGGTTTTCTTTTCGGCGGGAGGGTCCAGGGTCAGGGTATCGGCGGCCTTTTTGGCGGCGGCGTTCTTGCGCGGTTTCGAGTTGCGCGATTTGATAACGATATTATCCTGTTCCGGGACAAGCGTACGAAAAGTAGTGGTAAGGGGTTGGGATTTTTCGGCAGGTTGGTTGGCCGGTTCTTGTTGAGGAACTGCTTTTCTGGTAGGCATGGTGTCGGGTCCGCCTTTTCGATATTAAGCTATCAAACTAAGCTTTTATGCAAAGCCCTTAAAATTGCCAGCCGCAAACTGGCCCAACTATACCTACCATACTAGCACTTGCGTTCTTGGGCGTCAAGATACACATTAGAGCCGACCTATTCACAAAGCCGGATATTGGTGGAAAACTTGCTTATTTTAAGGCTAATTCCGGCTCCGGTCCGGCGACAACTTTTTCGGGATGGGCCTGGGCCACCGGGGTAAACAGACCGATGAGGGCCACCGAGGCCGTGAAAATGCCGATACCCACGATTACCGGGACGCTCCCGGTCTTTTCCGCGATGGCGGTCGCGATAGCCGCCCCGACCGGACCAGGGAACGACTGCAAAGTCCAGAAGATTGCCGTCACCCGGCCCAGCATGTGGTTCGGGGTGATGGTCTGGCGCAGGCTCATCGAGACGGGACCGTGAACGCCCTGGGAATAGGTAAAGAAAATCCCCATCAGGCAGATTATGAAGAAGGTGGGCGCAAGACCGAGCATGGCCGTCGAAAGTCCTCCAAACCCGATTCCGCCCAGGAAACACGCCCCAAAACCAAGATGCTCGCGCAGCCACGACACCGTAATCCCACCCGCCACAAAACCGATACTGCTAAACCCCAGCATGATACCGACCGCGTTGTCGTCGAGTTGCCAGTCATGTTTGAGGTGAAAGATAAAAAGGTCCAGGCTGGCTGTATTTACCAGCGAGAAGAAGCCGAGAATAATCGTCACGGTCCGCAAGACCGGCTGGTTCCAGAGGAATTTAAGGCCGGAGAGCCACTCTTGCAATAAATTTTTAGGTTCGCTCAGTTCGATGTGTTCGCTTGCCACCGGGCGGAACCGCACCAGCACCAGCGATACCGCCGAGAATCCAAACGACAGCGCATTGATACCGACCGTAGTGGCGGGACCAAACTGGGCCGAGGCGAACCCGGCCAGCATCGGCCCGGCCACGAAGGCAAAGCCAAAAGAGGTTTGAAGCCGCCCGTGAGCCTCGGTTAGCTGCTCTTTGTTGACGAGGTGGGTTATCGCTGTGATGTAGCTGACCGAGAAAAATGAGCCGAGCGAGGCGCTGACCGCCGTCACCACATAGATGAGCCAGATTTGCGGCCCCATCAGCCACCAGGCCAGCGGTATCAACCCGTTTACAAGTAACCGGCCCAGGTCGCACCAGATCATCAGCAGGCGGCGATCCACCCGGTCTACCACCACACCGGAAATCAGATTTGTCACCAGGTTGCTGATACCAAAGGTGCCGGTGACGAGGCCCATCTGGGCGACCGACCCGGTGGCCTGTAAGACCAGCAGGGGGAGGGCAATCATCGCGAACGAATCACCCAGGTTTGAAAAAGTCTGGCCCGACCAGAAGATGTTAAAGTTGCGGTTGCGCCAGAGGTTAGAAGGCAATAAAGGATAATTTTGCATTAGAATTAACCTGCACCGTTGCCGGTATTAACCCGCCAGGGTTGTATGTGATGTATGCCGATAATTAATTCCCGAAACTCAGGTCGGGATGCCGGTCCGCCCAGGGCTGGACCTTTTCAAAGGCTGCCGCCGCCCGGAGCAAATTCGCCTCGGCCAGTCGCCTCCCCACAATCTGGATACCCACCGGCAACCCGCTTTTGGAAAAGCCGCAGGGAATTACCAGGGAAGGGAGACCAGTCAGGGTGATAGCGTAGGTCAGGCCGAGCCATTCAACGTAATTTTCCATCTTGCGCCCGCCGACTTCGGGTGGGCTGATGGTTTCCACCGGGAAAGGTAGCGTTCCCGCCGCCGGGACCAATAGCAAGTCGTAATTCTCGAAGAAACGCCGGACCCTGTCCCAGAGCTTACCCCTGGCTATCTCGGCCCGACCAACCTCGACCCCGCTCAGGGTCAGGCCGTACTCGGTGTTCCAGACCAGGTTGGGCTGCATTTTGTCGCGCCATTGGGGCAGGAAGTCGCCGTAGGTGGCGGCCATGCGTACACCCCGTAAGACCTGGAAAATCTGGGGCGCGTCCGAGAAGTCAGGCGCGGCTTCCTCGACTTTGCAGCCAAGTTCGTTAGCAAAGACCTGGGCCGCTTGCTGGCAAATCTCGACCACCTCCGAATCTACAGGGGCAAAACCGAGGTCGGGACTCCAGGATACTTTCCAGCCGGAAATATCGGCTTGCTCGACAGCCGCAAGATACTCCACCGGGTGGCCCGGCTCGGAAATAGGGGCGCTGTGGTCCGGCCCGGCGATAACCGAAAGGAGCAAAGCGGTATCCCGCACATCGCGGGCCATCGGGCCGCTGGCTGAGAGGTTATCCCAGGGTAGATTGGTCGGGTATTCGGGCACGAGTCCCCAGGAAGGCCGGAAGCCGAGCACGTTGCAAAAACTGGCCGGGGTACGTAACGAACCGCCCAGGTCGGTGCCGGTTGCCAGGGGCGCCAGACCCGCCGCCAGGGCGACCGCGCTCCCGCCACTCGACCCGGCAGGGGTCAACCGGGTATCCCAGGGGTTGCGAGTAATGCCGAAAAGGGTATTATGCGTCTGCGCCCCGGCCCCGAACTCCGGCGTATTGGTCTTGCCAAGCACGATGGCCCCCGCCGCTTTCAGGTGGGCTACAATTGCGGCGTCTTCTCCCGGCATGTTGTCGGCGTAAATGTGGGAGCCGTAGGTGGTGCGAATCCCGGCGGTCGGCGTCAAATCCTTTATCGCGACCGGCACACCGTGCAGCGGACCGACATGGTGGCCGTGCAGGACTTCGCTTTCGGCCTGTTTGGCGGCGGCCAGGGCCATTTCGCTCGCCACAGTTACGTAGGCCAGCAGGTGCGGGTTGAGCCGTCCAATCCGGTTGAGAAAATATTCGACCACCTCTACCGGGGAGATTTGGCCCTGCCGGATGAGCCCAGCCAGTTCCGCCGCCGGGGTAAACGCTAAATCTGACTTTTCCATAGTTTCCCAATGATTTCTTTTTTGTCGGGCATCACGAGCATCAACATCACATCAAATGAAAGTGGCAAAATAAAGACCTGGCCTTATTTCAGGTTGACCAGGTCTATTTTGGAACGTTTCTCCGGTTCGCGCAACGGCCAAAAGGCTGAACTTTCAGTTTCTATCTGATTTACCCCTTTAGTTCGGTTTTTTCGGACCCCCGCGCCCTTCAGGGTGAACGTTCAACGTTGTTTCTTTTAACGCGGAATCTTGTAACTTTCCATGTCGCGCCAGTTAAGACCTACTTTGAGGTCGGCTTTGAGCGGCACCGAGAGTTGGACCACGCCTTCCATGTTCCGTTTGACCAGTTCGGCCAGCACCGCCAACTCCGAGCGAGGCGCTTCAAAGACCAGTTCGTCGTGGACCTGCAACAGCAGTTTTGAGCGCAAATTCTTCTCGGCCACCTCTTTTGCCACCCGCACCATCGCTATTTTCACAATGTCGGCGGCGGTACCCTGGACCGGCATATTAATAGCCTGGCGTTCGGCGGCCTGCCGGACGACCACGTTCGAATTTTTGAGTTCTGGCATGTAGCGGCGGCGGCCCAGGATAGTCTGAACATAGCCGGTTTCGCGGGCCTGGTCGGGCGTCTGGTCGAGATAAGCCTTGATAGACGGATAGCGTTCGTTGTAGTCCTTGATAAAAGTCCCGGCCTCTTTGACCGAAAAGCCGGTGCGCTGGGCTAGACCAAAGGCGCTCAGGCCGTAGATAATCCCGAAGTTGACCGTCTTTGCCAGGCGGCGCATATCGGGGGTTACCTCATTTTCGGCTACTCCGAAGACATCCGAGGCTGTCGCGGCGTGAATATCCTTGTCGTTCTGGAAGGCATCCACCAGGCGCGGGTCCTGGGTCAGGTGTGCTAGGATACGCAACTCGATTTGGGAGTAGTCGGCGGCGAACAGAACGCTTTCCTCGTTTTTCCAGAAGCGGTGGTCCGAGAAATTGTCGGCTACAAAGGCCCGCCGGATTTCACTGCCGGCGTCGGTGCGAATCGGAATATTTTGCAGGTTCGGGTCGCTGCTCGAAATACGCCCGGTAGCTGACCCAATCTGGTGGAAGGAGGTGTGTATCCGGCCTGTCTCCGGGTTAATCAGGAGCGGCAGGGCATCCACATAGGTTGATTTGAGCTTGCCAAAGTGGCGGAAATCGAGGATTTTGCCGACTGCCGGGTCCTGGTCGCGCAGACCTTCCAGGATTTCTTTGGTGGTCGAATATTTGCCGGTCGAGGTCTTTTTGCCGCCCGGCAGACCAAGTTTGCCAAAGAGAGCTTCGCCCAACTGGTCCGGCGAGTTGATATTGAACTTGTAACCGACCGACTCGTAAATCTCTTTTTCGAGCTGCTCCATTTTTTTGAAAAGCCCGGTCGAAATCGACTGAAGGCTCGGTACGTCCACCGTGATACCGCATAATTCCATGGTTGCCAGGACCGGCACGAGTGGCATTTCGACTTCCACGAAAAGTTGGGCCAGACCGTCTCGCTCCAGTTGGGGTGCGAGGTCGTCCACCAGGCGCAGGGTCATGTCGGCGTCGGCCCCGGCGTACGCTACCACGTTTTCGACCGGAGCCAGGTCAATCGTGATTTGCTTCTTCCCGGTCCCGATAAGGGCCTCGATATGGGTCATTTCTTCGCCGAGCCGGTTAAAAGCCAGGTCTTTCAGCCCCGCCTTGAGCATGCCGACCAGTTGGGCCGCAATCATCACGTCGAAATCGACGTTAATCTTAAACAGGTTTAACCCGGCCCGGTGCAAGATTTCCAGGTCGTACTTGGCGTGGTGAGCTGCCTTAAAGATTTTCTGGTCGTAAAAGACCGCTTCCAGGGCTTCGCGGGCCTCGTTCCAGTCAAGTTGGTCGGGCGCTAATTCGGTGACGCTGGCGAGATTGCCCGTCACCGGCAAGCGGTGGGCGACCGGGATATAGTAGGCTTCGCCGGGGGCCGGGGAAATGGACACGCCGACCAGTTCGGCCCGGATGGTATCCAGGGCGGTTGTTTCGGTATCGAAGGCAAACCGGCCCGTCTCCTTTATCCGGCCAATCATCCGGTCGAGGTCGGGGCGGGTGCGGACGGCCAGGTACTTCACGTTATCCGGCAGTACCGGCGCGGGCATTTGGGGAATAACCAGGCTGTTTTTAGCGGCGGAGGCAGTAACAAGCGCTTCCGGCCCGATAGATTCGCTATCAGCGGGACTGTCGGCTGGCCGGTCCAGGTCAAACATCGACATCTGACCGCGTTGGCCCGGTTTCCAGGGTTGGACCTGGGCGGCGTTTTCGGCTTTTCCTTTGGCGGCAGGCGCGGGCGGTGCGGAAGGCGTGCCCGGGGCCGACTCGGCGGGAGATCCCGCGCTCGAAGACTGGCCGAGTTTGAGGTTATTGATTTTGGGGACCAGCGTATTAAATTCCAGTTCGCGGAAAAGCTCAATCAACTTCTCGCGGTTGGCCTGGCCCGCTTTGGCTGTGGCAATATCGAGTTGGACCGGCACTTCGGTCACAATCGTGGCGATGCGTTTGCTCTGGTGCACCTGGTCAAGGTGGCTTCTCAGGGCTTCGGCTACTTTCGGTTTGAGGTCGTCGAGATGTTCGAGGATATTCTCGACCTTACCATAGGTTGTAATCAGGTCGGTGGCGGTCTTTTCGCCCAGGCCCGGCACGTTGGGAATATTGTCGCTTTTATCGCCCACAATCGCCTTGTAATCCGGCACAAATTCAGGACCAAAGCCGTAGCGGTCAATTACGCCCTGCACGTCATAATAGCGGGCATCGCTGAAGCGGGCGCGCGGCCCCGCTCCCGGCAGGACGGCGCGGGTCTGGTCATTGACCAGTTGGAGTAAGTCGTTATCGCCGGTTACAATGAGGGCTTCCAGGCCGCGTTCGTTGGCCTGGCGGGCCAGTGTCCCGATAACATCATCGGCCTCAAACCCGGCCTGTTCGTAGATGGTGATGCCGAGAGCCTCTACCACCTCGCGGATACGCCCGATCTGGTTCGCCAGGTCGTCCGGCATTTCGGCGCGATTGGCCTTATATTCGACAAATTCTTCGTGGCGGAAGGTGTGGCCGCCCTCGAAGGCCAGCACGATATAGTCGGGGGTATCACGGCGCAGCACTTCCAGGAGCATCGAGGTAAACCCGAAAGTGGCGTTGGTTAGCTCGCCTTTGCTGGTTGCCAGCCCCGATTTTATCGCGTGATAAGCCCGGAAAATGATGCCGAAGCCGTCAATCAAGACCAGGCGTCCTTGCAGTTTTTCGTCCGGTTTGGGTGTATCCGCCAATTTTTCACCTGCGGTTTGTGCCATGTGGGTGTGCCTCCTGTAGCTCAATAACGATTGCCCGCATTATACACTAAATGATTGGCGGACCTCTTTTTATCAACATATCCCCATTTTTAGGCAATTGTGCCAAATTGACTCTTTCCGCTTTATACAAGTATAATTTATCACAATGATTGAAGCGGGAAACGTGCCCCCAGGGGTTTTTAAGACGTTGAACGTGAAAGAAGACTCTTAATTCAGAGACAAATTAACCAGTTTGGGGATACCAGAATATTTTTGGATAATAACGTTCAACGGGTGATGGACGACATCTAACGTTCAACGTTCAACGAGGAAAGATAAATGTTTAAGGTTTTGGTAAGCGACCCTATAGCAAAAGAAGGGTTGGAACGCCTGCGCGAGGCCGGGGCGAACATTGACCTCCAGGTGGATGTTAAGACCGGGCTTCCCAAAGACGAACTCTTAAAGATTGTGGCCGCTTATGATGGTTTGATTGTCCGCAGTGAGACCAAAGTTACGGCGGAAGTAATCCGGGCTGCGACCAACCTGAAAGTGGTTGCCAGGGCCGGGGTCGGCGTGGATAACGTGGATGTCCCGGCGGCGACCGAACGCGGTATCATCGTGGTCAACACTCCCACCGGTAACACGATTGCCGCCTGTGAACAGGCTTTTACCCTGCTCCTGGCAACCGCCCGCAAGCTCGGTCAGGCCAACATCAGTATGAAAGCCGGGCGCTGGGACCGCAAGCAGTTCATGGGGGTGGAACTGGCCGGTAAGACCCTCGGTATCATCGGCCTGGGCCGCATCGGGACCGAACTGGCGAAACGGGCCGCTGCTTTTGGCATGACCCCGGTTGCCTACGACCCCTTCGTCCAGCCCGCCTACGCTGAGAAGCAGGGGATTATCCTGACCTCTCTCGACGAGGTTTATCGCCGGGCCGACTTCATTTCGGTCCACTCGCCGCTCTTACCCGAAACCTTCCATATGATCGGGACAGCCGCCTTCGAGAAGATGAAGCCGGGCGTCCGCATTATCAACGCGGCCCGCGGCGGTATTATTGACGAGGACGCCCTTTACGAAGCCCTGAAAAGCGGCAAGGTCGCAGCGGCGGGTCTCGATGTTTTCGAAAAAGAGCCGGTTGACCCCGAAAGTCCCCTGGTGAAACTGGAAAACGTGGTAGCGGCACCACACCTGGGCGCCAGCACCGAGGAAGCCCAGGTCAAAGTGGCTATTGACGCCGCCGAGTCGGTCGTGGCCGCCCTCAACGGTGAACTGGTGCCGAACGCGGTCAACCTGCCGGGTCTTAGCAGCGAGGCCCTGGCCGAACTCAAGCCTTACCTCAACCTGGCGACCAAATTGGGCCGCCTGGCGACCTCGCTTTCGGATGGTCCTATCAGCAATGTTGAAATCTGGACCCTTGGCAACGTGTTGCCCGACCACGCCCGCCTTATCAGCATGGCCGCTCAGCAGGGTCTTTTGGAAAACCAGCCCGGCCTCGATGGGCCGGTCAACCTGGTAAATGCCCGCTCAATGGCCGCCCGGAACGGTCTCGAAGTCGTCGAAAAGACCACCACCGAATCCGGTCCGTTCACCGGGCTGACTATCTCGCTGCGGGTCCAGACCGGTGGCTCCGCCAGCAACGGTGACCAGGCCTTACAACCGCTGGGTCTGCGTGTCTTCGATGGTACGGTTATCAACGGCCAGCCGCGTATCGTCAGTCTCAACGGCCTGATGGTAGACGTGGAGCCGAGCGGTTACATGCTGGTCAGCCGCCACATTGACCGCCCCGGTATGATTGGTCGGGTCGGTACGGCCCTGGGTAGCTACGGCATCAATATTGCCCGCATGGAAGTCGGCCGGCGCGAGAGAGCCGGTGAGGCGGTCATGATTCTGGCGATTGACGAGCCGGTGAACCAGGCGATTATGGAAGAGCTAAGCAAGATTGACGGCGTCGAGAATTTGCGCTTTGTCAGCCTGGGCGATTAAATTCTTCTATTAATGTTTAGCGAGGATATTTTTATCTTCGCTTTTCTTTATTTATATAAATACTTTATTTTGGGCAAATCTTCAGTCCCAATTAAAATGGGTCAACGTACTTTATTTAAAGAAGTATTAAGAAAACAACCTTTGATTTAGAATTTAAAGAGGTAAAGAATTTTATTAACCTTTTAAAATTCTTTTCACTATGACTCTTTACACCATGAAATTTCCAAGCTATAATCAATTCAGGATAATTATCCGATGCCATTCGTGAATATCTGAGCAACCCAAGAAAAGGATACAATTCCCCAATGGGTGAACAATATGCAAATCCTCCTTTAATTGAAGCCTTCTGTCAATTTAATTTTGAGCAAGACACTGATTGGGATGCTACAATGCCCGGTCTTGTTTTTAATCAACTAAAAGACGAAGGATTTACTAAAAAGAAGCAAGCCAACAAAATAGGTTTTGAAATCCAAGTTGTAGGGAATCAATCTAACCCACAACTTATACCCGTTGCGGATAGAGTTCAATTTTATAATGAGGAAGAAACGGCTTTATTCCAAGTTGGACCTTATTTCCTGGCAATAAATGTGTTAAAACCCTATCCTTCTTGGATTACTTTTAAGGATTTGATTAGTAAGGGTTTACAAGCTTATCTAAATGTTACTGAAGCTAAAACTTTTAAGACCGTCTCTTTGAGATATATTAATGACTTTGAGTTTGAAGGAATAAATATTTCTCTTGAAAAAAATTTTGACTTCAGGCCTCATTTCCCCCAAGGATTTCCAGAAAATTATGGACCTTTCTTATTAGGTTCACAATTTAATTATGATGAAGGGCAAAATCAACTTCAAATACAGTTAACAACTGTAGAAAATGGTCCTGACAAGACAAAGTTAAGGCTTGATCTTGTGTATGCAACTCAGAACCTTGAAGGTCTTAAGTCTGAAGAAATATTGAACTGGTTAGAGCTTGCCCATGACCGAATCGAGTTTGGATTTGAACATTCCCTTAAAGAAGATTTAAAAAGAACATTTGGGATAAAGGAAGGTTAAACTTTGGAGCGAAATAGCTATTTCCTTTTGGATTCTCCAAAACTCACAAATGAAGCCACAGTTTCGGAAGGTAGGACTCTGTTCAATCCAAATAATTTTAAGAACCATAGAGGGGTTGAATTATTAAGAAATCTTGACACTTTGATTAGTGATGCAGCAATTTTAACAGGAAGAGAATCTAATATAGTACTTCAGGATTTGAGAAACGAGACAACATCGATTACCTATACAATACACCGAAAGCTTTCTGTAATAGACAAATTGAACTTTTCTTATAAAGAAAAAGAAAGGGTTATTGATTACCTAAAACAAAATACAGAACTCCTAGATTTAATTATTGAAAGTTATTCCGTGATAAGAAACCACTTTAGGTTTGACCCATTAACCCTAAAGTTACATTCCGATACGGAAACTGGGTACGAAGATTACCTTATTTTAACGATTTTAACTGGATTAAAGGCAACCGAGGCTATCAAAGAATTAGATAAGATAGATGACGAATGGTGGCTAAATAATTTCCACCGCGCAAATGATAAACTTTCAATTGATTTGGTGTATAGATGAGTTTCGATTGGATAAATTATCTTAGTCTAGCAGAAGAGCTTTCAAAAACACCGAATGAAACGCCTAATAAAGAGGCGACATCTAGAGCCGCAATTAGTCGTGCTTATTATGCTGCTTTCAAGAAAGCAGAGGAGTTTGTTGTTAGAAGGGATGGCTTTGTAGTTCAAAAGCCAAAACCTAGAGGCAGTCGAAGCCAACAAGATAGTAACGAGGAAGAACAAAATCTGGGAAGTAGCCATGTAAGAGTAATTAGACAATTTACTAGGCAGGGTTCAAACCAATATCGTATCAAAATAGGGGTTACTTTACGAAGAATAAAACATCATCGTGAAAGTGCTGATTATGATGCTGATTATGACGGCAATATTGATGAAGCGCTAAACGAGACTTTAATTAAAGCAAAAGAAATAATTAGTAAGCTGAAAGTTGCAGTCTAAGTAATTCAAGAAAAAGGCGCATTTCCCGCGAAAGGAGATGCGCCTTTTTGTTCCTAAGAAAATCCTAGCTGAGCGTGATAGTGATTGCCTGGGGTGGCGCGTCGGTGGTAGCGGGCCGCGATACAATCGAGACATTCGCCCCTGCTTTCAGGTCGTCCGCAGTGCCTGCCGCCTGTTTTTCTAACACGGTGCTGTCGCTGAGGGTAGCGGTAATGGCCTGGCCGGTCGCGTCAGTGCCGGTGAGTTTGTTACCCTGCAAAGTGGCCTGCCGGATGATTACCCCACCATTGGCCCCACCAAAACCACCTGCTCCACCAAAGCCGCCCGCGTTGCCCCGGTTCGTACCGGTGCCGCCCGCTGCGGGAGTGCCATTAGCCCCCCTACCGCTCGCGCCAGGAGTGCCATTAGCCCCGGCCCGGCCACCAAAACCGCCGGTCCCGGCATTCCCACCACCAAAGGCGGTCACATCCACCACCATCAGGTTGGTGGCGGTATAGGTGCCGTCACTACCTTTGGTGCCGGTCAGGAGAACAATCGCGTTATTCCCCAGGGCGCTGCTGAAGTCGGCGGAAGCCAGCTTTTCGGTCTTGGTCACGCGGGCATTGCTGGCGTCGAACTGCTGGTCCTTGCCCGAAGCGTCCTTTACGGTCAAAATTTTGTTGCTGGTGTCGTAAGACGAAATGGTGCCGGTTACCGGGGCGGTGCGTTGAAACCCGCCCTGCCCACCTGTACCAGTCCCGGAAGCGCCGGTATTACCCTGGGCCTGTCCGCCCACGCCAGGCGTAGTGCTGGCACCAGTGCCGTTGTTTGTCGAAGGCGTAAAGGTTGGTATAGGGGTGGGTCGGGCCGCCCCCTGGCCCTGGTTGGCCTGGGCGGCTGCCGGAGCAGACGTGGCCGCGCTGGTATTGTAAGGATTCGTAGCGGTAGCAACCGCCCAGCCGATAGCGACGGCAGCCCCGATTATAACCAGGGCAATAATTGTTTTAATAAGACCTTTGAAAGTCATCGAGCGCGGCTCCCTGTTCCTGATAAATAATCACTCGTAGCACGTAAAAATGGGACGCAAGTTCAAACAAAAACGCAGAACGCCGCCTGAGAAAAAACTAACCTTCTACAGTTTTCCGGTGTTAATCGTTGCTACATTGGTCGCCCTACGTTCAACGAATTTTAACACTAACTTTTTATAAAGTTGGCAAAAAATCGCAAAGGTTTCTTTACGTTTAAACTCCGATATAACGGGCGTAAAGCGTTTTCGCTACGTTCGGGTCGTCGGTACCCTTGATGATAGCGCGGGCGTCGGGGAACAGGGTCCATTCGTAGCCATCCAGCCTGTAGCGGAGCAAAAATTCGTTTTCGAGCATATCCTCGGCCCCGGCAGCCACGAGTCGCCCGGCAAATTCCGGCAAGTCCAAACTTGGGGTCGGGCGGATAGTCACCTGGATGGCGTTCCGACCACACAGCGAGGCGACCCGGCTGCCCCGTTCGCCCGCCGCTTCCAGGAATTCAAAGTCACGCTGCCCGCAGCAAGGGCAGTCTGGCTGGCGGTCTTCTACCGGAAGGCGGTCGAACGTCAACTGCCACAGGTCAATAGAGGTCAGCCCCCGGTTAAGCTTTCCCTGGCCGGTCAAATACTTGATGGCTTCCCCGGCGGCAAAGGCCCCCATCATCCCGACAATCGGCCCGACAATTCCGGCGGTATCGCAGGTCGGGGTCGTGCCGGGCGGTGGTGGGTCGGGGAACAGGCAGCGAAAGCAGGGAGTATCGCCGGGTAGAATCGTGCTGGTGATGCCGTAGGCCGCGATAACCCCGCTGTAAATCCAGGGCTTGCCCAGTTTCACGCAGGCGTCGTTGAGCAGATAGCGCGTTTCGAAATTGTCGGTGCCGTCCAGTACGATGTCGGCAGCCCCGACAAGGCGCTCGATATTTTCGTAGTTCAGGTCTTCGACAAGACCCTCGACCTCGATTTCCGAGTTAATCAGGCGCAGTTTGTTGGCGGCGGCTACCGCTTTGGGCAAATTTTGATGGAAATCTTCTTCGTCGTAGAGGGTCTGGCGTTGCAGGTTGTTCAACTCGATAAAGTCGCGGTCTATAATTGTTACGTGCCCAACCCCGGCCCGACCCAACAGGTTCGCGATAGCCGTACCAAGCGCACCACAACCCACAATTAGCGCCCGCGCTGCCAGCAGTTTACGCTGTCCTTCCGTGCCGACCCCCCTGAAAATAGTTTGCCGGATATAACGTTCCAGCCCGGTTTTATTTTCTGCCATAAAATTTCTCTTTTCCAACCCGCCGCCGTTTTTATATATGCAGGGAAAATTGGCTGCCGGGCGCTTTTTAATGTGTTACTATGTATAGATAGTGTAGTACTGCTAATTATAGTCCTTTTGAAAAATTCGTGCGGAGAGGGGCCGGGAGTAAGTATGCATCATGTCGAGATAAACGGTTTTCGGATGGCCTACCGCGACGAAGGGAGCGGTCCGGTTGTGTTGCTGGCCCACGCTTTTCCCCTGGCGGCGTTGATGTGGAACCCGCAAATAGAAGTGTTGCGCTACAACTACCGGGTGCTGGCACCCGATTTGCGCGGTTTCGGCCAGAGCAAAGGCGCACCCCTGGACCGTTACGCCACCGTCGAGGAATACGCCGACGACCTGGCGGCTTTCCTCCAAAAGCTCGGCCTGGACCGGGAAAAGGTGGTCTTTATCGGGCTCTCGATGGGCGGTTATATCGCCTTTGCCTTTTACCGCAAGTACGCCCAACTGGTGCGGGCGCTGGTGTTGTGCGATACCCGCAGCGAACCGGATACCGAACAGGCCCGCCAGAACCGTTTTAAGTTGATAGAAGATTTGCGAGAACGGGGCATGGAAGCGGCGGTCGAAGCCAACCTGCCCAAACTTCTTTCGGCGGAAAATTATGTCCAGCGCGAGGACCTGGTGGCCGACCTCTCCCGGACCATCTACCTGAACGACCCGGCAGGTACCATTGCCGCCACCGGGGCGCTGGCCCACCGGCCCGATTCGACGCCTCTCCTGGCCGAAATCGCGGTCCCGACCCTGGTCATTCACGGCAAGGACGATCAACTTATTCCGGTCGAAAGCGCCCGCCAGATGGCCCAGGCTATTCCCGACTGGCAACTTTCGGTAGTACCGCGCGCCGGGCACCTCTCGAACCTGGAAAACCCGGTCTTTTTCAACCAGGCCCTCGAAACCTTTTTAAAAGAACTGAAATAGCGCCGGTTTAGCAGAATTTTCCTCAACACATAAGATAGATTTAAAAATTTGTAGCCTTATCGGTAGACTAGAAGAAAAGGATAAAGTGAGAGCATTAGTTTTTGATGGCAACTTAAAGGTGGAAGAACAGCGCCCGGCTCCTCGGATTCAGCCAGGCGAAGCCCTTATCGAGGTGCGGCGGGCCGGGATTTGCAATACCGACCTGGAAATCACGCGGGGTTACCTCGATTTTCACGGCGTCCTCGGCCACGAATTTGTCGGCACGGTCCGGGAAGTGGCCTCCCCCGAAGATAAAGATTGGCTGGGCAAACGGGTCGTGGGCGAGATAAATGCCGCCTGCGGCCACTGCCCGACCTGCCGGGCCAACCGTCCGACCCACTGTCCCAACCGGACCACCCTCGGCATCGGTGGCCTGGACGGCGCTTTTGCCGACTATTTGCGGCTCCCGGTGGTGAACCTGGTAGAAGTCCCGGCCTCTGTGCCGGACGAACAGGCTGTCTTTACCGAACCGCTGGCCGCTTCCCTCGAAATTTTGGAACAAATTCATATCCGCCCTACCGACCGCACTCTGGTCGTCGGTGACGGCAAAATGGGTCTTTTAATCAGCCAGGTCTTGCGTCTGACCGGGGCGGAAGTGGGGTTATTGGGCCGCCATCCCGAAAAAGCGGCCCTGGTCGAGCGGCAAGGTGTCACCTTTCACCAGGGCTTGGAGCTTGCACCCGGCGAGATGGGCTATGACGTGGTGGTGGAGTGTACCGGGAATGGCGAAGGGCTGGAGACTGCCCGCAGCCTGGTCCGACCCAGAGGCACTCTCGTCCTGAAAAGCACCTATCACGGTACTCCGTCCGTCCCCCTGAGCATGTACGTTGTGGACGAAATC
This sequence comes from Chloroflexi bacterium 54-19, assembly GCA_001898225.1. Taxonomy (GTDB): domain Bacteria; phylum Chloroflexota; class Chloroflexia; order Chloroheliales; family Chloroheliaceae; genus 54-19. Next base: position 53,188 of record MKTJ01000034.1, read on the forward strand.
AACGTGGTCGGGTCGCGCTGCGGGCCATTCGCCCCGGCCTTGCGCCTGCTGGAACGCCGCCTGATTGATGTCGAACCGTTAATCTCGGCGGAATTTTCCCTCAAAGACGGTCTTTCCGCTTTTGATGCCGCGTTTGGCAAAGGCAATATCAAAGTTTTACTAAAGGTAAACTCCTAGTTTTTGGGAAATAAAAAGGGTGAGGTTTTCGGCCCCACCCCTTTTATTTTCGGGCATAACGCGGGCGTGCAACACAGGTGTTTAACGCTGGCGGTATTTCTGGACCGCGCTATTGAGATAGCCGGAACTGGCAATCAAGACATTGCCCTGCGAGTCGGTGGCGATACCCGAAATCCCGGCCAGGCCGAACATCTGCTTGCCTGCCTCGTAAATAACATGACCGCTGGGGTCGTATTTGGTAAAGGTATTGCCGGTTGGCCCGATGCCGCCCAGGTAGATGTTGCCCTCTTTGTCGGCTCCGAGCGCGGTCGGGATACCAATGCTCCATTTGATCAGGAATTTGCCGTTATTATCAAATTTCTGGATGGTGCTGGCCCTTTCGTCGCTGGCATCGTTGGTAACATAGACGTTGCCCTGCCCGTCCACCGCCAGGTCGGCAGGACCGCCTAAGTGCAGCCTTTTATCGCCTTTGAGGAATTGGCCGTCACCGGTTCCTTCGCTGCCCCATTTGAGCAGGAACTTGCCGTTGTTATCGAACTTCGTAATCCGCAGGTTGCCGGGATCGGCCACGAAAAGGTTACCCTGGCCGTCTACCGCAATACTGCGAATAGCCGCGAATTGCCCGTCACCGTCACCCTTGGTGCCCCACCGGTTTATGACCTGCCCTTTAGAGTCGAACCTGGTTATCATGAAACGGTCGGCCACGAAAACGTTCCCCTGGCTATCCACGGCAATACCGCGTGGGTCCTGGAACTGGCCGGGATTGTCACCCCAACTGCCCCAATCGGCCAGGTAGCGCAGGGACGAGTCATATTTGAAGACGTGGCGGATGTCGGCGTTTACTACATAGACGTTGTCCTGGTGGTCGGTCGCCACGCTGACGGTAAAGCGCTGCCCGGTCTGCTGGGCCTGGAAAGCCAGCGGCCCCCAGAACTGTTTGCCCAATAGACCAAGCTCGACCTCGTACCTGGTCCCGGCGAATTCAGGGTGCTGTTCGAAGCGGTTGCGCTCGAAATACTGGACGGTGTAAGTCTTGCCGTCTTCCGGGTTTAGTTCCTGGAATTCCTCGCTCAACGGGTAGCCGAACTGGGCCAACCCACCGTGATTTTCCCAGTAAGCCTTAAACGTGCCGCCCAGGTTGTGTTTGGTTTCTGGAAAATAGACATTCCCTGACTGGCCGGAAGGTTGCGCTTCCTCAAAGGCGGAGAGGTCTTGCCGGGTTGCAACCAACTGCTTACCCAGCAGTCCCAGCAAAACTTCGTACCTGGTCCCGGCGTTTTCGGGGTGGAGTTCAAAGCGGGCCCGTTCGAACCACTGGGTCAGGAAGGATTTACCCGTTTCAGGGTCAACCTCTTGTTGCGGGTCCGAAATCGGGTAGCCGTAAATGTCGAGTCCGCCATTATTGCGCCAGTATTGCAGAAAAGACCCGCTGACGCTGTGCCCGGTCTCCTGGAAGTATTGGGTTTCCCCGGCGGCGGAAGCCCCGGCAGGAGCCAGCATCCCGGTGCCCAGCCCCAAGAAGGCCAGCATTACTAACCACAAACTTAAAAACCTCGTTCTGCTACCAATCATTTTACTGTTTCCTCTGCTAAAAGCTTTCTTTGTAGGAATGTAAGAAGCCCGTCATTCAATTTATATTCCCTTCACAAATAACCGATAAGCCGACTTTTCCCGGCGTTATTTAGAATGCAATTGGGCCGGGAATTGTTACGGTTGGAATTACTTATCTTTGGGATTTTATTTAGTAGCTTCGAAATTTACCGGCTAAGTAATATTGACTATTCCCGGTATTTTTATCTTATCTCGCCAGGCAATTAGAACGTTAGTGTTGAAATTACTCGCAGGTTGCGGTACGATTATTTTATTAACCGTTCAAATCAAGTCGAAAGGGGCCGTTATTCATGCTTAATGTCACGCCGGAAGTTGAGGAACTTTTTGAGCAGGCTCGCCAGGCAGTCCTGGGATTACCGGAAGCCGAGGAAAATACTCACTGGGGAACCTGTACTTTCTCGCGGGAGCTAAAAGGCAATAATTTCCTTTTCCTTTATCCGAAAAAAGACTGCCTGGAATTGCTTTTCAAGGTGCCGGCCCGGGAAAAAGAAGCGGCCCTGAGCCTGCCTTTTATTGAGAAGAATAAGGGTATGGAGCAGCGGAGTTGGCTCCTGGCTACAGTCAAAACGCCCGGTGAATTGGCCCAGGTAGTGCCCATGCTACACCAGAGTTACGCCATGTCGAAGCCTTTCCGGGGTCCTGCCGATGCGCTGCCCGGTGAAAACTCTCGTGTCCTCGAAATGCTCGAAGCGGTGCGCCAGGCCGCCCATAAGTATGACGATGTCGAGGAATATTTCCCCTATGGTACCAGGGCTTTCCGACCCCGCAAAGGCCAGCTATTTCTCTACGCCAGCGAAAGTGACGACTGGCTCAATGTAAACGTGCGCCTGCCTTTTGGTGAACGTGAGTATGCCCTTACCCTGCCCAACGTAGAAGTCCCCAAGTATATCGGGCATAAAGGCTGGGTGGCCGTCAAAGTTCATGACCAGGACGACCTGGACCTGGTATTGGCCTGGATAGCCATGAGTTTTGACGAGAACCGGCCCAAACGCAAGAGCAAGAAAAGCTAAACACAAATTCCTGATACAGATAAGACTGTTCTATTCGCCACTGGCACCCGTATAACGCCTGATGCGAGGAAAGAAATTTCTTGATTACGCTCGCGCCCTTGCGATGTGAAATAACTAAACACTGAAAACCAAACACTAAACACTTTGCAAGTATGTTTCTTACCAACTTTTAGTGGTAATAAAGTTTGGTTGTGCTAAAATAGGGCCAAGACCCGTTTATATAAGTATCGGTTTGTTTTTTTGTTGGGTACATATTTTTTGCGAATGGATTTTGTTCTATTACTCATAGAACTGAAAAAGCTGGCCTTGCGCGCTTTGCGCCTGGCGGTCGGTTTGGTGTTGCCCCTGGCAATCCTGAACCTGTCGCTCGGTGCGACTATCATGCTGGCAACTCCGCCCGGTTTTGAGACCAGCCTGGCGACCGGCGACGACCGCGAAATCGCCTTGGTCCACATGCAGATGTTCGGCGGTCTTATCCACCTGCACGATGGCTCCGACGCCAACCATCTCCATCACGCTAACCCCATTTTACCGCCCGGTGTGACCGAAGAAGATACCGGTCAGGTCGTCCCGACCGGGATAAACCCCGCCTGGAATGTGACGGTTAACGGCGCGGACTCGGCTGCTAACTTCTGGCAAGACCTGACGGTACGCGGTCAGGCCAATCCTATCGCTGTCCCCAACTTTTATTTACCTCGCCTGGGTCGCGAGATTTCAGGGGCCTGGCCCCATCCGACTGCTCCTTACCTGGCGGTCCCGCTCCAACCCCCTACCCTCTAACTTACCGAAAATAAGGGCCGCCCGGCCTTATTACAAGGCCAGGGCTCCCCTTGGATTGGCCGTTCCTGTTTGGTCCGGCTTACACCTGTGATTTTTGGAATATTCAGCTTTAATTGAAGAAGTTAGAGGATAAATTATTATGCGAACGAGCTTTATTAAACGTGCAACCGGCTCTGTCCTGGCGGCCTTGGTGGTTTTCGGTTTGCTGGTGGCCCTGACCCCCGGCCAGGCTTCGGCCCATGGTCGTAAAGACCTGGTGGGCGGTAAATACCAGATTATCTTCGGGTTCCTGACCGAACCGGCCTTTTCCGGGCAGCGCAACGGAATTGACCTGACGGTTTGCCTCGGCCCCTGCGAGAACAACGCCGATGGCACCCTCAAAAATCCGGTGACAGGTGCGGATAAGACAATCAAGGCGGAAGTGACCTACGGCAGTTCAACCGTACCGGTGACATTGGCCCCCCGTTTCCGGGCCGATGGTAAGTACGACGGCTATTTCTTTCCGTCCAAGGCGGGCGAGTATACTTTCCACTTTACCGGCAATATCAACGGTGACACCATCGACCAGAAGGTAGTTTCCGCCAGGGACGGCTTTAACTCGGTCTCCGACCCGCTTATGATACCCGCCTCCGGTTCCGATACTGCCGGTGGCCTGGCTGAGGCCCAACAGGCGGCTCAATCGGCTAAAGATTCGGCCAGCACTGCCACGATTTTCGGTATTGTCGGGATTGTAGTGGGTGTGCTGGGGCTGGCTTTGGCGGGGTTTGCCCTGACCCGCCGCCCGAAAGTCGTCGCGGCTAACGGCGCTACGGCAGCGGTACCCGCCGAGCCGGTAGCTAGCCGCCGGGGCAGCGGACCGGAAGGGGGTTAATCCGGCCCTTTAACTGAAAAGACAGGGCACTTGCACGAGGTGGCAGGTGCCCTGTTCTTTTACTGTGACCAAACGAGGGCCGGGCAATGGTGCTATAATTCAGGCCCAAACCGGAAACTATTTATTGATTAAACAGGCGATGCTAAAACAGGACTCCACCCAGGCGGCTTTACCCGGCCCCAGCGGCCCGGCCCGGAATTTCAGGGCAGTTATAAAATATTTCACCGGCTGGCCCGGTCTCTTTTGCGTGGCCGTCCTGGTAATCGGCCTGGTCAACCTGGGCCATTTAATCCTGAAAGCCCTCAACCCGCTCCAACTCGACTACAGCGAAGGGTTGGTCTTGAGCGGGATTCACCGTTTACTCGACCATCCCGCCCTCGGCGACACCTATTCCTTTAACACCGCCTTCTACGATACGACCGACCTGGCTTATCCGCCCGTCTTTCCCTACCTGGGGGCCTTGTTCGACCGGCTTTTACATGCTTTGCCCGGTCTGAACACCCGGCCTGAATTTGATGTTTCGGTCTACGCGGTCCGGGCCCTGACGCTGATTGGGCTGTTGAGTTCAGTGGCCCTGGTCTACGCTACGACCCGCCTGTTTAAGACGCCGCGCCCGGTCGCGCTGGCTGCCGGGATATTATTTTTCTGTTTTCACCCGGTCATCTACTGGGGTGATGCGGGCCGGGTGGACGCGCTGGGGTTGGCTTTTGTCCTGGCTGGGGTCTATCTTTTCTGCCGGGTCGAAGTTTTGCGGTCCCAAAGCCTGGTCTACCTGTGGTCGCTACCCTTCTTCTACCTGGCTTTTTTCACCAAGCAGTCGCTTCTGGCCGCTGCTGCCGCTGTAGTGCTCTATCTTCTGGTATCGCGCCGGTTCAAACAGGCCGTTATTTTTGCCGGGCTATTGGGGGCCGGTATCGGGCTCGGACTGGCCGGGCTAAACCTTGCGACGGGTGGCAACTATCTTTTCTTCGTAACCATGGAGCGGTTTACCCCGTTTTCGCCCGGCCAACTGGTTACGACATGGGCCCTGTCGCTGCTGCTCTACGGGCCGCTTATTGGGCTGTCTGTCTGGCAGGGAATTTCTTACTTTCGGCAGGGTGGGCCGCGCCGCTTTCTGGTCATCTGGGGCGGGTGCGCTTTCCTGGTATCGCTCACGGTCGGTAAAGCCGGGGCCGCCGACTATTATTTCTTTGAGTTCTTTGCGTTCCTGGGCATAATGGCCGGGCTGGCCCTCTCGCCCACTTCCCCCGTAAACGTCCGGCACCTTTTGCCAAAAGTTATGCTCGGCCTGCAAATCTTGATTCTGCTGGTCCTGGCGGTCACCTTAAATTTCCAGTCGGACCGGCAGGCTAACCTTGGCCCGGCTTATAATGAGGCCGTACGTGTCCTGGCCGGGTATCCCGCAGGGACACCGCTCTTTGCCGAGTTAAGCGGCCCGGCCATGGCTTCGGGCCATTTCGACCAGGTCTTCGACCATTTTCTTTTTCGCCAGTTGTCCAATGCCGGGGTCCGCGACGGTCAGGCCCTGGTCCGGGATGTCGCCGGGCAAAAGTTCAAGGTTATGCTGATGGGCTACGATGTCTTGAAGCTGAATGCGACGGTCGGGTATGTACCGTCCACGCCCTGGCCGCCCGGTTTCGAGGAAGCTGTCCGGGATCATTATCGCCTCCTGGAAACCTTGCAGGGGCAGGACGGCCAGGATTACGCCTGGCTGCTGGTGCCGAAATAGGCGGGGATGATGAGACAACGAAACAACGTTGAACGTTAAACTTATTGGAACCGGTTATACAAAGTACGAATAAAGACACTATCGTTGTCATTCCGAGCGCAGCGAGGAATCTCCGGTCCGTTGGACAATATCACGGTCATTGGGGTATGGGATCAAGGAATCTTGGTTCACTCGTACCCACCGGAATAAAGCAAGTGATAATTTCCACCTCAATCGAAAAAAAGAAATGGCTTGACCTTACCGCCCAACAACGCTGGGTGGTAGGGTGGATTTTACTTACCCTCGGCCTGGCAACCCTACCCTTCGTGTGGGGTTGGCTGAGCGCACCGCCGGGCCAGGAGTTTAGCGGCTTTTTGTTAAACGCCAGCGACGGCAATACCTATCTCTCCAAGATGGAAGAAGGGCGGCAGGGTAGCTGGCATTTCTACCTCATTTATACCGGCGAGCAAGGCGGCACCGGGGCTTATACCTACCTCTTTTACCTGCTCCTGGGCAAACTGGCCGGGTTGTTGAGTCTGCCGAATATTTTAATCTTTCACCTGGCCCGGTTGGCCGGGGGTCTGGCTCTCTTGCTGACCAGTTTCCGGTTTATCCGGCTCCTTTTTAGTAACCCGGCCCGGCAGCGTTTCGCCTTCCGGCTGGTCTGTCTTTCGGCGGGGTTGGGCTGGCTGCTGGTCCTCGTCGTGCCAAACCCGCCCGATTTCTGGGTGGCTGAAGGCTATACTTTCCAGACTATTTTCGTCAATCCGCATTTCCCGGTGGCGACGGCCCTGCTCATTTTTATCATTACCGAAGCGATGCTGGACCTGGAAAGGTCGAATTTCAAGGTTTACTGGAAAGCCTGGCTGGCCTCATTCGCGCTTGGATTTGTCCATCCTTTTCTGCTTTTCACCCTGGCCGGGGTGCTGGGAGTAATCTGGCTGCGGCGGGTTATCGCTTTTAGAAAACCGGACTGGCCCGGTTTTGCCGGGCTAGTCCTTATCGGGGCATCCGGTACACCTGGCCCTCTTCTTACATGGTGGGGTACCACCCGCGACCCCTTGCTCAACCGCTGGATGGCCCAGAATCAGACCCCCTCGCTCGATTTACCGACGATGCTTGGTGCCTATGGGCTACTTATCCCTTTAGCGCTGGTTGGGTGCTGGTGGGTGGAAAGAATTTTAAGCCGCCGGTCGGACGTTGAAGGCGTGGTGGAGAAAGCGACCGAAACCTGGTGCTGGCAGGTGGCTACGACCTGGCTGCTGGTTACGGTCGTGCTGCTGGCCTTGCCCTTTAGCTTCTCACGCCGGTTTTTGGAGGGGATTCACCTGCCGTTGTGCTGCCTGGCGACAGCGGGGTACTACACGCTCTTTCCAAAAGCAGGCGACCGCCTCAAAGAAAAAGCCCTTACCTGGTTTTTCTCTCTTTCGAGCCTGGGACTGGTGATAATAGCGGTGGCGCTGCTCTATCTACCACATGACGACCTCTACGACCCGATTCATTCGCCCTATCTCAGCCAGGGCGAGGTAGCCGCCATAAACTGGCTCAACCATAACACCCAACCGGGCGAGGTTATCCTGACCGGCCCGGTGCTGGGGAATGTGCTGCCGGGGCGGGTCTTGCGCCCGGTCTTTTACGGCCACCTCTACGAAACGCTCGACTCTCAGCGCAAACTGGGGCAGGTCCGGCAATTTTTCGACGCGGCTACTCCTATGGTGTTCAGGGAAGGGTTAATCCGGGACGAGCGTTTGAGTTACCTGGTTTACGGCTGGCGGGAAAAACGGTTGGGCGGATTCGACCCGGCCTCGGCGGGCTGGCCGCTCCTGTTTAGCCAGGACGAGGTCCAGATTTATCGCCTGAACTGATTTAGCCAGCTTTTTCAAGGCGCAGTTGCACCAGCAGGTCGTTAAGGTCTTCGCGCGCCTGGGAGGACGGTGTTTCTGGGAGTTTGGTCTTCTCGGCGGCGGTTTCGAGTTTTGCCATCAGTCGCAGAAATTCCTTTTCGAAAAAGGGATAGTCGTCCGGCAGCAGGGTGCCTTTTTCCGGCCCGGCCAGTTTGCGGGCGACCAGGTCGTCAATGTACGGCAGCTTGAATTCCCTGTTCAGGCTTAAAAGATTAGCCTCGACCCGTCCGCTCCGCATCAGGTGAATCCCGGTCAGCAGCACTCGGAAGACATAGAGCAGGGGTTTGACCCGGCGCGGGTCTTCTTTTTCAAATAACTTCCACTGGTTCGAGGCCATACCGAGATAGTGATGGCTGTGCCGCCGGGTGATACAATCCCTGGCAATTTCTTTCAGGCGGTCGTGGGCGGGCGAGGTCCGCATGACCAGGGGCGAGTAAATTTGCTCCAGGACATAGCCGTTTCTTTTCAGCACCATCTGGAAATATTTCTTCAGGTCGTGCGTGACCAGGTCAATTTCCAGGCTGTCCCGTATTACCGTGGTTTCGATGGTCTCGCGCCCTTGCTTGAGGCCGATTATTTCTCCCAGGGGTAGCCTGTGCAGACCCCGCAGGTCGTAATCGGAGTCTGGCGACGGGAAGCCGTAAAGATGCGCCCCGCTCACCGTGACAAAGATTAAAGGGTAAGGTTGGAGGTCTATTTCGTTTTCCAGGCGGTCATCGAACAAAGCAGTTTCCCTTCTATCAAAAACCTGAAGCCAAAGAACTCAAAGGGCCGCGCGCCGGGCTTTTATAAGAAAAGTGTTGGCGCGACCGTAGTCGGGCAGGTCGGGCAAGCGGGTGCTGCTAAAGGCATCTTCTAATTGGCGGTGAAGCTCTAACCGCCAGCGGTCGATGGCGGGCCAGGCCATTTCACCACGCCGGATTGCCAGCAGATTGTCGCGGTCCGGGCCTTCCGGCACTCGCACCGGCAAATAGCCCTCCCGCAGGGCCGTTATCGCCGACAGCAGCAAGCGGACCAGGTGCATGGCGTGTTTAGGCCGGATTGCCCCCCGCGTCCGTTGGTCCTGTTCGAGCTTTCTAAACTGAGAGAGTGCGTAGCCGTTGAAAGTCTGGTAGATAAGTTTGGACAGGAAGACCTGGCGCATGTCGAGCAGTTCCTGAGCCAGGGGGGTGACTTTTTCGACCAGGGGTGAATAAAGACATTCCAGTACGCCGGGGTTAGCTTTGAGGGCCAGCACTAGGAACTTTTGAAGCTCCCAGTAAACTTCTTCGCTGGCCGGGTTTTCCAGTTGTTCCGGCACGCCGCTCAGCGACCACTGCCGTTCGGCGGGAGGTGGATAGCAACCGCGCCTGTCCCAGTCCGAGCCGGGAATATCCAGTCCATAAGCCCGCGAGCCTACCACACAGCCATAAATTACATAGGAATAGAGGGCCGAGCTTTCGCTTTCCCTGCCGGTTGAGTTGAAAGCCATTTAGTTTCCCTGGGAATAACGGGGCCACGCTGCCCTGTTTTGCGCCTAGACGCCCGGTTTAGCCGGGACCGCCACGGTTAAAGGGGTCGCGCCCTCGGTTATATCGAGTTTGTAACCGACGCCAAAAATGGTGTGGATGTAGCGGGGCCGGGAGGGGTCCGGCTCAATCTTCTCACGCAGCCAGCGGATATGTACGTCTACTGTGCGGGTACCGCCGGTATAGTCGTAATCCCAGACCCGTTCGAGCAGCATTTCGCGGGTCAGTACCTGGCCGGGATGGCGCGCCAGGAAGGCCAGCAAATCAAATTCTTTCGGTTTGAGAGCGATAGAACGGTCGCCCAGGGTGACGGTGTGCTGGCTGGAATTTATCAGCAGGTCGCCCACCTTAATCTGGTTCTGGGTCTCCCGGTTGGCCCCATTTTTGGCTTCCCCGTTGCCCGGTTCTTCCGCGACCATGTTCGAGGTGGTGTTGGACTGAATCATTTCCATGCGCCGTAACATGGCCCGCACCCGCGCAATCACCTCGCGCAGGTTAAAGGGTTTGGTCATATAGTCGTCCGCGCCGAGTTCGAGGCCCAGGATTTTATCCACTTCCTCCTCGCGGGCGGTCAACATCAGGATAGGTACAATCGAGAACTGGCGTATCTGGCGGCAAAGGTCCAGGCCGTTCATGCCCGGCAGCATCAGGTCTAAAATGACCAGGTCCGGTTTTTCCTGTTTGAAAATCTCAAGGGCCCGGCGACCATCGCCGGTAGTCATAACATCGTAACCTTCGCGAACGAGATTATATTTTAAGGTCGAGGCGATATTTTCCTCGTCTTCGACCACCATAATTTTAGTCATAAACGCGGCCCCTGTGACCACCCGCCGCCCTTTCACGGCTGACTGACACCCTGGAAAGTGGCCCGGTTCTCCGCAACCTCCTCTGGTTTAACTCCTGGTATCTAAAAAATTACAATTGCTCCCTGGTAAAAAGCCGGTCCACGCAAGAAATCCCGGCGAGTTGACCTTTCTATCCTACGCATATCCACAACCATTATAAGGGGCAAGTCCGTCCGACCGCAACCGGGGCGACTCCTCATCTTTCCCGCTCTGCAACTTTTATCTTTTATCCTTCTTATCGAAAACCCCTATACCTCGCTCGACAGGCTGGCCTCAGGGCTGGTCCCCGGCTCCGGTTCGGCTGAGATAGCCTCTACCCGCCGCAGCGCTACCGAGAATAGCAGAACCAGCCCGGCGGCAAATTCCCCGGCCACCGCAATTCCCAACGTCAGGCGCAAACCCACCAGGGTGCCAAGAATACCGCCCAGCACCGCCCCGATGGGCGCGGCTCCCTGTGAGGCGAACGTAAAGACCGAGTTGACCCGCCCCAGCATTTCGCCGGGTGCGCGTGACTGGCGCAAACTGTACTGGTTGATGTTGTAATTGGTCGCGCCGATACCGAAAAGAAACTGCCCGATTAAAAGGGCCAGGACGATCATAAACATGTCGCCGCCCGCCAGCACGATGCAAAAATCACCCGTTGCCATCACCAGCAACCCCAGGATAGCCGCTTTTCCCAGGTTTAAGCGGCGGCTGACACGTTTGGCCGTGAGCGCCCCAATCATAAACCCGACGCTCCCCGCTCCGAAAATCAGGCCGAACCAGCCCGGCGCCACCCCCAGGTCGCGGGTGGCATAGAGCAGCAAAGTGGCGTCAAGGATGTGACTGAAAAAGTTCATTATCAGGCTGGAAATGAGCAGCCGGAACAACACGCTATCCCGGTGAATAACCGCGATGCCCTTTTTGATTTCGCCCCACAACGACGGTTTTGAGGCCGGACCAATCTCCGGCTCTTTTTTTACTTTGGGTAACCGTTGGAAAAAGAAGGCTGAAAAAAGAAAGGATACCGCGTCCACGATGATGGCGAAAGGGGCGGTCAGTACCTGGATGAGCAGCCCCGCTAACCCCGGCCCGGCAATCTGGACCGCCGAGCGGCTGATTTCGAGCTGGCTGTTGGCATCAACCAACTCCTGGCGGCTCAAAAGACCGGGTAAAACCGAGCGATAGGCAATCGAGAAAAGAATGTCGAAAATGCCGACCGCGAAGTTGATTGCCAGCAAAAGCGACAGGTTCAACCAGCCGGTCAGGGCCGAAAGAGGTATCAAAAAGAGCAAAAAGGCCCGCGCCAGGTCGCAGATTATAATGATGCGGCGTTTTTCGAAACGGTCCACCCAGACCCCACCCGGCAGGGCGAACACCAGGGCCGGGAGAGTGCCGAAAGCGCCGAGCAACCCTACTTCCCAGGCTGAACCGTGTAAGGTCAGCACCAGGACCAGCGGCAGGGCCAAGAAGGTGACCTGGGAGCCTACCAGCGAGATTAACTGACCGGCCCAGAGGTTAACGAAAGCCCGGTTTCGCCATAGACTCTTTTCGGTTGGTTTAAGCATTGAGAAAAAGACTCCTGTAGGGGATTTCTAGCACTCTCTATGGCAGAGTGCTAATAATTCAATATTAGCACCCGGTTTAAATTGAGTCAATAAAAGCTTAATAAAATCAAAACGAGTCCGTTTACTGCCAGGTTTTTTTATTAGTCCACCTGACTCCTCTGATTGGTTGCCTGGTTGTATAATGCTAACATGAAGGAACGGGATTCTACCATAAATCAAAAGGATAAGATAGAGGAAACTAATGCAAAATTTGGAAAATTTACTTGGGCCGGACATAATTGTCGAAAAGAATATCCTGGTGAAAATGCGGGATGGCGTTCACCTCGCTACCGATGTCTACCGTCCACCATCGGACGAGCCAATCCCGGCCCTGGTCATTCGCCAGCCTTACAGCAAAGAGGGGTTGGAGTTCCTGGATTTTAACCTGAAACTCAAAAAGGTTTTTGCTGCTGGTTATGCTATCGTTTTTCAGGACACGCGGGGCCGGTTTGCCTCGGAAGGGGTCTTTTACCCGGTCGAAAATGAAGGCCCGGATGGGAAGGATACCCTGGATTGGGTTGCCGCCCGGCCCTGGTGTAGCGGCCAGGTCGGTATGACCGGCGTTTCCTACCAGGGGATGGTCCAGTGGCAAGCCGCCGCCGCGCAACCGGAGTCTTTACGGGCTATCGCGCCTACCCACGGCCCCATCACGACTTACACCCACCGGCAGGGGGCGTACCTGCTCGAAACTTTTACGACCTGGGCGGTATTCCAGGGGGCTGTCCGGGAGTTGGACCGGCGCCAGCAGCAGGGCCAGGACGTGACCACCCAGGCGGCGGCCCTGACAGCCCTTACCGCGGACCCACGGGCCCTGTACAAACGCCTTCCTTTGAGCGAGATGCCAGAACTTGAGGGGGTCGCGCCCTATTACGGGGATTTTCTAAAACAGCCCGCGGATTGGCCGGGCCGGAACCAGGTCGAAATTTATCAAAAGACGCGGGTGCCGGTGCTGAATATTGGCGGCTGGTACGACAATTTTCTTTACCACACCCTGGCGAACTATACCGGCCTGAAGCAACACGGCGGCAGCAAGTTAGCCCGGCGGCAGTCGCGGTTAATTGTCGGTCCCTGGGCGCATGTAAATTTCCCCGGTATGTTCCGGGAGCGCGATTACGGGCCGCAGGCCACCATGGATAGTATCGACCTGACCGGGCGACAACTGCGCTGGTTCGACCGCTGGGTTAAGGGTGAGGATAACGGGGTAGACCGGGAAGAAAAGCGGGTCCTTCTGTTTGTGATGGGGGCCGACGAATGGCGCGAGGAAACGGATTGGCCCCTCCCCGATACCGAATACCGACCCTATTACCTGCACAGCGGGGGTCGCGCCAATACTTTGCAGGGGGATGGTCTTCTTTCGGTTGGGTTACCGGGCGACGAACCTTCCGATATTTATGAGTATGACCCCTTGAACCCGGTGCCCACTGTCGGAGGAGCGATACTGTTGGAAGAACAGCCCGGTACTTTCCGGTTTAATACCGGCCCGCTCGACCAGCGCATGGTCGAGGCGCGGGGAGATGTATTGTGCTATACCAGCCCACCTTTGGAGCAAGCCCTCGAAGTAACCGGGCCGGTCGAACTGGTCCTTTATGTTTCTTCCTCGGCGTTGGACACAGATTTTACCGGCAAACTGGTGGATGTCTATCCCGATGGCCGGGCCGAAATCCTGTGCGACGGGCTGTTGCGGGCGCGGTATCGCCATTCGCTGGCGGAGCCCGCAATGTTGGAACCGGGACAGGTCTACGAACTGCACATCAGCCTGGAAGCGACCTCGAACCTTTTCCAAGCGGGACACCGTATCCGGCTGGACATTTCGAGCAGCAACTTCCCCCGGTTCGACCGGAATACCAATACCGGCGGTCCAATTTTTACCGAAAGCGCCGCTAACGTAAAAACCGCGCGGAATACGGTCTATCACGACCGGCAATATCCCTCGCGGCTAGTTTTGCCTGTTATTGAGCGGGCTTAGATAACCGCTTTTTCCTGGGGCTGGTTGGGCAGTGTAACCGTAAAGGTGCTGCCCTCATTCAATTTGCTGTTTAGCGCAATGGTGCCACCGAGGCGGCGGACCAGCCGCCGGGCCAGGGCCAGTCCCAGACCGGCCCCGCCAAACTGGCGGGTGCTGCTGCCGTCTACCTGCCGGAATTCCTCGAAGACATGCTCGAATTCTTTCTCGGCAATACCGATACCCGTATCCGACACCGAGATATAAAAAGCTTCCGGGCTTAGCTCCTGGGCCATGTCGCCAATTGCCCCGGCCCCGATAGTCACGGCAATGCCGCCATTCGAGGTAAATTTGACCGCGTTCGACATCAAAATATCAATGATTTGTTGCAACCGTTTGACATCGGTGCGAATAATGCGGGGCGCGCCCGGCGTTATTTTGGCTGAGAACTCCAAACCCTTGTCCTGGGCGGCGGTCTGGCCGGTCAGGCACAGCACTTCCAGCAGGTCTGAGGTGCTGGTTTCTTCTACCATCAGGCGCAAGCGCCCGGTTTCCAGGTTAGCCAGGTCCAGCACGTCGTTAATCAGGCCCATCAACCGCCGCCCGTTGCGGTAGATTCGTTCGAGCGGGTCGTTCATTTCGGGCGGAATATCGCCGTAAAAGCCGGACTGAATCATATCGACATAGCCGACCACCGAGTTTAGGGGGGTCCGCAGTTCGTGGCTGACATTCGATAGGAACTCACTTTTTAGCCGGTTAGCCTCGGCGAGAGCCTGGTTGATTTCCTCCAGTTCTTTGCTCTGGCGCTGTAAGTCCGAAAAACGGCGGGCGTTGGTCAGGGCCACGCTGGTCTGGTCGGCCAGGGTTTTTAGCAAAATAATATCGTCGTCTTCGAAAACCTTCGAACCGTCGCTAATCACGTCCAGCACGCCGATGACCTGGCCGCTCGAACGCAGCGGGATAATCACTTCGGCCTTGGTATTGGGGATTTCGGGAAGCGGCATGAAACGCGGCTCAACCGAAACATCCGATACCACAATCATTTCGCCAGTCCGGGCGCTATGGCAGGCCAGCGAGTTAGTCGTTTCCAGCGGCCAATGATACTTCTTCCCGGCGGTCGCTGGGGTTGACCCCATAATTAAAGTCAGGTTATCGCCTTCGAGCAGACCAATATTGACGCTGTAGAGGTTCAGGCTCTGGCGGACGGGGCCGGTTACCCGCTCGATAATCTGGTCCACTTCCAGGGCGGCAGCCAGGTCGCGCCCGACGTGATTAAGCAGGGCCAGTTGGGAGAGGCGGCGTTTTTCGCGTTCGTGGGCCAACGCCTGGGCCACGGCCAGGGTCACGTGTTCGGCCAGGGCTACGGCCAGTTTGTAGTCGCGTTCGTCCAGCTTGCGGCCCGGACCGGACTCGATGGAGAGGGTGCCCAGGACTTCTTTGCCCGGCCCCAGGAGTGGCACACAAATCGCGCTGGTGACTTCCGGGGAGGCGAAAATATTATCGGGATACTTTTTTACATCCGCTATGAGGATGCCTTTGCCTGAATAAGCGACCCGGCCTGTAACGCCCTGGTTCAGGATGATGGTTTCGGTGAACTGGACGTAGCCAAATTGGGCCTGGAGGCGCAACTCGGTGTTGTCCACCAGGCTGTAGGCGCTAACAAACTCGAAGTTAAAGATGGTGGCAATACTTTCGACGGCGGTCAGATAGATTTCGGCCAGGTCATTGACCCCGACCAGGGCGGTCCGCATTTCGTGGAGCAGGCGCAACTCGCGGGCCTGCCGCTCTACCTCGGAAATAAGCTGGCTTCGGCTGGCAAGGTAGGGCGAATTGACCTCATGAATCGGTCTGAGGGGTGCGGTAAGGGCTTTTCGCCGGTCCGGTTGGGTCGGTGAAATCTGGTCAGAAAGTTTATTCACAAAAGTATCGTCCGAATCTTGTTCCGAGTTTGACATAAGATAAAAGTTATCCAGCTTTTTGGCTGGTGTAAGAGGTGTTTAGCAAGTTAATATCGGGCCTAAGGTGGGAAAAAGGAGCATATACCGAGCAAATCTACAGCCAGCCACCTTGCCTTATTTTAGCATCAGTCCGTCAGACCGGGCAAGAAGCAGTTTCAAATTGTAATGATAATGAAACATTTTAGACCTTTCAAGAGTATTACTTACTAGAGTATATCCTGGAAAAAGGCCCTATCGGAGCAACCTTTGAAAAGACTAAATTTTTACCTTAAATATGCCGCCCGCTCCATCCGGCGCGGTGGGCAGCGCTCGTTTTTTGCGATTCTTTGTGTGGCGGTAGGGGTGGCGGCCCTGGTAGCTTTGCAATCCCTGGCCGTAAGTATCAAGGACACCCTGACCGGCGACATCCAGGCCCGCGCCGGGGGTGACGTGGTGGCCCGTTATTCGCCGGATAGCACCACTTCCGACGGTCTATCCACCTCGAACCGCCAGTTCCTGGATGGGTTGAAAGGTGATGGCACTATCCAGGACTGGACGACCCTTTCCAGCAATAGTTTCCAGATAAAGGGTTATTTTAGCTTCCCACCCACGGTTTACTCGATTGACCCGGCCAAATTTCCGCTTTACGGCAAGGTAACTTTGCTCCAGCCCTCCGGGGGCGATTTCCAAAAGATGCTGGCTGAACCGAATACGATTGTCCTCAGCAAATATTTGTGGGAAAAGAACGATTACAAAATCGGCCAGGAAATTGAGGTTACCGGCTTTTCGACCGACTCCGGGAACGCCGCGAAGTCGGCCAAACTCAAAATCGTGGGGGAGGTCCAGACCGATGTCCCCGGCCTGGCGATTGACCCCGGCCTGATTTTTGGGTTTGGAATCACCTCGCAGCAGACCGCTGCCGCCTTCCTTTCTCCCAGCGATAGCTCTTCCAGCACCCAGGAGCCCTCCGTCTATCTCAAGACGGCCCCCGGCACCGATAATGACCGGCTGGCCGAGCGACTACAGGACTTTACCAACAGCGCTTATACCGGCGCCAACTTCGACTCTTACCAGGGTTTCAATAACGTCACGACCGCCCTCAAACTGCAACAGACCCTGGCCGATAACCTGACTTACGTGGATGATTTGCTCTCGTATGTGGGGTTGCTGGCGATTCTGATTGGCGGCATCGGGGTGGTCAATACCATGCTGGTGGTCATCGGGCGGCGCACCACCGAAATTGCTACTGTCAAGGCCCTCGGTCTCAAGACGCGCCAGACCCTGACCATTTTCACGCTCGAAGCCCTCATGCTGGGGGTGATGGGGAGCATTTTAGGGGTGGTGCTGGGGGTGGCTTTAGGATTTGGCGTTAAAGGGGTGGCCGAAGGGCTTTTCTTCCGGCCTCTCAACTGGGGTATCTACCCGCAGCCGATTCTGATTGGCCTACTGGTCGGGACCGTTACCGCCGGGGTTTTCGGCTTCCTGCCCGCCTACGCTGCCGGGAAAGTCCGCCCGGCGGTAGTGTTGCGCCAGCAAAGCAGCGCCCTACCCCGGATTGGCGGCCCGGCCTCAATTGTCCTGTTAATCCTGATGACGATAGCCCTGGGCCTGATTGCCGGGGTTTTGCTGCACGGCCTCATGATCGGATTGATTGTCAGTTTTATCACGCTGCTGGTGTGTCTTTTGATGACGGCGATAATGTACCTGGTCGTTTTTCTTGTTGGCAAGCTGCCCGCGCCTTTTGGTCCTGGCTTCAAAATGGCTCTGCGCAGTTTCAGCCGCCACCGGGGCCGCACCGCCACTACCCTGCTGGTTATGACCATCGGTCTCTTTTTTATCAGCTTTATTGTCATCATTTCGGATAGCATCAAAACCTCTTTCCGGGAGACTTTCGACCTGAACCTCGGTTTTAACGTGATTGCCCTGAACCTTGTCGGCGGGCAGACCCCGCAGATTCAGTCGAACCTGGAAAAGAATGTGCCCGGCGTCAAGCAGGTCTTTGCCTCGACCAGTGGCCGGGCCTACCTCAACAGTATCGACGGCAAATCTCTCAATGATAACCCGACCTTTGGCTACAGCCCTCGCATCAACCTGAGCGGGCGCAGCCTGGCAAAGGGGGTCAGCGTCAGCCCCAATGGCCCGGTCCGGCTGGTCAGCGGGCGCGATTTTACCCCGGCTGATGTCAATAAGCCTGTCTTGCTGGTCTACGAGGACGAAGCCGCCAAATACGGCCTCAAAGTGGGCGACAAAGTTAACCTTTCTTTTTCCGGCAGCAGCCTGACCCAGGGCCAGATTGGTCCCGGAACCCGCCAGGTAACTAGCGGCAGCTCGCAGACCGAGGATTTTGAGGTTATCGGCATCGTTACACCGACCAGCAGTACGGTCCAGTTCGAACGCGGCTGGGTTGCGCCTTACAACGTGGTCAGCGCTGCCGGGAGTGGGTTCAGCATCCTTTATATGCTGGTGGACCGCTCCCAAATTAAGACGACCCTGACCCAGGTCCAGGGGCAACTGCTGGGCGGTTTTGTCTTCGACCTGGGCGACCTGATTGATACTTTCTCACGCATCCTGGACCAGATTCTGGCCTTTCCTTTGCTGTTAAGCTTGCTAAGCCTGTTCAGCGGGGCTATTTTGATAGCCAACAATGTCGCGCTGGCGATGCTCGAACGCCGGACCGAAATCGGCGTTTTGAAGGCCATCGGGGCCAAGCGGCGGCGGGTCTTGAGTATGCTGGTCTGGGAAAGCACCCTGGTGGGCCTGTTGGGCGGCATCATTGGGGTGGGGACCGGAATTCTCCTCTCCCTCTTGATCCCGGTATTTATAAGTGCGACTTCCAGGGGCGGCAGCCGGGCCAGCTTTTTTAACATTACCTGGTCGCCCCTGACTGCCGTTTTGCTCCTGGCACTCGGCGCGGGCCTGGCGATTGTAGCGACCCTGATCAGCGCCTGGGGCGCGGTCCAGGAGAAACCCCTGGTGGTATTGCGTTACGAGTAATCTATTGCGCATAATCTTTTGCAAATAAGAAATAAGGAACAGGAATAACCTGGGAACCGTCCAATATAAAAACGTGGAATCTGAAGGAAAAGAAGGGGATTAACTTTTGCAGCCATTTATTAATCCAAACCAGCCGTCGCAGCCCGGTCCGGTGCTCGAACAGCGCCCTATTCTCGAAGTGCGCAACCTGGTCAAGGAATTGCCGATGGGTCGGGAAAAGCTGGCTATCCTCAAAGGTGTGAATATGAGCGTGCAGCCCGGCGAAATTGTGGCGATTGTCGGCCCGTCCGGGTCGGGCAAGACCACTTTGCTGGGTCTTATCGGGGGGCTGGATACGCCGACCAGCGGCTCGATAGTGCTGGCGGGTCAGGAAATAAGCAAACTCGGCGAGGATAAACTGGCCGACGTGCGCAACCGGACCATCGGCTTCGTCTTCCAGTTCTTTAACCTGGTTTCGACCCTGACCGCCCTCGAAAACGTGATGCTGCCGGTGCAGTTTGACGACAAGAGCCGGTTCAAGCCTGAAAAACGGGCCAGAGAATTGCTGGAACTGGTCGGGCTTGGCCATCGTCTAAACCATAAACCCAGGGAACTTTCCGGCGGGGAGCAACAGCGCGTCGCGATTGCCCGTGCCCTGGCGAACCAACCGGCCATTCTTTTGGGTGACGAGCCGACCGGCAACCTCGACAGCGAACGGGGCGAAGAAATTCTAAACCTGATTCAGCAGTTGCGGCGCGACCTCGGCCTGACGGTCATCCTGGTCACGCACGACCCTAAAGTCGCCAGCCGTTCCGACCGCACCCTGACCATGAAGGACGGCAACTTTATTTAGGTTACTAAGATGGCTTCCGATAGATTAAGCCGCCAGAAAAATAATATTAAAAGGCGTTGGGCCAGGCGATTGGCCCTGCTGGGCGGTCTTGTTCTATTGGTGTGGGGTTGTTATATGGCCCTTGGAACTTTGTTTGTTCCGGGAATGCGGGGCGCATCCGGTTTAATCGGACCTTACGCCGGGGTATTTGGGGGCGCGATTTTAATCCTGGCGGGGTTGTTGGCGCTATTTGCCGGGTGGCTGGTTATAAAACACTCCACCATCGGATTTGGCCTGTTGTTACCCATTTGTCTTTTGATGTTGTTTGTTATTCCTCTGACTTTTTCCTCAGCCTGGTTTCTGGTCAGTTATCCCCTGGCTTTTATTGTATTTGCCGGTTGCTTTTTAGCTTTTAAAGGGCAATCTTAAGCAGGTAGCTCTGTTAAATTAATTAGCCCGGCCAGGGTCGGTTTGAAGCCGCAGCTTTTATAGAAACCGTCCAAGTGCGGTTCGTAGTCGACGTGGACCCATTCCAGGCCGCGCTGATGGGCCAGTTCGACGGCGTGTCGGACCAACTCCCGCCCGATACCCCTCCGTTTGAAAGCCGGGTGGACCGTTGGGTCGAGCAGGAATGCGTGGACTCCACCATCCCAGGCCAGGTTTACATAACCCACCAGTTTTTCACCGGCATAGGCGCAAAAGAAGCCCAGGCTTCGTTCGTGGATGGGTTGGAAGTCGTAGACAACCACCCGCTCTCTTTCCCAGCCGAGCGCGTACAATTCGCTCAAATCCTCGTTCGAGACTACCGGGTTGAGCTTATAAGTTATAGTTTGCTCTGTCATATCCCCATTATAAGGTTTTGTCACTCATTTTAATAGACCGGTTCAGCCTCATTTACCGGGAAACTGGCCGGGTGTGCTACAATCCATACAAATTGCCAGAGTGGAAACCTAGAAAATGCCTAGAATAGAAAGAAAACCCAGGTGCTAACCGCTTATCGAACCTTGCACGGACCGGGCGAGGATACCCTTATCATAAAGAAGTCCCGCTTTATCGGTTATGCCCGGCCAGTCGAAACCGAGGCCGAAGCGGTCCAGTTTATCGAGAGTATCAGGAAGAAACACTGGGACGCCAACCACAACTGCTACGCCTACCAGCTAGGGTATAACGACGAAATCCAGAAGTCGAATGACGCCGGGGAACCCGCCGGGACTGCCGGGCGGCCCATCCTCGAAGTCATCAAGAAAGAAAACCTGAAAAATGTCGTGGTGGTCGTGACTCGTTACTTTGGGGGCACTTTGCTGGGGGCAGGCGGCCTCATTCGGGCCTACGGGCAGACCGCCGGGGCCGCTTTACAGGCGGCGGGCGTCGTGACCCGCTCCCTTTTCCAACTGGTCAGGGTTGATATAGATTATACCTGGCTGGGCCAGGTCGAGAATGAAACCCTGGGCGGTGGTTTTTTTATTGACCATACCGATTACCAGGACCGGGTTACGGTGGCGGTGCTGGTCCCGGTCGAACAGGTTGACGCTTACACCACCCTCATTACCGACGCCACCAACGGGCAGGCTGTTATCACCCCAGGCGAACAGGTCTATGCCTCGGTTGCGGACGGCAAACTGGTTAAGTGATTTCCCCTCAAAATTTATTTGAATAGCCGCCAACCTGGGTCATTTCTGAAGGCAAAATCCGGCTGGTTTCAACAAAAGACCCGGGTTAAGTTTTGATATATCAAAATATTATAAAATTGTAATATAAAGTACTATAGGGCTGACAACATTCTTATGCTAAACTTTTTTTATAACTGCTACGAAAGGTTTTATCATTTAATAACATAAAAAGATTTGAGTATGTATTCTTTTACTCCCTACGCCCTACCTTTTTTTTTGGCAGCCCTGGTGCCTTTTTCGGTGGCGATTTATAGTTGGAAATTACGTCAAATTAAAGGTATTTTCGCTTTTTACCTGGTCTTGATTTTAGCGGGCACCTGGGCCCTGGTTTCCGGGCTGGATACCCTCACTGCCGACCTCTCCCTCAAGCTTTTCTATATGCAGATGAAGATTACCACCGGGGCATTGCTGCCGGTCTGCTGGTTAATCATGAATTTTACCCTGGTCGGTAAACGGTACCTATTAAAAGGTTATTGGTCGACCCTTTTGCTGGTTATCCCTATGGTGACAATTGGTTTAGCCTGGACAATCAACCAGCATAATTTCTTGCGCTTTGATTTCTCGGTGGATACGAGTAATGTCTTCCCGGTTTTTGAATTCAAAAACGGACCCTGGTGGTTCGTCCACATTATCTATAGCTATATATTGATGGCAGGTAGTGTTGCAATTCTGGTTAATACTTTGCGGGACTCCCGCAACCTGTATGGGCGGCAGGCTATCAGCCTGCTTTTTTGCATAATTATCCCGTCCATTCCCGACTTTTTGTTTAACATGGTTGTTTCGCCGGTCCCCGGTTTTAATTTTACCCCGGCCACCTATTCAATAGTGTGTTTACTACTCGGTTGGGCCCTTTTTCGCTATCAGTTGTTCGACCTGGCCCCGATTGCCCGCGATACCCTTATCGAGACCATCCAGGATTTGATGCTGGTCTTTGATACGAATAATCGCCTGGTGGATTTTAACCCGGCGGCCCGGAAGAATCCCGACCTCCAATTTGGACTGTCGCTCGGCAGCTCCCTGGCCCAGGTCTTTGCGTTTTACCCCGAATTGCTAAAAGCTTCGCTGGATGAGGGGCTGGAAAAGTACGAAATAAAGACTTCCACAAACGGCACTACCAATTTTTACAACCTGGAAGTAACTCACCTGACGACCACTCATACCGGGATGCCGCTGGGCCGGTTGTTTCTGTTGCGGAAAACCACTTCCCAGAAGAACGCCACCGAAGAATTAAAGCTGGCGAACGAACAGTTGCAAAATAAGTTGCTGGAAATCGAGCAGTTGCAGACCATCCTGCGCGACGAGGCTATCCGGGACCGCCTGACCGGTCTCTATAACCGGCGGTATCTCGATGAAACGTTACAGCGCGAGGTAGCCAGGGTCGAGCGGAGCGGTGGCAAATTGAGCGTGGTTATGCTCGATATTGACCACTTCAAAAATGTAAATGATACTTTCGGCCACCAGGTCGGTGATGTTATGTTGCAGCACCTGGGCCGCATGTTAAAGGACTATACGCGCAACTCGGACATTGCATGTCGCTATGGCGGGGAAGAATTTGCCCTGGTGATGCCCGGTATGAGCATGGCTAAGACCTATCAGCGCATCGAGGAGTTACGCGAGGCTTTTGAGAGAATAAAATTGAATTGCGGTGGGGTAGCTTTGCAAGCCACTTTTTCTGCCGGGATTGCGATTTACCCGGACCACGCGGTTACGGGCGAAGAACTACTTCACCTGGCCGACCAGGCCCTTTACCAGGCTAAGACTGCCGGGCGGAATTGCGTCAAAGTTTACGATAAACCGACCATTTACAACTTTACCCGCTATACCAAAACTGAGAATTTGCATAAGGTAAAAGAGTTTAATCTTACAAAATAGCCCTATCTTCTCAAATAAACCCGGCTGGCTTTCCTCTAAAACCGGACCCTATATAAGAGCTACTCCCCAAAAGGGTATTTCTCTTAATTCTCATCTGCCTTAAAAGAGCCTGTCTCATCCTCTCCCGAATAACCCTTTCTAGAAAGGCAGCCCCAAGGTTTACCCCGGTTTGACGCGAAAGGCCCAATACTGTCCTTTAGGACAGGACGCAACTGTACCCAGGTGGGATGCTTTAGGGCGGCCTTTGAAGTATCTTTTTGGTAGGGAACTCGCTTTTTGAGTGACCTGTTGCTTTTGGGGAAAAGTAACCTGACGAGGAAAATAGGTAGGTCGTCTGGCCGCCGGTTTTCTTCTCACCAGCGGGTGCGGGCGTCGAACTTGGGGTTTTACGTCCGCACCCTTGCTAGAAATTCTTCCGGTAAAAATTGCGCCCCCTATTTATAATAAATTATTGAGAGTCACTTATTAAGAAAGAATTACAGGAGTTTTAGATGAGCGTTTTTACGGATAAAGAATTGGAATACCTGGCCTCGCAAAAGTTGGGCCGCCTGGCAACGGTCAACCCGAAAGGCCAACCCCAGAATGCCCCGGTCGGGTTTCGTTATAACGCCGAGTTGGACGTGATTGAAATCGGCGGTCGCTTTATGAGCACCTCCCAGAAATACCGCAATATTTCAAAAAATCCCCTGGTGGCCTTCGTGGTGGACGACGTTTTGCCTCCCTGGACAGTCCGCGCGGTCGAAATCCGCGGCACCGCCGAGACCCTGCCCACCGGCGGCAAGGCGATATTTGGCCCGAATTATGCCGCCGACGAAGCGATTATTCGTATCAAACCGACCCAGATTATAAGCTGGGGGCTGGAAACGGCACCTTACAAGAACTATAACCGTAAAGTCTCCTAGCCGGGCGGTTTTTCTGAAAAGCCGGGTTACGTGCTGTGCCGCCCGGTTTATTAAGATTACGGTCGAGTGAGTTAAATATGACCGCCAACGAAGGCAGCCCGGATAAATTCCCTGGCATCCTGGTTTCCCCGGAGGCGCAGCCAGCAGGGGCCGAGGTCCGGCTCGAAGACCAGTTCGAAGCGGAGAAAACGGCAGCACTCACGCTCGTTTTTGATAAATTCCAGGATAGGGCCAGCCGCCAACTCAACTTTGTCGAAGCGAAAGGCATAGCCGTCCGCCAGTTCTACCACCTGGGCGCACTCTTTGAAAAAACCGGCGTTTTCGTCCTTGCGCTTGTTCAGTTCGTTGGGAGAGAGACTGCATACTACCGGCAAATCTACATTCAAATCTTCATTCAGGCTATTACTCATAGAGGCTCCTCTTTCGACTTACAATTGGTCTTGTGACCGTTGCCTTTCTTCACTTCTCATGCTAGGGTAACAGTTAAAGTTGACTTTAAGTCAAGACCCAGATTTAAACTGAGTTTATAAAATGTTTGTAGGCTATAACAGGCAGGCTAGAAAGATTTGAAAGAACTGACTATAGGGGAAGTCGCCCGCCACACCGGCTATAATCCTTCGGCCCTGCGCTATTACGAGAGTGTCGGCCTAATCTGCCCGGTGGAGCGGGTCAACAAACAGCGCCGCTATCACCCGGAAGTGCTTAACCGGCTGGCTATCATCGAGACCGCCCGGCAGGCCGGGTTTACTATCCCGGCTATCGCTCAACTCCTGGCCGGTTTCGAGGCCGCTCAGCCCCCAGGGCTGGCTGCCGATGAGGAGACCAGGGTTGGTCCCTGGGCTAGCCTGGCCCGCCAGCAGATTGCCGAACTGGACCGCCAGATTGGCAAAATGCGCCGGATGCAGGAACTACTTGTGCAACTCGTGGCGTGCGACTGCCCGGACCTGGACCATTGTGGGCAAACCCTGGCTGAACGGTGGCTTTCTGACCCCGAAGCTCTTAAAGCGAGCCGTCCATGAAAATTCTGCTCTCCCTCTTGTTTTTTGTGCTGGCCGGGTTGTGTGAAATTGGCGGCGGCTACCTGGTCTGGCTCTGGCTCAAAGAAGGTAAAGGCGGCTGGCTCGGCCTGGCCGGAGGAATCATTTTGGTGCTGTACGGCATTGTAGCAACTTTCCAGCCGACCGATTTTGGCCGGACCTATGCCGCCTATGGCGGCGTTTTTATTGTCATGGCGCTGCTCTGGGGTTGGTTGGTGGATAACAAGCGGCCCGATCAGTTCGATTTGCTCGGTGGAGGTATTGTCCTGGTCGGGGTGCTGGTAATCTTGTTCTGGCCGCGCCATTAAACTAATCTCTTTTAATTTTCCTTGTGCCCATCGCTTAAACCCTGGAAAAACCGTTATAAAAGGATTGATTAATTAGTTGCTCGTAGTATATAATGGTCTGTGTAATTTATGGAGCGAAAAGCAAACGAAATGTTAACTTTAAAAGCCATTGACTCCGGGAAAAAAGAGAGTTACAATCAAAATGAATAATTAAATAAGCGTTTAGTAAATTATTCCCAAGAGATTGAAACCTATGGGCCGACCAAAAAAACTTAACCCGGAAGAGGTGGGTGTAGACCCGTCCGACCTGGAAACACGCCACCGTATCATCCAGGCCTCCATCGCTCTTTTCAAAGAGAAGGGTTATAAAGGTGTTTCCGTAAAAGATATTGCCGAAGCGGTTAGCATTACCCCGGCGGCACTTTATTACTATTTTCCCGATGGCAAAGAAGCCTTGTTTATGGCGGTTTTAACGCATATTCTGGATGAGCGGAAAAAAGGCATGGAGCAGGCTGTCAGTGGCAGCTCATGTATCCAGGACCGGCTTTATGCCCTGAGCCTGTACTTTTTGAGTCCCGGTAACGATACTCTCCCGATACTGATGCGGGATGTCGCCGTCCAACTCAAAGATGAACGGTCGCGGGGCGAGGTCTGGCATCGTTTAAGTAGGGATTATACCGAAACTGTTACCAGGGTTTTCAAGGAAGCGGCGGCCAATGGCGAAATTACCGATAAGGTCTCACCTGATTTGCTGGCGAACCTCTTTAGCGGCATGAACCTTACATTGGGGCGCAGTCGTCACATGCAAGCTCACTTCAATCGAGCTGACTACGCCGAGATGGAGCCTGAAGAATTGGCCCGGGTTATCGTGGATGTTCTGTTTAACGGTATCCGGGAGATGTAGCGTTATTTAGCTCTAAACAAACTCTATCGGTTTGGGCGATAGGATAGAACTCACTTTTTTCTTAAAAAACTTTTTCGAAAGGTAATACTAATGGCGGTTAAACCAAAAAAGCCCGCCCGGCCAAAGATGAACCTGGCCGGGTTAAAACGGGCCCGGCTTTACCTGGGACATTATCCGCGCATCATGGTCGTAGCTTATGGCTCGCTTATCCTGGCGACCCTGGCGCAATTGGTGGTCCCCACCCTGGTCCGAAATATTATTGATACCGTTACTAATGGCGTAATCGCCCAGAAGATACTATCGGCACCCGCCGCCTTCCAGCCGCAGATTGAGAAAGCCCTGAACTATTCTCACCAGCAGGTTATGGATTATGGCACCGACACTTCTTCCAAGTTGATAATCGCCTCGCTCTTGATGGTCGGGTTCGCCGTAATCAAAGGTATTTTTACCTTTTTACAAAACTACAACGGTGAGCGTTTATCTCAGAGCGTGGCTTACGACCTGCGCAACGACCTCTTTGCGAAAATCCAGCGCCTGTCGTTTAGCTATCACGACAAGAACCAGACCGGACAACTGATGATTCGGGCCACCGACGACGTGGAAAAAGTCCGGTTGTTCCTGGGCCAGGGTCTGATTATGACCGTCTCGGCCATCGTGTTGCTGGTAGGGGCCTTGATTATCCTGTTCGTGACGAACTTTGCCCTGACATTGGTGGTGCTGCCGATTCTGCCGATTGCGATGGTGGTTTTCTTCATCTTCGGCGCTGTTTCCCAGCCGCTATTCTTCAAGGTCCAGGTCAAGCTTTCGGCCTTGAACACCATTTTGCAGGAGAATATGGCCGGTATCAAGGTCGTCAAAGCCTTCTCCCGCGAACAAGACCAGCAGGTCAAGTTCGAACAGGCTGCGACCGACCTCGTAAAACAGCAACTCATGATTTCACGGGTCTTTACCTTCCTGTTCCCGTTGATATTCCTGATTTCTAACCTGGGCCAGGCCGTGGTCCTTTACGCGGGCGGCGCCCAGATTATCAATGCGACCCTGACGCTCGGTGAGTGGCAGCAGTTCAGCCTCTACCTGGCCTTTATCTTCTTCCCGATGGCCCAACTCGGTATGATTATTACCCAGATGGCCCAGGCCTCGGCGTCGGCCAACCGTATCTTTGAAATCCTTGACGCCCAGAGTGATGTCGTGGATAAACCGGGGGCGCAGTCTATCCCGGCTATCGTCGGTCATGTCGAGTTCAAGAATGTCAGTTTCAGCTATCCGGGCAGCACCACCCCCGTCCTGAGCAATGTCAGTTTCGAGGCCAAACCCGGCCAGACTGTCGCGCTCCTGGGGGCCACCGGCAGCGGCAAGACCAGCATTATCAACCTGGTTCCAAGGTTTTACGACCCGACCCAGGGCCAGGTCTTGATTGACGGCCACGATTTGCGCGACCTGACGATTGACTCGCTCCGCCGCCAAATCGGTATCGTCTTGCAGGAGACCAATCTTTTTACCGGGACCATCCGGGACAATATCGCTTTCGGGCGTACCAACGCCACCCAGGCCCAGGTTGAGGCGGCAGCCAAAGCGGCGGCGGCCCACGACTTTATTATAACGTTCCCCCAGGGCTATGATACCTCGGTCGGTGAACTTGGTTCAACCCTTTCGGGCGGCCAGAAACAGCGTATCGCGATTGCCCGCGCCTTGCTGCTCGACCCGCGCATCCTCATCCTGGACGACTCGACCAGCAGCGTGGACCTTGTCACCGAGTACAAAATCCAGAAGGCTCTCGACCAGTTGATGCTAAACCGGACCAGCCTGGTAATCGCCCAGCGTATCAGCACCGTCCTCAATGCCGACCTCATCCTGGTGCTTGAAAAGGGAAGTATCGTGGCGCGAGGCACCCACGAAGAATTGATGGAAGAAAGCGAAATTTACGCTCAGATTTACCAGTCGCAACTGGTCGAGGATGTGAACCTGGACCACGAAGCCGCTACCGCAATGATCGGACAGGAGGCCTAAAATGTTTGGCAATCCAGGGATGTTGCTTAATCGCGAAACATCCAAACCTAAAAAGACCAGCGAAACTCTCCGGCGGTTTGGCGGTTATTTCAAACCTTACTGGTTTATCTTACTGATAGCCGCCGGGCTGATTGTTTTCTCGACCTGGACCCAGGTCCTGGCCCCGGACCTGACCGGGCAGGCGGTGGATTGCTACCTGACCCCGGCGGTCTCCGGCACTTCCGGCCAGGCAGGAATTGCCATTCCGGGCCAGGCTACCTCGATCACTTCCAGCAATTGCTGGTACGATGCCAACGCCGCTACCCTTTCGACCTCGGACCGGGTTGGCGGACTGCTGGGCCTGGTGTTGCGTCTGGCCGGACTGTTCGTCCTGGGTTCGCTTGCCACCGGCCTGACCTTTCTTGCGATGGCCTGGGCCGGGCAAAATGTCCTTAAAAATATCCGGGTGGCCTTGTTCAAGCACTTGCAACGGCTTTCACTCGGCTACTACTCCCGGCACGAGGTCGGCGACCTGATGAGCCGCATCACCAACGACTCGGAAACCATCCAGCAGGCTATCAGCTTCGCTTTGATTAACGTCGTTAGCGGTATTTTGCTGATAGTCTGGGTCGGTTACAATATGCTGACCAAAGATTTGCCGTATGCAATCGTCAGCCTGATTGTGCTGCCCTTTATGTTAATAGTGACAAGCTGGTTTTCAGGCCAGGCCCGCAAAGCCTTCCGCCGCAGCCGTATCCAGATGGGTAATGTCAACGCCGAGTTACAACAGAGTATCACCGGTGTCCGTGAAGTCCAGGCTTTTAACCGGGAAGATGAGAATATCGAGGCTTTCAAAACAACCAATGCCAGCAACCGCGACGCCAATATTAAGGCTGTCGCCTGGACCAGCGCCCTGGGACCGACCCTGGAAGCTCTTGGGTATGTTTCGATTGCCCTGGTCGTTGGTGTAGGCGGTATTTTTATGCTGAATAATGGCAGCCTGTTCGGCACCACTATTTCGCTTGGCCTGGTGATTACCTTCCTGGCCTACGTGCAGCGGTTGAATATGCCTATCCAGCAAATCGGGATGCTCTGGGCCACCATCCAGAGCGCTATCGCCGGGGCCGAAAGGATTTTTGGTCTGCTGGACGAAAAGCCGGACATCGAGGATAAACCGAATGCGCTAAAGTTGCCGGCAATCAAGGGTGAAGTGGTCTTTAACAACGTCTGGGCCGAGTACAAGAAGGACGAGCCGGTACTGCGAGGCGTCAATTTCGAGGCCAAGGCGGGCCAGACTATTGCGATTGTGGGGCCGACCGGGGCCGGTAAGACGACCATTATCAACCTGATTCCCCGGTTTTACGATGTTTCAGGCGGCAGCGTCACGATTGACGGGCACGATGTCCGCGACGTGACCGGGAGCAGTTTGCGCGAACAGATTGGTATCGTTTTGCAGGACTCCTTCCTTTTCAGCGACACGGTTATGAACAATATCCGGTTTGGACGCCCGGACGCTTCCGACGAGGAAGTAATTGCCGCCGCCAAACTGGCCCGCGCCGATACCCTGATTGAACGCCTGCCTGACAAGTACAAGACGGTGTTGGGCGAACGAGGCCGGGGTTTGAGCCAGGGCCAGCGCCAGCTTATCGCTATCGCCAGGGCTGCCCTGGTGGACCCGCGCATCCTGATACTTGACGAGGCGACTTCGAGCGTGGATACCCGCACCGAGCGTCTTATCCAGGCCGCCCTGGAAAAGTTGCTGGAAGGCCGGACCAGTTTCGTGGTAGCCCATCGCCTCAGCACCATCAAACACGCCGACCAGATCCTGGTCCTCAAGGACGGTGGGATTGTGGAGCAGGGCACCTTCCAGGAATTGCTGGCGGTCAAGGGCCACTTCTACGACCTCTACATGAGCCAGTTCCGCCGCCAGGAGCAAGGGGCTGAGACCACCGTTGGTGCAACCATCGGCGCAGGCGCGGTTGGTGAAATCGCGGGTTAAGCCATACCAGTTCCCCAGGTCCGGCAAAAAACCGGACCTGGCCTTCACCGCTTTCTAATTGAGTAAGGAGAGGGGCTTATGCTACGATAAGCCGGAATTTGGTAAGAGTAGTCCCGGCCAGACCGGGACCGTAGAAAGGAAAAAGAGAGACGATGGCACTACACGAGGGCGACAATTTCCCGGAGTTTGCATTGCCAAACCAGGATGGTGAGACTGTCAAGCTATCCGATTTTGCTGGAAAATGGTTGGTAGTTTATTTTTACCCCAAAGACGACACGCCCGGCTGCACCATCCAGGGCAAGTCGTTTACCGCCAGCAAGCAGGATTACGAGGACGCCGGAGTTGAAGTAGTCGGGGTCAGCCAGGACGACGTGGAATCGCATAAATTCTTTTGTAACAAGTTCGCGTTCACCATTGACCTGCTGGCTGATACCGGCCACCAACTGATTAACGCAGTCGGCCTGAAAGAAAACGAGCGCAACGGCGCAAAGTTCTGGAGCCGGACCAGCTATGTAATTGACCCGCAGGGCGTCACCCGTAAGATTTACCAGGATGTTGTTCCGACCGGACACGAAAAAGTCCTGCTGGACGACATCAAACAACTCCAGGCGGCTTGAAAACCCGCCCGGTTTAATGAAAAAAAGCCCTTCGTTTTTGGAGGGCTTTTTTTTCCTGTTTTATTGAGAAACTACAACGGTTACTCGGTTTTTATACTTTACTGAGAAATTACCAGGGTTACAACGTAATCTGCTGGGTTAATATCTACATCAAGGACGGCGCGGGGTAAAATCTCCTTTACCTCAAGCTGGTAGTTCCCCACCTGGGCTTTCGAGGTTGTGTGGGTGTTGACCGAGCCGGGCAGGGTCAGTTTCACGGTCTGGCTGACCCGTCCGTTTTCGCTCACCTCAATATCTGCCGTTACCTGCCCGGACCAGAAGCACTCCACCGATTTCCCGGTCTGCGGGTTGGCGTCGGGGCAGCGCGAGTCCTCGCTGATACGGACGAATTTAAGTTTCAGGTTGGTGCCCGAAGGGACCGCATACTGGCCCATTTTCAACGAGAAAGGCTGTCCGAGGCTAACCGGACCGACCTGGACCTCGGTCGCACCACCGGTCGTACCGGCGGTCGCCGCCGGGGTTTGCGAGGGGGCCTTGGTAGTGGGAGCGGTGGTAGGCGAAAGAGGTGGGGCGGGGTTGGTCGTGGCCGGAACAGTCTGGGCCGGGGCCGGTACGATTTGCAGGGTTACAACATAGTCCGCCGGGTTAATTTGCTGGTCAATTATCGGGTGAGGCTCTACGGTCAGGAGTTGTAGCTGGTAATCGCCAAAGTTTTTAACGGCCATGGCCGGAAGTTTGGGCGAGGTTCCACCAAATGAAGTCAGGGTTATAGTTTCGGTCGAGTCGTTCTCGTGTTTCACCTCAAGTACCGCGCTTACCTGCCCGGACCAGGCGCAAGCGACCATCTTTTTGCCGTCCGAGGCGGGACAGCGCGAGTCCTCGCTGATACGGACGAATTTAAGGGTTAGGTTGGGGTTTGAGATAGTCGCGGTTTCGCCAATTTTCAGGTAAAAAGGATGGCCCAGGTTAATCGGACCGGTTGCACCGGGCGTAGCACCTGGAGTGGCTGTTTTAGTAGGGCTGGTCGTGGTAGCCGGGGCGGTAGTTGTCGGGGTTGTGGCCGGTTTGGTGGTACTGGCTGGCCCGGTTGTCGGGACAGGCGTAGTTGTCGCCGGGGTGGTCGGGGTCGTCTGGGCTACCGGGCCGGTCGTGGCGGTAGCATCGCCACACGCCGCCAGCAGCAGGGTGGTCGCCAGGGCTGCTAAAACCAGTAAAAGAAGTGCCATTCTCTTTTTAATACCTGGATAATTCCGCGAGCGCATTTTCGTTCCTTTCGTCCTTCGCCGGTAATTTTCTGAGTTGATTTACAAAGGATTTGTTATTATCTTAAAAATTCCCTCACTTCTTATAACGAGACTATTAGACCTAAAATTACCTGGCGGGACTGTGCGCCTGGTCACAGGGAAACCGGCAAATAAAAAAGCAAGCCAGGCAAACCCGCTTGCTTGTCGAATGAAAAGAGTTTTTAGTTATCCGCCTGGGGATGAGCGCCTTTAGTGGCAATTTTAACCCGGCGGTATTTGCGTTGTTTTAATTTGAAGAAGATAAACATGCCGATTAAAAGTCCTACAAACAGGGCCATTCCCAGGCCGACATTATTAACGATTTCCATCAGGGCATCGAGGTTCCGGCCAAATATATAGGCCAGGGTCAGGTGTGTGGCCGTCCAGAGACCGATACTTATGATATTGTAGAGGAAGAAGCGGCGATAGGGCAGCCGGGTAAGGCCGCTAAGCAGGCCTGACCCGAAGCACAGTACCGGCAGGTAACGGCCTACCAGCAAGATTTTGGTGCCGTAACGGTGAAAATAACGCTCCCCCATTTCCAGGCGTTCGGATGTAATCAGGATATATTTACCCCAGCGTTCCAGGAAGCGGCGTCCCCCGGTCCGGCCAAGCCAGTACCCGCCCAGTCCACCCAGGACACCGCCCAGCACGGTCAGGCCGATTACCAGCCAGATTTCAAGCTTGGCCTGTCCCGCCAGGGCCGCGCCGACCAGGGCAACGGTCAGGCCGGGAATAGGTAAGCCGAGGCTTTCAATAAAAAGGGCCAGGAAGATGAGGCTGTAAACTAACCAGTTCCAGGCAACTACCGAATCGAGGAAGGCTTCCAAAAATTACTCCTAAAAACACCACATTAAGACGCGAGATTACTGTTCTTAAAAATTATAACATGTTTGTATGAACTCCCTATTAAGCAGCTCACAAAACAAATTAAAAAAGAAGAGCTTATCAGGGCTCTTCTTCTCAATTTATTTTTTTCATTTGGCCTAATTTCCGGTCAAACTGCGGTTATGCCTTTTTCTCTTTAAGCAATTCCGGGGTGCGGCTATCCACTCCATATTTGATGGAAGCCCAGCCCAGGGCCGCTAACAGGCTAACAATACCCGCAAATGCTACTAACCATTCCATAATCACTCTCCTGGTTGCTCTAAAGCTTGCAACCACACATTTCTAAAAACTCTTGTTTCGGTTACCTGTAAGGCTTACTTGCTGTCCCAATTAGCGGCGCTTTTGGGAGTTTTGTGCCGGTTCAAGCTGCCGGGCCGGGTAAACCAGCTCGACTGGTTGGTTTTGGCTTCGCGGGCCTGGCGCGAACGCTGAGCTTCTCGCTCCATATCATTTTGTTTGTACTTAGCCAGTAACAATTCTGGATCTAGTTGCATGCTGCTGTTCATTGTGTTCCTATCCCTTCTGGTTCCTAAAAAAATGTTTATAATTCCTTAAAACGTTTACCCGTTTTTAACCCTTGTCTATTATTCTTAGACAAATTCTTTTTACAGACTAATTATATCATACGATAGCCAAAAAACAGTGATTTTTATCATAGAAATGTATTAGACTTTGGACCTATTTTTGGCAAAATCCAATAGGCATATTGGCCGATTTGGTCTATGAAAATTAAACGGGGTATGATAGGATATTAGAATAATTAAGAAGTTTTAAGAACCAGCCCACTGGCGAAAGCACACAGTAACAAACCACCTGCGATAATCCACAACAACTCGTTTGCCCCCAGGATGCCCAGAAAAGCCCCGCCCAGCGCCAGCCCCAGCGGCTCGATGCCAAAAGTGACCACCCGGAACGAACTGATGACCCGGCCCTGCAAGTGGTCAGGCGATAGCAAGGCCCGGTAAGTCTGGACATTGATGCTAAAGATGGGGTCAAGTAAGCCGACCAGGCAATAACCGATAGCTACCGGCCAGATTGACCCGGCCAGGGCGATTAGGAGCACCCCCAGGGCCCAGCCTGTCACTGTCAGGAAAAAGACCGGCATGGGTTTGAGGCGCTTCAAGATGTGGGGTGCCAGGG
>MKTJ01000034.1:87484-96688 GCA_001898225.1 Chloroflexi bacterium 54-19
GCTGCTCAGCATCAAACCGAGGGTCCAGGCGTCGGCCTGGAACTGGTCTTTAGCCAGGACCACGATAATAATCAGGAGGGGACTGAGCAGAACGTTGGTGCCCGCCGTGATAAACATCATCCAGCGCAGGTGTCTTTCATGCCAGACAAACTGCAAGCCCTCGGCAATATTCGGCCAGAGCGTTCTCAGGGATTGGCCGCGGCGTTCACCCTGGAACGGCACTTTGATAAAAAGAAGCGAGATGACCGAAACGAGATAGGTCAGGGTATCGGCCAGGTAGGCCAGGACCGCCCCGGCAACGGTGGTCTTGCCCAGTCCGATAAGGGCGCCCCCTACAGTTGGACCGCCCAGTTTCGCCAGTTCTTCGCTCATAAAGTTCATTGAGGCGGCCTGCGAGAACTGGCCGGGTGCAACCACGTTGGGCAGGGCGGCCAGGGCGGTTATATCGAACAGCACTTTGGTCACACCGGAGACCAGCGCGACCAGGTAAATTTGAGGCATATCGAGTTGGCTGAAGACGTAGACGAGCGGGATAGAGCCAAAGGCGATTACCCGCGCTGTATCGCACCATATCATCAGGGCTTTACGATTAAGCTGGTCAATCAGGGCGCCACCGGGCAGGCTCAAAAGGAGGTAAGGCAAAGCTTCCAGGGCCGAGACAAAGCCGGTCTGGGCCGGGGAGTCGGTCAGGGCGAGGACCAGGAGCGGCAGGGCCAGGGTCGAAATCCGGCTGCCGAATTGCGAAACCAGTTGTCCGCTCCATAGCAGTATAAAGTTGGTGTTGCGCCACAACCATCTGGGGGGTGTTTTGGGAGTTTGGGGAGTTGTCACAGGCCTCGAAAGTTTTTAACCTGGCGCGCTATGAAATAAGCGCGCCAGTCCTAACGGCCTAGTTGTTTGCGGCCTTGACTTTCAGGTGGTTGAGCAGCCCGCCATCCAGCAGGATTTCCAGTTCGTGGCCGCTCAGGTTGTGGGTCAGGGTCACTTCCAGGCCCTTCGTCAAATTCTTAACGACCACTTCCGGCCCCGCTTTTAACTGCTCGCGGACATTCGGGATTTCCAGTTGGTCGGCCTGGTCGACCAGCTTATAGTCGTCCTGGCTGCGGAACAGGAGCGGCACCAGCCCGAAGTTAATCAGGTTGGAGCGGTGAATCCGGGCGAACGAAATCGCCATTACCGCCTTGATACCGAGGTAGCGTGGGGCCAGGGCAGCCTGTTCACGGGCCGAACCCTGCCCGTAGTTGCTACCACCCACGATAAAGCCGGAAACCGCTTCCCTGGCCCTGGTGGCAAAGGTCTTGTCCACCCGCTCGAAAGTAAATTCGGCCAGGGCGGGCAGGTTCGAGCGTAAGGGCAGCACTTTCGCCCCTGCCGGGGAGATGTGGTCGGTAGTGATATTGTCCCCAACCTTCAACACTACCTCACCCGAAAGAGTATCTTCCAGTTGGCCGAAACGCGGCAGCGGTTTGATGTTGGGGCCGCGCAGGATTTCGACCGCATCGGCCTCGCTCTCCGGGGCCGGGGGAATAATCATGGTGTCGTTGATGTCGAACCGGGCGGGCATTTCGATGCGCGGGTAGTCCCCCAGGTCGCGCGGGTCGGTGATGACGCCTGTGATGGCCGTGGCGGCGCAGGTCTCCGGGCTGGCAAGGTAAACTTTGGCGTCCCTGGTGCCGGAGCGACCCTCGAAGTTACGGTTGAAGGAGCGGACGGCCACACTGTTGCTTGGCGGGGCCATGCCCATGCCGACGCAGGGACCGCAGGCTGATTCGAGCATGCGCGCCCCGGCGTCAATCATGTCGGCGAGAGCGCCGGTCCGGGCCACCGTAGCATAGACCTGCTTGGAGCCGGGGCTGACCGTAAAGCTCAGGTTCGGGTGGACCGCCTTACCTTTGAGGACGTAGGCCACAATCGAGAGGTCACGATAAGAGCTGTTGGTGCAGCTACCGACCGATACCTGCTGCACCGGGATACCGGCTACTTCGCGGACCGGCACCACGTTGTCGGGCATGTGCGGCTGGGCGATCAGCGGTTCGAGTTCGTCCAGGTTGATTTCAATCAGTTCGTCGTATTCGGCGTCGGTATCGGCAGACCAGGCCGACCAGCTTGCACCCCGGCCCTGGGCTTCCAGGTAAAGGCGGGTCTGCTCGTCGCTGGGGAAAATCGAGGTGGTCGCGCCCAGTTCGGCCCCCATGTTGGTGATGGTCGTGCGGTCAATTACGCCAAGCGAATCGACACCCGGCCCGAAGTATTCGACAATCCGGCCCACCCCGCCTTTGACGCTCAGGCGGCGCAACATTTCGAGGATAACGTCCTTGCCGCTGACCCACGGCTGTAATTTCCCGGTCAACTTCACGCCGAGGATTTTTGGCATAATCAGG
This sequence comes from Chloroflexi bacterium 54-19, assembly GCA_001898225.1. GTDB lineage: Bacteria > Chloroflexota > Chloroflexia > Chloroheliales > Chloroheliaceae > 54-19. The sequence continues at coordinate 89,866 of MKTJ01000034.1, forward strand.
TAAAAGGCCCCGCCGCCCATCGCGACCGCTACGTCCAGGCCACCCGCGCCGATGGCAATCATACCGAGGCCACCGCAAAGGGGCGTGTGGCTGTCGCTGCCGACCAGGGTTTTACCGGGGACGGCGAAGCGTTCGGCGTGGACCTGGTGGCAGATGCCGTTGCCGGGCCGGGAGAAATAGAGGCCGAACTTGTAGGCGGTGGACTGTAAAAAGCGATGGTCGTCGGCGTTCTCAAACCCCATTTGCAGCATATTGTGGTCAACATAGCTGACCGAAACTTCGGTCTTAACGCGGGGCAGACCAATCGCCTCGAATTGGAGATAGGCGGCGGTGCCGCTGGCATCCTGGGTTAGGGTCTGGTCAATTTTAATCGCGATTTGCGTACCCGGCGTAAGCTCACCTTCGACCAGGTGAGCGCCTAGAATCTTACGGGCCAGGTTAGTTCCCATTGGGCAAAACTCCTGAAAAAACTTGATGGCGGTGGCAGCTTTATAGATTTCGAGCAGTTATTCCGTCATTATGGCCTAAAAATTAAGCAGGTTCCAAAATTATAGCACTTTGGCAGGCAAATTAGGGAAAGCATTCTCAATCCACCCGTTTACGGGCTTCGGTCCAGATGGCTTGCAGCCCGGCCAGGTCCATCTGGTGTGGGTCGAGGCCGCGCTCCTTGATGATTGCCTCCCACTGCTCGAAGCGGCGGCGGAATTTCAGGTTCGCCAGGCGCAGGGCTTCCTCGGCATCCACCTTCAAACCCTGCGCCGCGCTTGCCAGCACCGCCAGCACGTCCCCGATTTCCTCGACCAGTTCGTCGTGATTGGTGGTCTCGCGGACCTCCTGTACTTCCTCGACCAGTTTATCCATCACTTCTTCGAAGGTGCGCCACTTGAAGCCAAGCCCGGCGGCCTTGCGCTGGAGAGCCTGGGCCTGTTGCAGGGCGGGCATATCGCGGGGTACCCCCGCCAGCACCGACGAGTGGTCGCCTTTAGCGGCTTTCTCGGTCCGCTTAAATTCTTCCCAGTTCGGCTTCTCGGTATTTTCCGCGTCCGGCCCAAAGATGTGGGGGTGGCGGCGGACCAGTTTTTCGCTCATTTCGCGGAAAACGTCGGCGATACTCCACTCGCCTTCCTCGGCGGCAATCTGGGCATGGAGCAGGATTTGCAGGAGCAAGTCGCCCAGTTCTTCGGGAAGGGCATCGGGTTCTTCGTCCAGGGCGTGAATGACCTCGTAGGCTTCTTCAAGCAGGTGCCGTTTCAGGCTGGCATGGGTCTGGGCGCGGTCCCACTCGCACCCACCGGGAGCGCGCAATCGGGCTACGACATAGTGGGCATTGGCGAAGGTGCCATAAGCGTCCGGCAGGGGCAGACCGGGCAGATAGGCGGAGGTCAGGTGGTCGGTCCATTCGGGATGGCGGTCCAGTTCGTAGAGCGGCACATCAATCCGTCCTTCTTCACCTGGAATCCCCGCGCCGCGCAGAAGTGTCACCGGGTGGTCGTCCGGGTAATTCTCCATCAGGGCCAGTTTCACACCACCGGCAAGCCGCTGGTTATAGACCTGCCCGATGAGCAGGGGCCTGGTGACAGGGAGTTCCAGGCCGTGGGGACGGGGCAGGCTGTTTTCCGGCTGCTCGGCCAGTTCGGTGGCATCGAGGACAACCAGCCCATCGGCCAGCGGGTCCACGCCGAGCGTACCGAAGATTGGCTCGAAATAGCTCAATCCGTGGACGATTTCGGTTTCAATCCCCTGTTTTCTGGTAGCTTCCAGCAGACGTAACACGCTCGACTCGCCCACCAGGGGGTGTCCCGGCACGGCGTAGACGACCGGACCCTCTCCCGGTTGTCCTGCCAGTTCGATAAGTCGGGCCACGATGGTGTCGTAAACCTCGCCAAAGGTGTTCGCCCGGTCGTAAATGTCGTCAAAGTTTTCCAGGATGGTATTTGGGGGAAGAAAGGGAACTGTCGGGTGCTTGGAGGTACGGAGATAGACTGTCCCGGCTTTCTCGAAAACGCGCATCGCGCCCAGGGTCAATTGGTCGGGGTCGCCCGGTCCCAGGCCCACAATTACTATTTTTCGGTTCATCATTTAAAAATTTCTGGTTTATAGTTTCTCAATTTTGTTTCTTCTCAACACCCTTATTTATTGTAAGGTATTTTTGAGCCCTTATTTTAACACAGGCGACCACTCCTGAGGGCTGTAGGGGTTAAAGTTGTTGAACGTTGAATGATTTCCGAATACACGCGCAAAAACTGGCTATAAGGCCAGTTTTTAACATGGTCGAGCAGGTTATAATTCTTTTCGTGTAGCTCGGCAATTACTATTAGGGAAATGACAAAGGAATGGGCCTGAAATGACTATTACACCTGACACCCTCGAATATCGCGAAGACCAGCCTGCGAAAGAAGATTTTGTTAACCTCTACGCTACGACCGGCTGGCGGGCGTTAGACTTCCTTAACGCCGAAGATTTCGAGGAAGCCTTAAAACATAGCTGGTACATGCTAGCGGCCTACCACGAAGGACAATTGGTTGGCTTTGGCAGGGTACTTTCGGACGGGATTTACCACGCCTTTATTTGCGAGATGATTGTCCGTCCAACTCACCAGGGGCAGGGCATCGGCCAGGCGATTCTGGAGCGGCTGATAGCTAAATGCCAGGCCCATAACATCTTGCAGGTCCAGCTTTTCAGCGCGTCCGGTAAGGCCGGTTTCTATAAAAAGTTCGGGTTTGAGGAAAGAGCGCCGGACGCACCCGGCATGCAACTAAGCAGGTGAAAATTATTCTTCCGGTTTGCGGCCAAAAAAGCCGGTCCCGACCACCCGCAAAACCTGCTCCCTGCGCTGGTTAAACAACTCGCCCTTAAAACGAGCAATCCCCATGTTCGGGCGACTGGACGAAGGGCGGACTTCCAGGAGGGTATAACTCAGCGTCAGAGTATCGCCGGGCCGGACCGGGTTCAGGAAGCGGATTTCTTCCATACCGGGCGAACCCAGGCTGGCTGTCCGGTTGATAAGGTTATTCACGAGTAACTTCATGTAAATGCCGAGGGTTTGCCAGCCGCTGGCAACTAGGCCGCCAAAGACAGACTCTTTGGCTTTCAGGGGGTCGGTGTGGAAATATTGGGGGTCGAACTGGCGGGCGAACTCGATAATACTTTCTTCGGTCAGGGTATAACTCCCCAGTTCCCAGGTATGGCCCGCCTTGAAATCCTCGAAATAGATGGTCATGACTCTCCGAAAGGGTTGGCTTGATAGGACTGCTATTCGATGCGCTGTCGCTTACGATAGACCATTCCCTGGAAAACCGCAACCAGTTCCCCTTCCTGGCCAGTTATTTTTATATCGTAGATGCCAAGGGTGTTGGTGAGGGATACTTCGGTGGCGGTGGCAGTCAAAAGGCCGCTTGATACGGCCTTCATGTAAGAGATATTGGCATTGATAGAAACCGCGACTACTCCATGCGAGTTAGAGGCGGCTTCCAGGGCTACATCGGCCAGGGCGAAAAGGGCTGCCCCGTGAACCGTTTTGTGAATATTAAGATGCGCTTCTTCGATAGCAAGCCGGGCAACGGCCTGACCATTAGCGGCTTCCACCAGTTCGATACCCAGGTGACGTGAGAAGTTATCGCCCTGTAAATATTGGTTTAAGTCCGCCACCTTTTACCCCGGCCTTATTTTTACTATTTGACTGCCCCGGTTTACTTGCCCAGGCGCTGCTGGCATTCCGGGCAGTAGCCGTAAAAGATTACTTCGTTATAGGCAACCTGGAAGCCCCGTTGTTCTTCTTCCGGCACGGTAAGCTGGGGGAAGCTGGTCGAAACATCTTCCAGGCGACCACACGGAACGGCCCGGCCTTTTTCGTTGGTGCGGGTGCCGATGCACATCAGGTGGCTATGCTGGTCGGTGCGCGGGTCGAAGCGGCTCTGTTCGCCATCATGCTTTAGTTCGAGCAAGATGCCCAGTTTTACCAGTTCATTTAAGGTTTTGTATACCGTGGCAACCGATATATCCGGTATAATATCTTTAACTTCGCGATAAATATCATCGGCAGTCGGGTGGGTGGTTTTGCCTTCCAGCGCCTTGAAAATCAAACGACGCTGCGGGGTGATTTTCATCGGGTTGCCCCCGGCAGTCTCACATTCCCGGATTTTGGCTACAACTTCTTCAGCCGTAAACATTGTATAATTCCCTTCTCACTTCACTACTTTTAATGCGTGATTCTAAATCTCTGATTATATGTGCATTTATTATTTAATAATCATTCTTAATTCTACCATAATAGTCAACTTTTGTCATTATTTTCCTTAAAATAGGTCAAAATAAGGTAAAAGATAGATTCCTTGTTTCGGGTTGCAGCCAATCTTAAAGCGGGTTATACTTAAAACGCCGTATAACGAAACAACAATGCCCGTTAAACGCCGACAATTAGCGACTTAGAAGCCTTATAAATTTAAGCGAATCAGCCCTGATTTAGCCGGTTAAAGGCGGTTTTGACCTGGCACGCGGTGCGTACGTTTGACGAAATTTAGGACAGGGAGAGGAAATGATGATTAAAGATGCGGTCAGTGGAATTGTAGACAAAGCCCTGCAAGAAAAAAATTCGCTGGCGGCGGTTGACCCCGAAATCTACCAGGCTATCAAACTGGAAGAGGGCCGGCAGCACGATAAAATTGAGCTTATCGCCAGTGAAAACTTCGTCAGCCAGGCCGTACTGGAAGCCCAGGGGAGCGTCCTGACCAACAAGTACGCCGAGGGGTTGCCCGGCAAACGTTATTATGGTGGCTGTGAATATGTCGATATTGCCGAAAACCTGGCGATTGCGCGGGCCAAAGAAATTTTCGGGGCACACTACGCCAACGTCCAGCCGCATAGCGGGGCCCAGGCCAACATGTCGGCTTACTTTGCCCTCCTGACTCCCGGCGATACTATCCTGGGGATGAACCTGGCCCACGGCGGTCACCTCACCCACGGCTCTCCCGTCAACTTTAGCGGGCGTTTCTATAACGTGGTGCCTTACGGTGTCACCAAAGATACCGAAGTCATTGATTACGATGAGCTGGAAAAACTCGCCCTCGAACACAAACCTCGCGCCATCATAGCCGGGGCCAGCGCCTATTCTCGCACCATCCATTTCGACCGTTTCCGCGAAATCGCCGATAAAGTCGGGGCTTACCTGATTGTGGATATGGCCCATATCGCGGGCCTGGTGGCCGCCGGTCTGCACCCCAGCCCGGTCCCCTACGCCCACGTCACGACCACGACCACCCACAAGACGTTGCGCGGGCCGCGCGGCGGGATGGTCCTGAGCAACGACCCCGAAATCGCCAAGCTGCTCGATAAGCAGGTCTTCCCCGGTATCCAGGGTGGTCCGCTCATGCACGTCATCGCGGCCAAGGCGGTCGCTTTCAAAGAAGCCCTCCAACCGTCCTTCAAGGAATACCAGCAGCAGGTTATCAACAACGCCAAAAAGCTGGCCGAAACGGTCCAGGCCGAAGGTTTGCGGATTGTCAGCGGCGGCACCGATAACCACCTGATGCTGGTGGACCTGAGTGTCATCGGCAAGACCGGCAAGGAAGCCCAACTGGCCCTCGATGAAGTCCATATCACGGTCAACAAGAACGGCATCCCCTACGACACCAAGAGCCCGATGGTTACAAGCGGTATCCGGTTGGGCAGCCCGGCCACGACCACGCGCGGGTTCAAGGAAGCCGAAATGGAGCAAATCGGCCAGCTCATTGTGCGGGTAGTAAAAAATATCGGCGATCCGCAGGTCTACGCCGAGGTCGAGGAAGCCGTCAAAGGGATTGTCAGCCGTTTCCCGGTGCCGGGTATCCAGACTGCCTAAAACAAAACGAAGGCGTTCAACGTTATCCATAAGGGGCGTTGAACGCCTTTTCGGGTAAAGGGATAACCTGGGGCTCTGGAACGTAACGAGGCGTCCAGTTTTAGCATTGTCTTAATCGGAAGGAAGTTTTTACGTTCAACGTACCCTTTACGGGCAAACGATATAAAAGGATAAGTTTATGGATAGCCAGGTAGGTCTTTCGGATGCGGATTTGAAGGATTTCCACGTTTCAAAACACCCGCTTATCCTGCACAAACTGAGTATTTTGCGCGATGTTAATACCGAGCCCAAGCGGTTCCGTGAGGTTGTGGACGAAATTACCTCGCTACTCTGCTACGAAGCGACTGCCGACCTGCCGCTCTCAACCATTCGGATAAAGACGCCGCTGGCCGAGATTGATAGCCAGGATATTGCTACCCGGATTGGCCTTGTGCCGATTCTGCGGAGCGGGATGGGGATGGTCCACGCCATGCTCAACATGATTCCCTCGGCCCAGGTCTGGCATATCGGGCTGTACCGGGACCATCGCACCCTCCAACCCGTCACCTATTACAACAAACTGCCCGACCAGGCGACGGTTGACATGTGCCTGGTCCTAGACCCGATGCTGGCGACCGGGGGTTCGGCGGTTGCGACAATTGATATTTTGAAACACTGGGGCGCCCGGCAAATAAAGTTCATGGGTCTGATTGCCGCCCCGGAAGGGGTGCGGACCCTGCGCCAGGCCCACCCGGATGTCCCGGTCTACGTGGCCTCGCTCGACAGCCACCTGAACGAGCATGGCTATATCGTGCCCGGTCTCGGCGACGCCGGGGACCGCCAGTACGGCACAATCTAGAAATATTTGATGCGTAACGGTAAACCTTTTTACCAGTATAACCCGATAGTTTTCTATACCCTGGCCGTCCTGGTGGTCGGGGTAATCTGGTATATCCTCACGCCTGCCGGAGATTTACCCAACTTCAACCGGCCCGGCACCATGTACCC
>MKTJ01000035.1 GCA_001898225.1 Chloroflexi bacterium 54-19
CGGGGAGGACACCGGGGGTGACTACCTGAGCGAGTTGGATGGTATCAACCTTTCTGGCTTCGAGAACCAGGGCGACGACCGCTAAGCGTGGGGACAAGGACTCTGGGTCCACTTTAGGGCGCGAGAATGCGCCGGGCACAGGTTTAATGCCAAGACCTGTGCCCCTGCTTTGAAATTATCAGTAGCCAGTGAGGTAGAAGTTTTATCAGGAGTTTAGAGTAAATCAGGCGCAAGTTGGGGTGCTTATCTCGGCTTGCCCCTCGAAACCTGACTGCCGGTTACTTCGCCCCTCTGGCTGCTAAAAGAAATTATCTTTCTAATTTGGTGATAGAAGACGCGGCTCCTGGCAAAGGCGGCAGGGCCACCCTCAAATTTTTATTCAAACGGGGGATAACATTAAATGCTTGAAGTTAATAACTTTAACGCTATCCGAATTAGCCTGGCTTCGCCGGAGCAAATTCGTTCCTGGTCCCATGGTGAAGTGACCAAGCCGGAGACTATCAACTACCGTACCCTTAAACCGGAACGGGATGGCCTCTTTTGTGAACGCATCTTTGGGCCTACCAAAGACTGGGAATGTTACTGCGGCAAATACAAGCGCGTTCGCTATAAAGGCGTTATTTGCGATAAGTGTGGTGTGGAAGTAGCTCGCTCGAAGGTCCGTCGCGAACGGATGGGGCACATCCAGCTCGCCGCCCCGGTCAGCCACATCTGGTATGTTAAAGGGACTCCTAGCCGCCTGGGCCTGTTGCTCGACGTTTCGCCCCGCAACCTGGAACGTGTCCTTTACTTTGCCAACTACATGGTAACCGACGTTGACGAGACCGCTGTTAAGGGTATGCTGGAAAACCTGACCAAAGACCGTGACGAGCAAATTCGCCAGATCGAGGAAGAGGCCAACGCCCGGATTGAAGGCCGCAAGGTCAACCAGGAGTCCGAAGCGTCCAACCTGTCCACCAGCGCGGCGACCCGCAAGACCCAGCTTGACGCCGAGCTTAAAGAGCGGTTGGAAACCCTCGAAGCCGAGGCTGCCGAGGTGCGCGGTCAGGTGCGCGGTCTGCTTAACAAAGCCGCTCCTGAAGAAATAGCGTTCCACAACCGGATTATCGCCCGCCCCTCCGAGATGATTAACAGTGACCGCGTCAGCGAACTGGACGAGATTATCGGGGAAGAGCGCGAGAAAATCGAGCACGAGATTCAGACCCTGCAATCGGATACGCGGGCGATGGCCGAAGGTGAAGCCGACCAGCGCAGCTATGTCTACCAGCAGGAAATCGAACAAATCCTGGGCAAGATGAACGCCGATATTTCGGCGGTCCGCGAGGCGGCTGAGAACAAGCTGGACGACCTGGAAGACCTGCTTAAAAAGCATAATAACAAGGAATACCAGCTCCTTACTGAAAACCGCTACCGCGAATTGCGCGAGAATTACGGTGGCATTTTCAAGGCCGGGATGGGCGCCGAGGCGGTCTACAGTGTCGTTAAAGACATGGACATGGACGCCATGGCGAGCGAACTCCGCCTGAAAATTCAGACCGAGAGCGGCCAGCGTCGCAAGAAATCGACCAAGCGGTTGCGCGTGGTCGAAGCCTTCCGCAAGAGCGGCAACCGCCCCGAATGGATGATTTTCACCATTCTGCCGGTTATCCCTCCGGACCTGCGGCCTATGGTCCAGCTCGATGGTGGCCGGTTCGCTACCAGCGACTTGAACGACCTCTACCGCCGGGTTATCAACCGCAACAACCGTTTACAGCGTTTGAAGGAACTGGGCGCGCCTGAAATCATTATCCGCAACGAGAAGCGTATGCTTCAGGAAGCGGTTGACGCCCTGATTGACAACGGTCGCCGGGGCCGCGTGGTTTCCGGTAGCGGCAAGCACAAGCTCAAGAGTTTGAGCGACATGCTCAAAGGTAAACAGGGCCGCTTCCGCCAGAACCTGCTCGGTAAGCGCGTCGACTACTCCGGTCGTTCGGTAATCGTGGTCGGTCCTGACCTGCGCTTGCACCAGTGTGGTCTGCCCAAGAAGATGGCCCTTGAACTCTTCAAGCCGTTCGTCATGCGCCGCCTGGTTGAAAAGAGCTACGCTCACAACATCAAGAGCGCCAAGCGTATCGTCGAGCGCGTCCGGCCCGAAGTCTGGGATGTTCTCGAAGAAGTTATCAAGGACTACCTGGTGTTGTTGAACCGCGCTCCTACCCTTCACCGCCTGGGTATCCAGGCTTTTGAAGCGGTGCTGATTGAAGGTAGCGCCATTCAGTTGCACCCGCTGGTTTGTAAGGCTTACAACGCCGACTTCGACGGCGACCAGATGGCCGTTCACGTGCCCCTGTCCCGCAAAGCCCAGGAAGAAGCCCGTGAGCGCATGCTGTCGGTCTACAACCTGCTGCGTCCCTCCAACGGTGAGCCGGTAATCACCCCGACCCAGGACATCATTCTGGGTTGCTATTACCTGACCATCGAACGGCCCGGCGCGCCCGGCGAAGGCAAGATGTTCTCCTCCTTCCAGGAAGCCTTGCTGGCCTACGAAACCAGCCAGATTATGGCCCCGACCAGCGTCGAGCGGACCCTGCACCTCCAGGCCCCTATCCGGGTGTTGGTGCCGGAATACCTGCACGAAGCGGTGGCCGAACGCCAGCGCCGTGACAACGAAGCGGCCCGCAAGAAGGGCCAGCCGGAGCCTTACCCGGTTATCAACCCGCGCGTCTTTACGACTACCGTAGGCCGCGTGCTGTTCATCGAACAGTTGCCCAAAGTCCTGGCTTCCTACTATATCCGGGAGCAGAATAGCTGGGTCGGTTCGGGCCGGTTGGGCGAAATTATCGCTGAATGCCACCGTCTCTACGGTTCCGCCGCGACTGCGGTTGTGGCCGACCGGATGAAACGGTTGGGCTTCAAGTATTCGACCAAGGGCGGTATCAGTATCGCCGTTTCCGACGTGGAAATCCCGACCGGCAAGCAGAGCTTGCTAGAAGAAGCTGACCGGAAGGTTATCCAGATTGAGCGGCAGTACAAGCGCGGTCTTTTGACCGAAGCCGAGCGCTACCGCCAGACCATCGACACCTGGGAAGAAACCAGGGCCGCCGTTTCGGACCAGGTGAAGGACAGCCTCAACCCGTTTGGTTCGCTTTCGATGATGACCACCTCCGGCGCGAAAGGTAACATCAAGCAGATCAGCCAGATGAGTGGTATGCGCGGTCTGATGGCCGACCCGTCCGGTCGCGTTATCGAACTGCCTATTCGCTCGAACTTCCGCGAAGGTCTGACCGTGCAGGAATACTTTATTTCCACCCACGGTGCCCGCAAGGGTCTGGCCGATACCGCTATCCGTACCGCTGACTCCGGCTATCTGACCCGGCGTCTGGTGGACGTGGCCCAGGACGTAATCATCTTTACCGAGGATTGCGAAACCGAGCAGGGTATCATGCTTTCCGAGATGGACGCCAGTGAAGGCGGGCGCGTGACGGAAGCATTCGAGCGGCGCATTTTAGGCCGTACGGCTGCTTCGCCCATCACTGACCCGAATACGGGCGAAATCATCTGTGACCGCAACGAGGAATTGGACGAAGTTCGTTCCAAGGCGGTGGTGAAAGCCGGTATCAAGCAGGTTTACGTCCGGTCACCTCTGTCCTGCCAGGCCCAGTTCGGCGTCTGCCGCTACTGCTACGGTCGTAACCTGGCGAACGGCAAGCTGGTCGAAATCGGTGAGGCGGTCGGTATTATCGCCGCTCAATCCATCGGTGAACCCGGTACTCAGCTAACGATGCGTACCTTCCACACCGGTGGTGTCGCGGGTGCCGATATTACCAGCGGTCTACCCCGCGTGGAAGAACTGTTCGAGGCCCGCGTGCCGAAAGCCCAGGCCATCCTGAGCGAAATTGACGGTCAGGTCGAAATCTTGCAGGAAGGTGACATTCGCAAACTGAAAGTAGTTTCGACGGATTACTACACCGACCAGTACGAAATCCCTGACAACTATGAAGTGCTCGTCCGCGAGGGTGACGAGGTGTCGGATAATACCGCCCTGGCCCGCTCCAACGTTGGCGAGAACGACGATACCATTGCGGCCCGCCTGAACGGTCGGGTTTCCATCAATGGCAACCAGTTGGTCATTCGCCACGAAGAGCGCGAGGAACGCGAATACGATGTCCCTCACGCCGCCGAACTTCGGGTCGCGCCCGGACAGCAGGTCAAGGCCGGTGAGGCTCTGACCATTGGTTCCAGCAACCCGCAGGAAATCCTGCACATCCTGGGTACCGAAGCGGTCCAGCGTTACCTGATTGACGAAGTGCAGCGGGTATACCGCTCACAGGGTGTTAACACCAACGAGAAGCACATGGAAATCACGGTTCGCCAGATGCTTCGCAAGGTCCAGATCGAAACCCAGGGTGATACCGACCTGTTGTCGGGTGAACTGGTTGACCGCTTCGCCTACGAGGAAATCAACAGCCGCGTACTGGCCGAAGGTGGTGAGCCGGCGACCGCTCAGACGGTGTTGCTCGGTGTGACCAAGGCCGCCCTGAAGGTAGACAGCTTCCTGTCCGCCGCGAGCTTCCAGGAAACCACCCGCGTCCTTACCGAGGCGGCTATCCAGGGTATGACCGACCGGTTGCACGGTCTCAAAGAGAACGTGATTATCGGTAAGCTTATCCCGGCAGGTAGTGGCATTGACCACCGCTCGAAGAAAAAGAGCAAGGTGCCTTTGTCCGAACTGCTCGATATTGACCCCGACAACCAGGACCAGTTAGACCACCTGGCCGAACTGGAAGAGGAAATCGAGGAACAACCCGCCCAGGTACCGGAAATCCTGATGCACCTGCCGCAGGGCGTCAATACTAACGGTAACCTGGTCCTTGACGGGACCGCGGCTGACCTGGACGAGGAAGTGGTCGAGGAAGACGGCGCTTCCCGCGATAGCGGCCTCGAAGCCTTACTTCGCGCCATCAGTGGTGGTGCTTCCAATGGCCTCCAGGACGCCGGGGACGACGACTCCGACCTGGACAACGAAGCGGCTTACGACGACGAGGACTAAACCCTCAGACGCACGTTAAAGCGAAAAATAAAAGAAAGGTAGAGGCTCAAACGGCTTCTACCTTTTTTGTTATTTATTTAATCCCTTCCGTTATATTCTTTATCAGAATCGGAGTCTGGATTTTCGAATTTGTCCCGGAAACCCTTAAAATACTTCCCATCTTGATATGGTGATACTGGCCGGTCGTAAGGCATATTCTTATAGCACCAGATAGAGACCAGCGCCCCAATGCCCATGACCACTCCCATCAAAAGAATCGCCCAGATCATTTGAAGTTGCCTCCTTCGTTTTTTAAGGAACAAGCCCGCTATAGACCGCTAAAGGTTAAAGTGGGAAACAATCACTATAACCTTTAGCAGGATGAATAGTGCCATTACATATATTCATAAACGGTCAATCTGATATAATTTTCGCGTCATCTGGAAAGATGTTAGAATATAGCGCAGTTACCTGTTTATACCATCAAAACCTGCAAATTGAAGACTCAAAATGGAGAAACGCTCATGGCCGAGAAGCTTGTAACTACCGTTGTAGGCAGTTTCCCCCAGCCCGATTGGCTGGTGGACCGGGATAATCTCAAAAGCCGTCTGCCTCCGCGCATCCGGGCCCGCGAAATCTGGCGGGTCCAACCTCAATTCCTTGAACAGGCCCAGGACGACGCGACCCTGCTGGCAATTCGCGAGATGGAAAAGGCCGGGGTTGATATTATTTCGGACGGGGAAATTCGGCGCGAAAGTTACTCTAACCGTTTTGCGACGGCCCTGGACGGCGTTGACCTCGATAATCCCGGTACGGCCATTGACCGGACCGGCCACCCGAACCCGGTTCCGCGTATCACCGGGCCGGTCCGGCGTCGCCAGGCGGTCGAGGCGGGCGATGTTCGGTTCTTGCGGGCCAACACCAACCGGAAGATAAAAATAACAGTGCCCGGCCCCTTTACCGTCACTCAGCAGGCCCAGAACGATTACTATCCGAACGACAAGGCGCTCGCGTTGGATATTGCCGCCGCTATAAACGCCGAGATTAAGGATTTGCTGGCCGCCGGGGCGGACGTGGTCCAGATTGACGAGCCCTATTTGCAGGCCCGGCCCGAAAAGGCCCGCGAGTATGCCATCGAGGTTATTAACCGGGCTCTGGAAGGTATCGAAGGGACAACCGCCCTGCACATGTGTTTCGGCTATGCCGCTATCGTCCACAACCGCAAGTCCCGCTACGACTTCCTGACCGAACTAAAAGATTGCATCGTCAAACAAATCTCTATAGAAGCGGCCCAACCGGACCTTGATTTGTCCGACCTCAAGGTCTTTTCGGATAAGACTATTATCCTGGGGGTGCTGAACCTGGGCGATATGCAGGTCGAAACGCCTGAAATCGTCGCCAACCGGATCCGGGCCGCCCTCGAATACATCGAACCGGAGCGCCTGATTTTAGCCCCGGACTGTGGTATGAAGTATTTACCGCGTGAAGTGGCGGCAGGCAAACTAAAAGCGATGGTCGAGGGAGCCAGAATTGTTCGGGAAGAACTCAAGTAATGGCTGGTCCTTATTGTAAACAGTTCTCAATCTGAGCTGAAAGTAAAAGCCCGTATCGCAAATATTTTACGATGCGGGCATTTTTGTACGCCGAAACTTTCTCGAAAAATCTTTATAACTTCTTGGTGAGAAAATAGCGGATGTGGCCCTGGCCTTCAGGTATACCGTCAAGCTGGCCGAAAATGCGATAACCCATTTTCAGGTAGAAATCGGGAGCCTGAAAACTCATCGTATCGAGATTGATATTTTTAACGCCCCTTTTCCGGGCCTCGGTTTCGGCGGTTTCCAAAAGCAGCGTGCCGTAACCCTGACCACGCAACGCCTCGCTGACCCAAAGGTATTCTATTGCCAGCCAGCCCCAGAAAAAGACGCCTAATATTCCTCCGACAATCCGATTCTGCTCGTCACGTAAAAATATACGCAAGGGCGCATAATTTTCTGGCCCCACAATGGCCCGGTTGTATTCCCCCAACCCTTCCGAAACAGCTTTGACATCCTCCGGGGAAGCGTTTTCTTCTATTACTAATCGCGCTTTCAATCCTAGGCCTCTTTTCTTGAAATAAACTGTGGTGTAAATTGATTAAAGAGTAGTAAAAACCGCGCAAATTTTTGCAAAATGGGCTTCTTATAACAGCAAAGTTGTCTTTGAAGTATTATAATCCGGCTGTAAAGCTCAATTCTGGGCCGCTCCTGCCAAAAATAGAGGTGTTTGTGAAACATGCGGGCACTGCTACCCTGGAAAGCCTGGGTCCTCTCCTCAAACAGATCCGGCAAGCAAACCTTTTGCGGGAAAGGAAGCCGGGCGCTTTTTACCTGAAGTCGAGCGGGTTTTTGCACTTTCACGAAGACTCCGCCGGGATTTTTGCCGACCTCAAGATAGACGGCAAGTTTGAAAGGTTCCCGGTCACGACCCTGGCCGAGCAGCAAATGTTTATCGCAAAGTTCCGCGAGTTGATGAATTCTCTGAAAAACTAGATTTTTAAAAGATGGCCGAACTTCCACCCCAAAACCAGGAAATTGTTGAAAAACGCAAGAGCCGGTTTAAAATAATCGCTTTTGTCTTTGGCGTGTTGCTTTTCTTTGTGCTAATCAGCGTGCCGCTCACCCTGGTGGTCCTGAACACCCGGCAGGATATTGCCGCCCAGTATACCCCGGTCGCCCTCAACAGTGAAGGCGAGGATTCTGCCCCCGGCGTCTACCCTGGCAAACTGGTCTACAGCACTGATACCCAGGAAATCTATATCCTTAACCCGGATGGCACCAACAAACAAAAAATCGCCGATGGCCGGTCGCCTCTCTTTTCACCGGACGGGCAGCGTATCGCTTACCTGGTTGATAGTGGGCAGTATGCCGACCACGGCTCCGGTTCGGTCCCCCAGGTCGCCATCCGCAGCCAGAAGCTCGACGGCAGTGACAAACAGGACTATTGCCTGGCCGACGGAAATACCAGGCTCGAACTTATCGGGTGGTCGCCCAAAGGTGATAGTATTGTCCTGCGTTCGAATGGCAGCCTTATCTATCTTTGCCAGTTAGCGACCCGTACTCTGACCCAGGCTAAAACTCCTAACGGGGATGCTTACCTGGTCTACGACTGGACTCCCGACCAGGCCAAGGTTTTGTGGGAGGCCAATTCTCAGGACTTCAACCTCTTTTTTGGTATTCCCGACCAGGGCGGAGGACCGATTAAACTGACCGACTCTCAGAACCGTTACGCCCAGGGCACCCCGCCCCTTTACGCCAGCGCCCGGATTTCTCCCGACGGCAAAAGCGTGGCAGTGGCCGGTTCACAGGTCTTTATCCTGAGCGTGCCGGGCCAGAAAAGCCTCTACGAAGGACACAGCTTTATAAAGAACTCCCGGCCTTACCGCCTGGTCTGGTCGCCCGATAGCCGGGCTGTCGCGGTCGGTAACAGCACAAACACCAGTATCACGATAATTGACCTGCCTACCGGCAAATTAAGCCGCATAGTCAAGGATACCGAAGAACTGGTCAGCTTCGACTGGTCCCGCCAGTAGTGATAAGGCTAGACCGCGTCGATTAATTCCAGGGGGCTTTTGATTATCGCGTCCGGCTTTACGGCCAGTTCCTCGACCGGTGAACCCTGGCGGTTCAGCCAGAAGACCCTGAACCCGAAGGCCTTAGCCCCGGAAGCGTCCCACCCGTTCGATGATACAAAAGTGATATTTTTGGCGGCCACACCCAGGCGGGTTACTGCTAACTGGTAGACTGAAGGGTGCGGCTTGTAAATCATTAGCTCGTCCACGCTCAAAACGTGGTCGAACTGGTCCGTCAAACCGTTGTGCCGCACTACCGCCTCCAACATGTCCGGTGAGCCGTTGGAAAGGATAGCCCTGGGCACCCCGGCCAACTTTTCCAGAACCTGTCCGGTTTCGGGAAAAGCCGCCAGCTTCAAATAACTCAACATCAGTTCTTCGACCTGCTCCGGGCCGGGATGGACCCCTAGAAACCGGCAGGAGTAGCGCAAACTATCCTCAGTCACCTTCCAGAAATCCTCGTAACGACCCATCAGCGAGCGCAGCCAGGTATACTCAAGCTGTTTGGTGCGCCAGAGCCGGGTCAAGTCTTCTCCCTTGCCAGGGTATATTTCTTCGCATTTTGCTTGCACCGAGTAAACATCGAACAGGGTGCCATAGGCGTCAAAAACAAGTGCTTGTGTTTTCATTGTTCCGTACCTGCCATTGGCCGGGTGGCCTCTCTCAATTTATCTTCGGGAGTCTTGTTTTTCCGTCCCTTTTTGATAACGCGTTTGGCTTCCTGTTTATCCACCTGCCGGGTAATCAGGGAAACGGCCTCGTCTATGTCGTCGGTCAGGGTCCACAAATCGAGGTCTTTCGCGCTGATGGTTTCAAGCTTGTTGAGCATGGTGTTTTCCATCCAGTCGGCCAGGGGTTGCCAGAAATCGGTACCCATCATAATCACCGGCACATCTTTGCTCATTTTGCCGGTCTGGATGAGCGTAATCAGTTCAAAAAATTCGTCCATGGTGCCGTAACCGCCGGGGAAAAAGACATAAGCTTCAGCGGAAAAATCGAGCATTACCTTGCGGCTGAAGAAATAGTGGAGGCTAATACTATCCTTCACGTAGGGGTTAACACGCTGTTCGGCTGGAAGTTGGATGTTGATACCGACCGACTTGCCGTCGGCCTCGAAGGCGCCCTGGTTTCCGGCCTGCATAATGCCGGGACCGCCACCCGTGACAATAGTGTAACCTTCCTGGGCCAGCCGTTTGCCCAGGGTATAGGCCATTTTGTAATAGCGATTATTTTCCGGCAGACGGGCCGAGCCAAAAAAAGTAACGCTTTTCTGGATTTTTGCCAGGAAAGTAAAACCTTCCACGAACTCGCTCATGATGCGAAAGATGCGCCAGGAAGGGTTACTGAAGTAATCGAAATTATCCGTGACTTCGTCGTGCGAGGACTCTTGCGACATTTGCGCCTCCTGAAAAAATGTAATTCCCACTTGTAGATTTATGCCCAGGCCATTATTGCCCGATGCCCTATACTATAGCAAATCTGCTGCCGTCATCATCTTTCGAATTAATGCTAATAATATCCTAACCGCCAAATAGAAGATAGGGTTGGAAAAAAATTGTTAGTGGTGTATATTGGTCTTACTTGAACTTGTTTGCCTGGAAAAGTGGATTAAATTAGGGAGAAGCACGATGACACAGCCGTCAAATCAGCCTGATAAAGAACAGGAAGGGTTAACCAGAGAATTCAATTTCCCCAAACCCTGGATAAAGGACTATAATCCTCAAATTCACGGTATCAAACCGGGAATGGATTTCCAGCAGGGTGCCGCCCCCGCCCCAGGTCCTGCCCAACCGCCAGCGGTCCAACCTGGGGCAGTGCCGGGCCAGGCCCCTTCACAATACCAGGTGGCCCCTCCACCCCTGGCCCAGCAGGGTTATCCTCAGTCCGCCCCACCTTCAACCGGGCCGGTCCAGTGGAACCCTACGGGTGTATATGGCGGGGACGCCCCTAAAGAAAAGGGAATACCTCCCTGGGTTTGGACCCTCATATCCGCCGCCGTATTAATTATTGTCCTTTTACTGCTCTTTTTTGTGGTCCTCAAGTAGGGCTTGTTACCGGTGGGTTGACCGGACCATGTATTTTTCAAGAATCACGGCATAAAAAAATCCGGGACTGACCTCAAAAGTCGGTCCCGGCAAATAGGCTGCTGTTAAACCATGGGCGTAATAGTTTCTCCGCTTGGCGCAATCACTTCGTGGACCGGGCGGAGTTTTTCGTATTCAATCTCCCTGGTTAAAATGTCGGGCAACTTCCCATTCTGGTAATCGCGGGCCATATCAAGCAAAATGCGGCGCATTCGAATAATCGCCACGTCACTCGTTCCGAGGTGTTCTTTGGAGCGGTCGGCAATAGTGCCCTGGCTTTCCTGGACCGCGTAATCCTCGAAGGAGAGGGCCAGGAACCCGGTGTAATGCCCCTCTTTCATCTTCTGGCGGTCCTGACCCCAGACGTCCTCTGCTCCCCAGCGTGGTTGGAAATAGTTGTCGAGGTCGTGGCTGCGTTTGCCGGAATTGCGGAGCCGGTCAACCGTCGCGACATCGGTCGGCCCCGCTTCGTCCCAGGAGAAGTCCCAGAAATGGGTGTTTTCATCGTCAATCGGCACGACCGCCAGGACGCCCCGGAGGGTTTTCAAAGTACTGGGAATCATGGTAAACCAGGGCAGGACATATTCGGTCATACGGTTGACCTGGGTGCCATCGGCTAAAAAGCGCCGGGCATTTGCCATATACCCATAAAGCCGGTCGTTTATCTCATATTTTACCGATAAGGCTCCCATCACCCCCGGATGTGGGCCATCCATCATGTTGCTGCCGTGGGTCAGCCAGGCGCGGTGTAATGAGCTTACATGGGATGAATCGAGCGCACCTTCCAGGAGTTGGACCCAGTTACAGGGGATGATGGCCTTGCGAGCCACGATATTTTCCGCCGGGTAATTTACAAAATCGAAAGCCGGAAACTGGGGCGGTTTTTCGGCCTTGCCCAGCCAGACCCAGACTACACCCCCGGCCTCGTGGGTCGGGTAGTGGTTGACCCTTACTTTCGAGGCCAGGTTCGACCCGGCCGGTTCGGAGGGTACTTCGACCACCTGCCCATCGGTATTTATTTTCCAGCCGTGAAAGATGCAGCGTAACCCACATTCTTCGTTTCTTCCAAGGGCCAGGGACACCCCCCGGTGCGGGCAACCTTCGTCGAGGAAACCGACTTTACCGGTAGTGTCGCGAAAGGCAACGAAATCCTGGCCGAAGACGCGGACTCGCTGTGGCGCGCCGTCCGGTTCGAGCCTGGCCGAGCGAATGGCCGGGGTCCAGAATTCTCGCAAAACATTTCCCATCGGGGTACCGGGCCCGACCCGGCAGAGCATTTCATTCTGTTCTTTGCTCAGCATATTAATGACCTTTCTCTTGCCTCTATCTCTTTTAATCGAAACCGGGCCTGGCAGCGCGGTGGATGTGGCTGAATAAAAAAATGGCAAAATGCTCCCCAGGGAGCCAGCCTGTTTTTTAGTTTGGTAGGCGGAAGTAAAAATTGCGTCCTGGCGGTAAATCCTGGCTGTTCGCGTAAAAGAGGCGCTGGTTATAACAAAGGCTAGAGATTCTGGCTAGGAAGTAACCGGCTTTGTTACACAGCCAACTATCTTTACTGGAAGGTAATTTTATTATAACAAAAGAGAGGGTTCTGTCAATAGGCTGGCTCGAAGAAAGCGCCAGGGCAAGTTAAAAGGGGCGACTTGAGAGGTTTAAGGGAAAAATGAGGTTAAAAAGGAAGTTTATCTGGTAAGATAAAATGAATAAACCCAACAGATTGCGCCAGGTTTGAATGGTAAGGTTGGTGTTATGATAACTAAGTGAATTATACTATTGCAAATCCCAGGGCAAATTTAGCTTTACATTGTTAATATAACCGGGGCCGGGTGGTAGTCTGGCGGAGGGCCAGGGTCGTATCAAGACAAACCAGTTCGACTTCTTTGGCCGGGTTTTCGATAATTTCAAGCAGTTTATTCAAGCCAATTTCGCCCAGCCGGAACAACGGTTGCTGGACGGTGGTTAGTTTTAACCATTCGGAAATTTTGGCCCCGTTAAAGCCCATTATAGATATATCGTTTGGAACGTTCATTTGCAAGGCACGGCAATGTTCCAGGGCTCCGATAGCCTGTAAATCCGAAGCGGCCAGAATAGCCGTGGGTGGGTTTGCCAGGCTCAGCAACCGGGCCGTCGCAAACCCGCCACATTCACGCTCCCAGCCTGTGGTCTCAATCAGGTCATCATCCAGGCCAAGACCGGCCTCAGCATAAGCCTGCCGGAACCCGGCTAATCGGTCGCAAAACTGTTCGACTCCGAAGTTATTGGGATTCTTACCATTGATAAAGCCAATCCGAGTATGACCGAGGTTCAGCAGGTGCCGGGTTCCCCGGTAAACGCCATCCCGGTTGTTTACCACAACCGATGTCAGGCCGGGGTTAAAACTGTCCACCAGGACTGCCGGTAAATTTGTTTTGTGGAGACGCTCTATGGCCCTCTCATCCGGCACGACAGAAACCAGGAGAAGACCATCCACTTTCCTGCTCATGGGGAGGCGTGCCAGGCAATCCTCGCGTTGTTCCTCGGTTTCGAGGTTATACACCAGCAGTTCGTAGTCGCGCTGGCGGGTAGCCGCTTCAATTCCCCTGAGAATCTCAATCGTAACCGGGTTGGTTAGATAACTAACTGCTACCGCAATTGTGCTGGTTTTACCGAGAATCATACTGCGGGCAATCGGGTCAGGTATAAAATCTAGCTGGCGAATGGCCTCTTTAACTTTTAGCCGGGTTGAATTCTTGACGTTCTGACTGTTATTCAACACCCTGGAAACGGTGCCAAGTCCGACACCTGCCAATTTTGCAACATCATAGATAGTAACTGCCATAATTTTACCTTACTGGCAATACTTGAATGGTTCTTATTGTCCAATTTTTGAAAAAACCGATAGGAAAGCCAACCCCTGGAGGACGGGTCTTTAATCCGCTCCAGAGGTCACCTTTAATTTTTAAAGTGTAAATGAGAGAAGAACTTTCGCCCGGCCTGGCCTGTTGTTATAGGGACCAGGGAGGTGTTGCCGGAACTGCGCCGGGCGAAAGCCAAAGTAAGATTGTAAGAAAAAGTGTACCGCCGATTATTACCCTTTTACCGAGCCAGCCATCATACCGCGTACAAAGAACCGTTGCAGCGAGAAGAAGACGATTAACGGTAAAATCATCGTGACAAACGCCCCGGCGGTCAAAAGGTGCCAGTCCTGGCCGCGCGCGCCAAGCATCTGCTGCAGGCGGACCGTCATAACCTGGGTATCCTGGTTGGTCCCCAGGAATATCAGGGCGTTAAGGAAGTCGTTCCAGACCCACATGAACTGGAAGATGGCAAATGATGCCAGGGCCGGGACCGATAGAGGCAGGATCAGCGTGGTAAAGATGGTGAACTGGGAAGCCCCATCTATAAACGCTGATTCCAAAATTTCGCGGGGTATCCCACTGATGTAGTTGTACAATAGATAGGTTGCCAGGCACAACCCGAACCCGGTATGGATAATCCACAAGGAAAGGTAAGTCCCGTTAATACCCAGCGCATTGAAGTCGCGGAGCATGGGGATAAGGGCTACCTGTGCCGGGATAACCAGCAAGGCTATCACCAACGCGAAGAGAAATCTCCTACCAGGGAATTTCATCCAGGCGAAACCGTAGGCAGCAAAAGCGGCAATCAAAATCGGGATAATCGTGGCCGGGATAGCGACAGTCAGGGAACTGATAAAGGAGTTGAGCATGTTCTCGCCTTTATCAGTCTTCGTAACGCCGTTATCCTGGTAGGTGTATTGCTGCCCGATAATCACATTGTCATAGTTGCTTAGGGTAAAGTTATCCCTGGCTACCCATTGAGATGTCTGGACATCAATAATACCGGAACGTTTATTGATCCATCTCAGGATTCGCCCGTCCGGCGTCTTAACACCCTGGGTTAATTGTTCGTTGGTATAGGTTTGCCCCTCTACATTAATCGGTTGTTGTAAATTGGGCGGAGATGCCAACTGGATAGGTTTGCCGGTACTAACATACTCGGTATGGGGGAAAATAGTCCACCAACCGGTTGTAATAACGTCGGAGCGTTCGCGAAACGAAGAAATCAGCAAACCTATGGTCGGAATGGTCCATAAAATCACAATGATCGCCAGGATACCATTAACAATGGTCCCGTTAATAATGCGACTGCGCCGGGTACCGGCGGTACGGCCTTGTACGAGTGCCATTAGAATCCCTCCTGCTTGCCAAACTGGCGAACGTTGTAAATCAGTACCGGGGAGATAGCGATAAACAACACAATCGCGATAGCCGAACCATAACCGTAATTATTGTTGGTAAAGAACTGACGGTAGAACTCGGTGCCAATTACCGAGGTGCCGTACTGGCCGCCGGTCATAACATAAACTACGTCAAAAATTTTAAGCATGCTGATAGCGGTAGTGGTTGCTACTGTAATGGTAGTACCCTGGATGTAGGGGATAACAATTGAAAAGAAAGCCTGGACTTCCGTCGCGCCATCTACACGGGCGGCTTCCTGTAAATCAATCGGCACACCCTTGATAGCGGCAGAGAAAAGGACCATCGCAAAGCCGGTCCCGGCCCAGATCTGGACTATAATCAAGAAAAAGTTGTTCCAGGGTTGGAGGGTCAGCCAGGCCTGCGGTTCGATACCAAGCCCTACCAGGACCGAGTTCAGAACACCGATTTGCTGCTGGTCAACCGGGCGGGCGTCATAAACAAACCGCCAGATTACACCGGCTCCCACCAGAGAAATAGCCATCGGCATAAAGATGAGGGCTTTGGCAACGGTTTCGAATTTACTCCGGTCAGCCAGTACCGCAATCAATAGACCCAGGATAACCACCGAGGCCGTCCCACCGAAAATCCAGATCAGGTTGTTGCGGAAAGATTCCAGCATACCGCTATCGGTAAAGGTAGCGATATAGTTGTTCAACCCGACAAACTGGGTGGTGTCTTGGTTGAAAAAGCTCTGGTAGAGGGTCCGCAAAGTTGGCAAAGTCAGAACCCAGAAAAGCAGGCCCATTGCCGGGCCGATAAACAGGTAGGGCAAAAGACGCCCGCGCCAGACATTGGGTAGCGACTCGATCAGGGAGTTGACCGTATAATAAAGGGCTCCTACCCCGGCCACACCCCAGACGATAGCGACCAGGGCGTTAAAGATACTGACCCCGGTAGTACCTTTGAGATAAATAAACCCGGCTAATAATATAGCCAGGACTATAACCAGTCCTACCAGAGCTATCCCAAATTTGGCGGGGTCAAATCCGGCAGCCGAAACATTTGAGCCCGCACGGGTCTCGGCTTTTTTTGTTTCTTGGATCATCTTAGATCTCCTGTTTTAGACCGGGCGGCGGACCTTAGCAGCTTTCGGTACTGCTGTGCCGCTTTTATTCAAAATTAAGCCAGAGCAGACTAATCTTTCACGAAAGTCGCTTTAATCTATTTAAATGAGCAAAAGAAGTTAGATGGGGCAAACGCGCCTGCTCTGGCAAGCGCGTTTGTCTCTTTCGAAAAACTGGTAATCCTGGTAAACGTCAGGTAACAGGCTGGGGGCCTATTTCTTGACGTTATTCCAACCGGCTTGCATAGTTGCCAGGGCCTGATCCAGGTTTGCCGTCCCACTGAAGTAGTCGGTCATACCTTTCCACTCCGAACCGGAACCAACGGCGGCCGGCATAAGGTCCGAACCGTCAAACCGGGCGCTGGTAGCCTGAAGGATGGATTGGGCGGTCTTGCGGTCCAGGTCTGTCGTGTAATCGGCCAGGTTAGCGTTCTTGTGAGGGGAAATAGCTCCGCCACCACCGGCTTTAATCCAGGGCTGGATCGATTCGTAGGTGGTAAGGAACTGGATCACCGCGCGGCTTTCCGGCTTGTCATTGAACAGGCCGAAAAGGTCGCCCGCGAACAACACCGGTTTGCCGTATTGCGGGTCAATTGGGGGCAGGTAGTAGAAGTCATAGTCTACACCGCCCTTAAGGCCCGGAGTGTTCTGCTCGAAGAAGGTAGTGATAAAGTTACCCTGTTTGAGCAACCAGGCTTTCGGTGGGTTCTGGAACATAGGTGTTCCGGCATTGCCAAAGTTCGTGGTAACAATCGTCTTGCGACCACCGTAGACGTATTTGTCGTTGAAGAAAATATCGGTCATCTTCTGCATGGCGTTCTTGACGACCGGGTCAGTGAAAGGCATAACGCCCGTGGTCCACTTATCATAGTTTTCCAGCGAAGTTGTCCGGAGCATCAGGTCTTCAAGCCAGTCGGTGGCAGGCCAGCCGGTCGCGCCGCCGCTTTCAATACCGAGGCACCACGGCGTGTCGCCGTCCTTGACGATCTGGTCCATTAGAGCTTGCTGCTCATCCCAGGTGGTAGGAACTTTGTAACCGGCGGCATCAAAAGCCTTTTTGGGGTACCAGACCGCGCTCTTGAAGTTGATGCGCTGGAAGACACCGGCCAGGATTTTTTTGCCGTTCTGGTCGGGCAGGGTGGCCGTATCAATAAAGCCCTGGTTGTAGACCTTCTTCATCCAGTCCTGGTTGATAATTGTGGAAAGGTCTTTGACCTTGCCCTGCTGGGTATAGAGGCCCAAACTACCTGGCTGAGGGAAGTTCACAATATCATCAATGGTTCCGGCGCTAACCTTGGTGGCAATGACCGTAAGGGCATCGTTACCACCGGCGTTCAATTTGACCGTAATACCGGTTTTAGCCTGGAAATCATCAAAGCATTTGGTAAATTTGGTTACCTCGTCGGCTGCCGTAATACCGTGAATAAGGGTAACGGTCTTGCCTTTGAGTTTACCGGCCATGGCGTCAGCAAGTTCCTGACCGACCGCGTTGAAATCGGTCTGGAAGGCTTGCCCGCTGGCGGCGGTGGTAGCAGCCGCCGAAGTGGTGGCAGCCGCAGAAGTCGTAGCCGCCGCAGTGGTAGCCGTCGCGGCAGTGGTAGCAGCCGCCGCGGTGGTGGCAGCAGCGGCAGTGGTAGCCGCGGCAGTGGTAGCAGCCGCCGCGGTGGTGGCAGCAGCGGTGGTGGCCGCCGGGGCCGTTGTTGCGGGAGCGGTGGTATTAGTGGCATCGCCGCAGGCCGCCAGAATACCACTGGCGATCACCGCGCCACCCGTCAGGGTAACGAATTTACGGCGGTTCAACTTCAATTTCGATTCTTTGGACATCGAATCCTCCTTTGGATCTTAACTTTTCTCAAGTAAGAATGTTAGCGTAGACTGGGTCCAGACAGACTTTTTCCGAAACAACTAAAGTCTGTTTAACTCTCCTCGTAAACGAACAAGCGGGTCAAAAAGTGCCGGAATTGGAATCGTTTCCACAACTTTATGGAAAGATTTCCAATCGGTACTTCTTTATGGGAATTGGAGTTTGGGCAACATTGCTTATTCCCCTGACTATTACATTTGTCCTGGTTTAATAATTAGGTAGCACGCGCTGTGCCAACTAAGACCTGACGGATTGCAGCGTGTAATACATTTGGTAAAACTGGTTTGAGTAGAAATAAGGTTGCGCCGAGTTCAGTACCCCGCCTCCGGGCATCCTGGGTACTACAAAGAATGATAGGAATACCAGTGGTTTGTGGCATAGTACGCAATTTTTCTAGTAGCGCCCAACCCTGACCGCCTGGCGACGCGGGCTCAAGAACGATAGTTGCTACATGATGATTTTGAGCTAACTCTAGCGCATCACTTTCGTTACTGCACGAGATTACCCGGTAAAACCGCTTTAGGAAGCGTTGGTATAATTCAAGAGTATTTTGGTCATTATCAATAACCAACACTGTTTTATTTTCACCAACCATTTTAACTCACCGGGAGCGTATTAATTTGACTGGAAGAATTATACAAACCTTTTGAATTTATCGCTTGGATAAAAATCCGCAAATATTGGATTTTATTCCGCAAGTTTGGATAATATTCACCTTTTCCACAAAAATTAAGCGCTTTTTTTGTTGAAAATTAACTCATTCCTCCCTCAGAGTATGCTATATTAACTCAAATCAATTTTGACCCTGGTAAAGCGTTATATTCTAGCTTTTATCCAGGTTTTGTCAAAATAATTCTACCGCCAGCAACGAGGTTACTTATATGACGGGAAATTTACGTGTTGGGTTCCAGCTTATCCCGGATGACCCTTTCTGGATTGAAATTGGTATGACCATTGACCGCCAGGCTCATTTGCGCGGCCTGGATTTGGTCTCTCTCGACCTCGACGCAGCCGAAGTCCCCGGCCAGGACTATACTGCCATCCTTGAGGAAATCCTGGCCCACCAAATTAGGGTCCTCATCTTTGTTGAAATCCCTCAACCTTTAATCCGGTTGTTGACCGCAAATAATATCCCGCTAATTTCCCTGGTCTCCCAGCTTGGTTGCCATACCGGGAACTGTCACCATCCCAATATAACCTCACCGGTCGGTATGTTCGACATTGCCAGGATGGGAGCCGAATTTATCCTCGAAAGGTTACAGGGACAGGGCAATGTCCTGGCAGTTGGGGGTTTGAGTAGTATCGGGGAGGATGGCCGGACCCTGCTTGACGGTGTCACACAGACCCTGGCACCTTACCCTGGTATCACCTTTCACCACATCCCGACTTTTTGGCGCCGCGATTTAGCCTATCCCCAAATCGTGGCCGGGTTAAAAGCTTTAAGCGAACCACCCGCCGCTATCTTTGGATTTTCAGATTCTGTGGCCCTGGCAGCCCGTTCTGCCGCCGAAGAACTTGGTCTGTTAAAACCGGATACACTGGTGGTCGGGAATAACGGAGAACCCCAGGCCCTGGCGGCGATTGTGCGGGGTAAAATGGCCGCTACCGTCCAGGTGCCGACGGGTGAATTTGCCGGTCAGGTTATTGACATAGCTTGCCGGGCCCTGAAAGGAGAGCCTGTTCCCCGCCATTATTATTTCAGGCCGGTCCTTATTACGGCGGTAAATGTAGCTGAGGCCGCCGTTGACAAATTGACGGCTATCTCGGAAATGCCCGACCAGCTAATTGGCGTTAACCGCCGCCGGGAACAGCAACACCTGACCCATATCGAAACCAGCCTGGCGATAAATCGGCAGGTCGGCGCTATCTTGAATCGCTGGGAACTTACCCGGAAAATCGTTGACCAGATCCGGCAGCACTTTGATTACTCCCAGGTCAACCTCTATTTTTTCTCGGAGTCCGAACGAGTCCTTTTACTAGACGGGCAAAGTTTGCCGGACAATGCCGGGGTCCTGGTGGGTGCGGCGGAAAATGAAGTTTTTGCCAGGGCCTTAGATTCCGGCGACCTGGTCTATGTGCCGGATGTGCGGCTGAGCCAGCGGTTTACACCGGATTATAATTGGCCGGAGTTGCGAACGCGGGTGGTCTTGCCGGTCCGGTTTGGGGATAAATTACTTTGCCTGCTCGATTTGCATTCCAACGAGGTGCGACCCCATACCCGCGAGCAATTAATGGGTTTGAAAGCCCTGGCCGACCAACTGGCCGTGGCAATCCAGAACGCCGAGCTTTACAGCGAAGCCCTCACTGCCCGCAAGGTGGCCGAGAAGGCTGACAAGTTGAAAACGCTGGTCCTTGCCAATGTCAGCCACGAATTCAGGACACCGCTTAATATCATCCTGGGTTATACCAAAGAAGCCCTTAACTCTCCCAATCCTTATGGCATCGAGTTGCCCGCTGAACTGACCGGCGACCTGGGTCGCATCTACCGGAGCGGTGAACATATGCTTCGACTGATTAGCGACCTCCTGGACCTTTCACGGGCTGAAATTGACGAGTTGGAGATTTTCCCGGAATTTATTGATATAAGGGCGAGCCTGGAAGAAGTCTTTCAGAGCGTGGCCGGGCTAACCCCGGCCCGCCCGGCGGTCAAATGGCGGTTCGTGGCCCCACCAAATTTGCCCCTGATGCAGGTTGACCCCAGTCGTTTGCGTCAGATTATTTTGAATTTGCTTTCGAATGCCCAAAAATTTACCGAGACCGGCGAGGTAATCCTGGCGGTGGATGTTAAACCGCCTTACCTGCACATTCGGGTGGAGGATACCGGCCCCGGCATTTCGCTCGAACAGCAAGAGACTATTTTCGAGCCTTTTGTGGTTGGAGAGAATTCGGGGCGTATTTCCGGCGGTATCGGCCTCGGTTTGAGTATTACTCGCCACCTGGTCAGCCTGCACCGGGGTTATATTACCCTGGATAGCGAACCGGGCAGGGGCAGCACTTTTAACGTTTATTTGCCCCTCCCCAACCTGACCGGCCAGCTAACGGCCCAACTACCGGGAGAAGGGCAAGCCCTGGTTTGTATTTCCAGGTCGGCCCAGTTGCCCGCCGAAATAGCCGAGCTGGTCCACCGGTTTGAAGGCAGCTTTGTAAAAATCGGCCCGTCGGAAGTTTCAACGGTCTTGCAGGAACTAAGCCCCTCGATATTGGCCTGGGACGCAACCGATATGAGTGACACCGATTGGCTGGCGATGGATATTTTGCGGAACCATCCCCGCCTGGCCCAGTTACCCCTGATTCTTTACGGCAATATCGCGTCTGAAGAACATCCCAGCAGCTTCACCAATATTTTGCTAAAACCGCTTTCCGGCCAGACCCTTTCGACCATCCTGACCGCCTTACGTCCCCAGAAGGCCCAAGGCTCGGTTTTGATTGTGGATGACGACCACGACTCGCTCGACCTATACAAGCAGTTGGTGACCACAGCCTTACCCGGTCACAGTATTTACCGGGCCGAAAACGGCCAGATGGCCCTGGATATTTTGCAGGACCTAACGCCAAGCCTGGTGATCCTGGATGTCTTTATGCCGGAAATTGACGGTATCAGGGTGGTCGATTGGCTACGGGCCAATCCTTCCACTCAGCACGTGCCTATCCTGGTCATCAGCGGTAAAACCTTGACCGCCGAACATATCAAACATCTCGACCACCCGCGTCTTATCTACCAGCCCAAGGATATTTTGAAATTCGAGGAAGTTACCGATACGCTCAAGCAGGTTGCCAGCGGCACGACCCTTTTATCGCAATACAACAGTATCCTGGTCAAGCGGACGGTGAACTATTTGCAGGATAATTACGCCCGCCCGATTACGTTGCCGGAAATTGCCCAGGCGGTCGGTACCAGCAAGAATAATTTGAGCGAGATATTTCACCAGGAGATGCGCATTTCCATCTGGCAATTCCTCAACCGCTACCGGATAAAACAGGCCCGCCATCTGCTCGAAACCTCGGACCTAAGCGTGGCGGCTATCGCAACCATGGTCGGATTTGAAGACCCGGCCTATTTCAGCCGGGTCTTTCATTCGATTACAAACCAGTCGCCCAAGGCTTATCGCCTCGATTTCAGCCATCGGAGCTAGAACAGCGACATGCACATCGGCGGCATTTCAGGTTGGAAAACCCGGTTTACTGCCCCTAAATACCTGGTGTCAGAGATGGTCGCCAGGCCGTAGCGATGAAGCGTTCTAAATTCGACCGAGCCGACCAGGAGCGAGGAGAAATCGGCAATATCGAGGCTGATAGCCGTGTCGTAGGAAGCGGTTTCGGGCTGGACAGTGGCAAGGCCGTTTTCAAAATAGACCACCAGCGGCCCGGCGTTTTGGGGGTAAAAACTATCCGCGATGTCGAGTTTCAGTTTGAGGGTTTGCTCGCCAAAGTCATGGTTTGCCAGGAGCTCGAAAACCCGCTTTGTATCGGTTATGCGGTACATGATGCCGGTGCCCTGGATATTGCTTTCGTGGGAAACAGGCGGGATAAGCACATCGGTCCCGTTGCGCGGGTCAAGCAGGACGTGATGAAAATAAGAGTCCTGGATATTAAATATGACCCGGTTTATCTGGTCGGCCTGGCTCTGCAAGAAAGCTAAAAGGCCAAGCAGGGCCTCGCTGGAATTATAGACAAGTTCTTTGACTATAATGTCATTATGGACAAAGTTTTCGGCGTGGACGTTTTTGAAGGTAAAAGAGACGTAGCCATCGAGTTGGTCCTGCCCCTCTGCCCGGTACCCCGCGATAACCAGTTCGTTGTTGTGGAAGGTCGCGGCCATATCCCCGCTGTTTTTCTCGTTGAGGCCGTTGGTGGCATCAAGATAGCGGTTGTAGCAATCCACGAAAAGCTTTTCGTCCTCGGCGCTTTTCCCCAGGAACGACACCCCGCTTTTCCGCCCGTACGCAGGGAGGCTGGCCGGTTTGACCGAGTAACGGCTGATTTTTGTGCCGTAGCCAAACCCCATCTTTTTGTAAAAGTCGGGCCGGAACGGGTAGAGGGTCACGATGGGAATATCCTGGGCGTGGTAGTAATCGAGAAAGAACTTTATCAGGTGGAAGGCCACCTTTTGTTTTTTATAGAGCATTCCCACCGCGACCGAGCCAACTCCACCCGCCCCGGTCTTGATAGAGAGCAGTTTCATTGTAAAGTCGAAAAAGCGCATACCTCCCAGCAAAACACCGTCCCGGAACAGGCCGTAATGGTGAATCCGTGTATCTTTTTCCATGTCCACCATCCGTTTTTTGGTTGCTTCCTTCGATTCGGGGGTAAAGATTTTCATGGCGGGGTAGGCTTTGCCAAGAATTTCTACAAACGGCTCGAACTCGTCCTCGTTCAGGCTGCGTAATTCCTCGCCTCGTTCGGTAAGGTATTTTTCCATTTAAAAAGTCCTTTTCCTGTTAAATAAAAATTGATTGTGACACCAATCACGCCGAGAAACGGATTTCCTGTGACGTTTTGTAACGCCGGGTAGATAAAGTGATGGCAGAAAGAAACCACCTTTCAAAACCCTATCCGGGCCAAGAAAAATACCGTCAGTAAGCTTTGCAGATGTAAACGCTAACATTGAAAAGAAGTTCCGTAGCGTTAAAAGGAGATTTAAGTTGAAACCCACGGCCAATATCGTGAAATCGCGCCAGCTTTGGTCCAATCCTAAAGTTTTGTTGAACCGGACCGATTTAATCATTGAAGGGAAATATTACCCGTTTGCCAGGATTCTCGGCGCTTACGTCGAGGCGGCCCCTGCTAAAAAGAAGCCCGAAAACCAGGCGACCCCCGCCCTCAAAAGCCCTTAACCTTTGGCTCGGTCCTGAAAGGCTTCGGGCTGGCCTTCCTGGTGATTTTCCTGGTGGTGGTCAGCCTGTCCCTGGATGATCCCAACAATAGTTGGGACGGCCCGTCCCCCCTTCACTGGTTGGCCCTCACAGCGATTATGGCCGCACCACGGTTATCGAAAGCAACAATCGCGGCAAATTAAACAAAATCGCCCAGGAAGTCAACCAGAAGTTGATGGCGCAGGGCCGCCACCCGGTTACGCCCGGCTTTGAAGACGCCGCCCCTGCCCGTTAGAACTTTATCAGGCTATATCCCGGTCACACGGAAGCCGGTCTGAGCCTTGTGCAGGCGGTTCAGACTGATTATAAGAAGAATCATTTCTTCCAGGACTTTGGCATAGCGGAGCGGTCCGGCCTCGACCCCTTTCAGGCCAGGGATGGCGTTAACCAGCCCTGCAACCTCGGCGCGGGCGGCTTTATCGTCCCCGGCCACCAGGATGTCTTCATCCAGGATTTTGGTGGTATCGCTCAAAAGGGCCGCGCTGATGGTGTTAAAGGCGGCGGTCACCTTCGCTTCGGGCAGGTGTTGCTGGATTAACTCGGCGACCGAGTTGGCCTCGACCGGGAGCAGACCGGCTTTACCCCCGGCGAAAGTCAGCGGGTTTATGGTGCTGACCACAATTTTCCCGGCGATCTCGCTTTTTAATTGCGCCAGCAAATCCACCAGGTGTTCGTAATGGACCGTCAAAATGACCAGGTCGGCTTCCCCGGCGGCACTTTTATTGTCTGTCCCGGCCAGGTCAAAATTGAGGCCGGGATTTTCAGTTTTAAGCTTTTCAACGGCTTTTTCAGCGTTTTCTTTCGAACGCGACCCGATAATGATTTTGTAACCGGCCTGGCCCAGCCGTAAAGCCAATCCCGACCCCAGTTGGCCCGTCCCGCCCAGTATTCCGATAGTTCCCGGCATTTTATTGGCTCCTTTATTTATACAAGACTTTCTAAAAACTTCGTGCTAAATTATCTTTTTGAAACCTCTGGATTTTAACACCTTTCCCGGCGATTAGGCCAACCTCATCCCCTGGTTTTCAAGGCAAACTTGCAGCCCGAAAACATTGGACTACTGGCTATTGACCTCTAAACACTGAACACTAAACACTAAAAACTTCGACTTTATGATATATTGAGCGAAGATTTTGATTTTACCGGTTTAAAAAACGAAAGCCAGCTTAAAATGACCCAGACGCTGAGTGGCAACCCTATTTTCCCCGGCTGGTACGCCGACCCCGAAATACATTTTTTCCAGGGGCGTTTTTATATTTACCCGACCGCTTCCCAGGCTTACGAAGAACAGACTTATTTCGAGTGCTGGTCTTCCGACGACCTCACAAATTGGCGCAACGAGGGGGTTATTCTAGAATTAAAAGGGATTCCCTGGTCAACCAATTACGCGGCCTGGGCTCCTTCCTGCGCCGAACGTAATGGCAAATACTATCTCTATTTCTCGGCGGGGGATGGCGCCGGACTGGGCGTGGCGGTGGCTGATTCGCCAGTCGGGCCTTTCCACGATGCCATCGGGCGGCCCCTGGTAGGGTATTTTCCACACGGGGCCCAGCCGATTGACGCGCATTGTTTCGTGGATGATGACGGGCGGGCTTATCTCTATTTTGGCGGACACAGTCACTGTGTGGTAGCCCCGCTCACACCGACCATGTGCGCCATCAACCGGGATTTCCGGGAAATTACCCCGACCGCCGATTATGTCGAAGGCCCTTTTATGGTCAAACGGCAGGGAAAATATTACCTGACCTGGAGCGAGGGCGGCTGGACCGATGACACCTACCGGGTGGCTTACGGCGTCAGTGACAACCCCTACGGCCCTTTTACCTATGGCGGGAAAATCCTGACCAATAACCCGGTGGTCGCCAAGGGAGCGGGACACCACTCCATCTTGCAACTTCCCGGCACCGAGGATGAATGGGTCATTTGCTATCACCGTCGCCCCCTGACCGAAACCGATGCCAATCACCGGGTGGTCTGCCTGGAAAGACTGGTCTTTAACGAGGATGGCAGCATCGCCCCGGTCATGCTCAGCAACGAAGGGGTGGCGGCTTTCAAGCCAGCTTAAAAATGGAACCGGTTGCAGCCGGGTTGCACCTGGGCCTGGGCCAGTCGGATAAAATTCTTCAGACTGGCCGAACTGTTTTCGCAGGACCAGAGCAGGGTGTGGCACCCCAGGAATTCCTCGGCAAGAGGACGGATAACCGTGCCTTCGTAGGGTAGGTCGGCGTGGTGGGCCAGGCTTACCCCCAGGCCCTGCGCGACCGGTTCGAGCCGGTGGCCTTTCCGGGAATGACCCGTGACAAATTTTTCCGGCAGGAACCCGGCTTCCTCGAAAAGGGTCGGGGTATAGTCGCCGGTCCGGGGGTTGAGCTGAGTGCTCGACCAGATGAAGGGTTCCCCGGACAATTCCATGAGTGAAACCTCGGTTTTTTCCGCCAGGGTGTGCCCGGTTGGCAGGACCGCTACCAGGGCGACATCCGACAGGTTCGCGTAGCAAAGCTCCGGGTAGGTAAGGGTAAAAGCGGCTTTTCCCATTCTCACGGCAAAACCGAGGTCAATCTCGCGGTTTTGGAGAGCTTCCACCTGGCGGGACATTTCCAGGCTGTACAGGCTCAGGGTAACATTCGGGTATTGCTGCCGAAACGTCTGCAATATTTCCGGCAAAAGGCCGCACCCGACCTGGTCGGTGTTGTAGCCAATCGCGAGTTGCCCAGACTCACCCCGGCCAAGTTGCCGGGTCTGCAAGATGGCCTGGTCCGCCGCTGCCAGCAACCCCCGGGCCTGTTCCAGGAAAAACTCCCCGGCAGCGGTCAGGACCAGCCTTCTCGGTTGGCGAACGAAAAGCTCCGTCCCAAGTTCGTTTTCCAGGTCGTGAATCTGCCGACTGAGCGAGGGCTGGGTCATCGCCAGGCGGTAGGCGGCCCGGCTAAAATTTAATTCTTCGGCAACGGCCACGAAATAACGCAAGTGTCTTAATTCCACAAAAATTCCTCAATAACCCAATTATGCTTTTAAGGCATAGTATCACTGCCAAACAAGTATTGGACTTTCCCAGACCCAGATTATATCATATTGATAGCTAATATCATTTAAGACTTTTTATCAAAACTTGGTCATTGAAAGGGGTACTTTATATTATGTATGATGTAATTATAGTCGGGGCCGGACCTGCCGGGCTAACGGCAGCGCTTTACCTGGGCCGGGCTTGCCGGAAGGTAGCTTTATTCGATAATAACCAGCCGCGCAACTATGCCTCCCAGGGCATGCACGGCTTTATCTCGCGGGATGGAATGCTCCCAGGTGAGTTCAGAAAAATCAGCCGCGATCAGCTTGCGAATTACGCCAATGTCGACATTTATGACGCGACTGTCGTTACGGGTCGCCAGGTTGCGGAGGGCTTTGAAATCGAACTGGAAGACGGGCACACCTTCCGGGGGCGCAAACTCATCGTGGCAAGCGGCCTCAAGGACGAACTGGCTCTTATTGAGGGATTTAACCGGCTATGGGGTCGAGGGGTTTTTCCATGCCCTTATTGTGATGGTTGGGAAGTCCGTGACCAGCCTTTGGCAGTCCATTACACGGGTGACGCGGCTTTTCGCATGGTCCGTCTTTTGACCAACTGGAGCGCCGATGTGACCCTTATAACCGATGGTCCTTCCGAGTTGAGCGACGAGCAGCGCCGCCAACTGGTCGCTGCCGGAATCCCGGTCCGCGAAGAAAAAATCGCCAGGGTCGAAGGCGAGAATCATCTCGAACGGGTCGTCTTTGAAGATGGGTCGAGTATTCCCTGTAAGGGATTGTTTACCAGGCCAATCCAGACCCAGAGCACCAGTTTAGCCGATGCTTTTAATTGCGAGATGGACGACCTGGGCCGGGTAAAGACTTCGCCGGTGGGGGGAACCAGTATTCCTGGCCTTTACGTGGCCGGGGATGCCCAGGCCGGGGGTCAGAACGTGGTTATGGCTGCGGCGGCGGGAGCAATGGCGGGCGGTTTCGTCAGCGAAGAACTGGCCTTTGAGAATTTCGCCAGCCGCGTTGAGAGCAAATCAGTTAAAAACTAATATGGGATGTTGAGTAATTCGGAGGCTTTGCTCTTGGCATCCTCACCGCGACGGTCGTAACGGGCCGTCGTGGTGACGCTGGCGTGTCCGGCCAATTTCTGGACCGTGGCAATATCGGCCCCGGCATCGAGCAGGTCTGAAATGTAAGTGCGGCGCAGGTCGTGGGGACTGAAAGGTTCGAGTTGAGCCTCAAAGCCCCGTTTTTTGAGGATTTTCAGTATGGCCTGGTCGGTCATGGTTTCAAGGCGGATTTTACCGCTTTTGTGGACCGGGCAAAAGAGCGGGCCGGGTTCCTCGCTTCGTATAATGAGCCAGGCTGCCAGCGCTTTGGCCGCGCCCCCTTTCGCGTAGACCACCCGGTCTTTGCCCCCTTTAGCCCCTCGTATAACCAGCGCCCCGGTTTTTCGGGTGTAATCCTTTAATTCGAGTTTAACTACCTCGGAGCGGCGCAACCCAGTCCCGTACATCACCCCGACCAGGGCGGCATCCCTGACTCCTGCTGGAGACTTTTCCTCCTGGCAGTTTTTTATGATGGCCCGCAGTTCCTCTCTATCCAGCGCCCGGCCCCGCAAAAGAGTGTCGGCCTTGCGGTTTTTGACATCCCTGGCCCGCTGGTAATCCTCGCTTTCCATCAGGCCCAATTTCCAGGCGTGATAGAGGACGCTCCGCAATCCCGACAAAGCCTGGTTGATGGTGGCCGGGCGATAACCGCGTTCGACCAGGGCGGCGGCAATCGCGGCGGTGTGCTGGTAGCGCAACTGGTGCCAGGGGAGCGTCAGGGCAGTCTCGCGGGCGTCGCTGGCGATTTCGGCCACCAGGGTAAGGGCCCGCAGCATGCCGCGCCTGCCGACCGGACGCAGGGTCGCGAGGTAGACCGCCGCCGGGTTGCGGTCGAGTTGCCCGCTTACCAGGGCCAGGGATTGTTCCCGGCTTTCGGTATCATTGGAAGTTTCGGGTTGAGTGGTTGATTCGATTGTCAGAGTTGGAGTCTTCTTTGCCATGCGTTTTTCCGGTCTTTTCTTTGACGGTTTGGCCGGTAAGTTGCCCTCATTTTAACACATCTGTTTCACTTCACAAACCCTTTAGTCTGCGCGCAAAGGATATGACAAACTGATTTCTGGCAACTGACTTCTGACCTCAGCCTACTAAACACTAAAAACTAAACACTAAAATTAGCAACTGACTTCTGACTTCTGGCCTCTGACTACTGAACCCTAAATAAGCAAGGTCAAAATTATGGTCAGGGAAAGGGCGCTGAGAAGGGTGCTGACAAAAACCACGCTGGCCGTGAACTTGGAGTCTGCCCCGAACTCGATTGAAAGCAGCACGACGGTGACAGCGGTCGGCATGGACATTGCCACAATCGGCACCTTGGCGGCAAGACCGTGCAAGCCAAAGACCGGGGCCAGCAGCCAGACTGCCAGCAAGGCCAGGACCGGGGAAAGGACCAACCTATAGACAACACCCAGGCCAATCCGGGGCATGTCGGCCAGGACAGGCCTGGTTTCGGCCAGTTGTAAGCCGAGCGAGAGCAGAATAACCGGCAGGGCCGCTTCGCCCAGGAGGGAAACGCTGGTATCTACCGGACCCGGCACGCTCAACCCGGTCAGCATGAAAAAGACGGCGGCGGACACGGCATAAGTGAGCGGCATCTTGAACAACTGGCGCAGGCCCTGCTTCCAGGTCATCTTGCCACGGGTCGCCAGCCAGACCGCCAGGGTGTTGAACAGCACCTGCTGGGTCACGAAGCAGACAATCGCCAGGTCGCGGCTGTCCCGGCCAAAAGCCAGGTCCATGAGTGGCACCCCGTAATTCCCCGCGTTGGTAAAAAGAATACCGAGCAAAAAAGCGCTGCTTTGCCCGGCTTCCAGTTTAAGGTATTTCCCGGTGAGAGTGCCGACTACAATCAGGATAGCTGTGACCGTCAGGATGACCGAGACGGCCCCGGCAGCGTTCCCGCCGCTCAGGTTGCTATGGGTCAACGACGAGAAGGCCAGGCAGGGGCTGAGAATATAGAGGCCAATCCGGGCGATAGTGGCAATATTTAGTTTCAGGATGCGCTGGGCCGTGAACCCCGCGCCAATCACAATAAAAATCGGTAGGACCGTGTTGATAAAGACCGAAAAAACCGTCGAGAGCGCGTTAGCCAGGAGAATAACCTTTCTATTTTATTTAATTCGAGTCGTCGGCCATTTCTCAGGGGTAAAGGGCCAATCTAATTGCCCACAGATGACCTGCCAGCGTTCCGCCATTTCCGGTAGAAATAAAAGTGGGACGTAGCCCAATTTGAAATAAGTCTTCAAAGCCGGTAAGCGCCAATCATCGGTATTAAGATAAATGTCGCGCCGTCCAAGCTCGATTAGCCGCCGGGTTACAGCAGCGCAAACTGCCCGCCCGAGTCCTCGCCCGGCGTGGTCAGGGTCGCCCGCTACCCAGCCCAGTTCGCTTCCTTCAGGGTTTGGGTCGGTTGGGTCGTGTACTCCCATGGCCGAGGCCACAATTTTTCCACTCACAGTTTCAACGGCGAAAAACCAGCAATCCTCAAAACCTGCTTCTTGCCAGGGGCGCAACTGCTCGGCATCCCAGCCCGGCCATCCCGCTAACTCCATCAACCGGTAAAATTGGGCTTCATCGCCTGCCTGAAATGTCCGCAGGTTGTAGCCTGCCGGAAGTTTTACTTCCGGTGGATTTTGCAGCAAATTTTCCGGCCAGACCATTTTTAGCTGTACGACCGGGTTATCGTTGCCCACAATTGCCTCCGGTTTCTTTACCTGTTGGGGAATAAATTTAGGGCCTAATGATAACACGAAAGCGCCTGATTCAAGGAGTAAAAAGGAATTTTAAATAGCCTTGTAGTATAATCGCGGCAGACAAACCTGAACACAAAAAGTAGAGAAGAAAGGAAAAAGTCCACATGGATTTGAAGGACAAAGCGGTTCTGGTTTCCGGTGGAGCTTCCGGCCTGGGCGGAGCTTGCGTGCGACTTTTGAGCGGGGCAGGCGCGAAAGTTATCGTTGCCGACCTCAACGAGGTGACCGGGCAGGCCCTGGCCGAAGAACTTGGCGAAGGGGTGCGTTTCGTCAAGACCAATGTTACCGACGAAGACTCGGTAAAGGGAGCGGTCCAGGCGGCGGTCGATAATTTTGGCGGGCTCCATGTCGCCATAAACTGCGCCGGGATTGCCACCGCTGAGCGGGTGATTGGTAAGGATGGTCCCATGCCCCTGGCGAATTTTAGCAAGGTTATCCAGGTCAACCTTATTGGGACTTTTAACATCATCCGGCTGGCCTCGGCGGCTATGAGCAACAACCAGCCGACCGAAGGGGGCGAACGCGGTGTGATTATCAATACCGCCTCGGTGGCCGCCTTTGACGGGCAAATCGGGCAGGCCGCTTATTCTGCTTCCAAGGGTGGGGTAGTTGGTATGACCTTGCCGGTAGCCCGTGAACTGGCCCGCTACGGTATCCGGGTTATGACTATCGCGCCCGGCATTTTCGATACGCCGATGCTGGCCGGGTTGCCCGAACCGGCCCGAATTTCGCTGGGTCAGCAGGTGCCGTTCCCACCACGTCTCGGCAAACCGAGCGAGTACGCCGCCCTCGCCAGGCACATCATTGAGAACGAGATGTTAAACGGCGAGGTTATCCGGCTCGATGGCGCAATCCGCATGGCCCCAAAATAAGACTAAAGGAGCTATTTTTGCGAATATTATTGACCAACGACGACGGTATTGACGGGCCGGGTCTTCAGGCGCTTTACGAAGCGGTTGCGGACCTGCCTGATGTCGAGGTGACGGTTATCGCGCCGGACCGCAACTGGAGCATTAGCGGTCACAACAAGACCATGGACCGGCCTTTACGGGTCTCCGAAATCACCTGGTACAACGGCATGATGGCCTTCTCGACCGATGGCACGCCCGCCGACTGTGTAAGCCTGGCCGGGTTGGGCCTGATGCCGGAAGCACCTGACCTGGTGATGAGCGGCATAAACACCGGGCCGAACCTGGGTGACGATGTGACCTATAGCGGGACAGTCGCGGCGGCCATGGAAGCGCATATCGCCGGGATTCCGGCCCTGGCTTTCTCCTGCAACGCCTATATCGACCACAATTTCGATGCGGCGGCCCGGTTCGCCCGGCGCATGGTGACGCTTTTCCAGAAAAACCGGCGGGGCGAAGAAGGTGGGTTGGCCCTTACCTCGGACCTGTTGCTCAATATTAACGCGCCGAGCCTTGCCTTTGACGAAATAGGGGGTATTGAAATCACCCGCCAGGGTCGCCGGATTTATAAGGACGAGCTTTTCAAGCGGGAAGACCCCCGTGGCCGTCCCTATTACTGGATTGGAGGCGAACGGCCTGACGGCCACCTGACCGAAGGCACCGATATTGCCGCCGTCGCCGGTAACAAAATCAGCATCACGCCGATGATGCTCGATTTAACAAATTATTTATTGATGGATAAACTCAAGACCTGGAGTTTTTAGGTTTTGCGAAGTGAGGCAAATAGACCTGACAATGGAGATGGGAAAATGAGCCGGGAACAGGCGGAATTTCTAAACATTCGGTTCGAGCGAACGGGACCACGGGCCGACCTTATCATTAACAGGCCGGAGAAACGCAACGCCCTCAACGCAGCCACTATCGCTGAACTTTTGCGGGCTTTCGAGATTTGCAAAGCCGACCCGGCGGTGCGGGTGGTGGTTTTGAGTGGGGCCGGGGATAAAGCCTTTTGCGCCGGGGCTGACCTGGCCGAGAACATGCAGCCAATGAACGAATATTTGCGGCTTGTCCAGCGTGAAAACTTCACCGGGTTGTTTAAAATAATCCCGAACCTGGGCAAACCGGTCATCGGGCAGGTCCAGGGGTTGGCCCTGGCGGGGGGGTGCGGGCTGGCGGCTTCCTGCGACTTCGTTATCGCCAGCGAGACAGCCCGTTTTGGCACGCCCGAAGTCAATGTCGGGCTGTTCCCGATGATGATTTCAGCTATTTTGCTGCGGAACCTGGGGCGCAAGAAAGCCTATGACCTGATGTTCACCGGGCGGCAAATTGATGCCCTGGAAGCCGAGCGTATCGGCCTGGTGACAAGGGTAGTGCCCGCCGCGCAACTAAAAGCCGAAGTTGACACCCTGGCCGCTGATTTAGCCGCGAAAAGCCCTGCTGTCCTCAAACTGGGCAAAGATGCCATCCAGAAGGCCGACCAGATGCCTTTTAACGAGGCCCTAGATTACCTCTCGACCATGCTTTCGATGAATTTCCTGACCGCCGACGCCAAAGAGGGCATGACCGCTTTCCTGGAAAAACGCGCCCCAGAGTGGAAGGGCGAGTAATCAGAAGTCAGAAGTCAGAGGTAAGTTTCAAGAAAGTTTTGAATCTGGTTGTAATTTTAGGAGTTTGATAGTAATACCTTGCCGGATTCTAATTTCTGAAAAGGTCTTGAATCGAATTGGTAATGATAATTGCCGTTAAACCCTCTGACTACTGACTACTTTTCCGATGCCATTCGTAAGCGGTGCGGACCATATCTTCCAGAGTATAACGAGGCTGCCAGCCAAAGTCGTGCCGGGCTCTGCTGCTGTCGGCCCAGATTGCCACCGGGTCGCCGGGTCGCCCAGGCAATTCTTTGACCGGGAAATCTTTTCTCGTTACCCGCTTGACCATCTCGACCACTTCCCGCACAGTCGTACCCTGTCCCGTTCCCAGGTTGTAAACGCCGCTCTCGCCATCGTTTTTGAGTTTTTCCAGGGCCGTTATATGAGCTTCGGCCAGGTCGCTGACATGAATAAAATCGCGGATACAGGTGCCGTCCCTGGTCGGGTGGTTTGTGCCCATTATCGAGAAGGCGGGCGATAATCCCAGGGCCGCTTTGAGGGCCAGCGGTATCAGGTTGTTTGTAAGATTCCAGTCCTCGCCAATCTGACCTTCAGGCGCGGCCCCGGCGGCGTTGAAATAACGCAGGCTGACGCTTTTGAGGCCGTAAGCCCGTTCGTACCAGGGCAACGACTGCTCAATCATAAGCTTGCCTTCCCCGTAAGGGCTTTCGGGCCGCAGCACGTTGTTATCCTCGGTGACCGGCACCACCTGCGGGTTGCCATAGACCCCACCTGAAGACGAAAAGATAAAGTATTTGATGTTGTGACGGCTCATGCGGTCGAGCAGGTTGAAGGTGCCGCCGACATTGTTGGCAAAATATTCGGCGGGTTTATTTATCGACTCGTTACCGCGTTTGTAGGCCGCGAAATGAATGACCGCCTCGATTTGATGTTCCTCGAAAAGACGGTCGAGCAACCTGATTTCACTGACACTACCCACCACCAGTTTATCCAGAACCCCCAGGTTTTCGAGAACTTTTTTTGAGCCGAATTCGAGAGTGTCGAGGATAACCACCGAATGTTCGCGCAGCAGCAATTCCCGGACGGTGTGAGAGCCGATGTACCCCGCCCCGCCTGTAACAAGCACTTTCATACGGCGGTTCCTACCAGTTCTTCGAGGGAGTAAAAAATTGGCTGGCCCAGGGACCGGGCCAGTTCAACCATCGAGTCCGCCCCTGCTGAAGGACCACCAATCCGCAGACAGGCGTCACAGCGCCGGACCAGCCTTTCCGAGACCGGGTGAAAGATTTCGTTAAAAATGGGGTCACCAACTTGGTGGGAGCCAGCCGTCTGAATGAGGGGTAGGGCAAACCATTCGCCCAGGATTGGCAGGTGACCTGCCCGGAAAAGTTTGAGGGCTACCCGGTTCATCGCGGCCAGGTTTTCCACGATTAAGGTCGGGTCGTCGTCAGTGCCGGAGCGGTAGGGCCCGGCCACCAGTACCAGCAAACTTTCGGAATTTGGCTTCATTTGTTTTATTTTCCATTTCTTTTCTTATCTTAAACTGACCAATCCTAGTAAATCACTTCCCGGCTAGGAAGATTCCTGCACAGGCTATGAAGTTTCATAGTTTTGGCCTTTACAGGTTGGATTAAAGATGTTTGAATGGTCTGGTAAAAAAACCTATTATGAGCATTTGAATTGAGAAAATATGCGAAGTGAGAAATTTGGACGGCTTCTAAAGGGGGCTATCGGGAGTATCGTTGCCCACGAAGGTAAGACCGCCCCGGTCGTCGAGGAAGAACTGGGCCAACAAATGGGCCTCAGTCCAGCCTCGATACAGCGATACAAGGCCGGGCATATTCCGCCGGATAGCCGCAATCTTGAAATCCTGGCGGCGGCAGCGATCCGGCGTGGGTTTCTTAACCGCCAGTGGTTAGCCGAATTTCTCCAGGCAGCCCGTTACTCCAATCCGGCCCCTTTTATGAACCGGATTTACCCACCCGTACCGGAACCAGGTTCGCCGGGTAAAAATGCGACTACCTATTCCAACTTACCGGCTCCGACCTACGGCAAGTTTATCGAACGAAACCAGGCTTATGCGGAGATAGTCGAGGGTTTGCAGCAGCGTTCGGCAGTGGTTGTGATAGTCAGCCTGGGTGGAATGGGTAAGACCAGCCTGGCTCGAGAGATTGCCGGCGATTACCTGGCCGGACGGGTGGCTGTCCCCCGGTTCCGGGCGGTGGTCTGGGTTAGCGACCAGGCCCATCCCGGCGCAACCACCCTGAACGTGGTGTTGGATGAAATCGCCCTGACCCTCGATTACCCCGGCCTGGTCCAGGCTGAATTTTCTTCAAAACGGCGCGATGTTGAAAATCTTTTGCGGCGCCAGGCGGTCCTGCTGGTGGTGGACAACTACGAAACCATTATGGACCAAGCCCTGGCGGACTGGTTGGTCCGGTTACCTGAACCGAGCAAGGCCCTTGTAACCAGTCGTGAGCACCTGGTTAAATTTCGGCGCAGCAGTTGGCCGGTTGAACTTGAAGGTATGAGCCGGGAAGAAGCCCACCGTTTTTTGCAAGAAAAAGTGGCCGCTCTCAAAATGGACCAACTGGTGAAAGAAGTAACACGGCTTGACCAGCTAATTATTTTAACCGGGGGTAGCCCCAAGGCCCTCGAATTGGCCCTAGGTCAACTGAAATACGGCCACCAGACGTTTGCCCAGGTAATGGACAGCCTGAAAGCGGCCCATGGCGAAATCTTTGATGACCTGTTCCGGCGAAACTGGGCCAGCCTTGGGGAAGTGGAACTTGCCGTTTATACGAGCCTACCGCTTTTTAGCGACCCGGCAAGTACCGAAAGCCTGGCAGCAACGGCGGGGGTATCTCTTTCAAGGGTGGAGCAGGCCCTGGATAATTTAACAGGGATGGGCCTGGTGGATTTGCAAAAGGTGGCCCTGTATGAGTCGCCTCGTTACAGCCTGCACCCGCTCAGCCGGGCTTTCGCCCAGGCCGGGCTGGTGGAAAAGCCTGACTTTGAAAGAATGGCCCGGCAGCGCCAGCTAGAATGGTATAGCCACCTTGCCGGAAAGGTCGGGTACGCCTGGGACGACTTATCCCGCCTGGAAATCCTCGATGCCGAACAGGAAACTTTGCAAAATGTAATTCGCCGGGCCGCTTCAAATCGTCATTATTCGTTGCTTTTGGAGTTAATCCAAGGGGTCGATTATTACTTTTACATCCGGGGGTCGTGGCGCGGCCAGCCCGACCTCGGTTACCTCAGGATTGAAGCGGCGGCGGGGTCAGGCGACACCCTTGAGGAAATCAAAGCCCTGGCCCTTTACATCCAGGCGTTGTGCCGCCAGCAGCCCCTAGACGAAGTTCCCCCATTCCTGAAGCGGCTGGAAGATTTAAGCTCGACCCTGGCCTTACCAGACGAAACACTTTTCGAGGTTCAATATACGCTCGGTCTGTATGCGATGGCCCGGCAAGATTACGGCGAGGCTATGAAAACCTGGCAGGATAGCCTCGGACTGGCCCGGAATATTTCGGCCAGGGCTTATGCGGTTGCCAGGGGTTACCTGGCTATCTGTTTTTACCGGCAGGGCCAAACTGATGCAGCGGAAAGTTTGTGGCAGGCGGTCCTGGCCGATACCGACGCGGGTGGGTTCTTACGTGGGGCCATAAGTTCGCGGATTGGGCTGGCCCGGCTGCGCCTGGACCGGCATGAACCGGAACCGGCCCGGACTTTGCTCGATGAGGCCGCTCAACTGGCGGATGAATACCAGGACCGCGAACGAAGTGCCGAGATATATAGTCTCTACGCTCGTTATTATTCTTTGCAAGGAGATAAGGCAGCGGCCCGTCAGTTCGCAGCCAGGGCCAGGGATATTTTCGAGCGGCTCGGCAGGCAAAGTGACCTGTCTGATATTCGCACCTTTTTAGCCTCCCTTGAG
The DNA here is from genome assembly GCA_001898225.1 of Chloroflexi bacterium 54-19. GTDB lineage: Bacteria > Chloroflexota > Chloroflexia > Chloroheliales > Chloroheliaceae > 54-19. The sequence goes on from MKTJ01000035.1 coordinate 37,082, forward strand.
GATGGCGCTACCGGGTACGAATAAACCTTTTTTTTAACCAAAGTCGAAGAAACTCTATTCCAATTATAAATGCCTGTGAAATTGTCCACCGGGAAGGAGATTTCTCGCTGCTCTCGAAATGACAATTTGGAAAGCTGTACATCAACTTAAGGGCGTTTTTCGGAATTCCGTTCAACGTTTAACGTTGTTTCGGTTAACTTGGGAAGTTGATTTACCAAGCTCAAAGTGCTATAATACCAGGCGGTGTTTTGACTGCACCAACACTGATTTTGTCAAATAAGCACGCTATCTGACCGCCCGGTCCGTGTCAGGCCGCCCGAAAAAGGACTGATAACCGGCAGAATGACGATAGCGGAAGTCTAACGATTTGAAAGGAAATAGAACCAATAATGGTTGCTACTATTAACGACGCCCCCGTTTCGACCACGACAATCCAGGCGCGCCCCCTTGCCACGATTGAACCCAACATGACCCCCGCCCAAATCATGAAGATGTTGCTGGAAGCCGGCGTCCACTTTGGTCACCAGACTAAACGCTGGAACCCCAAGATGCGCCCTTACATCTTCACTGAGCGCAACGGCATTCACATCATCGACCTGGCCCAGACCGTAACCGGCCTGGAGCAGGCGGCGGCTTTCGTGGAAGAACTCGCGGCCCAGGGCGGCAAGCTTCTTTTTGTCGGCACCAAGAAACAGGCCCAGGACGTTATCGCCGAGGAATCTACCCGTTGCGGGCAGTTCTTTGTGAACAAACGCTGGCCCGGTGGTATGCTGACCAACTTTAACACCACCCGCACCCGCTTGCGCTACCTGGGTGAGTTAGAAGCCCAGAAGGCTCGCGGCGAGTTCGAAATGCGCACCAAGAAGGAAGCCAGCAAGCTCAACGAGCAAATTCGCAAGTTGACCGAAGTGCTGGGCGGTATCAAAGGCATGCCCGACCTGCCGAGTGCGATGTTTGTTATCGACCCGCACAAAGAACGCATCGCCATGCTGGAAGCCCTGCGGCTGGAAATCCCGGTTATTGCGATTGGTGATACCAACGCCGACCCGGACGAAATTGATTATGTGGTCCCCGGCAACGACGACGCTATCCGCTCGATTAAGATTATTACCGCTCGCCTGGCCGATGCCTTTATCGAAGGCACCAACCGCCGCGAAGCGACTCGCGCCGAGCAGCAGTTGAGCGAGGAAGAACACGGCGGGCGGGGCGACCGCAACGACCGCGACCGTGGCCCGCGCCAGGACCGGGGCGACCGCAACAACCGTGGTGGCGGTGGCCGCAATGACCGGAACGACCGCGGCCCGCGCCAGGACCGCAACAATGACCGTGGCCCGCGCCAGGGTCAGGGCCAGCACCGGGATAATGCCCCGGCTCAGCAGGCTCCTGCCGCCCCTGTAGCGGAAGCGGCTGCGCCTGCGGCGGCCCCGGAAGCGACTACCGAAGGCGAGAATAGCTAGTTTTAACAGCGAAGTTGTTCGCTGAATCTGAAGAACCAATCGTAGCGTGGGCCGACGGTATTTGAGTCGGCCCGCCTTGTGCCTTTGAGAAGTTACGAACTAAATTTTTATTATTTACAGAGGAGATTACAAGTGGAAATTTCGGCTCAAGCGGTGAAGGCGCTTCGTGAAGAAACCGGCGCTGGCATCCTGGAGTGCAGGAACGCCCTGGCGGCAAGCGAAGGTGACGTTAAAAAGGCCAAAGCCTGGCTGGAAGAACGTGGTTTGAAGAAGGCCGAGAAAGTTACCGGTCGCGAAGCCAAACAGGGCCTCATCGAGACTTATGTCCACCAGGGCCGCGTCGGCGCGATGGTGGAAATTAGCTGCGAAACTGACTTCGTGGCCCGCACCGAGGACTTCCAGAAGCTGGCGAAGGATGTAGCCCTGCACGTGGCCGGGTTGAGCCCCAAATACGTTAGTGTCGAGGAAATCCCGGCGGACGTGATTGAAGAAGCCAAAAAGGATTTTGGGGACAACCTCAACAAGTTCTACGAAGAAAACGTTTTGTTGAGCCAGCCGTTCGTGCGAGATGCCAAAGTCTCCATCGCGGACCTGCTTACTCAGGCCAAGGCTAAACTGGGCGAGAACATTGTTATTCGCCGCTTCATTCGATACGAACTGGGCAAATAAACTTTTTGATTGAGCGGATGCCGGTGAAAAGCCAGCATCCGCTTTGTTATATTCGGAAATTGTAGGCCGGGTGGTTTTCGTTTTAACTCTTTTGGGGTATAATTTTTTCGTTAAACGGATTACGGCGACAGTTGGGGAATTACCGGACCAATCCGGTAAAACAGGGTCGAGTTGGCCTGAAAATTGATTATTAAACAATTTTTAGCGGGCTTGACGCCCCAGCGTCTCTCGTAACTTTTAGAGTTAGTGTTGCGTTATACCTTTGAACTCGCGAACGAAAAGCGCCAATACGGGGAATCCAAAGCTGGTTGTCGGATTTAATAGCCAGTTTTTACCTGAGAAGGGAATGAATTTATAGCATGCCTGAACCGGCATTTACCAGGGTCTTGCTCAAATTAAGCGGCGAAGCCCTGATGGGTGAGGAAGGATTTGGGATTGACCCCAAGGTTGCTCAGCGGATCGCCCGCAAAATAAAAGCGGTTGTGGCGTTAGATGTCCAGGTGGCGATTGTGGTCGGGGGTGGCAATATCTGGCGCGGTTTTAAGGCCAGTTCCCAGGGGATGGAGCGTTCGGCAGCCGATTATATGGGGATGCTGGCGACAGTCCTTAACGCCCTGGCTTTGCAGGACTCGCTGGAACACGAAGGGGTCTTTACCCGTGTGATGACGGCCATCGAGATGCACCAGGTGGCCGAACCCTATATCCGGCGGCGCGGTATTCGGCACATGGAAAAGGGCCGGGTCATTATCCTGGCGGGTGGCGCAGGCCTTCCTTATTTCACCACAGACACCACCGCTGCCCTGCGCTCGGTCGAAATTGGGGCCCAGGTCATATTGATGGAGAAAAACCAGGTTGATGGTGTCTACGACGCCGACCCGCGCACCAATCCTAACGCCCGCAAGTTTGACGAGCTAACCTTCAAGGAAGCTCTCACCCGCGATTTAAGGGTGATGGACCGGACTGCCCTGACTCTCTGCATGGAAAATAATATGCCCCTTATCGTTTTCGATATGATGAAAGACGACAACCTGCTAAAAGCGGTAATGGGCGAAAAGGTTGGTACTCTCGTAAGTAACGGGTCTCCGGCCAACCAGTAACTTATCCGGGCGACCAATCGAGTGGCCCGGTCAAGTTGGCCGTTCGGCTGGCCGTTCAGGTCCCTACCAGCAGTTAGCCGCCAAGTTGGGAGGCAAAGAGGCTATCCCAGGGCAAATTCTCCCGGCTCCCCGCCAGGCTGGTTGCCCAATGAGAAAGAAGGAAACATATATGATTCAGGACGTTATTTCGGAAACAGAAGACAAAATGAAGAAGGCTATGGATGTTTTGCGGCGCGACTTGCAAAATATCCGCACTGGCCGGGCTGTACCCGGTCTGATTGAGAAGTTGCCGATTGAGGTTTACGGCACTACAACCCCGCTAAACCAGCTTGGCAGCGTCACCGCTCCCGAAGCCCGCCTCCTGGTGGTCCAGCCCTGGGACAAAAACACCATGAGCGCCATCGAGAAATCTATCCAGAAGTCTGAACTGAACCTGACTACCAATAACGATGGCAAAGTCATTCGCATCCCGATTCCGCCACTCACCGAACAGCGCCGCAAGGAACTGGTGAAGGTCGTGCGTAGCAAGGTCGAGGATGCCAAGGTGACCGTCCGCAACATCCGGCGCGACCACCTGGCCGACCTCAAGGAGTATTTGCAGGAGAAACTTATCAGCGAGGACGAGGATAAACGCGCACACGAAAAGGTTCAGGGCCTGACGGACAAGTATATCGCGGAAGCTGACGTTATCGGCCATCACAAGGAAAATGAAATTTTAGAGGTATAGGTAACAGCAATGTTCAAATTCAGACCGGCCTCGAATTCTGGCAAATCCGGGCCCGCCGCGTCCCAGACTCCTGTACCCACAACCGAGGAACTGGTCGAACTGGGTCTTGACCCGGCCACGATTCCCCAGCACATTGCTATTATTATGGATGGCAATGGGCGTTGGGCTAAACAGCGTAATCTGCCCAGGGTCGCGGGACACCGGGCCGGGGCCGAAAACATCCGGCGAATTGTCGAAAGCTCGATTCGCTTCGGGGTCAAGTACCTGACCCTCTACGCCTTTTCCACCGAAAACTGGAACCGGCCAGAGGAGGAGGTCAGCGCCCTGATGACTATCCTGGGTGAGGTCCTGGAGCGGGAAACGCCCAAGCTTCACGCCGAGGGGGTTCGGATAAATCACCTGGGCCGGTTGAACGGTATGAGTCCACACCTGCAAAAGGGTATTTTGGAGGCGACAGAGAAGACCCGAAACAATACCCGGCTGACTTTGAACGTTTGCTTTAACTATGGCGGGCGGCTCGAAATCGTGGATGCGGTCCGTAAAATTGTCGCGAAGGGTATCCCTGCCGACGAAATTACCGAGGAAACAATCAGCCACCACCTCTATAATGTCGATATTCCCGACCCGGACCTGATTATTCGGACCGCCGGGGAGCAGCGCCTTTCCAATTATCTTATCTGGCAGGCCGCCTATAGCGAATACTGGTTTACGCGCTTGAACTGGCCTGATTTTGGCAAAGACGAGTATCTCCACGCTCTTAAAGAGTACGCGGCCCGTTTGCGCAAGTTTGGCAAGACCTCTGACCAGGTCCAGGGTAAAGCCTAAACGGCTAAATATTTTGGTTATAACCCCGCTTGTGAAGGCGGGGTTTTTCATTTTATAGGTTTTTAGCCGGTTCCCTGGAATAATTGTTGCAAGTTTAGCCATCCTTAAATAAAGGACATCGGCTAAAAGGAGGTCACCGGCTATGGGTGAGAATTCGGGCGAACCAGTTACATTTGGCAAGAAAGAACTTAAAAAGTTAAAAAAAGAAATCGAAGGGAAAGCCCTGGTACCGGGCAACTGGGGTTATGACAGGGCCAGCGAGGTCTGGGACTCTACCGGTTTTAAACAGCACCCGGCTTTGACGGTTGTACCAAAAAAGGCAGCGGATATCCAGGTAGCGGTCTCTTTTGCCAGGGAACACAATTTACCCATCGCGGTCCAGAGCGGTGGTCACGGTCATCCCCACCCGGCCAATGAAGCAATGTTTATCAACTTTGAAAAGATGACCGCTATAGAGGTAGACAAGGAAAAAGCCCTGGCCCGGCTCGAACCGGGTGTCCTCCTGAAAGACCTTGTTAAAGAGGCTTACAAACACGACCTGGCACCTTTGAGCGGCTTTTCCCAATCGGTCGGTGTGACCGGGTACATGCTTGCCGGTGGTATAAGTTGGTTGACCCGGAAATACGGGGCGGGGGCGAGTAGTATCCGGGCGGTCGAACTGGTGACGGCAGACGGATTTTTCAGGCGGGTCACCGAAACTGAAGACCCCGACCTTTTCTGGGGGTTACGGGGTGCGGGGGCGAACTATGGGGTGGTGACGGCCCTGGAATGTGCCCTTTACCCGCACAAGGAGGTTTTTGGTGGGCATGTCGTCTATCCTGTAAAAGATGTAAAAGAAGTTTTGGATGCCTATGTTGATTTTACCCGCACTGCTCCCCCCGAACTGACATCAGCCGTGCGGATTACGCCTTTTCCTTTCGGGGAAATTCTCCCGGAACCGGAAGCAGGTAAAACCGCCGTGATTATAATGGCCTGCTATTGCGGTGACCCTGGCGAGGGGGAAAGATTACTGCTCCCACTCCGCACCATTGTCAAACCGTTGAGGGACAGTTTTAAGAAAATGCCTTTTTCAAAGGTCGGTAAAATCTCGGATGACCCGCCAGTTGCACCTCCATTCCATCTTTACAGTGACGGTGGTGCCCTTACATCTCTGACTTCCGCCGACCTCGAAAATATTGAAAAGGTGGCCGGGAATCCCGATTCGGGTATTGCCGTGACTGAAATCCGCCACCTGGGCGGGGCGTTAGCGGCCCAACCCGAAGGCGAAATGGCTTTTAGCTTCCGGGAACCGAATTTTTATATTTACATGCAAGCGGCGGCACCCCACCCGGAAAACCTTGCAAAAAGCCGGGCTTCTATGGACCATTTGTTGGAAAGCTTAAAACCTTCCATGCCGGGTCGCCTTTTGTTAAATTTCATAGACGGTTTTGGTAAGGTGGGACTGGACCGGACGAAGGCCGCCTATTACCCGGTTACTTTTGAAAGGTTGCGCGACCTGAAAAGCCGCTACGACCCGGCCAATGTCTTCCGGTTCAATCACAATATCCCGCCCCGGTGAGATGAAAGGGAATTAGCAAGATTTGAAAGTAAATTCTAGCGGGGCGGCGGTAGGGAGATTAAAAGTCCGGCCAGGGTAACGACGCTTAACAATAAGGCCAGTTCGACTTTCCACAAGCGACTTTGCCGTCCACCCAGCAGTTTCATACCGGCCCCGGCGCTGCCGATTACCGCGGCCAGGAAGCCCAGTTTCACCAGCAGGGTCTGACCGTAAAGGCTGGTCCAGAGGTCTTGCAATCCTTTCAAGCGCAACCAGGCCATTATCAGGCCGCTAAGGATTAGCCAGCCCAGGGCAACAGCGGCAATCTGGCCGAACCGCTCGACCAAAACACCTTTCTTTTCTGCCAGGGCAGGAATTTTCAAGACTGAAAGCAGCGAAACCAGACCTCCCACCCAAAGACCCATCGCTACCAGGTGCAGGGTATTGGCAGGCCAACCAAGCCAGACCGAATCGGAGATAACGGCGTGGCTGGTCTGCCCGTCCACCACTGCCAGGCCCAGGTAAAGGGCGCTAACTCCCACCTTTAGGAGTTTATTATCCCGGTCGATGCCGAGGAGGACCCACAATAGGATAGCCGCGCCGAGCCGTTCGGTCAGGACCTGGCCGAAACTGGACGCCAGGATATCAGCCAGCACATCGGGATTGAACAACTGGTCGCTGGCTAAACTGGCCGATTGGCCCAGCAAATCTACCGGTTCGGCCACCAAAAGCAGCCCGATACCATAATAGGTCAATTTTTTGAGCCGGGATTCGGTAGTCTTTTGCCCATCTTTACCGGCATTTTTCAGGACCAGCCAATCAAAAAAGAACGGCCCGAAACCGAGAGCGTACCCGGCGAAATGGGCCAGTTTGGCTATAACCTGGAAGCAAAGGCCCAGCGGTGAAACCCCTCCTACGTCCGAACCGGACCAATATGCCCTTGAAACAATCTCACTGGGCCGGGTGACGCTAAAGTTAAAAGTGCCCCGAACAGGGTGGCTGTCCTGGGAGATAACCTGCCAGCTAACCTGGTAAGTGCCGGGCAACCGGGCGTCAATGGCGATACTCAGGTCCGCCCCGTTAACAGTTATAGTGCCCTTTTCAACCGGCTTTCCGTCCGGTCCGGTCACGATAAGACCGTGCCGGATAGGTTTGACCGGCTCGGTAAAAGATAATTTAACTTGATTAGGAGCGGTTTGATAAATCTGGCCGGTCCGGCAATCTATCGGGTTGGCCGGGGTCGAGGTGGCGCAATCGAGCGGTGAGGATACCAGTAAAGTCCCGTGGGCCAGGACAGGAAAAGGCCGGGCCAGCCAGAGCGTTATGGCTCCAAAAAGAAGCAAAAGGCAAAAGCTGGTCCGGCGCATTTTTAGATAGCGGCCGGTTCGGCGGACTTGGTGTCGGGCGGAGCGACCGGGATAGTTTTACCGCTGGCGGTGCCGGGCCTGCTAATCCGCAGGACCATACCGGAGGCAACAAGGCAGAGCAGACCGGCCAGCCAGAAACTGGAACTGTAATCACCCAGCCAGGTGTAGAGTGTCCCGGCCCCGAAAGCGGCCACTGCCGCACCTAACTGGTGGGCTGCGAAAATCCAGCCGTACATGATGCTTCCGTGAGACTTTCCGTACACATCCGAAGTCAAACGGACCGTCGGAGGGACCGTGGCGACCCAATCCAGACCGTAGAATACGATAAAGATGATTAAGGTTGCGAAGGTGCTCGTCAGGGCGTAAGGCAGAAAGAGAAGCGAGAGGCCGCGCAGACCATAGTACCAGGAAAGTAACTTACGGTTGTCAAAACGGTCGGAGAGCCAACCAGAAATGGTGGTACCAATAACGTCAAAAACCCCGATGGCGGCTACCAGGCTGGCGGCGGTGACTTCCGCGAAACCGTGGTCCATCGCTGCCGGAATCAGGTGAGTGCCGATTAAGCCGTTGGTCGAAAGGCCGCAGACAAAGAAACTCCCGCCCAATATCCAGAAGTTGCGGTCGCGTAGACCCCGCCCCAGAGTGCCCAGGGCCAGCATGAAAGGATTGCCGGTCAACGGTTTAAGCGGTTCGGTTTCGGCAGTCGCGCCGTAAGGCCGCAAATCTTTATCTTTGGGATAGTTCCGCATGAAAATGGCAACCACCGGCACAACCAGCAGGACGGCGATAGCGGTAGTAATCGAAGCGGATTGCCAGCCGTAAGTAGAGACCAGCCAGGCCAGCAAAGGCAGAAAAATCAGTTGGCCGCTGGCGTTGCTGGCCGAAAGAAGCCCCACCACCAGGCCGCGCCGTTTGGTAAACCAGCGGTTCGAAACAGTAGCGGATAGCACGGTCGCGGTCGCCCCTGTTCCGATGCCGACTACTACGCCCCACAACACGTAAAGCTGCCAGGTGGCATTTATCTGGCTGGTCAGGGCGGCGGCAATCCCGACCGTAGTCAGGGCAATCACCATCACCCGGCGCATACCGAATTTTTCCATCAGGGCGGCGGCGAAGGGGCCGAAAAGCCCGAAAAGCACCAGGTTTATCGAAACCGCCAGCGAGATTTCGGAGCGGTTCCAACCAAAGGCTTCCTGAAGCGGAACCACCAGCGTGCTGGGGGTCGAACGAACCCCCGCCGAAACAATCAAAGTTAAAAAGGTTACCCCGGCCACAACCCAGGCGTAATGAAATTTACCAGGTTTAGTCTCATTCATCCTATATACTCTTTTATTTTTATTTGGTGGCAGTTTCAAGGTTGGCTAACAGGACACCCAAAATTTCAACCTGCTCTTTGCCAAGACCCTCGGTGATTTTTTGCTGGGCCTGTTTCCACAGGGGATAGGCCGACCGGTAGGCTACCTGCCCCTGTTCGGTCAGGCGAACGGACCGCTCACGCTGGTCCTGGCCCGGTTCAAGGGTCAACAGTTTATCCCGCTCCAGAATCCGCAGGCTCCGGCCCAGGGTCGTCCGGTCAAGACCAAGGTACTCGGCCAGGGCGCTGATACTCACCGGTTCCAGGTAACGGGCGGCCTTCAGCACCGAAAACTGGGTAATTTTCAGGCCGCTTGGTTGGAGGGCAGTATCATAGAACTCGGTAATGGTCTGGGAAGCCTGCCGTAAATTTATACAAAAACAAGGACTTTTTGCTTTATCCATAGAAACGAGTATATACACGCATTTTCAGGTAGTCAATCCGTATAAATGCTTAAAACCGTTAAACATTGATCGTTGAACGAAACAACGTAAAACGACCTTACATTCACCCTACTCTGAATTGGCTGCACCGGGAAAAGCCGAACACAGTCGCTAGCCGGGTTGTGTTATAATTACGGTCAATAAGGCGTTAAACAGATGATGTTAAACGTAGGAATTTTTGAAACTGTAATTTTAAGGCCACAAACTGGCAAATAAACTTAATTGACATTCAACGTTTGCCCATTTAGAGCAGGTTGTTTCGGTCAACGATGTTATTGGATTGGAAGTAATGAGCAGGCGAACAGAACAGGTAGCCGAGGCTATCAAAGAAGAAGTCAGTACCCTTATCCAGCGCGAGTTGAAAGACCCACGCCTGGGTTTTGTGACCGTGACACGGGTGGAGGTCAGCCCCGACCTGAAGTATGCCAAAGTATTTTTTAGCGTTCTCGGCGACGATAATACCAAGGCCGAAACGCTAAAGGTCTTAAAACGGGCCAGCGGCTTTTTGCGCCGAGAATTGTCCCATATCCTCACCACCCGCTATACTCCCGAACTGCATTTTGAATTCGATGTGGCGATGGAACACGGCGACAAAATTCAGCGGCTTTTGCTCCAACTGGAACAGGAAGAAAAAGAGCGCGAGCAGGCTGCCGCAAATAATCCCGGCCAGGAAGCGACCGGGACCACAGGAGAAGCTTAAGTTATGCCAGAAGCCCTTGTTGGAGTAATCGGCGGGAGCGGTCTTTACCAGATTGAGGGTCTTACCGAGGTAGAAGAATTCTTTCCAGATACCCCCTGGGGCAAACCGAGCGACGCCCTGATGGTCGGTAAACTGGATGGCGTTTCTGTAGCCTTTCTGCCTCGCCACGGGCGGGGACACCGCATTTCGCCGACCGATTTGCCGGTCCAGGCCAACATCTACGCATTCAAAATGCTTGGCGTCAAATATATCCTGTCTGTCAGCGCAGTCGGCTCAATGAAAGAAGAAATCCCGCCACTCGACCTGGTGGTGCCGGACCAGATTTTCGACCGGACCGTGGCCCGGCCCCGGACTTATTTTGGCGACCATAGCGAAATCGTAGGGCATATACCCTTTGCCGAGCCGTTTTGCCAGAGTTTGCGGCCTATCCTTAAAGAGGTCTCCGAGGCCAGCGGCGCAAACACCCACTACGGTGGGACCTATATTTGCATCGAAGGGCCGCAGTTTTCGACCAGGGGCGAAAGCCTGATTTACCGCCAGTGGGGCGTGGATGTAATCGGTATGACAGCCATCCCCGAAGCAAAACTCGCCCGCGAGGCCGAAATCCATTACGTGCTGCTGGCTTGTGCCACCGATTACGACTGCTGGCACGACTCGCACGAAAGCGTTACGGTCGAGATGGTCGTCGAGAATTTGCAGAAAAACGTAGGGCGGGCCAAGGAGATAATCCGGCGGTTCGTACCCCTGGCGGCGGCTTTGCCGGAAGATCACCTGGAATGCGGCTGCGATAAAGCCCTGTCGACCGCTATCATGACCGACCGCACCAGGGTCCCGGCGGAGAGCGTCCAGAAACTGGGCTTGCTCGTCCAGAAATATTTCTAAACCGGTTTTTATTAACAAATTGGTTTCTAAGTCGAAGCAGTTTTGAGCCAATCACCTAAAACAGGAGCGCATGAAAATCCGCCGCCCGCCGGTCCAACCCAGGGGCACATCCCGGTAGTTGAAATTGGCCGCCCACCAGTTGGCCGCCCTGCCGAACTTCCGGGTGGTATCAACCTGGACCGGGGCCGGGGACCGTTCTGGCTGGTTACAATCACGGCCCTGGTCCTGCTAGCCCTGGCGATTTCCGGGCCGGGCAGCTTTCTGGAAAAACTGGTCTGGCTCAATTCGGGGGTCTGTCCCCAGCGGCCCGCCCATTCTTATTTTTTCGATGGGCAGCAAATGCCGCTCGAAGCGCGTATGGTCGGGATTTTTGCCGGGTTCCTGGTGACTTTCCTGGGGTTATGGCTGGTCGGGCGTGGTCGGGCCTTGCAATGGCCTTCGCGCCGTTTGAATATCGTCCTGGCCGCCTGTATCCTGCTGATGGTCTTTGACGGCCTCAATTCAACCTTCTGGGATTTAGGTTGGCCGACCCTCTACCAGCCACAGAACTGGTTGCGGGTCGTGACGGGCTCGATTAGTGGGGTCGGTATGGCCGGGCTTCTTTTGCCGGTAGTCAACATGACGGTCTGGCGGCGGGGCTATCTGACGCCGACTTTCAGAAGTTTCTGGGAAATCGGCTATGCCCTGGTAGCGGTTTTGCTCTACGTCCTGGGGGTAATGTCAGGTTGGGGGCCGTTGTTCTGGCCTTTGTCGCTGCTGGCGGTGGTTGGTGTCATCACGATGCTGGTAATGCTTAACCTGGTGATTTTCACGATTGTGTTGCGCCGGGAGAACCGGGTTAGCTCGTTTTACGGTTTCCTGACGCCCGCCACATTGATTTTGCTGGTTAGCCTGGGTGAAATGGCCCTTTTCGCCACGATGAGGTTGGCCCTGGGCGGCGGGCAAGCTTTTATATAAAAGGCCGTTCTGGCGGCTCCACAAAAATACGACGAGATACGGATGAGTGAAGAAGACAGAAAAACCGAGCCTTTGAATTTCTCCAATAAACCGGGCTTCCAGCCTTCTGGACGGTTTACACCGGGTCCGGCCCAGGAGGGTCCGCTAACCCGGCCCGACTTTGAAAATAACCTGGCGGGTTTCCGGCACGACTTTTTTCAGTTCGTGACCGAAGCAGATCCCGATTTTAACCTTGAGTTGATTCAAAACAACCCGGCCCCACCGCCTCCACCTGCCCCGACCCATCCCGCCACCGAAGAAGTCTGGCATCCCACCCGCAAAGAAGAAATGAGCGGTCCTTTGCGTTTGAGCGGCCCGAAAGTTATTACGGGCGACATTCTGGGCGACCAGGTCCAATTGCTGGGTGACGTTCGGGTAAAAGGCACCCTGTTTGGCCGCAACAGCGCGCATATCGGCCCTGGCTGTGTTATCGAAGGGCATGTCATCAGCGGTGGCCCGGTAAAGATTGACGCCGGGAGCCGGGTCGAAGGCGCGGTAGTCGGCCTGAACGTCAGCCTCGCCGGGCCGGTCTATATCCAGGGTCCGGTCGTTAGCCGCCAGAACCTGGAAACTATCGGTTCGGTCGAAGCCCAGGCCCTCTATGCCGGGACCAACCTTGCCCTTAAAGGCAGTTTGAGCGATGAGGTGCGGGTCGAAGCGGCCCTAATCCTGGCAAAGGCCGGAAATTTAGACGTGACGGTACCGGTAAAGCTTGCAAAACAGCCTGTGGACGTGGAACGCCAGAAGTTTTACCTGGCTGTGGGCGAAGGTGGGAACGTAATTCTGACCCCGGTGTCCGAATTGGGGCAGATACTCCCGGCAGGAAGCTCTCACACTACCGTTTTGACCACCCTGACCGATGCCGACCTCGAAAATTTGTTAGCCGAGTTGGAAAAATTGTAGCCGACCGACTGGAGAATCAATGCAGCCACCTGAATCCAGGGAACAGCCCCTTGACCCTTCAAAATTGAATGCCGACGGTGAAAATTCGGATGTGCTTGGCCGGATTGATGCAACCTTTGTGCCGTCCGAACAGGAAGGCAATTACGAGGAGCCCATCCAGGCCGAACAGTACGCCGGGCAAGTTCCCTACCAGCCGATGGCCTTGCAGACCGCCTCGGAATACAGTAATAACGCGCCGGGTTTCCGGGTCAAGTTGTCGGACACGGTCCAGGTAGAAGACGGCCTGGAAGACGCCGCCATTTTAGCTTACGAGTACGACCGGCGGCGGGTCGAGTGGTGGCGGTTGCGCCGTTTCGGGGTTATCGGTTTGCCCTCGCTGACGATTTTATTTTTTCTAATCGCCCTCCTGACCGGGTTGATGGGGGTAAATTACAGCGCCGTCAACTCGCTGTTTTTCTCGCTCGGCCTGGTCTTCCTGGTATTGTCAGCCCTCTTTTTGTTGTACACCCTTTTCACCCGGCCCCAGGTTATGTCGTTTGGGCGGGCTTATCGCCGGTTGGTTTCGCTGCCCTTATCCGAAGGTGGAGTCGTCTGGTGCGACGCCGCCGTGCCGCCTCCAAATTTCCAGTCTTTGCGGGACAGCTTTTTCACCCTCTACCAGGAAAGCCACGGCGTTGGCTTCGCCGGGGACACTCCCCAATCGAGTGAGGTTGCCAGCAAGAACAAGACCCTGCAAGACCTTAAAACGATGCTAAAGCCGGTCCGAGTGGACCAGGAAGCCGCCGGACCGTTCATCCCACGTGACGAAGCCGCTATACTCGACCGGGTGCGATTGGAACCGCTTAGCTGGCAGGACCTGAACAATTTGAGCCAGCATACCCTCCCGGTCGAAATGCAGCATGTCAATACACCTTTTGAACTGCAACACCTGACCCAGGAAATCGAGGGTTATATCGGGATGCGGGCCGAAACCTCCCAGATACCTCACGGTCAGCCCGGCCAGGTAGCGGTTTCAACACCTTTGCACGGCCAGATTTCCTCGCGAACCGATGCCAACCTGGCGAAAGTGGCCGGGGAAATCGAAAAATGGCGGGCGCGGACCGGGCGTGAGAAAGCTTTTTACGCCGGGCTGGTCCAGCAGTACAAGGCCGCGGGGGAACAGGCCAGCCTGAGTTACGACCAGACCATCTTGCGGTTGGAGGAGGAAGTCCAACCGGCCCTGGCTCAGCTTGAATCGGACGTGGCTTTTTACCGCCAGAATATCGAAGAACGCTACCAGGGGTTGCGCCAGGAAGTCGAAAAGGAACGGGACGCCGCCCTGGACGAGTTAAACCGGGATCGGCGTGGTCTCGAAAGCGTCATTGACGAACGCGCCGACGAATTTGCCCTCTTGCAGGCCGAGTTCAAAAATTTTAAGGAACAACGCATGCGTCTCGAAATCTCGACCGACCAGCGTTTCGAGGGTCTTAAACAGCAACTGGACGAATTGACCCGCCGTTCTTACAGCGTGCCAAACCCACCCCATTTCCGCTCGGACTACCAGGTAGAGCCTTCGGCTTCGACCGCCGAGGAATGTTTGCAGCAGTTGGCCGAACTGCGGGCCGAAACCCGCCTGGCTACCAGCGCTGCCAACAACGCCCTGACCCGTTTTGCTCGTTTGAAGTTCGAGCCACTCGACGAACTTGCCCGGCTCGAAAGTCAAATCCGGGTCAGCAACAAATGGCAGTCTACCGCCTACCTGGGCCAACTTGTTAATTTCCAGCAGGGTGGGCAGCTATTAGCCCTGGCCGGAGAGGTTAGCGAGGCCGCTAGTGTCTACCTGGATACTGCCGCTGATTTTGACCGGCTTAACCGCCGCTGGTGTGAACTGGAAGTTTCTATCCGGGCGCTGGGCCTGGCCGGTTACACCGGGCGCTTGCAGGAAGCCCAGGAATACCTGCTCAGCCTGAGCCGGGTTGCCGGATCGCTCCATAGCAGCCTGCTTTCGGGCGGACACAGCCCCGAAATGGCCCGCCCGGCCACCTTCCAGACTATCTATGACCTGGCTGCGGGCCTGGACCGGGAACTGGAAGAATTGACCTCGCTCGGTAACTCGATAAAATTCAGCGAGGAACGGTTGGCAGACCTCTCCGAGGAATTGAACCACCTCAACGAGCAATACGACGCCAATACCGCCGCTATCGAAAAGACCCAGACCGACGCCTCGGTCGAGCTTTACCAGTGGAGCCAGAAGCAAAAACAACTCCTCGAAAAACTGGATAGTCTCAGGGCTGAAAGGCTGGTAAAAATTCGCGGCCATATTGATGCCCTGGTTGCCGAGAAGAAGAACCTTCTAAAAGTTCACAAAAGCGGTGAGGCCGACCTTAACGAGGTTCCTTTCGCTACCGAACGCCTCCTGGCGACCCATATTACCGGGGCCGAACGCCTTTTGAGCGATGCCCGTCATCTTCACAAGGGTCTCGAAACCTCTATCGCGGGGATTGTGAGCGAGTTCGAAGCCAGTATCTTGCCCGATAGGCTGGTGACCACCGGCAGCGAACTGCTGTTGCCGGTCTGGTATTTCCAGTTCAAAGAAAGACCGCTCTGGTCGGCCCGCGTGCTGGGTTTTGCCAGTTGCTACGTCCAGCTTGACCTCGAACCAACGGTCGGCCTGGCCGGGGCCGATAGTTCGAGCCTGTGGCGTTTTGTAACTTCTTCCCACCCGGCCACCTATTATCATATCTTTGATGAACCGCAACTGGCGGCCCTGATTGGAGCCCATAACCTCGATTATCCTGCCGGTAAAATTGAGGTCTCCACCACCCAGATTGATAAACTTGTAACCGAAGGCTGGCTTAACCGCTGGCTGGCCCGGACCCTGAAAGGGGCTTATAAACATTCCTGAGCCAGTTTTAAGCCAATAACCAAACCAGATTGAAATTGCAGTTGTCAGATTCCAAACAATTAAAGCTTTCTTTGTTCAAAACTCTCTTCTCTCTCGACCGCAAGTCCGGGCTGCTGGCCTTCCTTTTAGTTTTCCTGGCCGTAGACGCGCTGGTGATCTTTGCCCTTTACCAGACCCGCCCGGTTTATTTGGTGGATGTCGGCACTACAGCCGCCGAGAGTTACCTCCAAAACTTTTACGAAATAGAGGCCAATTCCAAAGAGTCTTACCAGTGGACCAAAGACCACTCGACGGTAGAACTGCCCCTGGTCGGCTCCCCTTTTACGATAAATGTCCAGGCGACCGCGTTCCGGCCCAAACCGGAACCGGGAGCAGTCCATTTTAGCTTTAGCTGGGACAAACCGCCGGTTACTCAGACATTTGAGATTCCCGGCGACCAGGCGACTACGACCCCGCTTAAGAATTATTCGCTGGAAGTAAACAGCCGCCCGGCTTTTAACTATGAGACGCGCCATTTGACCATTGAGGCCGATACCTTTACCCCCGGTAACGGTGATACCCGGTCGCTGGGGCTGATGGTCCACGATATTACCGTCCAGGCCCGGTCCAACCGTTTCGGTTTTGTAGTGCCGCCTCTCCTGACCTGGGCTGTCCTGACCCTGACCCTCCTGGTCTGGCAAAGCTGCCTGGGAATGTTTATTTTCCGGCGAAATCTGCTGCACAGGACGGGAATGCTGGCTTTCCTGGGCGGTTCTCTTTTAATGCCGCTGGCAGTAGCGTCACTATTTTTCCTGGCAACTCAACAATTTTTGAGTGGTTCGCTATTCTTCACACCAAATCTCCTGGTGCCGGGGCTGGTTGTCCTGGTTTACCTGCTGGGGGGTCGGCGGGTCATCTGGCCTTTAGCGGGGGTATTTGCCCTCCTAACCCTGGCAAATTACTACAACACTGTCACTTATAACTATATCTTTGTTTTCGGGGTGGCCCTGGTATTCATAGTCCTGTGCCACAACGCCAGGCTGGAAAAGACCGGGTTTAACCTGCTGATTATTTCAATCATAGGAGTGCTTTCCTGCTGGGGGATTTTGCAGCAGGGCCTTTACCGTACCTCCGACGCCCAGGCCCATCATTATTTCTGGCTGAACGAATTAGACCGCTTTATCCACCAGGGCGAGTTTTATCCCCGCTGGGCCACCGAATTTGCCTATGGTCACGGCAACGCTGTCTTTAATTTCTACGCCCCGGCGGCCCGCTATTTTGGCGAAATCTTTGTCCTGGCCGGGATGCCCGCCGGGACTGCTTACCAGGCTATGTTGGTCTGTATAACGGTGATTGGCGGAATCGGTCTATACCTGGCAGCCCGCCAGTTCCTGAATGGACCGGGTGCGACCGTGGCGGCCCTGGCCTATATTTTCAACCCCTACCGCCTTTCCAATATCTACCAGCGCGGCAGTATGGCCGAAGCGGTCGCTTTTGGGATTTTGCCGTTTGTATGGCTCGGCCTGACCCACCTGATGAACCTGGATTACAGCCGCCGCAAGGCTATCTTGCTAGGGGCCGGGAGTTATGGGCTGCTTGTGCTGAGTCACCAGCTAACCGGTTTTTTCACGATTATCTTCCTGGTGATCCCTTATGTTGGCCTCAATTTGCTCTGGTTGCTCTGGCAGGAAAAGAAGAAAACCACCTGGACGTTAGCAATCCAGAACCTGGGCAAACGCGTATTCTGGGTAGGGTTTGCGCTCGGCCTGGGGGTAGGTCTGTCGGCCTTTTATCTCTTGCCCGCTTTTGGGGAGACCGGCAGCGTCTGGGTCGGCAATTACACCCGTTACGACCCCGGCAATATGATGGTGGACCTGGGCAACTACCAGCGCCTGGGGGACTGGATAGCCCGTATCGAGAAGCAAAAGACGCCCATTCCCTACCTTGAAAACCTGGCCTGGATTGGCATAAGTCATTTTGTACTGGCAGGGCTGGGTCTGTTGTTTTCGTTTGTACCTATTAAGGGTCGGAAACGCCCTCTCTGGCCGGTGGCCCTGGCCGGGGTAATGCTGGTGTTGCTGCTGGGTATGCAGTTGCATTTCATGGCTTTCTTCTGGGAAAACGTACCGTACATGCGGTTTATCGAATTTCCCTGGCGGCTTCTGATTTTCGTGGGCCTGTTCGCACCGCTTTTAATCGGGTTTTTGTTTGAAAGAGCCAGCCAGTTGGCCCACTATTTGCTACGGAAAAGGGAAGGTCCGGCCTGGAAAGCCCTGGCGGTCCTGGGTATAGCGATTCCGCTGGTCTGGTTGGTGGGCATTACCGGCGAAGGTAACGTCATTCTACACTTTACCGAACCACAGCTAGAAACTTTTGGCCGGCTCTCTTTCGAAGATATTTATACCCAGAACGGGGATGATTATTATCTGCCGATGTCGGTCCAGCCAATCAGCCGGGACGACCTGAACGCGGTCCTGGCGAAAGCGCACACACCCTATATCGAGCGGGATAATAAACAGGTTGCCGACCCAGTGACGATGGTCGAGACCAGCCCGACCAGTTTTGAAATTAAGGCCAATTTAAGCCAGCCCGGTAAACTGGTGTTGCCGGTTTTTTATTTTGCCGGATGGACCTTAAGTACCAATGGTCAAACCGTTCCCATAGGGTATAATAGTCCCTACGGGCTTATCACAGCCGAACTTGGCGTGGGTCAGCAAACGCTGGTCCTCAAGTTCCAGGATACACCCATTCGCAGCGCCGGGGTTATTCTCACCCTCATTTCGCTCCTGGTCTTTGCAGGGATTGCGGTGAGTGGGTGGGTAGCGCGGCGCAAAAACCGGGTTAAGGAAGGCGGCGGCTCGAAGCCGGGTAGCCTGGTTAAAACACCCGATGCCGGGGTTTTATCGAGCTAAATTCGAGTTAACGGGGCAATGTAGCCTGAATATATTCAACTTTGGTCTAATGTTTTTCTGAAGCTGCCGGAATATAATTGGAGCGACGGAGAACCAGCTAAAACCGGGAAAGTAGTAAGTATCATCATGAACTTTGTTATGCCAGGCCCGCTGAAGCGCCTACAGATTTTGCAGTATCTTTTGTGGCTGAGTTTTCTGCTACTTTTAATTTTCACCTGTTTCGTCCTCTTTAGCGATACCCGTTACAAACAAATCCAGGGCCTGGCAATCGACAGCCAGGACAATTTTTATATTAGTGATAGCGGCAACGCGGTTATAACCAGGTACGATAGCCAGCGCCAACCTCTTCTTACCTGGGGTGGTAAAGGCAACGCCGATGGTAAGTTTGCCGAAAAGCTTGGTGTGGGTGAGATTGCTCTCGATTCCGCCAACAACCTCTACGTGATTGACAAAGGCAACTTTCGGGTCCAGAAGTTTGATACCAGGGGCAATTTCCTGGGAAAATGGGGCAGCCAGGGTAGCGCACCGAACCAGTTCGCGGCCCCTTCTAAAATCGCTGTTTCTGTCCAGGGCCGGGTTTACGTCTGGGACGCCCCGGTGGTTAAGGTTTTTGATGCCAACGGCCAGTTCCAGGGTTTGCTCGGCTCTGACCTGACCGGTGCAACCCGGCTCAACGGAGTGAATGGCCTGGCCGTTGATGCCACCGGGAACCTTTACGTGGCCGGGGACAGCCCCCAGCAAATTTTCAAATTTAACCCCCAGGGCCAGCTTATCGCCAACCTGGCGATCCGCGACCTGGACGCCTCTATTTTCGATGGCACCCGCAGCCTGACCCTTGACGGCCAGGGCAATCTCTATATGAGCGGCAGCGAAAGCGCCTATTTCGCCAAAATTGATCCGACAGGGAAATTGCTTTTCGCGGCCCCGGTGGACCGGGACAATAACAATTTCCCCCTGGGACAACTGGCCCTGGATAGTCACGGCAATGTTTTCGCGGTCAACCAGACCGAAACGAGGGTGGACAGTTTCGATAAAAGCGGAAATGTACTCAACCGTTGGGGCATCGGTTGGCCGCGCTGGCTAATCATTTATTTGCCGTTGGCCCTGGTCTCCTTGAGCTTTGGAAACCTGGCCCTGACCAATCGCAAGACTCAACTGATGCAAAAACTGGGTTTAACCAAAAAGCCCGAATCGCGCCGGGTGCCGTTCTTCACGGCTGCGACCGTACCCGGCAAAATCGCCCAGTTCGTGGTCTTTTTCGCCTCGCTGGCCGGTATTCTGCTGGGTTCGGTAATGTTTGGGGTCAGCTCGCGGCTGCTCCCGGCGGGTTTTATTTCAGCCATGTTCGAGCCCGGTAACGTGGCCCTCGATTTATCGGTGGTACTGGTCTATGCCACCCTCTTTTTGACGGCAGGGTTCATCCCGCGCCGCCCGCTGGGGGTAGGACTTTTCCAGGTTGCCGGTGGGTTCCTGGTCTTCCTCCTGTCGGATGTAGCCTGGCTGAAAATCCCCGGTCTGCTGGTTGTGATGGCTGGAGCGTTGGTGATAGGGATGGTCTCCAGGAAGAAAGAGGAAGAAGCCGCTTCGTCCGACCTGACCTAAAGTCGTTCAAATTTAATATAGAATTTTTGGAGAGTGAGTTATAATTAAAGTAAGGCTATAACTCACTTCTTTTTATTACAGAAAGCTATGTCGGATGCCCAAGCTTTTTTCTAACCTCAGGGACTTGCCTCGGCCTTTACGAATCTCCCGGCTTGTCAGTATAGTAATCAATTTGCTATTTGTTCTCCTGTTTGTACTGGTACTTGTTATCCAGTTAACCGGCGGTAATGCAAAAAACCTGGCCGGATTGGCAATCGATAGCCAGGATAACTTATATATTACGGATGGTGGAAACGCAGTAATAAAAAAATATGATAACCAGGGTAATTTATTAAAAACCTGGGGTAGCCGTGGGAGTGGGGATGGTCAATTCGGATCACCATCAAGTCCTACTAAACTGGCCGTGAGTCCTGCCAATGAAGTATACGTGGTGGATGGTGACAATGATCGGGTCCAGAAGTTTGACTCAAACGGTAATTTTGTAACCAAATGGACGAGCCAGAAACCAACTAATTATTCTGCTACAATCATAGTTGATAACCGGGGACAGGTTTATTCTTCGTTAAAAGGTTTCCAGAAATTTGACGCAAATGGCAATTACCTGGGAAACCCGACCGCTAATTTGCCGGACTCGGTAAAGCTTAGCAGTTATTCGGGTATGGCGGTAGATGATGCGGGTACCCTTTTTGTGCCGGGCCAGGATAATAACCATATTTATGCCTTTACCGCCGAAGGCCAATATAGTAAAACCATCCCGCTGGT
The DNA here is from genome assembly GCA_001898225.1 of Chloroflexi bacterium 54-19. GTDB lineage: Bacteria > Chloroflexota > Chloroflexia > Chloroheliales > Chloroheliaceae > 54-19. The sequence goes on from MKTJ01000035.1 coordinate 58,178, forward strand.
TGGGGCCGATTTCCCCCCGTTTTACAACCCAAACAACATGGCGGTAGACCACCAGGGTAACTTTTATTTCAGCAGCTGGGATAGTAATCAAATTTTTAAGTTTGACCAGAACGGGAAGTTTGTTAAGACCTGGCTAGTTAACACCTCAAATGAACATTTAGTAAATTTCTCAGGTTTGGCCGTAGATAGTCGTAGCAATATCTATATTTTGGACCAGCGGGACGAACAAATAGCAGTTTTCGACAACAACGGCCAGAAAATACGAGGGATGTCGATTGATTGGTATTGGTTAATCAGGTACGGTTTTATTATTAATTTGGGTTTCTTCTTTTATTCCCTCATCAACTTGATGTTAGAACGGTACTTTGCAAAGAAGTACAATATCAAGTCAGCAAAACTGGCGGATTTAACCGCAAATGGCTTACCCGGCAAGATTTCACAGTTGACCTGCCTGGCAGTCTCATTATTTGGATTGACGCTTGGTTTACCAATAGCTGTTGTTCTATCTATTGTAAACTCCAGTACAATCTATACCTCAATTACAACCGGAGTTACACCCGGTCTTGATTTTTACAAGACAGTATCCCTGTGCTTATCAGCGGGGTTATACATACTTGTTTTAATCATGGTCTTTTTCGTAAAGAAAGCCCCATTAGTTGCCGGGATAGTCCAGATTGGCGCGGGTTTTGCTCTTTTCTTTTTAACAAGTGTCCTGGCGTTAAAAGTGCTGCCAGTTGCTATAATAATCGGTGGGGCTTTGGCTATTCTTGAGGCCAAAGAAAAGCAACCTGCTCCCCATAGCAATCTTAAACCCTAAAACTGGCCGAAAAGGTTTAGTATGGCCCCTGAAAAATCCCCTTACTCTCAAGAATTAAAGAGTCTTCTTGACACGGCCCTTGCCACCGGACAACAAGCGCCCCTCGAAACTTACCTGACCGAACATAGCAACCTGCCCGGTCCACGCTCGAACCTGGAACTTTTAGAGGTTTTCGCCGGGCTGGTCGGCGAACTGGTGACGCCACCCGGCCCGAACTTCCCGGTCGAGCGGCTGGAAGAATTGCTGGACGGCTGGGCCAACCTCGACCTGGCTTCGGCCCCGGTCAATCACCCCCGCGAATTTCTGCCAACCTGTGCGGTCCTTTCTTACGGGCAGGTTGGGGTGGTCAGGCCGGAGTGGTGGGACGACGAAATAGCAAAACTTCGCCGTGCCGCTTCCAGTCCGAGCTGGCGCACCCGTGAAATAGTGGCCTGGGCCATCCAAAAGCTGCTGGCGGCGGACTGGCCCCGTGTGGTTGCTGTCCTTGAAGATTGGCTTCTTTCCGACGACCCCCTGCTAATCCGGGCCGTGGTGGCTGCTGTGGCCGAGCCGTCCCTTTTGAAAGAGCCAACTCAGGCCGCCAATGCCCTGCGCATGCAGGTCAAAGCCCTGGTATGGTTTGAGAAGCAACCTACCAAAAAACGCAAAAGCGAAGAAATGCGAACATTACGCCAGGCTTTGGGGTATACTTTGAGCGTGGCGGTAGCGGCGGCCCCGGTGGAAGGGTGGCCCTGGTTGAAAAGCCTGATGGAGTCTAGGGACCCCGATGTAGCCTGGATTGTCCGCGAAAATCTCAAAAAGAACAGGCTAAAGAAACTGGTAGCCACAGCCTGACCCGTCAATTAAACCTGCCTGAAACACAAAGGAGTCGTTATGCCCCAGGGAAAATGGCGTTTTGCAACTCAACTTGGCGATGCCGGGAAGGATGGTCTCCTGGCGGAAGCCCACGCGATTGAGGAGGCCGGGTTCGAAACGGCCTGGACCCCCGAACTTTACCGCAGCACTTTCGTGCCTCTCGCGGCGGTTGCCACCCAGACCTCGCACTTGCAACTCGGTAGCGGTATCGCCCTTGCCTTCACTCGCAGCCCCCTGATTTTGGCTTTGAGCGCCCTCGACCTGGACGAATTTAGCGAGGGCCGCTTTGTCCTGGGTTTGGGGACCGGGGTCAAGCGGCTGAACGAAAGCTGGCACAACGTCGCGAACTACGGCCAACCCGCCCCCCACATGCGTGAGACGGTCGAGGTGGTCCGCCTCTTGATGGCAAAGGTCCATACCGGTGAACCGGTGGTCTACAAAGGCGAGTATTTCAACCTGGAAATAAAGGGTTTCCAGCGGCCTTTCCCACCCTTCCGCCAAAAAATCCCTATTCACATGGCCGGTATCCAGGAGAAGATGGTTGAGACTGCCGGGCAGGTTGCTGATGGCTTGCTGGGTCACCCGATTTGTTCGCCGCGCTGGATAAAAGAAGTCATTCTACCTCACCTGGCAACCGGCCTCGCTAAAGGGGGCCGCTCCCGCGAGGACTTCACCTATTCTCCTTCGATAACGGTTTCAATCGCGGCCAACGACAGCCCTGAAGCCCTCGCGGAAGCCCGCCGGGCCGCCCGAACTACCATCGCTTTTTACGGCACCGTCAAAACTTACGACCCTATCTGGGAAATGCACGGCTTCCAGGCCCCCATAAACCAGGTGCGCAGGGCTTTTATACGCAACGACCACGCCGCTATGCTCGATGCCGTAACCGAGGAAATGGTGGACGTTTTTACGATTGCCGGGACCAAAGATACGGTTGTGGAAAGGTTGGCCGAACTGCGCGAGTTGGGTGATGTGTTGTGGGTGGGTGGACCAACCTATTACCTGCCCCCGGCGCAGATTGCCGAGTACCGCCAGCGCCTGTTCGGACTGGTGGCCGCCTTGAGTGGGAAGTAGATGGACGGGAAAGCCTTCAATACAACTGAGGACGACTTTTTAGGCCCGCTCCGGCGCTATGACCCGGTCGCCCGGCGCTTGTTGCGTATCAGCGCGAGGGTTAAAGCCGGGGAGCGGGTAACTATCCTGGGCCGGGCCGACAGCCTCGACTTTTGCGAAGCCCTCGAACTGGAATGCCGCCGCCTGGGGGCTTTCCCTTTCGTGGTGGTCGGTAGCGACGCCGCTTTGCTGGCCGCCCTTTCCGACGAAACTATTCCCGAAATTTTTCTGGCCCAGGCCAGTCCCCAACTGCTGGCCGCCCTCGAAGCCTCGGACCTCGTAATAACCACCTTTTTTGAAAGGGCCGAGCCGGGCCGTTTCGCTCATATCCCCCAGGCCCGCCAGCGTGCCCTCAAACAGAGCGAGGAAGCCCCCAGCAATATCATCTATGACGGAAAACGGCGCTGGATTGGCACCGAAGTCCCCACCCCCGGTCAGGCGGTCAGCCTGGGCCTCGATTGGCCCGTCCTGAATAAGCTGTTCTGGGAAGCCATGCAGGTCGATTATACCTCCCTGGCCGGACAGGCCCGCCAACTGGCGGAGCGATTGGGAAAAGCCCGGCAAATGCGTTTGCGAGATAGCCAGGGAAAAACCGATTTTATTTTGCCCCAGGCTGCCGGGTCTCGCCCGCTCGAACTCGACGATGGTATCATCTCACCGGAAGATGTCGCGGGAGGGGCGGTCTATCTGAATTTGCCTTCGGGAGAGGTCTGTTTCGCCCCGCCGGAGCAAAGCGCCAGGGGAAAGGTCTTTATCGAAGCGACCTTCTGGCAGGGCCAGCCTATCCGGGGCCTGGAACTGGAATTTGAAGGGGGTATCGTCCGGCCCCTGCGCGCCGAGCAGGGTTTCGAGCTTTTCTGCGAGGTCGTACGGAACTCCGGCGGTGATTCGGCCCGGTTGGGCGAGTTCGGGATTGGCCTCAACCCGGCGGTGACGCGCCTGACCGGGTTAACTCTCCTGGATGAAAAGATGATTGGAACCTGCCACCTGGCCCTGGGCGAAAACCGGGCCCTCGGCGGCGTTAACGATAGCGCTTTACACTGGGACCTGGTCGTGGAAAACGCCATTTTAGAGGCGGACGGTGAGATTATACTAAAAGAGGGCCAATTTTACCTCTAGCCCTCTTATAACGACATATCCCTTATAAGTTTGTTTAATTTTAATTTGAAATCAGGCGGCGTCGGCGGCTGGAACAGGCTCGGCGGCCACTTTCCGGCGACGGCTGAATTTTACCCGGTAGATAATCATGCTGCCGACGATAAAGAACCCACCCGCGATTTGCCAGGGCACGATGGTTTCACCCAGGATTAAGGCCGCCGCGAAAACTCCCACGAACGGTTGCAAATAGGCGTAGAAGGCGGTGCGAGGCGCGCCAAGCTCTTTAATCCCGGTGAACCAGAGCAGGTTCGTGATAACGACCGAGCCCAGAGTGGAATAGAGCAGGGCCAGCCAGGCGTTGGTAGGCATCAGGGTCATTTTGTTCCAGTCAAACTGGCCGAAAGCAAACGGTAACAACGCCGCCGACCCGATAAGCGACACATAGACGCTAATCAGGCTGGCCGAATAATGTTTCATGAGGGGGCGAATCATCGCGGTATAAGCCGCCCAGGAAGCCGCCGTCAGGATTGCCAGGCCGTCCCCGGCCAGGTTGCCGCCCAGCTTAGCGCCCGGCGCGGTCAGGATAATCAGGCTCACCCCGGCGACCGCCAGCGGCAGGCTCAGCCAGTAATTCAGCCGGATTTTCTCCTGCCCCATCAGCCAGGCAAAGATAGTGGCGAAGGAAGGTGTAGCCGCCATTAAGAGCGACACCTCCGACGAGGTGGTGTTGCTGAGCGCGTAGACAAACAGAACCTGGTTTAAGAAGATGCCCATCAAAGCGGCCCCGACCATCAAAGGCACGTGCTGCCACCTGATTTTCAGGGAACCTTCTTTTAACTTAACATAAACTGCAAAGATGATTCCGGCAGTCCCAAAGCGGATGAGCGAAGTTTCGAGCGGCTGCATGTATTGCAGGATGCTTTTGACAAGAGGCACGTTAAAAGCCCACATAGTCACACAGGCCAGCACCATCAGGTCGGCTATTTGAAAGGTTTTCTGGTGGGCCGGGGAAACGGGTGGTTCAGGGGCGGGAAAGGTATCGCTGCCGGTGGCGGGAGCCAGGACGACCTGGGTATCTTCAGGGTGGCGGCCTTCCGGCTTAAAATCAAAATCAACTACACGGTCGGTGGTCTCCAACCTAAAAACTCCTGCTTATTCTGCCAGGGACGTTGAATGGGAACGTCGAGCGCGGTTTATCTTCCAAAAAGTATATAAAGGGGTCAGATTGCTTCTTTGCAAGCAAACATCTAACGCGGCGCGTTAAATTGTATACAATATGAACCTTATAAGGAATAGGGGCGTTGCAAATCCGCCAAATAGCCTATTTTTAAGGGTAGACCAAAGACTTATTCGTATTCGGCGGCAACGCTTGTCTGCAAGACCCACTCCAGGGTCGTTATTACCCCGCTCAGGTTGGCGATTTCCTCGGCCAATTCCTCGCTACCCTCCCGGTCGTGAGCTCTTTCAGCCTTCTTTTCCTCGGCTAACAGTTCCCGGCGCGCTTCCACTGCTTCGCGCAGCCTTTCCTGGCATTCTGCTTCGGTACGCATATCCGCTCCTAATTTCTGCTGTTTTTGCAAGCTTACTCTAAAAATCGTTTGCGCCATTACCCTAGCAAACGGATTAACCCCTCTTAAGTTTATCATCGGAACCCGACTTCGTCCACACCTGCCCCGAATGTGAAGACCGCCCAATTGTGCTATTATCTTACAAATTCGACATACTTTGAATATTACCGGTCCAGATTTTAACAGGCAAAACCGCAATACGTAGGAGATAACACCGCAATGGCAAAAGAAATCGTTATTTCAACCGATGCTGACCCGAAAAGTTCCAAATATTTTGTCTGGCAGATGGACGAACAGGAGGCCGAGCAGGTTAAAGAAGCTATCGGCGATATGGATTTGAATTTCCCGCTCCTTTCAACCCTTTCGGACTATCACGAGGATTTTTTGTGCGAAGGGGAACGGCTGCTGGGTCTGATGCAGGAAACGGTCGAACTGGAAATGAACCTGGAAGAACACCACCGCGAGACCAAGACCCTGGTTAAACTTTTGACAATGATTGGTGGCCTCGCGGCTCTCAGCCACGACCACAAACTGGGTGTCTACGCTTATGGCGATTAAAGGTTCGCAACCTGAGGGTTCGTACCTAAAACCCGAAAGTTTGCCACCCGTTAGCTGGGAGCTTCCCTGATGACCTTTACCCGGCCCGTTTCGGTAGTTATGACCGTCTTTAATGAAGCGGATAATATCGAAACAGTACTCCGTACCCTTCTCGCGCAGACCCGCCCGCCTGACGAAATCGTTATTGTGGATGGCGGCTCGACCGATGGCACCTCCGGTGTTATTGAACAATTGGCCCAGGATACCGCCTCGCTCGGCCCGACCCGGTTAACATACCTGGTCCGTCCCGGTGCGAACATCTCCCAGGGCCGTAATGCCGCTATCGCCGCCGCTACCCACGAACTGATTGCGGTCACCGATGCCGGGGTCAGGCTTAACTCCGACTGGCTGGAAAACCTGACCGCGCCTTTTTCCAGGGATGGCAAAGCGACAGGGGTTGAAGTGGTCGCGGGTTTCTTCCGGGCCGACCCCGACCCGGCATCACCTTTCCAGGTCGCTATGGGCGCCACGGTCCTCCCGGTCGAGGATGAAATTGAACCCGAAAAGTTTTTGCCTTCGAGCCGTTCGGTCGCCTTTACTCGCCGGGCCTGGCAGGCAGCGGGAGGTTACCCGGAGTGGCTCGATTACTGCGAAGACCTCATTTTTGACCTGAATTTGAAGGAAAAAGGCTTTGCTTTTGCCTGGCAGCCTTCCGCCCTGGCCCTTTTTGCCCCGCGCCGTTCGCTCAAAGCCTTCTGGTTACAGTACTACCGCTATGCGCGAGGTGACGGTAAAGCCAATCTATTTTTAAAGCGACATCTTTTGCGTTATTTTACCTATGGGGTGGCAGCCCCGGTCGGTTTGGTTGGAGCCTGGCGTTTCCCCTGGCTGGGTGTACTTGTGGTAGGGGCGGGTCTGGCTTACCTACGCCAGCCCTATCGCCGTCTTTTTATTTATGAAACCGGTTTTAAGAAACTCCCGTTGGCCGGGAAAATCGCGGCGGTTGGGTGGGTCCCGGTCATCCGAGCCACCGGGGATTTTGCCAAGATGGCAGGTTATCCACCGGGGAGGGCCTGGCGTAAACGAAATTCAGGAAAGATTACCGGTTAATTAAAGGGCCTAAATTTCCTAATTTTGTGAGGGAAAAAGGGTTTTCAGCCACGCCGGGATAGTGGTATAATTTCAAAAGAATGTTATGTAGACCCACCGTTATGGTTTCCGCTATGGTCTCAGTCGTCCAAAAATTCTTTAAATTGTTACTGATAACGTTTTCACGCAGATTCGGATAAAAACTCAAGGGAAGAGACAAGGGCAAATTAAGCTATGGCCGAGGTAAATCAGAGTTTCGAGGCCGCGATGCGCCGGGGCCGCGAGTTGGGCGCTGCTGGAAACTGGTCTAAAGCTCTCACCGAATATATCCGGGCGGCTCAGCTTATCCCAACCGACATTTCCGCTCGTTACGGCCTGGCAATGGCCCTCTTTAAAATCGGCCAGCTTGACCAGGCCCAACAACAGTTCCAGGGAATTGTCAGGATTCAACCCCAGAACGCCGACGCCTGGCGCGGGTTGGCCGAACTCTACTCCCAGGCCGGGAATACCTCCAGGGCGGTCCAGACCTACGAACAGCTAAAAGACCTCTACCAGCGCACCAACCGCAATCGCGAAGTGGGCGAAGTCCTCCAGCAAATTATCAAAATTGACCCCGGCAACGCCCCCGCCTACCGCGAACTTATGGACCGGGCCAAGGCCAGGGGTGACCGCAAGACTGCTGCCTCCCTTATTCTGACATTGGGTCGGCACTATCAATCCGTGGGCGAACTCGATAATGCTCTTTCGAGCGCCAACGAAGCCCTGTTTCTAATTCCCGATTTGCCGGAAGCCAAAAGCTTTAAGGAAGAACTGACTCGCCCCGCCGCCGATAATTTTTCGGCTAACGGTTCCGAACCGGGTGAGGTCGACCCCCGCGATTTTACGACGTCCGAAATGCGAGAAGCGACCATCCAGGGTTTGATTGCCAGCGCCGAAGAATCACTCAACCGGGGCGATACCGGCCCGGCCCTCCGTAATTACGAACTGGCCGTAGAAGCCGGTTCGACCCGTTCCGATGTCTTTTACAGCATCGGCAAACTCTACGCCGACCAGGGCCAGACCGACCGCGCCGTAGAATATCTCCGTAAGGCTACCGGGGACTCCGATTACGCTGTCTCGGCTTATTACAGTATCGGCCAGGCTTACGCTGCCGAGGAGCGTTTTCCCGAAGCCGAGGGCGGGTACTGGGATGCCATCAACCATATCGACTTGCAGACAATTAGCCGGGACGACATTGACGACCTGATTGATATGTACGACGAGTTAGGCGACGTTCTGCTCCGGCAGGGCAAAGATAAGGAAGCTTCTGACCTTTACAATCGCCTGGTCAACTTTATCAACAGCCGCCAGTTCCGCACCGATAAAACGGCCGTTACCATTATCAAGGCCCGTGAGTTAAACGATAAACTTCAACCGCCCACAACCCAGATGGTTCCAAGCGAAGCTGATGGCTCGATGACAAGTTCGATCCGGTTTGGGAACGAGGTTGCCGAGGCAGCCACCGAAGAAGGCGGCCAACCGGTTACCGACGGGCTAAGCTCAACCAACCTGCCCCCGGTTGGCACCTTCGCCAACCCGGACGCGCCTGTCCGTGCCCCGGTGGTGGTCCAGGCCATTCCCTCGGCTTTTCCCTACAGGTTGATTGAAATGGACCCCCTGCCCGCGGCCCGGCCCTATTTACGGGCTGCCGAAGAATTTATGAAGCAGCGCAAGTTTAACGCGGCGGTGGACGCTTCCCAGGAACTTATCCGGTATTTCCCCTACTATCTTCCGGCCCAGGCTATTCTGGCCGAAATCATGGTCGCTCTCGACCGGGTAGAGCAGGCCCGCACCAAGTACCAGTTCGTGGTGGATGTCTACCAGTTGCGCCAGGATACCCCGCGTTCGCTCGAAGTTTACAAACGGCTGGGGACGCTCAGCGCCGATAATATCGCCTTACGGACTAAACTGGCGAACCTGTTGATTCAGAATAACCAGCAAGATGCCGCCGCCGATGTTTTGCTGGCGACAATTAACAGCTATGTCAATAACGGTCAACTCGAACGGGCCCTTGAAGAATGCCGCCGTTTGCGCCAGATGGCCCCTGCGAGTGTACCGGTCCGGCTTCAATTCGCAGAACTTTTAACCCAATTGGAACGTTATGCAGAGGCGATGCCTGAATTACGGCAGGTGCTTGAGCATGAACCGGGGAATATACGGGCCCTGGCACTCCTGAATATAAACGGGTTCCTGGCAAACCAGGCTGAGATTCGCTGGGCCAGCTTGCAAACAATGGTCGAGCGGGCCCGTCAGAAGGCCGAAGACCTGAAAACGCTCCAGGACTATTACCAGCGCTCGGCCCTCTTTTACGGCCAACCGGCTATCTATTACGCCCTTGGTTGTTTGTACCTTGAAGGTAAACAAATGCCCCAGGCCGAACGCGCCTTCGAGCAGGGGTTGGAAGAACTTGAAAGAGGGCCAAAACCCGGCCAGAATATTTACGGGCCGCTCCTTCACTGGGAACTTGGCAGGTTGACCGCTGAGAGCCAGCCTAATACGGCCCTGAACCATCTTGAAATCGCAGCAACTCAGGCCGAGCAGGTAGACCCGGCCCAGTACGCCGCTAACAGCATGGTGTATGGAAAATTGCCCGGTAAACTGGATATGAAACGCCAACTGGCCCAGGGCTACCGCCAGCAAGGTCAGACAGATAAGGCGATTGGGGCCTACCGCCAGCTTAAAAAATTAGTCCCGTTTGACCGTCAGGTCCATACCGAACTGGCCGACCTCTATTTTAACCAGGGTCACCTGAACGATGCCCTGGGCGAATTGGCCGAATTGGTTTCGCATTTCGAGGAAACCGGCCAGACCGATAGCTCGATTGAAGTGTTGCGCGAGATGGTTGGATTGGCCCCCAGTAACATCATGGTACGCGATAAACTGAGCCAGGTTTATCACCGGCGTGGTATGATAGATGAAGGTCTGAAAGAACTTGATGAATTGGCCGAGTTGCAGCGTAAAAACGGTCGCTTAAAAGACGCCGTCCGCACCTTACAAAGGGCCGCCGAGGTTTACTGGATGCTGGGTAAACAGGAACCGGCCTACGAGCTTTACGACCGCATTGTACGGATTTCTCCCGGCGATGTGGAAGCGCGCCAGCAACTGGTCAACCGGAATTTGATGGCCGGACGGGTAAAGGAAGCAGTCGAAGAACAGAGAATGATTGCGCAGATTTGTCTGCAATCCGACAATACCCAGGAAGCGATTGCCGCTTTGCACCAGGTTATCGGCCTGGCGCCTGAAGATACCAGGGCTTACTTCCAGCTTGCCAGCGTCCTGTCCAGTATCAACGAGTACGGCCAGGCTTACCGGCTCTACCAGCGTATTTTGCGGTTAGAACCTGATAACCAGAAGGCCCGGAGTTTACTCGAACAGGCCCAGAAAAAAGCGGTTGAGACCGGTCAGGTTAAGGCCGAAAGAACATAATTTTTCAGTTGGGAGCGACCCCCTGCTTTTCCCGGTTAAATGTTCCGAGGTTAAGGGTTGCTTTTTATAGGCCGCCAGGGTTGCAGGGTAGGGGGCGGTAGTTAGGTTGTGGAGAACCGATTTCCGGTATCTACTTAATAACTTGATTTAGCATGGACCAATTGATTAAGCAGCTAGGGCGGATTGTCCAACAGATTGAGGTTCTGCCTGCTGTTATTGATATTTTAATATTAGTTTTACTTATCTATGGGCTTTTGTCTATCCTCAGAGGTACGCGGGCCGAAATTTTGGTACGCGGCCTTATCATCCTCTTTGGTCTCGCTTTTATTGTCGTAAATATCGTCCAACTCCCCGTCCTCAAGTGGGTCGTGACAAACTCGCTCCAATTCATCATTTTTGCCATTATCGTCGTCTTTGCGCCAGAATTGCGGCGAACCCTGGAACAAATCGGCCATACCAGCGACTTTATCAATCGCCCACTGGGACAGCGTACCAACGATGTCCTTCGCACGACCATCGAGGAAGTCATTTCAACGGCCTTTTATTTGTCGAACCAGCGCTGGGGCGGCTTGATGGTAATCGAGCGCGAAACCGGCCTGCAAGACCTGGCGAACCGGGGTGTGCCCATCAACGGCCAGGTTAGCACCCAGTTGTTGAGCAATATTTTTGTCCCGAATACTCCTTTGCACGATGGTGCGGTTATCATCCGGGGCGACCAGATTGTCGCGGCCAAGGTGATTTTGCCGCTGGCCGATATTAGTTCCCGCGCCGAACAGCATGGCACACGCCATAAAGCCGCCCTCGGTATCAGCGAACAGAGCGACGCCATTATCGTGGTCGTCAGCGAGGAGACCGGCAACGTTTCGCTGGCCCATAGCGGCAAACTGATAACCAAACTCGACCGCGAACGCCTCCGCTACAACCTGCGAACCCTGCTCGAACCGTCCCCCGGTCTTGGCCTGGGACGGCGCAGCGGTCGTCGCAAACCGCTCACCACCTCAGGCAAGAACCAGGAAGAGTCTGCCAAGAATAAAACGGTGGTCAAAGAGGATTCCGCTTCCAAACCGGGCCGGACGGTTAAAGACAATTTAACCCAGAAGGAAGCTCAGAAGGAAGTCCAAAAAGAGGTTCAGAAAGAAGCCCTGAAGGACAACCGGGCGGTTAAGGAAGAAACCCTGGCCAAAGAAACCGTTTCAACCGGTAAGAGCAACCAGGAAACCGTTCAGCTAAATGCCAATCCGCCCACCAACCCGACCAAAGAGGTTGCTTCGGCGAACGGCACCCCGGAAAGTGGCCCGGCAAAAACAGGCGGAAATGGGGTTGAGACAAAGGAAACTATAACGCCAACCGGTAGCACTAACGGCCTGACCAACAAAGATACTATTTCACCTAATGGCAACGGAAATGGTAACTCCAACGGAAACGGCAGCGGAGACAAAGACGCCAAAACCCTGAAAGACAAGGACGGGCAAGCCTCGGTCGGACGGTCGGATAAAAGATGAAAAGTATTGCCAATTTTGTCCCACAGTTCATCAAAAATATCAGCCTGGGCCGCTTTATCGTAGCGGTAGCTCTCGCGATTATCGTCTGGGGTTACGTCATTGTTTCGCAGTACCCTGAACGCACCCTCCCTCCTATGGAAGTAACTCTTGGTGAGCCAGTTCCACCCCCGGATGGACTTGAGGTAGTGCCGAATGAAAACCAGTTTTCTTCGGTCAGTATAACCTTGAGTGGTCCCAGCGATACAGTGCTTGCCGTAACAGTAAGCCAGATTAAACCTTATCTCGACCTCTCCCAATGCAGGGTAGGTACTTGCCTGCCAAAAGTCCAATTAAAAGAGCCTTTACCCCGCTATGTTACCTGGAAATCCAATCCTGAACAGGTCCCGGTAGTCCTTGAAGCCCAGGTATCTAAAACGCTGGATATTGAAGTTGTCAGGGGTGGGGATGTGAACCCTGACTATACCCTGGAAGGTGATTTGACCGCCAGCCCAACCCAGGTTACGGTAAAAGGACGCCAGAGCCTGATTGACCGGGTAGCAAAAGCCCAGGTATCCGTAAGCTTGTCAGGGCGGGTAGGGGCTTTCCGGCTTAGCCAGGGTGTGACCCTGGTTGACGCGAAGGGCCAAGCAATCACAGATACTAGCCTGAGCATCAGCCCTGCTAACATTACCGTTACAGGTAATATCGTCTATAAGCTAACCTCGCGGACGGTGCCTATCCGGGTTGTGACTACCGGACAACCGGCGGACGGCTTTATCGCCGGGAACGCCCAATCCACCCCATTATTGGCTACGGTAGTAAGCGGGAACCTGGATACTCTAAACAAACTTGAGTACGTCTCTACCCAACCGGTAAATATTAATGGGGCATCAAGCGCGGTTTCGACTACGGTCCAATTAGAACCTATTCCCGATGTAACTTTTACCGGTGGCGATACGGTCCAGGTCGAAATAGGTATCGTGCCATTCCAGACCAGTAAAACTATCTCGGTCCAGTTGGAGTTGGTCAACCCGGCCAGTAACCTGCGTTACTCCTATGACCCAACCGTGGTTAATCTGACCATCAGTGGCCCCTATACGGCTTTCCAACCAGAATTGCCACTCGATAAAATCAAGGCCACGGTAAACGTCCAGGACCGGGGAGTGGGAACCTATACTATTCCCGTCCAGGTGGAATTGCCCAATAACCTGGTTGTCACCAACAGCCCCACGGTAAAAGTTACGATTTTTGCCCCGGTTACACCTACCCCTGTTCCGACCATCACGCCTATACCGACGCCAACCCGGACGCCTTCACCGACCTCAACACCGACCAATACTACCGGGGCTTCCACGACCGTTTCCGGGACGAGTGTGACTACTCCCCCGGCCCAAACACCTGTCCCGACCACAACGCCGCCCGCCACGAATTCCGAGAAAGCCCCGGCGACTTCCGGCACAGGTACAACCCCGACAACCCCGGCACCCCCGTCTACTGTAGCGGCGGTGCCGGAAAAAATGGCCGTTTCGCCTGAACAATCCAGCGCTGCTGCCGCTTCCGCAGCCCCGGCCACTCCAACGATTCCGGTCCAGACTTCACCGAACGCCCAGCCTTTAATAAACCCGGAAACTCCTGGCACTCAGGCAACACCTACTCGGTCAAACATGGTCCTTATGATTTTCTCCCCTCCCGACACTTCCGAAAATGCCCAATCTGCTTCTGCCACACCTAACCGGAATACCCATTACCTGTGAGTCGGGTAGCAATTAGAAACTGGCAGATTCGCTGGCCCTGGTTGCTGGTAGGTTTAGTTTTCCTGGCCGGGCTATTTATATTGCGATTCCTGCCTGCCGGACAAACTCGTTTCGCGGTTGACGAGGCCCATCATTCCGGTTGGGCCCTTTTAATTGCCCATGGCGACCCTTTTATGCGGACGATTGCCGCCGATAAACCGCCTCAGCTATATTACCTGGTGGCTGCCTCCTTCAAGCTGTTTGGCGATAGCGAGGTAGCGGCCCGTCTGCCCAATACCATCCTCGGCGTTCTATTGCTGCTACCTTTGTGGGGTCTGGCCCGGCGGCTCTACCCGGCCCAACCGGGAGTAGCCCTGCTGACGTGTGGTTTATTCGCCTTTTCGCCCCTCGCCCAAATCTATGCCCCAACCGTCTTTACCGACCCGCTTATGGCTTTCTGGCTGGTGGTTTGTGCCTGGTTGGTGACGGCCCGGCGTTGGTTCTGGGCTGGTATTGCCCTTGGCCTTGCGATATGCGGCAAGCAACAGGCCCTGTTTTTCTTGCCTTTCCCGGTCTTCCTGGCGGGACTGGCCTTACTGTGGGACAGTTCTTTCAAGCTCAAAATCCTTTTCAGAAAACTGCTAAGGGTGGTGTCCCAGGTGGTGGCAGGGACTGCTCTCCCGGTACTGGTAGTGTTCCTGTTCGACAAATGGCGCGGTCAGACAAGTTCCCTGGCCTACGGCGCAGCCCTTAACGGTGACAAACTTGGGCTGGCGGCTCCGACCGCCTGGGTTTCACGCCTGGGTAACTGGTGGGAAAGAGTCTTACAATACTTCTTTATCCCGAATCCTTTTGGTTTGTTGTTACTGGCCTTGCTGGTAATCTATTCCGGTTGGGTCATCCGTCAGCTAATCCAGGCACGTTTTTATCTTCCCATAAAACTTCGGAAGCAAGACCCGGCGGAAGGGTTTGGCCGCCTGACCGATTTGGCTTTAATTGCAGGTATTATCGTGGTGCTGGCCTGGCATACCGCCATGACCTTTCCGGTCTGGGACCGTTATCTTTTGCCGATGGTACCTTTCGCGGCTTTGCTGGTGGCGCGGGCGCTGGTCTGGGTGGCCGGGCTGCTTTTACCCCGGTTCAAACGTTTCAACCTGAAGTTGGCCGGGATAGCCCTGGTGACTTTTGCCCTGATGGTCGTACCGCTGGCCCAGGCCGAAAGCGACCAACTGCCGCTCGGTGGTGATTACCTGGCCTTTAGCGGCAGGGGACCGGGCGCTCACCACGCCTATGACGGTATTGAGCAGCTTGCCACCTTTTTCAAAAATAATGCCCCGCCCGGTTCGGTCGTTTTTCACGAAGAAATGGACTGGCATTTCAGCTATTATCTGTTTGGATTGCCCATCCAAATTCCTTCTAACCACAGCCAACCGCTCGACCCTGCTGTTGTCGCCAAGGCCGCAAATGGTCCGACCCCGGCTTACGTAGTCTTTGCCGACTGGCAAAAAGCTTCTTATGAACGCCTGTCAAAGGGGTTGGCCGTCTCCCACCTCTGGCTTGAAGAAGCCTATGACGTTTACCCCGGCAACGGCGAACGCCTTTCGTTTGCGGTTTACCGGGTCACCAGTATTTAATTCCCCCTTTACGATTTATTTAGCATCGTGGCAAGTATCTTGCATGATAACTTCCTGTCCTTTAATTTAGCGTTCTGCTAAACATTTGCCAGTAAGCGGGACTTATGGCTGAATGGATACAACGAACAATGGGAGGTTTTATGCCGAGAAATAATATTCAACGCGGAATGACCGTATATGGTGCGGACAACCAGGCCCTGGGGACGGTTGATGAAGTGACCGATTCTTATTACCTGGTCAATGGTCAACAATATCCTCTGGACAGTGGTTACCGGGTAGAGGACCAAAACATTTATTTAACTGGGGGTGGAAATTATTCTGGGACCGACCAGAGCAACTTAAAGGTCCCGGTTTATGAAGAGCAGTTGAATGTAGATAAACGCCAGGCTAACCTGGGTGAGGTCCAGATTCACAAGACTGTGAACCAGGAACAGGTGAATGTTCCAGTCGAACTGCGCCGGGAAGAAGTTAATGTGAATCAGCGCGATGTCGATAACCGACCGCTGAATCCGGGTGAGGCAGCCCAGGCTTTCCAGGAAGGCACCATAAGGGTGCCGGTGCGCGGCGAGGAAGCGGTTGTTAACAAGCAGGCTGTAGTGACCGGCGAAGTTGATGTTAACAAGCAGGTCCGGGCCGAAAAGCAGAATATCGCCGATACGGTCCGCCGCGAACAGGTGCAGGTAGATGATAGCTCGCTCCGCCAAACCCCCGGTGTGGTCCGCTCCGATAATGCGGGTTATAACAATACCACGAATTACGCGGGAGATACCGGAAATTATGCGGCCACCAATTACCGGTCCGATACGGGCGATTTTGCAACCGGCCCGGCTGACGACCAGTACCGCAATACGGACTATTCGGCCAATACTGGCAACTACGGTGCCTCGAATTTACAGGAAGGGCTCGACGTTGTCGGGAATGACGGTGAATTTGTGGGCCGGATCAAGGAGTTGAATAATAACGACTTCCGGGTGGACCGCAAGATGAAGCCCGATATCAATGTCACCTATACGGCTATTCAGAATGTTGATGGCAGCCAGGTTGTATTGAATGCGCCGGGCGCCGATTTTAATAACTTTCTCTAGGCTATAACAAGCCCCAGAGAAATGTCCCTGATTTGGATACGCTACAGCCCGGATGGTAAAATTCTGTCCGGGCTGTGTTTTTTAAGATAGCAAGCGGCTGGCTCAAAAGTTGCTTCGGATTATAATAGAATAGAAAAGGTTAGTTAAGCAGCCTGCTCCCGGTTGAAGCAGGTTTGAAGGGGGAATAAGAAGATGCAACCACAAAATATACAGATTGAACCTGGCGCGGTCGTGCTTGCCAGGGATGGATTTATCGGGACTGTCGAGGAAGTGCTACCTGCCCAGCAAGGGGGCCAGCCTACTTATTTTGTTACCGCGCCTAACCAGAATGGCGACCGCCTCCTTATTCCACTCAACCTGGTCGACCCCCAATCACAACCCGGTGAGGTTTATTTAAGAGAAGTTTTCCAGAATATCATACCCCGTTCAATAAATGTCCCAGCCGGGAGAAACCCGCAAGAAGTACTTTCACAGGAGGCCTTACCGGAAAATCGGCCCGTAGGTTCAATCGATACCGGGTTTCCTGACCAGAGCCACCTGACCATTCCGATTGTTGAGGAGCAGTTAAACGTGGGTAAGCGGACAGTCGAACTTGGCGCCCTCGAAATTCGCAAAACGGTCGAACAGGTCCAGGATAATCGCCGCCTGCCCCTTACTTTCGACCAGGTCGATGTCGAGCACGTGGCGATAAACCGCCCGCTCGATGCCCCCCTCGAACCGCACTACGAAGGCGATGTTTATATTATCCCGGTCATGGAAGAAGTGCTGGTGATAGAAAAGCGGCTCATGCTTAAAGAAGAAGTGCGAATCCGTAAACGCCAGGCAGTCAGTGACCAGCAAATCAATGAAACCTTACGCCGAGAGTATGTTGAGATTGTCCCGCCAAACCTTGACCATGTCACTATCAATGACTCAACGAAATCTGGTTCGAGCCCTGTAACTTCTGCTGCCTCGGAGGACCAGGTTAACGAGATAATCGATGGAGATATGGACCCACCCACATCCGGGATACCCCTGACCGACCAGCCAACCCTGCCAAACACAGCCCTTGGATACCCCCCTACCGGTTACGAACAGCCACCGGTTTCACCGGGAAATACCGGGCGGACTACTCCACCCGGAGAGTCATTCTAATACCATTTTGAAATTATAAGACCCGCCTTACAAGGGGCGGGTCTTTTCGAGCTGGGCAGATTACTTATTTTTGCCGGTCCGTTTATGGTGAGTGTGCCCGGTGAATTTGGCGTTCACCAGTTTATCAATGTTGTCACTCACCTTTTTGTAACGGGCGTCCGCCTGGGCCTGGGTAATCTTCTTCGCCGTAACCCGCGCATCGAGTTCGCTTTTTACAGCGGCCAGGATGGCATCTTTGACGGTTTGGAGGTTTATCTGTTTGCTGGCGGCAACATCGGCGATAGATTTACCTGCCTTGAGTTGGGTCTTCAGGTCATCGGTGGTGATAGTCAGGGCTTTGGCGGCGGCGTCCAGGACCGTTTTGACCGCCGGTCTGAAATCTTTTCGCTTGAATTTGGCAAAATTTTTGTAATTAGCCTTCTTGGTACCGGTCGTCGTCTTTGGCGTCGGGCTGGTAGTGGGGGTGGTGGTCTGGGCGCTTGCCACCGCCGGTCCAACGTAAGCGACCGCAAAACCGGCTACCAGGGCTAAAACGATAAATCCCAAAATAAACTTAGAAATTAGCTGCTTTGTGAGCTTCAATCCAAATACTTCCTTTCTCACATGCCTTGTAGATAGGTAAAACGTGGTGTTGCCAGGTCCTTGCACCGGGACAACTTCTTTGCATAATAACACCCCTATGTTAGGGTTAAGTTATAAGAGTAAGAAATATCCAAACTTTTCGTTAAAATTACCGGACAAATGTTAACTAAATGTAAAAAGGTTCGGAATTGACGGTTTTTGGCTGGTTGTGTATAGTTCAACCACGCCTGTACTGCTCATTTTAGCTTCACAGTGTTTTGCAACCGGGTTATTATATTTATTAACCCAACCTACCAAGAATAAAAAAGAATCAACAAGGAAGGAACCGTAATGACGGAGAAAGCTTCATCTGCTCTCGATTTCACAAAATATCTGACCTTTGAGGCGCTAACCGCCGCCTTGAAGCAACTGGCGGAAGATTATCCCAACCTGGCTCGGCTCGAATCTATTGGTAAGAGTCACGAAGGCCGCGATTTGTGGTTGATGACAATTACCAATTTCCAGACGGGCGCGGATACCGATAAACCGGCTTACTGGATTGACGGCAATATCCACGCCGCCGAGGTCACCGGGTCGGCAACAGCCCTTTACACAATTAAGTTTTTGCTGGAGAATTATGGCCGGGACGAAGCCGCCCACACCGATAGCACCCTGGCCCTTGTTAATACCTTGCTCGATACCCGGACCCTTTATATCCTCCCACGTCACACCCCGGACGGAGCCGAGCGCGTTTTGACCACCCCTAATCGCTTGCGGAGCAGCACCCGCCCTTACCCTTCGGACGAGGACAAAGATGGCTTAATCCCGCAAGACCTCGATAATGACGGGGTTATCCGCCAGATGCGTATTCAAGACCCCGGTGGTGACTGGAAAATCAGCGAAAAAGACCCTCGTGTGCTGGTTAAACGGTTGCCGGAGGATTATGGCGGGACCTATTACCGGATATACTCCGAGGGTATCGTCCGCAACTATGACGGCTACATTTTAAAAGTGCCGCCTGCCAAAGAGGGTCTGGACCTTAATCGAAACTATCCTTACGACTGGACGCCGGATAACGAACAGGCCGGGGCCGGACCATACCCGCTTTCCGAGCCGGAAACACGGGCTATCGTGGCTTTTTGGACCGCTCACCGCAATATTACCGGTTCGCAGAGCTACCATACCTTTAGCGGGGTTATTTTGCGGCCCTACAGCGGCAAACCGGATGATGCTTTCTCGCTCCATGACCTGGATGTGTACAAGGCCCTGGGCAAACGCGGCACTGAGTATACCGGCTATCCCGATGCCAGTATCTACCACAAGTTCCGCTATTCTCCCAAGACCGTCTTGCACGGCGCTTTCCTCGATTGGGCTTACGAACACCAGGGTGTTTTCGGTATCAGCACCGAACTCTGGGACACTATAAAGCTGGCGGGAATTGAGAACCGGGATTTTATCGAATTCCTCTGGAAGAGCCGCAGCGAGGACGACGAACTAAAAGTCTTCCACTGGATGATTGATAATTTGCCGGGCAGCTACAAGGAATGGGAACCTTACGAGCATCCTCAGCTTGGTCAGGTCGAGCTTGGAGGCTGGGACTATGTCCATAGCTGGCAGAACCCGCCCGAAGGGTCACAATTCTTGAAGGATGTGATGCACACCAACATGCTGTTCTCGTTCGCCTGCGCCGCCATGTCTCCCCTCCTAGCCATCCCCAAACTGAATGTTGAGAAGGTCGGGGATGACATTTATAAGGTGACGGCCCTGGTGGAGAATACCGGGTTCCTGCCGACCTATGTCACGACCAAGGCTTTAGAGCGAAAGTTCCTCAAACCGCTCACAGTGACGCTGGTGGCCCTGGAAGGGGTCGAGGTGGTACTGGGTGAGGAGAAACGCGGATTGGGCCACCTGGAGGGTCGCTCCAACAAACAAGCCATGAATCCTTTCCACAATGGTTATGCCAGTGATGACCGGGTAAAGGTGGAATGGATTGTGCGGGCGCATCCCGGTTCCCGGATTGTGGTAGAAGCTTTTGCCGAACGGGCCGGGAAAGTCACCCGAGAGTACGAGGTCGAATAGTTTAAGTGTTATTACCCAGGTGGCCCACCGGGCGCCTGGTTTTTTTATTCCCAAAATAAAAGCCCAATCCTGGTATGATTCACCCCATAGATATACCTCATTTTGTATACTCCCAAATAATGGCACACTCTTTGCATTAGGAAATAGTGGGACTCCTTAGTATCAAGTTAAATTATCTAGCGTAATTCTATATAGAAGCGCAAATGAGGCTTGCGGAATTTCCTATGGAAACAATAAGGGTTAAGAAAGAAAGCGGCATCAGGACCATCTTGCTGCTCCTGGTAGTTGTGGCACTGGTGGTTATCGGAGTCCTGGTCTGGAACCAGTGGGCGGCGGGTAACACTCAACTGACGATTTTATATCCCAGGGACGGGGCCGAACTGAGCGGAGACGCGGTACCGGTCCAACTGGCCGCCAACCCGGCTTTGCAGCAAAAGTTGACCAACATGCCCGGTCAGGTCGAAATTATCACTTACCTTGATGGCAAGGAAGTTGCCCGGACTTCGGCCCTAAATTATACCCTGACCGGGGTTGCGCCCGGCGAACACCGCCTTGAAATCGGCCTGTCCGACCAGACCCAGGCTAACAGCGTCAGTTTGAGTGTTATGCCCACCCCGGTTTCGTTTACGCTTGGAGGTGGGAGAGGGGCGGCCAATCCTTTACCCTCCGCCTCGAACAGCCTGAACGGGGTTTACGGGAACGTACCAGCCGCACCCGATGATAATATAGCGGCCCCGGTCCCTACGGCTACCCCGGCAGCACCAACCCCAATCAATCCGCCGGTCCAGGTCCCGGCCTCCGGCGAGGGTGGAGGTTCCAAATTGGCTGCGATTAACCAGCCCGCCGTCCAGCAGGTGGCAAATAACACCACGAACCCGGCCACCAGCAGTGAAACCTCGCAGCAAGCCGCCCAGGCTGGTGCCCAGGCCGGGGCAGGTATGAAGATTTCGTCTACGCAGCCAAACCAGCAAGCGGTGGTTGCCGCCGAAACCGCGGCCCAGGCCCAAAATAGTGACCCAATGGGTGGGGTTTTCCGGGCCATCTTCGCCTTTTACATAGCCGGATTTATTGCGGGGCTTGGTTTGATAATTGTACTGAGCCGCCGCCGGAACAGGTCTTTTTAACCAGTGGGAGAGCAACAAAAAAGCCAGGCCGACTTTTTTAAAAGGGTCAGCCCGGCTTTGTATTTCCAGATTTGATTAACTACCGGGCCGGGTTATTTATTATCGTTTTACGGATGTAGTAGGTCTGGGCAAGAGAAAAACTTTCCGAAGCGATACTGTAAATCACCATACCGCTCGGCTGTTGTTTTCGGGTGACCAGGCTTAAGCCAAAAGCCAGCAAAGGCAGCGAGTTCATGATACCCCTGATACGGGCATCCCTAAAAAAACTTTTCTCGTCCGGTCGCCTCAAGGTTTCCAGGTCCAATCTTTGTTTCAGGAAAGAAACCCCTAACAGGCTTGCCGTCAATATATAAAACCGTTCCGGTTTGGTTAAATCCTGGAACCATAAAATGCCTTTATCTTCGAAGCGTTCGTCTTTAGCGATACCGGTGATGGCCTGTTTGATGATAAGTTCGCTAAAAGTTGGAAGTATTGCGGTTAAACACCCCGCTCTAAAATTGATGCCCGCCGCTTTTTGCAACTGCTGGATTTCTTTGCCCTGGCGGGCAGCATCTGAGGCCAAAAGGTGCTTGCCCGTTTCGACTTTGTATTTCTCCTTGATTTCCTCGATGAGAGGGTTCAACTCCTGTAGCTTTTCGCCATTTCGTTTCATCTGCCTGGCGGCCCTGATTTTGAACGGCAGGTAAATCAAATTGTGCAGGAAAGCTATCAGGACAATTGCAAATGCGGCCTTGCCAAAGGTAAGCCGGCTTAAAGCTAGAATCCCGGTGTCGAATGAACGAATGGCTTTGGTCCAGGTCTGGCGCATATAAGGCTACTCCTATAGTTGAAAGGGCCGCAACAAAAGGATTAAACGAATTGTAACATGACCAGTTCGGGCCGGGCGTTAAACCGCAATTTCATCCCGCTCATCCCCAAACCCCGGCCCACGTACAGGCGGATGCCCTTGAAGGTGTACCAGCCGAGCGGAAATTCGCTATAGTGGTGGCTGCCTGGTCGCAAGGTAATCCAGTTTAGTTTGCGGTGGAGAGGCGGCAGGGCCGGGTTTATCTGCCCGCCGTGAGTATGACCGCTCAACATTATATGAGCGAAACCGGGGGGGATCGTCCTGATGGTTCCAGGGTTATGGGTAAGGAGCAGCAGGGGCCGGACTCCTGGTGGAATCTGGCGGGCGGTCTCCGCGACATCCGGCTCCCCTTTGGCAAAATCGTCAATCCCGGCCAGCCAGATTTCCGCCCCTTTGTAACAAAAAGCTTCGGCCCGGTTGACCAACCATTTCAAGCCAGCCTCTTCCAAATTTTTCATCATACGCAGGTATTCGCCGCGCCGCCCGAAATAGTCGTGGTTGCCCAGGACAGCCCGCACCGGGATTCCAGCCCCGGTCAGCACCCGGACCATCTCGGCCATAACCGGGTTGTACTTGCCCCGGTCGAACAAATCGCCTCCCAATAAGACCAGGTCGGGCCTTTCCAAAAGGGTTTTTTCGACGGCCAGCCAGAGGGTATTCCGGGCCGGGCCTTTGCTGGGCAAATGCAGGTCACTAAAAAAGGCTACCTTGAAGCCTTTTAGCGCCTGGGGTATGCCTTCCAGTTCGTCCACTTTGACCGTCGGGTGGCTGACTTCGAGCCAGTTAGGCTCCACGAACCGGGCATAAGCCCAGGCCGGGAGACCAACGACGGCCCCGGTTAAAGCCAGGCCCTGCCCGGCTTTCATTATAATTTTTAATTTCTTTTCCGAATCAAGATTGTTCAAAGTTTCCTTCTCTAATAAATTACCGGTTCCGATTCCGGTCCCAAATTATTTTACCATTCAAACCCTATCAATTATATAACCGTCCCGCCTGCCCGTAAGTTTCTTTGCTATGGATAAACCTTTTTGTCAGGCGTTCAAAGATTAATACGAAACCGGCTACTTAAAGTTAGCTGTAAGTTGACTGCAAACCGGTTTCAATTTGCAAAGGTTTCTAAAAACCTTGCCGGCTGCATAAACCATTCCAAATTTAAATTCAGTTTAAGAAGGAGTTGTATCATAGTTTAAGCCGGGAACCCGGCAAAGCAGGTTATTTTACGAGGGAAACCGTAGTAAAATAGTAGAGTAGCCCGCCCCGATTTTTGGTGGGTGGACAAGGATTAAGGCACAGATGAGCAAGATTTTACTGGTGGATGACGACCCCCACATTCGTGAACTGGCGAGGGTCTTTTTACAAAATGAGGGTCTGGACGTTTACGAAGCGGGCGATGGACACGAAGCCCTGGCCTTGCTCGAAACGGTATCGGTGGACCTGGCAATCCTCGATATTATGATGCCCAGTATGGACGGCTGGGAACTTTGCCGGGAGTTGCGCTCCTTTTACGATTTCCCTATCCTGATGCTGACTGCCAGGGGTGAAACCCCCGATAAAGTCAAGGGTTTTCAGCTTGGCACCGACGATTACCTGGTAAAGCCCTTCGAGCCGGTCGAACTGGTAATCCGGGTTAAGGCCCTCCTGAAACGTTACCGCATCGTCACCTCGCAGACGGTCCAGGTGGGCGAGCTTGCCATGAACCAGAAGACTTTCGAAGTAAAAGCCGCCGGGGAAAATTATACTCTGCCTTTGAAAGAGTTCGAACTCCTTTTCAAACTGGCAAGTTATCCCGGTAAGACCTTCTCCCGCGACCAGTTAATCGAGGACATCTGGGGCTACAATTTTGAGGGGAACGAGCGCACCCTGGACGTGCATATCAACCGTTTGCGGGAGCGTTTCCCCGAAGACAAGTTTGCCTTTCGGATAAAAACTATTCGAGGGCTGGGCTATCGAGTTGAGGTAGTAGCATGAAAAAAGTAAAGAAAGATAAAGACGAGCAAAAAGGAAACCAGGCCGGTAAAGAACCAAGAAACCGAGGCCAGGTGCTTACCACCAAACAAAAATGGGTCGTGCTTGGATTTATCACTATGATATTTATTTATGTTACCGCCGTCTCGGTGGTCACATATTTACTTACCGACTTTGCTTATCACAACATTTTCCATATTGAGCTCCCGGCCCTTCTGGTTCAACTTATAAACGCGATGCTCGGATTTATTTTTTGCTTTTTCTCGATGTTTTTGTTCTCACGCATTTTCAACCCTGAAAGGAACGTCTACGAGCCCATCCTGGAAGCCATAAATAAAATCTCCAAGGGGAATTTTAATGTTGGGCTTGACGAAAAGCAGGCCGAACATAACGGAATCTGGGGGGAATTGACTAAAAGCGTCAACAACATGGCAACTGAATTAAACAAAATGGAGACCATGCGCCGGGAGTTTATCTCGAACGTATCTCACGAAATTCAGACCCCGCTTACTTCTATAAAAGGGTTTGCCCAGGCCCTCCAAAGCGACACCTTAT
Source organism: Chloroflexi bacterium 54-19 (assembly GCA_001898225.1). Taxonomy (GTDB): domain Bacteria; phylum Chloroflexota; class Chloroflexia; order Chloroheliales; family Chloroheliaceae; genus 54-19. Next base: position 82,918 of record MKTJ01000035.1, read on the forward strand.
CCCCGGTCGAACGAAAACATTACCTCGAAATCATCGAGGTGGAAAGTACCCGCCTCTCCCGCATAGCCGAAAACCTGTTAAAACTGGCCTCCCTGGAAGCGCGTTCGGTCAAATTCGAGCCCAAACCCTACCGCCTGGACCGGCAGATTCGCCGCCTGGTCCTGGCCTGTGAACCGCAATGGTCCGGCAAAGATATAGATATGGACGTGGTTTTGAACGAGGTGGAGGTTACCGCTGACGAGGATTTGTTGAGCCAGGTCTGGCTGAACCTGATTCACAATAGTTTGAAGTTTACCCCGGAAGGGGGGCGGATTTGCCTGGAACTACACGATAAGGCCGAGATAATAGAGTTTTCGATCCGGGATTCGGGGATTGGTATTTCTGAAGAAGCGCAGTCCCACATTTTCGAGAGGTTCTATAAGGCCGATATATCACGGACTAATTCCAATGGCGGGAGCGGTCTTGGACTATCCATCGCTCACGAAATTGTCGAAATGCACCGGGGGAGAATTAAAGTTGCCAGCCAACCGGGTCAGGGCGCAACCTTCCAGGTCTATTTGCCAAACGCTGTAACCGTTAATTAACTATCGGTAGCTCGAAGGAAAAAGTACTGCCCTGGCCTTCCTTGCTCTCGACCCAGATACGCCCGTGATGGGCTTCCACCAACCGTTTAGCTATAGCCAACCCCAGCCCGGTCCCGCCATGTTCGCGGCCCCGGCTTCGTTCGCCCCGGTAAAACGGTTCAAAAATCCGGTCCTGGTCCACTAATGGAATACCTTCCCCGTTATCCTTGACCCGCACCAGCACCTTACCACCTTTTTTTCCAGCCTGGACGTGAATCGCGCCACCAGGCGAGGTATACCGGATGGCATTTCCGACCAGGTTATTCAAGACCCGTTGGACCTGGTGGGAATCAAAAGCTATTTCGGGCAATTCACCCTGGATTTCCCCGGCAAGGGTCTGGTCCTTCTGGTGAGCCTGGCCCTGCAAACTTTCCAGCGTATCCGAAATCAGGTCGGCCAGGGTGCCCCGCTCCAAATTTAGCTTGACGGCTCCCGCTTCCAGGCTCGAAAGCTCGAACAGGTCGTCAATCAGGGTGGTCATGTACTGGACTTCGCCCCGCATCCGTTCTAGGAAAATCGCGGCCTGGTGCTCGTCGGCCACGCCATCGCTGACTGCCTCGGTCATAAGCCGCAGAGAGGCCAGGGGCGTCCTTAAATCGTGGGAGATAGCCGCGACCAGTTCTTTGCGCGAGTTTTCCATTTCCTGCTGGACCCTGAAAGAGTGTTCGAGTTGCCCGGCCATCTGGTTAAAAGCGTCCGCCAGGTGGGCCAGTTCCGCCGACCCGCTCGGTTTGACCCTGGCCGAAAAGTTACCTTTCGCCAGTTCTGCCGCTTTGGTGGTCATTTCCGCGACCGGAAGGACCAGTTGTTTTGAAAGAAAGATAGCGAAAAATAGGACGATAGCCCCGGAGAAAACCAGCAACATCAAAAGGAGGGTCAGGTCGTGCGGGCTGAGGAACATCAGTTTGCCCGTAACCAGGATATTGATAAAGGTGATAGTCGCCCCGGTAAGATAGGCGACGGTCAGTTGAAACCGTAGACCCACCAGGCGCTGGCTAAAAGTAAGCCAGGCCAGCACAAGCCCCGCCGAAATACCCCCGCTCACCAGCAGGTAGATAAACAGAGCCAGTAGGTCTTTAGAAGGGGCTTGCATCCACAAAGCGGCCAGTCCGACTGTCACCAGGGCCGCCACAACGACTCCCAGTAAGATAAGGCCACCAATTTTTAGGAGCGAAAACTGATTTTTACGTGCGCTGTTAATCATAATCGCTATTGCTCGAATTTGTAACCAACTCCCCAGACCGTCTTGATGTGGCGGGGTCGCATGGGGTCGGCTTCGACTTTCTCCCGCAACCGCCGGATATGGACCGTGACCGTACTCATCTCACCGAAGAAGGAATAATCCCAGACCCTGTCAAGTAACTGCTCGCGGCTAAAGACCTGTCCCTGGTTGGTTGCCAGGAACCAGAGCAAATCAAACTCTTTGGCGGTAAGTTCGACCGGTTTGCCGTTCACCTCGACCTTGCGAGCAGTCCGGTTGACATAAAGGCCCTCAAGATTTATGACTTCATCTTTGGGCGTGGTTTTTCCTGAGCCTTTCTGGGCTTCCTGGTTCCGGCGAAGGGCCACCTTAACTCTAGCTACAAGTTCGCGTGGACTGAAAGGTTTGGTCACATAATCATCGGCCCCGCTGGCGAACCCGGCCAGTTTGTCGTCTTCCTGGCTTTTAGCGGTCAAAAGCAGCACCGGCAAAGTAGAGGTTTGCTGCCGGATATGTTTAAGGACGCTCAAACCTTCCACTTTGGGCAGCATCAGGTCAAGAATTACCAGGTCAGGCTGACTTTCGTTGAACAGACGGAGGGCGACCTGTCCATCGCTGGCACGGATAACCTGAAAACCTTCGCGCAACAAATACAACTCCAGCACGTCCAGGATGTTGCTCTCATCGTCCACTACTAAAATTTTTTGGGTTTCGGTCATATTTTTATTATCGGGTAAGATGTCATCCAACGCAACCATTATTCACACCTTCAAAAGAAATTTTTCAAGCCTTTAAAACTTTTTAAAGAAAATACCAGGGACCTTTGAAGGCCCGGTATTATTTTAGTTCTTAGTGGTTACCAGGGAGTTACAAACCTTACGATTTTATTAACGGGGGCGTTGAACGTATGCCCATAAAGGGAATGTGACAACGTTGGACGTAAAATTGAGAATACCAGGAAAGGAAGCAAGATGAGCACCAAGAGTTGAAAAGATGGTCCTAAAGCACGTTCAACGTTCAACGTTGTTTGGTTCAACGTCCGACATTTTACGAACCTGATTTATCTGTAGCCGCAACCCGACGACCAGCGCCACCAGTCCCACCAGGGCTAACCAGACGCCCCAGCCCAGGCTGCCGTCGGGATTTAACCGGTTGGGGCTGCGCCCGCTCTGGTCCACAATCGTCCAGGCTAACAATGGTAAAACAATTACCAGCCCCAGGAACCCGCCTATCCACTTCAAAAGGGCTGAAAGGGGCGGTCTACCGAGGCGGTAGTAAAGCTCTACATAGCAAAAGCAGCTAATCGCCGCGAAAATGATAACAAGGTTTAAGCCCCAGAAAGAAAGCAGCATACCCCAGACCGGTTGCCAGCCCCAATCGTTCGATTTGCCAATTGGCCCGTAAACCCACGGCCCGGCAAACCCTACGACCAGCAAAATTAACCCTAACACTTTCAGAATAAAGGGAATTGGTGCGGCCGCATTTTTGGCATTTTGCGGTGTGAAAGCGGGAGAATTTTCTTCCTGGTTAATATTCATTGCGTTTATCTTCTAGACTTTACCAATAACTTAAACCGGCTCTTTTAGCAAGCGTTTAAGGGCGGCCTGCCAGAGCGGGTCGGTTGGTCCTACAGACAGGTCGGGCGGGACCGGGATATATTCGACCTGCAAACCACGCCGGGCCAGTTCCTCGGCCAGGGGACGGGTCGCGGCCAGTACCCGGCGACTTTCCGCCAGCCCGCGCCTTTCGGCTTGAAGGAGACCCGCGATAGCCTTGGCATCCTCCGCCTGACGGTCGCTCCGGGTGAGGGAAATCGGCTTGTGTGAATGGCCGGAAGGGTAGTCGCCTGGCGAAACCATGCTGCGTGACCTTGTTACAAAATTTGGGAGCGAAGTCAGCCAGCAGCACTTGGCCGGGTGCTGCAACGACCAGGCCGGGAAATCGAGGCAAACCACCAGATCTATAGGTCGCCCGTTACTTTCCTTGAGGTCCACCAACCGCCAGGCGAACGCCGCTTTGGAAATATCACGGGGGATGAAACTTCGCTGGGGCAGACGGACAATCTCGGCGGTTCGACCGCTGGCCCGCAATGCCTCGACCAGGGCCCCGGCCATTTCCCACCGGTATTGAGCCTGTTCCCAAAAATCCGGCTCACCTGTTTCCATTTCCCCTGATTCTTCCAGGTCCCCGGTTCGTTTTTCCAGCCTGTCAAAGGTCATCTGGGTTAAGGCTACCAGGACCGTTTCGATTTTTGGTGAAGAGTTCGTGTTGTCCATTTTATAAAATTCCCCGGTATTTTACCAACTTCTAGCTGCCACTCGTCCGCACCAGTAGCACATAGCCCGCCGCTTCGTCTTGCTTGCGCCATTTCCCGGTCGCCAGCACTTCGTTTACCATTATGGCTTCCTCTGATTTGGGGTCGCGGACGTCCGCGAAGATATAGCGAGCATCCTGGTCGGGGTGGAGTGAATAAAGAGGCCGTTTCAGCCACAACCACAACCCCTGCCGGGTCTTGACGTAAGGCGCCCAGGTATTCGAGATTGCCAGGGGAGCGTCGTCCGGCACCTGGCTTAAAAGGGCTTTGCCACTGGCCCAGCGCCCATCCTCTTTCGCCCGCAAAATCCGACCCCAACCGTTAGACACGCGAGGCCAGTACGCGGCATCGGGTGGGGCAATATTCACCCACAGGTTTATTATTATAACCAGCCCTACCAGTACCGCGCACAGGGCCGGGATAAGACGGTTTCCCAGGCTTTTAAAGAGGCCGGGCGGGTTCTCCTTGAAAGCCGCCAGCGCGAAAATGGTCGCCACCAGCAGCCAGGGTATCACCGAAGGCTGGTAATGATAGTCTAAGGCGTCCCACTGGATACTCCGGTTCTGGGCCGCCAGCAGGTTTAAACCCACCGGGGGCAGAGCCATCAAAAGCGGTAAAGGACGCCATAACGGCAAAAAAGCCAGGGGCAGTAGCAGTAGCGGTATATATAACAACTTGCCGAGCAGAATGTCACCGTTTGGAAAAAGCTGCTGGAATCCCTTGACCGGGTCCACGAAGGGTGTAAAGAGGGCCGAAACAGGCGACCCCCCCGCGAAGGTGCTGCCCAACGCGAAACTCCCGCCCGTAGTAGCGGCCCGGATGACCAGCAAAGCCGCTCCAAACCAGGCAATCCCCAGGATAATTGGTGTCCAGATAAACCGCCGCTCCATCACCCGGTCCTGGGGTTTCCCTTTGCGGCGAGCCTGGCGGTCGGCCAGCCAGCCGTAGACCCCAAGCATCACAAGCACGAATCCATTTTCAGGGCGGCAGCACAGCGCCAGGGCCGCGAAAATAATAAACCAGGCTAGTTTCCGCCTGTACCAGAACCAGAAGGCCCATAGCAGGAACGACCCAGCCATGGGGCGTTCCCGCAACTCGTAAAGGTTCCCGTTCTCGACCACCGGCAATAACAGGTAGACCAGTCCCAGGCTCAGCCCGGCCCAGGCGCTCCCGATACGTTCTCGCGCCAGGAAATATACCGGGATGGCTCCCAGCGCCACTACGACCGTCTCCACTACCAATAAGGTCATTGGCGAGGGCGCTACCAGGTAAAAAGGGGCCATCAGGGCATAAATCAAGATAACATCCGTACCCAGGAGGGAGCCGCTAAAGTCGGTGGCGGAGACCTGCAAGAAGCGGCCCTGGCTGGTATTCCAAATGGCTTGCTGGTAAAAGGCCAGGTCGAAACCATCCATGAAGTGGGCTAACCGGATGGCGTGTAAGAGGCTTATCGCAATTATGTACAGGATTATGAACAATCCCAGTAGAATACCGGGAAGGAGGGAGAAGAATCTTAAACGGGCGGACTGGGGCAATTGGCTCAAATTAGCTTTTGACCGGTAAAAAATTTAGAAAACTTTAAAAGTGAGCAATAAGATTTAAAAGCAGTAGGAGCGTTCCGGTTAAAGAACGCTCCCCAAACCTGAGTTGCAAATTACGGGTTAGCGGTAATCACCAGCAAAACGTTGTTATCCGAGCTGGTTCCCAATTCCGGGCCAACCTCCGAGCCAGGCAACAACATCAGCACCGCGACTTGCGAAGTTGAAGTATTGACAAAGACCTCGTACCAACCGCCCGCGCTGGTGATTTTATCCAGGTCGTCGCTGTTGGAGATGGAGCCCGCCGCCGCCGAAGTGGCATCAAGCCAGCCATCTTTCGGCAATTCAGTCGCGAAAAACTCTTTGATGGTGTCCGGGTCGTCGGCGCTTTCGTAGGCCTTTATTTCAGAGTTCGGGAGCGAAGCCAGGCCCGCCGCAAACTGAGTTTCCACGCTGGCCGGAAGTTGAATTTCCTTTGAGCTAGGATAGGTCGGTAGGCCGGACCCGGTAGTGGTACCACCTGCCTTTGTGGTTGGAACAGAAGCCGCTTTGGTAGTCGGGACCGGGGCTTTAGTGGTCGGAACTGCCGCCTTGGTGGTGGCCGCCGCAGCCGTTGTCGAAGCGCCTACGGTCGGTAGATTATTCCCGGCAGTCGTTTGCTGGGGTGCAGAGGTTGCTGTCGGTAAAGCCGCCACGGTAGTGCTGACTGCCGGAGTAGTCGCGGCGGGATTATTTACGGCAGCGGTCGTGCCGGTCCCGGCGGTGGCGCTTACCGCCGCCTGGGGTGTGCCGGTAGTGGTCGGGTTCGAGCCTTTATTGCCAAGGACCAGGAACGCCACCACACCGACGATGACCAGGGCCAGTATGCCGACCCCGACCAGGATTAAAGGAGTATTCGAGCGCGGGGGTTTCGCTGGAGGAACCGGGCCGCCGCTGCCATAGCCGTACTGCTGGACCTGGGTCGGCTGGTAGTTACCGGGCTGGCCGTAATTCGGCTGTCCCTGGGGCTGACCATAGACACCCTGAGGCTGATTGTAACCGCCAGAAGGCTGGTTATACCCGCCCGGTTGAGGCTGGCCGTAACCCCCCTGGCCCTGGGGTTGACCGTACCCTCCGGTCGGTTGACCGTACCCACCTTGCGGTTGTCCATAGCCACCCTGACCCTGCGGCTGGCCGTAACCCCCCTGGCCTTGTCCATCCTGCGGGGGATAATTGTTTCCCCCATAATTGCCGTAGTTATTGCTCATAGAGATACTCCTTTTAAGTCGGGTCTAATCAGCGTGTTTTATTACTTTGCTTAGTAATTCAAAATAATTAATACGATTGGGCCGTTCCCCCATGAGCGAATAACAGGCCGCCAGGCTACGAACTTAAAGCCTAACTGGCGGGGGTGGCTGTCGGAGCCGCGTTAGGGGTCGGTATAGGCGCGGTTCCGCCCTCAATAGCGATTACAACGTTCTGGTCCTTAGGGAGGGTGCCGTTATCTCGGAAGGTAGTCAGCCAGGTCGCCTTTGCGTCCGGGCCTAACAAGATAACCCCAACTACACGTTTTTTGCTTGCATCGGGTAAAGCCTTCTCAAAAGCCAGCACTACACCATTATTGCCAAGTTCATCACTTTTTAAGATGCTGGTGGAAACGTTGGTCCAGCCCCGTTTTGTCATTTCGGTATTATAGCTTGTCTGTAAATCGGCCAGACTCTGGCTGGTCTTATATACATTGACATTCTGCTCGACAATATCGGTCCGGTTGGGTAAGAGAACGGCGTTTCTAAAATCGTTGTTACTTGCAGCGGCAGGTACAGCCGTGAGCGACGAAGGGACGAATAAATCGTAGTTCGTATCCGCCGTCCCACCACAGGCGACCAGTAGCGCCGATAAAATCAGCATGCCCAGACCAAGGGCGGTAAATTTCAAATATTTCTTATTTGTAACAGCAGGCATTGAGTAGGTAGAAACCTTTCCTCCGTCTTCAGGCGGTTCAATACAACAACGCCAGGATTATTATATCCTGGTTTCAACCGGGTAATTATAACATATATCACTTTATACGGAAGTAATTTTTCAAAAAATGAGCCGGGAACCCAATTTTGTTAGGATTTCCGGCTTTCAGAAGCATTAAAGGTTGAACACCCGGCTTTTTAGACTTAAACCGGGTGATTTTGGGTTCAGACTAAACCAGTTCGATGCTAAGCGCGACCGCCCCGCCCCCACCCAGGCACAACGTTACCAGGCCGCGTTTGCCGCCCGTATCCTGTAAGGCGTGAATAAGGGTCGTCAGAATTTTTGCCCCGCTGGCCCCTATTGGGTGGCCGAGGGCAATGGCCCCACCCCGCACGTTTACTTTGTTCAGGTCCATTTTGAGTTCTTTGGCGTTTGCAAGCACCTGGGCCGCGAAAGCCTCGTTGACTTCGAACAGGTCGAAGTCGCCCAGTTGCATCCCGGTCTGCTCCAACAGCTTTTTGACAGCCAGAGGCGGTGCAGCGAAGATATATTTCGGCTCAAGGGCAGCCGAGGCATAGCCGGTCACGCGGGCTTGCGGGGTCACGCCGTGTCTTTCGGCGGCGGCCCGGCTAAGCACCACCATTGCGCTGGCCCCATCACTCAGACCTGGTGCGTTTCCGGCAGTCACGACCCCGCCATCCGGTTTAAAGACCGGGGCCAGGCGGCTCAGGCTATCCAGGTTGGTATCGGGCCGGACCGGTTCGTCCGTATCAAAAACAGTCACGCTCTTTTTCAACTTGATTTCCACCGGCACGATTTCTCGCTTAAAGTCGCCCCGCTCAATCGCCTGGACCGCCTTGTGGTGGCTGTGATAGGCCAGTTCGTCCTGGGATTCGCGGCTGATGTCGAATTTTTCGGCGATAATTTCGGCGCTAACCCCCATGTGGTGATTTTCAAAGGCACACCAGAGGCCGTCGTGAATTACCGAGTCAATCATCTGGCCGTTGCCCATCCGGTAACCGGAACGGGCGTTATCCAGCAGGTAAGGGGCCTTGCTCATGCTCTCCATACCCCCGGCTACAATCACGTCGCTTTCCCCGGCCTTAATCGAGTTAGCGGCAAGCATTACGGCTTTAAGGCCGCTCCCGCAAACCTTGTTGATGGTCAGGGCCGGGACCGAATCGGGCAGTCCGCCGAAAATCGCCGCCTGGCGGGCCGGGGCCTGTCCGATACCGGCCTGGACCACGTTCCCCATAATCACTTCTTCCACGGTTTCAGGCTTAATATTGGCCCGTTTGACCGCTTCCCGGATGGCGATGGCCCCAAGTTGAGGAGCCGTAAACCCGCTCAAAGAACCCAGGAATTTCCCGGTCGGCAACCGGGTAGACCCGGCAATCAAAACTTCATCGCTTTTCATAAAACCACTCCTTAACGCTCGACACTGAGCATTCTCTACCAAAGACCGGCTCGATTGCCGTCCAGAAGTCTTTTCCAACCCTCAAAAAGGCGGGAAAAGGCTCAATTCCAAAAATTTATATACAGGTAACTTGATTCTAATCCTCATCGGGGTAAAAAGCAATTATTCTATTCTATACCAGCCGCCAGGAATCTTAATAGCTCTTTTGTTTAAGGGGAAGGATTCGCCGGATTTGGGCCAGGATAGAATTGCTCAAAGCCACCCCTGCCGCGATAGCTCCACCCAGGAAGGTGGCGGTTATCAGTTGCAAGATTCCATCATTGCTGCGGTTCTGGGATAAAGCCAGCATCCCGCCATAGATGCTCAGACCGGGTAAAAGCGGCAGCACTCCCGGTAGGGCGTAAAGGGTGGTTGGGGTATGGCGAATACGGGCCATCCACCAGCTAAACAGGCCCGCCCCAAAAGCCCCCAGGAAGGTACTTATCAGGGACGAATTGCTGGCTGGAAGGGCTAACAGGTAGATTAACCAGCCGAACCCGCCCGTCAAGCCTGCCCCAATAATTGACCTTTTCGGGGTGTGGTAGACCACCGCGTAACAGGCCGAAGCTATGACCGCCGCCGCCACCTGAATAGGGATTTGCCAGATTTCGCCTGGTGTGGTTTCCAGGGAGGCCCGGAAATTCAGGGTCTCGGCCACTTTGAGGGCCAACCCGGCCCCGCCCGCTACCGCCGTACCTTTGAGCAAGGTTTCCAGCACCCGCGAACCGCTGCTTAGCAAGTCACCTGCAATTCCATCCTGGACGCTTGCCAGCAACGCCGCCCCCGGCACCAGCATTATTATCCCGCCCGCGATAACCAGCGTTTCGTGAATCGACCAGCCCAGCCAGCTACTGAATAAAGCCAGGGCTGTCGCGATGGTCGCGCCGCTGAATTCGCCAAAGATGCGAGGGATATTGAAACGGGCCAGCGCCCACATCCAGAGCTGGACTAGCAAGGCGCTGACCAGGGTTATGGCCGAATCGAGGACACTCCCACCCAGCAACACCGTTACCCCGGCGGCGGTAGCGGCCCCGGCGGCCAGCCAGAGCCAGAAGGGATAGGGGTCCGGTTTGCCGTCAATTTGTTGGATTTCGCCCAGAACCTCGTCCGGGCTTAAGTGGCCCACTTCGGCCCGGCGCGAAAGGTCGTTGACGGCGGCTAACCGGCTCAGGTTTAAGGAGCGGCCCCGCACCCGCCGCACCAGGGTCAAGGGCAAATCGTGAGTGTCGCTGTTTATTGAAACAAAAATCCCGGTCGGGGTCACCAGGTTGTTCGAGTCGGTCACGCCAAAAGCCCGTGTCAGGTGGTCAATTGTTTCTTCGACCCGCGAGGTTTCGGCCCCACTTCGCAGCATTACCTCCCCGGCGTAGACGACGACCTGGAGCACTTTTTTCAAAAAAAGTTCCTGCGAACCTTGCGACAAATTTGCTTTAAATATACTCACGACCCTTTAAGTTTTTCCCCTTTACCTTACAGAACTTAAAAAGAAAGTTGGTGGCCTTATAACCATTTATACTATATGATACCAGAGAATTTGAACTAAAAAACCGATTCCATTCAAGGTAAGAAAACAGGAGAAAAAATGGAAAACAACGCCGTTGATTATAACCGGCTTCTGGATGACCTGCGCCAGCAAGAAACCGATTTGCAGTTCACCCACTTTACCAATGACGACGCCTATACCCTTGGCCAACTGGTGATTGAACTGGCCCGGCAGGATGGCCTTGCCATTACGGTTGATATTATCCGCCACGGCCAGCAGCTATTTCATGCCGCCAGGCCCGGCACTTCCAGCGATAACGACGAATGGATTAAACGTAAAGTCCGAACCGTCAACCGCTTCGGCCATAGCTCCTTCTACATGGGCATACATTACAAACGCCAAAATACCACCATGGCGGAAAAAGCCTTGCTCGACCCGGCGGAGTTTGCCGCGCACGGGGGGAGTTTCCCGATTATTATCCGAAACGTGGGGATGGTCGGCACCCTGACCGTTTCCGGCCTGCCCCAGGAGGAAGACCACAAACTCGTCGTCCGGGCTATCCGCAAGTTCCTTGAGGAAAACTAGCCGTTACCTAACCGACATCAAATACAAAGCTGGCTTTTTGAGAAATGTTTGGAATGTCGTAGGCCAGCCGGAAATGATTAGCCCCTTTGGGGATTTCAAAGGTCAGCCAGCCCTGTTGCTTTTCACCCCTGGGTAAAACTTTGGTTGTAGGGAGAGATGGGTCTTTTCCGGCGAAAATTTCGGGGTAAGCGGGGTTCTGGCTGTCAAAGAGCCGCCAGTAACGCGGGTTAACCTCGATTCCACCTGGGGAATTGCTCTCCATAACGACATGATAAGCATGCATGGTGTGGTTTTCGCTGGCAACGAACTGGTCGTTAAAAATATCGGAATGGTCGGTATCGTCAACCGTCACGATATAACCGTAGCCAAAGAGGGTGTCACCGAGGGTGGAGGCGATTTCGTGGGGTGTGGCGGTGGCCTGGATTCCAACTACTTTGTTATCCTGGGAAGTAACCCGGGCAGAGGTTCGGGTTTGAGGCGAAGGTTGTTTTGTAGAATTAGACCACCAGAACCCACCCAGCCCGGCCAGGATAATTATCCCAATTCCTACAATTGCCAGTAAAATCTTAGTGCGTTTTCGGTTTTCCATAATTACTACTCGTTGGTTAATCCCGAAATTTCGATTTTCAATAAGCTACCTGCCCCACCTGCAAGGGTTTGAAAGGTGGCTCAGGTGGGTATTGTTTATATTCTACCTTGCAAAAACCCGCCGGTAAATATGCGGGTCTTATGGTCATGTATGAGGCCGTAGTACTTATTACTGACCTTAAAAGATTGATACAGGACCCCGATTCAAGGCTTTCGTAATCTTTTTGTAATGTTGATTTGCTAAAATACGCCCGTAAGTTATTTTGCCTGAAATAAAGGTTTCCAGAATACAAATTGTTTGGTCCTAGTTTACATCCCGCCCAAATCCTTCTAATATCTGCTCGTTTGAATTGACACCATTTACCAGGGTTGGTTCAGTCAATTTTTACCCTTCTTGATTATAATTAGCAGTTTTATGCAGTTGACGCTGTCTGTTTTCTGCCTGCCTAGCATGGAGGTTTTTTGTTATGGCCCGTTATAAGGCTATTTTTAAGAGTGTGAGTGTTTTATTTATCTTTTTATCTTTATTAGTAACAATTGTTCCCCATTTTACTAACGCAGCCACCCTCAACCAGGGCCCGGCGTCGGTCAGCGGAAACCCGGTCCTGGGCCAACCCCTGGCTGTCAATGTAACTTTTAATGCCCCGACCGGGGGTAACCCGGCAGCTTATATGCTTGATACGGAGGTATTTTCCGGGGTTACTGGGGCCAAAGTTGCCCAATTTTCCGAGGCTTTTACCTTGAACGCAGGACAATCTATCAACAGGAGCTATACCTTGCAGACAGCAGGGTTGGCCGCCGGGAAATATACTGTCAAGCAGGGGTTGTTCAGTCTCGATTGGAAAACCCTGTTTAGCTGGAATGATGGGTCCGCTTCTGTAAACCTGGTTGCGCCGTCCGTTGCAGCCCCGGCAACCACCTGGCAAACCGGGGGTAAACTGGTTTCGGCCAATCCGGTTGCCAATTCCAACCTGCAACTGGCCGGGACTTTTGGGGTGGCGGTTTCAGGTAGCTACATCCTGGACATGGAACTTTATAATAGCCAGAACGTCAAAGCCTACCAGTATTATGAAGCTCGCAACCTCACGGCTGGTGTAACCCAGAGTGTTACCTGGAATATGACGCCCACTGTGGCTGGTCCTTACAAGCTCAAAGTGGGGATATTCACTCCTGACTGGCAGCAAAAAGCCTGGAATGATGCTGCGGTATCTTTTAATGTCACCACCGGAACCAGCAGTCCCGTAGCCCCAACCCAGGTTAATCCCTCGGCTCCGGTAAATTCCCAGGGTTTCCTGCGGGGTGTTAACCTTGCGGGGGCCGAATTTACTTCCGAAAAAATTCCGGGCGCCTATGGGGTTGATTACACCTATCCCACGACTGCCGAACTTGATTACTATAACAGCAAAGGTTTGAAATTAATCAGGTTACCTTTTTTATGGGAGCGGGTCCAACCGGCTCTCTGGGGTGATTTGAACCAGACCGAACTGGCCCGGATTGATGCGGTTGTGGCGGCGGCCAAAGCTCGAAACATGCAAATAATTGAAGGTTGGACATAAATCAAAGAATGTCCAAAAAGGCTTTAACCGCTCTTGGAACAAGACCCTCAGAGTG
>MKTJ01000036.1:0-149872 GCA_001898225.1 Chloroflexi bacterium 54-19
TAGGTTTGTAGAGGTCGCTGGTGACCTCGTTGGTCTGCGGTTTATTCAATAAATCGGTCATTCTTTTAAAACTCCTCTTAGTAAACAATAAGCTAATCCAATGATAGCACTCTTGCGCAAATCAGGAGGTTAAAATTCTGCAAGAATAATTTTAACCTGTCTTCCATCGTACCGGATGGCCTGGCTGCCGGTTTTACTTTCACCGGCCAGGGTAACTTGAAATTCCCGGTTAGCGGGCATACCGGGATAACTGCCCTGCCGCTCTCCAATGGTCAGGGTCCGGGTGTTTTCATCCCATTCGATATCAATGGTCGAAAATGCGCCTTGTTCGTAATTATAATTGTCGCCTTCATCTTCGTACAACCTGAACCGTCCATCTTGTCCCGGAAAGATTCGCAGTTCGAGGGGCGCTGTGGACTGCTCGCCGCTAAATTGTAGGTCTGGCCCAATTGGCACGATTGACCCACTCTTTACAAAAAGGGGCATTGTATCCAGCCCGGCGGCGGCTTCAATTGTTTGCCCACCTTTGTAAGTTTGACCGGTCCAGAAGTCGTACCAGGTGCTACCCGCCGGGAGATAGACCGGGCGAGTTTCGGCGATACCGCTTAACGGTTGAGAGTTTGCAGCGTATTGCATGGGATGCGTGACAGGGTTGACCAGGAAAGCAGGTCCAAACATGAATTGGTCACTGATGTTGTAGGTTTTGGGATCCTGCCGGAAATCGAAGGCCAGGGCCCGCAGGATTGTATAGCTTTCGTGAGTTACCTGACCTGCCAACGAATAAAGGTAAGGCAGCAAACGATAGCGTAATTTCAGGAATTTTTCTAGCGAGTCGTAAAAAACTTCGCCAGGCTTGCCAAACCGCCAGATTTCGCGGGGTGTATCGGTGCCGTGGGCGCGGAACATCGGCATAAAAGCCCCCACCTGGAACCAGCGCACGTAAAGCTCCCTAAAACCCAGGTCTTCCACACCCTCGTTATAATCGCCATTCCAGAACCACAGGTCAGGTTTGCGTCCGACAAAAAAAGCCCCAATGTCAAAGGTCCAGTAAGGTGCGCCAGTAACCGTAAAGTTAAGCCCGGCGGGAATCTGCTGGCGGAGGGTTTCCCAGTTCGCTGCTGTATCGCCCGACCAGGTGATAGTCGCATAGCGATGTTGCCCGGCATAAGATGAGCGGGTCAGGTTGACCACCCGTTTTTCCTCGGTAGTGCGGCGCTGTCCTTCGTAAATCCCTTTGGAATGTTCGAGCGAATAGGCGTTGATAAGGGCCGGGTCGAGATAGAGTTTGGCTTCCGCTATGTTTATTTTTAACCGTTCTTCCGGCTCCGGCTTGAAAGCGCCTTTCCAATCCGCCTCAAATGGCTCGGTGCAATCACACCACCAGGCATCAATCCCATGACAAAATAAACCCTCGTAGGCCTGTTTCCAGTACAGGTTGCGGGCCTTTTCGGAAAAGGCGTCGTAAGTGGCCCGGTTGCCGAGCAGGTTGCCCTGTTCGAGCATTTCGATTGAATTGGCTCCATTGGGATTCATAATCGGCCAGATTGAAACCATCAGACGGGCGTTAAGTTTGTGAATTTCCTCCATCATGGCATCCGGGTTCGGGAAACGGGAGGGGTCGAGCGATTTCTGGCCCCATAATCCCTCCGGCCATGATTTCCAGTCGAGGACAATACAATCGAGGGGCAGATTGCGCTCCCGGTATTCTCGCACGATTTCTACCAGTTCGGCCTGGTCAACATAGCGCTCTTTGGACTGGATATAACCAAAGGCCCATTTTGGCAGCATGGGTGATTGGCCGGTCAGGTAGCGCACCCCGCTCACGACCTCGTCCAGTTCGGGACCATAAATAAAATAAAAATTCAATTCGGGGGCAACTTCCGACCAGATATAGGAGCCAAATGCGTCATCATGGAAGGTCATCAGGGAATAGTTGTCCCAGAGCAATCCGTACCCGCGAGTTGATACCAGGACCGGCACTACCGCTTTCATGTTGGATTGGTATAAAAACTGGTGGCTGCCCCGCAAATTCATGACGCCTTCTTCGTGCGAACCGAGCCCGTAAAGGGCTTCGTCCTCGGCCCATTCGAATTCCAGTTTGGTGTGGTAAGCAGTCCGGTCAACCACCTGGCGGACATTGTCCGCCCGGCTTCGGGCCCCGTCCACGCTTTGACCCATCTGGATATTTACCTCGTCGTCAAAGACCGACTTGACGACTTCGGTCGGCATCAGGGTTTTGCCGCCTCGTTCCGGTTCTCCAGTTAAAACCTGCCCTGATTTGTCGAGATATGTAAAAGCCAGGGTAGCCTTATTGACCTGGATAGTAAGATCTCCGGTCGAAAAATAAAGGCTGTTCTCGTCTTCGTTCGTTTCGAAACTTGCGGTGGTGCCACTTTCCGGCACTACCATAAGGCTTGGTTGAGAACTGAATTCCGGTTCCAGGGTATAACGAACCTGCACAATTTTGGACGTGCGTGGGGTAAGTAGTATCCGCCCGGACCCGGTGAGCAGGAGGAGTCCTTCAGGCTGGATACGATATTCGGTTAGTTGCAAAAGTTCCCTCGATTTTCTATTTATTTGTTTTTAATGAATGGGCTCCAGGATTAGTACAATTCTGGCCCATTAGGTCGACACTTTACCCTTTGACCGCGCCGGAAGTCAGACCCGACAGGATGAAGCGTTGGGCTAACAGGTATACAACCAATACAGGCAAAATGGTCAACAAAATATCAGCGGATACCAGGCTCCAATCAGATTGGAACTGTCCGAAGAAGTTATAGACGGCAAGGGTCATCGGCCACAAATCGCTGTTGTTCAAGAAATAAAGTGGGGCGATAAAGTCACTCCAGGCTCCCAGGAAACTCAGAACCGATAGGGTTATCAACACGGGCATCATCAGCGGCATGATTACAACAAAAAATAGTCGCCAGGGTCCGCAACCGTCCACGATAGCGGCTTCATCCAGTTCGCGCGGGATGTTCTGGACGAAGCCATATATAAGGAAGATACCAAACGGAATCTGCCCTGCCGCGTGTAAAATGATAATCCCAAGTTGGGTATTGATCAGGTGGGTTACCTGCATGACCTGGGTCAGGGTGACATAGTTGGTCGGCAGGGCGATACCCATTATCAGAAAAAGGTAGAGAAAGCGGTTAAGCCGGGTCCGGTTGCGGGAGAGGACAAAAGCCCCCATTGCGGCCAGCGTCGTTCCAATGATGGTCGAGCCGACCGAATAGAGCATGCTATTCAAAAAGCTCTGGCCCAATTTACCCTTCTCAATAACGGTTGAAAAGTTTTCAAAGTGTAACGAGGTAGGCAACCCGATGCCCATAGTGGCGGCATCGGTCTTTGTCTTGAGTGAGTTTACGATTATTATGTAAATTGGGATAAAAATTACTACGCTGATTACAATAGCCAAAAGGTTAAAGCCAATGGATTTAAATGGTTTGGTACGCATTATTCCGCCTGGTCCTTTCTGGTCATTAACCGTATGACAAAGTAGCCGCTCACCACCATAATCAGGAATAGCAGGGTGGAAAGCGCGGTTGCCACGCCGTACCGCCCCTGTCCGAACTCCTTAAAGACCGAGGTAAAGACCACATCGGTGGCGTAGCCCGGCCCACCGTTGGTGAGGACGTAGACAATGTCGAAAACCTTAAGGCCGTAAAGCAGGTTCAGGACTGTGGTAACGGTAATGACCGGGGTAAGCAAGGGCATGGTAATGTGCCAGAAACGCTGCCAGGGGTTTGCGCCATCAATGGCCCCTGCTTCGTAATAGTCCTTCGGGATTGCCTGGATACCGGCCAGCAGAATGACCATGATATAGCCGACCCCTTTCCAGGTATCAACCCCGATAATCGAGTAAAGCGCGATGTTGGCGTCAACCAGCCATTTCTGGGCTAGCCCACCTAACCCGATGCCACGCAGAAATTCATTCACCAGCCCGGTTTGAGGGTTCAGTATGGATTTGAAGACAAGACCCACGACCAGCATAGGCAGGACCGCTGGGAGATAGACGATAACCCGGTGCAGGTTGGTTAATTTTTTGACGCCTTCGGTCAGGAGGATGGCAAAGGCCAAGCCGAGGACGGTTTTCAGGATAATCGTAAGGGCCGTAAAGACAAGGGTATTTTTTACGAAACTGAGATAATTTTCGTCCCCAGAAAAAATAGTTGCGAAGTTGTCGAGGCCGACCCAGTGAACATCGGTGGTGTAACTGTTCCAGTCTGTAAAGGAATATAAAAGCCCGGTCAGGCCGGGAATTACCGAAAAAACCGTGTAAAGGATTAAGGCCCCGGCGACAAAATAAAACGGGTAAGTATGGCCTCGTTTGTTTTTTGATTTTATCCTGGCGACCGGGTCCGGCCTGGATTTGGTTCCCGGTTGTGCTTCGGGTTTAGCGTCGGCTTTAGTTTCCACTATTGCTCTGCTTCTTTGCATATTTACTCTACCTTTGCTTTGGTACTGAGATTAGCTCTAGTCTGATTTTGAATTTTGTATATGTACAGGTTGGTAGGCTGGCGATTAGGTCCATTATACTTTACCAACCAATTATCCAGGATTTATAGCAAAATTTTACGGTTAAAGAAAGGTATAAAATTTTACGGTTAAAACCGGCCCGGTTAGGAAAACCGCCGGGCCGTAATTTTTAATATGGTTAGTAGTTCCACCTTGCGAGTTGAGATTGTTAAGGGAAGTGTCGTTTTCAGCCCATACCGGCCCAACCTTGAAGCTTGGTCCGGTAGAGCCAGGTTTAACTTGGACTACTTCCAGGCCGGGTCATTGGCGGTTTTTGCGGCGGTTGCCCGGCGCTGGTCAATTTTCTTCAGCACGTCGAGCGGCTGCATCCCACCACTGAACATCGCGACCATGTCTTTACCCATATCAAACCACTGGGCATTGACGTAGGTGATGGAAGCCTGGTAGACGGTACCGGTCTTAGGATAGGTGGTGAAGAAGTTCTTCTGCTCGGTGTTGAATTTGTCCTTAACACCCTGGAAGTTCAGAGCAGAGAAGGTCGGTTCGTTGTCGAGCAGATATTGCAGGTTGTCCGGCTGGGTCAGGAAGGCCAGGTACTGTTTGGCAGCGTCAATATGCTTGGAGCCGGAATAGATGAACTTGCTCGGACCACCGGGGTTAACAGCAACAATCTGATTGTCGTCGAGAGGCATCGGGAAGTAACCCCAATTTTCCAACTTCTGGTCCGGGTAAGCTTTCACGATTGCGGCGGGTTCGTTCAGGGTGTTCAGGTTCATCGCAAACTTGCCACTTGAAAGCTTGGCTTCGGTCTGGTCGCCTGTATCTGACAGGGCATTTCCCCCGAAATAACCGTTGGTGTACATCTCCTGCATTTGCTGCAAAGTCGTCAGGGCGTCTTTGTTATCGGCAAAGGTCGTCTTGTTGGTGTTCAAGAGGTCTTTGAGGCCGGGAGTATTTTCTTCCCAGCGCGGGCCCTGGTGCGGGAACCACAGGACGTGGTGCCAGCCGTCGGCAATCGGTTCGTAGATGGGGGTAATCCCGGCAGCCAGGATTTTGTCACAAATCGCCTTGAATTCAGCATAGGTCTTCGGAACACTCAGGCCGAGTTGCTGGAAAATCTGTTTGTTGTAGTTGACCACGAAAGTACCGCCCTTGGTATCCCAGACGGTCAACCCGTAGACTTTGCCGTTGACGGTGGTTTCATTGACCGAAATGGGGTCTTCAGTTTTGACCCAGGGTTCGTTGGAAAGGTCAACCGCGTTCTTTTCAACGTTGTAATCGCTGGCAAGCTGCCCCGCGCCGGTCTGGCCGCCAAAAATGTCAGGGCCCTGGCCGGAGTTCAGGCGGGTCTTGAGGACGTTAAAATACTGGTCTGCAGGGATAATCTGGTAGTCAATGTGAATACCGGTCTGCTCCTCGAACTTCTTGCCCAGGGCCTGTTCGGGGTCTTTAATCCAGCCCTGGCTGGCGATAAGGGTCAGAGTGATGTTCTGTTTGACAGCAGCAGTGGTGGCGGCACTCGTTGTTGTCGCCGCCGTGGTGGCAGTTCCGGCTGCGGTAGTTGCAGCGGCTGTCGTTGCAGTCCCGGCGGCAGTTGTGGCTGCGGCGGCAGTTGTAGCGGTAGCCGCTGCCGTAGTGGCTGCGGCGGTGGTAGGTGCTGGAGCAGTGGTGGCAGTGCTGTCACCGCAGGCAACCAGCAGCATCCCTACCATCAAGGATACCACCAGGGAAGTAACAAGCCTTCTCATTTAATCTATCCTCTCTTTAAGTATCGAAGTGAGCTTTCCAACAACAGCGAAGTTAAGGAAACACCCAACCGTAAACCAGCTATAAGAGCTTGAGGCCCTTTTTTATCAACATTGAAAAACGCCTTAAAGTCGGCACCGTTTGGGATATTAAATAGCGAGAAAAAATAAAAATGTTTTATCAAATCAGTTTGACAAATCGGTTTGATAAAGGTATTGTAGAGCCAACCAATATTCTTGTCAAGGATTTTTTCCAGGTTTTGCATCAGAAAATGATGCTGAATAATTATTCAGTAAAGGTTCTATTGGCTGAAAATAATCTTAGGAAAGTCGTTGCGGAAGTTGGTAGAATTATGGCAGTTGTTTTCAAATTGTCGGCGAAATAATTTAGAGCTTGAAACCTTTTCAAGAAGAAAGGATGCACAATGGCGACGATAGATGATGTTGCCAGGCTTGCCAAGGTATCCCGTAGCACAGTTTCGCACGCTCTGAGTGGCAACCGTCCCATCTCTAAAGAGGTTAAAGAACGTATCTTCCAGATTATGGACGAACTGGATTACCGCCCTAACAGCCTGGCAAAAGCCCTCAAAACCAAGCAGACCAGGATTATCGCCCTGCTCTTTCCCTCCCAGCGCAAAGATTTATCGCCAATGCAGCTAGAATTCGTCAACTCGGCGATGCAAGCCGCCAGCGCTAACGAATATTCGCTGCTATTGTCCACGCTCCCCGTCGAAGAACCGAAGATAATCCATTTCATCGAAAAAGGCTTTGTAGACGGGGTAGTATTGCTTGGTGTCAAGATGCACGACCCTCGCGTTGAACTTTTACGCAAACTGAAATACTCTTTCAGCTTGATAGGTCACTGCGAAGATAATACCGGGCTATCGTTTGTTGACCTTGATTTTGAAAAAGCCCTGTATATGTGTGTTGAACACCTGGCCGGTTTGGGACATACCTGTATCGGCTTTATCACGGAAGCACAAACCCTGCTTGACCAGGAATTTGGAGCGGCCCTGCGGTCTAATACCGGTTTTAAGCGAGGTTTAGAGCAATTCGGCATAACCGGATTCAGCTACCCCTGCCAGCCGGAAGCCGCCGCCGGCCACGCATTGATGGACCATATGCTGGCCGAACACCCTGGAATGAGCGCGATTATCACAATTAACCCCTGGGTTATTGCCGGGGTGAACCAGGCTGCCGCCGAGAGAGGTCTGCATATTCCGCAAGACCTGTCGCATATCTCGGTGGTTTCGTCCCAATTCGCCGAGCTCCTTACCCCTCCCCTTACCACGATTGACCTGCCAAACAGTGAGATGGGTCGTATCGGGGTCGAGTTTTTGCTTCGCCAGCTTGAAGATAAGGAGGTTGGCCCTTCGCAGCAGCTTCTGGAACCACGCCTGACCGTCCGGGCCAGCACGATGCCTTACCGGGGCCTCCCGGATTAGCCAAAATTTGGCTTTCCCAGGCTGGCCCGGTAAAGACATTGGAATAATTTAAAACCTTTTAAATTTGTTAAAGTACGCCTGAGGTTGGGACGAGTGTTAGTCCATTACGATGCAGACTTTGCCGCTTTGCCCGGCGTCGGCGACCTGGTAGGCTTCTACCGCCTGGTCGAGCGCGAAACGATGCGAAACAATAACCTCAGGTTTTAGGTTCCATTCGACCAGTTTTTCGACCAGGTCTTCCATGTGAGCAAGACTGGTTACCCAGGAGCCATAGATGGTAATCTGGTTGTGAATAATGGTCTGGCTAACATCAAAACTGACCGTATTGCCTTCGCCGACCATGGCTGCTCGCCCCCAGCGGCGCGTCCCCTGGAGAGCCAGCAAACGGCCCTGGGGCGACCCGGAGCAATCCACCGAAACCTCGCAGCCAAATCCTTCGGTCGCGGTCTTTATTTTCGCCACCGCTTCGGGGTCATCGGCCCGGATACCGAGGTCAATGGCGCCCCGTTCGAGCGCGAAATCAAGCCGCGCCTGGGAAACATCGGCCCCAATGACAAAAGTCGCGCCCATTTTCTTGGCGACCAGACCCGCCGCCATCCCGACCGGACCCATCCCGGTTAGCAGTACCCGGTCTTGACCGGAAACTTTCACCCGGTTAAGAGCCTCGTAGACCGTTCCAAAACCGCAGGCAATCAAAGCCCCATCGACGTAGCTCAGCACATCGGGCAGGGCCACGCAGTTATTTTCCTCGGCCAGTAAATATTCGGCGTGACCACCATCACGCTGCCACCCATAAGCGGCCCGGTGTTCCGAGGTGCAGGAAATCATGTAACCTTCCCGGCAATCGTGGCAGACCCCACAACCGCTTATGTGATAGATAATGACCCGGTCGCCCTCGGCAAATTGTTTACATCCGGGTCCAACTTTGACAATCTGCCCGCTGGGTTCGTGCCCGGCGATAACATTCTGGTAACCTTCGGGACCATGACCCAGGTGCTCACGGTAAATCGCCCGGATGTCGCTGCCGCAAATCGAGGAAGCTTTCATTTTAACCAGCACCTGACCGTGACCGGGTTCAGGGACATCATATTTTCGAAATTCAACCTGGCGGCCACCTGGTAAGACCACACCTTGCATCTGGGCGGCGGTTGTTTCCAAATCCTTAACTGTCATTTTTTTCCAGACTTTCTGTTAATAAACCAATGTCAGGCAGGGGTTATTTCCCCATTTACATCCCAGAGATCTTCCCAGTCCTGGTTATCTTTCCAGAGGAAGACCTGGCCTTTGATAAACCGGTTATTCTTATCAAGCGCGGCGATGTCGGACATGTCTTGCCCGGTCAACGGTTCCGAAACCGCTCCTCGCAAATTGGCGAGATAGTTACGGCGGTTGGTCGAGAAAGGAATGGGGGTCTGACCGTGCTGGATGGCCCATTTGATACAGACCACTGCCGGGTGGACATTCAGCCTTTCGGCGATGCGGACAATTACCGGGTCAGCGGTCGGCACCGTATCCTCCGGGGTCTTATCGCGTTCCGGACGGTTGGGTGAACCGATGGGTGAAAACCCGATAGGCGAAATACCATTTTCAATCAAGTAGTTGAATAATTCCGGCTGCTGGAAATGGGGGTGCATTTCCATTTCGTTGACCGCCGGTTTGATATGGGCATCCCGCAATACCAGTTTCAGTTTCGGAATGGTCATATTGGAGGTCCCGATATGCCGGACCAGGCCCCTTTCGACCAGGCTTTCCATCGCTCCCCATGTCTCCATATATTTTTCGTGGATATAGGGTTTGGCATCGTGGCTGCGCGAGGTTACGTCAGCTTTGGGCGGGTGGTAATTCGGAAAAGGCCAGTGGACCAGGTACGAATCGAGATAGTCAAGTCTCAAATCCTTGAGGGACTGTTCGCAACTGGCGACTAAATCCTTAGGAGCGTGGTTGTTGTTCCAGACCTTGGAAGTAACCCAGATTTCCTCCCGGTGCAGGCCGTTGGCGAGAAGGGTCTGGAAGGATTGGCCGATTTCAGCTTCGTTGCCATAGACCGAGGCGCAGTCGAAATGGCGGTAACCGACACTGGCGGCGCCCAGTACAGCTTCGGCAATCAACCCGGCAGAGGCATGGTCGGAGCCAAAAGTACCCAGGCCAATAGCGGGCATTTTGGCCCCGGTATAGAGGGTCCGTTGAGGCACTTCGGACGGGTTTACCCCATCTTCAGCCAGGGAAAAACCTGTTTGGGTCGGATTAGTCATTAAATTTATCCTTAAATTTCTTATTTTCCGAGTGTTACCTTAAAAGAAAAAGCATGCTGGCAGGGCTTTTGGGCTAGAGGCCGGATACGCAAACCACCTTCTTCCTGAGACCAATCCACTTTTTCGGTCGAGCCAAGCAGGGAAACCGCTTCGACTGGAAGGGCCTCAAGAGAGTGTATGGTTACGGTTTCGGTCGGCCAGGCCAGGCAGATTGCGTATAGCTTCCCGTCTGCCCCGACCGTGAAACGGAAATCCTGGCTGGTGAAATCCTGCCGGGCAGTATCGTTGAAAGAACCACCTACCACCTCAGTCGGACCTTCACCGAATTTCTGCCAGGGCCGGGAGTTATAAATCGCCTCCCCGTTAACTGCCAACCAGGCCCCTATTTCGCGCAGGATTGCCTGCTCCTGTTCCGGTATAGTGCCGTCCGGTTTAGGCCCGATGTTTAATAGCAAAGTGCCGTTCTTGCTCACAATATCAACCATGTCACCGATGATTGACCCGGCAGTCTTGTAATCCTGGTGTTCGGTGTAGCCCCAGGAATTTTTTTGAGTGGCGGTATCAGTTTGCCAGAAGACCGGGCGAATATCAGCCAGTTGGCCGCGTTCGACATCAAAAACGCCCCAGCCGTCCGGCAAAGCCATACCCGGAGCGGCATGGCCCATATTTTTGTAATTAATGGCCGGGCCGGTGGCGTTCCAATTACCCCAGGTTGCGGCCTGGTTGTAATAGTAAGCCGCAAACTCCTGCAAATTCTTCTCGAAATTCTTGTGTTCGATAGCCCAATCGAAATAAAAAATCTGGGGTTGGTATTTATCGACCAGTTCTTCGCAACGGGCGAGCCAGTCGGCCAGGAAATCGGGTTTGGGGCCGGACCCGGAGTTGATGTTGAGAAGGTCAGGCGGTGCCGGGTCGGCGGGTGAGTATAAACCGGCATTGCGAGGGTCTTGCACGTCCGAAGGAAAATTTTTGCCGCCATCAAAGAAAAACCAGTGTTCGGCACGGTGCGAGGAAAGCCCAAAGACTAGCCCTTCCCGGCGGACTGCTTCGGCCAGTTCACCGATTAAATCTCGGTTCGGTCCCATTTTGGCGGCGGTCCAGTCCGAAAGGTCGCTATCATACATGGCGAATCCGTCGTGGTGCTCGGCAACAGGGACGACATATTTAGCCCCGGCCTCATTGAAAAGTCTGGCCCAGGCCGCCGGGTCGTAATTGGCGGCTTTGAATTGCGGGATAAAATCCTTGTAACCAAATTCAGTCTGGGGGCCGTAGGTTTGAACGTGGTGTTCGAATTCTTTGCTACCCTGCTGGTACATATTGCGGGGATACCATTCATTGCCAAAGGCTGGGACCGAGTAAACTCCCCAGTGAATAAAGATACCGAACTTGGCATCCCGGTACCACTCAGGAATCTGGTAGCTTTGCAGGGAAGGCCAGTTTGCTTCAAATTTGGGAATGTTTTGGTTTGATTGAGTCACCGGATTCTCCTGACCAGATAGTTCTAAACTTTTTAAGCAAAACGGTTTGATTGGGGAATTAAACCAAATTGTGTTACCGGAAAAAGGTAAACCAAATAAACCCGCCTGAACGGAAATGCTTTAAAAAGATGTGAACCTTTATAAGTAGGAATAGATGTGCGGCTTTCTCAAGTGCCACCAGCACGCAAGGAAGAAATGAGGTAAGCGGCGCATCTTCGCGTTTTATGATTGCCCCGGTCTTATCGTTAAGCCAGGGGGCAATTTAACTAGAGCTTTCTGTGAAATCATTTTCACAGCCTAGGCTGATATTACAATAGGTCCGGCAGTTTGTCAAGAGGGGTATTTACCGATAATAGCGGTTTTCTTTTGTTAACAACTGTTGACAAAAAAATTAACCCCTTGACGAACTGTCCTTTCCCGGCTATATTTACCTCTACAGGCGCTTTTAAACCGGTTTGACTTGAAAATATTTTCAGAAAACGAGGAGTTCCTATATCCTCATAATTCGGACCGGGTCTAAACCATTTAATCTGGTGATTATTATAATGTTTCGTTAACCTTTTGGGGGATTCTTCACTTTTTCACTTAATGGGCGACAAAGGTTCTGGTTAACACGATCAATATGTAGGAATTTTCAATAAAATATATATAAGGCTGCGACAAAAAGCGATATTGTTTTTAAGAGGTGCGGGAAGTTTATGGCAAATATTCAAGATGTAGCTAAACACGCCGGGGTATCTATTTCAACCGTTTCGAGAGTGTTGAACGGCACGGCCAAAGTAAATATAGATGTGCGCCGCCGGGTGGAAGCCTCGATGCAAGCTTTAAATTACATGCCCAACCCGGCAGCCCGTTCCCTGCGTACCAACCGCTCCCGCATTATCGGCCTGTTAATTTCTGACATCCAGAACCCCTTTTTTATGCGGCTTATCCAGGGGGTCGAGGAAGAGGCCCTGCATCACGAATACAGCCTGATTCTGTGCAACTCAAATGAAAATCCCCAGCGCGAACAGCAATACCTGGACGTGCTGTACGCGGAACGAGTCGCCGGGGCGATTATCGTCCCGACCCGCGAACGCCTGGGCGAGGCAACCCTAAGTAAGTTCCGGGAACGTCAGATTCCGATTGTAGCGGTTGACCGCCGAGTGAAAGATAAAGACGTGGACGCGGTCCTGGTGGACAATGTTCGGGGCGCTTTCGAAGCGATTTCCCACCTTATTACAAACGGTTACCGCCGGATTGGGGCAATTACCGGTCCTATGACGGTGACGACCGGGCGCGACCGCCTGGAAGGTTACCGGCAGGCTTTATTCGAGGCCGGTATCCCGCACGACCCTGCCCTGGAGCGCTCAGGCACTTTTGATGCTGCTACCGGTCGCCGCCTGACCGATGAGCTTTTGGAACTTGACCCACCTGTTGACGCCATTTTCTCAGGCAACAACCTTTTAACCCTGGGCGCCCTTGATGCCATCCATGCCCATAATTTGCAGGTGCCGAATGATATTGCCCTGGTTGGATATGACGAAACTTACTGGTCTTCTTTGAGTTCACTTTCATTGACTACAGTAATGCAACCGGCGTATGAATTGGGACGGACCGCCGCCCTGAGACTTTTCCAGCACCTGCAAAACCCTTCAATTCATACCAGGCAAGAAGTAGTTTTAGCGCCGACGCTGGAAATACGCGGCTCCTCACTGCCAAAAGATGTAAGGCAGCTTAAAGCCCAGGCCTGAAAGTCCAGACTTGCAGCCCTGGCTGGTATTTATAAAATCATAAACTTCTACGATAGGAGAAAACAAAGATGTTACGTGGAAAACTTATTCACCCTGAAATCCTGGAAGCGCTTGGCAAATCAGGGCACGGCAGTAAAATCCTGATTGCTGACGGGAACTATCCTTTTACGACCGGCTCCAACCCGGCAGCCAAAAAGGTCTTTTTGAACCTGGCGCCAGGCCAGTTATCGGCTACGGCGGTCCTGGAAGCCCTGGCCCAGGCCATTCCGGTCGAGGCAGCCCAGGTGATGGGTAAGGATGGCGACGAACCCTCTATCTTTAAGGATTTTCGTGAAATCCTGCCGGGTGACATTACCCTGCAACCTCTCGAACGTTTCACCTTTTACGCCACCGCCAAAGAATCCGATGTGGCCCTGGTAATTGCCACCGGCGAAGAACGGACCTATGCCAATATTTTAATCACGATTGGGGTTGTGCAGCCGCAATCGTAGGTAGCTGCGGTCGTCAAAGGAAATCTGCCCTTTTTGTAAACCTTTGGTGGATTTGAATTCGCGGAAAAGAAGCGGGTCGCAGGCAAGAATTTCGGCCAGCCTCTTTTCCGTCTCATCCAGGGTCGAAAAAACTTCGGGATAGCCGTCTGAAGCCAGGACTAAAAACTCTGTTAATTCAGGTAAATCAAAAACCACGACACCCAGGGCCGGGTCGAGAAAACCGTCCATTACCCACGACTCATAATTCGGGTGGTCCGGGTTGTTCTGAAAGAGGCGGTCCCGTTTAATAAGCGGGTTAATAAATTCGCGCCCGGTGTCATTTTCCTGCAATTCCTCGATACTCTTGCCAAGCAATAGTTCCGTTTCGAGATAAAAAGCCCGGACATTCGCCAATAAGTCGTCGCTGGGCTTGGTACGGCAAAAAAGCTGACCGTCCACCAGGGCTTGTGAATCTCCCACCGACCAGACCTGGTGGTGCTGGCGGCTGTAAATAAGGACACAGGCCGCGCAGCGCTCAACCGGATCCTTTTCAAGCTCGGTGATCCGACCCACCTTTTCATAGAGGTCGCGGAAAGCCTGGTTTATGGTGGCAAAGGCATCCAGGGCTGTAATGGCCGGGTCAAGGCCAGGTAGGGTTTCGAGGACCAGTTGGGCGGCCACCTGCCCGGTAGTCAGGCCATCCCAGCGCCGCTCCGATTTGCTGGTCACGCCATCTATCACGGCGGCAAAATGTTCGTTAACGAAAATTGCATCCTCGCAGGTCGCCAGGTCCCCCGTTTTTGAGTTCAGGTATTGCTCGATAACTTCCACTTTTCCTCCCTAAAAGCCACTTCAAAACCATTTAGCCAGCCAGGCCACCAGGATTAACAGGATAATAAGCCAGAAAACCACAATTGCTACCGCCCCGGCCCGGCTGATAGGACGGGTTGCCATTTGACTGGCCTTCTGGCGGTTTTCTTCCAAAATATCGGGTGGAATAAGCCGCACCGCCAGGGCGATACCAAGCGGTAGCAAAAGCATGTCGTCAAATAAACCCAGCACCGGGATAAAATCGGGAATCAGGTCAATCGGACTGAGCGCGTAAGCCACCACGCACCCGGCGACAAGTTTGGCGTACCAGGGCACCCGTTTATCCCGCACCGACAGGTAAAGGGCCAGCACATCTCGTTTGAGACGCCTGGCCCACTGGCGAAGTTTTCCGGGCCGCTTACTTTTGTCCTGCAACGATTTTTATAACCTCTTCGGGGTGGGGGTTGATTCTTTTTTCGTTGCCGCTATTGTTAATAGCGGTCATATCATCATCGGACAACTCGAAATTAAATATATCGGCGTTTTCCCGCAAACGTTCTGGCTGGGTGGACTTTGGAATAATCACAACGCCTGATTGCAAATTCCAGCGCAGGATAACCTGGGCCGGAGATTTCCCGTACTTGCGGCCAATTTCGACGATGGTCGGGTTGTCCTGGCTATCCCGCAGGGCGAAATATCCTTCAACCTGGATTTTCTTACCCTCGCAGTAGGCTTTCAATTCCGGCTGAAGCAACAAGGGGTGATATTCGTACTGGTTTACCGCAGGCGGAATTTCGGCCACCTGTAAAAGAGCTTCCAGGTGGTTAATCATAAAGTTGCTTACACCAATCGCCCGCACCCGGCCATCTTTATACAGTTTTTCCAGGGCCTTCCACGATTCGAGGTGACCGTTCACCGGCCAGTGGACCAGGTAGAGGTCAAGGTAATCGAGACCAAGTTTCCCCATGCTTTCATCGAAGGCCCGCAAAGCCTGGTCGTAGCCGTGGTCACTATTAGCCAGTTTGGTCGTAATAAACAACTGGTCGCGGGGAATACCGCTTTCCTTGATTCCCAACCCGACCCCGGTTTCGTTCTTGTAGACCTTGGCCGTATCGAAAGCGCGATAACCCAGGTTGGCGGCGGTCTTTACCACGCTGGCAACTTCCTCGTCGGTCTGCCCGGTGTTCATAGTACCAAGACCAAACCAGGGCATTTCTACCCCGTTATTCAGGGTTGTTTTATCATTGATGCTGGTAATTTTCACAGAAATTTCCTTTCGCTAATTGAGCAGTAGAAGCGTGCCAGTTATAAACCAAATTTTCTCCTGGCACAAGTCAAACCGGATTTTAGTAAACAAAAAATGCCTCAACTATCCAAATTCAGATGAATTGAGGCACTATTAAATGGGATTTTTACAAGTTCACCTTATTATTTGGTGGTACTCTCGACCATACGGCGGTAGCGAGCTTCACCCAGGGAATAAAGGCCATACGCAACTAGACCAATCGCCACGATACCCAGCAAGACCTGGCCGTAAGCCTGGGACGCTAACTCATTTAGCGACCCGCCTAACCCTTTAGCCTGATTGGGGTCGTTTTTCAAGGCAGCCACAATCAGGAAGATACCCATTACCCCGAAGACTACCCCACGGGCCGCCAACCCAAACCGGCCAAACCGCACAAGCCATTCCTGCACCTGGGGACTCATTTCACCCATTTCGAGGTGTTTTTTGAATTCAGCCTTGTAAGCTTTGTAAAACTGCCACCCGGCAACACCCAGGACTACCAGGCCCGCGATTATTACGAGGGCCACGCCAAATGGCTTGCTCAAAAGTTGAGCGGTCCAGTCTTTGGCGCTGGCATCCGAGTTTTTACCCATATTCCCGGCCCCGGTCAATAACTGGATTGCCCCAAAGGCAAAAAGCAGGTAAGAAACTCCAATCCCGGCGTAAACCAGGCGGGTCGCAATCCCTTTCGGCTTGGTACCTTTGTTTTCGGTGTCGGCGGCGGCCATAATAAAACTCCAGAGAGCGTAACAGGCCAGGCCAAAGGCGATAGCTGCCAGCAAAAATACCCCGAAAGGTTGCTCGTATATCTTCTGAACGGCTCCTTTACGGTCGGTAGTTTCTCCGCCACCGCCGCCAAAAGCAGCCAGGGCCGCCAGGAAACCAATTACCATGTAGACGACCCCTTTGGCGGCATACCCGATGCGGCCCAGCATAATCGTGACCGGTTTCCGAGCAGTCTGGTCAACCTTTTGGGTGGCCTCACGGACCGGGGCGGCGTTTAGGGGATTCAATTTTGAACTGCCAGGATTCATCTTCTTACATTCTCCTTCTTTTCCACTACAAGAAGATTTTCTTTCTTAATAAGCACTAACCTTGCCATAAAACTTAAAATTCTTGTATTCTTAACCCTTAATTTTTTACCCCTGTTGATTCCAATTTGGATTCGCCAGTCGGGTTTTCGCTTTTTTCCGGTGGAACCCTGACCACCAGGGCTGCCGGGTGAATTTTGTATTCGAGTGGTGAATTCAGGTTGCGGGTTTCACCATCGAAAGCTACCCGCATATGATGTCGTGAACTGTAAACGGTTGCTTCACAAACCTCCGTCCTGACGACCATCGGCGATTCTTCGAGGCGGTTACTTAAAAAACTGGCAACAACCTGGAAGAACTGGAAAAATGTCCCGGCCTTAACCAGGTAAACATCGAGTACCTGGTCATCTAAACGGGCCCGTTGTCCGGCCTTGAGGGGAGTCATATCCACCCGGTTGTTCGAGAAGAAAAGCAAGCCAACCTTCAGGTCTTGTTTTTCCCCGTTTATTTCCAGCCGGACATGCCAGAGGTTGGGGCGACGCATGACGTGCCAACCGGCCAGCAGGTAAGAAAGGGCTTTGCCCAGGCGCTGCTCGTTTTTCTCGCGGAGCCGGACCAGCCGGGGATAAATCCCGATGCTCGAATTGTTCAAGAAAAAGTTCCCGTTGACCTCGCCTACATCTATCCGCATCTCAGTCCCTTCGGCCTCGTCAAAAAGCCGTAAAGCCTGGGCCAGGTTTGAGGGGACGCCAATATCGCGGGCGAAATGGTTAAGGGTGCCAAAAGGAATTACGACCAGGGGTACATCGCTATTGACCAGGCAGGAAGCAACCGAATTGACGGTGCCGTCCCCCCCGGCTACCCCGAACATTTTGACCCCTTGCCTCGTGTAATTCTTGATTAACCAGGGTAAATCATCTCCCTTCTGGATGAGATGCACTTCCAGGTCATTCTGCTTCCGAGCTTCCTCCTGTAAATTGGTCAGGTCGCGAGATTTTTTTGCGCGGCCTGATTTCCCGTTGATAAAAAGTACTTTTTTCATAATTGAGCGTTCTAGCCTGACTTTGCTTTAACAACTAAACTACTTTCCCAACATGCCGGTTATAAATTTCCCAAAATTCAATCCTTATTTTCGAGATACTAAAATCAATGCAAGAATAAGGCCAGGGGAAATAAAAAATGGGTTAACAGCATCAACCGTTAACCCATTCTTCCAAATAAGTTTTTTAGTTTGTCTCCAAGCCGGTTTCGATAGCGTAAGCTGCCCTTAAAACGGTTGCTTCGTCCCAGGCTCTCCCAACCAGTTGCAACCCGAGTGGCAAGCCATCGGCGGTACATCCGACCGGGACCGTCGCAGCGGGCCAACCCAGGAAATTAAAAGGTCCGGTGAAAGTAACCGGGGCAGGTGTACCAAGTGGCGGGGCTTTGGCTGGCATAGTCGGAGTACTGAACAGGTCAATCTGCTGAAAAAGCCCTACAAATCGCTGGCGAATAGCTTGCCGGACCTGCTCTACCAGCACAAAGGCGTTCGGGGCATAGGCGTAGGCGGCCAAGAGACGTTGACGTGGGAATTCGCCGTATTCGTCCATACGAGAACTCAGGTAGGGTTGGTGGAAGGCGCTGGCTTCGAGGCCGAGCAAAGCTCCGTTCAGGCTGCGCAAAATGTCAAAATCAGCCATAGGCACCTCGAAAAGTTCAGCCCCGGCCTTTTGTAATTCAGCCAACCCGATATGCCAGGCTTCAATGGCTTCCGGGGTTGCCAGGAACTCAGGGTTACTCAGGACACCCACCCTTAACCCGTTGATGTCGCGCTGCCAGTCTACCTTCACCGGGGCGACGGGGCGGGAGCGAATATCGCGAGGGTCGTATCCTTCCAGGGCCGATAGCAAAAGGGCGTTGTCCTGGACCGTCCTCGTCATGGGTCCGAGGTGGTCGAGCGACCAGGACAGGGTTGTTGCCCCATAAAGGCTTAGACGGCCAAAGGTCGGTTTGAGCCCGACCAGGCCGCACAAAGCCGAGGGAATCCGGATAGAGCCGCCCGTATCTGTGCCGAGCGCCCCATAAACCAGACCCGCCGCTACCGCCGCACCAGACCCACTGCTGGAACCCCCGGTATCGAATTCCGGGTTGGCCGGGTTGCGGGTGGGGCCATAGTGGGCGTTGTTCGAGCCGGGCGAATAGGCGAACTCGGACATGCGGGTCTTGCCGACGATAATGGCCCCGGCCTCCTGCAAGCGGATTACCCCGGTTCCATCATAATCGGTCAGGTTGTTGGCAAAAATTTTAGACCCGGCGGTGGTGATGGTGCCTTTCATCGCCATTAAATCCTTGACCGCGACCGGGACACCGTGAAGGGGTCCCCGATAATTCCCCGACAGGATTTCCTGCTCAGCCTGGCGAGCCGCGGCCAGAGCCCTGTCGGCCAGCACCAGTTGAAAGGAATTGAGGTCGCCGTCTTGCTGAGCGATTCGGTCCAGGGCTTCGGTGGTCAGTTCGACCGGGGAAACCTCTTTACCCGCGATTTTCGCCGAAATTTCGTCCAGGGTGCCGTATTTTTTGGACCAGCCTGGACCACCTGGAGTTATTTTAGGGTTTTCAATCTGGGGAATTGTAAAGGGTTGGAGTGGTCCGGGACTGGCAGCGGGAGCACCTGTCCCGGCCTCACCCCAGGGTTTGAGGTAATCGGGTAGGTCGGTGGCGGCGTTTTCACGGACATAGTTCTCAAAGGCCATGACAGTCGTAAAAAAGCCTTTATCAAGCATGCCCTTAAAATCCGAATCGCTGAGATTGATTTGGGCCAGCTTCAAATTTACCCGTAACCGTTCGAAAATTTCAGGGGGGATTCCTGATTCGGTCATCTTTCTTTCCTCTCCCAATCTTTAATATTTATTCACATTGCAGTTCAAAGGGATGCGCTATGCAGAGTATACCAGAGCGACTTTGAATGGGTAAAATTTTTGCCGATAGACCCACACGACTAAAATTGCACATTCCAATTTTCTTTGTTAAGGTGCCCCTATCCGCTTAAACCTTTTCCTGCTTCAATACGGCTTCTATTTTTTATGTTAACCTGAAAGGATAGAGTCAGTAAAATGGCTACCGTAGCAATTGTTAACGGGACCTTGCTCGATGGCACGGGCGCGGACCCGGTCCCCAACACCACCCTCCTGATTGAAGACAACACCATTACCAGAATCGGCCCGGCAGCCCAGGTCAGAATTCCCGCCGGGGCAACTACCATTGACGCCGCCGGAATGACCATAATGCCCGGCCTGATGGATTGCCACGTCCACCTGACCATTCCGGGCGGCAGCACCATGAACCTTGTTGAGCCGATGTTGACCTCACCCAGCTTGAAATTGCTTTACGCGGTCCCGCACAGCCGGGCCACCCTGGAAGCGGGTATCACAATGGTCCGGGACGTGGGAATGACCCCGGCGGGAGTCAGGCAAGCTATCGAGAAAAAGATGTTTCCGGGTCCGCGCCTGCAAGTATCCGTTTCGATTATGTCCCAGACAGGAGGCCGCCTGGATGGACATCTCCCCTGTTGTACCGACCAGTTCGCCGGGAATCTGCCCGATGTGCCCTCCTACGTGGTGGATGGCCCGGTCGAAGTCCGTAAAAAGGTGCGCGAAATCCTGCGGGCCGGGGCCGACTGGATTAAACTTTGCGCCACGGGTGGGATTTTAGCCCCTAACGACAACCCCCTTAACACTCAATTTTCCCTGGAAGAGTTGGAGGCGGCGGTAGCTGAGGCGGCGACCCAGGGCAAAGAAGTCTGCGCCCACGCCCAGGGCACCCAGGGGGTCAAGAACGCGCTTATAGCCGGGGCCGTTTCTATCGAACACGGGGTCTGGCTGGACGATGAAGCCATCCAGATGTTTAAGGCTAAAAATGCTTTCCTGGTGGCAACCCTGTTAGCCGAAGTTTCGATATTGGAACGGGCCGAGAAGAATCCCGGCGCGGTAGCCCCTTACGCTATTACCAAGACCAAACAGGCCATCAACGACCACCGGGCCAGTTTCAAGAAGGCGGTCGAGGCCGGGGTCAATATTGCGATGGGGACCGATGCCGGGGCCTGTGACCACGGCGACAATATCCGCGAGCTTGAATTGATGGTCCAGAACGGCATGACTCCCATGCAAAGCATCGTCGCCTCGACCCTGAATTCGGCCAAACTGCTGCGGGTGGATAAAAAATTGGGCAGCCTGGAAGAAGGCAAACTGGCCGATGTGCTGGTGGTGGATGGCGATCCGTTGGGCGACATCCGAATTTTGCAGGACAAAAATAGGCTGGGGGCAATTCTCAAAGACGGCGAAATTTATAAAGATAAAACCAATAACCGGGCTACCATTTTAGCCTGATGTACCATAAATTAGGATGACAGGTTCCTTAGTTTAGTGAAAGGATGGAGTTTTTAAAAATGGCAACCGTAGCGATTGTTGGCGGAACTTTGATTGATGGGACAGGTGCGGACCCGGTCCCCAATTCGACCCTGGTTATCGAAAACGACACCATTACCCAGGTTGGCCCGGCCTCCCAGGTCAATTTTCCCGGTGATGCCACCGTCATAGATGCCGCCGGGATGACTATTATGCCGGGTCTTATAGATTGCCACGTCCACCTGACCTCACCGGGCGGGCATTTAAGCCTGGAAGAATCATTCTTGACCTCGCCCAGCCTGGGCTTACTTTACGCTGTTCCCCAGAGCAAGGCTACCCTTGATGCCGGTATCACCACCGTTCGGGATACAGGCGGCACGCCTGCCGGAGTCCGTGAGGCAATCAAAAGGAAGATGTTTCCTGGACCTCGCCTGCTGATATCGGTTTCGGCCCTTTCGCAGACGGGCGGTCATTGTGACGGGCACATGCCCTCTTGCGTGGATGCCTACGCCGGGCTTCTCCCCGACATTCCGCATTACGTGGTGGACGGCCCCCTCGAAATGAGCAAACGGGTGCGCGAAATCCTGCGGGCCGGAGCCGACTGGATTAAACTTTGCACTACGGGCGGGGTGCTTTCACCGAGCGACGACCCGGCCCACACCCAATTTACCCTCGAAGAAATATCGGCGGCGGTCTACGAAGCGGCGGCCCAGGGGAAGAAGGTGTGTGCCCACGCCCAGGGTACCCAGGGCATCAAAAACGCCTTGCTCTGCGGTGTCGAGTCCATCGAACATGGCATCTGGTTGGACGACGAAGCAATCAACCTGATGAAAAAGAATAATGCCTACCTGGTGGCAACCTTGTTGGCCCCGGTCTCGGTCCTGGAAGCGGAAGACCGCCATCCCGGCTCGGTGCCTCCATACGGGTTGGTCAAGACTAAACAGGTTATCAAGGACCACGCGAAAAGCTTCCGCAAAGCGGCTGAAGCCGGGGTCAATATCGCGATGGGGACCGACTCGGGAGTCGGGATACACGGTGAGAATGCCCGCGAACTCGAACTGATGGTCACCAACGGCCTGACCCCGATGCAGAGTATTGTCGCTTCGACCCTGACGGCGGCGAAACTGCTCCGGTTGGACAAAAAACTTGGTACCCTGGAAGAAGGCAAACTGGCCGATGTGCTGGTGGTGGATGGCGACCCCCTGGCCGACATCAAGGTTATCCAGGATAAAGCCAAGCTGGTGGCTATTCTCAAGGACGGTGAAATCTATAAAGACCTGACCGCCAAACGGGTTACTACCATGGCTTAATCTTAAAAAGAAAAGCCCCTGGTCTGACCGGAAACCCGGTTGCCTGGGGCTTTTTTATTTTATCGAAATTTAGACCGTTTGCCCGTCGCGTTTGACCTTAAACTCTGGTAATGGGGATTGGGCGGTTAACTTTTGCAAGGCCTGGGCCAGGTCGGCGGAATTATTAACCGGTTGACCGTTGAGGGAGGTTATGACATCTCCTTCCCGCAGCCCGGCTTTCTCGGCCAGGCCACCGGGCCGGACTTTCCCCAGCACCGCTCCTGGTTGGTTGAGCAGTTTTGCGGCGTCTGCAACTTGCGCACCAAGTTTTACCCCGGACTCCTGCCTTTTAGCTTTTATTTGAGTTACGGCGGCTTTTAGAGCCGGTTGGTTAAAACCGATGATGAAACTGCCGTTTATCTCGGTCACAGGCACGCCCATCTGCCCGGTAAGCTGGACCATGTGATTTGCGGCGGCACGGTCCTGGGCCACATTCTTTTCCTGGTAACTGACACCTTCCCGGTTAAGGAACTCCTTAACATATTTGCAATAAGGTCAGGTAGGCGTCGTGTAAACAATAGCTTCAGCCATTTTTAAATTAACTCCTCTTTTATCGGTTAAACACCCGGCGAAATGGCCGGACATTCTTCAAAATTTCAATAATCTAATGATAAAACTTTGTTACCTGCTAAAATATATACGCACCTTTGCAAAATCGGTTTCGAGGGTAAATACAACTCTAACACAAGATTTTTTTACCTAATCTTTTAACTCCGTCCATGGGACAGCAAACCAATCAAAACTCTTTTTCCGCCATTTTCTTAGTGGTTTTTCCAATCGCTTGATAAGCTCTTGTAATTGCTCCTCCGTAGCAACCAGAGTAAAAGAAGCCGCCTCGGACCAACCATTCCACCTAATATCAAGTTCTTCCATTTCCTTTGCACAAATTTCTAGAGCATCTTCGTCCATTTCAACAAAATCAATATCAGGTTCATCAAAACCAAAAACGGTGGTAAGATAACCCGGAACCTCCCTGGCAAAATCGTATAAATTAATATTCCGCTTTTTTAGTTGGTTTTCAAGGTCTGCAATTTCACCAGGTTCATCACCTGTAATCAGTAAAAAGGCGTTACCTTCCCAGTCCCAGCCGTTGTTTTCACAAAATACGACCCCGGCCTTTTTCCATTCCTCGCCCGCTTTATGGTCAATTTCGAGGATGGTAATCGGTTGGAATACTGATTTGTTTGTTTGGTCCATAAATTTATCATTTAAAAGCTATCAAAAAATAATCTGTACGTTGAAACATTATTTTAGCTTTGCAAAGATACCGAGTTTATCAAAATGTAGGGCACACCCAGGTTGCCGGTCCAGTTTTCGAGGTTGCGCAGGGTGATGGTGTTCTGGCCGGCTTTCAGGGCCGATGCCGGGACATTAATGGTCATTGTCCCCCAGCCCCGGTCTTTACCGCCTTCCCCGGTGTCATTTTTGGGCGCTGCCGGGAAAGTGTTGGGCCCATTAAAAACCTGGGTATCGTTGACCATAACCTGAAAAGCACATTGTTTAGCCAGTTCATCGTCAATGCCGGTAATCTTCAAGACCGGTTGGCCTGACGGAGCCTTGTCCAGCTTAAAAGTAATGGTCGCCTTGTCATTCTGGCTTCCAACGCCATAAAGAGCTTTTTCGGTCCGGCCAAACAGGGTGCTATCGTTCCTTTCGTAAGCCCCCTCAAGAGAGGAGTAGTCAAAGTTAACTGAGACCGGCGCTGTTGCCGGGGCGGGGGTAGTGGTCGCGATTGCATTGACCGTTGTTTGCGCCGGGGCTGCGGTAGTAACCTGGGCCTGGGCGGTTGTAACAATGGCTGCTGCTGTAGTGTTTACCGGCGCTGAAAGGGGCGGTGTGTTTGGTGGGTTGTTTGCCACCCGGTTTTCGGTTTGCCCTGAAAGCAAATAATAGACAACCCCGCCAATTACGGCCAGCATCACGATAAGAAGAAGCAAAACCCACACCCATGCACTCGACTTTTTTTGTGGAGGAGCCACATTTGACCGGGGACCGGGCCGGTTTACCCTGTCTGGCGGCACCCGGCGATTGGCCTGACCTTGTTTAGGGGTAGAACGGTTGACCCGGTTTGGCGCAACCGGCCTGGGACGGGGTTGTTCGATATAAGCTTCTTCAACCGGACTATAACTGGCTTCATTTGGCACATAATTTTCTTGCACCACATCATATTCCGGCGGCCTGACCGGGTTAAGAGAGGTCGGCTGGCTGGTGACCGATTTTTCCTGAGAGGGCCAGACCGGCGTTTCGGTGGCTGTCGCGGCGTTAAAGACCGATTCTTCCCCACGCTGGTTAGTGACCATTTCAAGAGCGTTGAGCATTTCCTGGGCTGATTGAAACCGCGCCCGCGCATCTTTGGCGAGGGCTCGCTGGATAACTCTTTCCAGGGCCGGGGGGATTTGTTTTCCCTGGCTGGCAACACTCGGAATCGGTTGCTGGATGTGCCCCATTATAACCTGCATAGTATTGTCGCCGGTATAGGGAAGGTGCCCGGTCAACAACTCGAACATGACTACCCCTACCGCGTAAAGGTCAGCGGGTGGGCCGACGGTTTCGCCCCTGGCCTGTTCCGGGGCCATATAGTCAACCGTCCCGATAACCATCCCGACACTTGTCACCTGGACGCTGTCGATGGTATGGGCGACCCCGAAGTCGGTCAGTTTAACCGCGCCATCCTCTTTGCGGACCAGTACATTTTGCGGTTTTACATCCCGGTGGATTATGCCCCTGGCGTGGGCCGCTCGCAGGGCCAGCAAGACCGGGGTAACTAGTTCGATAACTTTCTCAGGCGAAAAAGGGCCTTCCTGGCGGAGCAGTTCTTTGAGGTTTTTGCCATCCACAAACTCCATCACGATAAAATAGGTAAGTCCGTGCTGGCCGTAATCGTAAATGCTGACCAGGTGTTCGTCGGGCAAGGAGGCCACGGCGCGGGCCTCGCGGTAGAAGCGGGCCACAAAACTCTGGTTCTGGCCGTATTCCTCGCGCAAAAATTTGATAGCCACAACCCGGCCCAGGTTGCCGTCCCGCCCTTTATAAACTTTTGACATCGCGCCCTGGCCGATAAGTTGCAATAATTCGTAACGGTTTGCGATAACCGCGTTGGTAGTTTGCATGCCGGACTTAAAGGGTGAGAAATCCTCACTCATTAGCAAAAACTCCTGCCTGTTTAATTTGCCTTAAATTTTGCCATGATTATAACACTGTCAACTAAGAAGGTGGCTAACAGGATGTGGTTGGGCGAGGTATCGAAAGTTGTAAAGGGCATGGTCAGCCTCAACTAACCCCTTAACTTGACAATCCATCGAATGCTCCTTAAATTACTCCTTAATAACCATAAAAATTCTAAAAAGGACAAATATTTGAGCGAACGGGCTGTATCAATTGAAGACATTGCAAAAATTGCCGGTGTATCTCATTCAACTGTTTCTCGCGCCCTGCGTAACAGCCCCTTAATCAGCGAGGTAACACGCCTGCGCATCCAGGAACTGGCCCGCGAGCTTAACTATATCCCCAATGCCATCGCCCAAAGTCTTCAAATGCAGCGCTCGAACTCAATCGGCCTGGTGGTGACTTCGGTCGCCGACCCCTTCTTTGGCGAGGTAGTGCGCGGGGTTGAGGAAGAAGCCCAAAAAGCCAACCTGAGTGTCCTCCTTACCGCTTCTCATAACGACCCCGAACGAGAACTGACAGCAATCGAGACTTTTCAGCACCGCCGGGTAGATGGGATTATTGTCGCCGACTCCCGCCTTGACAACGGCTCCAAAGAACAACCCTCTGTAAGAATTCCGACCGTCTTAATCAACAGCCAGTCGGAAGAGCAAAACAAAGCTTACAACTTCGTGACCACCGAGGATAGCCTGGGCGCTCAGCTTGCTGTCGAACACCTGATTGACCTGGGTCACACCCGCATCGGTTACCTGGGGGTCGGGTACCGTCCCCGCTCGAACACTTTGCGGTTGCAGGGTTACCGGAACGCCCTGAAAGAGGCCGGGATAACCCCGGCGGACAACTGGATGGTCATGGCCGCTGCCGGGCACCAGCGCCACGAGGCCGATGCCAGCGTCGGGCAAAGCCTCCTGCCCCAACTTTTGACAGCGGGAGTTACAGCCATTTTTTGCTGCAACGATATGCTGGCGGTCGGAGCCCTGGTGGCGTGCCGGGAACTGGGGGTGCGGGTGCCGGACGATTTAAGCGTGGTCGGTTTTGACGATATTGACCTCGGCAAATATGTCACCCCACCCCTTACGACCATCCACCAGCCCATGTTCGAGCTGGGACAGAACGCCATGCACATGCTGCTAGACTTGCTCGACCACCGGGAAGTCCAAAATAAATTGTTAAAACCTTACCTGGTCATCCGGGAAAGCAGCGCCGTTCCCAACCCGGTAAATTAATAATAAAAATAAAGGGTTAAACCTTGTTTTTTAGGAACTGGCTGTACCAGTGTCCGCTATCCTTGATAATCCGCCGCTGGGTCGGGTAGTCAAGATAAGCCAACCCAAAGCGCGCATTAGTGCCCAGGGCCCACTCAAAGTTATCGTAAAGGGTCCAGGCAAAGTAACCCTTCAAGGGCACCCCTTCCTTAATGGCATCCAGGGCCGCCCCGATATGCTGGGCCAGGTAAGCGGTCCGTTCAGGGTCATGAACTACCGGCCCCTCTTTAGTTTCTTCCAGAACATCCTCATAAGCCGCCCCGTTTTCGGTAATATAGATTGGTCCCTGGAAGTAATCCTTGTAAACCCGGTTTAGCAATTCTGAAAGACCACGTGGATAAACTTCCCAGCCCAGGGCCGTATATTGGGATTCAGGCGGTTTGGCCTGGCGGATAGTATAGGTGCTGAAATCTTCCACGTTGAGAGGTAAGGTGCGGAAATAGTAGTTAAGCCCCAGGAAATCGACCGGGCGTGAAATTATTTCCAGGTCACCCGGTTCCATGGGAACCATTGGCAAAAAGAAATTATCGGGTAGCTCTTTAGGGTACTGGCCTTTGAAAAGCGGTTCCAGGAAAAGCCGGTTGCTTATTACATCCACCAGCAGGGCTAAATCTTTAGCCTCTGTGCTGTCATTGCCCGGCTCGACATAGGTCGAACTGAGGGTAATACCGACCTGGGCGTCGGGCCGGGTCATGTTATCCCGGATTACCGGCAAAGCCAACCCATGGGCTAACATAAGGTGGTGCCCGGCCCTGACCCCGGCAATAATATCGGTCTCGCCGGGGGCATGTTCGCCGGTAATATGCCCGGTGACGGCGGATACCCAGGGTTCATTCAGGGTAATCCAGCCCTTTACCCGGTCCCCTAAACGCCTGGTGACCACATCGGCAAGTTCACAAAAATACTCGGTGGTAGCCCGTTCTTTCCACCCGCCCTTCTCCTGCAAGACCTGGGGTAAATCCCAGTGATAGAGCGTCACAAAGGGGTCAATATTGTTGGCTAAAAGTTCATCAACCAGTTTATCGTAAAAATCCAGGCCCTTATGGTTGACAATGCCCCGCCGCCCCTCCGGTAAAACCCGCGGCCAGCTAACCGAAAACCTGTAGGCATCCAGGCCAAGTTGACGCATCAATGCCACGTCTTCTTTATAACGCCGGTAGTGGTCGCCGGCAATATCACCGTTCTGGCCCTGGTAAGTTTTGCCGGGAGTGTGGGAAAAAACATCCCAGATGCTAGGTGTGCGTCCGTCCACGTCAACCGAGCCTTCAACCTGGTAGGCGGCAGTTGCCGCTCCCCAGACAAAGTCCGCCGGGAATTGGTTGCGGCTTATTGAAAAATCCTGATTATCTAGCAATTCTTTCCTCCTATTTAGAAATCTTTCAAATTTTGCCTTTTACCAACAGTCAAGGTATTTTTGACTGTCACATTCTATGCCTTGAATTTTGCTCCCCTTCCAAAAATTAATTAAGCCTTAAACTAAACTTTTCTGGAATAGTTTTTGCATAAGTAAACTCTAACAGGATTTAGTGTGAATTACTGTAAAAGTTTTGAGTGTGTGAGTTAATTTTTGGCATATTTGTAAAAGGGTTAAGGGTAAAATGAAAAATAAGGTTGTGATTACCGGGGTTGAAGCCGGGGGCGGACACGTCGCCATTATGGATTCGCTTTTTAAAACTTTAAGCGGGCATGAAGATAAACATTTCCAGGTAGAAAAATATTATTCCAAACAGAGCACTTACGATAACCTCTACCGGATTATTGCCAGGTCGCCTTTGTTACTCGAATTTCTGCATTACAGCTCGATAAAGCTTGTCCACTGGTTCAAACCACTGGTGATGCTCCCGGAAATGAAGGGATCAAAAAAGCTGCTAAAGGAGGACAAACCGCAGGTATTACTCTGCACACATCCCTTTCAGAGTCTTGTTTTCAAAACTTTGAAGGATAAAATGGGTTTGCCGGTCGAAATCGTAACAGTTATTTGCGACTACGGCGACCCGAAGGAATATATAAAGTATGCTCCTATCGTGGATTATTATATTGTCCGGGACGAGGATACTAGACAAAAGGCCCTGAAATATTTACCTCCCGAAAAAACCGATTCGGTCTTAATTTTCGGGACTGCGGTCAATGAGGTCTTTGAAAAATATCACCACGCTTCCCATGAAAGGGTCGAGGACGAGTTCAAAGAACTTCTTACCCAGGCTAACTGTGATAAAGCCGACCAGTTCGATGAAGCAAAACCGACCCTGTTATTTATAGGGGGTTCAGGCTGGGTGAGAAAATCCAACCGCCTGATTCAAAAGCTCAGCCAGACCGGGAAATATAATTTACTGGTGGTTTGCGGTAAAGATGAAGCTTTGAAAAAAGAAATTTGCGCTAAGCCGGGTGTATTTTGTTTTGGTTTCCTAGAACAGCAAAAGCTGGCGGTGCTGGAAGCCAGGGCCGATGCGGCTATTCTTTCGACAATTGCCCCGGCTACGATGTACGAATTACTGACTATCAATAAATACCCTTTATTCGTCCACCGTTACCACGCCCGCCAGGAGCAACCGCATATCAAACTTCTTTCGGACTGGGAAATCGGTTTTTATGAGCCGGATGATGCCGCCATGATGGAAAGGGTAGACGATTACCTGGCAAACCCGGCGAATTACCAGAAGAATATCGAAAATGGGGCCAAACGGTGCGCCGAAGAAAAACAAAAGGCTGCCGACAACTACCAATTTATCCAGTATGTTCTCAATAACCGGGATGTAATTGACCTTGAAGAAGCCAGGGCCGCCCACCAGTGGGCTAATAACCGTGGGGGAGGGGGTTGGATGCGGCACCTGGGGTAATTCGGGCCACGTAATACCAAAAACCTTTAATAAAAAACCGGGCGGTTTTTAGGCCACCCGGTTTTTATTTTTCTTACCACTCGATTGGGTCGGGGAAGCGGCGTTTGACAATTTCCTCGTAATATTTGAGCTTGTGACCGCCCGCGTTATATTTGTCTTTGGTGTAGAGGTCGTAGGCCATAAATTTCCGCATGTGGGTTTCGCGCAGTTCCTTGTCTTCTTTGGTCATCAGGTGGACATAATCGTCCGCGACCGACTGGAAACTGTGATGGCGCACGGTCCAGAGCAGTTCGTAAGGCAGCATATCTTTGAAAATCTGGCAAATATACTCGTCGTGGCCGAAACTCATAGTGACGTTCATCAGGCCGCATTCCGGTTCGTAGATGCCGTATTTGGTGCTGTAAACCGGGTGGTCCCAGTCGGGATTGGCGCGCAGGTAGTCGTAATAGACAATCTTTTTACCGAACTGGCAACCGACCGGGTAAACATCACCGACCGTAAATTCAGGTTTTTCCCCGGCGGACTGCATGATTTTGCCCAGGTCATGGATGAGGCCCATAATAATCCAGTCTTCGTTCTGGCCGTCATTGGCGATAGCGTTGGCAGTCTGAAGAGCGTGGCCTAACTGGGTCATCCCTTCCAGGTCGGAGTCCGATTCGTCATTAACATCCTTGAGCGACATAAGGCGGTCCCAGAGGGTGGCCGGGCCGAGGATGCGCGCTTTATACTGCTCACGTTTCTCGGTCGCGGTCGCCAGCGACTGGATAGCATGGTGACGCATATAGAAATTTTCTTTGTCGCTTTTGAACTGGGTATTTACCAGGGTTTCAGTCGTCATATGCCTCTTCTTTCTGGCCTGCTGAGCTAGACCACTATGTCTAATAAAGCGCCCTACTTTTTATTTTAAGGGGTTTGTCAAAAAATTTTATATGGGATAGAAATTAAATCTGAACCATTAAATGCACACGTGTGCATTAACATTATAACAAGCCTTATAGTGTTGTCAAGGGGGTCTTTTTATCTTAAAGAGAGAAAATAAATCGCAATAGATTAAAAAGGACCCCAGAATTCAAACTGCTTTGAAAATTTAGTCCTGGAAAGTTCCAGGCTGAAACTCAAGCAAGCGCTTGATGTAATATGGTACATCATTGCCAAACTCCCAGCGGCCCGATTCTTCAATCCGGGTGACAATCCAGTGGTAGTTGAGGGCCTGGACCATAATTGCCAGCCGGGCCGAGAGCTCGAAAGCCCGGACCAATTCTGGCATCGGTAGAAACTCGGTCCATTCTCCAAGATAGGCATCGCGGATACGTCTTTGCCAGCCAGGAATCTCGTCCTCAAAAGGCGCGCCCCATTCCAGCAGGGCATCCAGGTCGAAAAAGGGATGCGAGATTGAAAGGTCGGTCCAATCGTAATAGATAATTTCCCCCGAAGTGGTTAAGGCTATATTATTCGAGTTCAAATCACCGTGGATAATCGTGTCGGGCAGGCCAAAGGCAGCCAGTTCGGCAACCTGGTTTCTTATAACCGGAATGAGGTCAGTAACTTGCCTGATTTCTTCACGAGTCAACCCGGCTTCAGGATTTGGGACCAGGCGGGGTGTATCATAGGCTACCGCTTCGAACTGGGCGCTCAGACGTTCCAGGCGGCGGTCCCGGCACCCTTTTTCAAGAAGAATACCGCTCATGCCAACAGAATCAACCTGAAAACGGGCATAGCGGCGGACCGCCCGTTCCCAGAGGGTAATATCGTTAATCTCCCGGATATCCTTTGCCTGGAAATCGGGCATGAGGAGCCACCCACGGTCAGCGTCAAGGGCGGCCAGTTGTGGCACTAAAT
Organism: Chloroflexi bacterium 54-19; assembly: GCA_001898225.1. Classification (GTDB taxonomy): domain Bacteria; phylum Chloroflexota; class Chloroflexia; order Chloroheliales; family Chloroheliaceae; genus 54-19. Next base: position 31,566 of record MKTJ01000036.1, read on the forward strand.
CGGGGTATTGTTCAGCCAAAAAAGCGGTAAAGACTGGCTCTTTTTGAAAGACCTGGGGCGTGGCTTTGAAGAAATAGTTACCCTGGTCAGTTGGAAAACGCAATAGACAGGAAATCGACCAGCATTTAAGTTGCTCCGGCCTTTCGGTCAGGTGGATACCCTGCGCCTCCAGTTTTTGCCTGACCCAGGCTTCGACCTCGTCAAACCACCCATGAAATATCCAACCAGGAGCGGGCGGTTGACCTGGTTTGGCTTTCGCCGGCCCGGTCAACCACTTTTCCAGAAGCGGTTGCATTTCCGGTACCGCCAGGTTGGTGCCTGCTAGGTCGGGAAGCCCCACCCAGAGGCTATCCTCCGGTTGTTGCCAGGCCGGGTCGTGGCCTTCCAGGAAATAGACTTTGACCCGGCGACCGTTGCTTTTGACCAGGCTGCCGATTTGAGCTTCAAGGAGCGTAACCGGCAACCCCAGCGCCTGGCTGGCAAAATTGTTGGTCACACGGGCTTGCAGTTGAATCCAGACTCCATCTTCCGGCTCCCACTCCGGCACGGTAAAACCTCGCTCTGAAGGAAGCAGCAAGACCCGGCGCGGTTCGGACTGGGTCAGCACCATGTAGTGGTCAAACCGCCTGCTCATTTATTTAGAAGCCTCGTAACGGCGTAACTGCTCGGCCACCAGTTCGGTGATATGGAGAACCCGGAAGTTGCGCCCCTGGGCATCGGCACCGCCCCGCATGTGCATCACGCAACCGGGGTTATCCGTCACGAGCACGTCCGCACCACTATTTTCGACGTTGCCAAACTTACGTTCAAGGATGCGCCGGGAAACTTCAGGGTAATCCGCCGAGGTCGAGCCGCCAAAACCACAGCAAACGTTACTTTCTTCCATCTCGGTAAAGTTGACCCCAAGGGACCGCATCAGGCGGCGAGGCTCGTCCCGCAAACCCTGGACGTTACCGCTCTGGCAGAAATTGTGGTAGGTCACTCTGGCATCGTAAGGTGCGGACAGGGCCCCGGCTGGCAGTTTGGCGACCTTATCCATAAAAGTTACAAAATCCATGACCTTTTTGTCCAGCTTTTCGGCCCTTGCGGCCCAATCCGGTTCGTGTTCGAGCAAGTGTTTGTAATCGTGTAACATCATAATCGAGCAACTGGCCGCCCCGGTTACGATATAGTCGGCCTGGGCCCGTTCGAGCGACTCGATGGTCTGTTTCGCCAGGACAATCGCCCCGGCTTTGTCCCCGCTATCCAGGTTAGGCAGACCACAACAATGCTGGTTCTCTGGCAATACCACCTTACAGCCCAGTTTCTGGAAAATCTCGACCGTTGAAGCGGCCATATCGGGATAGAGGCGGTCGGTCAGGCACTGGATAAAATAAGCCACGGTCTTTCCGGCGGCCCCGTTCGGGATTATGGGGGGCTGGACCGGGGCGGCCAGTTTCGGCTTTATCAGGTCGCGGCCCGGTTTAGCCGCCGGGACCGGCAGACTCCGCCAGGCGGTCATGGTCCTGGCAAATTTGGGCAAGGGGAGTGAACGGCCCAGCACCTTCCAACGGGTGGGTTGGATTAGCCCCTTAGAACCGATGGGTTTCGCCAATATTCCGGCAATGCGGGCCAGCAAATCGAAGGTCTTCGGGCGCTGCCACAGCCACAACACCGGTTTTTTGTACCAGACCAGCCCTTTTTCCTCGACCACTTTAGCCCTTACATCCAGGATCTGGCGGGCCAGGGGGATTTCGACCGGGCAAACCGTCACGCAGGCGTTACACTGGACACACAGGCTTTGCGGGTCTTTGGCGGCGTCAATGCCGTGATGGAAAGGCGTGTTAACGAGTCCGATTGCCCCCGAATAGATGTAGCCAAAGACGTGACCGCCGACCACCTGGTAGGGCGGACAGACATCGGCACAGGCGGCGCAGCGGATACAACGCAACGCATCTTTGAAAGCTGGCAACTCGCGCATCTTGCGACGACCGTTATCGAGCAGGACAAGGTGCATTTCTTTTCCGGGGTCGGAAGGACCGGCCAGGAAGGTGCTGTAGGAGGTAATCGGTTGGGCGGTGGCGCTCCGGGCCAGGAGGCGCAGTTGGAGCATGGCCGCGTCATAATCGGGCACAAGTTTTTCAATCCCGGCTACCACCACGTGAACTTTAGGCAGGGTTGTCACCAACCTGGCGTTGCCTTCGTTCTCGATGAACATCACCGCGCCGCTCTCGGCGATAAGGGCGTTTGCCCCCGAAATGCCCATCCCGGCTTTTAGAAAGTCCTGGCGCAACTCAGTCCGGGCGACCCGCACTTGCTCGGTCACGTTTTCGGGGTCCACCGGGCGACCGGTCACCTTTGTAAAGAGAGCCGCGACCTGCTGGCGGCTTTTATGAATAATCGGCAAAACCATGTGGGAAGGGCGTTCGTGCGATAACTGGGCTATCCACTCCCCGAGGTCGGTTTCCACCGGGTTAATCCCTTCCGCTTCGAGAACGTGGTTCAGGCCGGTTTCTTCGCTGACCATCGTCTTGCTTTTGACGACGGTCGTAATCCCTTTGGTTTTGCACAGTTCGAGGACGTAGTTGTTGAGGTCGGCGGGGGTTTCGGCCTCGTAAACGATAATGCCGTTGTTGCGGGCAGCGGCGATAAAATGGCTGATATAGTCTTCCTGGTTGTCAATAACACTATCTTTGATAGAGGCCAGTTTGTGGCGCATGGCCTGGAAATCGCGCTCGCTGAATTCTTCGGCGGGCATAGCCTCGCTCACAAAGTTCCCGGCGGTGGTGCTGGTGGCCTGGGGCGGGCGGCCTACTTTCTCGCCGCTATCGCCCAGAGTCTTGAACTCGGCAAAGGTTTCGTCCCGGCTGACCCGCCAGCTTCTTTGAAAATTGAGCAGGTTGCGGCTGAGGCGGCTGTCATTCAGGGCTTTGCGGTAGCGCTGCTTAAAAGGCGCAGGTTTATCTTCCATATGGCCTTCGGCGTGGCCCTGGCTCTCCCCGTGACCGGCCTGACTGCCTACCCGGTTGATGATTGGATTGGACACCTTGTTATCTCTCCGTTTCCCCATTTATCAGGACAATATATAGTTCCTTCGGACCCTGGACACCGATGGTCAAAACCCGCTCGATGTCGGCGGTACGGCTCGGCCCGGTCACGAACGAAACGTATTTACTGCCCTCTTGAACCTGTAACTCCCGGATTTTACCCCCGGCCACTACCAGGTCGGGCACAATATTTTCAGCGTAGAGCATTGCGAAGTGAATCGGTGAAAACATCGCCACTAAACGGTCGAGCCGGGCATTGGCAGCGTAGACAATCGAGCCGGTCTCGGCAATCCCGAAGCGGCCCGGCGAAACACCGGCCACCGACCCGGCCACCTTGAACTCGTCCACGGCTGGCTCCAGGGGCAGGAGGCCCGTCAGGCCCGTCTCTTCGAGCAGGTCCGGCGTGGCAACCAGCGGCCCCTCACCCTTTGTTTTGATGGTTTCGGCGATAGCCTGGGCAGCCCCGGCCAGTCCGTTCACTTCGAGGACGGTCGCCCCGGCCTTGGTAGCCCGTTCGACAAACCGTGTTTTCAAAAAGTTGTTAGTCAGATTGGTTTCACTCATAGTCTTTTATCTATTATCTGGCGAAATGTCTGGTAAGCGATATCCCAGGCCCCGGTATCCTGGGGCTGGTAAATTTCGGGCGGAAAACTGCGCCGGACCGCCGCCCTCGCTTCAGCCAGGGTCTTAAACTGGCCGAGAGCCAGGAACTGGACAATGACGTTACCGATAGCGCTGGCCTCAGTGGGTCCGGCCAGGACCGTTTTACAGGTCGCATCCGCCGTAGCCTGGCACAGCCACCGGTTTTGGATGCCACCGCCGACCATATGTAAGTTTTTGAATTGATGCATGCTTAGTTCCTCGATTTGTTCGAGGACCAGGCGGTACTTCAGGGCCAGGCTTTGATAGATACAGCGCAATATCTCACCCGGAGTTTCCGGCACCGGTTGGCCGGTCTGGCGGCAATATTTTTGGATTTGTTCGGGCATATCTCCCGGTGCTGCAAACATAGTGTGGTCAGGGTCAATAAACGAGCGGAACGCCGCAGTTTCAGCAATTAGCCCGGCTTCTTGCTCGTAGGAAATGCTAATCCCGGCCTTATGCCAGGTCCTATAACATTCCTGGGTCAACCACAGTCCTGTAACATTCTTTAACAAGCGGAAAGTATTGTCAACTCCCCGTTCGTTGGTCACGTTAAATTCCAGGGCTTTGTCGCTCAGGGCTGGCTCACGGATTTCGGTGCCGATTAACGACCAGGTGCCGCAACTGATATAGGCAAAAGGTGTCTCCTCTGCCGGGACCGCCGCCACCGCCGAAGCCGTATCGTGTTCCCCGACCGCCACAACCGGCAAAACCGCAATACCGGTTTCCCTGCTTATTTCCGGTAAAATATCACCGACAAGTGTTCCCGGCGGAACCAGAGGGGCCAGGATTTCACCCGGTAGGTCGAGTTTTGCCAGCAAAGTTGAAGCCCATTCGGGGCTGGTCGCGCTCATAAACTGGGTGGTCGAAGCGTTGGTCCATTCGCTCAACTTTTTGCCGGTCAGCCAGAAACGGAGCAATTCGGGAATCAGCAAGAGTGTCCTGGCATTCGCCAGGAGCGGTGAATCGGCCTCTTTAAGGGCATACAACTGGTAAACAGTGTTAAAAGTTAAAAACTGGATACCGGTGCTTTTGAAAATCTCGGCCTGGGAAACTTCCTGCCAGACCTTTTGCATGACCCCGTTGGTATGGTTGTCCCGGTAATGGTAGGGGTTCCCTAAAAGTTCGTCGTTTTCGGCCAGCAGACCAAAATCGACCGCCCAGCTATCAATCCCCAGGCTGGCGAGTTGGCCTGCACTCTGCTGGCGGGCTTTGATTAAGCCCTGCTTGATTTCGTGCCAGAGCCGTAAAATATCCCAGTGGAGGCGGTTGCCGACCTGCACCGGGTCGTTTGGGAAGCGGTGAATCTCCCGAAAACTCAGGGTATCGCCGTCCAGGCGACCCAGCAAAGCCCGCCCGCTGCTTGCCCCCAGGTCAAAAGCCACTACTTCAAGCACAGTTATTTGCTCCATCGCATTAAAAATAAGTAGTCAATATCAAGAGGCCAGTAGTCAGTAAAAACCCCGAACAGACAATACCGGGAACATTTCCCAGGCGTTAGTCCCTTCGGGGTGATTAAATATTTAGTAGGCAGAGGCCACTAGCCAGTAATCAGTATACGCCCGTAGATGTGTCACTTCTTTCTGACTACTGGCTTCTGCCATCTGACTACTGCTTACCGGACGTAGGCATTCACCACCCCACCATCCACGGTCAAAACTCCACCGGTTGTCCGGCTCGAACGCGGCCCGGCAAAGAAACTGATGGCCTCGGCGATATTCTCCGGGAAGACATTGACCTTGAGCGTGGTACGTTTGCGGTAATATTCTTCCAACTCTTCCGGTTTGATTCCGTACCCGGCGGCACGGGCATTGCGCCACCCGGCGTCCCAGATGGAACTACCTTCAATAACGCCATCCGGCAAAACCGTGTTGACCCGGATTCCGGCGGCCCCGCCTTCCTCGGCCAGGCAGCGCGCCATATGGAGTTCGGCGGCTTTCGCGGCGCTGTAGGCGGCGGCGTTCTTCCCGGCGGCCAGACTGTTCTTGCTGGCGACATAAATCAGGTTGCCGCCCATACCCTGGGCCTTCCAAACCTTAAAGGCGGCCCGGCTGACCAGGAAGTAACCTTTCGCTAAAATATCGAAGGTCTTGTTCCAGTCTTCGATAGAGGTATCCTCGATGGGGGCGCTGATAGCGATACCAGCGTTACTAACCACGATGTCTACCCCGCCATAAGCCTCTACAACCCTGGCGAAAGCCTCGGTGACGGCTTCTTCGCTGGTAACATTACAATGGACGGCCATACCGCGCCGGTACCCATGTTTGGCAGAAAGTTCGTCCGCTACTTTCTGGGCACCTTCCAAATTTATGTCGAAAATAACCACATGAGCGCCGTCCTGGGCTAAACGCCGGGCTGTCGCTCGCCCGATGCCGCTGGCCCCGCCGGTCACGACCGCGACCTTACCTTCCAGTTCGCGCGCGGGTGGTTTGAGGCTGAGTTTGTAGATTTCGAGCGGCCAGTATTCGACCTTGAAGACTTCGTCCGGCTTCAGGGCTTCAAAACCGCCAAAGGTCAGGCTGCCTTCGATGACCCGGATGGCCCGGTGATAAAGTTGCCCGCTCACATTGGCAAGAAGCGCGTCCGCCCCGGCGTTAATCATACCGATACCCGGTATCAGGATAACCCGCGGGTAGGGGTCGAACATCTTGTCGGTCGGCTGGGCAAAGGTCGTGAAATATTCCTGGTAGCGCGAGACATACGCTTCCAGTTCGACTTTCAGCTTCTGATTAAGGGCGTCAATCCCTTCTTCGGGTTTCCAGTTTACGAAAAGAGGCTGGCGTTTGGTGTGAACCAGGTGGTCGGGGCAAGCCACGCCAAGCTGGGAAAGTTGGTTAGCTTCGGCGGTCCCCACAAAATCCAGGACGTCCTGGGCTTTATCGTATTCGAGGATAGCCGGTTGGCGGGTGCTGAGAGTGCCTCGTAAAGGCGGCATAATACCCTGCAAGACGTGGTGGCATTCGTCCTCCGCAACCGGGGGAATATCCAGGCCGGGGAAGATTTTGCGGTCGCCCCGGTGGGCAGCGATAAAGCTTTCGGCTTCCTGCAAAATTTTGATGGTCTGGTTGTAACATTCCTGGGCGGTTTCGCCCCAGGTGAGCAAGCCGTGTTTGGCGAGGACCACCAGTTCGGCTTTCGGGTTGGCCCGCACCCCTTCTCCGACCCACTTGCTGAGCAAAAAGCCTGGCCGGGTGTAATCCACCCAGACCAATTTCTCCCCCCAGATTTGTTCGCAAAGCTCTTTACCGTTGGGGGCGCAGGAGAGGCTGATAATCGCGTCGGGGTGAGTGTGGTCAACGTGTTTGGCCGGGAAGAAGGCGTGCAACAGGGTTTCGATGGACTGGCGAGGCCGTCCCAGGGCAAAGGTGCTGTGGGAGAGGTAATCAATCATATCCTCGTCGCTCATGCTCTCCCGCTCGACCAACGGGAGCAGTTCCGCCAATCTTAACCCGGCAAATCCTTTTTCGGTCACAGTCGCCAGGTCGCTACCGGAACCCTTGACCCACAAAACTTCGGTAGGTCGACCCATATGGTCGAGTTCAACCCGCTTGCAAGAGGTGTTACAACCGTAAATATTGGCGATTGTACGGTCACTACCCAGCAGGTTTGAGCGGTAAACCAGCCCTTCCAGGGCCGGGTTCTGCTGGGCCGCCGCGTCATCCCACCTGTTCTTCGGGATACGCAGCGTTTCTTCGATAGTTGACATCAGTTATTCTCTCCTGAAAAATTTTTACTGGAAACCGCCGCTGGTAGCTGCTAACCCGCGTTCCTTCTGAATCTTTTCCTCATAGCCGCTGGCCCGGTATGCCGCCAGGGGGTCGGTCGCGAGGCCCATTTCTTCGCGGACCTGGGCCAGCAGAGGCCGCACGTCCACCCGGTAAGCTTCGGTTAGCAGACGATGCGCTTCGAGGACTTCTCCCGCTGCCTGGGCCTGGGCCAGTTTATCGTGCTGCACCAGCAAAGCCTTGGCGTATATTTCCTGGCAGTTCATGACTGAGTAAATGATTGCCCCGATTTTGCCTTCGATATTGTGGCATTGGTCGAGCATGTAGGCAACCTGTTTGGCGTTGCGCGAGGCTACGGCGTGGTCGCTATATTCAGCCCCGACCAACTCGTGATAAATCAAAAACAACTGGTAGGGGTTGATACTGCCGACCATCAGGTCGTCGTCGCCGTATTTACGGTCATTGAAGTCGAACCCGCCGAGCTTGCCTTCATCGAGCAGGAAGGAGACAATTTGCTCTATATTGGCGGCGTGGGCGTGGTGACCGAGGTCTACCACTACCTGGGCTTTCTCACCCAGTTTCAAACACATCCCGTAGGAGGTGCCCCAGTCAGGTACGTCGGTGCTGTAGAAGGCCGGTTCGTAGAACTTGTACTCAAGCAGCATCCGGGCACCGGCAGGCAACCGGTCGTAAATGGTTTTGAGGGCTTCTTCCATCCGGTGTTTGCGCCCTCGCAAACTGTCCTGGCCTGGATAGTTGGTACCGTCCGCGAACCAGAGTTTCAGGGCATCGCTGTGGACCTTGGTGATAATGTCGCAGCACTCGAAGATGTGGTCGAGAGCCATTTCGCGGGTGGCCGGGTTCGGGTTTCCGACCGAGCCGAGCTTGTAGGCGTTGTCCTGGAAGACGTTCGAGTTGATGGTGCCAAGTTTAATTCCTCGGCTGGTGGCGTACTGGCTCATCGCCAAGTAGTCGCCGTCCTTCGGCACATCCCACGGGATATGCAGAGCGACGGTGGGAGCAACCCCGGTCAGGCGGTTGACCATTGCAGCATCGTCTATTTTCTGGTCGGTAGTTACCGCCGCGCCGGGGTGGGGGAAAGCCTTAAAACGGGTGCCGCTATTGGCAAAAGCCCAACTGGCCGTTTCGATTTTCTGGTTTTTGAGGGCGTCTTTTACCTTTTCGACGGAAATACCCTGGGCGTCCAGGGTTTCGGCCAGGAGTTCGTACCCGGCTTTGTGGTTAAGCTCCGTTAACTTTTGCATAAAACAAACTCCTTTTTTGTCAGCTTGCCGTCAGTCCATATGAAACATTTGAGGTAACAGAGCCGGAAAGTTCTTCTCCGGGTCCACATCTCGCTCGATGTTTTCTTTCATGCTTTCTTCCCAACGGGCCGCCGTTGGGTCGTTAGCCAGGTATTCAGTCATGTAATTGAAGTTTTCGACTTCGAGGGTGGCGATTAGTTGCAAACCGTTCAGGTAAATGTTGTAGTTGCTGATACCGGCCTTTTTGAGGGTTTCGAGCATCTCCGGCCAGATTTCGTTATGCCGGCGCAAGTATTCTTCCTCGCGCCCGGCTTTTAGCTTCATCAAAAAAGCAATTCTTTGCATTCCGGTCCTTTTGGTCTACTAAACGATTGTAACGGCTAGTCCGTTCTCCAGGAAAAGCTGGCTGCGTTCACCTGCCCCGTTCCCGGTGGTAATCAACCGGTCAACCCGGTTGAACGGGCAATAGGTCGAGAAAGAAGTCTGGCCCAGTTTGGTGCTGTCCAGGACCGCAATAACCTGCTGAGTGTGCTGGACCATCAGGGCTTTTAGCTGGGCTTCCTGGATATTGCTCTCGCTCAAACCCTGCTGCAAGGTCAGACCCTGGGCCGAGAAAAACCCTTTCCCGGCATAAAGGCGGCCTAACATCTGTTCGCCAAGTGTTCCGACCAGTGAACCTGTTTCGCCGCGCACAATCCCTCCCAGGCTGATAACGGTCAGGGAAGGGTTGCTGGCAAGTTCGAGGGCGGCATAAAGGCCATTTGTTATAACGTACAGGTTCTTTTTGAGTTCGCGGATACGTTGGGCGATGGCGAAAGCGGTTGTACTGGCATCGAGCAGGACCGTGTCGCCGTCTTCTATCAGTTCGACGGCGGCGGCTGCCATGGCCTGCTTTTCCAGGCGTTGGATTTCCAGGCGGGAGGCAAAAGTACCTTCTTTGCGCCCGGGCACCGGTAAAACAGCCCCACCCCAGGTCCTTTGTAGGGAACCTTCTTTTTCCAGGGCAATCAAATCCTGCCGGACGGTTACTTCAGAAACATTCAAAGCCTGGCTGATTTCGCGCACTGTCAGTTGCTGGCGTTCTTCCAGAAGTTGAAGCAACTGGCGGCGGCGTTCATTTAGATTTCGACCGGTAAAGACGGCTTCCTGGGCCATATGTTTATCCCTGGATTTCGAAAAGTTGGTGTTTCTACAAACGACTGTATAAATAGGTTATAACATTCTTTTGAATTACTGTCAATTGCTTTCGAAAGTTATACTCTCAAAAGAATTTCAAAAGAACCTTTATAATTCTCTTTTTCAAAAAAACAAAAAACCCGGTTAACTCACAAAAAGTTAAACCGGGTTTTCCTGGCAAATTTTAGCTTATTTGCCTTTATCTTCGGGTACATTGAGTCCATCGTAGGTCGCCTTGTTGATGAACTTGGTCAGGTTGACCTTATCGCCGTCAACGTTGGTGGAGGCCACCGCCGCATAGCGTAAGGAAGTGCCTTCGCCATAGGTCTTTTTGCGAATATCTTTGTCACTAACCTCAACCTTTTTGCGGTGCTTCACGCTATAAAACTCCATTGTAGAGTCCTCCTTGTGATTTAATTTTGGTAAACAAGTGAATAGCCTATAGGCCCCGTCCGGCTAACCTACACGCCGGGGAAAGAGTTTTTAACCCTAAAAACGAACTCTAACCCTCTGTTTTTAACAAAGAGCGTGCCACCGGTTTTGAACTCAACTGAACTCAAACCGGCTTTCCCATAAATATACTACTCTTTAGGCAGTTTGACTATTAAATTTTTACCGATATTGTGGATTTAATCATAATTTAAAGTTTTAGGTGCCTTTTTTTAGTTATTTATCCACAGAAGTGGTAATTTTGCTATCTGGGACCCCGGCGGTAGTTGGATTGGCTGGAGGTGTTACTAAAGGACTGTAGGTTCCGCCGCCAAAAATGACAAAGGTTTGGCCCATTTTAGCCAGAGTATAGAAGCTTTCGGGAACTACGTGGTTTGTGTCGTCCTGGGAGGCTGCCTCCCGGTCAATTAGAAAGAAGTTAAACTGGTAAGTTGTACCACAATAATTTTTGTCGGCTGTACATTCGATAATATCGCCATCAAGCTGGTAAATTTTCTGGCAGGTTCCCGGTTGGAGACAGCCATAGCCGGGTTCATAACCAAGACCCAAATCTACCAGGCGTTTCTGGTAAAAATCCCGCACCTGTGCCAGGCCATCTTTAGTAACAAAAGCCCCAAACAAACTATTTTCAAAACCAGCAGGTAATCCGTCAGGAAATACCTCTTTATCCAAAAGCCATTGTGCACCGGGATATGCCAGCTCATCTCTTGCAATGGAAGTCCTTATAGTTGGCACGGGGGTGGCGACACTTGCGGCCCCCCGGGCGGTTGTGTTTGAGGAATCGGCACAGCCAGCCAGTAACGCGGCCAGTAAAACTACCAGTAAAACCGTCCGGCTTTTTCCCATTCAACTTGCTCCTTTAACAAAAACCATAATTTCAAGGTCTTTGAAACGGAAACGGTTTAGATGTAGGCTTTGTTGCTTATTTATTTTTTGGCGAGAAGTTTTTCTTCTTTTGATTTATGTAGGCAGGATTAACCATAATGAGGGTTTAACGGGGTAGGTCAAATTTTGGGTCGAGTTTAGAGCCTCTTTTAGTAATTGTCTGGATTAGCTGTTCGAAAGGTATTTCCCGCCCTTGCCTGAGGACGGCGGCAAAGGCATCTTCTCCGATCTGAGCGCGGGCTTGTCCTTCGAACCGTTCGTAAATAGGACGGTCGTGGGGTTCGAAGGGAGCGCCCAATTCCTCGCGCAAATGCAAAGCCGCCCCGTATAACTGGGCCGCTCCAACCGGGTCGGCTTCTACCCCGGCGATGGCGGCTAACCCTTCTATTGTTTCGGTCAAACCCATTTTATCGCCCAATTCCAGCCGTAAACGGAAACTTTCATAGTAGGATGCCGCCGCCTTGGGGATATTGTTATAATTCAGGGCGATATTGCCCAGGTTGTAAAGACAGATCGCAATACTGCGTTTATCCTCAAGTTCGCGGGCAAGGACAAGGCTTTCTTCCAGGAAAGTTTCGGCACGGGTAAAATCTCCCTGGGCCAGTGCCACGTTCGCCAGGTTGGTCAGGGTATTACAGATGCCCCACTTATCACCGGAATTGCGGCGAAGTTCCAGGCTTTCCTCTAAAAAGATGGTGGCCTGGTCGAAATCGTTCTGGTAGAGGGCAATAATCCCCAGGTTATTCAAAGACGAAGTTATCCCGGCCACATCATGCATCTGGCGTCGCAGTGAGAGGCTCCGCCCGTAAAGACCGACCGCTTGCTGGTAGTCACCCTGAATGGAAGCCAGCACCGCCGCCGCGTGTAGAGCCTTCGCCATGGCTGCCGGTTGGAGGATTTGGTTAGATTCGTCGATTTTTTGCAGGATGCTTTCAAGCCAGCGCCGGCCTTCCGTCAGGTAACCGCGTACCTGCCAGAACCGCCACAATGACCCGGCGAGGGTCAGGGCCATTTTCAGGGCCTGCCCGTCATTCGAGGTAATGCCCCAATCGAGGGCGGCTTGGAGGTTGGGATGCTCTTTTTCCAAAAGACGTAAATAGCGGACCTGCTCCGGGCCGTTCAGGTGCGGCTCGGCCATTTCGACCTCCCGCATAAAATATTGGAGATGGGCCTGACGAATGGCCGGGTACTCCCCGCTGGCCTCCAACCGCTCCTGGGCAAAGCCGCGCAAGGTATCCAGCATAATCATGTTGGGATAATCCTCGCCGCCTTCGGTGTCAAGGGCTTTGATAAAACTGGAATTTATAAGGGTCGTGAGGATTTCCTGGGCATCGAGCCAGGTATCCCGGCCTGCTTCAAAATCGCGGTTACAGATGTCTTCGACCGCTTCCAGAGAAAAAGGCCCGGAAAAGACCCCTAACCGGTCGAAAAGGAGTTTTTCTTCCTCTTGCAATAAGTCGTAGCCCCACTCAATCGCATAACGCAGGGTTTGCTGGCGGAGAGGGCGGTTGGTCGAACCCCCGGTTAATATTAGAAGGCCAAAGCGGTCGGCCAGGTTATCAAGTAAGGCCTGGGGTGTTAAACTCTTTATCTTGGCGGCGGCAAGTTCAATCGCCAGGGGTAAGCCGTCTAACTGGGCGCAGATATTGACCACAATGGAGGCGTTCGCCTGGTTCAACTCGAAGTCAGGCTGCACCAGTTGGGCCCTCTGGACAAACAGGTCAATTGCCGAATAAAGGCGCAATTCTTCCAGGGGCGGCAGATGGTAGAGGTTCGGTAGGGCCAGGGGCGGCACGGGAAATTCGTGTTCACCGTACAGCCTGAGCAAGATACGGCTCGTCACCAGGATTTTTAGCTGGGGAGCCGCCGACAGGAGTTCGTTAACAAGGTCCGCCGCCGAGATAACCTGTTCGAAGTTATCGAGGACTAATAACATCTGGCGCTGGTAGAGAAACCGTTTGAGGTTTTCTATCAGGCGACCCCCACCGCCTTCCTGCAAATTAAGGGCTTTTGAAATTTCTACCAGGGCCTGGTTCGGGTTTCGGGCCGGGGATAAATCTACAAAGAAAACCCCGTCTTTGAATTCGGTCAGTAAACTGGCCCCGACTTGCAAGCTTAAACGAGTCTTGCCGGTTCCACCCAAACCCATGAAAGTTACCAGCCGTACTTCCGGCTTGCGCAAAAGCCGCTGGACCGCCTCTAATTCCTGCTCGCGGCCAACAAGGACATCCGGTTGTTGGGGCAGGTTATTCGGCAGGTTGTTTAAGGTTTTGACCGGCGGGAATCCGGTAGGTAGACCGGGTATGACCAGTTCGTAAAGGGTTTCGGGCTGGATTAAATCTTCGAGCCGTTGTTCTCCCAGGTTGATGAATTCCAGGCCAGGTTCCGGCCAAGTGGTTAAAAGGGAGCGAGTGGCCTGGGATAGCAGGGTTTGGCCGCCATGGACCGCCGCCAGGATATGGGACGCTCGTTTGACCGGCGCACCAATAAATTCACCGTCATAGCGGGTACATTCGGCGCTGTGGAGTATTAAACCTGTTTTCAGGGGGAAATCTTCCCAATTTACCCCTGCAAGAGCCTTTTGGACCTGGATAGCGGCGGCAAGGGCGGCCTGGGCGGTTTTGAAGGCCGCATAGGTGGAACTGGCGATAGTCTTAAAAATGGTTCCACCGTGTCTGGTGAGGGCCAGGTGAAAAATGGAATCGTAAACAACCATGGCTTTTTGCATGCCATAAGGATTTTGCTGCCAGAGCGCTGCGCTGTCTTCAATTTCGCTGAAAAGAAAAGTTATCCTCTCATCCCGGCGAATACTCATTCGCACTCCTGCTAATCAGGTTTAGGTTGTTCAGGGAAGTCAACCGGCCTTTTCGACCAGCCCCGGCTTGCCGGGGTGGTTATTTAACAAGGTAGCCGAAAGCCTCTCCCCCGGCCCACCCTGGGCCATAAAGGTTTCTATTTCAAGAGCAGGTATTGGTTTACAGAATATATAACCCTGGATTTCTTCACACTTGCTATCCCGCAGAAAATCTACGTGTTCCTGTAATTCTACACCTTCGGCAATGATATTCATACCCAGGTTATGACCCAGCATAATTATGGCTTCGACCAGGGCTTTATCTTTACCTTTGGCCGGGTCGTATATTCGCATATCCCGGATAAATGATTGATCTATTTTCAGGGTATCAATCGGTAACTGTTTGAGATAACGCAAAGACGAATAACCGGTCCCGAAATCATCAATAGCGATATACACGCCAAGTTTTTTTAATTCTTTAAGTTTGGCCGCCGCACCCTGGATATCCTGTAACAAGAGACCTTCAGTCAGTTCAAGTTCGAGGTATTGGGGGTCAAGCTGGCTGGCATGCAAAGCCTCCCGAACGACCCCGATAAAATCGTTCCGGTTAAATTGGACCGCCGAGACATTGACCGACATTCTAACCGGTGGAAACCCGGCCAGTTGCCATTTTTTGGTTTGTTTACAAGCGTCGTTTAAGACCCAGTTGCCAATTGGCACCACCAACCCGGTTTCCTCGGCCAGGGGGATAAACTCAGCCGGGGAAATCATCCCCAGTTCTCGATGCTTCCAGCGCAGGAGAGCTTCCATACCCACCAGTTTGCCATTTTGAAGGTTTAGCTGGGGTTGGTAAAAGAGCATCAATTCCTCGAATTCGAGGGCTTTGTGGAGTTGGGTCACCAGGGAAAGGCGCCGCAACTCGATGTCGCTCATTTCCTCGGCAAAAAACTGGTAATTATTTTTCCCCTGGGCCTTTACCCGGTACATGGCGTTATCGGCCTGGCGGATAAGCTCGGTGACGGACTTTCCCAGGTTCGGGTACATACTTATCCCGATACTGCCCGTTACAAAAAGCTCCGTACCATCCACGTAAAAAGGGCGCTGGATGGCTTTTAACAGGTTCTGGGCGACTTTGCCCACGTCCTGGCGGCTTTTAATTTTCGAAAGGACAATGACGAATTCATCGCCGCCCAAGCGGGTTACCAGGTCATTCATGCGGACGCTGGTCTTGATACGGTGAGCCACTTGCTTGAGTAGTTCGTCGCCAACTTCATGACCAAGCGAATCGTTTATCAGCTTGAAGCGGTCCAGGTCAATCATCAAAACGGCCAGTTCATGCTGGCGGCGTTTGGCCTCCTCCAGGTCCAGGCTTAACCTTTGAAGTAGCAAAGCCCGGTTAGGCAGGCCGGTTTCGAGGTCGTGCTGGGCCTGGTAAATCATCTTTTCATCCAGGGCTTCTTTTTCGCGGATGGAATTGGCCCGTTCCAGGGCGACTCCTGCCAGGCTACACAGGATTTCCAGCACCCGTTCATCCCGCTCGTCAAAAGGCCCATCGGCCTTGTTTAGAGCCTGGACTACTCCAATAATGGTCGTGCCATTGAGTTTGAGTGGGACTGCCAGGATGGTTTTGGTGGCATACCCGAAATAGTTACGGACCGGGCGAGGGTCAAGTTCGGCGTCAGTAATATTGATAGGCTGGCCGGTAAAAGCCACTGTCCCGGCTACTCCCCGGCCCATGGGCAGGCGAATTTCTTTGCCTTCCAGGCCCATACCAAGGTGGGTATAAACCTCATGGGAATCATTATCAATTAAAAAGAGGCTGACCCGGTCGGCATTGAGCAGTTTGGCCGATTGGTAGACAATTAACTCGTAAATATAGTCAATGCTATTACTGAGGTTTAATTTCAGGGCAATTTGAATCAACCACTCATAATCAATCTGACTTAATTTTGTTATTTTGGCAGCATTTATGCTCTGGTCAAGCATTCAGTTTCTCTTTCAGGGCAAGGATTTGATTAGCCAGCTTACTCTATTTTGGCCCCTAGTTATGTATACTGCAATAGTAAATCTTTCTCAGATACTGGACCTATTTTAGAAGGATTGGCACCTCTCATTATTAAAGTTTATATATTGGTGGGATTTCTTTATGGCTCATGAAGAAAGGCCAGCCTGTCAGGTTGGCCTTTCTTATTTGACGACTTTGGCAAAAAAACCTGCCTAATTGTCCCAATTATCGCTGTAATTGTTCACCGACGACCAGTTGACGCTGCTCCAATTCACCGACGACCAGTTGACTGAGGACCAGTTGACACTGCTCCAATTCACTGACGACCAATTAACGCTGCTCCAATTTACTGACGAACCGGCCACAGGAGATTGGTTGCTCTGGGTCAAGGCGGTCAGGAGCAACAGGTTAGGCATAATCCCGACATTGGCTTTGTCGTTGAGGCCGTCCTGAGCAATTGCGGCCTGGACATCCAAAAACCCGGCGCCATCAGTGGTAGGGTCAAAATCGGTCCAGCCGGTGCGGTTATCCCAACTGCCTTTGGGCGTGCCGGAGAGGGCCGTTGCTTTGAGGCGATATTTTACCTGGTCAGGAGTCAATTTTGGGTTTGCTTGCAGTAAGAGAGCGGCGGCCCCGGCAACCATCGGCGCTGAGAAAGAGGTTCCAGCGACGGTCATGTAGTTGCTACCCACAAGGTTGCTGCCGTGTAACCGGGCCACCAGGACATTCGGGTTGGCTATACCGCTTATGATGTGGGTGCCAGGCGCCACCAGGTCGGGTTTTGCGCCGCCGGTCTCGTCGGTGCCATAAGCCGAGAAGGGAGCAGTAACCCAATCCGGGTTGTCGGTGGTGCCGGTGTTATTGACCGCGCCGACGGTAATTACAAAGGGGTCGTTGGCCGGGGCGAATAAATTAGCCGAACCATTATTTCCCGCGGAAACCACTACGGTTATCCCACTCAACCAGAGGGCTTCAACCCCCATATCCAGTGGGTCAACCGTGTAGGATTGGGCAACAGTACTGTTAAAAGAAATGTTGACAACCTTGATGTTATATCTATAGCGGTTCTGGTAAATCCACTGCAAACCTACCAGGACATCCAGGGCCGAGGAAGCGCCGTTATCGTCGCTGACCTTGACATTTACAAGTTGGGCCTGGGGCGCTACCCCAGGATAGGCTCCATTCGAGCCTTTGCCGTTGCTGCCGATTACCCCCGCGACCAGGGTGCCGTGACCGTTCTGGTCGGTAATATTCGGCGGATTGCGGTTAGCCAGGGTCTGGCCCACTACCCGGTTATTCCCTCTTGGGTCGGTGAAATCGTACATCCCGGAGTTTATACCGCTATCAAGGACCGCCACCCCAATACCCTGCCCTTGCAGCCATGCGGCGGTCCCGGTGTTATTATTCCAGACCTGGTCCGCGTTGATGGCGTGGGTATAGTTGGTGACGGCGGTGGTATCCACACAATCTGTGCAAGACCGGGTGTAGCCTGTCTTCACAACCTGGGCATCCAGGGAAACCCAGCGGATACCGGGTTGGCTCGCCAGCGAAGGGACGGCTTTAGCCGGAAGTTCGGCTCCGAACGAATTGATGAAAGGAAGTTCGGCAGTAATGGTTCCTCCAAAGCTGCTGACGGCCTGTTCAAGGGAATTATCACCGGAGGCTTTTTGAACTATCACACTTATATTGGTTTCGGGATGGGTCCCGGCCAAAGACAACAATAAAGGTTGTAGATTTAGCCGGGTAAGCGGAAAAGCCAGGGCGGGGAGTAAAGTGCCCAGGACAAGCATCACCGAGATAAAAGCGTTAGCTCTGGATTGCGTCTTTGGCAATCCCTGGAATGAAATCAGGGCGTTCATTTCGTTTTTAATCCTGTATGCAAGCTAACATTCTAAAAATTACTTCAGCCAAGATTATCTTCGGGTTTACCGGAGATAATTTTAGGGTTCAAAGTTGGCAAAAACTCGAGTAGAACCACATACCGGTGCAATAACTTCAAAACTTTTATAATTTTATTCAATTGTTGCGGGAAACTGTAAGTACAAGGTTATGCAACCAAACTACCACAATCCCAGAACCGGGATTTAAAACCCTTTTACGTTACAATGGTATTAATTTCTTGCCACATTTTAATACGGTATTAACTTTTCTTAAATAGTACCTTGTTGTGTTTATGGGACTCAGAACCTGTTCTATTGGTACTACGAGGTAAATAGGACCGGTAAAATTTTAATTAAATGATAGAAACCGCTGGTTTAGCGGAAGGATAAACATCTGAATTTAAGAGAAATTTCTCGGGTCAAAAGCCAGTTTTGGATTTTTCCTTTCTTCCGTTGTAAAATATAATAAGCATTTATTGAGCGAAACATTGGGCAAAAACCGGGTGTCTTAAGATTGAATTTAATTTTCCAAAACACAATATTACTACCAGGTTTGGTCTAACCGGCCCACCTTATCCAGCAGGAGACCCGAAACGTGCCAGCTCAAAATTCCAACCATAAACATGAACTTTTCAACATTGAGAACGTCAAACCCCTGTTACGGGGGTGGTCCCACGCGGTCGCATCTCTTGGGGCTGTTGGGCTTACGATCGGCTTGTGCTGGCGGAGCGCCCACGACCTGCCCCGGCTCTTTTCAATGTTAATTTTTGGCCTGAGTATGATAATTTTATATTCGGTAAGCGCCATCTATAACATCGGGAATTGGGGCGGACCGGCGGGCCGAGTCTTACGTAGTATCGACCATGCCAATATTTTCTTGCTAATTGCCGGGACATACACCCCGATTTGTTTTAACATGCTGCACGGGTGGGTCCGGCCCGCTCTTTTGATAACCATCTGGCTGCTGGCAGCGGGCGGGATTGTCCTGGCAATCTTTACCACCAAAGTGCCCAGGACCTTCCGGACCGGTCTGTATATTGCGATGGGTTGGGTCGGTCTTCTGGCCTTACCGGCGCTGGGTAGCGCCCTGGCCTGGGAGGCAATTGGCCTTTTGTTTATAGGGGGTCTGCTCTATACGGTGGGAGCGGTTATTTATGGCCGGAAGAAACCAAACCCGTTCCCAAGATTTTTCGGGTTTCACGAAATTTTCCACCTGTTCGTAATTGCCGGAAGCCTGGCCTTTACACTGGCAATCTGGGTTTGGGCGGTGCCTTTCCCACGTATTTAACAATGTGGGCCTTTTGTGGGCTTTTAAAACTTAGGTGAATTTGTCTAAAACTTTCACTCCAAACCTGAAAACAAACTGGCCGTATTTTGGCCGGGGCCTGGCGGTGTTGCTGGCCCTGGTGTTTTTTTTGCCCGCCCTGGCAGCCTGGTTCACGGGGGAAGATTTTAGTTTCATCTTACCGGCCGCAACCGGCAAACCTTTCTACCAGACCTGGCAAAATCTTTTCTACCGGCCCCTGCCGAACCTGCTCTGGCAATTTGATTACGCGGTCTGGGGTCTATCCGCTCCCGGCTACCACCTGACCAATTTAATCATTCACGCCGCTAACGCCGGGTTGGTAGGCTGGCTGGTCCGCAAATATCTCAAAAGCGAATATGCCGGGCTTGTAGCGGCGGTCTTGTTTGCCCTGACCCCGGTCCATACCGAACCGGTGATCTGGCTGGCCGGGCGGCCCGACTTGCTGGCAACCTTCTTCGGTCTGCTGGCCCTGGTTTTAACCCTTCATTTTGCCGAGACCAAAAAAGCGTGGATTTATGGTGCGGCCCTGGCGGTTTTTGGGGCGGCAATCTTTTCCAAAGAGTCGGTAGCCGGAATTCCTTTTATCCTGGTGGGGTTTGATTTAATTAACAACGGCTGGCCGCGTTCCGCTAAAAATTGGTTAAATCTGGTTATAAGATACCTTCCTTTTTTCGTGGTTGAAGCCATTTACTGGCTAATCAGGGTTGCCGTCCTGGGGACCCTGGGCAGTTACGGCAACGGCGGCTGGCTGAATGTGCCCTGGAATATGACGGTTGGTATATGGCACCCGCTTTTGTTTCCTTTTAATTTTGATAGTGCCGGGTGGCTGGTCGGCGGGTTGCTTTCGGGCCTTTTGCTGGTATTTTACGGTTGGTTAATCCTGCCCTTATTAAAAAAATTCGCCTTAAAAAGAATTATAAAACCCCTGGCCCTACCTCTTTTGGTGGTGTATGGGGGGATGGCCCCTGCCCTCACGCTGGTCCCTGTGGGGTTGGATTTAAGCCAGGCGCGCCTTTTGTACCTGCCTTCTGCCGGGTTTTGCTGGGTGCTGGCCCTGTTAATCCGGTTAAGGCTACAACCCATTGGTAACCAGGCAGTCGGGACGGGCGAAACAAGGCCAAAAACTCCAAAGGTTTCGAGAAGCACAGCTTTCAAAAATGAAAAAGTATTTTTTATTTTGATTCCTGGCTTGATTTATGTAACCGGGTTATTCCTGGCTTTTTCTCCCTGGCTGGAGGCCGGGTCAGAAGCCAGAGCCACCTTCGAACAGCTACAGCAGGCCGGTTTGCCCTTCCAACCGGGTGATTACATTTACTACGAAGGTTTGCCGGACAGTTACCAGGGCGCTTATATCTGGCGGAACGGCCTCGATGAGGCCTCCACTTTGCTGCTCGGTTCGGGAATAAAAGGCACCAGGCGTCTCCCTGACCAGCTTGTAGATTATGCAAAAGCGGGCCAGGGCCGGGTCTGGTTCGTACGGTTTGCCGCAAACCCTGCCCCGGCTTATCTTTTCGGTTACAGCCTTTCCACCGGGCAAGAAACCAGCCCCGGCCTGGAGACCAATGGTACGCAAACCTGGAATTTTGAAGACTGCCAGGCCGGAGCATGGCAGTTTACACCTACCCAGGGCAACACCGTTTGCCAGCAGGGGGAGGGTCTTTACCTGCAAACCGGCTGGCAAAAGACCAGCCTTTCCCTGACCAGCCCAACTTTGAAGGCCCGGGCAAACTCTACCGGACTTGAGCTTATTTTTACAAATTATGTTGATTTTGATTTCCAGCAGCCCCAGATTTTTAGCGATTTAATGATGACATTTAAGGGCCAAACCTCACCTTTCCAGCAACCCTTTGAACTCGCCGCTGACGGCAAACCGCACCAGTACCATTTTTACCTGCCCCTATCCACAAGCAACCAGGGCGATTTGAACCTGACATTTAATTTTAATAAGTTCCGCAGCAATATTTTGTGGAAGAAAATCGAAATCCGTTTTACTACCGGGCAATAAAAAAGAGCCCGCCGTCTCTGGCAGGCCCTTTTCAATAATTCAGGCTAGACTGCGCTAACGGTAACGCTTTTTTCCTCCTCGATTTCGGCCTCGGCTTCAAGAGAAGCTTCATCCACCAGCGATACATCTTTGAAGAACAAAGTGCCGATTACCACCAGCACGCTCATAACCAGGACAGCAAGGAAACCCTGCTGGATAGCGGTCTCGAACGCCATTTTGAGGGCGCTGAAAATCTGGTCGAGAAGCCCCTGGGCTTGCGGATTGGCTCCGGTAACAGCCTGGACCACCGTGGCATGGTAGGTCGGGTTGACCAGGGCTTGCGGGTTGGTCGCCAGGTCAAGGACCTGGGGCGGTAACTGGTGGGCTGCCGTCGGAAGGCGGTTGCCAAGTTCGCTACTTAAGGTGTTGTTAACAACCGTCCCGACCACCGCTACACCCAGGACGCCACCTAGTTGGCCGAAGAAACGGGCCGACCCGGTGCCGACTCCCAGTTTGGAACGGGGAACGGCGTTCTGGGCAATCAGGGTCAAAATGCTAAAGAACGGACCTACCCCTAACCCGGTGATAATCATAAAGATGATGGCAACCCACAGGCTGGTATTCGAATCCATCCGGCTCAGCAAAAAGACCCCGATTAACATAGTAACCGCCCCGACGATGGTAATACCCTTGAACTTCTTAATTTTGGTCATCAAAATCCCGCCAACCATTGCGCCAACCACCGAGCTAAGCGTAAACGGGGTAATTACTTCCCCCGAACTTGTAGCCGATTCGCCAAGAATACCTTGCAGGTAGAGAGGCATATAGATAATCAATCCCACCAGAGCCATAAATTGCAACAGGGAAATAACTGCCGAAAGAGTAAAGTTGCGGTTGCGGAACAGCTCAAATGGGATAATTGGTTCAAGGGCGAACCGTTCGACCACGACAAAGAGGATGAACAAGACCGCCGCCGCCCCCAGGATGCTCAGGACCTGGACCGAATCCCATGCAAAGTCCTGGTTGCTGCCCCAGGTCAGGCCAAGCAACAAGCAGACAGTCGCGGCGGCAATCAGGATAGCCCCTACGAAATCAATCCGGCGAAAAGCAGCCCAACCCCGGTACTGGGTGTGAAAGGTCTGGCGGTTGGTCGGCAGGTAAAGGACTAACCCAACCAGGGCCAGCAAACCAACCGGTAAATTGATGTAGAAGACCCAGCGCCACCGGGTCGAATCGGTCACGATGTCGCCCAGGACCGGGCCGTGATCGGTCAGTAAACCTCCAATGGTCGGGCCGACCAGGTTTGAGAAACCGTACACCACCCCGAAAAGGCTCTGCCATTTAAGGCGTTCTTTCAGGGTAAAGATGTCGGCAATAACCGAGAAGACCAGGGCGATGCCAACCCCGGCCCCCAGACCCTGTAGGGCCCGGAACGCAATAAACTGGTCCATATCCTGGGCCGCCCCTGACAGGACCGACCCGATTAAAAATAGTACGGTACCGACCAGCAAAAACCCTTTGCGCCCGAACTGGTCCGAGAGTTTACCGACAATCGGGATAGCCGTAATCGAGGCCAGCGAGTAAGCCGTGACCGACCAGGTATAGCGGTCAAACCCCTGTAAAGTGCTGATTATTCGCGGTAAGGCCGTACTGACGATGGTCTGGTCAAGGGCTTCCAACAACAAAGTTAGCAGGAGTGACCCTAACACACTGAATAAAGCAAATCCTCGCAACCCTGAATCGGCCATAGGTGCGTTTTTAGTTTCTCCCTCAAACGACATAATTTTCTCCTTTTATTTTATATACTGGTTTTTATTTGGCGGTCTTCTTAAACAAATTGCCAGGTCCGCCGGCCACTTCCGGTAAAAGTGTAAATCCGAATCCTTAATGCGGCATCACCCGTTTTGGGTGATAAATCAGGTGAAAATAAAATCGGTAATTTAATCTTTTTGAGCCTGAATTGGGGTTTTGAAAAGGTAAAACGGTAAAATGAAGAAAATAAAATCCCGGCTACGCAGGTGTGTAGCCGGGAATAGTCGCAACGCTCAGAGGAAAATGAGCGCCGCTATGTAGGTGTTAGGTTAGGCGGATATAGTCTGAGTGGCAAACCGGCGCGCTTCCCGGCGGTTGTTTATATCGAGTTTGCGATAAATACTTTTGACCTGGGATTTGATAGTGTTGACCGAAACCACAAGTTCGTCGGCAATCTCCGAATTGGATAGCCCCTCTGAAAGCAAACGCAAGACCCGTTGCTCCTGGCGGCTGAGCGGCTCGATTACGGTCATCAGCCGAGCGGGGGCCAGCGCCAGGGTTGGGGGCGATTGGCGCAAAGCCGCCGGGGGTTCCGGCAGCAACCGGTCGCGCAAAAGGGTACGGCCAAAAACCAGCAAGGCCGGTTCGGTAATTCCAGGTAAGAGGGTACGGAGAAGCTCTACCCCACTAATGCCATCTTCGAGAAAGACCTGGCAATAATTTTCGGGTTGAGCCAGGGCCAGGGCCTGGCGTATAGCATGGGTAGCCAGGGGGTTGTTTCCTTCCCCTGAATAAGCCCGGGCCTTTAGATACCAACATTCACACTCGCTGGCGGCCCTCCCTTGCTCCTGGGCTTCCCTCAACCACCGGTCGAGCAATGTATGGGCGACCCCGTAACTTGTCTGGGCGATAAGCAACCGGGCCTGGACCAACCCTTCCCGCTCAAGCAATGTGCGAGGTCCTTCCGCCGGTAGGTTATTCAACATAACCGACCAGTGTCGGGCTGTTTTTAACTCACCCCTGGCGATGTTAAATTGAGCCTGGTAAGCCTCGACTTCCCGTAAAAGTAGGGGCCAGTTCTGGGTTCGGGCTACCAGCATTTGAAGAAGCTTTTCGGCCTGTACCACCTCGCCTTTTATATTCTTCAAGCGAATCAAAAGCAAAGTGCCTTTGACCTGTAAAAGGTCGTCCCCAACCTCCCGTGCCCCGGCCATGGCCTGCTCAAGATAACGGGTAGCCGTCTCAAGTTCGTTGCGGTCGAAACAAATTTCGGCCAGGTGAAAAAGGGTCTGGCTGCGGTCTGAGGGGTCCTGGATGGCTTCTTCAAAAATTTGGTTATAGACCTGGATGGCCTGGTCCAACTCCAACCGGAAGCGGTAAACTTCCGCCAGCATAGACAGTCCGGCCCGCTTGCTATACTGGTTGTTTGAAACCACGTTCAGGCGAATGGCCTCCCGCAGCAAAGAGAGGGCATTGTTAAGCCTTCCTTCGTACAATTGGTGCGGGACCAGGTTGCAGAGGGCGATACCTCGCCAGTAGACCTCAGTTTCCGGTAACCATTCTAGGGCCTGGGTTATCGCGGAAAGACCCTGGCGGTAATCGCCCTGGAACCAGATCAGGCAACTCCTGAAAGCCATCACAGCGCCCAGGTTAGGCCAATTTTCCTCCGCCAACCACTTTTTTTCGGCAAGTTTCAAAGGGATCTCTACCTGTAGGCGAGTGGCCGGGCTGGCCCGGTCCGAGGTAAAAAGCAGCACCATGGCAAAGGTAAAACATAGGGCCGGGCGGACCTGCCAGACCCTTTCGGGCAGTCTTTCAAGCCAGTTGCGGACCCTAAAAATATCTATGGTCAAATTAACCGGGGGAGTTATTGTTTCCAATAAATCGGCCACTCGCTCATAATCCTGGGTTAAAAACTCCATTTCAATGGCTTCGTCCATCCAGCCATTACCGGCATACCAAAGGCTGGCTTTCCCGGCCAGTTCCCGTATAAGGGTTTCACCAAACTGGCGGCGAGCCTGGAACCTTAACGCCCTGGCCAGCAAATCCCGGTATATGAACCACTGTAGCCCGCCCTCTGCTGGTCGTCCGGCAGTTTGTTCTTGCCTGGCCAGGAAGAAATTAGAAGTTGCCAGTTCTTCCAATAGTAAGGCGCTTTCGCTTAACCCGGTCAGGGTTTCGGCCAGGGCCGGGCTAACCAGGTTAAGAAACGAGGTTTTTAGCAGGAAATCTTTAAGATTGTCAGGTAAAGGTTGAAGAATTTCATTTATGATAAATTCACGGAGCGGCGGGAAATCCCCATTAAAGTTGCGCAAGAACTTTTCTATTTCGTCAGCAGGCAGGATACTGGCTCCCTGGGCCGCCAGCACAATTCCGCCCGGCCAGCCGCCGGTTTTATCTAGCAGCCCTTTTACTACCTCCGGGGAAGGGATGACCGCCAGGGTTTGCCCCAGGTATTTCTGTGTATTAACCTGGGAAAAACGGAGGTCGTCTGCCGGTAAGCTGTAAAGCTCCCCATTTGCCCGCCAGCGAGCCAGGGGCAGGGAAGGCTCAGTGCGGGTTAAAATCACCAGGCGCACTTGCCGGGGCAGGTGGTCAATCATAAAGACCAAATTCCGGTGAATTTCCGGGTTTACAATCCGGTGGAAATCTTCCAGTATTACCACCCCCCTACCTGGCAATTCGGCCAGTTCATTCAGGAAGACGGCCAGGGTTTCGGCGGCTGGTTCTCCGGCTGAAAGCATTTCCGGGGCGCTAAATTTAATTTCAGGCCAGGTTTTCCCGCAAGCCGCCATAAAGTAATTCCAGAAAGACCGCCAGTAATTGTTCCCGGCGTCAAGGGTCAGCCATCCAACTTTTTCCTGGCTGGTTCTGGAGCGGGTTTCGGCCAACCATTGGCCTACCAGGGTCGTTTTACCAAAACCCGCCGGGGCCTTAAGTAGGGTCAGGCGGTGGTTATGGATTGAGTGATCGAGCCGGGCCAGTAATTCGGGTCTTTCCAGCAATCCTTCCGGTAGAGATGGAGGTTGCAGTTTAGTTCCCAGGATGGGTATATTTTTTATAAGGTTTAGGTTTTGCATGCCACACCTTAACAGGATTCATTTTGAAATTAATTTTATTTATTTTCTTCCTTCTCAATATAACCTAAAATTTTGGTTTGTCAATAATTTTCATTAGCAGATTAATATATTTGACAAAAATTGTAATAATACTTATAAAAATTTAGCATTGGCTAAAAAGGGTGGTAATTGAAAACAATTCAGGCGCGTGATGTATAATAGCCGGGCCAAATTGTAAACAACCACGCAGAGGATGATAGATGGATTCAATTGTCGAAGCTTTAGCCCGAAACGCCACTGAATATCCCGAAAAAACCGCCCTTGGTTTTGAAGGTCAAAACTTTTCTTATACCCGGTTATACCGGGACGTTACCCGGTTCGCCGCCGGTCTTAAAAAATGGGGTCTCGCGCCGGGCGACAAAGTGGCTCTTTTTCTCGAAAACTGTCCCGAATTTGTGATGGCTTATCTGGGGACGCACCTGGCAGGTGGGACGGTCGTGCTGGTCAATACCCAGTACCGCCAGGTCGAACTTCGCCACATCCTGACCGACTCTGAGGCTCGATTGGTCGTTACCGGGCCGGGCGGATGCACCGAACTCGACCATCTTAAAGCGGATTTGCCGGGACTAGAGGCAATGGTCGTGGTGGGTAGTACAAACCAGGCAAGCGGAATTCCGGCCCTGGATTTTGAAGCTTTTCTGGCCGAACCGACCGCTGCTTTCGACTTTCCCACGGCCAAATCCCTGGCGATTATCGCTTATACTTCCGGCACCACCGGGCAAGCCAAGGGGGCTATGCTTCTTCATTCGAACCTGGCTTCCAATATTGCCACCCTTACCACGACCTGGGAGTGGACCGCCGCCGACCGCCTCCTTTTGGTGTTACCCCTTTTCCACGCACACGGCCTGATGGTCGGGTTACACGGCACTATCTGGACCGGGGCCAGCGCGGAACTCCGCCGCAAATTTGAAGCCGCCTCGGTGCTGGAAACCTTACAGCAGGATACCAATCTGACCATGTTCTTCGGGGTTCCCACGATGTACGGTCGCTTGCTCGAAGGAGCCGCTAAACTAAATGGCCTCCCGCGTCCTTTGCGGCTTTATGTTTCGGGTTCGGCCCCGCTCAGTCGCGAGACTTTTAACGCCTTTGAAAAGATATTCGGCCAGCGTATCCTCGAACGCTACGGCATGACTGAAACTATTATGAATATGACTAACCCTTACCACGGGGAGCGGCGGGCCGGGACGGTGGGTGCCCCCTTTCCCGGCCAGGAAGCCCGGATTGTAGATGTCCAGAGCCGCCAGCCTTTGCCCGATGGTGAGACAGGCGAAATCGAGGTCCGGGGGCCGCACGTCTTCGCGGGGTATTTGCACCGCCCGGAAGCGACCGCCGAAGCCTTCGATGAAGACGGATGGTTTAAAACCGGCGACCTCGGATGGCGTTCGGAAGACGGTTATTATTCTATTAACGGGCGGGCCCGCGAACTTATAATCAGCGGTGGTTATAATGTATATCCCCGCGAGGTCGAAGAAGTTTTGTTGCAGCATCCGTCGGTGGGTGACGTGGCGGTCTTTGGATTGCCTCATCCCGACCTGGGCGAACAGGTCGTGGCGGCGGTGGTCCCGGCCCCCGGTCAGCCTTTGCCTTCGACCAATGAACTGGCCGAATTCTGCCGACACCAGCTTGCAAGCTTCAAAAAACCGCGCCAGGTGGTCCTTGTACCGAGCCTGCCCAGGAACGCCCTGGGAAAAGTCCAGAAACACCTGCTTCGCGAGAAAATCGGTGGGATCTAGACCCTGAAGCTGGCAAAAGGCTTTTTATGAGCGTACCGGCCCTCGAACTGGCTCTATTACAAATCTCGCTATTTCCTGCCCAACCGGGAGAAACAAAATGGCCGGACCACGGTCAAACGATGGCCCGGCTGGTTAAATTTACCCGACCAATCCTTGCCGCCCACGGTGGGTTTATTTATAGCCAGGCTTTTGGAGAATTAAAAGTAGCCTTCCTAGAAAATAGCCCGGCTATTGCCTGCCTGACCGCCTTGCAGGAATTCAGCCAAAAATCCATCTGGAAAGATAGCGGGTTTAACATGGGCCTGAAACTATCGTTTGAACTACTCCAGGAGGCTGGGCAAACCTCATTTATTACTTCGGAATTTCCCCCAGAAACCGGGCTCTCCAGCCAGGAAGAAGCTTATGGGAACAGCGATTGGCTGCTGGCCCGTTTGGCCGGGTTTCCCCAGACAGGGCGGCCCAGGCATTACCCGGTAGACCCCCATTGGTATGACTTCTATTACGGGAGGTACGAGGAAGGCCGGGACTGGCTCCAGAAACAACTCTTTTTTGAACAACCCTATTCCAAACACCTCATTCATTGTCTTATCGCCTTTCTAAACCTGCGACTCGGCAAAGTCGATGAATTTTCGCTGATTTATTTTTTGGGTGTCTTGGGAAAGTTTGGTGGTATCTCAAGGGATATGTCGGATGAATTTCTCACCTATTCCCTGCTGGCTAAAATTGCCAGGGCCAATGGTGGCGACCTCGAAACAATTCAAGAATTTGAAATTAATGCCTCCCGGTTACAAACCCAAATCCGGGCCGGAAGACGTTATGTCGCTTTCCTCTCAGACCTGGGACGGAATGCCCGGCTCCAGAAACAGGCCCAGGCCGCTTTCCGGCTCTACCAGGCTTGCCTCGATTGGAGCAGGCGGACCGGGGACAAGTTCGGCGAAATCATTGCCCTTTCCAACCTGGCCGATACCACCCAGGCCTTGCGGGATTATGGAAAAATGTCCGACCTTTTCGACCTGACCCTGGACCAGTTACACCAATTTGAAAAAGGGTTGAGCCGTCCGGCTTTGCTGGTGGTGCTGGCCTACCTGGTAAGCGAACCGGGCGATACCACGCTCGCCACCGAATTATTGGCCGAAAGTCGCCGGTTGAACGCCCTCACCCGGAAAATTAACCCCCTTCATGAAGACCTGCTGACCCTGACCGAAATTACCCTCGGCCTGGTCCCTACCGAACAACTGCTCTCCCGGCACCAGAAAAGGCTGGCTTTGGCCTGGCGCAGCCTAAACCCTTACAGTTTTTCGTCGGCCCTGGCTGGTCTGGCTGTCCTGAACCTGGAAAAAGGGTTGATAAACGAAGCCAGGCCAACCTTGAAACGGGCCTTTAATATTGCCATGCTGGGCCGTAACTGGCCTGTGTTGGTTGAAATCATCGAAAAGTTGGCTCAATTCTGGTTGAAGCAGGGCCAGGACAAACGCGCTACCAGGCTATATGGTGCTGCTGGCGGATTACGCCAGCGTCTTAACCTGGCCGTTTCTCACCTCGAAAAACCTGTTTACGAACAAAACCTGGATTTATTAAAAAACCGGCTGGGACCACGCCTTTTTAAGCAAGCCTGGGCAAAAGGTAATAACCTGCCCATCCAGGAGATACTAAAAATAGGCCTGGGAGCTAACCCTCGCCTGAACCCCCACCAGCGATACACTCAAAGCCGGCTCAAAACCGAACCTGCCCCCAGCAATGAAACCGCCCCGCTCAGCCAGCGGGAAAAAGAAGTCCTTTACCTGGTTGCCACCGGTCTGACCAACCCTCAAATCGCCCGCCAGATGAACCTCAGCACCTACACAGTCAGCAGCTATTTGCGCTCGATTTACAACAAACTAGGCGTGACCACCCGCACCGCTGCCGCCAGTTACGCCTTTAGAAATTTGTATAAATTACCCTAATTTGAAGGTATTTTGAAAACGCCCACCTTGCTAAAGTGAGGCTGTCATAAAGAACAGCTACAAATAGCTTATGCAAGGAGGCGTTTAATGAGTGTCGAAACCATTTCCAACGAAACCAAATCCGCCTTTATCGGGAACGGTAAAGTGGTCCAGGTGATGGGTCCGGTGGTTGACCTGGAATTTTCAACCGACAAGTTGCCGGAAATCTTCGACGCCGTCGAAATCCTGGTGGAGGGCCGGGCCGAACCCCTTACGGTCGAAATCCAGCAGCTAATCGGTAATAACTGGGTGCGCGGGGTGGCGATGGAAAGTACCGATGGCCTCGAACGTGGCGCGATAGCCAGGACGACCGGGGGACCAATCCGGGTGCCGGTCGGCGAGGAAACCCTGGGACGCATCTTTAACGTCCTTGGCCGGCCCATCGATCTGAAACCTGACCTCGAAACTACCAACCTGCAACCGGTCCACCGGGAAGCCCCTACCTTCGAGGACCAGTCAACCAGCGCCGAAATGTTTGTGACCGGCCTAAAGGTGATAGACCTGATTGCGCCGTTTTCGAAAGGAGGCAAAGTCGGCATCTTTGGTGGGGCCGGGACAGGCAAAACAATCATCATCCAGGAGTTAATCCATAATGTCGCTAACGAGCATGGCGGCTACTCGGTCTTCGTGGGCGTTGGTGAACGGACCCGCGAGGGCAACGACCTCTATCACGACATGATTGAATCCGGGGTAATCAACAAAACCGTAATGGTTTTCGGGCAGATGAACGAACCCCCCGGCGCCCGGATGCGGGTCGGCCTGACCGGTCTCACCATGGCCGAATATTTCCGTGATTCAAAAGGGACCGACGTTCTGCTCTTTATTGACAACATCTTCCGCTTTATCCAGGCTTCCTCGGAAGTATCCTCGCTGTTGGGCCGGATGCCGAGTGCGGTAGGCTATGCCCCGACCATGGCAAGCGAAATGGGCCAGTTGCAGGAGCGGATTACCTCGACCAAAAAAGGCTCGATAACCTCGGTCCAGGCTGTCTTTGTCCCGGCGGACGATTATACAGATCCGGCCCCGGCCACAGCTTTCTCCCACCTGGACGCCTCGATAACCCTTGAACGTCGCATTGCCGAGCAAGGGATTTACCCTGCGGTAGACCCCCTGGCCTCCTCAAGCCGTATCCTCGACCCTAATATTGTCGGCATGGAACATTACACAATCGCCCGCGCCGCCCAGCGCACCCTTCAAAAATACCGGGACTTGCAGGATATTATCGCTATTCTTGGGGTGGACGAACTATCGGAGGAAGATAAATTGACGGTCCGGCGCGCCCGCAAAATCGAAAAGTTTTTCAGCCAACCGATGTTCGTGGCCGAACAATTCACCGGCATACCTGGCACCTTCGTTCCCGTGGAGGAAACCGTCCGAGGGGTCAAAGAAATCCTGGAAGGGAAGCACGATCACCTGCCGGAACAGGCTTTCTTCCTGGTGGGAACCATAGAAGATGCCATTGAAAACGCAAAAAAAATGCAGGGGTAAATTTATTATCTCCAAATAAAACCGGGACCATTTGGGGCCCCGGTTTTATTGTCCTAAAAATATCAAAAACCGGGCTGAATGATTAATTTTTGATGCATGTTTGGCAAAAACTCATTTTAGGGGCTGAATTTTGAAACATTTTCCCCAATTTAGAGTATACTTACTAAGAACTTTTTTTATTTAAATATAATTCTTCAAGATCGGCATGGTTAGAAGAATGAAGGTGGAGGTTATTATATATGGGTAACAGCAAATGGCTAAGAAATAGCTTTGTCTATTTAATAGTCATAATAGCCGTGCTATTACTATTTTACACAATTTTCGGTGGCGGTACCAGCAACAGTGCCCGAACCATCCCCATCAGCCAGGTTTTCCGGGATGCAGTGGCCGGACAAGTTAAAGAAATTGATATTGCCAACGATACTAATGTCGTCCAGGTTACATATACAGACGGTACAGAACGAGTTTCCCGGCGCGAAACTTCCACAACCGATTTCACCAGTCAACTAATTAACGCGGGTTACAACTTTAATACCGGCAACGTAGCGATTAAAGTAAACGAACCATCGCCCTTCGGCGGTATCCTTAACATTCTGACCTTGCTATTGCCGACGCTGATTTTTATCGGCGTGCTCGTCTTTATGATGCGGCAATCGGGCGGTGGGGCCAACCAGGCCCTCAGCTTTGGCAAGAGTCGCGCTCGCAAATTCGTGGGCGATAAAACTTCGGTCACCTTTAACGATGTGGCCGGGGTCGAAGAATCAAAACAGGAACTGGCCGAAGTGGTCGAATTCCTTAAATTTCCCGATAAGTTTGCTGCTCTCGGCGCCCGCATCCCTAAAGGTGTACTGCTGGTCGGCCCTCCCGGTACCGGTAAAACCCTGATTTCGAAAGCGGTTGCCGGGGAAGCCGGGGTGCCCTTCTTCAGCATCAGCGGTTCCGAGTTTGTTGAAATGTTTGTCGGTGTCGGGGCCAGCCGTGTCCGCGACCTGTTTACCCAGGCCAAAGCCGCCGCCCCCTGTATCATCTTTATTGATGAAATTGACGCCGTTGGTCGCCAGCGTGGTTCCGGTCTTGGTGGTGGGCACGACGAACGCGAACAGACCCTCAACCAGATCCTGGTCGAGATGGACGGTTTCGACACAACCACGAACATCATCGTAATTGCCGCGACCAACCGTCCTGACGTATTAGACCCGGCGCTGCTCCGCCCCGGTCGTTTCGACCGCCAGGTCATCCTGGACCGCCCCGACCTCCGCGGTCGCATGGCCGTCCTGGAAGTTCACGTCAAGGGCAAACCGTTGGAAAAAGAAGTTTCGTTGGAAGTCCTGGCGAAGCAGACCCCCGGTTTCAGTGGCGCTGACCTGGCAAATATGGTCAACGAAGGAGCCATCCTGGCTGCCCGCCGCAATCGCCGGACCATCTCTATGTCGGAGATGGAAGAAGCTATCCTGCGCGTGATTGCCGGCCCGGAGCGCAAAAGCCGCCTCATCAGCGAAAAAGAGAAGATGATTACGGCTTATCACGAAGTCGGTCACGCTATCGTGGCGCGTATGACCCCGAACGTGGACCCGGTCCACAAAATCACGATTATCCCGCGCGGTATGGCCGGTGGTTTAACCATGATTTTGCCCGGTGACGACAAGACCCTGGGTACCCAGGGCCAGTTCGAAGACCAGATTGCCTGGGGCCTAGGCGGTCGGGTCGCCGAGGAAATTATCTTCAACGAGATTTCCAGTGGCGCTTCCGACGACATCGAGAAGGCGACCAATATCGCCCGTACGATGGTTATGCGCTACGGTATGAGCAAGAAACTCGGCCCGATTGCCTTTGGCAAGCAGGACGAGATGGTCTTCCTGGGTCGCCAGATTAGCGAGCAGCGCAACTACTCCGACGAGGTGGCCTACGAGATTGACAAGGAAATCCGGGCCTTTATCGACCACGGGTACTTCCGGGCCAAGAAGATTTTGACCGACAACAAAGACAAACTTATCCAGATTGCCGAGTTGTTGATTCAGAAGGAGACCCTGGAAGGCGAAGAATTCGAGCGGATGTTTGAAGACGCCCGCCCAGTTCCCCACTCCTATACCAAGCCCATCCGGTCGCTCCGGCCTACCTATACCGAACCCGGCGAACCGGGCCAGGGAACGGCGGCCAGCATCCTGTAGTCTGGGTTGAAATCATTAAAAAGACGGCTTATAGGCCGTCTTTTTTTTACTCAAAAACTTGTAAACTAAAGGTAACCCCAATACCAAAATTTGTTTAGTTTTATAGATGCACTTTTGAAGGAATAATTATATAACTGATTTGGGGTAAAGCCCCGGTTTTAGTTTAGGGAAAGGAACACAAAAGGAGTAAAGACCATGCCGAGCCCAGAGAGCTTTCAATTAAAAGAGTTTATAAAAAGCCAGTTTGCAGAATCTAACCCTGCTGAAACCATCCAACAGGTCAGGAAAAAGGTCGATGAGAGTATGCTGCTTTTACCTGTATTAGAAGGAGCGCAAATAGAACCGTTTGATGCCAAGGGGGTAACCGGGGATTGGGTTTCAATGCCTGGTGTAGCGACCAACCGGGTGCTGCTGTATCTGCACGGGGGTGGTTATGTTATGGGTTCCGCCCGCACTCATCGCGACCTGGCCGCTCGGTTTTTTCAGGCGGCGGGAGTGAGAGTGGCGGTACCCAATTACCGCCTCGCACCGGAAAATCCTTTCCCCGCGGCCCTTGAAGATGCAACGGCAGTATACGGCTGGCTGCTTGAACAGGGGTATAAACCTGAACATATTGCTTTTTGTGGCGATTCGGCGGGTGGTAACCTGGCAGTGGTCACCTTACTGGCCCTTCGCGAAGCCGGTAAGCCTTTACCGGCGGCGGCGATTTTGCTCTCACCCTGGACCGACCTTACTTTGAGTGGGGAATCCGTCAAGACAAAGTCTGAGGTTGACCCTATGATAAAGCTTGGTGATGCTAAAGAACAGTTTGCCTACTACGTTGGCAATCACGACCCGGCCAACCCCTTGATTTCGCCTATCTTTGCCGAATTGCATGGCCTGCCGCCTTTGCTTATCCATGTTGGAAGCGATGAGGTGCTGCTTGACGACTCGGTAAGGCTGGCTGAGCAGGCCCAGGCGGCTGGTACCGAGGCCCAATTAAAGGTCTGGGACGGGATGTGGCATGTCTTCCAATCGTTAGCGAGTATGCTGCCGGAAGGCCGCGATTCTATTGATGAGCTTGGAGCGTTTGTAAAACACCATGTTTTTTAACGCACAGGGTAAACTCTAATACCGGTCTAACTGATGGCCGCGCCGCTAAGTTGACGACTGGAGTATAATTTAACCAGTAATTTTGTGCTAAAAACAATGGAAGTATTTAAGCATGGCGGTCACAAACTGGCTGGTTTCGGCAAAAAACCTGACCGAATTAAAAGTTCAATATCACAACCTGGCCCGGCAGCACCATCCTGACCTGGGTGGTGATACCGAAATTATGCAGCAGATAAACGCGGAATACAGCCTGCGCGTAAAACTCTTTAAGGCCGGTTTTAACGTGGCCGCCACACCCACCCCTGCCGAACCGACCACCCGAACTCGTAAAACCTCACCCAGGAAAACTA
This sequence comes from Chloroflexi bacterium 54-19, assembly GCA_001898225.1. Classification (GTDB taxonomy): domain Bacteria; phylum Chloroflexota; class Chloroflexia; order Chloroheliales; family Chloroheliaceae; genus 54-19. The sequence goes on from MKTJ01000036.1 coordinate 66,388, forward strand.
CACATTCTGAAAATGCGACCGAATGGGAAAAGCTTGGTATTAATCGAGACGCCTTTGAAGCTTACCAGGCGGTCTGCCAGATGCGTGAGGCCGAACGTTATCCTTTTGGCATCGTGGTAAAGATTGTCAAAGGGCAGGTCCAGGTTGGCGGTAAAGCCACTTATTTCTACCGCGACCGCCTGAAGACCCTTGGGTTTCTCTGGAACAGTTCGGCCCGCTACTGGTTTTTTGTAAAAAAGCCAGCCAAAACAAAAGCCGTTTGAATTCAATTCCCTTCTTGAAAGATAAATAGCTCACTTTCACCTAGTAATTTGTAGGTTTTGTAACATAGAAAAACCTGCAATGTTATTTGTGAGGTCACGCACACCCCTATACGTAGTTCTAACAATGTCTAAAATCGCTCCTTATGACAAAATAAAGATGTTACAGATACCGGCGTCCGCAAGGACACCAATACAACTTTTAACAAATTTTTTAACAAAACAAAAGTCAAAGGAGAATTATTTACAATGAGCAATATCGACATCGCCCGCGCCTGGAAAGACGAAGAGTATCGCAACAGCCTGACCGAAGAGCAGAAAGAGCAACTGCCTGAGAACCCGGCTGGCGAAGCTGAAATTTCCGACGAGGACCTTGGCAACATTTCCGGTGGTATGCGGTCCGAAACTGCCCAGACCCAATGTGGCGGCCAATACTGCAAAAACACTTCCGGCGCTTGCAACCCTTTCTAATTTAATTAGGGGTAAGGCGTTTTACTATACAATGGTAGCGCCTTACCTTATTTTTAGCATATTAAAACTTCCCTTATTTATATATAATTATTCAAAACTTATTTACAGGAAAAGCTTGATGACGCAAACTGCTTCCCAGGACAGTAAAAATTCCAATATTGAAAATCCTGATTGGTTAAAAGCACTCCCCTTAACCGAGCGGTTAACCAATCTCCCAACCGTTATGGGTGATCCCGGCGGAAAAGCGTTGCGGCGATTTCAGAAGTGGCAGGAACAGGGGCCGTTTAACAGGGGAAATTATTTCAAACGCCGCCTTGAAAGTGACCACCTGTCCGAAGCCGAACTGCTTTTCCTGCTGGGTGAAACCCCGGCAAACCTGCAAACCCGTATCCCTAAACAACCGGCCTGGCTAACCGACTTTTTGAAGGCTTTTAACAAGCCCGAAACCGAACTTTTAGAAACAAGCGATTTACCTCCCGCTTTGCAACCCTTTGCGCCCTTAATTAATAGCGGTCTCGAAAAACTACAAACTACCCTGGGCCACCTCGCCCTGCAAAATACCGAGTTACCCTTTGACATTATCAATGTCAAGGGATTTTTCTTGCCCGACTTACTCCAAAAATTTACAAGCCGGTTGAACCGGGTGCTGGCCCTGGAAGTGAACGTAGCCCGGTTGGAAGGTCGTCTTAGTGGTGATACCCCCCAGGCCCGCTTTGCCAGCTTTTTAACGGGGCTGCAAGAAGATGGCGCCCTTTTAAAACTCCTGGCCGAATACCCGGTCCTGGCCCGCCAGTTAACCCTGCTAACAAATAACTGGGCCACTACAACCGGGGAATTCCTGGTTCGGCTTTCTGCGGATTGGCCCGCCATTCTTGAGAAATTTGCGCCTGAAAACCCTGGTAAGCTAACCGGGGTGAAGACCGGGAGTGGAGATAGCCACCGGGGTGGCCGGAGTGTTTTCCGGGCTGATTTCGAGAACGGTTTCAAAATTATTTACAAACCAAAATCGCTTGGCAACGAACTTCATTTCCAGGAACTTCTCGAATGGCTTAACGAGCGGGGCGCTACCCCGGCCTTCCGCAGCCTGAAAATAATTGACCTGGGCACTCACGGCTGGGAAGAATTTGTGGTTGCCGAAACCTGCACCACTGAGGAAGAAATCCGGCGCTTTTACCGGCGTCAGGGGGCTTTCCTGGCCCTGCTTTACACTCTCGACGCAACCGACCTCCACCAGGAAAACCTGATTGCCGCCGGGGAACACCCGGTCATGGTAGACCTGGAAGCGCTCTTTCATCCCAGGATGAGTACTCTCAAACCGGATTTAAACTGGAAACCCGCAATTCAACACCTGGAAAGCTCAGTGATGCGGGTCGGCCTTCTGCCGGACCGGGTATTTGTAGGCAAGGGTCAGGGGATGGACATCACCGGTCTTGGAAGCAAGCCGGGCCAGCTTTCCCCTAAACCGGTCCCCAGTTGGCAGGGTATTGGCACCGACGAGGTGCGGATGGTTCGTGAACATTTCGAAATGGCGGGGTTTGAAAACCTGCCCAGCCTGAACGGGCGGACGGTGAATATCCTGGATTATACCGGGGAAATCAGGGAGGGTTTCGAAAACCTTTACCGGTTGGTGCTGCATAACCGGGCAGATTTCCTTGAAGGGCCGGTGGAAGCTTTCAGGCAGGATGAAATGCGAGTAATCCTGCGTAACACCACGACCTATATCAAACTTCTCCAGGAAAGTTTCCACCCCGACCTTTTGCGAGACGCTCTCGACCGCGACCGTTTCTTCGACCATCTCTGGGCCACCACCGAAATCGAACCTTACCTTGACCGGGTCATTCCTTTCGAAAAGGCCGATTTACATGGTGAGGACATCCCGGTCTTCACGGCTAAACCGGATAGCCAGGATTTATACGACAGCCGGGGTAACGCTATTCCAAACTTCCTGGTAGAGGCGCCCTATCAGGTCGTCAGGCGGCATATCAATCACCTTGGGGAAGGTGATCTGGCCTGGCAATTATGGTTTATAAATGCCTCCCTTGCTTCGGTAGACGGTCCTGACAAATTCACACCGGGCTTTCAACTCCCCGATTTTGCGACCAACCAGAAACCGGTTCCGGCAGAAGAATTTTTGAAAGAAGCTTTGCGGCTGGGTGAAAGCCTGGCCGACCAGGCCCTGGTCAAAGACGGTAAAGTCAACTGGGTGGGCCTGACTTTGATAAACGAAAGCGCCTGGACCATCCAGGCGAGCGGCCTCGACCTCTATAGCGGTGTCCCTGGTATCGCCCTTTTCCTGGCCTACCTGGGGCATTTTTCGGGTGAAACTCGCTACACCACCCTGGCTCGGCAGGCCCTTGACACAATTCGTTATGAAGTCGGAAATCTGAAAAAGGTTGAGTTAGGGATGGGTGCATTCGAGGGTTGGGGTGGCCTCATCTACCTGTATACCCAGCTTGGCGCTCTGTGGAACGAGGCGGATCTTTACCAGGAGGCTGCCGAATTTGTCGCCCGCCTGCCCGCTCTAATTGAAAAAGACGAGGTCTATGACATCATCGCCGGGTCGGCAGGGACCATCCTGGCTTTGCTGGCTCTAAATCAAGTATATCCAAAACCTGAACTTCTCGACACGGCTGTCCTGGCGGGGAACCACCTTATAGCCAGGGCCGACCAAAAGCCGGGCGGAGTAGCCTGGCCCAGCAACCACAAAAGGGAGGTTTTCCTGACCGGGTTTTCACACGGTACCGCCGGGATAGCCTATAGCCTGCTAAAACTGGCCGAGGCTTCCGGGGAAGAAAAGTTTAAGGAAACCGCCCTGGCCGCTATCGGGTACGAACGCCATCTTTTTTCGGAGGAACATCAAAATTGGCCTGACCTGCGGGAAAACGGCGATCCTGAATACATGGTGATGTGGTGCCACGGTGCTTCAGGTATTGCCCTTGGACGGCTGGCAGCTTTGCCCCTGGTTGACGACTCAGCCACTCGCCAGGAAATCGAGGCCGGGCTTGCCACCACCATAAAGCAAGGGTTTGGCTACACCCATTCGCTTTGCCACGGGGACCTGGGGAACCTTGAGCCATTATTACAAGCTAACCAGCTATTTCCCGGTGAAAGTTATAAGGGTGCCCTAAACTCAATCAGCCGGGCGGTCCTTGATAACATCCGGGAGGAAGGGCCAAAATCAGGCATTCCCCTTGGTGTGGAAAGCCCCGGCCTGATGAGCGGCCTGGCCGGAATCGGGTACGGGCTGCTGCGCCTGGCTGCCCCTGATAAAGTCCCTGCGGTCCTACTTTTGGCCGGACCTACTTTGAAATAAATATTTTTCCAAAATCAAAAGAGGCACTTCTTTACAGAATTGAAATGCCTCTTTTTTTCACCTGGTTTAAGGGATATGTACCTTGAAATGAAAGCCCCGCTTTACCCTACACCCTTTTGATGGTATGGATAGTTACCGGAGGTGTCAGGGTCTGGGCTTCGTGGGGCTGCACCTGAATCTGGCGGACCACGTCCATCCCGCTCGTCACCCAGCCAAACGCTGCGAAACCCTGGCCGTCCGGGTTTCGTTTGCCGCCAAAGTCAAGTTCGGGCTGGTCATTAATGCAGATAAAAAACTCCGAGGTGGCGCTATCGGGGGCGAGGCGGGCCATCGAAATGGTGCCGTCTTTGTGGGCCAGGCCCGTGATATTGGTCGTTTCCTGCTGGATAGACGGTTTGCGCTGGTTTCCAATTTTATCAAGGCCCAACCCGCCCTGGATTACCTCGATTTTGACTTCGTTGTCAGGCTGGTTGTCCATCAAGACCGTCCGGTAAAAAATGCTGTCGTTAAAATTGCCGTCATCGACATAGCCAAGAAAATTCGCGGCGGTAATCGGGGCGGCCTTTTCGGCTATCTCGACCTCAATCGTTCCAAAATTTGTTACAATAGCTACCCTGGGGTTTGTGTAATTCTCCACCTTTACTCCATCCTCTCAAACAATTTTTTACAATTGCATCAAACGGTAAAACAGGGTTTATTATACCCACTTCCTAAAAATTTCCCTAACCACAAAGTTTTTATTCCTTTTCTTCAAGTTCTCTGGCAAGTAAATCCTGGTCCATAAATTCAATCAGGTTTTCCAATTGCGTATCCAAAAACTCCCCGATTTTATGCAAATTGACTTCCCAACCAGGCGGTTCACTAAAGGAGAAGATATGAAGTCCAAGCCAGATGTCCCAGGCAATACTTAGCTCACAATCGGGCCGGGCGCAATCGAGATAATAAACATCTATGCCGTCCAGAAAATTGACCATCTCAAAACCAAACTTCTCCAGCAATAAATCCGCGATTTTCGGAAGAATTGCGGACGTGGCGTAATAAATCTCGTAGGTTTGGAGGCCCGTTGGGGTGGTTGAAAACAGACCGGCCAGCTTTTTCACTTTCTTATCCCATCTAAACCCAGGTCAAAATTAAGGTAATTAAGGTTTATTTTATCCTAACACTTTTCCTAAATTTTTGTGGTTTGCCAAAAGGCAAAAAAAAGTGTTAATCTGCCCTCATTCAAGATTTACTCCTGACTGCTCTATTTATCGTTTTTTCACCGATTAAAGAGAAAAGGTACAATATGGCCGAACAAGAACCGATTGAACGCAAGCTAAACGAGGAATTACTGTTGTCCGCCCTCGAAGCAGCCCGGCAAGCCGGGGCGGACTATGCCGAGGTCCGGGGTCTGGCTGAAATCCAGAACGATGTCAGGGTAAAAAACGGCGAAATCAACAAAATGATGACCCGTGAGGACAACGGCTGGGGTCTAAACGTCCGTATCGGGGCCGGTTGGGGTTTTGCCAGCAGCGCCGAACTGACCGGACAGAGTGTGAAGGAAATAGCCGCCCAGGCGGTCCAACTGGCAAAAGCCAGCGGGCGGGTCCAACCTAAAAACCAGGCGGCCAGTTACGGACAGCCTTCCAGGGCGACCGGCGAATACCGCAGCCCGGTCCAGATTGACCCCTTCAAGGTGCCCCCCCGTGAGCAACTCGAAATGCTTTTCTCCGCCGAAGCAAATTTGCGCCGTTTCGGGCGAGTAAAGGTCAGCGAATCTCATTTACAGGCTTTCCGTTCCTTCAAGTTTTTCGCCAACACCGAGGGTGCCCACCAGCGCCAGTTTATCACCGAGACCGGTGGCGGTCTTTCGGCAATTGCGGTGGAAGGCCCCTATAGCTACCAGCGCACTTATGGCCGGGGCGGCAATTACGGTCAGGCCGGGTACGAATACATTCTTGATTTGCAACTGGAAGACGAAGCCCTTCGAGTCGGGGAGGAAGCGCATGAACTGGTTGCCGCCGACCCGGTCCCGGCAGGCCCGACCATGGTCGTCATCGGCTCAAATTTAGCCGCCCTGATGGTCCACGAAAGTTGCGGTCACCCGACCGAACTTGACCGGGTGCTTGGCAGCGAAAACGCCTTTGCCGGGGGTAGTTTCCTGGAACCCCAGATGCGCGGTAGTTTCCGTTACGGCTCCCCTGCTGTCAACCTGACCGCCGACGCCACCATTCCCGGCGCCCTAGGAACCTTTGGCTGGGACGATGAAGGCACCCCCGCCAAACGGACGCCCCTGGTCGAAAACGGTATCTTTACCGGCTATTTATCCTCACGGGATACCGCCGCCGCGATTGGCCTGGAAAGTGGCGGGGCGGCCCGCGCTTCTTCCTGGTCGCGGGTGCCGATTGTCCGCATGACCAATGTCAGCCTGGAACCGGGTGAAGGAAGCCTGGATAGCCTGATTGGGGAGGTCGAAAACGGCCTTTACCTGGAAACTCCGTCCAGTTGGAGCCTCGACGACAAACGTATGAATTTTCACTTTAGCGCCGAAATCTGCCGCGAAATTAAAAACGGCAAGCTAGGCAAACTCTACAAAGGGGCCAGCTTTATGGAACGGACCCCGATTTTCTGGGGTAACGCTTTGAAAGTAGCCGGGCCGGAAGAATGGAAGGTCTGGGGCTTTTTGAGTTGTGCCAAGGGCGAACCCCTCCAGAGCGCCCACGTTGCTCATGGGGCTTCCCCTGTGCTGGTAAGAGAACTGACCGTGCAGCGGGAGGGCAAATAAATGAGCGAAGCGCAAGTCGAACACCTGATAGGGCAGGCTGCCGTCCTCAACCGGTTGGAAGATTTCTTGAAACTGGTCCCGGCCCGGACCGGCCACGTCGAACTAATCCTCGAACGTGAACAGGTCGCCGTTACCCGTTTCGCCCACAACCGGATTCACCAGAACGTCTCGAACCGGGACGTGCGCCTGTGGGTGCGGGCCAGCGTGGGAGGTTCGGTCGCGAGCATGGCCTGTAACAACCTTGACGAAAAGGTTGTGAAGGAGACCATCGAGCAAGCCCTGAAAATCGCCCGTCTGATGCCAAACCGGCAGCACCCCGGTTTTGCGTCCAGCCCGGATGAAAGCGGCCATAACACCGAACCGGGCAGCGAAGGTTTAACATTTCCCGGCCAGGCCAACCCAGGTCCGGCGGGGGCGTCTTTTGTCAAGGCGACTGCTTACCAGACCCCTGAAGACCGGGCTAAAACTATTGCCGAATTGGTTGCCCCGGTCCAGGAGGCAGGCCTGGAAGGTTATGGCACCTATAAAAACGTCCTGACCGAACTTGCCGTCGCCAATACCAACGGGCTGCGTTCCTACGCGGCGGGAACTTCCGGCTACCTCAAAGGTTTGATTGAGACCGCCGACGGAAAACAGGCCGGGTACGCCGACCAGTTGAGCCGGGATGTTACCACCCTGGACCCGCTGGCCCTGGCCCGGACGGCCATCCAGAAATGTTTGTTAAATAAAAACCAGATTGAACTCGGACCCGGCGAATATGAAGCGGTCCTTGAACCTAACACCGTGGCCGACCTGGTCCGATTTATGGTCATTCACGGCTGCGGGGCCCAACAACTCCAGGATGGCCGTTCCTTCATGACCGGGCGTTTTGGAGAAAAGGTGACCGGGGCGAATATCAATATCTGGGAAGACCCGGCCAGCCCCTATGCCATGCCCTTTCCCCTCGATTACGAGGGCCAATATGCGCGGGCCGTCCCGCTGGTGTCAAACGGAAAAGCTGCCGGGGTCGTCTACGACCGGGTCACCGCTTCCAGGGTGCCTGGGCATGTTTCAACCGGGCAGGCTACGACCCCCTGGAACATCACCAGCGACATTGTGCCTATACCTCAGCACATTGTGATGGGTGGCGGCACCGATAAACCCGTGGAAGAACTGGTTAAGAATGTCAAACGCGGCCTGGTCATTACCCGGTTACACTACACCCACTGTCCCGACCCTCGCCGGGTGGTCGCCACCGGAACGACCCGCGACGGTACTTTCCTGGTCGAGAATGGCGAGATTGTAGCGGCAGTCAAGAATATGCGCCTGACTCAGAGCGTTCTCGAACTGCTAGACACGGTCGAGGAATTCGGCCAGAGCAAGACCTGCCAGGACTGGTGGACCGCCAATGGCATGGCAATCACCAACTACAACCTGCCAGCCTTGCGGGTGGGACGTTGCGCTTTCACTGGTAACACCACTTTCTAGGCGGATTTTCAAACCAAAAAAGCCTTTGACTTTCGCAAACTTAGTCAAAGGCTTTTTTTAGTGATAAAACTTAATCTTTAATAGTGGGGTCGAGGGCATCGCGGAGACCATCACCGAGGAGATTAAAGCCGAGGACAGCCAGCATAATCGCTAACCCCGGAAAGATGGCAGGCCAGGGGCTTGTCTCCATAAAACCGTAACCGGTAGCAAGCATATTACCCCAGGAAGGCGCGGGGGGTGGGTTGCCCAGGCCCAGGTAACTTAATGAGGCTTCGGTGAGAATAGCCGCCGCGATAGTCAGGGAAGCCTGGACTATCAACGGGGCCAGGATATTTGGTAGGATATGCCGGATGGCTATCAACCAGGCCGGGACACCCAGGGCCCTCGCCGCTTCGATATAAAGGAGGTTTTTAACCGAAAGGACCGCACCTCTGGTCAACCGCACGAAAACCGGCAGGTTGACGATACCGATTGCCAGGATAACGTTATTCAGGGTTGGGCCTAAAACCGACATAATCGCAATTGCCAGCAAGACCGCCGGGAAGGCGAATAGAATGTCCATCAGGCTCATCAGGGTGCCATCGAGTTTTCCGCCCTGGTATCCGGCTAAGAGGCCAAGAATGGTTCCGACAATCAGGGCAATGCCGACCGAAAAGACCCCTACCTGGAAAGAAGCCCCGGCCCCGTAGAGAATTCGACTAAGAATATCGCGACCAAAATCGTCGGTCCCCAACAAAAAATCTCCGCCGGGAGGAGCCAAACGCTGGCCTGACTTCATATTCATGGCGGTAGGTGACTTTGGAGCCAGTGTTGGACCAAAAATCGCCACGAAGGCAAAAAGCAACACGATTATCCCGCCAATAATCGCCTGTAAGCTGCGAAAAGTGCGTTTAACTATGCCCTGCCAGTAGCTCTGGGACGCCTTTAACGGTAAAACGGCGATATTCTGGCCGGTTTCCGCTTCGGGTTGAATAGTTTGACTGCTCATAATGTTTAAGCCTTCTGCTTACCGGCGCTATCCCCGGCGACTTTGATGCGCGGGTCAACCAGTCCATAAATTATATCAACCAGTAAATTAACCAGGATAAAAACCAGGGTAAAGACCAGGACAGTCCCCTGGATAACCGGGTAATCGCGGGTCGAAATAGCGTCGTAGGTGTAGCGGCCTAATCCCGGCAAGGTGAAAATTTGCTCGACAATAACAGCCCCACCCAGCAACCGCCCGACCTGGATACCCGTAACGGTAATTACCGGGATGAGTGCGTTTTTGAGGCCGTGCATGTAAGTTACCTTCTGGCGGCTCAAACCTTTGGCCCGGGCGGTCCGCATATAGTCCTGGCCATAAACTTCCAGCAAAGACGACCGGGTAAACCGCATGATGGTTGCTCCGAAGGCTAAACCCAAACTTACCGCCGGAAGAAGCAAATGGCTTAAATTGTCCCAGGGACTTTCAAAGAAACCCACATAGCCGATGGTTGGGAACCAGCGTAAGGTAAGCGAGAAAAGGAGGACCATCAGGGTCGCCAGCCAGAAACCCGGCATCGAAATCCCCAGCAAAGCAATCGAGGTTACCAACCCGTCAACGAATTTGCCGCGTTTTTGAGCCGCCAGTACTGCCAGGGGAAGCCCGATAATCAGGCCGAAAGCCAGTGAAAGTAAGGTCAATTCAAGGGTTATCGGGATTTTTTCGATGATGGAATCAGTAACAGAAAGACCACTTCGAATAGAGGTTCCCAGGTTACCCTGAAAGGCGTTGACCAACCATTCCACGTACTGGACCGGCCAGGGACGGTCGAGCCCGTAAAGACGCCGTATTTCGTCAACCCGCGTCCCCTCAATTTCCGGCCCCAGCATGATCTGCACCGGGTCGCCGGGAATTAACCGGATTAGAGCGAAAGTAAGAAAGCTTACCCCTAATAAAACAGGGATAGCCGAAAGCAATTTAACTGTAAGATATTTACCCATATTTTTGGCCGGTTCTATAAAAGCAGTTAAGGAAAGTGTCACAGCTTTGAGGCCGGGACACTTTCCTCGTTAGCGAAACTTACTTGTTAAGCGAAACGTCGCGGAAACTCAGGTGCGAACCGTTGGGGTAGTGCAGGTATCCGGTCACATATTTTGCCATCGCTTCGTACTGGTTGGCCGCGTACAGGAAGACCATCGGGGCATCATTCGCCAGGATAGTCTGGGCCTGCTGGTAGAGTTTGGCGCGTTGGGCCTGGTCGCTGATTTCCGAGGCTTGCTGCACCAACTTGTCATACTCAGGGTTGCTGTAGCTCATGAAGTTGTTGGCTTTGCCGGTAACATAGTTATTGGTGAGTGGGGCATCCGGGTCCACGAACCCGCTATAACCGCTGACGCAGGCTTCAAAGTTCTTACCGAGGTAATCCTTCAGGAAGACGCTCCATTCCTCCGAAACAATTTCGAAGTTAATGCCGACTGCCTTCAATTGCTCCTGCACCACGATACCGGCGTTACCCAGGAAACTGTAGGTCGGAGTGTTTTTCAGCTTGGCGCTAAAGCCGTTCGGGAAACCCGCTTCGGCCAGGAGTGATTTGGCTTTGGCAAGGTCTTGCTTGTAAATCGGCTGTTGTAAACCCGGCCAGTAACTCGGCAGATACGGACCCGCGTCGAGCGGTGTTCCTGCGCCGTTTACAGCCGCGTCCAGCACCTGCTGGCGGTCAACCGCGTAAGCAATTGCCTGGCGGACCTTTACATTGTCAAAAGGTTTCACAGTCAGGTTGAAGGCCAGGAAGCGGACGTTGTTGTTGGCGTCACCGGTCACGACCAGGTTGCTATCCTTTTTGAAGAGGTCAAGGTCTTTGGCCGGAGCATATTCGACAAAGTCCACCGCCCCCGTACGGACGGCGGTGCTGCGGGCAGTATCGTCCGGGATGGGGGTGAAAGTGATACCGTCGAGATAAGGGCGGCCCTGGATGTAGTAATCAGGGTTTTTGACTACCACAATGCGGGTATTGGGCACATATTCGGTCAATTTGAAAGGACCGGTCCCATCGGCATGTTTTTCGTCGAGCTTGCCGCCGTTTGCTTCCACGGTCGCTTTGTTGACGATGGCGGTCGTGATGTTATCGGCCAGGACTGAAAGGAACGGCGAGTAAGCGGTTTTCAGCTTGATTACAACCGTATAATCGTCAGGGGTCTCCATGCTGGCAATAGGCGCAAGCTGGGCGGCCCTGGGCGAAGCTACCGCCGGGTCTTTAACGCGGTTGAGGGAATAGACCACGTCAGCCGAGGTAAAAGGCTTTCCACTGTGGAACTTTACACCTTTACGAAGGGTGAAAGTGTAGGTGGTTGGGTCGTTCTGGACGTAGCTGGTCGCCAGGTCCGGCTGAATTTCCAATTTTTCATTAAATCGCATCAGACCACCATACACGTTTTCCAGCACCCGGTACGAAGCGGTAGCGTTGGTAACGTGCGGGTCAAAACCAACCGCGTCCTGGGTAACACCCACTTTGAAGATGCCACCCGGTTTGCCGTTCGGGTTATTAAGCGCTGCCGTAGGGGCCGCCGCCGAAGTGGTGGCAGCAGCGGTAGTTTGGGCAGCACCAGTCGTCCCGGCGGTGGTAGCAGCCGCTGTAGTGGCTGCCGCCGAAGTGGCGGCAGCGGTGGTTTGGGCTGCGGCAGTCGTGGCCGCCGCGGTAGTCGCCGCAGGTGCCGTGGTGGGCGTGTTGTCACCGCAAGCGGCCAGAATTCCACTTGCCACCAAGGCACCACCGGTCAGGATGACAAACCGGCGGCGGGAAACCCCGTTTTTATTCTTATCCATGGAAATTGCTTCTCCTCCTACTTGGAAATTTGGGCTTGAAAATCGCAGATTCGTTAAACTTGCGCTGTCTAACTGTGCCTAGGAAATACTGGGAAAATTACTTTTGCCGATTTGGTATTGGGCCGTACCCGGAACAAAGATATATTTCAACCCCGGTTTAAATTAGGTTTTTATTTCTTGCTCTATTCCGGTACGAATTAGGTACTTATATAGGCAGACGTTTTTTCGCCCTTACGCTGCCAGGTGATTTTTGATAAACTTGCCGCCCTGCAAGATTACCGGCATAAACCGGCCTTGCTCCTGCAAAAGGTTCAGGTCCGCGAGCGGGTTACCTTCGACTACCAGTAAATCGGCCAGGTAGCCCGGTTTTATAATCCCTATCTGATCGCTCATATTGAAAAGTTCCGCGTTAGTCATGGTCGCGGCTATAATAACTTCGTGAGGAGTGAGGACTTCCGCTTTCAGGGAAAATTCCAGCGATTGGTATTCGTGCATTTCCCCAAGCAGGTCGCTGCCGTGGCCGATTTTGGTCCCGGCTTTTTTGAGGATGTCGAGGGCTACAAAAGCGGCTTCCCGAACATCATTGACCTTGCGCTGGCTTACTTCCGGGAGACCCATTTCCCGGCCCAGTTTGTCGAGCATCTGGTAAGTGACCATGGTTGGGACCACGAAAGCCCCTTTCTCGGTGGCGAGTTCGGCGGTAGCCTGGTCAATCAGGTTGGCGTGTTCAATCGAACGGACCCCACATTCGAGGGCACGCTTGATTGCGCGAGCAGTGTAGGCGTGGGCCATCACATAGGTGCGGGCGGCCTCGGCCTCTTCCACTACTGCTCGGATTTCTTCCAGGGAATACTGGGTATTGGCGACGTGGTCGGTCGGGGAGGCGACTCCACCCGAAGCCATGATTTTTATCTGGGTCGCACCTTTGCGGAGTTCGTCACGGGCGGCCTTTCGGACCTCGTCCACCCCATCGGCCAGTCGGCTCAGAGACGAATGATTAACACCACACGCACAGCCTTCGTAATTATCATTCTTGCTGCGGCTATCGCCATGCCCGCCGGTTTGGCTCAGGGGATGACCGGAGAAAAGGAGGCGTGGCCCTTTGAAAAGACCCAAACGCACCGCCTCGGCCAGACCCCAATCGGCACCACCGGCGTCACGGACGGTCGTAAAGCCCCGCAACAACATTTTCTTAAGAAGAACTTTGGATTTTGCGGTTATCAGGGAGGGAGACATGTCTTCCATAATCGCCAGGTTGGCTTCTACCGCGGTAACGTGGACGTGGGCGTCGGTCAGGCCCGGCATGAGTGTCCGGCCCTGCAAATCAATTTCCAGGGCGTTTTCGGCCTTAATGGGCCGGTCGCTAACCTCTTCAATCCGGTCGTCCACCACCAAAACATCAAAACCTTCACGGACTTCAGGGTAAGTACCATCGAGTAATCCGCAGTTGCGAAACAAAATCTGGCTCATATTTCCCCTTCAAGTTAGAATTTGGAAGTTGCGGGTTTAAGGTTGTGAAGTTTGTTTAAAGCAGAAACTATTAACCAACCAAAAATAAAAAAGGTTACTTAACCCGCGAGCAGCACCTTCCCATTTGAAATGTTTGTATACCGAAAATTTTGTGAGGAAATGGTGCCACCTCACTTTTACTGAAAGAAAAGTCCTTGAAACTAATTTTATTTACGATTAGCAGAAAAGTTGTAACTTATAGTAGCATTAACTCCAGGGTTTGTCTATACTCACTTAATCCGCTAAAATACTAAATTTTTAGCCCGCTTATGGACAAAGTGCCTAATTGGGGTAATAATATTATAGATTATTCTAACGAGCTAACCGCTATTTAGAAACTATAGAGCGATGAGAAAAAACCAAATATGGCGCAGGTTGGGTTTAATCCTCTTAACCCTCAGTTTTTTAATGCAACCTGCCTCAATTCAGGCGGCTCCAATTAAAGCCCTTTTCACGCCAACCACCCCTATTACCGGGCTCAACAGTTGCGGTAGCGGCCAGGAAACAAATTTCACCCTGGCGGCGGTCGGGGATATTTTACTTCACATGTACATTCAAAATGTCGCCGAACAGCAGGGTTATAATTACCTTTTCGACAAAGTCCGGCCTTTTCTACAAAGCGCCGACCTTACCTATGCGAACTTCGAGGGCAATGCCAACCCAAACGTCCCCCGCTCGGACTATCCTGATTTTAATTACAACCCGGCTATTGCCACCGCCCTGAAAAACGCCGGGGTTGACGTGGTTTCTACCGCCAATAACCACGCGATTGATACCGGCCCCTCCGGGATTGACGCCACAATCGACAGCCTCGATAAAGCCGGGCTGCTCCACCACGGTACGACCCGCCGCAACCAGCCCCACCAGCCTTATCAGTTGCTGACCTTCAACAAAAATGGGGTTACGGTCAAGGCGGCCTTCCTTTCCTATACCTATGGCACTAACGGCGTTCCCGACCCCTATGGTCAGGTCAATTATCTCTGGAACGCCCAGGGGAAAATCAACCAGGCAGTTAAGGACTCCATCGCGCAGGCCCGGCAGGAAACCGACCTGGTTATCGTGGCAGTCCACTGGGGTATCGAATACCAGCCGGAGCCGACCGACCAGCAGGTCCAGGGCGCGCAAGACCTGGCGGCGGCAGGGGCGGACATCATCCTGGGCGACCACCCTCACACGGTTGAACCGGTCGCGTGGCTCGATCATAGAGGGCGGAAATCGCTCGTCATCTACAGCCTGGGTAATTTTATCGCCGCCCAGAACATGTTCCAGGCCGAATCTTTCACAATGGCCTCTCTTATTTTCTATGTCGGGTTTAGCAAAGATAAAGACGGCAAAGTGACCGTAACCGGCTACCGTTATTTGCCGGCCTATATCGAAAACGACCTCCGACCTGTCCCAACGTTACCTGACGGACCTTATGCCGGGTCGTTCCAGCATATCCTGGCTCAAATGCGCGACCCGAACAAAGCTCACCTTGTCAGCAACGACCCGGCGGAAATTGGACCGGACGGTACCCAGGTCTGTAACACCGAAAACTTCACCGAAACCGGCCAATCTATCGGTGGTGATTTTTACGATTATTTCTATACACTTGGTTCCGGCCAGGTCCGTCTTCCCCGCAGCCAGGCTATCGCCATCATCGGTTATCCGATCAAACCGGTGGTTTACGAGTTAAGCGGGGATTGCCAGCGCACCGTTCCCGTCCTCTATACCGAACGGCAGCGTCTCGAATTACAACCGGAGGCTGACTGGCCCTTCCGGGTGGTCGGCACACAACTCGGTACTGCCGTTTACCAACAAAAATATCACCCCGGCGAAATCGTTCGGAATACCGATATAAACGGGTCGGCTATCGCCAACCCTCGCTTTAAGGCGTACTTCCAACGTTACGGTGGTGTAACAGTCTTTGGTTACCCGATTAGCCCGGTCCTGACCGAAACCGACGATACCACCGGCCAGACAAAGACCGTCCAGTATTTCGAGCGCGCCCGCATGGAGTTGACGCCTGGCGAAACACCGAACCCAAACCCACTATACGACGTGCAACTCGGTTTGCTCGGCCACGAATACATCGGAATCGCTGCCCAATGTGGTAGTTCCGCAAGTGTGAACCAGCTTTTCCAGGCTATTCAAACCTTTTCTGAAATAATAAAGAAAGCGTTCAATAGACTTTAAGTAACCGGCATTCAGAGCGAAGTCGAGGAATCTTCATTTAACAAAACTTAGGCCTTAATAAGGTTCAACGGACCGGGGATTGCTCTCAAGCTCGGAATGACAATTTGGCGGCAGTGATATTCGCCAGCAGCGGATTACGAAATCCCCTATAACGTTCAAGGGAGTTCCGTTCAACCACATTACATTCCCCTCTGGATTGGCCTTAAGACCTATTGACGGCAATTATTGCTGGTGATATAGTTTGATCAAACTAGTTTTGAAGGAATACAAAATAAATGAATTACCAATTACTCTTATTGGGGTTACTGGTTGAGCAACCCCGGCACGGTTATGAAATAAAACAACATTTTGAAGAAGGAACTTTTGCCGAATACGTCAAGATTAGCGGCGGCGGTCTTTACTATAACCTGCATAAACTGGTAAATGATGGCTATGTAGCCGAGAATAATGTGGAACGTGAGGGGAATTATCCTGACCGCCATGTATACGAAATTACCGAACATGGTCGAAACAAGCTTTACCGTCTGGTTGACGAAACCCTGAGCGACATAAAAGGTCGGAAATTCTTTGACCCCCTTGATGCTGCCCTGCTTTTTGGCACTACTCTGCCCAGGGAAGCAATTATTATCAGGCTCCAGCGTCACATTAACTTGCTCAGGGCCAAATTTCTCGAAATTAGCCTGGTCTACGATACCTTTAACAGTATTCATGGGAAGATTGTTAATGACCCCTACATGCTGCTTCTACTGGACCATTCGGTTACTCGCGTAAAAAATGACCTGGCCTGGCTCGAAAAAGCCCAACAAAAAATTAAAGAGGATGAAGCCTTTACATTAGTCCACCGGGAAAAGCAACCGGTTAGCGCCCTTAACCCGACCGAATGGAAAGGGCCTGGCAAACCGGACGCCGAAAGTATGAGAATCTGGAATGATTTTGATGTCCAGAATGAAAAACTGCTCCAACACTACAACTTGCGCCTTGAGCAAGCCTGGAGCGAATACGCGGTGAGCGAAAAGATTTTTAGAAACTCAAAAAAACAGTTGGAAGTCGCTCAGCTTGAATATGACCATAAGGTACAAAATGCCTGGGAGAAATACCAGGAAGATATTGCAGATTTGCGGGAAAAAATGGAAGATTTTATCAAACAGGGGTTACAAAAATTTACTTTAGGGTAACCTTCTAAATTTATTAAACTACATCAGGTTATAACAATCTTTACCCGGTCTCAAACCGGGTAATTAAATGGCTTTTGGTTTGTGCAAACTAGTTCATAAAAACTAGAAAATCGGAAAGGAAATGAAAATACAAAGACAATGAGTATGACAAAAAGGCAAACAAACCTGGTAACTATCGGTTTACTTCTGGGAGTATTACTGGAAGCCCTGGATGGCACCATCGTAGGGACTGCTATGCCAAGGGTTGTAACCGATCTCGGAGGGATAAGTCTGCTGGGCTGGGTCTTCTCGGCCTATATCCTGACTTCCACCGTAACCACCCCGATTTATGGCAAATTATCGGACCTATATGGCCGGATGCCTTTTTACCTGGGTGGTATGGCAATCTTTATGATTGGTTCTATCGCCTGTGGGTTCGCCCAGGACATGACCCAACTTGTCATCTTCCGGGGTGTCCAGGGTCTTGGCGCGGGCGCTATGATGCCGGTCGCGATTGCCCTGGCCCAGACTGTCTTTCCGCCGGAAGACCGTGGTAAAGTCCAGGCCGCTATCTCCGGGGCCTTCGGAATTGCCTCGATTTTCGGGCCGACGCTGGGCGGTTTCATCGTGGATAATTTCAACTGGCGCTGGGTCTTTTTCTTCGGGGTGCCCGTAGGTATCCTGGCTGTGGCTATCCTTTACTTTAACCTGCCGGAAAGTACCCGCCGTAACACGGAAAATACCGGGAAACGTTCGGTGGATTGGTGGGGCGCGACCTTTTTGACTTTGAGCGCTACCAGCCTGATGCTCGGTTTTCAGTTTGGAGGCGATTCAACGCTCGGCTGGACCTCCTGGCAAGCCCTGGTACCCTTCACCATAACGTTAGTCAGCCTGGTGGCCTTCTTGCTGGTAGAGCAACGGGTCGAAGAACCAATCGTCCCTTTGCAAACCTTCAAAAAGCGTACATTCAGCCTGGTCATTGTTGTTAATTTCTTGATTGGGGCGGTTATGATTGCGGTATTGAGTTATTTACCACTATTCATGCAGGGCGTGCTGGGTACCTCGGCGACCAACTCCGGTACGATTATCACCCCGGCCATGATTGCCCTGGTGATTGGCACCATTTTTACCGGGCGGTTGGTCGGGACAAAGGTCGAGCAATACAAATGGGTCGGGCTTTTCGCCGCCATCCTGTTACTGGTATCAACCATTTTAATGACCACCCTGGGAGTGCAGTCTACCGAGTGGCAGGTAATAGTTTACATGTGTATTTTCGGGTTTGGCCTTGGCATTACCTTTCCGCTCTACGCTATTGTTATTTCGACCTCAATGGAGCGGCGCAACCTGGGGGTGGCGATGGGTCTTTTAACCTTCTTCCGCAGCCTGGGTAATGTTATAAGTGTAGCCCTGTTCGGTTCAATCCTGGCTGGACAACTTAAGACCGAAGTGGTGGACCAGATTGGGGCCCGGCTTCCTGGCGAGGTAACCAGCAAACTGCCACTTGGAGAGTTAAGTAACGCCGGGGCCAACGCCCTGACCAGCCCGCAAGCCCTGGAAGGTCTGCGTCATTCCTTTAACACCGTTGACCCCAGCGGCAACCTTTTCAACACTATCCTGGAAGCGTTGAAAGCGGCCCTGTCCAATTCGGTCCACACACTGTTTATCGGTGGGGCCATCATCGCGGCCCTGGTCCTGGTTGTAACTTTACTGCTGAAAAACGAGCGGATTAACTTCGCCCGTTTGCGCCAGCAGCGGGAAGCCGCCGAAGGCGCTCTCAAACAAAAGGCGCTGGAAAGTAGCGAAGCGGCGGCGGTTTAATACCCATTTTACAGGACAAAAAAACCGGGTGGCTTTGGGGCTACCCGGTTTTTTTACAACTCGACTTAAACTGCGGTGCGGTTCAGGTCGTCGGTTTCATCCTGGTCAAGGATATGGCTGGCAACGGTCGAGGACGGTAACGAAGGTTCCGAGATAGAATCTCCTATCTCCTCCGCCGCAACCACCGTTTCGTGGTCCTCGCCCAACCGTCCGGTGACGGGGCGCAGGCCCAACTGGTCGCCGGTGAAAGGCCGCAGGGCGAACATGTTGACGCCCATCCCCTCTTTTTCGACCCGGTCGAAGATTTCGTCCATCTCGTCGCCACTGATAACCTCTTTTTCGAGGACAGCGGTGGCAATCGCAATCAGGTGGAGGTTGTAGCGGGTCAGTATTTGCTTGGCCCGGCCTAGCGCTTTCTGGACTAAAGCGTGGATTTCCCGGTCAATCAGGTAAGCATAGTTCCCGCTATAGTTGCCGGAACGCTGCCCGCCGCCCAGGAACTCGTTACCCTGCTTGCTGCCCAGGGCCAGGGGTCCGAATTTCTCGCTCATACCATAGTCACAGACCATCGCCCGGGCGATTTCGGTCGCCTTATTGATGTCGTCGCTGGGGCCGGTGGTAACTTCGCCAAAGGTCAGTTCCTCCGCCGCCGCGCCACCAAGCGCAAAAGCCATAAAATCTTCAAGCTGAGTCTTGGTCCAGAGGGTCCGGTCCTCTCCTGCGCCAATCCGGGTATAACCACCCATCCGGCCCCGCGAGATAATCGAAATTTTCTGGACCGGGTCAACCGTCCCGGCTAACTTGGCTACCAGGGCATGCCCAACTTCGTGATAAGCCACGGTGACGCGCTCTTTTTCGCTGACAATCCGGCTCTTGCGCTCCGGCCCGGCCAGGACGCGGTCAATTGCTTCTTCCAGTTCGGACAGGCCGATAGCTTTCTTGTTGCGGCGGGCGGTCAGGATGGCCGCTTCGTTACATAGGTTCATCAGGTCGGCCCCACTGAAACCGGGGGTCTGGCGAGCAATCCGGTCGAGGTCCACCTCCGGGGCAAAGGGTTTACCCTTGGCGTGAACACTCAGGATAGCGGCGCGGCCCTTGTAATCCGGGTTGTCAATGGTAACCTGGCGGTCGAAACGGCCAGGGCGGAGCAACGCCGCGTCGAGGACATCGGGCCTGTTGGTGGCCGCAATGATTATGATGTTGGTGTTGCTATCAAACCCGTCCATTTCGACGAGCATCTGGTTCAGGGTCTGTTCGCGTTCATCGGTGCCGCCACCGGCGCGGGCCCCACGTTTGCGACCCAGGGCATCCACCTCATCAATAAAGATGATACAGGGAGCCATTTTCTTGGCGCGGGCGAACAGGTTGCGGACGCGGCTGGCCCCGACACCCACGTACATTTCGACAAATTCGCTGCCGCTCACGCTCAGAAACGGTACGTTGGCTTCCCCGGCGACCGCTTTCGCAATCAGGGTCTTGCCCGTACCGGGTGACCCAACCAGGAGGACACCTTTAGGGATACGCGCACCCAGGGCGGCGAATTTATCCGGCCTTTTCAGGAATTCGACGACTTCCTGCAATTCCTGCTTGGCTTCGTCGGCCCCGGCCACATCTTCGAAGGTAACTCCGGCCTTCTGGGGAGTAATCAAACGGGCCTGGCTGCGCCCCATAGAGAAAGGTCCGCCTGCAAAATCGTTATTGGAGTCACCTCCGTTACGGCGACGACGTCTCCAATATAAGAATCCCAGGAAAAGGACCATGACAGCAACCATCAGCACGAAGTTGCGTAGCGGGTCGGACATGCCACCGGTATCATTTTCAACATCGGGATATTTATCATCCGGCACACCCGCGTTCGCGAGCATATCATCAATTTTCTGGCGTCCGGCGGGGATGGTGCTGGTGAAGGTCTGATTATCTTTGTTGAGGACTACTATAATATTGCGGTTGTTGGAGTTTGTGGTTATAGACTTTACTTCACCGGCACGGGCCTTGGTCAGGACATCGCTAAAGGCTAATTTCTCCGGCGTATTTGCGCCTGTGAGAAAATAGATGGCTACCAACACAACGATTACTAAGGCTGCGCCTATAGCCAGGATTTTTTTACTCATAAAGTACGCTTCCCTACAAATTTTAAAACTGCTGACAGAACCCCCCATTGGGTTGAGCAAGAGCTTTCGGATAAAAATACGTTGCTCTATACTAACAATTAAACCTAACAATAGACATTAAGAGGCCGTTAAAATTTCTTAATAACCCTATTTTGCTTAGCCCAAAACTAAACAAGTTCCAGCCTTTAATGTTTTTTTATTTATTCAACTCGGCTTCGACGGTGAAAAAGAGTTGGAGTGAGTATAAAGAATTTACGAAGTTACTAATCGCTCGACGGCATTTTAACCGGGAGCCGGATTATTAGCAACCGGTTGTAATTATTTTTGGGGCCAAATCAACCGGGGCCACCGCAAAAATTAACAAAGTTCTAATCTCGGATGGATTATTTATGTTATTCGATAACGATTGATTCCAGGTCTTTTGGAATACTGAATTTTCCCTTGAAACCATGTGTTTCGGTAATTTCACGGGCTAAATCGGCGTGGGAACAACTCATCTGCTCGGAATGATGGATTAAAAGGGTGTGACGGGCCTGGACCTGACTGGCGATTTCGCTAAAGGTTGCTGAAGTCAGGTGGAAGGTAATACCGGCCAACTCGGTTTCTTCGTCGCAGAAAGTGCATTCCATCATCAAATAATCGGCTCCCCTGGCAAATTCGAGAAAGACGGGAGTTGAGGCGGTGTCGCTGCTATAGACCAGGGTCTGGCCGTCCGGAAAAATTATCCGGGAAGCCACGCTGGGAACAGCGTGCAGGGTCGGGGTAGTCCGCAAGGTAAAAGCCGGTTCTTCGATAACCAGTTCGTCCTGGTTGCCTTCGATGGTGTGCAAAACAATCGGAAATTCTTTGATAGGGCGGCTGCGTAAATCCCAGAGGTCGAGTAGGACTTCGATGACCCGCATGGCAGCGGGCAGGGCGTAAATATGGAGCGGCTCGGTGCGCCCTTTAATCCAGAGACACTCTACCAGCGAAGGAAGCCCGCTGATATGGTCAATATGGTGGTGTGTAATCAGTATATGTTTTAGTTTGGCCGGGTCAGCGCCGATACGCAAGAGTTTGCGGAAAGGCGAACCGCTACAATCTATCATCATCAAAACATCGTTACTTTCGACCAGTAACGAAGAATTATCCTGCGAAATTGAAGGTAGGGCTGCGCCGGTGCCTAAGAAAAATATGCGTTGCATTAAAGGTCCTTTCTAACCTTTAGCGTATGAAGTATTTTCTCCATAAATTGGCGGACCTGTCTATGATTTTTATCACTATTCTACCAGGCATACCAACCCCCACGAGGGTATAATAGGGGTCTAATTACAAATATTATTAAAGAGTTTGGAAAAATGGCAAAGAAAAAAGATACTAAAAAAGACCAACGGCCCAACCGGACTATCCAACTGCAATTTGCGGATAAAACCGCCGAGCGATACCTGCAAAGCCAGTTGTCCAAAGGCGAACGGCTTTTTGAAGCCGGGCATTATGACGAAGGGTTGAAAATCCTCGAACCGCTGGCCCAACGGTACCCCGATAATTTACAGCTTCTGGAGTTGCTGGGTGCAACTTACGGCAGCCTCGGTTACCGGGCCGAAGCGCAAGCTGCTTTCGAAACAGCCCTGGCTCTACCGGGTCAGAAGGCCGGGATGCTGACCCGTTTCAACCTCATTCAAACCTATATTTTAAGTGACTATCCCTTCCTGGCCTACGACCTGGCCCAGGAACTGGACTGCCTGGCCCTGGCCCGCGAGACTCGCCAGCCCTCGAACCTGGACATGTGCCGCGATTTAGTCGAAAACGCCCGCCAGCTTATCGAGAACGCCGCCGAGGAAAATGGCCGCGACCCCCTGGCCTTCGAGCCGGTCGGACGGGCCCACGACCGGGGGCGGCTGGCCCTGGGCAAAGAGGATTATAGCACCGCCCGCGAATTCTTCGAGGAAGCGGTCCGGCTGGACGGCAAATTAGCCCTGGCCTTGAACAATCTGGCCCTGGCCTGTCTGCTGGATAACGCCCTACCCGAAGCCGAACAGGCCGCCCGGCGGGTGGTCGAAATAGATCCCGAAAACCGGGCCGCGCTCAGCCTGCTGGTCAGGCTTGCGGTCATCCGGGGCGACACCACTAACGCCGAAAGTTTTTTGAAACAGTTACAGGATTTACCCAACGCCATGGCTTTCTCTGACCGGATGAAGCTGGCCGAAGCCCTGGCTGCTCTCGACCGGGACGAGGAATTGCTGGCCCTGGTGCAACCAATTTTAGGGCAAAACCCCGCCGATATTTTGCTGGACGAACCCTCCTACGAGGAGTTGGTGACCTTTGGGACAGTCGCGGCGGCGAACCTGAGCCAGAACTTGCTGGCGATGCGTTTTCTCAGTGAAGCCCGCCCCTTCACCCGGCCAACCCTGCTTGAGAGGACCCTTTTCGCCCTGGAAAACAACGAACGCGGTCCACGCCAGGACGGGCGGTTCTTCTATTACGACCCGGTGGCGGCCTTTCCCCCGGCGGCAGCTTATTTCACCGAACTCTCGAGCAGTTTGCAAGAGACCGGCACCACCGATTACCGGGCCGGTTTGCGCCAGTTTTTTAAGGAATTTGGCCTGGCTGCGCTGGAAGTAGCCGCCTACAAATACTGGATTGACCGCGAACCCTCCCTCGTGGCCGATTTACTGGTGCAGGCCCTGGTTTCTGGCGTGGAAGGCGGCGAGGAAATGGTCCGCCGGTTAGCCTTCACTCGTAGCGGAGACGATTTGCAGCGCTTAACGGCAGCCAGAGTCTTGCAGGATAACAACTTTATCGGGGCGGACGAGCGATTGAAAATCTGGTTAGGCCAACGCCTGGCCGTCGGAACATTGGCGGAGCTTGAAAAACGCCAGCGGGAGTTAGCTCAGCGCCCGGCCTCGCCTGACCTGGACCACCAGACCGCCAGCCAGTTAAACCAGGCCCTCGACGCCATGCGTCAGGGCGACCGAGCCGGGGCCATCACCCGTTATCGTCAGATTGTCGAGAAAAACCCGCGTCTCAAACAGGCTTACCAGAATTTAGCGGCCCTACTTTCCGGCCAGGGCGATAACGCCGGGGCCATCGGTTATTTACGGCAGGCCCTGGCAGTTGACCCGGACTATATTCCCGCTCAACTGGCCCTGTCCCAGCTTTTAATTGCCTCAGACCAGCTTGAAGAAGCCGCGAAAATACTAAACTATCTCCGGGATAAAAAGGGTGGGTTCTTCCTGGACGAACTGGAAGCTTATTACCTGGCCCTGGCTTCCCTCTATCGTAAGCTGGATAAACCGGATAATGCAAAGGCCGCCCTACAAGAGTTGTTAGGGATTGACCCCGACAACCGGGCGGCCCAGGCTCTCCTTTCTCAGTTCGAATAAGTTCTGTTATAAAATAAAACCCTCCTGTCTGGTTTCGGGCCAGACAGGAGGGTTTTTAAGCCTAGTCTTTGGCTATGCGGACCACTTCCAAAATCATGCCTGTGCGCGGCGGCACTTTGAAGTTTTCAAGCTGCCCACCTGGTAAAATCCGGTAGATGTGGCGGTCCTGGTTACCGGTGTCCATCAGTGTCAGCAAAATGCTATCTTCTTTCAGGTAAGGGCTATCACCGAGGGCCGGGACGGTCACGGTTTCGTTGCCGGTGTTGAGGGCAATCACCATTTTTTCTTCATTATCCTGACGGCCAAACATGAACAATTGACCCTCGGCATAGAGCGGGTCGAAAGAACCACGCCGGAGGGCCGGGTGGTCGTGCCGGGCGTCAGTCGCCTTCTTAAAGAACGATTGGAGCGAGGTATTCCAGCGCGCCTTGTCCCAGGGGAACGCGCGGCGGCTATCGGGGTCTTTGCCACCACCCAGGCCTATTTCGTCGCCATAATAGATACAAGGCGCTCCCGGATAGGACATCTGGAACAGGGTCGCCAGCCGCAAGGCGCTTTCGTCACCCCGTGCAATGTTGATATAACGGGCGGTATCGTGGCTGTTAAGCAGGTTTAGCTGGGCCCCGGTTATTTCTTTGGGGTAGAGCGAAAGCAGGTCGAGAATAGCTCGCTGAAAAGTCTTGGCGTCAACCCGTTCCAACCAGCCACTGATGCCGGTGCCGTCAAGCGCACCGAAGTCAATATCCTGGACGAAGAAAGCGAGGCAACAGCGCGTAAACAGGTAGTTCATAACGCTGTCGAACTGGTCACCCTGCAACCAGCGGCTGGCGTTGGTCCAGATTTCACCACAGATATAGGCCTCCGGGTTAACCGATTTCACCTGGCGGCGGAACTCGCGCCAGAATTCGTCATCGTTAATTTCTTCGGGAACATCGAGCCGCCAGCCGTCAATCCCGAATTCCAGCCAGTAACGCCCAACCGACCAGAGGAATTCGCGGACAGCCTTGGTTGAAGTGTTGAACTTGGGCAGGGCCGGGAGGTTCCACCAGGCGGCATAGTTGGGATAATCGGTATAAGCCCGGACCGGGAAATCCGAGAAATAAAACCAATCCAGGTAAGGTGAGGCGTGCCCGTTTTCAAGAGCGTGGTTGAACTGGTAAAAACCCCGGCTGGCATGGTTGAAAACGCCATCCAGTATTACCCGGATGCCCCGCGTGTGGGCGACATCGAGCAGCTTGCGCAGGGCCGCGTTACCACCAAGAATCGGGTCGACCTGAAAATAATCGTGGGTGTGGTAACGATGGTTTGCGGCGGAGGCAAAAATCGGGTTCAAATAGATGGCCGTAATTCCAAGGTCAGCCAGGTAATCAATATTTTCCGCGATGCCAACCAGGTCGCCACCCTTGTAGCCATAAGTGGTCGGCGGGGTATCCCAGGGTTCCAGGTTAGAGGGCTTGGCAACTGTTTCTGAACGAGCAAAACGGTCGGGGAAAATCTGGTAGAAAACAGCATCTTTGACCCATTCCGGGGTGCGCGCTTCGACCGGTGAAGCGAAAGCCGGGTCAACCGCCGGATTAACTGCCGGGTTAGACTGGGATGTTTTGTCAAGCCTATCTGTCAAAATTCAAACCTTTCTATAAATGAAGGTAAAAGTTTTAGTGTTGTGATAAAAATTAGTACGTTGGATACCCTAAAATGTGCAAATAGTCAAATCTTTTGCCTTATCCCAATTTAGCCCTCTTTTGGTGTCCCCGGTTGGCCCACCTGTGGAGGCACCGGCAAACCCGCCAATCGCATAATTACCAGCGCGTTCGTGGTCGGGGAAGGGCCTTGCCGTAATTTATAATCGAAACGCAACTGGTCACCCTCCACCTCCTCGCGGAAATGGTAATTATGGATAAGCGGGTTAAGCTCGGCCAGGTGAATCAGTTCTAGGTCATGCGTTGAAACCAGACCTACACAACGACTTCCGGCCAAAGCTTGCAAATAAGACCGGCTACCTGTCAGGCGTTCCCGGTTGTTGGTGCCCCGGAAGATTTCATCAATCAAAAAAAAGACCGGGCGTGGGTCAGGGTCACGGACTGCGTCGAGCAGGGCTTTCAGGCGTCTGACTTCGGCATAAAAATAAGAAAAACCATCGGTCAACGAATCGCTTACTTTGATACAACCAAAAAGCCGGAACAAACCGGCGCTAAGGTGTTCAGCATCGACCGGGCCACCCGCATAAGCCAGGCAAAGATTGACACCCACTGCCTTCAAGAAAGAACTTTTCCCGGCCATGTTCGAGCCGGTAATAATCGTCATCTCCCCCATCTTTTCCATGCTAAAACTGTTACGAACCTTTTCTTCAGCCGGAATCATGGGGTGGCCGAGTTGGTCGGCCCGGAAGATGGTTAGCTTGTCCTCCGCCAGGGCCAGGGAGGGGAAAGTATAGCCCTTGTTCAGCCAGCCAAAATTTGCCAGGGAATTCAAACTTTCCAGTTCAAACCAGACTTCCAACCAACCCGGTAACTGTTTTTCCAGGTCAGCTTTGCGCTTTAGGATCTCCCGGCAAAAGTAGAACCTCCACGGCACCAGGGCATTTAGAACCAACCAGAGCGGGTAATTGCGCTGGATGGTAATGCCAATGACCACCCACTCCAGGCCGCGCAACTGGCGCGAAGGTCGGGCCGCTTTGTTCAACAGGGGCGCGAGCAATTCCTTGAGTCGCCGGTTTGCACCATAGCGGTAAGTTTCCAGGTAACCAAAGACCGGTCGCAGGCGAGCCAATCCGTCCCGCAAATTATAAGCTTCGTAAAAGAGGTCATCGGTATCGCGGCCCTTCACATTGTAAACGATGACATAAACCACGAAGGTGGCAATCCAGAGCGGCGGGACCATACCAAAACGGTTCAGGACAAACAAGCCTATATTTAAGGCCGCCAGGACGGATAGGGCCACCAGGGTTGGCGTCAGGTTTAGCGAGGTAGTGTGGCGGCGCAGCCAATCCAGCAAGCGTTGCCCTTCCCAGCGCACACCCGTCTTCAAATCGGAAGAATTCAGGGTAGCCTGTAACCACAGTTTTTCGCGAAAAAGAGCCAATGGGACCAGTTCTTTGACCAACTCCTGGCGGCGTGTGGTAGCAACCAGGTCCGGGTGAGTCTGGGTCAGCCAATCGCGCAATCGCAGGCTGGCCTCACGGCTGGTTGCTGTATCGAGCAGACGATGGACCGAGCGAGGACCGGAAATGTCCAGGTCAATCTCGAAAGGGTGGTCGGGTAGGGTTGGAACCTGCGGGTCGGGCAGGGCCGACCAATCCAGGTTCAGGCGGGCCAGTTGCAACCTTTTCAAACCAAGCCAGCCGTTCAAACGCGCGATACTATGGTCGAGACGGCGGTGATAGCGGGCCACGACATTAAAAATAATAAAAGTGCCCACCAGAAGCGGCCAACCCAACCAGCCACTCACAAAATAAAACCCCGCCAGGGCCACCAGGATACCACCCACGAACAAGGCCAACCTGGACCAGGCGTAACGGTTGCTAATGGCGCGCCGGGCAACCAGTAAACGTTCCAGGCGGCCAATTTGCCGTTCCAACCGGGTCCGGCGGCTTTTGTAATCGGTCAAAATTTCCAGTTTCCGTTAAATCTACAAAACATCCTGGCGGTTGCGGCTAATATGCCGGGAATCCGATAAGCCGCCAATAGAACCTATAGTTTAGGCTATTTCAGCTTAAACCACAACTCAGGATTGCCTGGGATAATATAAATTTTGGATGAATTTTGAGTTAGAGGCTTACTCTGCCCCCGGCGACGTCGATAGTGAGGCCGGTCAACCAGCTTGCTGCCTCCGAAGCCAGGAAAAGCGTTGTTGCCGCAACATCATAAGTTTCACCAAGCCGTTGCAACGGGAAGAACCGGGCGGTCTGTTCCTGTTGCTCTTTTGGCATGTTTTGCTGGACCTTTTCGGTCACAATTAGTGAGGGCGCCAGGCAATTGACCCTGATACCGAATTTCCCCATATCGGCGGCAAGGTGGCGGGAAAACATAATTATCCCGGCTTTTGCGGCGGAATAGGGGGCCGAAGCAGGACCGGGTAGGCGGCCTGCGCTTGAAGCCATCGTGATAACCGAGCCGCGTTTCTCCTTAACCATACCGGGGAGGAAACTTTTGGTAACGAGGAAGGTTGCCGTCAGGTTAGTATCAATTACAGCTTTCCAGCGTTCTTCGCTAATTTCCAGGGTCGGGACCGGTTCACCTCCACTCCCCGCAAAAACGGCCAGGATATGCGGTACACCCCAGGCTTGCTCGACCTCCTGCCGCATCCGTTCGACCGCGGCCGAGTCGGTTGTATCAGCGGCAATTCCCATCGCCTCGCCGCCCTCGGCCCGGATATCCGCGACCACTTTATCGATAGCCGCCTGGTCCCGGCCATTTACAGCTACTTTAACCCCGTTTCGCGCCAGTTGGCGGGCCGTTTCTGCCCCAATACCACGCGAACCACCAGTTACAACCGCCACCTTTCCAGCTAAATCAGGGTAAACCGGGTACTTTTGACTCATTATCAACCTCCAGTCCATTTTTCCTATTGATTCAAATCACGTTGTGCATAATTATTTAATTGAGACCTGTTAAAGGGCCGGAAATACCTCCAATTCCTAGAACTGGAAGTCCCGGTTCTTTACAGGCTTAAGCCGAGGGCCTAATATATAAGCCAACCAAATCATTTATTTAGTCATACAGATTGTATGATTAATTCTTTGAAGGAGTCAAGCTTTTATGAGTCCTCGCGCCTACCGCCTGGGCCAACGCCAGGTCACGACCGAACAGACCAGGGCTAAAATTATCGAAGCCACCCGTGAATTATTAGCCAACCCCGAAGGGCTTAACGGTTTCTCGATTGAAGCGGTCGCACGGCAGGCGGACGTAGCCCGTATGACCGTCTATTACCAGTTTAGTTCTAAAACGGGCTTGCTCGAAGCCCTGTGCGATAGCCTGGCAAATAAGGGTGGGATGGGTCAGGCCCAGATGCGCAACATCTTTATGCAGGCGGACCCGCTGGTGGGATTGGCCGAATTAGTAAATATTTTTAGTCGTTTCTGGGAGGCTGACCGGCTGGTAAACCGGCGGCTGCGGGGGTTGGCCGCAATCGACCCAGAATTCGACCAGGTGATTAGTTCTCGGAACGAAGGTCGCCGCAAAGCCTTGACGGTACTTTTGCAGCGGATTGAGAGTGCCGGGCATGCCCTGGCGGCTCCTGCCGGGGAACTGGTCAATATCCTCTTTTCACTGACAAGTTTTGAATTTTTTGATAGTTTAGCCGGACCAGAGCGGCGTGCAGATGAGGTCGCGCCCACGGTATACCGGCTGGCCCTGGCGGCTTTAGGCTTAGCCGGTACGGCCTGAGCAAAGGTTGGTTCGTGAAGATTGTCGCCGCAAATTCCCATATTTAAGAAAAATCTTATAAAGATTTAACAGTTTTCTTAGAATTAACCAGTAAACTAACCCCTAAAGTTGCTATTTGTAACGGTATCTGGCTGCTTATTATCTTAATGGCTTGTAATCCTTTTTGGGTTCTCGTAATTATTTCAACTTTTGGAAAATATTATAGATGTTAGAAAAGTTTTATCGCGATAACACCCGCCTGACAACCGACCTGGTGATGATTTTATTCAGCCTGGCAGGCTGTTACCTGGCTTCCCTTTATGGGGCCGGAAGTTTTAACGAAAGCGTATCCCTGGGGTTAGGTTATGTTTCCCTTATCCTCCTGACGGCGACCCTCCTTATCGGTCCCATCAATTTGCTCCGCAAACGCAAAAACCCGGTCAATATTAACCTGCGGCGTGATACTGGCATTTGGTGTGGGATTACCGCCCTGGTCCACGTGGTCTTCTCCCTCCAACTGACCCCTGGTAAGAGCATTTTTGCTTATTTCACAGGGGACAGTATTTCGGGGTTCGGGCTCTTTGAAGGCGGTAACGTTGTGGGGCTGGTAGCGACCCTGGTTATGGTCGCCCTGCTCATCACTTCCAACCAGATTTCCTTAAAGTTGCTCAAAGGCAAACGTTGGAAGCTGATTCAGCGCTTTAACTACCCTTTAATGCTGCTGGTGCTGGTCCATACGGTCGCCCTGCAAGTTGCGAACCTGCGGGAAGGCTTTTTCTTCTGGGGCACGATGGGGGTCTCGCTGGCGGTCGTGATTGCCCAGACCTTTGGTGTCATCACCACTATCCGGCGGTCAAATGAGCGCAAGAATATTCATTCACAGCCGCTCGCTCCTATCGCTACGGCTTATAGCCCGGTAATGGCGGCCCCAGGCCACATTACAATGGCCCGGCGGCGTTTCTTGACCGTGACCGGGGCAACCTTGCTGGGTGGGGTCGTAGTAAGCGGCACCGCCGGGTACTTTATAGGCCGCTCTCAGGCCGGGGTTTCTGGTCAGGTCCAGACGGAGGTATTACCAAACACCCCTATGCCCGCCCAAACCCAAAACCCGGTTCCGAGCCAGGGCCAGGCCGGTGGTTTCCAGGGAAATACCGGGTTTAACCAGGGCAACCAGGGCCAAAACAACTTTAATAGAGGTAAAGGAGGGTTTGACCGGCGCGGTGGGTTCAGCCAGGGGAATAATTCCGGTGTAGAGGGTGGAAATGGTTCGGCAAACACCAACAACGCGACCCAGCCTGCTTCACCTGTTACTCCAACGGCCCAGGCCAGTGCCACCCAACCGGCCAGCACCAGCGCCCAGGCAAGTTCCGCCACCACTGCTAGTTCTTCCGGTCGGACACTGGTACTGGGCACCATGTCCTCCCTTGGAGTAGGTAAGGCACTCGAATTTACCACGCCCGATACCAACGAACCAGCCTTCCTCATCCACGAGAAGGACGGCTCGGTCAAGGCTTTTAACGGACTTTGCACCCACCGGCCCTATAAGCTTGTCTATAATGAGTCGTCGCAAGAACTGGTCTGTAATTTACACGGCGTTCCTTTTAACATCATTACGGGTGCGCCGACTCGCAGCCCGGCCCGAACCGCGCTCAGCGCTTACAAAGTCCACGTGGACGGCCAGAACATCGTTTACGACATTTCGTAAACTACCAAAAAGAAAAGAGGTCGAAACCAATTCTCTAGAAAGGTTTCGACCTCTTTTTGATTATTATTACTTGAAGGCTTTGCGTGAGAATTTGACGATGCGGAAACCCTGGTAACCGTGACCCAGGGCGGCCCCGACGTTAATTAATTTGGTCGGGAAACTGGTCCCTTTGAGGGCGAGAAGTGAATAGGCCAGGTAAAAGAGGCTGTAAGCAACCAGGGCAATACCCTGGACTAGCCCGGCAGACCCGGCTCCTTTGCGGTTTTTACGGATAGCCTGCAACATCGCCAGGACGCCGGTAACGCTAATTACGGCGTCAAAAGCGACATAGCCCGGTCCCCACTGTTGGAGTGTTTCGGGGTTAGCTTTTATTTTACCGGCAACCTTTTCGGCAAATTTTTTGTCAGAGGTGAGGACCAATTGGCGCCCAAGTTCGGCTGATTTGCCAAGGGCCAGGAGCCCAATCATACCTTCATCAATGCGTCGTGTATTCATTAAATACTTCTTTCTAATCCTAAAATTGTTTTTAGAATTGTTAGCTTTGCCTAAAATACTTCTTTACAGTTTCCTATTATAACTTACCGGGTCGTCCCCGTAATCCGACGAAGGATTAGCAATCAGTAAGATACCACCTATTTACAAGCCAGCTTCCTCTTTCTAAAGAAAATCGCCCTGGAAAGGTTTTATCCATAAATTTTGCTATAATACCCCCAACATTCCTCCGGGAAGTTGGATTGGATAAAAGAAACCTGCCAATTTATCAAAATTTAGAAAAGTAGAAGAAAACCTTATGTATAAGCCCCAGCCTGGCGACCGCCTGGACAGCCTCGACACCCCTTCGATGATTGTGGACCTCGACCTGATGGAGGCCAATATCGCCAAACTGATGAACCAACTCTTGCCGACCGGGGTCAACATCCGGCCCCATCTCAAAACCACCAAAAGCCCTATCCTGGCCCGCAAGTTAATCGAGGCCGGGGCCAGAGGGTGCTGTGTCGCCAAGTTGAGCGAAGCCGAGGTGATTGTCGAGGGCGGGATTGAAGATTTGTTGATAACCTGCGAAATTATCGGTGCGCCAAAAGTGGCGCGCCTGGTCGAACTTTTCCGCCACCATCCCCAGGTTAAAACGGTCATTGACAGTCCCCAGGGCGCGACGGCAATTGATGCAGCCCTCGCCCAGGCTGGTATCGAAAACCCCATTCAAGTCCTGGTCG
This sequence comes from Chloroflexi bacterium 54-19, assembly GCA_001898225.1. Classification (GTDB taxonomy): domain Bacteria; phylum Chloroflexota; class Chloroflexia; order Chloroheliales; family Chloroheliaceae; genus 54-19. The sequence continues at coordinate 98,861 of MKTJ01000036.1, forward strand.
ACCTGAATGTCGGTCAGAATCGTACCGGGGTTACACCCGGCGAACCGGCCCTGGCGCTGGCCCGGCATATTTCCAGCCTGTCACACCTGAAATTGATAGGCGTCCAGGGTTATGAAGGTCATTTACAACACCTGCACGACCGCCGGGAGCGCGAGGAGAAATGCCGGGCAGCAATGACGGTCCTGACAGGCACCGCCGGCCTGCTCCGCCAGCACGGTTTCAACATCGAAACGGTAACGACCGGCGGTACCGGCACCGCCGAGTTCTGCGCGACCTTCCCCGGTATCACCGAGGTCCAACCTGGCTCTTTTATTTTTATGGATACCGACTACCGCAACGCCGTGGGCCGATTTTTCTCCAACAGCCTGACCATCCTGGCAACAGTTATCAGTAAACCGGGACCGGGACGGGCTGTAATTGACGCCGGGCTGAAATCTCTCTCGACCGATAGCGGTTTTGCCGAGCCAAAAGATTTGCCGGGAGCGGGTTATGTGCCGAACGGGGACGAACACGGCACCATAAGCCGGGAGGATGGACCCGAACTGGCGATTGGTGACCGGGTGGAGATGATCCCCAGTCACATAGATCCGACCATCAACCTGCATGATTTCTACTACGCTTATCGTAAGGGCGTTATCGAAGAAATCTGGCCGGTTGCAGCCAGGGGCAAAGTCCAGTAGGTTTTAAACCCGGTGGCATAAAGATTGTTGATAGCTATCAGGATATATTTGCCCTGGGATTAAGCAAATTATTGCAAGAATTAAGGGGGAGGGTTATACTAATTTTTATAGAGAACTTTCCAGGAATGGAAAGAAAGAGGAATTTACCTGTATACGTTGCTGTGGTGTCCTTATCGCCGATTTACTGCCGGTTGAAGTTGCTTTAAGAAGTTATGCCTGCAAGAAAAACATTTCGGGTAGGGCGCTTAAACAGTTCCAGGAGGATTCAGAAACAATCCTGGAGAAAAGCCCGCAGCCTGGCGCGGACTTCTACCCGCCGCTCCTTTTCCAGCAGTTTACCCTTAATAATCCTGGCTTTGGGCCTGGTAGGCATCATGGCCTTTTTTGGTGGGCCACTCTCCCAACCTACCAAAATCCCAACCTCCGTGGCATCCGGCCCAACCGGGAAAGCCCTGACCGTCACGACCACCCCGGCGGATTCCCAGGCGAGATTGTCTTTAACGGATGGAATTACTTCAACCCTGGCACCTACCCCAACCGAAACAGCTACTCCGACCCCTGTCCCGCCAACGCCTACTCCAGCCCCGGCTTCATTGCAAGAGGCAATTAACCGGGTAATTGCCAAGGATAAAGACAGCCTGGGAGCGGATGCTGGGTTCGGGATGGTCATTCACAACCTCGATACCGGGGAAAAATTTGAAGTTAATGCGGACCAGCTATTTGAAAGCGCCAGCCTTTACAAAATCTTTGTAGCACTTACCGTCTATTACGACATGGCAGGTGGACGGATGAGCCCTAACGACCAGATTACCCTGATACCTGACGCCGACGCTCACGACGAGGACGGCTATACGATTGTTTCGGTCGGGGATAGCTTGCCGGTCAGCACCCTGCTGGAAAAAATGATTGTCGATTCGAATAATACCGCCGGGTTGATGCTGCTGTTCCAGGTCCGGGCCACCCGGATGAAACAGATTGCCGCCGATTTAGGCTTTACCGGCTCCGATTTTAGCGATACCTATAATTTCCAGGTAACCCCCACCGACCTCGACCTTTATTTTAGCCGCCTGGCTGACCTGAAGTTGATGGGTGCAAAATATGACCAGCCTTTGCTTGATTTGCTGAGCAGGAGCTTGCCAAGAGACCGCATCCCGGCTATGCTACCGGAGGGAACGCATGTCGCCAACAAAACCGGTAACCTGGGTGGAGTAATCAATGACGCCGGGATAATCTGGCTCCCAAACGGGAACCGGCTGATTGTGAGCGTACTTACCCACCATGTCGACGAGGACGCCGCCCGCCAGTTTATCGCGGAACTGAGCCTGGCGGCTTACAACTATTACAACAAAGGCCAAAATTAAAATGCCCCAGGTTGAAATCCGGTCCATTACCGGGCCAGAACTTTTAGACATCTCAATAATGTTGCGGGGTTATGCCTTCTGGGGTACTCCGCCCTTACCACCTACCTCCGAAATGGAGGACGAACTTAGCGGCGATACCGGCAGCACCAACCTGGCGCTATTCGAGGACGGTCAACCCCAGGCGGTCGTCGCTTATATGCCCATGACCCAGCACCTGCGCGGTCAGGTCTTGAATGTGGCCGGGGTCTGGGGCGTCGCCACCCACCCGGCAGGTCGCCGGCAGGGTTACGCCCGGCAGGCCCTGCACGAGCTTTTCCAGGCCATGCGGCGGGAAGAAATGCCTTTTACGATCCTCTACCCGTTCCGCGAGTCTTTTTATGAAAGGCTCGGCTACGTGACTTTCCCCAGGGCCAAGAAGGTCAGATTCCCGGTTAACGGTTTAACCCCTTTGCTCAAACGCAGTTATGGCGGCAAGGTCGAGTTTTTAAGTTACCAGGCCGGGTTCGAGCAGTGGCGGTCTTACCTGAAAGAGACCCAAACCCGCATTCCTGGCATGTCGCTGGTCAATGATGCGCTTGCCGGGAAAAATGTAAGCAAGCAAAACTACTGGCTGGCATTTGCCAAAGTAAATGGGCAGGTCGAAGGCGCTATGGCCTACAAACTCAAAGGTGACCATGGCGATATGGTCGTGTCGCGCTTTTACTACCACACTGCCCAGGGGCTTTATCTTCTGCTGGAATGGATTGCCCGCCACGCCGACCAGGCTTCCCATGTCGAGCTAAAGTTGCCGCCTAACGAATTACCCGAAACCTGGCTGGCCGATTTAGATGTCGAACTCGGCTCTTACTGGCCGGGGATGGCGCGGGTGCTGGATTTGACCCGGGTAAACGAAGCAGGATTGCAGGTAGGTCCAGGCCGGTTTACGGCCCATATTCACGACTCTCAATGTCCATGGAACGAGGGGATTTTTACCTTCGAGGAAAAGGAAGGGCGGTTGAGCGTAACCCCCGGTGAGAAGCCCGACTGCGAGTTGAGTATCCAGGCTCTTTCGGGCCTGTTATATGGCACCCACCGCCCCAACGTCTTCGCAATGCGCGGTTGGGGCAATCCGAGTCCGGAGACCCAGGCCGCCATGAAAAGCCTGTTCCCACCGCAAATACCATACCTTCACGAAGTTTTCTAGACAAAAAAGTGCCGCCGACTTTCGAGGTCGGCGGCGTTTTTATAAGTTAGCTTTTTTTGTGTTCGTGCTGTTCTTTGGTTTCGCCGTGTTCGTGGCGTTCTTTGTTGACCGTCCGGGCGGCCCTTTCCTCGGCCTCGTCCTTAGAAACACCTCTATCCTCGTAAGAATCGCGGATATGCTCGTACTGGCGTTCGCGTTTGCTGCCTTCTTCTACTCCACGGGGCATAAGTTTTTCTCCTTTCTCCGTTGATTAAAATTTAGCCTCAAACGTAATAAAGCATATACCGGGCCAAAATCGGAATGAAATAACCTATCCGTCTATTTCTTTTGGACTGGCTGGAATGGTTGAAGGTGATAGGACGGTCAACCGCCGGGCTAATATCCGGCCCTTTAGCGCACCCCTGGCCCCGTTTACCTCTAAGATGTCGCCGGGCTCCAAAGCGGCCATGATGGGCGTTATATTTTTATAAAGCGCGCCGTGACGGTCAAGGACAGTATCGGCGTTTAGCTCAACCAGGAAGACTTTGCCGTTTTTGGTCCTGACACCCGTTATAAGGTTGACTCCCAGTTCGCTAACCTCTAAACGCAAGGTCGATTTGTCTTTGGGTGAATCCGGGACTTCGTCCGAACCATACTCGCCCTGAATGAAGGCGGGTAAACTGTTCTTCCGGGAAAACAAATGGCCGTTATAAGTAGCCGGGACCAGGGTTGTAACCCCCTTGGCGATAACCGAAAAAGCGTAGGTTGTGACACCGTCACTTTTCTTGTATTTGAGCGCGCCGCCATCGAGTTGTAAGGGGAGCGGTTTGGGGCTGGAAATACTCAGGCGGCCCGCCCGGTAGAGCTCGGCACTTTGTGGGTTGGGCTCATGCTTCACCAGGAGCGGGTAGAGTTGCCCGGCTAAACTCAACGGGTCAAGCGCAGTCAGTAGGCAAAGGTCGAGCATGCCGTCATCAGCCAGGGCCTGGGGGGTTAGGCGGGTAAAACCGCCGTATAGCCGGGTATTGCCGACCACCAACTGGGCCACGCGGCCAGACCAGTGTAAATCGCCAATCTCAGCCTGGATTGTGGCCGGGGCAAACGATGGGAGCGAAAGGAGTCCGGCCAAACCAACTGCCAGGCGACCCACCCGGTTTTTGAGGGGCTTGGAGACCCGCCCCATAACCGTCCCATCAAACCCGAGCCCGGCCATAAGTAAAAAATGATGGCTTTTGCCACCATTTATCTTGACCTGCCCTATATCAACTTTGCGCCTGACCGACCCGATTAACTGCCGGGCCGCTACTTCTAAACGGGGCGAAATCCCCAACTCCTTCGTCCAGAGATTGACGGTCCCACCGGGTAAGCACCCTAACGCTACATTAGTGCCGAGTAGCCCTGTCACGATTTCGCGCAATGTCCCATCCCCGCCGCCATTGATAACTACATCAAAACCTTCCTCGGCAGCTTGCCGGGCCAAAGTGGTAGCCATACCGCCTTTGAGCTTGGAACGGACCGTCACGTCCCAGCCATGCGCTTTCAAGATGGGTAGCACTTGCGTTAAATCAATTCCGCCCCGGCCCGACCGGGGATTGGTAATCAAGCACGCCTTTATTTTGGGAGTCTGGGCACCAGTAGCAAGAATGGGGAGCGATTCTATCTCAAGCATCACTTTTCCTTTTAGCTATAACTTCCGGTTGCTCCGATTATTATACTAAATTCCTCAGGAAATTATCCCGCTACCCGGCCTTTCCGGCCCCGGAAACCGGGCTTTTTTCCGGCTCCGGTGAAAAGGTTTCGGTTTCAAGCTGGGCCTGGGGCAGGATTTTTAATAACCATTTAGGCGCGTACCAGTTCCACCTTCCCAATAACCGCATGGTGGCCGGGACCAGCAAAGCTCGCACCAGGGTGGCATCGAGACCCACCGCCACCGCCACGCCAAGGCCAAGAGCCTTTACCAGCACAATATCGGCGGTTACGAACGAAAGACAGACCACCACCACAATCAGGGCCGCGCTGGTAATAATCTTGCCGCTCCTTTGCAGACCAAGGGCCACGCTGGCGGTGTTATCCCCGGTATGCTCGTAATTTTCCTTGATACGGCTGAGCAAAAAGACCTCGTAGTCCATCGAAAGGCCAAAAAGGGTACAGAACATGATGATGGGCAAGCTCGGTTCAATCAGGCCAAGCGGTTTGAAATTTAGAAACTCGCTGAAATGCCCTTCCTGGAAGACGTAGACCAGCGCCCCATACGAAGCCAGGATACTCAAAGCGTTCATCAGGATGGCTTTGAGCGGCAAAACCACCGACCGCAACAGGATAAGCAGGACGAAATAGGTCGCCAGGACAATCACCAGGGCCGCGTAGGGGAAGGTGTTATAGATGCCGTCGACCACGTCCATAATTCCGGCGGTCCCGCCTGTCACCTGGAAAGTGAGGCCGTTACCGATACTGCTATTGCGGAGTTTTTGGACCAGGGCTTTGGTTTCGTCGGAAGTCGGCGGGTATTTGCTGACAATCGAAACGAGCGTGAGATTATCTTTAGCATAAGTCTGTAAGAACTGGCGTAAGACTATATCCTGGATACGGGAGGGGTCGGAGTAAAACAACTGGTACTGGGTCTTGGTCAGGCGCGGCTCGAAAGTCACGATACTGTCCACCCGTGCCACGCGAGGGTCTTGCTCGACCGCCCTGGCGAAGTCGTAGAGGTAATAGACGTTATCAGGCGTCAAAATGCTCTTACCCGCCGGGGCTTGAACCGCGAGCAAAATCGGGGTTACCTCGCTCTCGTTAAAGTTTGTCTTTAAGATGTCAAAAGCCTGGCGGCTGGCGACATTCGTCGGGAGAATCGAGGCGTCCGGCGAACTGAACTTAACATTGAGAAAAGGTATACCCAGCACCAGCAGTAAGATTAGGAGCGGAATGAAGAAGGTAAAAGGGCGCTTCATTACCAGGTGAGCCAGCCAGGCCCAGAAACCGTGGCCCTCTTGCTGGCCGGGGATATAGCTCGTAACGGCCTCTTTGCGCCGGAACAACCTCGGAACCGAAAGGGCATTTACCCTGGAGCCAATCAGGGTCAGGATGGCGGGAAGCAAGGTCGTAGCGGCCAGGACCGATACAATTACCACTACAAACCCGGCTATACCGACCGAAGTCAAAATGTTTATTTTGAAAAGGAGGGTGCCGCTCAGACCGATCAGGACCGTCAGGCCGCTAAAGGTTACGGCCTTCCCGGCGGTAGCCAGGGTTATAGCGACGGCTTCCTCGACCGGGCGGCCCCGCGCCAGTTCTTCCCGGAAACGGCTGGTCAGAAAGAGGGAATAGTCAAGCCCAAGACCGAGACCGAGCAGGGTCGCCAGGTTGACCGCAAAAATTGAAATGTCGGTCAGGTGGGCAATACCAAAAATCGAGGCCAGGATAATTAAAACTCCAACCCCACCGACCGCGACCGGGAGACACCCGGCCACGACCGAGCCAAAGGCCAGCACCAGGGCGATGACCGCGACAGGGAAAGCGATAAGCTCGGCACGTTGCAGGTCGCGCTGGCTGACCAACTCGACATCTTCATAGAAAGCCAGCCCACCGCCGACCGTCATATTCAAATCGGCGGGTTGTTTTATAAAAGGGCGGATTTCGGGCAACTTTTTGGCGGCGGTTTCACCGTCAAGTTCGAAAGTAACCACGGCATAGGCGGTCCGGCCATCGGCGGAAACCTGGCGCGGGTTTAACGAAGGTGGCACAACCTGGGTAGGTATTGGGGCTTTGGGCAGGTCGGCCAGCGACGCCAGGATTTCCTGGTTGAATTTAGGGTCGGTAGCTTTTAGCTGGCCGTCTTTGCTCTGGTAGAAAATAACCAGGTTACTGGTACTATAACCAAGTTTATTCTGTAAAAGGGTTGCCGCCTGGGATGATTCCAGGTTGGGGTCGGAAAACCCTCCCGTCTTAAGCGGTTCGAGGACTTGTGGTACGAAAGGGGCCGAGACGGCTACCGCCAGGAGCCATGCGCCAATCACCCACCATTTATGTCGAAAAATCCATTTGCCGAGGTTATAAAAGAGCATCTAAATTGCTTCCCAGTCTTAAATATGTTTCCCATCACACCGGACTATTATAACACCCGGCAAGGTTCTCCCCATAAACTTTGTGATAAATTTCCGTATGCGAAATTCCTATCTATAAATATAAGCCGTTCCCGGAAGTATCCCAAAATAGCTAAATAAGCTATAATAGAGAAAATGGCAAGCAGGGGCAATGGGGTCCCCAATGCTAACTCACGCCGCCCTCAATCCACTCCTAATAATTTTTACACCAGGCAAAAGCGTGAATCAAATTGCTCATTGCTTTTTGCTGGGCCAATAAGCAATTTCTAACCTTTAGAATGGCCCAAAATACCTAATGTGTACCGGATTCCAACGAAGTAAAATAGAGCCGTGACTATTATACAGGTACATAAGTTGAGTGAAAATGTGAACGAAACCGCCAGTCTGCCAGTTTCTCTCAATATGCACGCGGTGCCGTTGGTCGAAGACCTGGACGGCCAGGTTAAACGTTGCCGGATTTGTAACTACCGTTGTGAACTTGCTCCTGGACAGTCAGGGGTTTGCGGGGTGCGCCTCAACCAGGGAGATACAATCCAGACAACCAATTACGGCCTGGTGAGTAAGGCTGACCTGGAACGGATAGAAGACCGCAACTTTTATCATCTTTTTCCAGGCAGCCGGATTTTCACCCTGGGCGGTTACGGCCTGAACTTCCCGCCCACCCTTGAACAGGGCCGGTTCGTGGAACCACCTTCCGGCGGGAACAACCGCTTTTTGCCTCTCGAACGGCTGGCGCACTTTACTATTGAACGCCAGTGCCGGGGAGTGGTTTTTGCCTTTAATGAGCCGACCATGTGGTTCGAGTATATTCTCGATGCCGCCAAAATTATCCGCGCCAACGGCATGTTTACGGCAATGGTCACGAATGGCTACATGACGCTGGAAGCGCTCGAAATGCTAGGTTACTACATGGATGGTGTCCTTATTGAGGTCAACGCCTTCCACGAACGCAGTTTCAACACGCTGACGGGACGCGATAATTTCCAAAAAGTGCTGGAAATCGCTCGTAGGGCTTTGTACAAATACAAATGCCATCTTGAAATCCAGACCCGTATCGTTCCCGGCGTAAACGAAAGCAACAGCGAAATGGAACTGCTGGCGACCTGGATAAAGCAGGGCCTGGGAGCGAATGTCCCCTGGCACCTCGTTGGCGGATTTCCAGGGGCAAGGCCCGAACTCGACCGGATAAAGGAAGTCGGCCTTAACTGCGGTCTGAACTATATTTATGTGAATGAAGGTACATCGGTGCCCGCCACCGAAGAACCACTCGCCGCAATCTTTGATAGCACCGTCAACGGCAACACTTATTGCTATCGCTGTCATAGCCTGGTGATTGACCGGCATAACGAGGAGGTACGATTTTCGGGCCTCGAAAAAAATAAATGTAGCCTCTGCGGGGCCACCCTTTCGATTAACAATACGCTCTGGAAATAGGACCCTTTAGTGGTTCGTTGAGCCTGAAAAATTAACTATCAGCCTATAAAAAATAGTTCAATTAGGCTGAAAAATAAAGTTTCAAGCGAAATTGGTACTATTGCACAAGCCATGTTTGTAGCATATAATTCTGGCAAAATTACAACAGCGGCCTACCCTGGTTTCAACTGAAGCGATTTTGAGTGTAAAACCTGACTCATTAAGCCAAAAAAGTAACTTGCATAACCCTTTTAGCCGGTAAAAAATTAAAATGATAATCAAGAAAATCGGTACCACAAATTTATCCAAACCAAACGATTCCGAGTCGGAACGGAACGATAAGAAGGATGAAACAACTTCCCTCGAAGCCCTGCGTAACAGCCTGGGCCCTGGGAACACCTTGCCCCGCGGCCAATTACTGGAAGGCCGTTACGAAATTGAACAGGTCATCGGCTACGGTGGTATGAGTACGGTCTATCGCGCCCGCGATATTCGTTTTGCTTCAACGGTGCGGGTTTGCGCTGTAAAAGAAATGTTTGATGTCTCGACCGACCCCAACGTGCGGCTGGACAAACTGAAACGCTTCGAGGAAGAAGCGAACTTCCTGGCGATGCTAAACCATCCTTCCATTCCAAAAATTTTCGATTTCTTTGCCGCCAACGACCGGCGTTATCTTGTCCTGGAATACATTGATGGCAAAAACCTCGAAAATGTGCTGGAAGAACAGGGCACGCCTTTTGAAGAACAGCAGGTGCTGGAATGGGGTATCGCCCTTTGCGACGTTTTAGGTTATTTGCATAATCACAAGCCTAAACCGATTGTCTTCCGCGACATGAAACCTTCGAATATCATGCTTACCGGTACCAACCGCCTGGTCCTGATTGACTTCGGGATTGCCAAGACCTTCCAGGAAGACAAAAAAGGAACCATGATTGGTACGGAAGGCTATTCACCGCCCGAACAGTACAAAGGTTTGGCCCTCCCTGGCGGAGATATTTATGCCCTTGGTGCGACCCTCCACCAGTTGTTGACCAATTCCGACCCGCGTATGGAAGTGCCTTTCACATTTCACGAACGGTTGCCGCGCAGCAAAAACCCTAAAGTTTCGGCGGAAACCGAGGCGGTTATTATGAAGGCACTTGAATTCGATATTGCCAAACGCTGGCAGACCGTGGGTGAATTCCGCCAGGCCATGCTTAAAGTCCTTGAGGGCAAATTTAGCCAGTACCAGCAAACCGGCCCGGAAAGAAACGGGAACGGTAATGAAATTGGCCGCAACGCCGGGACCAGTAGCCTTAATCCGATAACCAGCAGCCTGGTGGCGGCACGCGGGGCCGGTATGACCGGCATTAATCCAACATCCCTTAACACACCAACCCAGGCGCCTGTACCCGTTGCTCGCCAGGAAACCATGACCAGCGGGGTTACCAACAGCCGGTTCCGCCAGACTGCTGTCGAGGAACCCGATACCCTGGTAGCTCCCGACAATTTGCCAATGGGTGAGCTTGTCTGGACTTTCGCCAGCGAGGAAGAAATCCGCAATAACGCCGTGGTCCATCACAATGTGGTCTATTTCGGTTCTTACGATAGCAACCTTTACGCTATTAACTCGGTTAATGGCGAGTTTTTGTGGAAAGCAGCCACGACCGGTGGCATATGTACCGTACCGGCCATTGCCGAAAGAGGTATTGTTATCGGTTCGGAAGACGGCACCCTGTATTCTTTCGATTTAGAGCAGGGCAACCAGATCTGGACCTTCCGCACAGGTGCCCATATTCGCAGTTCGGCCCGCTACTATACTCCCCTGGTATTTTTCGGTTCGGACGACCAGCATATTTACTGCGTAGAGGCTCGCACCGGTCGGATGGTCTGGAAACAGCGCACCTGGGCCCCTGTCCGCAGCACCCCCACAGTTGCGGGCGGTACAGTCTATGTAGGCAGCATGGACGGCCAGTTGTACGCCCTGGACGGCAATAACGGGAACGTCAAATCGAAGTTCAGGGCCCTCGAAGGGATTATCAGTTCGCCAACGGTCCACGACAACATGGTAATTTTCGGTTCACTCGATAACAACCTGTATTGCCTCGATACCAATACAAACTGGGTCCTCTGGAAATTCAAGACCAATAGTTATGTAAATAGCTCGCCTTTATTCCACAACGGGAAAGTTTATGTAGGTTCGGTGGACGGGTATCTTTATTGCCTGGAAGCTAAAAATGGCCGGTTGGCCTGGAAATTTAACACGGGCAAACAGGTAACCAGTTCGCCCCGTATTGCCGATGGGGTGGTATATTTTGGCTGCGTGGACGGGAACCTTTACGCGCTTGACGCGGAAAAAGGTACTCCCCGCTGGTACTACCCTACGGAAGGACCAATAAGCGCATCGCCTGTTATAGATAACGGGCGGGTCTACATTGGGTCACTCGATTACAAAATGTATGCTCTGACCGCTCCGAGTTCTGAAAAAATTTAACTATCAGGCAAGAAAACTGCCATATCGCGCAACCAAAACTAAGGACGACCAAAATGGATGAAAAACCCAAACGCCGGGCAAAACTGACCGGCGCCACCTCGCGGGGCAACAAAACCGTTGCCACCATTCAACCCGCTCCCGCCGAGGCGGCTTCACCGGTTAAACCCGTAACTGCTTCGCAACTGGTAGCCAACAAGGTCGAAATTGGGTTTTTGAGTAATGTAGGTAGTGTCAGAACAAATAACGAAGATAGTTTTAGCGCCTTTACTGCCTCGGTCCCTCGCCTTAACAATGATGGGCCTGAACTGGTTTTCTCTTTCCTGGCTATCGCCGACGGGATGGGCGGGCACGAAAATGGGGAAATCGCCAGTAACATGGCCGTCCGCAAAATAAGCGAAGGAGTTTTGCGCGACTTTTATTTGCCGAGCATCGAGGGGCGCCAACCAGGGCGGGACGGTGAATCCCCCATCGAAACTCTCACTTTCTTGATGGATAACGCCAACCTGAGTATCTTACAGGAAAGCCAGCGTAACCGGACTTCTATGGGTACAACCCTGACCTGCGCGGTTTTAATCGGGCAGACCGCCATTATCGGTCACGTTGGGGATAGCCGGATCTACGTCCTTGAAAAAAGCAGTAAAAAATTACGCCAGGTCAGCCACGACCATTCGGTCGTCCAACGCCTGGTGGAGATGGGCGCCCTTTCAGCGGAAGAAGCCCAGTATAGCCCCCAGCGCAGCGTCCTCTATATGACGGTCGGCCAGAAACCCCAGATTGAACCCGATGTAGAGGTAGTATCCCTGGTCGATGCAAGCGCTATGCTGTTGTGCAGCGATGGACTTTGGGAATTAGTGGATGACCAGGTCATTGAAGAAGCGTTAAATAAGGCTGGTTCGGCAGCCCAGGCCTGTGAAAAGTTAGTCAACGCCGCTATTGAGGCTGGAGGGGTGGATAACGTTACCGTAGTTATCGCTAAATTTTAGAGTCGAACGCCCCGGTACATTTTTGCTAAATTGGGTTGGGTCAAGGTAGTTCATGGAATTAAAAAATGGAATCAGCTAAATTCGATGAAGTCCATCCCTTTACGGTACGAAAAGGAATGGACAATTCCAATGAGATGGGCCTGGTTCATTCAAACGAACATGCAACCCTGGACGAAGAATTCCTTTCGATTGATTATGTCCCGGCCTTCCAAATTTTTCCCTCCAGCCGTGAAAGCCAGGTAATTTATGTCCTGCTTAAAGTTGCGCTGGGTAAAGATCGCCGGTCCGCTCCTCGCACCCCGCTCAATATTGCGCTCGTCCTCGACCAGAGCAGTTCGATGCGCGGCGAAAAACTGTATGCCCTGAAAGCGGCAGCCCGCCGCCTTGTGGACGAATTGGCCCCTGGCGACTATTTTTCCCTGGTCAGTTTTAACGACCGGGCCACGGTAGTGGTTGGCTGCCAGAAAGTTACCTCTAAAGAAACCATAAAGCAGCATATCGACAGTATCGATGCCAGGGGTGGTACTGAACTGGCAAACGGCCTTTATACCGGAATCACCGAGATGAAAGGGGCGACCGAACACACCTCCCTGAACTTTTTGCTCCTCCTTACCGACGGCCAGACTTATGGCGACGCCGAACGCTGCATCCAGTTGGGCCAGGAAGCGTCCCGTCAGAAAATCACCATTCATGCGATGGGGGTAGGTATTGACTGGAACGAAGATTTGCTCGATACGGTGGTAAACCAGTGTGGCGGAAATACCGAGTATATCGCCAGCGCCGACAAAATTATGTCAGTCTTTCTGAAGAAAATAAAAGACCTGCGCGATACGGTGACACCGGTCAGCAATTTACGGTTCGAACTGGCGCCCCAATTCCGGTTGAAACAAGTTCACCGGGTATCACCCCTTATTGCCGAACTACCCGCCCTGGATATTTCCAGCGATGCCGTGGAATATAACCTGGGACAGTTGGCCTTACATACCCGTTACACTTTGCTGCTGGAAATGGTGGTATCTAACACGGTACCGGGTGTCTTGCCGGTCGGCAATGTCCGGTTGGCCTTCCAACCTGCCGGGACCGAAAACCCCAATATCCAGTTTAAAATGGCCCTGGGATTAAGCTTTTCCGAAAATACTGCCGGGATAACCATTGACCCGGAAGTGCGGAGCCTCATTGAAAAAGTTACAGCCTTCCGGTTACAGGCCAAAGCCTGGCAGGATATTGCCCAGGGCGATATAAAGAGCGGTACTCAACGCCTGACAGCGGTTTCGACCCGGTTGCTTAATATCGGGGAGAAAGAACTGGCGAACCAAGTTCTGCAAGAAATTCGCAACCTGGAACAGCGCGGCACGGTCAGCAGCGGCGGTCGCAAACGCATCAAATACGGTACAAGGGGCCTGGCTAACGAAACCGAGTAATAATTTACCTGATTAAAAATTATTAGCGGTTTTTTCCGAAAGGTTTCATTGATAATGAACCTGACAAGCTTTATAATTAAGTGAACATTTCTCAAATGTTAGAAGGACCCGGTCAAAAATTACAATTTAGGAAATCTACCAGCCTGGCAATTTCAAAAAGGATAGGGCTATGATAGTTTGCCCCCATTGCAAAACTGAACAAATGACGGGAACAATGTTTTGTTCGGAGTGCGGCTGGGATTTGCAAACTTCCGGCCCAAAAGGCCGTGAGTTTGACCTGGGCGAGCTTTTCTCTACCCCGCTGCCAGGAAGCCCGCCTGTTATGCCGGTCCCGCCAAACCCGGTGACACGGCGCAATTCGACTACCCCCAAAAAACCATCCTTTACGCCCGAAGGGAAAGTCACAGGCCCCCCTCAGACGGATTACCCCGACCTTTCGGCGGTGATGCCGTCTATCTTTTCGCCACCTGCGGTGCCGGTAACGCCCGCTGCTCCGGTGAGAAACGCGGTAAGCCGGTGGTACCCGGACATTAGCTTTATGGTGCTAAATACAGGGCGCATGATTGAAAGCCCCAAACACGACGAAGTTACCATCGGGCGCAGCGATAAAGCCCTCGATATTAACCCCGATATTGACCTGGCCCAGGACAAAGGCGCGGAACTGGGTGTTAGTCGCCGCCATGCCCTCCTGACTTTCCAGGACGAGCAGGTCTTTTTGACAGACCTGGGCAGCACCAACCGGACTTTTATCAACCGGCGCCCTTTGATGAAGGGCCAACCCCAAAAATTGCACAACGGTGATGAAATTCGCCTTGGCAATATTATTTTGAAAACCATCTTCAAAGAGGAAAGTTCACTGGGCTAGGGTTTTCCGGCTATCCCTACCGGACTGGCTACTGGCCCGTCCAGGCGGTTTTGTTGATTTACCAGAAGGAGTTTGTACGTGCCAAAAACTGTTATTTTGCATATCCTGAACGAAGACCCTATCCTGGCGGACATGGAAGACCTGCCCGACCCTTCCTCAATCTATGTCTCTTGCAATAACCTGCGCAAACGCGATGGCAAACCGGTTAATTACCTGACCCCCGGCGCAAAAACCATTCTGTTTCCCTGGAGCCGGATTAACTTCATCGAGATTATGGTCAGCGCCGAGGAACGCCGCGAGGTTATTGACTTCTTCCGCGAGAGTTAAGTTCCCTTTTTAAAATATAAATAGCTATAAAATAATGTAAGTCCACCCCGGTACTGGGTGGACTTACTGCTTTAGGTTGGTTAGTGTAGATAGGAGGTCTAAAAAAGAAAAAGTAAAATTTCTTTATCAACAAGCGCTTTGGGCGGGAAATTTCTTCGACTTTGTTCAGGTTTGGTGCGTTTAGCATTTCTTGTTGACAATAAAATAATAGCTCCGCATTATTTCATCTATGCGAAGCCATTGTTACATGAAAATAAATTTTAGTTGGCTGTGTTACGCCAGGATTAACTTGCTGCTTCTATCACCGTTTCTTCCGATTCGTTGCCGGTAATACTCCAACGGCTTTGCTTTTTTTGCTTGTTTTCAAGATAACGCCGGGCTCGCCCGTTGACGACATCTTTGGCGTTACGAATAGTCAGGGCCAGAAGTTCCTGGCTGTTGCGGCGGTCCTCAGCCTGTTCCGGTTTGGACAACTGGGTCGCAATCAGCTTGTTAATGACCATGTCGATTACCTGTAAGACTTCCTCGGTGATAGCCCGGTTGTTCCAACCGTCATAAACGGGTGTAACCATCACGCTATCAACCACTTCCCGCAGGAGTTCCGGTTCAGGGGCTCCCTGGCGAGTAATTTCGGCCATCGCGTCAAAAAGACGATAGAGCCGTTCCTCCAACTCCTCCTGGGCCAGGTCGGCATAACCCACCCCAAACATCACTTTGAGCGAGGTTGCCGCTTGATCGACCAATTTATCTTCGTACTTCGAAATTAAGGTGGGTAAACTGGTTTCCATCCTGGGTACGCTCCTTTGAGTACACTATCGTAACTATTAAAAATTAAGACTGAGCTTATTTAATAATCCTGATACCAAGTTTGGCCGCCACGTCTTCTATTGAAGAACCTTCCCGGCCAGTGTTGGGGCGGGGCGGAGGGGTTTGACCGTCGGTTGGTGCGCCATTAGGTTGGACTTCCACGGTGGGACGGAGAATAGTCAGGTCGGGGAAGTCGGGCAAAATCGTATCGGAAAACTCCTGCTCAAGGTCACCGGCCCCGGTTTCGATAAAATCCAGGGTATTAAGCAGTTCCAGCATTTGCATAATATCCCGGAACTTCTCCATGCTGAGCAAAACGGCGACTTCCTGGTTATTGCGTTCGATAACAAAATGGGTTTGACCTGAATCAAGCTGGTCGAGGACAGTACCCAATTGCGACCTTAGTTCACTAACCGTTATTTTTTTTCCCATAACTGTAGTACCTGCTAAATTGCCAATCTGGTAACCCGGTTAAGGGTTCTTGGAGCGCCGGACGGGTTCGACCTCATCCAGCACCTTGAGAAGGAGCTGTAACCGGTCAATCGTTTCCCTGGCAGTCTGGCGCTGGCGATTAAAGCTAACCAGATCGAGTTCATTGGCCCAGGCCCGCATCGCGGCTTCGTCTATTTCCGGCCACTTGGCATCCTGTTGCATTCTGAGCCGTAATTTGCGGACCGGGTCGTTGCGGTGGATTGTTTTAGGGTCGAGTGGAGCGGTATCCTGGGCGGGTTGGAGTTCGGCTGCAAGCTTTTCGACATCTTCTGTCCGTACAAACGGGTTACCGGGTTTGCCGCCGAAAGTGCGTAACCGGCCTTCTTCCACGAATTTCAATACGGCCAGGCGGTCGGTTTTTAACAGGGCAGCGGCTTCCACCGTGTCCATAAAGGCGAACCGGGGCCGGTTTGAAGGAATCGAAGTGGTTGGTTTGCTGCCAGGATTTTCGTTTGACATTATTCTCGTGAAAGTATTAGAAGAGTCCAGAAATCTTTACGACTTTTATAATAGCTTATATCCAACCGGCAAGCAAATCCAGGTGGCGTTGAACGAGAGGAAAGCAAAGTGTTTAGTTTTTTGTGTTTAGTAGTTAGAAAAGAAGAAATCAACAGGTAAATGTCGTTCCGTGCTGGTCAATAAAACCTGGCCCTTGGGCTCTTTGGACATGGGTAACGGTGGCGAATAACCAGGTCTTAAAGAAAGTCGCAAAAGTTACGAACTTTGTATTCCCTCTCTTACTGATAAATGAAAACTAAAATCTCGTTTACCGTTGTTTCGTTCCACGACTGAATGCTATACTCTATTTCAGGTTAAACTCACTTTCACTTTCAAATTTTGAAAATAAACCGGCATAAAAGATGGCACCGATTCTGGTCATAATTTGCGCCTGGCTGACCGGCATTTTCCTGCAAGGCTGGCTGAATTTCCCGGTTGAAACCCTTTATTACACCGCCGGGGTTAGTGGACTGCTGGCCGGGGGAGGCTGGCTTTATTCTCGCTGGAAAAGTCTTCAAACTACCGGATTAAACCTTTCACTGGTGGGTCTGATCATGTTGGCGGTTTGCCTGGGTGGTCTGAGATTGTCCTGGGCAGCGCCTTCCACCGGGCCAGACGGATTGCTTTTTTACCAGGGTCAGCCCGGTATAACTCTGAAGGGCGTCGTTTCGGCGGAACCCTTTTATACCGGGCGTAGCGGAAGTTTTCGGCTCGAAGCCAGGGAAATTCAGGTCACCGGGAGTGATAAACCGCTACAGGTAAATGGACAGGTATATGTCCGTACTTCTGCCAGCGTTCCGGTTGTGCAGGGCGACCTGTTACAACTGACCGGGACCCTAACCCAACCTCAGGAATTTTCAGGCGACGATTTCCCCTACCGCGACTGGCTCAAACGCCAGGGGATATACACTACCCTCGATTTTCCAAGGACTGAAAAACTGGCGACCGGGCAGGATTTCTTCCTGGGCCGCTGGTTCTACCAGCTAAACGCCCTGACCCGCCAGACTGTAAATCAATACGTTCCGGGGGACGAAGGCGGCCTTCTATCCGGTCTGCTGCTCGGCTACAAGAACGATTTGCCGGCTGACCTGCGCCAGGACTTTACGACGGTTGGCCTGGCCCACATCATCGTGGTATCGGGCAGCAATATCGCTATTGGGATTTTGCTGGTGAACCTGGGCCTGGGCCGTTTCTTCCAGCGCCGGACGGTTATTTTTCTATCCCTGGGAATCCTAATCTTTTATGTGCTGCTGGTGGGGGCTAACCCGGCAGTCCTCCGGGCTGGGATAATGGGTGCAATGGCCCAGGTCGGTCTGCTAGTAGGTCGAGAATATAGCGGCCTGATTGGGCTTGCCACCAGTGCCTTTATGCTGACCCTCTGGCAACCCGACATTTTGATGGATATTGGTTTCCAGCTTTCGTTTATGGCAACCCTTGGGCTGCTGCTTCTTATTCCCCGCTGGCGGTTTGACCATAAATCCTGGTGGTTCTTTTTGAAGGAAGCCCTTGGTACGACCCTGGCCGCCGAAGCAATGATTTTGCCCCTGGTGATTTATTATTTTCACCAGGTTTCGCTGGTATCCCTGATTACCAATTTGCTGGTCTTGCCGGTAATCCCGGTCATAATGGCGCTGGGCGGCCTGACCGTTGTCTTAGGTATGCTGCCCTGGTTAGGCTGGCTGGCCCAGGGTGTGGGTGGATGGTGCTGGCTTTTCCTGGCCTATATAATAAGTGTGGTGAAAATATTCGCCGGGCTACCCTTTGTTACCCTCGAAATCCCACTGTTTCACCCGGTCTGGATATTTATTTATTATTTGGTCCTGGGTGGACTTTTCTGGTGGTTCAGGCTGGAAGATACAAACCCGGTCAAAAAACGTCTATGGCAAATTGCCGGAAACGGTTTAGCCCTGGGAAGCGCTTTTTGTGGAGCGGTCGCGGTTTGGGCGGTGGTAATATCTCTCTGGCTGGCCTGACCGACCTTGAAATTTATCGGAACCAGGATTTGTGGCTTAATTAAGCCTGAAACTCGGTGTACCTTAACTATAAATTACCGTATCTTATTTTAGAGGTAATTTTTAAAATGAGTGATAAACTCTCCCGGTCAGACAATGAAAGTCAGCCCGAAAACCAACCTTCCCGGAACCAGCCAGAAACCGAACGGCCCTTTCCGCCCCGGCGAAACTGGCTCAGGTTTATCTTTCGCTACGCCGCCATCTATGTCGCAATAATTCTCCTTTTCAGGTTTGTTATACCTTCGTATATGGTGGAAGGGTCGAGCATGGAGCCAACCTACCAGACCGAAGGAGACCGGGTGCTGACGGATAGAATCATTTTCAAGCTGCTGGAAGGACCGCAACGGGGCGAAATCGTTATCCTGGATAAATCGGTCACGCAGGGTTATAGTTCAAACGACGATTCACTTATTAAGCGGGTAATCGGGCTACCGGGCGAGAATATCGAAATCCGCCAGGGAACAGTCTATATCAACGGGGAACCGATGGCCGAACCATATGTCCAGAACCACGCCGATTACAACTACCCGGCGACCACTCTGCCCGCCGGTTGCTACTTCGTCCTGGGCGATAACCGGCCAATTAGCCTGGACTCGCATTACTTCGGGTGCGTCAACAAAGATAAAATCCTGGCGAAAGTCTTGCTTAAATTTCCACATCTTTAACAAACATCGCCGGAAAGTCAAAAAACCGCAAGAGCCATAAAGGAAGCGATACCCTTAAATAGCCTAAAAGGGATATTGTGCGGGCGGTTGACACCATTAATAATACCTCTATCTTTATCACAATTGGGCAGGCTAAGAAGCCTTTTATAAGGGGTAAAAATCAATGAGCAATCCGGTTTCCGGCAATTCCCAGAACATCCCAGCCAGTAATCTATTTAGCTACAAAAGGACCTGGGCCAGCGGTTTCAGGCGTTTGCAAATGGCCCTGGGCTGGTGGGGAGTGCTTCTACTGGTCGGGGGATGGCTGCATAACACTTATAGCTCGGCCTGGGGCCAGCCTTTAACTTTGGTGTTGTGGCTTTCGATTACAATACTGGGCTTCGGGGGGAATTTTTTATTGGCTCCCGCCCTGGTTAGCTCTGGAATGGGGTTTTTGTGGGGTAGTGTTATTCTGCTGGGTCTTGTAATAACCTTGATTGTTTTTTATCCGTTAGGGAACGGACCCTGGCCGGCCCTCTCGGTAACCTGGCACCTGGTTTTCGCACTGGGTTATAGCTTGAACGGCTATTTCTCGGACCGGAGGCTCTGGAGGCTGAGCGCCTGGGAAGTATTTATGGCGCTGGTGATGGTTTACGTGGCTTACAACCCGCCTCCCAACCCCAATAATCCGCTAAGTAGTGGGGCAAATCCACTCAGAATAGGTGATTTCACCTTTTACTCCAACCAGGGTCTTTTGCTGGGCCTGACGAGCGGGATTCCGCTCATCATCGCGGCCCTGCCTTTCTGGCACGAGCGGTACAGCCGGGGTTAGGGGTTAAGCCGCCGATATTTGAGGGGCTTTATCCGGTAAAAATTTCAGGAGATCGGTGACGCGGTCAAGCCAGATGTCGTAGGGATAAACTTTCTGGGGAAAGCGGAAGGCGTGTCCGCGCTCCTGGGCCACCAGGGCCACCCGGCACCCTGCCTCGCGGGCCCCGTCAAGCTCACCATCCCCACCGTCCCCGGTAAACAAACAATCCTCGGTCGTCAGGCCAAGGCGTTTGGCGGCTAACTGGTAGATGGCCTTTTCCGGTTTGACCAGACCGACCTGGCAACTCAGCACCAGTTCATCCATCAAGTCAGGCAGACCCATCCGTTCAACGACTGCCGGGGTCAGGTAATTGCAGTTTGAAACGAGGCAGATTTTGTAGCCCCGTTTCCGCAAAGCCTTCAACATTTCCGGTACGCCATCGTAAAAATGGACCTGTCCGCTCAGGTTTTCGGCTTCGAAGTGAGCCATGGCAGGGGCGACTTCAGTCGGGCCACCCAGTTCGGCCAGCACTTTCAAAGCGCGTTCTTCGCCCGATTTCAGGTTTCCGCGCAGGGCGTCAGGGGCATAACTTACCCATTTTTTCCAGATTTCCTCGGCGGGCCTCCCGACCCGGCGTGCTATCGGCTCGTATTCTTCGCGTTTGTAACGCGGGACGTTATAGATGAGGGTTCCCCACAAATCAAATAAAATACCTTTGGGGTTGATGTCAGAATTCAAAGTTGTTTTACCTTTACCAGGGCTGGCTCCCTTATTGACGCCTATTGGATTCGGCTATATAATACAACCGGCTAAGCGTTATGCTATTATCTCTTAAATTATAATGTTACAATTTTAACAGAAAGCGAGGATAAACAAAATATGAGTGACCACTTGACCCAAACGGAATCAAATCAAGATGAAAATACGACCAATACAGTCCTGGAAATTACCACCCGGCAACTAGGCAAACTTGAAAACCTGTTGGAATTCGTCAAGACTATCGGTTCGACGGAACAACTGGCCCTGGCCGGTCTGCTGGCAACCCAGGCCGGTGAAACCATAGCTGTCGCCGATTTAATCCCCAAATTAAGCGTCCGAACCCGCAGTAACTTACCGCGCCATCTCCGCCAGCTTGAAAAAGCCGGGTTTATCCAAATTAAAGAATGGCAGGCCCCAAAACCGGGCCTGGAGCCGGAACCCGCCCTGGTAATCTTTAACCCGGACTACGCCCGCCAGGCCCAGAGCATGATTTCGGCCCTGCGCCAGGTAATTACCCTGGAAACCGAGGAAGCCAGGCCGCTGGTAATGGACGAACGGGCCGCGACTATTAAGCGCTTTATGAGGGACGGCAAACTGGTTGGGATGCCCGTCCAGGTCAAGCGGCAGCAATATATTCTCGAAGAGGTCGCAAAGACTTTTGAAACGGGAATTCGCTATGCCGAACGAGAAGTTGATGCTATACTTAAGCCAATTTATGAAGACCATTGTACCCTGCGTCGTAGCCTGGTAGATTTCAAATACCTGCGCCGGGAAAATGGAGTTTATTGGAAAGAAAACCCGGTATTAGCCCCGGCTTAACATCTAAAATCAACTTTGCTCAAAATATTTAACCCCCAGGCTTTCGAAGCCCTCGGTGTGCGTGATTACCGGCTTTACTGGACCGGCAACACGCTTTCCAAACTCGGCACCGAAATGCAACAGGTCGCGCTGGCCTGGCAAATCTATCTTCTTACCGGCCAGCCCCTTAGCCTGGGCATTATCGGGATTGTCCGGGCCGGACCGGCCATTCTTTTCTCGATTTTCGGCGGCGCGCTGGCCGATATTATGAGCCGCCGGAAACTCCTGCTTATCACCCAAACCACCCTGCTGACTCTCTCGACAATAATGGCCGTGACCACCGCGACCGGTTTTGCCACGGTTGGCTTTATGTACCTGCTGGTCTTTCTTTCATCGACCGCCGCCAGCGCCGATGGCCCTGCCCATGCGGCGGTCATTCCGTCGCTGGTCCCCCGCCATTTAATGACCAATGCCATAACCATTAACAACCTGGCTTATAGCGTGGCGGGAATTCTCGGCCCGGCCCTGGGCGGTTTGATTATCGGCTGGTTTGGGGCCAGCGCAGCCTTTGGCTTTGACGCTGTTTCCTTCCTGGCGGTTATCATCGCCCTTTTACTGGTTAAAGCGCCCCTTTTACCAGGGGAAGTTCCACCTGAACAACGCGGTATTAAGGGCAATTTGAAGCGTATAGGCGAAGGCTTCCAGTTCCTGGGCCGGACCCGCATGATATTGGCCCTTTCACTGCTCGACTTTTTCGCCACCCTTTTTGGCGCGGCCATGACCCTCTTACCGGTCTTTGCCAAAGATATTTTGCACGTCGGCGCGGAAGGGTTGGGCGTGCTGGCAGCAGCCCCGGCCATTGGTGCTATCATAGGCGCTTCCGGCCTGACTTTATTCCGGCGGCCAAAATTTCCGGGCCGGGTCGTCCTGGCGGCAATTACCATTTATGCCCTGTGTGTCTTTGCCTTTGGGATTTCAACCCTTTTCTGGGTTTCCTGGCTGGCCCTGGTCGGGACCGGGTTTGCCGATACCATCAGCATGACCATGCGCCAGAGTATCCGCCAATTACTTACCCCAGAAGAATTCCGGGGCCGGATTTCCGGGGTCAATTACCTTTTCGCGGTTTCGGGGACGCAACTGGGAGAATTTGAGTCGGGCGTGCTTGCGCAAGTTATCGGCACCCAACCGGCGGTTGCCCTGGGTGGGTTGGCCTGCCTGGTAACGGTGGGTTTGATAAGCTGGCGTAACAAGGGAATTCGCTACTTTGAGGAAAGTCATGCTGTAGACGCCATACCAGCCCCGGTCAAAACGGTCGAGAGTAAACAGCCGGGGTAAATTAACTAACGGACAGTCTGGACCTGGGTCGTATCAATAATGAGGATATAGCGGCAGGGGATTTGGCCGGGGTTATGGAAGCGGTGACCCATGTCAGCCGGGAAATAAATGGTGTCGCCGGTATTTAACTCGACCGGCTCTGTATTCTCACCCAGGTAGCAAGCCAGTTTTCCTTCAACGACTGTTATATGCTCGACCGTACCGCGCTGGTGAGCCGGAAACTGGCCGGTGGTCTGCCCGGCGGGAATAATATATTCGACTACCTCGATGCCTCGCCCCAGCAAAACCCCACTTAGTAAGCGACGCTCCAATCCCGAATGAGGGTCAACCATAAGCTGCTGTTCGTCTCGCCTTAATACCTGCAAGGCCCGGTGGCGAGTGGTATCAGCCTCGCCCAGGAGTTCGGAAATACTACAATCGAGCCCTTCCGCAATCTGGCTGACAATTGCGATACTGGGATTTTTCAATTCGCGTTCTATATCCGAAATCATAGCCCGGCTAACCCCGCTGCGCTGGGCCAGTGTTTCAAGCGACAGGTTCAGGGCCTGGCGGCGATTCTTCAAATTTGCCGCTAAAGGTAACTTGCGGGCAGGTATTTCCATTATCGCGGATTTCTTTCTTTTATGGTTGACAACCTTAGTGTATCTTCTATAATAGAGCAATATTCTACCATAAAAGATTTTTAAATCAGGCGGGGATGGCAAATGAGACCATTAAAAGTTGTTTTTGTGGCGGTCAGCCTTTTTATTGTAACCCTGGCGGTCAACCTGGAAGTGCCGCTCTACGCCGATTATGCTAAGGCCGCCGGGTTCGGCAGCGGCCTGACCGCGCTCGCTTTTGCCGCCTATATAGCCGGGTTGGTCCCTGTCCTGATATTGTTAGGTGGCATTTCCGACCGGGTCGGGCGCAAACCGGTCCTTTTTGCCGGGCTGCTGGCGACCCTCTCCGCCACCATCTTTATTATACTCAGCCCGACTATCTATACTCTTTTTGTGACCCGGTTGTTACAGGGCATCGGGGTCGGCTTCAGTGTCGGTACGGGGACCGCCTTCCTGGCCGAACTAATCGGTGAACCGGACGGCCCCACCCGCAGTGCCAGGTTTGCCGCCCTGTCTACCTCGCTCGGTTTTGGTGGGGGAGCTTTGTTTACCACCATCGTCCTGCTCTTTCACCCTACCAATGTCCCTGTTAGCTACCTGGTCGTGACCGGGTTGTCCGTGGCAGCACTGGTGATGGTCCTGACCTTGCCGAATCACCGCTCGAACCGGACCGCCTCCCTGGTACGCCTGCCCCATTACCCACCCGGCACCATCTTTATCGGCCTGACCATCGCGGTTGGCTGGGCAGTCTGCGGACTGGTGGCATCAGTGGTGCCGACCCAACTGGCCCATAATGGTCTGGCCGTCTGGAGCGGTCCGGCCCTGTGCCTGGTCAACTTTACCGGGGCGGCCTTTCAACCACTGGTTAGCCGGATGGACGCCCGCAAAGCTCTCCAGATTGGTTTTATCCTCCTGCCAGTCGGCTGTGGTCTGCTTGTGTTGGGAGTATGGAGCGGAATTATAGGTCTGGTCTTCCTGGGTGCGGCTGTTTCAGGGGCCAGTTGTTACGGCTTTACCTACCTGGGCGGTTTGGCCGAGGTAGCCCGGTTGGCCGGGGCGCAACGGGCGCGGGCGGTTTCAGGCTACTTCCTTTTCGCCTACCTCGGTTTTGTGGTACCAAGCATCGTTATCGGGTTCCTGGCCGACCTGATTGGCGGCCTGACGGCCCTCCTGTTTTTCTTCGCCCTGGTCACCGTTAGCATCCTTGCCCTGGCCTACCACCTGAAACAACAGGGTCATAATTCAAAAATTGAACTGGCTTTTGCTCCTGAACAAAAATAAAAGGAGCCGCCTCACAGACGACTCCAGAAGAAATTAAGGCCGGGGCGGTCCACCCTGCGGACCTTGCGGCCAGGGCGAGTAAGGCTGGGGATTACCAGGCTGCTGCGGATTTTGTGGCGCGTTATACTGGGTGGTAGGCTGGTTCAAATTACCTGGCCCGGTCGGACCGCGTTGAGGCGCGGGAGGTTGCTGCGGTGGATTGTTCCGGGCAGGGTCGCGTGACGGGATTCTAGGCGCGTTTGGCAAAGCCTCCTGGCTCAACCCCGCCAGCCCGCTGATTGTCCCCAGACCGAGCGTTTCGACCGCGTTATTAGGGACGATAACCAGGGCCCCCCGTTCCTTGATAGCGTCGGCCAGCAGGTTCATGGAGCGAAGGCTCATTGCCGCCGGATTAGTTATGTAAATCTGGGCCGCTTCATCAAACTTCTGGGCCACTTCCACCTCGGCCTGGCTCAAGATAACCCTGGCGTGGCGTTCGCGCTGGGCCTGGGCTTCTTTCGACATCGCGTCCTGTAACGCTTCCGGTATCAACACGTCGCGCATTTCGACCGACTGGACCGTGATACCCCAGGGCTCGGTCCGCTCGTCAATAATCCTTTTTAGCTCAAATTCAATCTGGCTGCGCCCTGCCAGAAGCGAGGCCAGGTCGGACTTACCGATAGTGTCCCGCAAGGCTGTCTGAGCGGCCCAGCTAACCGCTTCGGCGTAATCGGATACAGCCAGTGACGCCTTGGATACGTCCCAGACAAACCAGAATAAAACGGCGTCAACATCCACCGGGACGGTATCGCGGCTGAGGGTCTGTTCGGCCTTGAATGAGGTTATTTGCACGCGCGTATCAACCATGCTGGAAATAGAATCAAAAGGCCACAGGAAGAAGATACCCGGTCCGCTGATATGGCTGAACTTGCCAAGACGCAGGATTACCGCTTTCTCCCACTGGCGGGCTATCCGAAGCGAAAGATAAAGCAAATACCCCAAAATCAGCCCCGCCACCACCGGGGCAAAACCTACCAACCAGAAGGTAATAGGCTGAACCCCATCCACCGGGGGTTTTATTAACAGAAAAGAAACTATTGCTCCAATTGCGGCCATTAGTATAAAAAGGCTACAACCGACTCCATTGGTTCCGGGCGCTCCGACCGCCCGGCTGGTGCTATGGGACTGCGACAAATTATTAAATTGGAAATTTTGCATCTGAGGCAAAGCCTCCTTTCAAGGTTCGGGTTTTCAAGCGTAATAAAGCACGATATAACACGCTCATAAAGAATGGCATACCTTATTTATAGCAGAGTTTAGGTGTTTTGAGTAGGGTGTTTTCGAAAAAGGAGTATAATACTCATTGCGAAATAACGTTGAACAAAACAACGTTAAACGTAAGATAAATTTGAGGGTTTTTCATGGCACGCAGTATTGTTTTGAATAGTGGACCGCGCGGGTTCGAAGCCCATTCGCGGAACTGGCGCAGTTTCCGGCTGTGTTACCCGGTTATTTCGCGCCGTTCGCGAGGGCTTTCGCTTGGAGTTAATCTCAACCCGGACCGGGTCTGCAACTTCGACTGCATCTACTGTGAGGTGGACCGGCGTGACTTCCGTCCAGGCAAAAGTAAACTCCCCCTGCCGCCCCGGAACGCTCCTCGACCCCAGGTCAGCCTGGAAGAAATAAAGGAAGAACTGGCCGAATTGTTGCGCCTGGCCCGGAGCGGGGAAATCTGGCAAGAACCTGAATTCAAAGAGGTTGCTCCCGAACTGCGCCGGGTGAACGATATAGCCTTTAGCGGGGACGGCGAGCCGACTACCTACCCACTTTTCGACCAGGCCGTCCAGGTCGCCCTTGACGCTCGCGCCGAGGCCGGGTTTGCCGAGGATGAAGTTAAACTGGTGCTGATAACCAACGCCACCCAGTTGCACCGCCCGGTGGTTAAGGCCGGGCTGCGCTTGCTGGACGCCCACAACGGCGAGGTCTGGGGCAAACTTGACGCCGGGACCGCTCCCTATTACGACCTGGTTGACCACACCAACGTGCCTTTTGAAAAGGTCTTGCGGAACTTGCTGGAAACCGCCCGGCACCAGCCGATAAATATCCAGACCTGTTTCCTGCGGGTCCACGGCGAAGGCCCGTCCCACGCCGAAATAACGGCCTATTGCGACCGTCTGAATGAAATCCGGGCAAGTGGCGGGGATTTAAGGCTGGTCCAACTCTATACGGTGGCCCGGCGGCCTCCTAACGAGTGGGTCACCAGTCTGCCGGATACAGAACTGGAAGAAATCGCCGGGGTTGTCCGGGAAAAAACAGGGCTGGAAGTAGAAACTTTTGGCGGGAATATCGGCCTTGACTGACCGTAAAAAAATAAAACTAAATAGACAACGAGGGTTTTATGTTTGAAATGCTGCGGAGTAAGACCGGCAAACTGGCCGTAACCGGACACCGGGGCGCGGCGGGGTATGCCCCTGAAAATACTATGCCCGCCTTTGAAAAAGCCCTGGCGGTAGGCGCGGACATCATCGAGTTTGACGTACACTTTAGCCGGGATGGGCGGGTAGTGGTCATTCACGACGAAACTTTGGAGCGCACTACCAATGGGACCGGGCCGGTCCGCCAGCATAGCTGGGAAGACCTCAAAAAGCTCGATGCCGGGACCTGGTTCGACCGCAAAAACGAGGTGGCCCGGCTCGTACAGGCTGAAATCCCGCCCGGCACTCGTCCCCTGCCTATACCTCAAGAAAAGTTCGCCGGGACACGCATCCCCCTCCTCGAAGAAGTCCTGGAATGGTCTACCGCTGTCCGAATGCCAATTTCGATTGAAATCAAAGCGCCCTGGCCGTTTTATCACGGGCTTGAAGTCTACCCCGGCCTGGTCGAAAAAGTCCTCGAACTGGTCGCTCGCCACGGCGACGAAGAACTGACCAGCCTTCACTCTTTTGACCACCGGGCGGTCCTGCGCAGTAAAGAGATTAACCCCAATATCACGACCCTGGTCGCCTACAGCGGGGCTATCCTGGTCGACCCGGCCAGCCCGGCCCGCGCTGCCAGGGCCAACGGTATCGCTATCGGGAGCAACTGGGTCACCCCCGAACTGGTCGATACGCTGCACGCCGAGGATATTTGTATATTCGGGTGGGGGCTGGGCGAAGAACCGTTTACCCAGGCCGATGACCTCCGCCGCCTGGTCGAGATGGGCGTTGATTTCGTGAGTGGCGGCTTCCCCGATTTGCTGCGCCAGGTGGTCGAAACCCGTTAATTTAGCGAAAAATACCCCGTTAACAACCCCTTTTCTGTGTATATAGGGGTTGTTTTTATAGAAAATTACAATCGGAAGGTTGTTTCAGGCAAAACTTTCGGATATACTTACCCCAAGACTAATGGCCGGGCCGGACCCGGCATTGGAAAACCTATCTTTTTAGTCTCGCGCCTCACCGGGTCATTATCTCGCAGGTCCGGGCGAGTGTTTTAAAACTTTCAAACCGGTATAAATTTGGGACGCCCGGGTTTTACCCGACTCTCCCGGCAGTTTCCCCTGTTCTCGGTTCACTTAACAGGCGTGACATTTATGCGCCCCAACTTTAATTATGCCCGGAGGTGTGGATGTCGTTGACCCTGAAACGACGCGTTACCGTATTGGTCGTTATTTTGCTCGGTTCACTTTTTTTCTTGAACCTGTCGGAAGCTTCTGCCTTCGACCGGACCGAGCCACCAACCTACTACGGCGACCCTCCACCTGAATTACTCGATTTCCACCCCGACCTGACCAATCTACCTACCGCTCCGCCTACCCAGAAGTTCGGAATAGCCGCGCATCCCTGGTGGCTCGATATGTTCCTGGACCAGTTTATCGCCTACTATAAAGACCTCAAAATAACCACGGTGCGCCTTCCTGTCGAATGGAAGACCCTGGAACCCCAACCAGGCAGCTACGACTGGACCCTTAACGACCGCCTGCTAAACCGCTTGCAGGCCGAGGGCTTTGAAATCGTGGCCGAGTTTGTGACCATGCCGCCCTGGGCCAGCCTGAACCCGGAGGAATGCGCCAAAAGCGACCTGGCTTGCCAACCTGACCCGCAAGCACTACCCCAAATGGCCGCTATGAGCGCCGCCCTGGTCAAGCACTATCCTTTTATTCGATACTGGGAATTCTGGAACGAACCGGACGAATGGCCCAACATGGGCAAAAACCATATCGAGATTTACGGCAGCTACCTCAAAACTTTCTATGACGCCGTAAAAAAGGTCGATCCAACCCTGCAAGTAGCCGCGACCAGCCTGACCGGACCCGATTACGTGGACTGGCTCTATAACCATTGTGACACGGTCTATGGCTACCGGCCTTTTGATGCTATCGCCTATCACCCCTACCTTGATACCTTGCCGGACCCAACCCAGGACGCGCCATTTTCGGGAATACGCAAAAACCGGATTGACCAACTCCGGGCTTTGATGGTTGCCAGGGGCGACGGCAACAAACCTATCTGGCTGACGGAGGTCGGCTGGCAAGACACCCCTGAAAAACAAAGCCTTTTCTTGAAAGATACTTTTGACTGGGTAGCCCGCCGCCCCTATATCACACTGGTGCATCTCCATATGCTCCACGACTGGGACGCAGAGCTTTACGGGCTAGTTAAACCCAAAGAAAAGATTTACTGGACCCGTCCGCTCAACAAAGACGACACTTTCGAACCCAAACAACCCTATTACGACACCTACAAAAACTACGACAAACGGCCCTTACCGCCCCAACCCGCGCCCGGCCCGAACTTGCTGGTCTTTCCCCAGACCGGGCATACCGTCCGGGATGTTTTCAAAAGAGCCTGGGAACAAGGCGGCCTCGAACTCTTTGGTTACCCCGTAACCGGCCAGTTTTACGAGAAAAACCCGGCAGACAGCCACTATTACCTGGTCCAGTATTTCGAGCGGGTCCGCATGGAATATCACCCGGAAAACCTCGGCACCCCTTACGAAGTACTGTTCGGCTTGCTCGGTAAACAGGTCCTGACCTCGAAAGGCTGGTTCACCCCGGCGGGTGACCCGGTAGCCCACCAGACCGAACCCGAAAGCTCACCCGCAAACAGCGACGCCTCCGCCACCTATTTTCCCGAAACCGGCCACAGCCTGAGTGGTCCCTTCCTGGCCGAATGGCAAAAAGAAGGCGGCCTCAAAATTATCGGTCTGCCGATAAGCCGGGTCTTTGATGAAACCAACCCCGAAACCGGCGAAATCTACCAGGTCCAGTATTTCGAGCGGGCCAGGGCCGAGTTACACCCCGGTACGGACACCCAACCGGCCTATGTCGCTTTTGGCCTTTTGGGAAACGAGGTGCTGCGTGACCAGAACCGTTTGCTCGAAAATAACCGTCTCAACACCGAAAACTACTACAACCCGGCTTTACCGGAATTTAAAACCGTGGATTAGACCAACTTCAAAAATTGGCTAACAATCTCTAATAATTTCCTCTTTTCCCTGTAATTTTTTCCCGACAGGGCGCGTTGTTAAAAATGTGGTACAGAACAACAGACCGCAGGGAAACCTGCCAGACGCCCCCCTCAAACGGGGAAGGAGATTAGGAAAAATGAAACAAAGCAGGATGTTGTGGGTAGGAGGCGTTGCCATTGTAGCCGCGCTGGTACTCGGCTTTATGGTCGCTGTGCTGGGGCAGAAATCGGCTACCCCTGCCCAGGCCCAGACTACCCCGGCTGCCGGGCCAAACGGTTATAGTGGGATTACCGTCCAGGGGACCGGCGTAGTCATCCTCCAACCGGACGTGGTCCGCCTGAACGTCGGCGTCACACTTAAAGCGGCGACCGTCTCGGACGCCCAGAAACAGTCCGCCGACACTTCGGCCAAAATTACGGACGCCCTCAAAGCTGCCGGTATCAAAGCCGAGGACATCAAAACCGTCAACTATAGCATCAACCCGGACTACACCTACGAACCGAACCAACCGCCGAAACTGAACGGCTACCAGATTGATAACACCTTACAGGTAACTATCCGTGACGTGACCAAGACCGGCTCGATTATTGACGCCGCCAGCACCGCCGGGGCGAACCAGATTAACGGTATTAACTTCACGGTTGAGAACAACACCGACGCCCTGAAACAGGCTCGGGCTGCTGCCGTCGCCGACGCGAAAGCGAAAGCCGACCAGTTAGCCGCCGCCGGTCAGGTCCAGGTCGGCAGCATCATCAACATCGTGGAAGTCGCCCAGAACGCCGACCCGGTGCCGATGGTTGCGAACGACGCCCGCGCTGCTGCTGCCGGGTCCGCTGCTACTCAGATTGAAAGCGGCCAGTTAAAGGTCGTGGTCAATGTCCAGGTTACTTTCGGTATCAGCAAGTAAATATTTAACACAAAGCAAAAATACCACACAAAAGGCGGGGGCGGCCATTTGCCTTCGCCTTTTTTTTATTTTTAACCTCTAAATCTCTTAGAAATTCATCCCGGCCCGGCGCAGGGTGCGTTCAGCCATCTTCACGCTGGCGGCGTCAATCATTTCTCCCTCAAACCGGACCGCCCCTTTGCGTTCGGCCAGGGAAACCCGGTAAGCCTCTACTAAACGCTGGGCTCGCTCCAACTCGTCCTGGGCCGGGGTAAACATTTGCTGGATAGGCTCGACCTGGCCGGGGTGGATGGCCCACTTCCCATCGCAGCCGAGCAATTTTGCCTGTAAAGTGGTTTCTTCCAACCCTGCCGGGTCTTTGAAGGCGGCGTACGGGCCGTCTATCGCTTCCAGGCCGTTCGCCCGCGCTGCCACGATAATCCGGCTGAGCGCGTAATGCCAGAGGTGGCCGGGATAGCCATCGACCTTGCCACCAATGGTCAGGCCCGGTACCCCCAGCGAAGCGGCGTAATCTCCCGGCCCGAAAATAAGGGCTTCGAGGCGGCCGGGTGCCACCGCCGCGATTTTCTCGACATTATTCATACCTTCCGCCGACTCAATCTGGACCTCGATGGCGATTTGCTGCTCGAAACCTTTGTTGGTTTCGATGGCTGAAAGTATAGCCGCGACGGTATAGGCTTCTTCGGGCCGGTTGACCTTTGGGACAATCACCGCTCCCAGTTTATCCCCGGCGGCTTCGGCAACCTCAATCAAATCCTGGTAGAAGTAAGGGCTTGAAACCGGGTTAATTCGCCAGGCCAGCCTTTTACCCTGCCAATCGAGTTCGCGGGCAGCCCGGACGATGGTCTGGCGGGCTTCTGGGCGGCCTTCCGGCGCAACGGAGTCTTCCAGGTCAAGCAAAACCTCATCCACGTTCAGCCCCGCCGCCTTGGTTATCATCTTCATATTGCTACCCGGCACGGATAGCTCGCACCGCCTGGCCTTCATGACTTTCTCCTTTTTGGAATTTCCCCACCCCTGATCCCTCCCCAAAAGGGGAATTAATAAAATTCTGGTCCAACCAAAACGGGACTAAACCAGCCTAGCAGCCCTGGGGCTTTCCGGCAAGTTTAATCCCGTTCTGGAAACTTTTACTTTCAGGGTGCACCGGTCCGGTGTAACAATGGACCGGCGCATCTTGTTTAGGCTTTTGGCCGGATAACCAGGCGATACCGCCGCCAGCCCAGGACCCCCGCAGCGAGCAGCAGACCGGCCACCGGCAGTTCCCCACCGCTTTGAGGCAGACTGTTGGTCGCGGGCGGAAGCACAGCAGGCGTACCTGTATCCAAACCGTTTACGAAGGAGAGAACTCCTATGCTAATGACATTGGCAATCGGGGCCAGGTCCGGCGTATCGGTTACCGGGGTTGCCTCGGTCGAGGTGTCAATTGTCGGGACAGCCGTCGGCGCAACTGTAGCGGTAGCCGGGGCTGTTTCACCGGAGCTATCAGGCAGCACTTCACCCTTATCTCCAGGTGGGACCGGTACCCTTGTCGGGGTCGGAACCGCCGTGGCTGTCGGGTCAGCCGCGACCGAAGTCGGAGCCGCCACCGCCGCGCTGGTAGTTGCCGCAGCTACCGTCCCGGCCTTGAAGATGAACTGGCCCTGGCTGACCCCTGAACCGTTGGCATTGGTTACATTGATTTCGGCAATATAACCGCCACTGGGCAGAGTGCCATTTTTGAGTGTGTAAGCCGCATTACTGCCCAGGTCACCGCTGGCGAGAGCCACCCCGGTGCCATCGGCCCGGAAGACCGTTATAGAATACACGTCACCGTCAGCCCGCTTGGACCAGTTGAGGGTCAAAGGCAGGGTAAACGAGGTCCCGGCGGTGCCCGGCTGCCCGACCGTAATATCGCTCAGGTCGGCGGTGGGGGCGCTAACCTGGCCACCGCTGAAGGGGAAGGAGGTCGTGCTCCAGTTGCGGAGGGTTTTGGTGCCGTTAATATTCGTGTATTTGACGTAGTAAACCTCACCGGTAGTGGTCGGCTGTACGTCCAGGAAAGAATATTTGCCTGTCCCGTCAATGGTGCTGCTGGCGACAACTTTTTCGGTGCCGCCACCACGCAACACCAGGTCCACCCGGTTGCCGGATAGGGCGGAAGCCCCCGCGCTGGCGCTGAAGCTACCACCAATGACTCCGGTGGTCGGGGCGGAGGTAGGCGCTGCCGTTGTTGCTGCCGCAGTGGTAGGTTCGGCGGTAGCCGTAGCCGCAGCGATGGTCGCCTGTTCGGTCGAAGGCGTCCCGGCCTCACCATTACCAACAGCGTTAGGCGGGGTTGTCGCCTTGGCCGGAGTCGGCGTCGGGGCCGCAATGGGTGTAGCAGTCGGGGGTTGGGCAGGAGTCGCCGTTGGTGGTACTGCCGTAGCAGTAGGGGCGCTGGTTGCCGTAGGCGGGACTGATGTCGCGGTCGGCGGAGCCGCCGTAGCGGTCGCAGCAACCGTGGTCGGCGAACTGGACCCACCCACCGTTACATTGACCGCAGCGGAAGTAGCGCAAACCAGGCTGGTGTCACAAATCTGGGCAGTGCTTTTGACCGTTCCGGTCGCGTTCTTGCTGAGTTGGACCACCAGGACCAGCGTAACGCTATCCCCGGACTGGAAAGCAGTCGAGGTGCCGGTATAGGTAAGGGTGCGTTTGTCCACGTTGTACTCGGAATTATTCACCCGGTCACAGTTGGGCGGAACGCAAAACGAATTGACATAGTTCAACTGGTCGGGTAGGACCGTGGTCAGGCGTCCGAGAGTGGCGGTGCGGTTAGCTTTGATAGCAAAGATGTAATTATATTGCTCGCCTGGGGCCGCGTTGGAGACCGAGGCCGTCGTTGTAAGGGTAAAAGACGAAGCTGCCTCACCCTGGGCGTTGGGAGGGAAAACCGCGCCCACAGCAAAATTTAATACCGGCCAGCCGATCAGGCCAAAGGCCAGGATTAGACCCACCAGTTCAAACCAGGTCCATTTGGTTTGTGTCGGGGTGTTTGATGGGTTTCGTGTTGTCATTGTTTGTCCTCGATTTGTGCCGGGAGAAAGCCACCCGGCTGGATAATTTTACAAACCCTAGGAGTCCCTTTTTACAACTGTTTACTGAGTAGGAGACCTCATTTCTCTAAAGCTGCTTTTAGGACCAGGCGATGGGTCGCCAGGCCGATAGGAGTACAGGTTATCAGAGTAGCGGTCGGGTCAATAGTAGGATTCAGGACCGAAACTTCGGTTGGCTCGACCACCCTAACCTCGGTTATAATGTAGCGATAGCTCGAATTTGCGGTAAAAACCTGAAATTCGTCGCCCTTTTGAAGCTCGTTCAGCCGTAAGAAAACACTGCCCCGGATGTCCCGGTGTCCGACCAGCACCATATTGCCGTTCTGGCCCGGCATGGCAGTGCCCTGGTGATGTCCAGCCACGAAATCGGCCACCTGCCAGGTGCCAAGGTTGATGGTAACTTCCTCGACCGCAGTATCCACGCCGATTTTTGGAATGACAAGGCGGGTAGGCGGACTGGGAGGCGTTTTGGGAGTTGCCGCGCCCTGCTCCAGGCTTTGCTTGATTGGCTGGACAATCGCCGGGGTCGGGGTCGGGGCCACCGCTACCGCCGCTGGTTCAGCTGTAGCTTCCGGTGACGGGGTCGGCGTTGCTTCGATAGTGGCAGTAGCATCCGGTGAAGCGCTCGGCATAATCGCCACTGGCGAAAGGCCCGCCACAACGGTGGCGGTCGGTAAAGGCGCAGCGGTAGCCGTTGGAGCGACTGTCGGTGCGACCGTAACGGTTGGAGCGGCAGTAACCGTCGGTGGCAGGGCAATCGTCCCGGCAGCCTGGGCGCTGAGGAACAGCCCTTCCGAACGAGAAGGCGCTACCAACAAATCGCTTACCTGGGCCGGGGCAAAAAGGTTCAAATTGATTCCGAACTGCTGAAAGAGCCAGTTGCCGGCCAGGCCGAGCGCGGCCACGATTACTAGTATTTCCAGCACGTACCCGGCGAAATTGCGGGCAACCTGGAAAGGCCCGTTCTTTTTGACCGGAACGGTTTTTGGCTGGACGACCGGGACTGTCGCCACCAGACTGGCCGGAGCAAACCGGCGACTTGGTGCGTCTTCAATGGCAGAATTGGTAAAATTGTTACCAGCGCCAGCCGGTCCGGCCTGAAATAACGTTGGATCAGGCCGGAACCGGGCGCTGAGCGAGGAGGAGTCAGGAGAGAACTGGTTCGAATTCGAGAAATTTCTGGTTGGGTTATGGCGGGCCTGTTCGGCTTTTTTGCGGGCCAACAAAGCTTCCAATTCTTCAATTGATAAATCTTGTAAATTTACCTGGCTTTTTTCCTGGTTACGGGCAAGTGAAGTGCCTTCGAGCAAGATTTGCTGAAGTTCAAGTAAAACTGGGTCGTCCGCCGCCACGGGTGGCGCCTGCCTGCCAGGTTTGGAGAAGAATTTTTGGAATTTTGAAGAATTGCCGTCGCGGGTCAAAGTGGTTGTGCCTCCCAACCTCTTTGCCGCCCTTCGAGGAACAAAGGGCCGGTCTGCTTATCTACAATAGATACCACAATATATGTTTAGTTGCGTGATAACTGAATTCAACACCAGGATTCTCAACCGACATGTTGTGCCCGGTTATCAACACGACTGCTAAATATTGTGTTAGTGGCCCCTTTTCTCCCAATAACATAACACAATGCGTGGTATTTTGCAATAGCTGCCACGCAAAGATTTAGAATGCTTAACGCAAGATATAGTGCTATAATTCGATTTCTCGCAAGTTTTCCACAGAATACAATAATGGCTTATAACAAAAGGCTTTTTGATGAAAATTAGGACTATTACTTATGGCATCCCCGGTTCCGTGGCCGCCCCTGCTCAGGCCAAGAAACAGTTGGACCGGGCCAGCCGGACTTTGGGTGAAGTTGGAGAGCTTTTCACCGAAGCCGGTTGGGAGGTGCAAACCACCCGGCTTAGCCTGACACCGGTCTTGAATGAACTTACCCGCCCTAAACGAATAGGCTGGTTAAACGATTTTGCCGGGCTCTGCCAGACTGCTCAAATTGAATTCGTATCGCTCGGTGCCTACCTGGGCGGAGAACTGACTGTCGAAGAAATCGTGGGAGCTATCCAGGCGCACCCCTCTTTCAACCTGACGACCATTATCGCCCAGGAAGGGCACGTCCTGACGGAAGGTGTTCGACAATCCGCCGCTGCTATCCAGGCTCTCGCCTGGGCTACCCCGGACGGCCTATTGAACTTCCGTTATGCCGCTATCGCGCACTGCCCGCCCGGTATACCCTTTTTCCCGGCCAGTTACCAGGCCGCCCGGCCCGGTGAACCGGCTTCACTGGCGCTGGGGTTGCAAATGCCCGACCTGGCCCTGGAAGTTATTCGCAACCTTGCCCCGGAAATCCGCTCGAACGGCCCGGCAGTCATCAGCGAAGGGCTGGCGGCAGTGCTTGTCAACGAACTAAGCCCCCTGCAAGCCCTGGCTGAAAAGATTTGTCACGACCAGGGACTGGTCTTTGGCGGGATTGACCTTTCGCTCGCGCCAATGGGAGAAGAATCGGTCACGGAAGCCTTTGAAGCCGCCGGAACTCTCCGGTTCGGGGAAACCGGGACGCTCGCTTTTGCCGCCGCCATCACGCGGGGGTTGCAACTTGCGGCGGTCTCACTCAAAACTACCGGGTACAACGGCCTGATGCTCCCCGTCCTGGAAGACCGCTTGCTA
This sequence comes from Chloroflexi bacterium 54-19, assembly GCA_001898225.1. Lineage (GTDB taxonomy): Bacteria > Chloroflexota > Chloroflexia > Chloroheliales > Chloroheliaceae > 54-19. The sequence continues at coordinate 135,757 of MKTJ01000036.1, forward strand.
GGCAACCGGGTCGACCAGGGCCTGGTAGACGTTAGTAAAATCCTGGCTTTCTCGGCAGTCTGCGGGACCGGGCTGGATGTTATTCCACTGCCGGGTGATTTAGCCCCGGCTCAACTGGAAAACCTGCTCTATGATGTAGCGGCGCTATCGGCCCGCTATCGCAAACCGCTTTCGGCCCGACTGTTCCCGGTGCCAGGCAAAAAAGCGGGCGAGAAAACTACTTTTGAAAGTCCATATCTGACCAATACCACGATTATGTCGCTCTAAATTTCGAGGGAGAAATTATGATAAATCTTGTTGTAGCCGGGGCCGGAAACCGGGCCAAAGTTTACGCCCGTTATTGCCAGGAAAATCCTGACCAGGTGCGGATTATCGCCGTGGCCGAGCCGGTGCCGGAAATCCGGGCCGCCTTTGCCGAGGCTAATAATATCCCGCCGGAAAATTGCTATGAGGATTGGCGCGACCTGTTCGCCCAGGGGAAAATCGGGGACGCGGCCCTGATTACCACCACCGATATGCTCCACACCGAACCGGCCCTGACCGCGCTTGACCTTGGCTATGACGTGCTGCTCGAAAAACCGATGGCCCCCAACCTGGCCGAAAACATGCGCCTGGTCCATGCCGCCGAGGACGCCGGGCGACTACTCCAGATTTGCCACGTCTTGCGCTATACCAACTTTTTTGGGAAAGTCCGCGAAATAGTCCAGAGTGGCAGGCTGGGCCGGATTATCAATGTCACCCACTCCGAAAACCTGGTCTTCTGGCACATGGCCCACAGCTTTGTGCGAGGTACCTGGCGCAATACCGAGGTAGCCGCCCCGATGCTGCTGGCGAAATGCTGCCACGACCTCGATATTCTCGGTTGGATCCTGGGAGAGAAAGCCGAGTGGGTCAGTTCTTCCGGCACCCTGACGCATTTCAGACCCGAAAATGCGCCCGCCGGGGCCCCTCTGCGCTGCACCGATGGCTGCCCGGTGGCGGATACCTGCAAATTCTACGCGCCACGCCTTTACGCCAACGACAAACACGGCTGGCCTTTTGACGTGGTTACCACGAAAGCGACCGCCGCCGACCGCCTGCATGCTCTCGAAACCGGTTTGTACGGACGCTGCGTATATCATTGCGATAACGACGTGGTGGACCACCAGACAGTCAATATGCAACTCGAAAGCGGCACGACCGTCACTATGGTAATGAACGGCCACGGTGACGAAGAATGCCGGACCATGCGCTATGACGGGACCCTGGCGACAATGCGTGGTAAATTCGACTACGGCGAAAATTCTTTGACCATTACAAACCACCTGACCGGGGAGGTCGAAACGGTTGACCTCAACGTGGGAGATAGCAGCGGGCACGGCGGCGGCGACACCGGCATCATGCGAAGCTTTATCAATTCTTTGAATGGTATACCTGACGAAAATGTGACCTCAGCCCGCCAATCTCTGGAAAGCCATCTGCTGGCCTTTGCCGCCGAAGAAGCCCGGTTGCAGCACCGGACTATTAACATGCCAGCCTTCCGGGAAATGGCGAACCGGCTGGATTAAAAAGCCGGTTCCGGTCAAATTGAACAAAGAAGCCGCTGGCCCAATCTTTGCAGGAATAGCCTGTAAGATTAGGGGATATCTTACTCCGGCAGGAGATAGACTTGGCGGTATTCAACGAAGTATACTTTAGCAAGTGAGCCTGCTTTCCCGGAAGCCTGGCTCATTTTAATGAGATTTGCCAGGATTGAGAAGCAGATATTTATACCCTATTTTTAACTGGGTGGATATAAAATTTCTGAAACGACACGCAGAAAGGAACTCTATTTAGATGGCTGATTCAAAATTTTTGAATGATTATTTCACTATTGGCGGCGACCTGAAGGTCCGGCGTTTTGGCTTTGGGGCCATGCGCATCACCGGGAAGGGCATCTGGGGCCAGCCGAAAGACCACAAAGAAGCCGTCGCGGTAGTCAAAAGAGCCGTTGAACTGGGCATTAACTTTATTGATACTGCCGACTCTTATGGCCCCTACGTCAGCGAAGAAATCCTGGCCGAAGCCCTTTACCCCTACCCGGCGGACCTGGTAATTGCCACCAAGGGCGGGCTTTTGCGGCCCGGTCCTGATAACTGGGTCCCGGATGGCCGTCCCGAACACCTTAAAGAGGCCCTGGAAGGTAGCCTTAAACGTTTGAAAGCAGACCGGATTGATGTTTACCAGTTCCACCGGCCCGACCCGAAAGTACCGTTTGAAGAATCTGTGGGATTCCTGGCCGAAATGAAGAAACAGGGTAAAATTCGCCATATCGGTCTTTCAAATGTCAACGAGGAACAACTCAAACAGGCCCAGGCTATCGTGGAAATTGTGTCGGTCCAGAACCTCTACAACCTGTCCAACCGCAGTTCGGAAAGCCTGGTAGATGTAACGAACCGCCAGAACATCGGGTTTATTCCCTGGTTCCCACTGGCGACGGGCAAACTGGCCGAATCGGGCGGCAAACTGGAAGAAATCGCTAAAAACCACGGCGCGACACCTTCCCAGGTAGCCCTGGCCTGGCTGTTAAAGCGGTCACCCAATATGCTGCCTATCGCGGGGACAGGCTCGGTCGAACACCTTGAGGAAAATATCAAGGGAGCCGACATCGAGTTAACCGATGATGAATTCAAGGCCCTGGACCAGGCTTCGGCTTAACCCACTGTAAAACAAAAAGCCCTCCCCGCAAAGGAAGGGCTTTTTGATTCGTAAATTTAGCGCGGGTTGCGGCGGGTCCGGTAACGCTCGATGAGGGTATTGGTCGAGCTATCGTGGGTGAGTTTGGGCGCTTCCGGGCTTTCCAGTTCAGGGATAATCCGGTTAGCCAGCACTTTACCCAGTTCCACGCCCCACTGGTCGAACGAGTTGATTTTCCAGATGGTGCCCTGCACGAAAACCTTGTGTTCGTAGAGCGCAATCAACTTTCCGAGCGTTTCAGGGGTCAGGCGGTCGGCCAGGATGGTATTGGTCGGGCGGTTCCCCTCGAAGGTGCGGTGAGGCACCAGCCAATCCTCGACCCCATCGGCTTTTACTTCCGCTTCGGTCTTGCCGAAAGCGAGGGCCTCGGTCTGGGCGAAGAAGTTCGCCATTAATAGGTCGTGGTGACGGCCCAGCGGGTTCAGGGTCTGGTTAAACCCGATAAAGTCTGCCGGGATAAGCTTGGTCCCCTGGTGGATGAGCTGGTAGTAGGCGTGCTGGCCGTTGGTGCCGGGCTGGCCCCAGATAATCGGGCCGGTCTGGTAGTTGACGGTGTTGCCATCCAGGTCAACGTGCTTGCCGTTGCTCTCCATATCGAGTTGTTGCAGGTAAGAAGGCAGGCGGCCCAGGTAGTGGTCGTAGGGCAGGATAGCGACTGTCTGGGCCCCGAAGAAGTTGTTGTACCAGAGGCCGATTAAGCCGAGAAGGGCGGGCAGGTTCTTTTCGAGCGGGGCGGTCCGAAAATGCTCGTCCATGGCGTGGAACCCGGCCAGCATTTCGCGGAACTGGTCCGGCCCAATCGCAATCATGAGGGAAAGGCCAATCGCCGAATCATAAGAATAGCGGCCACCGACCCAATCCCAGAACTCGAACATGTTGGCTGTATCAATGCCGAACTTCTTTACTTCGGTGGCGTTTGTCGAGACTGCCACGAAATGTTTGGCGACCGCCGCATCGTCCTTGAGCGTTTTGAGGGCCCAATCGCGGGCACTGCGTGCGTTGGTCATGGTTTCAATGGTCGTAAAGGTCTTGGAAGAAATGATAAAGAGGGTTTCCTCCGCGTCGAGGTCGCGGGTGGCTTCGACAAAATCGGTGCCGTCCACGTTCGAGACAAAGCGGCAGGTAATATCGCGGTGGCTGTAGTAGCGCAAGGCTTCGTAAGCCATTACGGGGCCCAGGTCGGAGCCGCCGATACCGATATTAATCACATTTCGAATCCGCTTGCCGGTGTAGCCTTTCCACTCGCCACTGATAACCCGGTTCGAGAAATCGGCCATCTTATCGAGGACGGCGTGGACTTCGGGTACGACGTTGACCCCATCCACCAGGATTTCGGCGTCACGGGGCGCGCGCAGGGCTACGTGCAGGACAGCCCGTTTTTCGGTTGAATTGATTTTCTCACCGGTAAACATGGCCTCGGTCCGCTCCTTGACGCCGGAAGCCTCGGCCAGGGCCAGCAATAAATTGAGAGTTTCTCCGGTTAGCCGGTTCTTGGAATAGTCGAAATACAGCCCTTCGGCTTCAAGGGCAAATTTTTTGCCGCGCTCCGCGTCCTCGGCAAAAAGGTTCCGCAGGTGTTGGTCACGGATTGATGAAAAATGTTCTTCCAGAGCTCGCCATTCGGGAAGCTGGGTCGGTTGCTTCAGGCTCATTAAATTATCGCCTCCGAGTTCAAAATGAATGTAAGTAATTACAAAACTTCAAGACCAACCGGGTAGAGCTTCAACAAAAACCAGTTGTTGTTCGTGTACCTACCTATAATACCAGCTAAGTCAAAGCTATATCTCTTGTGTTTCGGTTTATTTTAAGGGTGATTTCAGTCACAATTGGTTTGTGTGATGCATCATCCAGGGAGCGTAACTAGCCCCTTAGAATAGGGTGGCCCTGGATATTTTGGGAATTCAAAGGCCATATCTGGATGATAATACCGTTACTTATATTAAAAAACCAATTATTAAAAAAGAAAATAATTTATAAAAATGAAAAACTCCTTTTTTAGACTGAGCCTGGCAATAATTTCCCTTGTGACAATGCTTGGCTTGCTGGCGGCATGTAGTGATACCGAAGTATCATCAAATGTCACGAACACCCCGGCCCAGACCGCAGTCCAGACTGTGGTCCAGACCATCTCAAACCCGACAGCAACCGCTACCATTTCAACACCGCCTACAACTACCGTGGTAGTATCTTCAACTATCGCGGCCACCACGTCCCCGGCGACCACTTCCGTCCCGGTTAAAACCACCGTGGCTTTGCCGACCGTAACACCGCAGCCTAAAACGACCGCCGCGCCAACCACCACCCCGAACTCGCCGGCTCCGACCAGCGCGCCTACTTCGACTCCTGAACCAGCCACCACGACCGCCCCGGTGGTTAAAGTGACAGTGCCTGGAACCACCCCGGCGGCCTCGGCGAGTGGAAGCAAGTTGCCTGGCAAGATTGTATTCGAGGCTTCTGGCATTTACATTGTCAATCCCGACGGCACCAACTTAAAAAAGATTGCCGACGGCCATTCCCCGGTCTTTTCACCGGACGGGAAGCGGGTCGCCTTTATTTCTGATGATGATTCGGATATAAACTCGGTGGACCTGAAAGGCGCGAATTTACAGTACCACTGCCCCACCGAAGGGCACCTGGCCCGGATTATTCGCTGGTCGCCGACAGGTAAATGGGTAGCGGTGGACAGCCTGAACGAGGATGGCACCAGCGAGGTCCGGCTGTGCGACATGACTTACAAAGGGATTGGCGCGCTCGAAACGGTCTACCGGGGCAATGACGAAGCAAAGTTGGTTTTTGACTGGTCCCTGGATGAAAAGAAAATACTGTGGCAATCAGGGTCGCGCAATTCCGCCGGGGAAGTTGGGTTCGACCTCTGGTACAGCCGCCCCGAAGACCCGGCCAGCAACTGGAACATTGTAGCAGGCCGAAAGTACGAAATTCCCCTGACGGAAGGCTATATGTACGTAAATGCCCGGATTTCCCCAACCAACAAAACCGTCGCCGTAATTGGCAATCAACTATTTTTCATGAGCGTACCCGGTTACACCAGCAGCTACGACAAACTGGTCCTGGACCAATTTGAGAACGTGGATGGCGTGGCCTGGTCGCCGGATAGCGCCGTGGTCCTTATTTCAGCCGTTTACCAGGGCAATCCGGGGATGTACCTCTACTACTTCGAAAGCAAGAAGGTAATACAGCTAACCGATTATTTGTCCAACGGTTACCTGGACTGGACCCGCAAATAAATCACTGGCCAACTAAAAAGAACCGCCCCAAAACCGGGCGGTTCTTATTGATTCAACAAATAGCCAGGAATTTATTTCTTCTGCCAGTCGCTGACCGTGTTCAAGGCCGAAAGGTCTTCCTGGGTCAACTTTAGTTCGGTCGAGCCGACCAGTTCCTGGACGTGGGCGGCGGAAGTCCCGCTGACAATCGGGGCGGTGATACCGGGGCGAGCAAGCAACCAGGCCAGGGCAACCTGGCTGGGTGTCGCCGAATGAACCTCGGCAATCCGCTCGACTTCGGCCAGGATTTTAAAGCCTCGCTCGTTCATGTAAGTCCGCTGGACCCCCTGGGCCCTGGGAGTATTCGGCAAAGGCTGGCCCTGGCGGTACTTGCCACTAAAGAAGCCGCTACCGAGTGACGAATAAGGGATTACCCCGATTTGCTGGTCGAGGATAAGGGGTTCAAGTTCGCGCTCGTACCCCTCGCGGCTGTATAAGTTGTAGAGCGGCTGCAAGGTTTCGTAGCGGACGTAGTTATTTTTGTCGCTGGCCCAGAGGTTGCGGGTCAGACGCCAGGCCGCGAAATTCGAAGCCCCGATATAGCGGACCTTGCCCTGGGCCACCAGGTCGTCATATGCGCGGAGGGTTTCCTCAACCGGCGTTATGAGGTCGTCCCGGTGCGACTGGTAGAGGTCAATATAATCGGTCTGCAAATATTTAAGGGATTTCTCGACCGAGGCAATAATATGATGGCGGGAAAGGCCGGTTTCGTTGGGTTTATCGCCCATCGGCGCGCCAACTTTGGTCGCGATGATAACATCGCCCCGGTTGCCCCGGTCCTTCATCCACTTACCCAGGACTCGCTCCGAATCGCCGCCGGTATTCCCAGGAGCCCAGCGCGAATAAACGTCCGCCGTATCAATAAAGTTACCACCCGCCGCCACATAAGCGTCCAGCACTTCCTCCGATTTAGCCTGGTCGGTAGTCCAGCCAAATGTATTGCCCCCCAGGCAGATTGAAGAAACTTGCAGGCCGGTCTGGCCCATTCTTCTCGTCTCCAAAAATTTTCTCCTTGTTTTTAAGAACAACCCGCATAAATTTAACTTTTTAGAACAGCACTGGTATAGAGTAATTATATGGTAATACTCCACAATTGGAAAATGTTTTCACCTTGTGAAAACTGTTTTCAAAATATCGCTGGCCCTACCCTTGCAGAATAGCAATTCACATGGCCTGTGAACTATAAACTGAAAAGTTGGTAAAAGGAGTTGGAAGATGTTTGAAGGGAATTTCTTTAAGGTGATATGGAAGCACAACCTGTTTTTAAGTGAAGACCTGACCGGGGGTGAGGACGAGGCTCTCCGTTCGGGTGGGCAATCGGAAGAAACTGAACCTTCCGCACCGACAGGTACACCGGGTGAACGTCCTACCGACCCTGAAACAGCCAGGGGGAACGGGGCGGCAACCGAAGACACCAGTGCCGGGTATGGCTTTGGTGAGGCGACCGGCAACAGTAGTAGCGCCGAAACCGGGTTGGGAAATCTGCCGGAAGTGGAGAACACCGAAACAAAAGGCCAGTAAAGCCTGGCCCTTCAAATTTGACCTATTTTTGAAAAAAGGAGGTTTTAGACCTGCTGTTCTTCTTCTTCCAGGTTTGGTTCGGGTTCAAGTTTGGGACTGCGGTAGCGGGGAGCATCCTGGAAACGCTCGTACCAGGCAATATCCTCCTTAGCCCGGATAATCTGGAAGAAGTTCAGGGCAAAATGGGCCACAATAACCGTTAAAAGGCTCCCGGTGATGATAAAAACGGCTCCGAAAAGGATACCGACTGCCCCGGTCAGGACGATGCCGAGGTTACCTTGCGGCGCGTGCATCAGGCCAAACAGGACACCTCCCGCGACTACCAGCGCCCAGGGATTGACGATAGTCGAAAAACCACCGATCAAAAGGGCTCGGAAAAGCATTTCCTCGACCGCCACCGAAAGTAAAAGCGGGAAAATAATTAAGACCCACTCAAGCTGGTTACGTGGGATAAGACTTTTCATGATGTCGGGGGTATAAATATCTTTACCCCAGATTCGTATGGCGAAGACCGAGAGGAAGTTTATGATAAAAGCGGTTACGATACCTATAACCAGGCCGATAACGAGGTCCACCAGGGGTTGGCGGCTGGGCCAGTTGATATAATTTTCGACCCGGCTGACCGAGAGGGTGTTAGCCAGCCCAAAACAAAGCCCCAGGGTTACCAGCTTAAAGACGAACTCCGGTACACTCAAAAGCAAATTCCCGGTAATCTGGATGGTTTTACTCTTGAGGGCGCGGGCACTCTGGTAGGCAGCCCAGTAAAAGAAGCCAACCATAGCCAGGGTACCAATGAAGAATATTGGGGTCATGCTTTTCCAAACCAGGCGTTGGACTTGTATTCATAGCCTCGTAGGCATAACCTCGCAGAAACCAGTTAAGGCTACACCTGCGAGGTCAAACGCCGTTTGCTATAACTTTTTAGGAAATCGGTTCTTCGATGATTTCTTCGCTACCATCGGGATGTTTGATAATCCGGCGGCGGATAGTCGGGGCCGGGACGCTGCTGCTCGCATTAATGGAGCCGCTCGCAACCGGAGTGGCGATGGTGCTGGTGGTAGTAGAGGGGGTGACGACTTTATCGCCTTTATCACCTTCCATACCGTTGGTGGTTTCATCCTTAAATTCTTTGATGCTCCGGCCCAGAGAGCGGCCAATGTCAGGAAGCTTACCTGCGCCGAAAATTAAAAGGACAATCACCAGGATAATAATCCAGGTTAAGGGTTTATCGAAAGCAAACATTACTAAACCTCCGGGTCATTGATTTCAAAGTGAATTCGCGTTTAAGATACGGTTCCGGGGCACCCTTCTGAGCAGCCCTTTTATCTATCGTGAGTATAACACACTGGTTCCCTAAAGTCTACGAGTCCAGGTGCCTTTCAGATTGGCCGAATTTCTGTTAGTATACGCCCTAATTATTACAAAAAACATTTCTTTATAGAGGACTTTTGCTTAAAAAACTTCTTAAAAAGTTGTTTTTCTAAGGACCCTGGATGTTTTTAGGGCCAAATAGAATTTCGTTTTCATAACAATTTGTTGATTAGAGTTTGATTACTGGCAATAACGGGGGTTTCGTTGAGCGGCATTTTATACATCATCAGCACACCGATTGGTAACCTGGAAGACATCAGTCTGAGGGCTTTACGGCTCCTGCGTGAGGTCTCGGTCATCGCCGCCGAGGATACCCGGCATACCCGTAAACTGCTAAACCATTTCGAAATTGAGACCCCGGCTACCGCCTACCACGAACATAACAAGCTGACCCGGCTCGATTTTTTACTCGATAAGCTGCGTGCCGGGGAGAATATCGGCCTGGTTTCAGACGCCGGGACACCCTGCATCTCCGACCCCGGCTGGGAACTGGTCCGGGCCGCCCTGGAAGCTGGTATCGCGGTAGAAGCCGCTCCCGGCCCTGCCGCCCCCATCGTGGCCCTGGTGCTGAGCGGGTACGCTCCCCAATCCTTCACCTACGCCGGGTTTCCGCCTCGCAAGAAAAGCGAACTGGTGGTCTGGTTGGCCGGGTGGCGTTCGGTGGTGGAAAAACATCCCCTGATTTTCTTCGAAGCGCCTCACCGGTTGGTGGCTACCCTCGAAACAGTCCTGGAAACCCTGGGCGACCGCCCGGTGGCAATTTGCCGCGAACTTACCAAATTGCACCAGGAGGTCCGGCGCGAGAAACTTTCCGAAAGCCTGGCCCATTTCCGGGCCACCGAACCGCGCGGTGAATTCACCCTGGTCCTGGCTCCCAGCGGTGAAACCCTTGATAATGAGACAGACGAAGAAAAGGCCTCGGCTGAGATAGACCCCCGCCAGCGTTTGCTCGAATTAAAAGGGGCTGGTATCCGGGCCAAAGAAGCCGTCGAGACTGTTTCCAGGGAAACAACGCTGCCCCGCCGCCAGGTTTACGACCTGTGGCTGAATTTGACCAACAACTCTTAACTTTAACGCCCAGGTGCTCCAAAACAATAGTTTTCCACATCTTAGCCTTGAATAGAAACGGACTTCGTTGAAACAAAGACCAAATTACGATTCTAGAAATTACAATTACCGGAAAAAACGTCGGCGGTATTCGGAACCCTTTGATACCTATTTTATTTTGGCCGTCATTCTAACCATCTTACTGACGGCCGGTCTTCTATTCCTGAAGGTTCCGGTCTACCTGGCTTATCTGGCCGCGATAAACATCGTTACCTTTTGTTTTTATGGCTTTGATAAATTCCAGGCCAAACGGGAGGGCGGGCGCATACCCGAAAAGATTTTGCATATGGTGGCTATCCTCGGGGGCGCTCCGGGTGGAATTGCCGGGCAGTGGGTATTTCACCACAAAATCCGAAAGCAAATCTTTCACATAATTCTTTGGACCAGCCTGTTCGTCCACCTGGTTATTTTCCTGGTCTTCTTCCAGGTCTTAACTACCACCAACTTCAACGACCTCTTAACTGCTATCACCAGGACTACCACCCGGCGTTAAACCGGCGCCTGGCCCTATTGTCTTTTAATCCATAATATGTTACCTTTTAGGTAGAATTTATGTTCTATCAGGATTTTAGAAGTTGGCTTAAAAACGGTAGGTAGGTAGGTGTCCTATGCTGGAAGACCGGGTGAAAAGCGAAAGAAATAACCAGGGCCGGGAAACGCCTGCCAGGTTAAAAGGAAAGACTACCAGCGCGCTGGTCCAGGACGGGCCAGTCCATTATGAACCCATCCAGGCCCGTACGGTTTTGAACCGGGTCAAAGCCATGATGCCGCTTAGCTGGACTATCAACCCTTACCGGGGGTGCCGCCACGCCTGCGTCTACTGTTTCGCCCGCCCTACACACACCTACTTTGACCTGAACGCAGGGATCGACTTTCACACCCAGATTTTCGTTAAGATAAACGCGCCCCAGGTCTTGCGCCAGGAACTATCCCGGCCCGGCTGGAAACGCGCCCCCATCTGCCTGGGCAGCGCCACCGACCCCTACCAACCGGCGGAAAGGCGCTATCACCTGTCCCGTAAAATCCTGGGGGTTTTGTGCGAGAAAGCCAACCCGCTCGATATAATCACCAAGTCGCACTTGATCCTGGATGACCTGGATTTATTGCTAGAACTCAACCGCCGGACAAGTGGGCAAGTTGCGGTCAACATTAGTCTGACCACCCTGGACGAAGCCAAAGCCCGCCTGATAGACCCCGGCGCGCCTTCACCCACCAAACGCCTTGAAACCCTGGCCCGCCTGAGTGAAGCCGGCATCAAGACCCGCCTGTTTATCATGCCGGTCCTGCCGGGCATAACCGACGCACCGGACGAACTCGAACAACTGGTCAAAACTGCTGCCGAAATCGGGGTGACTTCGGTCAGCGCCGACTCGTTACGGATTGCGAGAGGTTCAGAGGAGTATTTTTACGAATTTATTGACAAAAATTTCCCTGAATTGAGGCCCCGTTACAACCGCCTGTATAACAACGGGCGGCGTAGCATGATTTCGGACGCCTACAAAGAGGCTTTGCGCAATAAGATGGCGGAATTGCGCTCTAAATACGGTTTTCCTGAAAAACGGCTGCGTTCGGAGGAAAATTTCTCGCAAACCGAGCAAGCTCAGCTTGAAATGCGGTTTGAAGAACCGGCTCGTTTACAGGAAGCCCTGGAGGCCGCCGAGACCCAGGCCCTTACAAACCAGAACCCTTCAAGCAACAACTCAAATAATCAAATGGGAGTTTCTATCTCAAAATTTACTCTGCCACACCCAAAACCAACCGCCCGAATAATCCAACTCCAACAGGCCAGCTTCGATTTGGCTTAAACTGCCGGTTTATAATACTTCATCCAGGTGGGTGGCGTAGTAAGTAATTGGTCGTTTAAAATAAAGCAGCGTTTCGTCAGCAGTCGTTTCCATCAGGTTAGTAAGGCTAATTTCAAGTGCCTCTTTGTACTGGCCGGAATTGTAAAGTGTCATTGCCAGGAAAATCTGAATACCTCTGTGGTTGGGGAACTCCTTTACTCCTCGCCGCAGGGTTTCCTCGGCTTTAGCATATTCGCCAAGCAACCGGTAAGTGCTGCCAAGTCCAAGTAGGCACCGTTCCAGGTCTTTACCTGTCAGCCCTTTTTCTAAAGCCCGCACATAATAGTTTACTGCCGCCGTTTCCAGGCCCATGTTATCGTGCGCGACCCCGGTCTGAAAGCTGATTTCAGCATCGTCAGGGTATGCCTCCGCCAGTTCCAAAAGGAGCGTCCGGGCTTTTTCCAGGATTATTTCGTCCTGTTTGGCGCGTCCCTCTTCCCGTAATTTAATTGCTTCCGCTAACCGTTCTCGCTCCATTAACCTTTTCCATTTTGTGCATTAGATTATTTTTTCAATTCTAACAATTTTGGGACTTCGCCTGGTAAATATAATGAAAAGTTGGGGATATGTCCTGTTTGTACTGCCTATATAACCAATACCAGGGCCAAAACTTATTACAGGCCGAGGGCCATTTTTCCCAGGTTCAGGATGCTGACATCGTCCATCGGCGGGTTGCCCAGCCCGGCCCGGACATCCCGGTAATAACGTTGCAGGGGCAAGTCCTGGGAAAGCGAGGCACTCCCGACAATCCGCATCGCCAGGTCTACCGCTTCGATTGCCCGGTTGGTTGCAAGCAACTTGGCCGCCCCGGTCAATGCCACCATTCGAGAGGGGTTACGGTCGGCCTCACCCGACGCCGCCAGATCAGCCACGGCAAAAAGCGTATTTTCGGCTTCGAGCAAGGCCAACTCCATGCGCCCGGCTTTTTCCTGGATGTGCTCCAGTTCGGCGATAGATTTATTCAGAGAGTTCGGTTTGCGTTCGCGGGCGTAACGGGCGGCAAACCTGGCGGCGGCCCGGCCAATCCCGAAATAGACTGCCGCTACCGGCAGACCCCAGGCCGCGCTGAAAGCCGCCGCTTCCGGGCTCGGTTTCTGGGCGCTCGACAGCAGGGCCGACCCATCCACCCGGACATTGTCCAGCACGACATCATCGTTCCCGCACAACTTCAAAGACATTGCATTCCAGGTGCGCTCGACCGATACACCCGGCTGGTCGCTCTCCACCAGGATATTGACGACTTGCGACCTGGCCCCTTCCTCGTTGGTCGGAATGTGGGCTGAAACCACGAAATAATGCAGTACCGGCGCGCCCGTCGAGTAAGTCTTGCGCCCGGTGACGACATAACCATCTCCGGTTGGTGTGGCGCTAGTAGTGGGGATACCGCCCCGGCTGGGGCTGCCTGTGGCCGGTTCGCTGATGGTCGAATTGAGCAAGTAACCGTGTTCGACTATCCCCTGCATCACCCGCTCAAAGGTGGCCTGGGGCCAACCGGCTCGGACCGCCCGCGCCACCTGGGTAACCTGCATGGCGACAACCAGGGCTGTCGAGGCGCAACCTTCCCCAAGCCGGGCCTGGGCGCGGGTTAAATCGGCCACCGAAAGGCCCCAACCGCCGTATTCTTCGGGCACGGTCGCCAGGTGGTAGCCGCTCCGGCGCAGGTCGTCGTAATTCTCGAATGGGAAAGTCCCGGCTGCTTCGTGGGCAGAAGCGCGAGAGCCAAACAGGTCGGCCAGTTCGGCGGCGGTCTCGTAAAGGCGGGTAACGCGGGATTTTGCGAGGTCAGTCAAACCAGAATCTCCTTCTATTGTTCGTGCCCGATGACACCGTCCAGGCGCATTTTCTCAACCTGTTCGGGCGAATAACCGAGAGCAGCCAGGATAGCGGCATTATGTTCACCATAACCGGGGGAAGGCTGGCGCACTACCACCTGCGGTTCAAGCCCGTCCAGGACAAACGGCAAACCTAACTGGCGCACTTTCCCCGCTTTGGGGTGGTCCAATTCCACGACAAGACCCCGCGCCTGGGCCTGGGGGTCGTCAAAGACCTCGTCCAGTTCGTAGGCCGGGCCGACACAAACTTCCTCGTCACCGAGCAGTTCGAGCCATTCATCCCTGGTTTTGGCCTTAAAAGCCTCGGCCAGCTTCGAGCGGATAAGAGCCGCCCGCTCTGGGTTGGCGTTTACCTCGTCATATTCCGGCATACCGAGCAGGGTGCAAAGCCGGTTAAAGAACTTGGGTTCAAGCGCCCCGACAGTCAGGTATTTACCATCGG
>MKTJ01000036.1:149920-194294 GCA_001898225.1 Chloroflexi bacterium 54-19
CCCCCCGCCGGATGGTTTCCTGGCTGGCCAGATAAATACCGGCCTGGTAGGGCATCAACCCGGTGACACTGCCGGTCATCGCCACGTCGATATACCGCCCTTTCCCTGTGACCTGGCGACCGTGGAGGGCGGACAAGATACCGACCAGCGACATCAGCGAACCTCCCGCCAGGTCGGCCACCTGGACCCCCGGAATAACTGGCGCACCATCTTTTGGGCCGGTCTGGCCGAGCGCCCCGGCGTACCCGATATAATTCAGGTCGTGGCCGGGCCGGTTTTTATAGGGTCCGGTCTGGCCGTACCCGCTGAGACTGCAATAAATCAGGCCTGGGTTTACTACCTGCAAATCCTCGTATCCAAAGCCAAGCCGGGCCATTACGCCAGGCCGGAAACTTTCGAGCAAAATATCGGCCTCGGCTACGATTTTCTTAAAAATGTCTTGTGCTTCCGGCAACTTCAGGTTGAGCGAAATGCTCCGTTTGTTCCGGTTGAGTTGCATAAAAGCCGGGTTCTCGCCGGGCGGCCAGCCCCAGCGCAAATAGTCGCCCATCTGGGTATCTTCAATTTTTATCACATCCGCGCCAAGGTCGGCCAGCACCAGGGTAGCATGGGGGCCGGGCAGCAACCGGCTAAGGTCGACCACCTTCACACCCGAAAGAGGCAGGCGCGGGTCAATATCTTCGGCATAAGGAAACAACCGGCTCATAAAATTTTATCCAGTTCTATAATCATTTCGCGGGCTTGCTCGGCCTGGACTCCAGCAGGGTCGGGCGTGAGCGTCAGGAAAGCCTGTAAATCGGCGCGGGCGGGGAAAGCCTCGCCTTTATCAATAAAGACCAGGGCCCGGTAGAAATAGGCATCGCAGCCCTCACGGGGGTCGCCGGACAAGGCCCGGCCATAATCCCGGATGGCTTCATCGTAGCGCTCGAGGCGGTGCAGGGCTAACCCTCGCGCTATATACGGTCCGACCACCGCCCCCGCCTGGTCGTCCTGGTGTAATTCGAGGGCCTGGGTGGCATCTTCGACCGTCTTATCGTATTGTTCGAGAGCAAAATAGATGCCGCCCCGCCGGAAATAAGCCTCGCCATCGTGCGGTTCAAGTTCAATCGCCTTTGTGTAGTTGTGCAAAGCGGTTTCAAGCTGGCCGAGCCCTTCCCAGGCCAATCCGAGGTTATAATGGGTGCCGGGCAGGTTGGGTTCGATGGTCAGGGCCGCCTCAAAAGCCTTGACGGACTCGCCATATCGCTCCATTTCCAACAAAGCCACTCCCTTGCCGTTCTGGGCCTCGGCAAAGAGAGCCGCCGGTTGGCCGCCTTCGACCGGGCCCAGCAAAGCGATGGCCAGGTTAAATCCTTCCAGGGCTTCGGCCCACTCCTGGTTGACTAAATCCTGTTCGGCCTGTTCGATTAGTTCTTTAGGAGATTGCTCCACGCCGTTCACCTTCCGAGTTAAAAAATAATATTCCTGACCATGATATACGCTGCCAAAGTTTTCTTCAACTGAATTAGCTAGTTTTTAGTTTTCAGTGTTTAGTGTTTAGATTTTTTTGCCAGGAATAAGCTTGTTACTGGGTCAAATGCAGTTTTCAGGTTTAACTCCTGAAATAAAACCCCTGGTTTTAACACCAAATTTGGCCATTCTTTTTCACTAAAAACTAATAACTAAACACTAAACACTCTCTTCTAACCTTGCCAAAAAGCCTCTAAAATGCTAAAATACTCTTACAAATCGCCCTGCCGAGTTTGTGATGTTAACGAAGTTTTGTTCCAACAGCTTCTTACTAGGGAGTTGATTGCCTCGGAAGGTAGGCGGAGTCGTGGCTACGGCCACCTGGCTTGACGCTGATGTCCTGGGATAGACGCCCACCTGTTATTACAGGTTCAGAACCTAGTGCACACGGCCCGGCGGGGTTTTTTATTTGAAAATTCTCCCGACAACCTTCAAAATAAGCCCCATCCGGCTAAAATTCTTGCCATGATATATCTTTTTTACGGCGAAGATCGCTTCTCCCTGACCGAGGCGCTAAATAACCTCAAAAAACTGCATATTCCGCCGGAAGCGGAAGACTTTAACTTTGCCCGCCTGGATGCCCTCAAAAACTCTTTTACCATTGATGAACTATTCCAGGCCGCCGAAGCCTATCCTTTTTTGAGTGATATGCGGCTGGTCGTCGTGACCGGGTTGATTGCTCGCCTGGGAAAAAGCGCCCTAGCCGAAGAAAGAGCCGCTGCCCGCGCCTCGACCAGGCCAACCAAAGGGGGCAAGCTCAACTCCCCGGCACGACCCACCACCCCACGCGAACGCTTTCTGGAATTTATTCCCAACCAAATGCCTTCCACGGTCCTGGTTATCGTAGAGGATAAGGTAGACAAACGGGACGCGGTCTTTAAGGCTGTCGAAAAAGATGGGGCGGTCCGCGAATTCAAGCCGATGGAACCCTTTGCGGTAGAAAAATGGATTAACGAGCGTGCCGTTTCGCTTGGCATCAAACTCGACCGGGCTGTCGCCCCTTTATTGCGTGAGTTTGTCGGCAACAACCTCTATAGCCTTAGCAACGAGTTACAAAAACTGGGCGCTTACGCCGGGGAAGGGCAAACGGTCACGACCGATATGGTCGAAATCCTGACGCCAGAGGTCCAGGAAAGCAAGGTCTGGGACCTGACGGATGCCCTGGCCCGCCGCGACTACCGCTCCGCCATGGTCCAACTGTCCCGCCAGCGCAACGAAAGCACCCTGAGCCGTTCCGGTTTCACCCGCAAGACCTTTGCGATTATCTGCAACCAGATGTACGATTTGCTGCGGATGAGCGAACTCTACAACGCCCGCCAGACCAAAAATGAAATCGCCCAGGCGCTCAACATGAATCCATTCCGGGTGGAGAAAACTCTGCCTATGCTCCGCAACTTCCAACCGGGTCGCCTTGAGAAAATCTACGCCCGCCTGACCGAAGCCGATTACAGCGACAAATCAGGCAAGGCCGACCTCAATATTCAGCTTGACATGCTGGTCGCTCAAATCTGCCTCGAAAAATAAACTCATCTTTGCCAGTTCTTTTCTTTCAAGACTTATAGTTATGGATTGGAATTTTTATGACCGTCACAACCGAAAACACCGGGGCTGACTTTGAACAGCTATTGGAAAAACTAAAAGATAGTGACCCCGAAACGCGCCGACAGGCTGCCCTTGACCTCAAAGATTTGGGCGATGTCCGGGCTGTGCCATTTCTGCTTGAAAGATTGCAAGATAACAACCCTGAGGTGCAATACGTTTCTATCTGGGCTTTACAAGAGCTAAAAGACGAGCGGGCCGTTGAACCGCTAATGGAAATCCTGCAAAACCGGAAAACACTGTCTCACTTCGTAAGTGAGTCGGCTGCCGAAACGCTCGGAAAACTTCAAGCGGAGCAGGCTTTCGAGCTTCTTGCCTCCATCATACAAGACCATACCGAAAAATTAAGTGTACGGCTATCGGCCCTGGAAGGCATTTCCAAGTACGATATTTCCCGGATAAACCCCCAGGTAGACGAACTAATCTTGAACTGCTTCCGGGATAAAACCAACCCGGAAGACCTGCGTTACGAAGCGGTCGGCCTTATGGGTGAATTGTCCGTACCTGGTAGTTTCGATCTGCTGGTGGAAATTTTGAAAAACCCTGACGAAACGGACCATATCCGGGCCAACGCCGCCTACGCCCTCGGTATTTTCGATGAAGATGCCGCCCTGCAACCCCTTCTTGATGCCACCACCGACCCAGACGATGAAGTCCGCTACTGGGCTACCAACGGCCTGGGCCATCTTGAACTAAAAGAGGCAGTTCCCCGCCTGATTGAAATTCTGGGACAGGACGAGGATGGTGGCGTCCGTAGCGCGGCGGCTTATTCGCTTGAGGTCATAAAAGACCCTCGTGGGGTCGAACCCTTAATTGCCGCCCTAAAAGATAAAAACTGGAACACCCGCTGGTGGGTAATTGCCGCCCTGGGTGATTTAGATGATGTTCGGGCGGTCCCGGCCCTCAAAAAGATGCTTTATGATAAAAGTGCCAGGGTGGCCGAATGGGCCGCCAAGATACTCAATGGTTTTCCCGGTACAAACGTGGTCGCCGATTTAGAGGCCATGCTGGGGAAATTAAAAGGCCAGGGTAAAGACAGCCAGCGCCGACGCAAAGCCCTCGAAAAAGCCCTGGACAGCGTAAAAAAAGCCAATGAAAGAAAAGCCAGCGAAGATCGACAATCACAAAATGCGAAATAGAAAGATAAAGAATTAAAAATGGCAGAAATTAGGCAGTTCGGTCCCGATAAAAAACAACCTGCTCCTTTTCCCGGCCCGGTCAACCTTTCCAGCGTCATGATTCAACTTCCGAGCGAGGTCAAAGGAAAAATACCGGAAGACCAACTGCGCGAACGGTTCGCTGGATTGCCCCTCTTTATAAACCAGGACGTGGCCGTGGCTGCCCTTTACCTCGAACCTCACGGTGAGATAAACGAGCACGATTCCGACCGGCCTACATTGCTGCTAGTAATTGGGGGAAGCGGGTTTGTCCAGGTAGGTGGCCCGACGGCGCCGATCCAACCCGTGAAAGCCGGGGACGCCCTGCTCTGGCCGCCTTTTGTCTTGCACAAAGCCTGGACCGAGGACCAACCAATGCAGGTGATTACCGTGGAATATTCGGCGGAAGAAAGACTGGTTTAAGGCTGCTTCTGGTAGAGGACACGAAAGCGACGAGTCGGGGAGTCGGCCTTCTCGTCGAGGAAATCTTCAAAAGATAGGGTTTGAAAGCCCAAAACATCAAACTGGCTCAGTTCGGCTTTCGAGAGGGGCCAGGGAAGGTTACCGGGTTCAGCCTGGTCATCACGGCCCCGGCAGATAATCAGCAATTGCCCGCCGGGAGCCGCCAACCGGCCCAGTTCGAGGAAAGCCTGCGGACGGTTGGCCGGGGGAAGGCATTGCAAAGTATAAACTTCGAGGACAAAATCAAACCTTCCCACCCAATCTTCGGGCGGGTTGAGCAGGTCGGCCACCTCGTAGGTCACGCTACTCCGGGGAAACCGCTCCTTACACCAGACCACCGCACTCGGAGCCACGTCAAAGGCCGTCACCACGAAACCACGGCGGGCCAACTCCTCCGCATCATCCCCCAGGCCGCAACCCACCACCAGGGCATTCCGGCTATCCCCATGTACTGCTTCGCGGTCAAGCCACTCTATTAAATTTGGATTGGGGGCTAAATCGGCCCAGGAGATATTATGTGGGTTCCCGGCAGCGCTGGCATAAAACGGCTCAAACCAGCCAGTAGCATTACCGCTTTCTAAATAGGGCTTTGCTTCTTCGCGGGCGTTTTGCCGGGAAACCTCTTGCGACATTTTAAAACCTTCGAGGAATTATTAAATCCGGGGCAGGATAGCCTTGACCAGGCTTACCAGGCGCGGCCCCACCATTTTGCCAACCTCGATAACTTCCTCGCCGTTAGCCTCCACGGTGGTATCAGGGTTGAGTGTATTGGTGATAGTGCTGATACCCAGCACCCGCATACCGCCGTGGACCGCCACGATAACCTCCGGTACCGTTGACATGCCAACGGCGTCCGCGCCCCAGGCCCGCAACATTCGCATTTCGGCGCGGGTCTCGAAATTTGGCCCGGTCAGCATTACATAGGTGCCCTGGTGAAATCGGATACCGAGTTTGTTGGCTTCTTCCTGGGCAATATCGCGTAACTCCTGGGTGTAGGAATTCACCACCGGCAGGAATCGCGGGCCAAGTGAATCGTCGTTGGGGCCGCGCAGGGGGTTCTGCCCGGCCATACCGGGCAAAAAGATGTGGTCGTTCAGGGCCATAAGGTCGCCGGTCTGAAAAGTTGGGTTGAGACCACCCGCCGCGTTTGTTACCACCAGGGTGCCGATACCGAGCGCCCGCATTACCCGCACCGGGAAGGTCACCTGGGCCATGTCGTGCCCTTCGTAGAAGTGGAACCGCCCCTGCATCGCCAGGACACCCTTGCCGCCAAGCTGGCCTATCACCAGGCGTCCGGCGTGGCCGGGTGCGGTCGAACCGACAAAACCGGGTATAACATGGTAGGGAATGGTGATAGGGTCTTCTATTTCGTCGGCCAGGCCGCCCAGGCCGCTACCCAGGATGATACCGACGGTAGGGTGGCGGTCGCCAAGCAGGGGCTGGATAAATTCCTGGGCGTGGCGAGTCAGTTGAGTTAGGTTATCCACGGTTGGCAATATTCTTTCTATTTGGCTAATTTCAAAATTTAGAAATTAGAGACGGTTCATTAACTCGGTTTTCTTGCTCTGGAACTCGGCTTCGCTGATGATGCCATTATCGCGCAACCGGGCCAGTTGGGCGATGCTATCGGCGATTTGCTGCGGGGTGGCCGGTTGTTGCTGGGCGGGACGGTAAGCGCTGGTGGCCTGGGCCGAGGGCTGCTGGTAGGGTTGCGGCTGGGGTTGGGGTGGGACCACCGGGCTGTAACCACGCGGGTCATTCTGGTAGACCGGTTGAGGCGCCGGGGCGGGGCGTTGCCTGACCTGTTGCTGTTGTTGTTTCAAGTTTTGCTGGTGGACGTGCCGGTTCGAGGGTTTGTCTTCGCCATCGGTGCTGTAGGAGCGGGGACCGCCGGGCGCAAAGTCGCTGGCGTCACCGTAGTAGCGGTTCTTGGCGTTTAGCATGATTTTCTTGAACTCGAACGGTTTATCGAGATAATCGAGCTGGTTTATACCGGTATCGCTGCCGGTCAAAAGCCGGACTGTGCCATAACCAAGCATCCGGCCAAACAGGGTCTGGTCAGTCTCTATGTCGTTAATTTTCTCGATAGAAGTCGTGTATTCTTTTTTGTTGATGATACCTTCAACCTGGATAACCCGCTCGTTGGTGATGATATATTGTTCGGCGGCCCAGACCAGGTAGGAGATGCCAAAAGCGATAAATGCGACTAGCATAGCTACCATGCAGATTATACTAACAAAAGGGCGGATGGTCGTCACAAAACCGGAAGCATCACCTTGAGGATTATAAGCATTAATAAAAATTAATACGGCAAGGGCAAAGATAAAGAGTAAAATCCACTGGATAGCAGCCCGAATCAGCACAATTACATGCTTATGGGCCACGTGGACAATCTGTTCACCGCTACTCAGGTTTGCTTTGTTGTAGGCCATGCCATCCCTCTTTCTCAGCGCGTCAACTGAAAGTTTAAAAACTAGCCGCCTGCGATAACCACTTTTACGGAATTAAATACGCAAAATTTTGTAGATAGTTTGAAAAACGCCAGAACTTTTTACGAAACGGTATGAATGAACTCAGCCGATTTCAAATCGCGTTCCAGGAGATACCGGGTGTAACTCCGCATAGCCTGTTCCAGTTCGCGCCGCAAATTATCACTCAGGCGCAGCTTGGGAATTTCATTGAACGGCGTGCGCTGCAAATGGCGCAAGACTTTCAGGGCATCCACGCTTAACTCAGCGCTGCGGCGCTCGATGTTCCCGCATTCGTTACACAAAACCCCACCCAGTTCCGGGCTAAAAAAGTTCACGACCGGGCGCAGTTCGGCCTGACAGCGGACGCATTGTTGCAGTTGGGGCCGGTAGCCCATGAAGGAAAGCAGGTGTAACTCGTAGGCCCGCAGGGTGATGTTGGGGTCGTCCCCCGAATTGAGGCCGCTAAAGGTATCCACCATCAGTTCGTAAGCGGGGTAATTCTGGCTGCCTTCCTCGGTCAGGCGGTCGAGCAATTCGGCCACGTAAGAGGCATGGGCCACCAGGTTCAAGTCCTCGCGGAGCTTGCGATAAATATTTATCGGCTCGCTTTGCGTGACAATATCGAGGTTGCGGCCCTTGGCTATCAGGAGGCGGCTCTTGGTAAAGAGCTCCACGTAACCTCCCAGGCGACTGGTAGTGCGGCGGACCCCTTTCGCCACCACCCGCAATTTTCCGTGGTCGGGCGTGTAAATGGTCAGGATTTTGTCGGCCTCGCCCACGTTCATCCGCCGGATAACCACCGCCTCGGTCCGGTATAATCTTTCATTTTCCTTAATTTCGTTCGCCATAATCAAATTATAACATTTCTTTCTTTACCTGAACAGAATTTGACCTTATCTATCTTATCCACAAAATCAAATATTACGGCGTACCCCTTGATTAATAGCGGTTTAGAGGATAACTTTTGGCCCGCTCGTCCGTTTCAAATATAAGTCCCTGGCAATTATTTGAATTAAAAACGAATGATGCGAATGTAGGAGTAAACGCCTTGAAACAAATAAGGAACTTCTGGCGGCAGGGCCTGGTTTGTCTGCTACTTTGCGCCTTATTAACCACCCTGGTCACGACCCTACCGACAGCCAGGGCCGAAACCACTCTCCCGGCCAACCAGTTTAGCTGGTGCGGGTTTTCAAGGGTCTGTGTTAACCCTCGTGATGGCAGTTTGTGGGTCGCCTATGGCGATTCCCCCGAACCTGACCCAACCGGTTATAACCTGGTTCATTTTTCAAAAGAGGGGCAACCTCTGAAAAATTTACGCATCCCGGCCAATCGGCACTTTCTAACTATTGTTTTTGAGCCAGGCAATGACCGTCTATACTACGAGGAAAGTAGCAGCTTGCCGGAGCCTGTCTTTACCGCTTTTGGCTACATAGACCTACAAACCGAACAACCGCATAAGTTATTCGATACAGCCACTATCGCGGGTGGTTGCAGAAGTGCTGACACTTACCCGGTTGAAAAGTGGTATTACAACGCGTCCCGCAAGCAGTTTTATCTGCCCTGCACCAGTTATTACAACGCCACCGGCCGGCCCGAACCGCCTACCCGCACCGTTATCGTGGATACCACTACCGGCAAGGTCGTTAAACTGGTCGATTACCAGGTTTTAGCTTTGCACCCCGATGGCGGTAAACTTTACGCTTACAGGGAGTATTACGAAACTATATCCTCCGGCTACGATGATAAATTTTTCGATGTCTTCCTGGTGGACGACCAGACCCTTAAAGCTACCGCCGATATACCCTTAATCCAGCACGAACAGCAATATACCGCCCTGACCTCTTTCAAGGTGAATTCCAAAACCGGCCTGGTCTACCTGACCAAACGTTATTGCTATGCCAAGTGTGGTCAGACCCAGGGCGCGGTGATAGACCGCGCCGGTAACCTCGTGGTGCCATTTTCGATACCCAAAGCCCAGGTCTATATTGCCATCAACGAAGCCACTAACCAGGTTTTCGGTTGGGATTATCATGCCTACCAGGGTGGCCGGACCGAATATGACTCGTTCGATGGCGCAAACGTCATGGGCGAACGGTTGGCCCAATTTTACTCGGAACCCGTGGCAATTGACTCGGCCAACAACCTGATATATACCCCGGCACCGGGAGGAACGGGCTTCGGTTTACTGGTGATTAACGGCAATACCAGCAGTGTCGTTAGCTTTATCAAGGTTCAACCGCCTGACGAAGCTTATCTCGAAAAAGCCCGGACTTCCCCACCTCCACCGGAACTGAATGGCCTTTACTTCAAGGAAACCGGCCACACTTTGACCGGCAAATTCTTAGACTTCTGGCAGAAAAACGGGGGATTAGCTAGCCTCGGCTATCCCATTACCGAACCCTTCGAGGAATATAACCCTGACCTGAACCGGGATTTGACGGTCCAGTATTTCGAGCGAACCCGCCTGGAATTGCATCCTGAAAACGCCGGAACTCCCTACGAAGTCGAGCTTGGGCTGTTGGGGCACGTCTTTAGCGCCATGACCGGCCCACGCGTCAACGACCTGTTCGGTTCGGGGGAAACCAGTCCGGTTGAGGGCGGTCTGTTGTTCAAAGAGACCGGTCACACTGTAACGGGTAAATTCCTGGAATACTGGCAGACTCACGGAGGGCTGACCCGGCACGGACTTCCCCTTACCCAACCGACCAGTGAAGTCAACCCGATAGATGGTAAAACCTATCTGGTCCAGTATTTCGAACGAAGCCGCCTGGAACTGCACCCTGAGTTCGCCGGTACAGAGTACGAGGTGCTTTTGGGGTTGCTGGGTACCCAGAGTTTGCGCGCCCACGCCTGGCCGGTTTAATAATTTCTATAAAACAAAGAAGCCTTTCATTACAGTTTTCCTGAAAGGCTTCTTTTTATTAAAAGCTAATTTTTAGTTACAAAACTGGCGATATAGTTAAGGAGGTTTTCCATATCGAACGGTTTGCTGATATAGCCGGTACAGCCCGCCGCCAGGGCGCGCTCTTCGTCCTTGCGGGTTGCGTGGGCGGTTAAAGCGATAACAGGGGTGGTCTTAAACTCGGCCAACTGGCGCAACCGGTAGACCGTTTCCCAGCCGTCCATACCCGGCAGAGATAAGTCCATCAAAATAATGTCGGGGTGCTCCCTTTTGGCCTTTTCCAGCCCTTCCTCTCCGTTGGTGGCAAAAACCAGATTATAACCCTCCGCTTCCAGGAGTTCTTCAAGCAAAGTCCGAATATCCTCGCTGTCCTCAACTACCAGCACCCGGATATGCGGTCCGACTTCCAAATCGTCGGAAGTTTGAGCCAGTATGGTTGTAAATGGCAGCCGCAACGTTGTATAAAATTGTAGTTTAAAGCTCATAATCTTACTCTTTCTCGCCTTCACAATTACAGGGCCAGGGGCCGATTTGCCGAAAATCCATAAATTTTTTTATTCCGGCTAGCAGGTCTTATTTGGTAGCTTCTTCTGTCAGGAAGCTTTTGTGAGCAAAGTTTGCAGTTCATCCAGGATTTCTTCGAGCGGACGGCTTCCTTTTTGAATAATCTGGTTAGCATCCCGCTGCAACCGCTCGTAATCCTGGGCGGTTAAAATCTTGGCCGTCAGGACCACTACCGGTATTTGACTGGTCAGCGGGTTGCCGCGGATTCGCTGCAAGACCTCAAAACCATCCATATCCGGCATCATCAAATCGAGCAATATAACCCCCGGTTGGGCCTGGCTCATCAAACGCAAGGCTTCCAATCCACCGGCAGCAGTCCGTACCGTATAACCGGCCTCAGAAATGGCCTGTTCAAGGACGTTACGAATATCCGGCTCATCATCAACCACCAGCACATCCCTGGCCTTAACCCCCCGGCTACCGTTCTCATTGGGCCCGCTCTTGCCCGGTTCCCCTGAAGCCACCAGTTCCAACGAGGCGACTTCTTCGTCAGTACTGCGGGTCAGGCGGTCCAGGGTCCGCAGCAGAAGGTCACGGTCAATCGGTTTGACCAGGTATTCATTCGCGCCCAGGACAAACCCTGCCGAGCGGTCCGCCACCACCGAAAGCATAATGACCGGGATAGAAGCCGTGGCTGGTTCAGATTTTAACTGCTGCAAAACCTGCCAGCCGTTTGATTGGGGCATCATCACGTCAAGAGTAACGGCGTAAGGGCGCAAGCGCGTTATAATGGAAAGGGCGCGAGTCGGTTCGGAGAGGCCCACCACATGGTAAACGGTGCCTTCCAGGGCGTGTTGAATCAGGTCAACCACGTCCTGGTCATCATCAATCGAGACCACCAGTTTCTTACCAAGGTCCCGGCTGGCCTGCAAAGCCTGGTCCAACGCAGTGTCCCCGTTGGGTGTTTCAGTCGGCTGGGAAGCAATCAGGACCGTATTATCCGGCTCACCAACCAGGATTGGGCTGAACAGAGTAGGCCGCAACGGGAGAGACTCAACCTGAACCCTGGTAGGTTTGCGGGGCAACAGGATGGTAAACGAACTACCTGCACCCGGTTGGCTTTCAAGTTTGAGTTTACCTTCCAATAATTCGGTAAGTTTTCGCACAATCGAAAGGCCCAGGCCGGTCCCGCCATAATTGCGGGTACTCGAATTGTCCACCTGGTAAAACTCCTCAAAAATCTGAGCCTGCTTTTCGAGAGGAATACCGATACCGGTGTCTTTGACCGTAATAGCAATCCATTCCTTGCCAGTCTTGAAGCCCTCCGGCCCATCCGGATCAAGATAGGCGGTCAGAGTAACCTCGCCTGTATGGGTAAATTTGATAGCATTCGAAATCAGGTTTATCAGAATCTGGCGTAATTTGTCCGCGTCCGTCTCTACTGTCCCGATATTATCATCCACTTTGGCCGTAAACTTGAGACCCTTTTCGGTCGCCAGGGACTGGGTTTGTTCGATAATGGAATTCATGAACGGTTCGAGTTCGAGCTGAGAGTGGGAAATATCCATCCGACCCGCTTCAATCTTGGCTATGTCGAGGACATCGTTGACCAGGTTTAAAAGGTGCTGGCCGTTTTTGAGGACTCGTTCGAGGTTCGATTTCTGACGTTTGGAAAGGTTGGCTACCTCCGAACCGCGCAAGGATAGCTGGCTGAAACCGATAATCGCGGTAAGGGGTGTCCTTAATTCGTGCGACATAGTGGAGAGGAACTGGCTCCGGGTGCGATTGGCCTGTTCCAGGGCCGAATTGAGGATAGAGAGTTCGTCCCGCTGGCGGCTAAGCTCGGTATTGCTGCGCTGTAGTTCGCGCTGGCGGCGTTCCAGTTCTTCGGCCTGACTCTGGATATGGAGGTAAGCCTGGCTGTTACTGATAGCAACCGCCAGGTTGCCGGTTATAACGCTCAACACGTTACGGATTTTCTCGTTCATCGGGTAGAGGGTACCGGCGCTGATTACACCAAAAAAATCGTCGCCCTGGGCCAGGGGTAAATGATAGAGAGTCGCGGGCAAAGCCTCCCCCATTAAGGTTTTGACCACAAAACCCCTGGCTTCGGGAGTATCGGGGCGGTCCAGGATAAGCGGTTGGCGAGTCTGGGCGACCCGGCCCGACATGCCCTCACCCAGGCTGAAAAAAGTTTGAAGCTGGCTCTTATCCAGGCCCTGGGAAGCGTACAGGGTAAGCAACTCGGTCTCTTTATTAAATAAATAAATCGCGCCGACCTGCAATTGCAACTCATTGACCAGGGCTAGCAAAAACTGGTCGAGCATAGGTTCGAGGGCAAGGCTGGTCGTCAGGGCGTTATTCAAGACAAGCAGGCTTTGCTGAATATCCTGCTGGCGGAGGGCGTTTTGCTGCGATTCCAGCGAGGCTGCCATGCTGTTAAAATTTGTTGCCAGGCGCCCAAGTTCATCGTTAGAGGGGTTCTCTATCCTGGCGGTCAGGTCACCATCTTCCAGGCGGTCGGTGACCCCCATAATCTGGTCGAGTTGGGTCTGCATTTTCCTGATAAAACCGCCAAAAGAACGCCAGATTATTATGACCGCGCCCAGGGCCATCACTATTGAAATTATTAAAAGGGTCAGGTTGAAACCGTTAACCCGGTCCTGGAGTGCGTTATAGTCGGAAATTACAGCCGTTTTAAGGTCACTGGTAGAGCTACGGACCTGGTCAAAATACCCTTTACCTTCCAGGGCGCGGGCCGGTAGGCGGGCGTTCCGCAAGCTATCGCCGCCTGCCTGGACAAATTGAATTTGCTGCTGACCAAAATTTTGATACCAGGCATCGCTCTTTTGCTTCACGACCTCGAGGGCATCGCTGGAAGCCTTAAAATAGGTCTTGTAATTAGGTTGGATGGTAAAACTTTTTTGTAGATCGGCGTAAGCAGAAAGAAAATCGTTGCGGCCCTGGTTGTAAGGGTCAAGGAAAACCGGGTCGGTAGTAGATACATAAGCGCGTACACCGGTTTCCTGGTTTAGCATAGCCGTCAAGATGGTATCAACATCCTGGAGGGCTTCGGCTTTACCATCGTCACGGGAGCGCTGGTTATTAATTATGGCAATACCAAGTCCCAGGTCTAAAATGAGGACGAACAAAAGCAACCCAATTGTTATTAAAAGATTACGCGTTAGCCGCCGAACCAACCCGGTCGAGGAGCCGTTTTTCGCCACAAATTCACCCTTTCCTTGGTTTTTAATATACCGTATCTGTTCGTTTCTTTATATTGCAGGATTGGCAGGGTTATATAATTACCGGTCCACCTAAATTGCACCTTAAAGCTCTTATCCAGGGCTTTAAAACAGGTATTGCACACAAATTTTAACTAGCCTTTTAGCTGAAATTAAAATGCCAAATCTTTTGGTACAGGTTTATACCAAGTTAACCAATAAGTCAATGGTACTTATTTGGTTTGTTTATTTCCTCAATTTTGCTTCCTTTGAAGAGGCAGATCCCCACACTAACTATACAACATAAATCTGGTTTTTACACTTTTCCCGCCCAATTTGGCCCCTGCCAGAAGGGCCGGTTGGCCTGGTAAAGAACCTACTTGCCTGTTTGAACTAAAAATAGTTATAATCGGGATAATTTTACAAAAGGGATTAATTTAGTGGGGGTTAAATATCGCAACTCCACCCACGGCCCTCTTAACCGGGCGGACTAACCTTAAACAAACTAAGCGGCAATACCAGCCAGTGAAGTCTTTTGCAAGCAAGAGTTTTCCTGCATAAGTACCTGAATTTATTAGGAAAGTGAATCTAAATGAGCCTTACTTTTTCGCCTTCCCAGGGCGACTCGCAACCCGCTCCGGCGGCAAAAAAAACCCTTGTCCTGGTCTCGCACACCCACTGGGACCGGGAGTGGTATCTCACCTTCCAGCAATACCGGTTTAAACTGGTCCGGCTGGTGGACCGTCTGCTGGCAATTCTCGATAGTGACGAGGAATACGCCTTCTTTATGCTTGACGGCCAGACGATTGTCCTTGAAGATTACCTGGAAATTCGTCCTGAACGCCGGCCCGACCTGGAACGCCATATAACGGCGGGCCGCCTGCTGGTCGGACCCTGGTACGTGCTGACCGACCAATTTCTGGTCAGTGGTGAGGCGCATATTCAAAACCTGACCCGCGGCCTCAAAATTGCCCAGAGTTTTGGCCGGTCCATGCGGGTGGGCTACGTCCCGGACCCCTTCGGCCATATCGGCCAGATGCCCCAGATTCTTAGCGGTTTTGATATTGATAGCGCGGTCTTCTGGCGCGGGGTCGGGCCGGAGATGGTCCAGGTCGAGTTTGTCTGGATTGCCCCGGACGGCACGGCAGTCAACGGGGTCCACCTGCCCGGCAATGCCAATATCGGGGGGTATAGTTCCGCTGTAGCCTGGAATAGCGGCCCAGAAGCGGCCCTGACCCAGTTAAAAGCGGTCAAGGACCTGATTATTGACCGCACCGGCTCTAACATCGCCCTTTTAATGAACGGCAACGACCATGTCGAGCCTGCCGCCGACCTTCCGGCCACCCTTAGGGCCGTCCGCGAGGAGTTCGAAAAACAAGGGGAATCTTACAACCTGGTCCACGGCACCCTACCCCTTTACCTCGAACTGGCCCGCCAGAGCGGGGTCTGGGATAGGCCGGAGACCCCACGCCACATCGGGGAATTCCGGGATAGCCAGCTAGCCTTTTTGTTGCCGGGTGTCACAAGCAGCCGGATGCCTATCAAGCAACAAAATGCCCGTATGGAGAATTTGCTCGAACTGGAAGCCGGGCCGGCCCTGGCCTGGTCCTCCTCTTTACCCGGCCAACCTGCCCGCAAAGATTTCGACCCGCGCTCGCTCCAGGGTCTTTACCAGACGGCCTGGAAATACCTTTTGCAAAACCAGCCCCACGATAGCATCTGTGGGTGCAGCATCGACCCGGTCCACGACGAGATGCAGACCCGCTTTACCTGGATTGAGCAAATTGGGCAGGATTTGTGGCAGGAAGGTAATCGCAACCTGACACGGGCCATCAACACAACCCTTTCCGGTGTAGAGAGGGCCCAACCCATCGTGATTTTTAACCCGGTGCCGAGCCGCCGGACCGACCTGGCAAGCCTCTCCATCACCGCACCGGACGGCCTGACCGATTTCGTGGTTACGGACGAGCAAAATAATGTCCTGCCGCATACGGTGTCCAGTTTTGATGAAGAAATGCTCTTTACAATGGACATACCGGCTTTTGCTCTCAACGGCATGGCTGCCCAGGCCGGGGACGAAGGTCGCATAATGGATTACACCATGTCATCGCTCGATTTCAGGCCGACCTCCGACCAGTCGACCGTTGAGGCCCGCGTGGTGGTGATGTATATGTCGGCAGCCCCGACCGACCCGACCCTGATGCAGCGGGCCATGACCGAGGTCCAGCATTATATCGAGAGCGG
The DNA here is from genome assembly GCA_001898225.1 of Chloroflexi bacterium 54-19. Lineage (GTDB taxonomy): Bacteria > Chloroflexota > Chloroflexia > Chloroheliales > Chloroheliaceae > 54-19. The sequence goes on from MKTJ01000036.1 coordinate 165,993, forward strand.
CACCGAAACTTTCCGGCTGACCGTCTACCGCCAGACCGGGGCGAAACTCGATTTTATCGCCCGTGATATGCCGCCAACCGGTTACAAGACTTTCTTCCTGCGGCCCAACACCACCGAATACGCTCAACCAGAACCGGCCCTGGAAGAAATCTCTGATAAGACGCTCACTATCGAAAACGAGTTTTACGAACTGACTGCCGACCCTACCAGCGGCCTCTTTACCCTGACCGACAAAGAAACCGGGGCGGTTTTTACCGACCTGAACCGCTTCCGGGACGGCGCGGACGCCGGTGACGAGTACAATTATTCCCAGGCCACCCGCGACCTGGTTATCGAAAGTTTTAGCAGTCTACCGGAGGTTACCCGCCATATCAGCCCCTTGCAGAGCAAGCTAATCGTAAAGGCTACCCTTGAATTGCCCCTGTCGCTGACCGCCGACCGCCAGACCCGCACCTCTGAAACGGTCGTTTGCCCGGTAGACATCGAAGCAAGCCTGGTACCGGGCGTCAAAAGGGTCGATTTCGCGGTGACCTTTGAAAACCTGGCAAAAGACCACCGCTTACAGGTCGTCTTACCCGCGCCGTTTGCCGTAACCGAAGCGGACGCCGAGCAAGCTTTCGACGTGGTCCGCCGCTCCACTCAGCTTCCGGCCTTTGATAGCAACTGGCGCGAAGACCCGGTACCGACCGCGCCCCAGAAGACTTTCGTTTCGATTTACGACCCAGAAAAAAATCTCGGCTTTACGGTCATGAACCGGGGCTTACCCGAATACGAAATTCTCCCGGCGGACGAAACCAACGGTTCGGCGGTAGCCATCACGCTTTTGCGCTGTGTCGGCTGGCTCTCCCGCGCTGACCTTTTAACCCGCCGCGACCACGCCGGGCCGGGCCTGGAAACTCCCGGCGCCCAACTGCTGGGCCAGCACAAGTTTAACTACGCCATCGAGCCGCACCGGGGCAACTGGCTGGAAGCGGGCGCACAGCAACAGGCCCACGCCTTCAACCATCCCCTGACCGGTCTTAACGCGGCGGTCCAGCCTGGCCTGGGTCTCCCCGCGACGGCCAGCCTGGTTGAAATCGAACCGGGCAGCCTGGCCCTCTCCACCATCAAACCGGCAGAAGACGGTGAAGGACTGGTCGTACGGGTCTGGAACCCGGCCACCACGACTATCCCGGCGGCGCGGTTCCGGTTCTACCGCCAACCGGCCCATCTATGGCAGACAAATTTGGCCGAGGATACACTGGCCGAAATGAACCCTGACGGCGAGGGCTGGTACACCCTTCCCATCGCGGCCAAGCGTATCGTTACCCTCAAAGCCGATTTTCACGGCGGTACGGGAGAAAGCGAATAGGCGCGTGGAGTTAAACTGGCAAACTATCGCCCAGAGATGTGTTTATGGTTTGCAGGTCCAACCGGGCGAATTAATTCAGGTCCGGGCCCTGGTCGACCGCTTGGAAGTCATCCAGGAGATGCTCCTGGCAATTGAAATGGCCGGGGCTACGCCTTTACTTGAATTCCTGCCGCCCCCCTATCTCGAAAAGCTGGTCGTGGAAGCCGGGGACAATTACCTCGAAAAGTGGGATAAATACCGGCTCGGCTGGATGGGCCAATACGACCGGATACTGGTGTTGCAGGGTGAGCCGCCCAAATTCGGGGAAATACCCTCCAAAAAGCTGGCTTTATGGCGGGCTGCCGGGAGCCGCCTGGGCGAACTCGAAGAAGCGCGCCGCCTTCCGTTCCTGCTGGTGGCAATCCCGACGACGGTCCTGGCCGGGGAGCGCAGCCTTGCCCTGGAACAGCTAGACGGGTTACTCATGCCCGCCCTGGCGGCTACCCCTGCCGAGTTAAACGCTCGAATTCGCTCAGTCCTGGCGAAAACCGAGGGAGGTCACGAAATGACCGTCCAGAGCGGTAAGGACTGCGAGTTGCAACTAAAGCTAACCGACCGGCCCTGGCTTAGTGATGACGGCCTGATAGACGAGCCGGACCGGGTCCGGGGCGCGATTGTCTCGAACCTCCCTGCCGGTTCGGTCTACACCACTGTCCTTGAAGAAGCGACCGAAGGTACAATCTGGCTACCGGAATGCCGGGGTGTGAAAGATGTGGTGTTGCGGTTCGAGCAGGGGCGGATTAAGGAAATTATTACCGGTGATAACGAAGATGCCGACCGCCTCAACAAATGGCTGGACGGTTTTAGTGGCGAACCCAGGCGGGTCAGCCATATCGGTATCGGCCTCAACCCGTTTTTGCACGAATTCCTGGATTGGACCCTGGTAGACGAACACCTGGAAGGCCGTCTTTTCCTGGCCCTGGGTGAAAACCGTTATATGGGCGGCGAAAATATTTCTTCCCTGAATATAGACTTCACCATTCCCGGCGTTTCCTTACAGGTGGATGGCCGGAAGATTGTTGAAGCAGGCCAGGTAGTGGCCTAGACCTTGAGCGTTCCGGTTTGAGTTTTTGTATAGATTAAGAAATTTATCACTGCGCCATATAGAGACCGGGTCCGGCCTGACCGGATTAATTGTTAAACCTATTACCTGGGAGATATACCCATGTCAGGCCGCTTGCGAGAACGAATAAAGCCTAAACGAATATCCCGGTTGGCCCCGGTCTGGTGCTTGGCGCTCTGCCTGCTGGTAACGCCTTTGAGCGCCTGTGGTGAAACATCGACCGGAAGTGTACCCCAAATCACTTCGCTTCCTACTTCCGGCCCGGCTAATTACCCTGTCCCAATCAATCCTAAAATCGCCGCCCTGCCGCCTTTTACCCTGACCGTCTGGTTCGCCGACGACTACTACAACCAGGCTCCTATCGTTGACCTGATGAAGGAGTTCAAACAGGCTTACCCCAATATCACCATCGCCGTTGACCACAACGAATGGAGCAAGCAACGCAATCGCCTTAAAGAGGCGGTGGCAGCGGGTAACCCACCGGACGTAGCCCATCAGCACGCTTTCGTCTTCGGGGCGCAGGGTTACGCCGAACCCCTGGACGACCTGTGGCAGCAATGGGGTAAGGATGCTGCCGCCGCCTTTCTGCCCAATTCATTGGATGACGTGACCTGGAACGGGGTCAAGTACGGGGTGCCGCTCGACATCAACACCACTTTTCTGATTTACAATAAACAGATGTTCAAGGACGCCGGTTTGGCCGAACCCGGTCCTGATTACAATTTCACCCGCCTGCGTGAGGACGCCCGCAAATTGACCGTGGCCTCGCAGGGACGCTACGGTCTGGCGTTGACGCCGGGGGCCTGGGACATTTTCGGGCTGGTCAGCGCGAACGGCGGCTACCTTCTCGACACCCAGAACGGCCAGGTGACAGCCCAACTTGACGCCGCTCCGAATGTCCAGATGTTGCAGTTTATCTCCGACCTGGTTAATAACGACAAGGTTTCCCCTACACCCCGCTTCACCCCGGAGGCGTCCCCGGTCGAGCTTTTCAAGCAAAGCAAAATCGCCATGTTTTTTAGCGGACCCTGGGACTTGAAGGAAATCGAACTGCGCGGCCCGGCAGGGCTTTACTCCAATGTCGGCACCGCCGTGATGCCGCACGGGATTGATGGCAAGACCACCGGGAGCGTCCAGGGTGGGGGGAGCCTGTTCGTACCTAAAGGTGCTAAAAACCGGGAGGCCGCTTTCGAGTTCATGAAGTGGGCGGCAGCGCCGAAATACCAGTTGCGGTTGGCCCGTGAGATGGGCCGTTACCCGGTGCTGAACGACCTCTACAAAGACCCTTACTTTACCGGGCAAACGATTTTGCAACCCTTTTTGGAGCAGTTAAAGACGGCCCGGCTTTATCGCCTGGAAGCCTATGCCCAGGCAGATGTGACCTGGGAGCAAAGTATCGGCTCGATTCTAAACGGCAGCGACCCCAAAGCTATCCTGGCCGACGCCGAGCGGGCCATCCAGCCTACGCTTAATAATCCAAGAAAGTAACTTATTGAAATTTATCGGTTGTAATTCCCACAAAAATTTCGCGTTCTTAACTTTATGAGGAAATTCCAGAAATCCAGGCGAATAGCGGCTTTACTTCAGGCAGGCGCTCTTTGCATGTGCCTGGCGCTGGCAGCTTGTGGTGACTCTACCCCGACCACCGCCATTAACACCACACCACCCGTCGTAGGGACCGCGCCTGTAACGCCCTTCTCGCCGCGTGTCTTTTCGGTCGTGACGGCGGACGCGGCCACTTCCGTTACCAATGAAACCACTCTAACGCCGGGTACGGACGCCCAAACCCCGAAACTTGCCACTGATACACCTGCGGCTCCCGGCATAGGGAATAACTGGTTGCAGGGTGTGCCCTGTAAAGCCCCTTGCTGGGAAAATATTACGCCTGGAAAGACCACACCAGAAGAAGCTCAAACCCTACTCAAAAATAACTCTTCATTCGGCAGATTTGAAATAAATGACCCTCAAATTGCCAATAAACCTGTGTTAATAAACCTGTTCGAGGCAAACAACATTACATCTCTGGGATTTTTAACCTATCATAACGAGCCAAAACCGGCTGTTGTAGAAATAATAAAACCCCTTGTGCAACCTTACCTGCTGAAAGATGCAATTAGCATTTACGGGGTGCCGAGTCATATCATAGTTATGGAAAAGACTAATAAGATGGGTCACGGAACCGGGGAATACAAAACCTATTTTGTCTACTTAAACCAGGGTTTAATCCTGACAAACAATTATTCCGAAAACACCAACCTTAACTCGGAAAGCCAATTCAACGAAGTTTATTTCTTTATTCCCGGCCAGAAAGGTCTTGATATTCTCGATACCCAGGATGATATGATTGGTAAGAATCTGGTAAATTGGGAAGGTTTTAAGGATATAAAATATTATTGCCGCTTCCCAACCGAAACAGGCACAAAAAACTGTAACTAAAAAATTAACCCAACCTTTCTCATAATTAAAGGAAACCATGCCCAAAGAGGACCAAAACGAACTAAATAAATTGATGCGGAACCTGCCCGGCGTTGAGAAATTACTTCAAACACCAGTCCTGCGAGATTTAGGCCAGACCGCCCCGCACGACCTGCTGGTGGAAGCGGCCCGCCAGACCCTGGACGAAACCCGCCAGAATATCCGGCAGGGTCAATTTCTATTTACCGATCTGGATTTGGAGGTGTTGGCCGGAGAGGTCGCCCGCCGGGTCGAGCAAAGCCTGGAAAGCAGTTTGCGGGAGGTTATAAACGCGACCGGGGTAATTCTCCATACAAACCTGGGCCGGGCTCCGCTCAGCCGGGAAGCTATCGCTGCCGTAGCCGCGAGCGCCGGGAGCTACTCAAACCTCGAATACGACCTTGAAAGCGGCGAACGGGGCAGCCGTCTATCCCACATCGAAAGTCTCCTTGCGCGGTTGAGCGGGGCCGAGGCCGCAATCGCCGTAAACAATAACGCCGCGGCGGTTTTTATGGTCCTGACCGCGTTCGCCCAGGGCAAAGAGGTGATTCTCAGCCGGGGTCAGGCCGTCGAAATCGGCGGGGGCTTTCGTATTCCCGACGTGATGCGCCAGACCGGGGCCAGGCTGGTCGAGGTCGGCACTACCAACAAGACCTATGCGACCGACTACGAAAGCGCCGTGACGCCCGAAACGGCCATGCTCATGCGGGTACACAGCAGCAACTTCAAAATAATCGGGTTTACGGCCAACCCCGACCTTAAGGAACTGGCCGAGATTGCCCACCGCCATAACCTGCTCCTGGTAGACGACCTGGGGAGCGGTACGTTGCTCGATACCGCCCGTTACGGCCTCACCCACGAACCGACCGTTGGCGACAGCATCCGGGCCGGGGCCGATATCGTGACCTTTAGCGGCGACAAGTTATTGGGCGGACCCCAGGCCGGGCTGATAGCCGGAAAGAAAGAATACATTGCCAGGCTGAGAAAACACCCCCTGGCCCGCGCCCTTCGACTCGACAAAATGACCCTGGCCGCCCTCCAGGCGACCCTCCAACACTACCTGCGGGACGAGGCCGAGCGAAAAATCCCGGTCTGGCAGATGCTTTCCCGCCAGCCCGGCGACCTGCGCGAACAGGCCGGGCGCTGGCAAGCACGGTTGGAAAGGGTCTGGCCCGGCGCGACCATTGTCCAGGGCGAATCTACCATCGGCGGCGGCTCACTTCCGGGTGAAACCCTGCCGACCTGGCTGCTGGCTCTCCCTGTGCCGCCGGACAGTTCGATCAACCGTCTACAAGCCGAGTTACGGTCCCAGCGGCCTCCCGTGATTGGGCGGGTGGAACACGATTGTCTCCTGTTCGACCCCCGGACGGTCCTCGATTTCCAGGAAGAAACGCTCCTGGCGACCCTGGAACACCTCGCTTCCCAGGATTCACAATAATCTAAAACTTCTTTGTTTTAACCCTTTTTTAGCCTCAAATGAGGCTAATTTTTATGAGAAATAAATTCTTGAATATATGGGACAACCTAAATTCTACCTATCAGGCTAAATAATGGCCTGATTATTGCGATAAAATCTGGTGACAAGGAAACCGGTATTTTACGTGTCCAGGTCGGACTGGATCACCAGAAAAGCCAGCCTGGAAAGAAAAGACTGTAAAATATTTGGAAATGAAAAGGAGATAAGAATGGACGCTATTGAACTTTTACTTTCGGACCACCGCAAGGTTGACAGCATTTTCCAGCAGTTCGAAAAAGGCGGCAATTCCGATGAATTTGCCCGGCTCTTTGCCCAGCTAAAAGAAGAATTGACCGTACATACCCAGATAGAAGAAGAAATCTTCTACCCGGCGGCCCGCAATAACCCCGATACCGCCAACCTGGTAGCCGAGGCTTACCAGGAACAGGCCGAGGTCAAAAATTTGCTGGGGCAGGTCGAATCAATGGATAATACCTCCACCGAGTGGGGCCAGCGGATGACCGAAATCATGCGGGATGTCCAGGCTCACGTCCAGATGGAGGAGACCGAGATGTTCCCTAAAGTGCGCCAGGCTTTTGATACGACCACCCTGGAACAACTGGGCCAACAACTTCAACAGCGCAAGTCCGAACTTAAAGGGCAATCAGGCGCGACCGAAGCCCCGGCAACCCAGGCTGATTACTCGGCGCAACCGGGCTATACGGCTCCTCAGAACAGCACATCGGGTCAGCTTGGAGCGATGGACGAGAATCGCGACATGAACCAGCCCTCAATGTAGGTCAGGTCAGGTTACTAAGCAAATAGAAAAAGAGAGGGAGCGTCTGAAAAGGCGCTCCTTTTTGTTTCATTACATAGATTTTTGCAGGCCAAGATATTTGCCGTTTTTCTTTGATAAACCGGTGAAGTACGCTCAAACATCTTTAAAGTGTGAACTTTTTAAGTTAAAGGAATTTAGCCTGTTTTTACTTATTGTTAAGTTGACAAAAACAGTCGGGAATGTTAGACTAATTACACATAGTTCTATTTTATCGCGGTGCTGCCCTGCATAGTGGCGGGACGACCTTGCCAGTGGCGCTCGTTACCCGGTTTGGGACAGACAAATGACACAGGAAACAGATACAGTAACCCCAAAAGGAATTAATACCCAGAACGGTATATCGCTAACCGTAGACGTGGTTATCTTCAGTCTCCGGCCTGTTAACTTGCCAAACGAGGAACAGCCGGAAGCGCAAAGTCACGACAATGACGAACTACAGGTCTTGTTGGTCCGCCGGGCCCGTCCGCCATATGAGAACTACTGGGCCTTGCCGGGCGGGCGCGTCCACGCCACCGAAAGCCTGGAAGATGCCGCCCACCGTCAACTCCTGGAAAAAACATCTCTTAAAGCGTCCTACCTGGAACAACTCTATACCTTCGGGCGCAAGGAGCGCGACCCGCGTGGACGGACCGTTTCGGTTGCGTATTATGCCCTGGTCCGTACCGACCGCGAAAAAGTCGAGGCCGGGCGGGATACCGCCGAAGCCCGGTGGTTCCCGGTGGACGAATTGCCGGTTGAGATGGCCTTCGACCACAAAGACATCCTGTCCTACGCCCTCTGGCGTTTACGCAACAAAATAAAATACGCCAATATCGCCTTCCAGTTTTTACCCCCTACTTTCACCCTGACTCAACTGCGCGAGGTCTACGACCTAATCCAGGGTCGCCACGCCAAAAAGGAAGACCCGGCCAACTTCAAGCGCAAAGTTGAAGCCAGCGGCGCTATTATCGAGACTAACGAGCGGCTCGAAGGGGGCCGTCACCGGCCTCCCCGGCTCTACCGGGCGGTTCTGAACGAACAAGAACCTTATCAGCGGGGCCCTGAATCTTAGTCCAGATTTTCCTTCACCTGACTGCAAGATTTTAGGCAGGCCCCGCGAAAACGGTAGGGTTTTTAAGCCATGCCAAAAATTACGCAGGCTCCAATAGACGCAATAAATAGACGTTCTCAGGAGAGTGCGGCTTTTTGGGCAATAATTTTTAGAAAGCAGCCTGGAAATGAGCGAGAATACGAACTCTAAATTTGTCGAAGATATTACCGACAAGGACGACGATTTTTCAAAATGGTACAACGAGGTTATCCGCAAGGCCGAACTGGCCGACTACGGCCCGGTACGGGGCACCATGATTATCCGGCCTTATGGCTACGCTCTCTGGGAGAATATCCAGAAGCTATTGGATGCTCGTTTTAAGGAAGTAGATGTCGAGAACGCCTATTTCCCGCTCCTGATTCCCCGTTCTTTCTTCGAACGCGAGGCCGAACATATCGAGGGTTTCGCGCCTGAATTGGCCTGGGTCACACGGGGCGGCGGCGAGGAACTGGAAGAACCGCTGGCAATCCGGCCTACCTCCGAAACGATTATCGGCCACGCTTACTCGCGCTGGATTCAAAGCCACCGCGACCTGCCGCTCCTGATAAATCTCTGGAACAACGTGATGCGCTGGGAGAAACGGACGACCCTGTTCCTGCGGACCAGCGAATTCCTATGGCAAGAAGGCCACTCGGCCCACCGCTCAATTTCCGAAGCCGAGGAACGGGCCCTTATGATGCTCGAAACCTACCGGGCCCTGGCCGAAGAAGACCTGGCGGTCCCGGTGATGGCAGGCCGCAAGAGCGAAAACGAAAAATTCGCCGGGGCCCTGCGGACCTACTCTATCGAAGCCCTCATGGGTGACGGGAAAGCTTTACAGGCCGGGACCTCGCACAACCTGGGCGAGAATTTCGCCCGCAGCTTTGACATCCAGTATTCGGACACGGACGGCCAGCGCAAGTATTGTGCGACGGTAAGCTGGGGCGCGAGTACCCGTCTCATCGGCAGTATCATTATGACGCACGGCGACAACGCTGGCCTGATTATGCCGCCGAAAGTGGCCCCAATCCAGGCGGTTATCGTACCAATCTGGCGCAAGGAAGAAGAAAAAAGCGCGGTGGCGGTCCTTGTCGAGCAACTTGTTAAAAGGCTCAAGGCCCAGGGGGTGCGGGTCAAGGCGGACTGGCGCGAGGAAACGCCGGGTTGGAAATACAACGAATGGGAACTGCGAGGGGTGCCGGTGCGGCTGGAAGTAGGGCCGCGCGATGTGAAAAACAACAGTGTGATGCTGGTACGGCGCGACAACCGGGCTAAAGAGGCGGTCCCGGTTGAGGCCCTGGACAGCCGTTTACCGCAGGTCTTTGGCGAAATCCAACGGTCGTTGTTTGAGCGCGCCCTGAAATTCCGGGCTGAAAATACCCGCGAGGTCAGCGACTATGACGAGTTCAAACAGGTGATTGCCGGGCAGCGTGGGTTCGTCAAGGTGAAGTGGGTCGAAGACACGGAGGCCGAACTCAAAATCAAGGAGGAAACCAAAGCGACCCTGCGCTGCGTCCCGCTCGACCAGACCGGTTTTGAACCGGGTCCAAGCCTCTATACGGGTAAACCGGCGACCGGCTACGCCCTTTTCGCCAGGGCGTATTAGGGAAAAGTAGTTAGAAGGCAGAGGTCAGAGGTCAGAAAGTAGGTTTTTGATTGACCAAAAATAACTTACCAGTAAGTTATACTGACTACTGACCTCCGCCTTCTGCCCTCTAAATGTGGTATAATCAAACATCACTTGTGGGAAGCGAGCTTCGCGGCTCAAAATCCTATCCCAGGATTTTTGGCTAAAAGAAAATCGAATTCTAAATAATTTTAAGAAATCGCCATTATCTGCCTGATTTCCAGGGTTTGTAGCAAATAAATTTGATAAACTTTGCCAAATTGGGGCTAGGTTGAGATGCAATCCTGGCTTTAATATTGTATAATTAAGTTTCAGTTGTATCTTTCGTGTAGCAAGCAAAGTTTGATAGTCCCTTATTTAACGCCGGTGCGATTCGGTCCTACCGGCTAGCAGGAAGGAAAGCATTAAATTTAGATGAATGTAACCCCAGTTACTAGCACTGAAAATGATGGGGAGGAGCTTGTGAACAACGAGGAGGCCCAGGCTACCTCCACCCAGGAAACTTCGAACGAATCCGGTGCGGCTGAAGCAGCGGTCGAAGGTACCAATAGCGTTGAAAGTGCCGCCGCTCCCGCAGATGCCGGTGACACCGAAGGCGCGGTCGAGGTAGAAGCTCCGGCCTCTGAGGAGAAGGCCGAAGAAAATACTGCGCCCGTTTCACTCATGGAACAGCTTCTAAATGAAAATGAAGCCGCCAGCTCGGTACGCCGCCTCGAATACGGCCAGGCTATCGAAGGCATTTTGATGTACAAAGACCGGGATGACCTGCTGGTAGACATTGGCACCAAAAGCGAGGGGATTGTACCCCAGCGCGAACGCCAGAGCCTGAGTTCCGAGAAACTCGATGAAATGCACGTCGGCGACAAGGTGCTGGTCGTAGTCGTTCGCCCCGAAAGCGGTGTGGACGGCGAAGATGGCCCTATCCTCTCGATTGACAAAGCCCGCACCGAAGTTAGCTGGCGCAAGCTCCAGCAGCAGTTCGAAGCCGGTGAAGTCTTTGAAGTGGACGTGGTCGGCTACAACAAAGGCGGTTTGATGGTCGAGGTGGAAGGCGTCCGAGGCTTTATCCCTGCCTCCCAGGTTAACGCTCTTTCGGGTATCGGTGACAGCGAAGAAAATCGCCAGAGCCAGATGTCCCGGCTCGTCAACACCAAGCTGCTGGTCAAGATTGTCGAAGTCAACCGGGACCGCAACCGGCTTATCCTCTCCGAACGCCAGGCTGTTCGCGAACAGCGCGAAGCCAGCAAAGGCCGCCTGATGAACGAACTGGAAGTCGGGCAAATTCGGGAAGGTGTCGTTACGACCCTGGCGAAATTCGGCGCGTTTATTGACCTGGGCGGAGTTGACGGCCTGGTCCACGTGAGCGAACTCAGTTGGGCTCGCATCGACGACCCGAAACAAATCCTTTCGGTCGGGCAGCCGGTCAAAGTCTATATTCTGGGCATTGACCAGGATAAGCAGAAGGTCGCGCTCTCGATTAAACGGACCCAGCCCGAACCCTGGAGCCAGGTTACCGAGAAATACCACGTGGGCGAACTGGTCGAGGCGACCATCTCCCAGTTGTCCAACTTCGGCGCGTTTGCCCGGCTTGAGGAAGGCCTGGAAGGGCTTATCCACATCTCCGAGCTGGCTGAAGGCCGCGTGGAGCGCCCCGGTGACATCGTGAAGCCGGGCGACAAGGTGAAAGTTCGCATCCTGCGGATTGAACCCGAAAATCGCCGCCTGGCCCTGAGCCTGAAGCGGGCCGCCGAAGATACGACCGAGGAATAAATCCCTCCGGTTTCTTCTGCAAAACCGGTAGCCCTGACCCAGGTTTGGGCTACCCGGCAAAAATTTTCGGTAGGAAAGTTAGACCGGGCCGGATAAGTTGGAACAGGTTCAATGGATAACCGATTTTGGGGTAGCGGAAGAAATTTTGCGCCACAAAGGTTTCCGAGAAGTCACTTTTAAGGGGCTTGTTCCCCTGGTCGGTCCGGTTATCGTAACCCTCGAAGGTCCGGTTCACCGCGAACGACGGCTGATTGGCAGCAAACTTTTCACGGCGTTGCGCCTCAAAACGGCGGAAACGAGTTTTGTAGCGGAAATCACCCGGCGTGAAGTGGCTGAAGCCTCCCGGCAAAGTCAACCTGACCTGGTCCGGCTGAGTTACAGCGTCATGGCGCAAACCGCCGGGCGGATGGTCGGTTTAGACGGCCTCGGTTCGCCTGAAAACGCTGCCGAGGCGGTCTACCTTTTGAGTGCGCTGGTCAGTGGAACCCAGGCCAGGCAAGAAGGCAAGCCCGTTTACACCCGGCGCGCCGCCAGGGACGAACTCCGCAAACGCTTTATCGACCCGGCTATTGCCCGGCGTCGAAACCTGCTAAACCTGTATGGGGCTGGAAGACTCTCTGTAGGAGAGTTACCTTCCGACCTTATCACTTTGCTTTTGCTACACACCCACCAGGCTGAACGGAAGTGGGATACCCGGCAAATCGCCGGAGAAGTCGCTTTTTACGCCGTAGCGGCGATAGACACAACCGCCAGCCTGGCCCCTCACCTTTTTCACCACCTCTATCACTATTGCCAGGCGAACCCCGTTCAAGAAAACCGTTTGACGGACCCGCGTTTTCTTAGAAACGCGGCGGCAGAAGCTTTGCGCCTTCACCCGGCCATTCCGACCATTTTCCGGCAAGCCACTACCTCCCTTAAACTAAAGTCGGGCCTGGAATTTGCCGAAAACCAGACCGCCGGGATTTACGTCAAAGAAGCTAACCGCGATGCTTCCATCTTTGGTCCCTACCCGGAAGAGTTCCGACCCGACCGGATAATCCAGGCAAAAACCAGGCGAGCCGGGCTAAGTTTTGGCGGTGGGTCGCATCTTTGCCTGGGGCGCGAACTGGCCGTCGGCACCCCCGAACTGGCGCAAACCTCTTTTGAAAATGACGATTCCCCCAACGAAACCGAACTGTTCGGTGTTGCGGCTATGCTGGTCAAAGAGCTTTTCGCGCAGGGAGCAAGACCCGACCCTGGCCAGGCGGTACCGGAACTATCCCCCTTCGCCCGCGACGTTTACCACACATACCCGCTTAATTTCCAACAATTTGATTAAAGCTCAAAAACATTCACCTTTTTTTTGTGGTTTCTAAACTTTATTCCCAGCCCAATCGGTTAAACTGAAAACGGCTTTCTTGCCCTCAGGTTTTTGAATAAAGACTGGAAACCCCATGCCATCAATTGCTATCCACTGGTTCCGGCGCGACCTGCGCCTGCATGATAATACGGCCCTGGCTCTTGCAACCCAGAACTGCGAACAGGTTATCGGTCTATTTATCCTGGACCCCACCCTCCTGGATAATCCCAAGACCTGTCCGGCCAGGGTAGGCTTTATGTATTCCAGCCTGGCCGAACTAGCGAGCAGCCTTGCGGACAGGGGAGGTCGGCTTATTATAAGGCGAGGCAAACCCGTGGAGGAACTCAGGAAAGTTTTCCGGGAAACCGGGGCCAATCGCCTTTACTTCAACCGGGATTACACCACTTTTGCCCGCAAACGAGATGAACGGGTCGAGAGTGAACTGACCAAGGATGGAATAGAAGTCGTAACTTGCAAAGACCTTGTAATTTTTGAAAAAGAAGAAATCCTGAATGGAAGCCAGGCACCCTACCGAATTTACGGCTCCTATAAAAGACGGTGGTTGATCGAGGTCGGGCGGAATTTGCCTCCAGAACAGCGCCTTCGGACCGGTTCCCTGAAAATCGAAAATAACGACCTCAAAAAGCTAAAAAGCCTGGACATGCCCAGAATACCAGGGGATTTTGAAAGGACCTACTTTATGCCTGCCGGTGAAAAGACCGGGCTAAAACGGCTGGAAGAATGGGCTCAAACCAAAACCGCGAAACCAAAGAAGGAACCGGACATCCTGGATTATGCCGCATCTCGCGACCTCCCGGCCCAGGATGGCACAAGCCAGCTTTCGGTGTGGCTGCGTTTCGGGGTGGTGTCACCCCGCCAGTGTTACCGGGTGGCCCTGGATGCCCGCGAACAGGCCGGGCATAAAGACGAGCGCGAGGGCTGCGATACCTGGGTCTCGGAGTTTATCTGGCGAGACTTTTTTTACCAGCTTACCTGGAACTTTCCGTTTGTCGCCACCGAATCTTTTCAGCCAAAATTCCGCAAGCTTGCCTGGGAAACCAACAATAAACTTTTCAAAGCCTGGTGTGAAGGCCAAACCGGCTTCCCGATTGTTGATGCCGGGATGCGCCAGTTAAACTCAATTTACTGGATGCACAACCGGGTCCGCATGATTACTGCCGGGTTTCTCGCCAAAGATTTGCTCCTGGACTGGCGGCTGGGCGAACGCTATTTCTGGGAAAAGCTGGTCGACTACGACCAACCGGCCAATAACGGCAACTGGCAGTGGGCCGCGTCCACCGGGGCCGACTCACAGCCCTATTTCCAGATTTTTAACCCGACCGCACAGGGCAAGAAATTTGACCCCACCGGAGACTATGTCCGGCGGTGGGTGCCTGAACTGGCAAAAGTGCCCGCTAAATATATTCACTCACCGGAAAAAATGCCCGCCGAAATACAAAAAGAATTGGGCCTGGTTATCGGGAAGGATTATCCGCTCCCAATTGTTAATCACACCGAAGCGCAGGAGCGGACTTTACAGGCTTACCGGGCTGCTTCCAGGGGATAATCTTTGATAAGAACATTTAAGGATTTCTACCGGCCCGCCTGCGTGGTAAAAATTGGTGAGCCGGTTATTAGAAGACTTATTTAACCAGTTCGGTCACGGAGACCCAGGTATATTTTTCCAGGCCGGGGAATATTTTTAGTAATAGGCGGTCAATCGCGTGCAACCCACCAAAGATAGGTTTGAGAAGCCAGGCCCTTTTCTGGATGAACCCGACGCTGGCTAGCGCTGTCAACAGGTAGAATCCACTCGTTTTTTTGTAAGAAAAGGGTTGGGCCAGCAAAGCTAAATCCCCGCGGCTGGTCCATTTGGGCTTGATACCCTTGTAACTGGAGAAAAGCACCCGGTAGAGCTTAACCAGGGGATGATGGGCTAACGGCTCTACAAAGATAGCTCGGCCTCCCGGTTTCAAGACCCGCCAGACCTCCTGCCCCACTTTTTCCGGGTTGACGTGCATTAGAAAGTTCTGGGCAAAGACCGCCTCGATACTCCCGGTCGCCAGGGGGATTTGCTCCACGCTGGAACGCACCGCCTCAGCCTTCCCACCCAGTCCCGCTTTTTCGAGACGTTGCAAGGTCTTGCGAAGTCCTGTGCCCGATAGGTCGAGGGGAATAACCCTGGCTCCCCGGCTGGCTAACTCCTGGGTGCTGTAACCAACCCCACAGGCCAGGTCGAGGACTAACTTGCCGGTTAAAGGAGCGCCGTCACCCAGGCGGGCGAGGGCGAATGCGAGCGCGCTGGGGTTCTGCCGGAAAAACGGCCACGATTCCCAGGCTTCGCCTTCTTCCTCGGTCCAGACCTTATCATAATGTTCGGCCACGCTGGGGTGTTCGGATTTGAGGGTTTCGATGGGTGCGGCCACTTTGGACAAACTTGCGCTCCTTATCCTAGAAATCTACTTATTCAAACAGGGTCTTTACAGCAACCTTAAAGCCGGGAATCACTTCTTCGCCGCTCAATTCACCGTCAAGGCCCACCACCTGTACAGGGTTAGCCTGACCGGGATGATAAACTTCAACTGTTTTGCTGGCCGGATTGATAGCCCAGACCAGAGCCACACCAGCCAATTGATATTTAAGGATCCGGGCAAGAGACTCTTCCCGGCGTTTCTGGCTATCAAGGTCGTGAGGCGACCAGATTTCAACTGCCAAATCCGGTTTGGGTGCCGCTTTTACGGTCATGCGAGGTCTATTAGCGGCAGTCCAGAAAGCCAGGTCCGGTGCGGGCACATTACGAACACTTAAAACCGTGCTGACTTCCTGGACAAATAACCCATTTTCTTCATCCGGGTCAAAGCGGTCATAGGCTTTAAGCAGGCGGCGGGCGATAACGCTATGTTGAAAACCTGGCACTGGCTTCTCCACCAATCTACCTTCGATTAACTCAAAAGAGGTGTCAAACTCCGGCAGTTCCTGGAATTCCTCGGCGGTATAGATTTTTTCGAAATCAGCTTGTCTTGCTCGTAAAGCTGCCATAATTACTCCAAACCTGCCAGAAATTTATTCTTCGTCGTGCATTGCTGCTTCTTCTTGCTCCTGGGGCGTAACCAGGGGCCGGGCCGGGTCGGTCTGGACCGGCGTCCCGGCGGGCGCGGCTAACTCGGTCCGGTTTGCCAGTCTGTTCAGAAGTTCAGCCTTTAGTTGTTTGTACTTTTCGCGGAAAGCCAGTTTGGTAATTTCATCCGACCACATTATATAGGCGTCTTCGTTGTTATCGGTGTAATAACCCTTGCGCCTGCCCGAAACCTTGAAAGTATACTTCTCATAAAGGTTCTGGGCGGTCTTGTTGCTTACGCGCACTTCCAGGGTCAGCCAGGAGGCTCCCAGGGCCATTGCCACGTCAATCAGTCCGATAAGTAAAAACTCACCAAGCCCTTTGCCCCGGTATTCGGGACTGACGCCAAGGGTAGTAATGTGGGCCTCGTCCATCATCAGCCAGAGCCCACCGTAGCCCACCAACGGGTTCGGATTGGGGGCGTGGGCCGGGGACGCTTCCTGGTCTGATTTGAGGAAGGGCAACACCTTCGCAACAAAGCTGCTCTTGCGGTGGGACGGCGCGTCCAGGGAGGGTAGGACCGGTTCGGCCACGTAATGGCGGCAAACCAGGTAGCGAGTCGAACTGGGATTTTTTAGTTCCCGCTTATAGGCGCTGGCGGGCCAGGGCATGGCAAAACAAGCGCGTTCAATTTCAACAACTTCTGGAATATCTTCCAGCCTCATCGGTTCGATGGCGAAGCCCGTTGGCAATTTTGTTCCCTACCTTGCTAAAAGACCGGCCCGCAAGCCCGGCCAAATCCACCCTTTAAGAAAGCCAGACTGGCAATCCTTAGCCTCTATTCTACCAAATTTAAACCTTTAATTGGGGTTTAATCGCTTTATATAGCAAAGCCTTTTGACCGGCTTCCTGGATTATGGAAAAGTGGGGAAACCGGCTACTTTCTATAGAACGCCCGGCAAAGAGCTTTAGTTACGGTCCGAGGGCGCTTTTACCGGCTGGTGAAGGTAAATAGGTTGGAGAGTGGTCAGGTCGTCGCCCGGTTCTCCCAGGCTGAGACGCTGCCAGGCCAGTTCGGCCAGCAGACCAGCCCGGCGCTGGCTGACCGCCGCCGGGAGAATCAGGGCTTTAGGTAGCCTGCGGGTCAGTTCAGCCCGCTCCGCCGGTTTGAGTTCCCCGGCGATAAAAGTCGGCCCTTCAATACGCTCGATAAGCTCGTTGAGGTCAAGGTTTTCATATTCACCCTCTTGCCGCCACTTCCCAGCCTTCACCCGGTAGAACCCGGCCCCAAAACGGCCCCGCCCCGCTGCAACCAGGGCGCATAAATTCCCGGTCAGGTAGGTATGGGCTGCGGCCAGCACATCCAGGCTGCTAAACCCAAAAATCGGAACATCGAGGGAAAGAGCGATACCTTTAGCCTCGCTCAGGGCCACCCGCAACCCGTTGAAAGAGCCAGGACCAAGGGCCGCCGCTACCCCGGTGATTTGCTCCGGCGAGAGATTTTCTACTTCAAACATTTTCTCGACCAGGGGAAGGAGTTGTGTGGTCTGGTCGCGGTGGGAAAGCCACGTGAACTCGGCCAGGATACCGGTTTCGTTATAGAGGGCCGCCCCGGCGTAGGCGGTAGAGCTATCGAGCGCCAGAATCATAAAGAACTCCCAAAAGCGCTCTTTTTGAATTCTTGCATAAGCCCGACATATTCAGGACCGACCGGTTCCACCCGCAAAGAGCGTTTGGTTTCATTCAGGTAACTCAGGGTTACCCGGATATAGCTGCTGGGCCAGATTTCCCGGATGCGCTCCGGCCACTCGATGACCGTCACCCCCTCGCCGTAGAGGTATTCTTCGATACCAAAATCTAGGGCTTCCCGGCCATTTTCGAGGCGATAACAATCGAGGTGATAGACCGGCAACCGCCCTTCGTATTCGTTGACCAGGGTGAAAGTCGGGGAATTGACATAGCCTTCCACCCCCAACCCCTGGGCCAGCCCCTTGGTAAAGGTGGTCTTGCCCGCGCCAAGGTCGCCTTCCAGCAAAATTACCGTGCCGGGTCCAAGCTGCTGAGCCAGTTGAGAGCCGCACCGCTGGGTCTGGGCGACCGAATGGCTGACAAAATCAACGATTGCCGAAGGGGGCGTGGAAGGCCGGGCTTCCCGGTTGGCGCTGGTGATAAGAGAGGGCTGGTCTGGGATTTTGGGCTGGTTTTTCTGGGTCATTTTACACGAAGTTCAAATTACAAAACGCGAAACATTTTTAAACCACAGCGAAGAAACGCTGCCGGTTGCTTCGTCGCAATTATGGGAAATCAAACGCCGGCAGGGTTAGTTGACCCGGCCTTTGCCTTTACACTTGGGGCAAACCCCTTCCAGGCGGTGCCATCCACCCGGCGCGTTGGGGTCGGGCCATTTCTCGTTGACCTCACCCGTACCACTACAACGGGTACAGACATTCCGTCCTGCCCGGCGGCCCCTACCGCTGAAAATAAAGTAGACGAGGACAACGACGCCCATAAAAACTATAAAGATGATACTAGATGGGTCCATTTGGTCCGGCTATTCCTAAACTTATTTAAAACTACCCTACCCGACAATTTGCCGGTATATCCCAAGAGTCTGGCGGGCCGCCTCCTGCCAGGTAAACCGGGCCGCCTGGCCCAATCCCTTCTCCCGGTAGGCCGTCCAGGCAGTTTCATCCGTCAAAAGACGGTTGAGAGCGGTGGTCAGCGCGGCTACATCATCAGGTTTAACCAGTATTCCAGCCTCACCAACCACTTCCGGAATGCTGCTGGTATCCGAAGTGATTACCGGGCAACCACAGGCCATTGCTTCCAGTGGGGGTAAACCAAAACCTTCGTAGACGCTGGGATATACAAAGCATCGGGCACTATTATACCATAACGGAAGGTCAGCCTCACGCAGGTAACCCGGAAAATCTACCACCTCACCCAACCCTAATTGTTCGACCAACCGGAAGATTTCATCGTAAAACCACCCCTTCGCACCACCCAGCACCAACCGCACCCCAGCTGCCTCGGTGGGATTCTCCGAACGCCATTGGGCAAAAGCCCTAATGAGCGCGGGGATGTTCTTGCGCGGCTCTAACGTGCCGACATACAGTACGAACTTCTCCGGCAGACCATTTTCACGGCGGAATTGCTCGACTTCCTCAGGCGGGAAGGGCCTGAAATTCGCGGAAACACCCTCGGCAATAGCGGTTACCCGCTCCGGCGGAATCTTTAAGAGTTCGATTACTTCCTGCCGGATGGCCTCGGAGGGTGTGATAAGGTGTTTGGCTCGTTTTGCGCTGAGAGCGGTCAGGGCGTGCAGGTAAAGCCGCTTGGCTTTTTTGTAACGCTCTGGGAACCGCATGAACCCCAGGTCGTGAATGGTTATGACGGTCCGGGACAGGGCCAGGAGCGGCATCACGTTGACCGGACAATGCAGCAGGGCCGGTCTATCCCATAGCAACCGGAAAGGAGCGATAAACTGCTCCCAGGCGATACGGATAAGCGGTTTTTCGGTATTGAAATGACTCCGGACCAACCGGAAGTTAGGGGTGGCGGCAAATTCGGGCGGGTGAGGGCCGTTCCCGAAATAAACCAGGTATTCGTTGGAAGAATCAATCTCGCCCAGGTTGTTGATGAGCAATTCGGTGTACTTGCTGACCCCGGCCTGGCGATAAGTGCCGCTAAAGGAGACCAGGTTAGCGTTGATGGCAATCCGCATTAAGAACAATCCAGTTTTTATTTATAAAAAACCTGTTTTCAACCGCGCATAGGCGCTGCCGGGATGAATTGGACCAGCTAAAACCGGCCCGGCTATTATCTATGAGTTGGGGGTATGTAGCAAGTCGGTTTAGAAAAAGGTTAGATTATTCGATTTCTGCAAAGTTCCGGCTTTTTATGCGAAGGATGGTACTATTTGTGCCAGCTTTACAGATAGAAGGCGGTTTTAACAAGCAGTGTAGCTCCCTTGACCGGCCCGGCTTTTGTCTGGCCGTGAAAGGACAGAATGGAAGGGTTAGCAAAATAAGGAAGATTCTTGATGTTAAAATTTGAAAACTTACTTCAAAAAGCCACGCATAATTTGACCGGTAATATTACAGATAAAGATGATGAAGCTAAAACCGGACCGGCCAGGGTCGTCGTGGTCGGGGCCGGTTTTGGCGGGCTGAACGTGGTAAAAAAACTTGCCGGAAAAGAAGGGGTCGAGGTTGAATTACTCGACCGCAATAACTATCACGGGTTCTGGCCGCTTCTCTACCAGGTGGCGACCGGGGCGCTCCTGCCCGGCTCGATTGCCTATTCCTTACGGGAGATTGCCAGTCACCACAAAAATTTATCTTTTCGCATGACCGAAGTCCAGCAGGTGGACCTCGACCAGAAAAAACTGGCAACCGATACCGGTGAGATTGGTTACGATTACCTGGTGCTGGCCGCCGGGAGCGCCAACAACTACTTTGGCAGCGAAAGTATTCCTCACAATTCTTACAGCCTTAAAGACGTGGACGAAGCCCTGGACCTGCGTGAATCAATACTTAGCAGCCTGGAAAGGGCCTCGGTCGAAACCGACCCCGAACAACGCCGCTTCCTGCTCACTTTCGCGGTAGTTGGGGCGGGACCGACCGGGGTCGAACTGGCCGGAATGCTCGCCGAAGTGCTGGTGCCACTGGTCCGCAAAGAATACCCAAACCTGGATGCCGCCGAACTGCGGCTGGTGCTGGTCGAGGCCCATACCAACTTGCTCGAAAGTTTTCCCAAAGGGCTGCAAAAAGTGGCCGGAAAACACCTTGAGAAGAAGGGGGTCGAAATCCTACAGAACTCCCCGGTCACAGCGGTCGAAAACGGCACCCTCACTTTCAAGGATGGCCGGACCTTCCGGGCGAACACGGTCATCTGGGCGGCGGGCGTTACCGCTTCGACTCTGGGTCAGGGCCTGGGTATAAAGCTGGCCCACTCCGACCGCGTCCCGGTCGAACCGACTCTCAATCTAAAAGAACACCCTGAGGTCTTCGTAATCGGGGATATGGCTTACCTGGAAGGTTACAAGGGTCAGGAGGCTTACCCGATGGTGGCCCCGGTCGCCATCCAACAGGCCAGGGTAGCGGCGGCAAACATACTGGCCTCTATTCGCGAGCAGCCCTTGAATAAATTCCATTATTTTGATAAAGGTAATATGGCAACTATCGGGCGCAAGGACGCCGTGGTAGACGCTTTTGGCATCCAACTTCACGGGCAACTGGCCTGGCTGACCTGGCTGCTCGTCCACCTATATTTCCTGGTCGGGTTCAGGACCAGGGTTTTAGTCTTTTTAAGCTGGGCTTATAACTATTTCACCTATAACCTGGGGGCTCGCTTTTTGGGAGGCAAACGTCACCAGGACCGGAAGGAGATTATTACCTTCTAAATTTCTCAGGCAGGCTTTTAATTATTGTTTTATTTAAGTCACGCATAGTGGCATAGTCAGGAGGCATGCGGTGTTACTTGAAAATAAGGTTGCCATTGTCACGGGTGGGGATAGCGGGATTGGACGCGCGATTTGCATCGAGCTGGCAAAAGAAGGGGCGGCAGTAACTATCAATTTCCGCCACAACGAGCAGGCGGCCAACGAGGTCAAGCAACAAATCGAGGGAGCCGGGGGTAAAGCCCTGGTGGTCCAGGGAGATGTATCATCGGTAGCCGATTTGCAAACCCTGGTAGACCGTACCGTCGAAACTTTTGGGCGGCTCGACGTGATGGTTAACAACGCCGGGATGGAAACCCGGACCTCGACTCTCGACTCGACCGAGCAGGATTTCGACTCGGTTATTGGGGTCAATCTCAAAGGGCCTTTCTTCGGGACCCAGTTCGCGGCCAAACAGATGATAAAACAGGGCGGCGGGGGACGCATCATCAACATTTCTTCGGTCCACGAAGACTGGCCGATGCCGGGCAATTCGCCCTATTGCTGCTCTAAAGGGGGCATCCGCATGCTCACCCGCAACGCCGGGGTCGAACTGGGGCCGCACGGTATTACGGTAGTCGGGGTTGGACCCGGTGCGATTGATACCCCAATCAACAAAAACACCCTGGCTGACCCCAAACAGGCCGCCGCCCTGGACAACGCTATACCGCTTGGCCGGGTCGGGGAACCTGAAGAAGTGGCGGGGTTGGTAGTCTGGCTGGCCTCGGCTAAAGCTGCCTATGTCACTTCCAGCACCTATTTTATTGACGGCGGAATCATGCAGGGGAGCGTCGGGTTATAACAGCCACGGCCTGTCAAACTCAGGCTTTAGCCAGTTGCTGCCGGAGCGAGGAAAGACCCCGGTGGATAAGCTGCTTGACCGCGCCTTCGGTCCGCCCAATGCTATCGGCAATCTCGGCATAAGATAGGTTCTGGCCGAAACGAAGCATGATAGCCTGGCGCTGGTAATCGGGTAACTGCCGGACCATGTCAAGCAGTTCGCTGTTACGTTCGCCGGTCAAAAAAGACTCTTCCGGGGTCGGGTTGCCGCCAGGGGTCTCGATAGCTTCCTCGAAAGGGGCGCTGGGACGGCTCTTGCGGAGTTGTCCGGTGATTATATTGCTGGTGATGCGGTAAAGCCAGGCCCCAAAAGGCACCCCACGCCACTCGAAGCGGTCCAGGTTTTCGAAAGCTTGTTTGAAAGCCTGGGCCGTTACATCCTCGGCATCGGCATGCTGGCCGGTGTGGTTATAAGCGTAAGAATAAATCCGGTCGAAATAGAGGTCATAGATTGCGGCAAAATTCTGGGGATTAGCTTTTGCGGCGGCAATTAACGCCTGTTCGTCTACCTGTTCGTTACCCAATTTCCGTTTCCTTTAAGTTTACCGGGCGGTTGTGCGAGTTGTTCCGCCAAAAGCTTTCGCTGCGCCGTTAGTGACCCCTGCTGCCTATTATCTCTTTAAACAGGAGGGTTTTCAACCCCGGCTTTAGTCCTATTGAGCCAGTAGTCAGAGGGCAGAAGGCAGAAGCCATTAAAATTGCATTGAAACTTACTGGTTTGAATTTGCAGAAAAGGGCTATCCAACTCGTCTTAAACAAGTACCCCTTCGAGAAGGCAGTCAATAAAACCCCTGAATTATACTAAAAAATAACCCCTGACCTCTGACTTTTGGCTTCTATACTCTAATCTCTGACCTCTGACTTCTGGCTACTGCCTTGCTTGCCCTTTTAAGACCCCTTTGTTACAATGCAGCCAACAGCGGAAAAATTACTCCGTTTTAAAAATCACACATTTGGCAAGGTAAGACAAAGGGAAGTTACAAAGTTATGCGTGTAAGCGGTTCTGGCCTCGGCGCAGCGGCGGGTAATGTCTTTGGCAAAATCCTAAAGTTGTTCTTCGGTCTGTTGATGGTTGTCATCATATTAGCGGTTGGGATCGGGATTTATTTCTTTTTCGAACTGGGCCAGCGACCCAGCACTAAAACTGACGAAATACCCTTCACAATCAGTAAAGGCGAAACTTTCAGCCAGATTACCGATGATTTGTACAAGCAAAGTTTTATCCGCAACACTTTTGTCTTCCGGGTCCGCGCCCGCATGCTCGACGCCGAACCAAAAGTCCAGGCCGGGGTTGTCAACCTGCGCCAGAACATGACCGTGGACGAAGTGCTGGAAAGCATAACATCGGTCCGCCTCAACGACCGCACCGTGACAATCGTGGAAGGCTGGCGGCTTGAACAAATAGCCCAGGTATTGGGTCAGAACGGTTGGGACCCCAATAAATTTATCAAGGCCGTCCGCGAAGAAGACTGGCAGTTTGGCTTCCTAAACGATAAACCGGTCAACGCCTCGGTTGAAGGTTTTCTGTTCCCCGATACCTACAAGATTCCGGCTAACTATACCGAGAGCCAGATTGTCGAGATGATGCTGAACCGCTTCGGAGTCCAATATGACGCCACCCTGCGCCAGACCGCACGCGACAATAACGGCATCTACAAGACGGTCATTATGGCTTCTCTTATCGAGCGAGAAGCGGTCAAGTCAGACGAGCGGCCCAAAATCGCCAGCGTATTTTATAACCGCCTCAAAGCCGATATGCCTTTGCAGACCGACCCGACCGTCCAATGGGCGCGTGATACCCTCAAGGCCGGGAAAGATTTGTCTTTCACCGACTGGTGGAAGGCGCCTTCGAAAGAAGACCTCGACATCGTATCGGACTACAACACTTACCTGAACAAAGGTTTACCGCCCGGGCCCATCTGTAACCCCGGCCTGGCTTCTCTTAAAGCCGCCACCGACCCGGCTACCACCGATTTCCTCTATTTCGTGGCTACCGGCGACAAGGACGGCAGCCATGCCTTCGCGACTACCCTGGAAGAACACAACGCTAACGTCAAAAAATACCAGGGAAGCTAAAGCGGAGGAACACTAATGACCGGAGCAGGTACAAACCTTGCGACCCAGACCTGGCCGGGGGTAACCCCCCGGCTATATCGCGCCGATGGCACTCCCCGCCCGGTCGGGGTGCTGGGTTTCCCGGTCAAACACAGCCTTTCCCCGGCCTTTCAAAATGTTGCCTTTGCCCACCACAATTTGCCCCATCGCTACGAGAAATGGGAAATCAGCCCGGCTGAGTTTGCGGCTTTCCTCGAAAAAGCCCGCCGGGAGGATTTTTTAGGCTTAAACCTGACCGTACCCCACAAGCTAAGCGGCTGGGAAATCTCGGTCCGGCGAACCCCAGCCGCCGATGCGACCGGGGCAGTCAATACCCTGTTCCTCGACGAGGAAGCAGGCGGGTGGTTGGGTCACAACACCGACGTGGGCGGTTTTCTCGAAACTTTACCCGATGCGGGTTATTCCCCGGCGGGGCAATCAGCGGTTATCATCGGGGCAGGCGGAGTGGCCAGGGCAATTGTTTATGCCCTCGGCGCCGGTGGGGCGACTACCCTGACCATCGCCAACCGCACTGCTAACCGCGCCCAGGCTATCGTCGATACCTTGCAACCCCTCCTGCCCGGCACCCTTTTGCAGGTAAGCGGGCTCGAACCAGCAGAATGGCCCGCCGACCGCTCGCTAATCGTAAATGCTACCTCGCAGGGGGTCCTAGAACCGGACCGCCCTTTCCCTATCCCGGTTCCGGCCATGAACGGTCCGGCCAATCCCCCGGCCCTTTTCTATGACCTTACCTACGGGCAAACCCCTTTTATCCGGGCAGTCCGGGCCGCCGGTTACCCGGTGCTGGACGGTCTGTTGATGCTGATCTACCAGGGGGCGCTGGCCTTCGAAACCTGGACCGGCCTCGCCGCCCCCCGTTCTGAAATGCTGGCCGCTGCCGAGGCGGTCCTGGCCGAACGTCTCAAGGGAAAAACCAGTTGAATGCCCTGCCCTATGTGCTGACCTTCCTGGTTGGTTTGTGCGCCGGGTGGGTTACGAACGTCCTTGCCGAGCGCTTCCCGGTAGTCGAAAAACCACTTTTTGGCCCCTTGCGTTGTGTCCGAAGCGGTGAAAGACTGGGTCTACTTGATTACCTACCGGTTTTGGGATATGTATTACAAAGGGGCAAGTGCCGCCACTGCGGGAAAACCCTACCCTGGCGCTTTCCCCTGGTCGAAATCCTCCTGGCCCTGGCCTTTACCTTCGCCTGGGCCAACTACGAAACCCAGCCATTTTACATTTATCTCATCAACGCCTTTTATATCTTTTTACTGGCAGTTATCGCCCTGATTGATTGGCGTTACCGCCTGATTTACCCGGTGATGATCTGGGGTGGGGTTATCGTTGGATTTATCGTGGGCCTGGTGAGTGGGCCGCACCCGGACAACCTTCTACCGGATGGGATTATCAGTGTCCTCCTGGGGGTCGGGCTGGGGGGCGGGATGTTCTACCTGATTTACCTGGTAGCCCTGGCAATCTACCGGAAACGGGCGCTCGGCTTTGGCGATGTGCTGCTGGCAATCCTTATCGGGGTAATCCTGGGCTTTCCGAGAGCAATCTCCGGCCTGTTCCTGGGGGCGGTCCTGGGTGGAGTGGTCGCCATTGGATTCTACTTCTTCGGGCGAAAACGCTGGCGCGACTTCATCCCCTACGGTACAACCCTCTGTATTGGGGTAATTTTAATTATTATCTGGGGCGAGGCTATCTGGTCCTGGGGTCCGTTCGGCCTGATAACCGGCCTGTTACAACTTTTCTTCCTCGTTATCCTCAAAGTCGTTTTTAACCAGTAAGGACGCAACCTTAACTTTCACTCAAATTGTGCAAAATAATACTCCCCTAGTAATAACTTAGTTAACCAAAAATCACCGCAAATCCTTAATTTAGACCTAACTTATTTCCAAAAAATAGGCAGGAAATAACTATTCGTGTGCTACAATATTTGTACAAACTTGGTACAAACTATCAACAAATCAAAAGGAGTTTTTATGGCCCTCTATTTATTTCAGGCCAGTTTCACCAATACCGCCCTTACAGCCATGGTAAAGGCCCCCCAGGACCGTCCCGCTGTCTTTAGCAAACTTCTCGAAAAACTTGGGGGTAAGTTGCACAGTTTTTATTATGCTTTTGGTGGTAGCGATGTGGTCGTTATTTTTGAGATGCCCAACGAAACCGATGCCCTGACTGCGATTATGGCTGTAGGGGCTGCCGGACACCTGACAAATCTACGTACCACTCAGCTATTCACCAGCGAAGATACCATGGCGGCAATGGCAAAAGCCGGGAGCATGATTGTACCCGCGCCAAACAATCCTTCTTAATCCATCCAACCTAGGTGAGGCGGAATTTGTAATAGAAGAGTCCGCCTCTTTTTTTTTTGAAAATTTCGAAAAGTTAGAGTTGAGGTCTTGCACAGCATGAAATTCGAGGCTTCAATATATTATAATGGGGCCGGAAATCCCTAAACACTAAATGAACATCCTTAACTGTGCAAAAAGTAAGAATTTTATGGCTGATACAGTTACTATCCTTGAAAATATTATCGTCATGGTCTGCGACCCGGAAGGGCCAAAAATAAAAAGCGAAAGCGATGCCGCCGACCTGATGGGCGAAATGCTGGGGTCCGGGGCGGAATGGATTGTCATTCCGGTGGTGCGTTTAACCGAAGATTTCTTTGAGTTAAAAACCGGGGTAGCGGGACACCTGGTCCAAAAGTTCGTGACCTACAAGCGCAAACTGGCGGTCCTGGGCGACGTTTCTCAATTCACTTCGACAAGCCGGTCCTTCCGCGACTTTGTCTACGAAACAAACAAGGGCCAGCAAATCTGGTTTTTGCCGGACATGGAAGAGTTCGCCAGGCGGCTAAAATAATTATTAAGCTTTTGGCTGGGTGCTATGCAGACAGGCAGCGACCAGTTCGCGGACTTCAGTCAGAAGATTTTCCCTGGAATAAGCCCCTTTTTGCAAAATCTTCTCGACCGACCCGTTCAAAAGCGCCCGGTCTTCGGCGGTTATATCCTTGGCGGTCACCACCACCACCGGGATGTCGCGCCATTCCACCCTCTTGCGCAACTCGGAGACAAACCCGAAGCCGTCCATCTCCGGCATCATCAAATCGAGTAAGACCAGGCCGGGCCGCTTTTCCTGGACTCTTTCCAGGCCCACCCGCCCGTTTTCAGCCTCTTTGACAGTCCAGCCTTCCTTTTCCAGCATACGCCGCAACAT
This sequence comes from Chloroflexi bacterium 54-19, assembly GCA_001898225.1. Taxonomy (GTDB): domain Bacteria; phylum Chloroflexota; class Chloroflexia; order Chloroheliales; family Chloroheliaceae; genus 54-19. Next base: position 193,653 of record MKTJ01000036.1, read on the forward strand.
CTCGCGAGTGGTCGGATCATCCTCGACCAGCAATACCGAAGCCAGTGCCGGGACCGGCAGGTGCTTTTTCAATATAGTCAGCAGCCTTTCCCGGTCAATCGGTTTGGTCATATAGTCGGCGGCCCCCAGGGCGTAACCCATCTTTTTATCATCCACGATGGTCAACATGATAACTGGAATATCTATTAAAACCGGGTCAGATTTCAACTGGACCAGGACAGCCCAGCCATCCATTCCCGGCATCATCACATCGAGGATAATAACCTGGGGCCGTACCTCACGGATAAGTTGCAAACCCTCCAGGCCGCTTAAAGCGTTTTTGACGCGCAAACCTTCCCTGGTAAGGGTCCGGGTCAACAGTTCGCAGACCTGCGGGTCGTCGTCTACCACAACTACCAGGCCATTTTGGCCCAGTTCTTCGACGGGAACCTCGGTAGGGGGTTTAGTGTCGAGGGTTTCCTCGACCGGGTAGGCCGGGAGGCGGACAATAAAGGTCGCGCCCTGCCCAGGTTTGCTTTCGGCATCAATCGTACCGCCCATCATCTCACAAAAACGGCGGGTAATCGCCAGGCCCAGGCCGGTGCCGCCATATTTGCGGGTCGTGGAAGGGTCAGCCTGGGTAAAAGCCTGGAACAACCGGCT
>MKTJ01000036.1:194308-218765 GCA_001898225.1 Chloroflexi bacterium 54-19
TCAAGCCGATGCCTGTATCAGACACTTTGAAGGTAATCCAGTCCTGCCCGCCGGTCTGTTCCCGGACGGCCTGTAAGGTGACCGAGCCGTTTTCGGTAAACTTCGAGGCGTTACTCAGCAGGTTGAATAAAATCTGGCGGACCTTGGTCAGGTCGGCCCGCATCATGCCGATTTCGGGGTCAACCAGCAGTTGCAGGAAGTTGTGATTCTTTTCGGCCAGGGGTTGAGCTGTCGAAGCCACCTCTTTAAGGACATTCGCCAGGTTGAATTCTTCCAGGTATAGCTCCATCTTTCCCGCCTCGATTTTCGACAAATCGAGAATGTCGTTAATGAGGGAAAGCAAATGCCGCCCTGCCGTGTGAATCTTGGTCAAGTCCCTGGCGAAGCGGGTCAGGCCCTCGTCGGCGGCCTCCTCTTGCAACATCTCGCCGTAACCGATGATGGCATTGAGGGGAGTACGCAACTCGTGACTCATATTCGCCAGGAAGGTGCTTTTCGAGCGGTTGGCGGCCTCGGCGGCTTCTTTGGCCCGGCGCAGTTCTTCATCGACCCGCTTGCGCTCGGTTATATCCTGGATACTTCCCTCGTAGCGAAGCAGGTTATTATTCTCGTCGTAAACGGCGCGGGCGTTCTCGGAAATCCAGATTACTCGGCCATAGCGGTCGTAGACCTCGACCTCGTAGTCGCGGATAAACCCGTTTTTGTGTATCAAATCCAGGACTTCTTCGCGCCGGTGGGGGTCGGCGTAATGCTGGCGGCCCACGTCATTAACATCTGACATCAACTCCTGGGGCGAACTGTAGCCGAAGATGCGGGCCTGGGCCGGGTTGGCGCTGAGATACTTACCTTCGGGGGTAGTCTGGTAAATCCCTTCCAGGGCGTTCTCAAAGATCATGCGGTAATTTGCCTCGGCCTTATGCCGGGCTTCCTCGGCCTGTTTTCGCTCGGTAATATCCACGAAAGTAACGACCGTTCCGGTAATTTTCCCGGCCTCGTTAATCGGGTAGGAAGAATATTCGACCGGGAAAAACGTACCGTCTTTGCGGCGCAAATCCTCGTCCTCGAAACGAAAACTATGGGCGGAATGGGCGGCCATATTAATCGGGCAATTGAGAGCGGTCCCGTTTGAATGGGGATGAATCAAGTCGTGCATTTTCAGGCCAAGCACTTCATTGGCGCTATAACCTAGCATCGTACTGGCCGCCTGGTTGATAAACGTGCAGCGTCCTGACAGGTCCATCCCAAAAATACCTTCGCCGGTCGATTCCAGCAACAACCTGATATTGTTCGCCAGGCGTAACTGTTCTTCCTCGGCCCATTTACGGACCATAAACTGGCCGACCTGGTTACCGATAGCGCCAATCATACGCAAGAGGGCCGGGTCTGGTTCGTTCATTTCCTCGCTGGAAAACTCGATAACCCCCAGGAAGGTGGCGCCACCCATAATCGGGAAGGCAAAAGCCCGGCGCAAACCCAGGTTCTTCGCCAGGGTCGCCCGTGGAAAACGGTTCTGGCTGTCGCTGGCGGCATCCTGGGTGATCCAGGTCGGTTGTTCGCTGGCCCAGACCCGGCCCGGCAACCCCATATCTTTCGCGTAGACCATTTTGCGAGTGAGCGTGTCAAACTCGCGAAATTCGGCGGTCCGTTCGGACGGATACCAAACATTGACGCACCGCAACATTTCGCTTTCCGGGTCGAACCGCCAGACCACCCCCACTGTCCAGTTCAGACGATTGCCGATAACTTCGAGCAGGCGGGGAGTAGCCTCGGTAATTGTGTTAGCCTCGGCCAGGACGCGCGTGATTTGGTTCTGGACAGACAATAAATTCTCGTTACGTTTCCGCAGGGTGATGTCGCGGGCGATGCCGATATAGGTTGTTTTGTTGCTCAGGCGCATTTCCCCGACCGCCAACTCCATTGGGAACCGCGAACCGTCCTGGCGCAGGCCGACCACTTCCCGGCCCGGTCCGGTAATTTTGTACTGTTCTTCGAAAGGCGGCGGAATGAGGTCGCGGATAGACTGGCCGATAATCTGTCCGCCCGGATAGCCAAAAATTTTCTCGGCAGCGGGGTTAAAGGAAACGAGGGTACCTTCCTCGTCAATCGTCATAATGCCGTCTACGGCGCTATCTACGACCGCCTGGCGATAGGCGCTGGCCGAAACCATGGCCGTGGCAATTTTATTAAAGGAATTGGCAACCTGGCCCAATTCGTCCCGGTTGTCAAGATTGACCTTTTCCTGGACATTGCCCGAAACCATGCGCCGGGAGGCCGCTTCCAGGTTGTTGACAGTCCTGATAATGGCCCGGTAGAACCCTTCCAGGAGGTAGAAAACCAGGATCAGCACCACCAGGGTAAATAGCAGGGACAATATCTTGCGGAAGTTAAAATCGTCAATGCGGTGGCGGAGCAGGTTGTCAAGTTCGTCGGTTGCCCGGTCCCACAGGGTAAAATCCTTTTTGAGGGCGTCGTTTATTTTTTCGGTATAAGTTGCCGTTGGGATAGTTAAAACGGCCCTGTTTATCAGTTCCGAATTTAATACATCGAGCATCTGGCTGCTGGCTGTGTCGTAAGCCTCGACCAGGGTGGTAAGAGCGGGGACGAGGGTGCCTTTTGGATTGTTTTTAAAAGCGGTATCCAGGTTCTGGATGGTCGACTCGCGGTTGGACTTGATCAGGCCGTAAAGGACGATTAGCTGGGCGCGTTCGTCGGAGGTCAACACCTGTTTCGAAACCGAGTCCACCCCGGTAAAGCGGGCCTGGGCCAGCAAATCCTGAGATTCCGGTAAGGTCACCAGGACAACATCTTTGAGGTAGCTCGAATCGAGGTTGGGGTCGAGAATCAGTTTGGAGCTATCACCAACCTGGGTTATCAGCGAACGGGTGCTGCTGATTAAAAGGTTGTAGGAATCAACCGAGGTTTTAAGGTCGAGGGTTAAACCGACCTCACGCAAACGGTTCCAACTTGAGCGCAAATTGATAAATTGGAGGGTCGTGTTGAACTTCTGACCGAGTTGGGCGTCAACCTGGTGCAGGGCCTCGAAATCCTGGGCCACCTGGGCCTGTTTTGCCAGGACCAGCGACTTCAAATCCTGGTTACCGCTTACAAACCCGGTTGCCAGGATTTTTTCTTCGGGGAGGTGTTCGAGTAACTGGCGTAAAGGGCGCAGGTAGCGAGTACCGTCAAGCTCGCTCTGGGCCATTGAAGTGCTTTCGTCAATGCCGGAAAGCAGCAAAAACAGCACCATCGCCAAAGGTGCGACCAGCAACAGGGTAATCAAAACAAACTTTTGCCGGTATTTCAACCGGTTCATTAATTTGATGGCAGGATTGAATAAAGATTTCATTATAATTTTATAGTTGGTTTCTTACCTTGTTGCCGAGTTATCGCCCTAAAGCAAAAGTGGCTTTCGTTAGCCAGTTTTTCTTTTTAGTTTACCCCAAAAATCGCCGAAAATACGAAAAGTTTAGCAAAGACATTATAAGAAAGACGTCTGGAAAAACCAGACCTTTCACGTAAACTTTAACATAATTATGGCGGTTTGACATAGCCCGAAACTATGGGCTTTATCACAGTCCGAAAACCTCTTTTTGGGCCAGATATGCTATAATTTCCCCTACATTGGCTCGGTGTGTAGGACCTAAAATTTCCCGGCTCGAATAGCCACGGCGGGCCTGCAACGGGGCTTTTAAGAACGCCAAACCCAAATTTACAAATTTTAAAACAAAGGATTTTGACAATTAATTTATGCCTGAACTTCCTGAAGTAGAAACTACCGTCCGGGACCTGCGCCAGTATCTGCCGGGAAAGACCATTGATAAGGTCAGCCTGGCCGATTGGCCGCGTATGATTCAAACCCACCCGCCCGAAATCCTGAGCCAACTGCTGGCCGGAGAACAAATCCTGGGCCTGGAACGGCGGGCCAAATATATCATTGTGAACCTGACCAATGACAAATACCTGGTCTTTCACCGCAAGATGACTGGCAACCTGTTCTTTCGCCAACAGGACGCCCCCGCCGATAAGTATACTCACGTGGTTATCGCCTTTACGGACGGCACGGAACTGCGCTTTACCGATTTGCGCAAGTTTGGCCGGGTCTATCTATTCCTGGGAAAGGCCGAACTGGATGGGTTGCTCGGTAGACTGGGACCGGAACCGCTCCTGGATAGCTTCACGCCCCAGGATTTTCAAGAAATTATGCGGCCCCGCAAGGGTAACTTGAAAGTGCTTCTGCTAAACCAGGATGTGCTGGTAGGGTTGGGTAATATTTATGTAAACGAGGCCCTTTTCGTGAGCGGGCTAAATCCCCAGCGGACCGCCCAGAGCCTGACCGACGGCGAACGGGAAAAATTATACCACGCCATCCGGCAAGTCCTGAATACCGGTATCGAAAACCGGGGTACGACCCTGAGCGACTACCTGGACGGCGAAGGCAACAAAGGACGCAACCAGGAGATTCTTTTCGTCCACAACCGGGACAAAGAACCCTGCCGTACCTGCGGAACTACCATAGCAAAAATCGTGGTCGGGCAGCGCGGCACCTATTATTGCCCGACTTGCCAGCCGGGCGAAAGTAGCCAGTAGTTGGTGGTAAGTAGTCAGGTGGAAAAGGCTTTTTAAGGCTGACTTCTGCCTGCTAACCCCTGACTACTTTCCCAGTTCAACGAATCTGCTATAATTGGCCGATAGGTAAAGTAAGCTAACAGGAGAATATTTTTTAAATTGCAAACTTTAGAGGCAGGGGGAGCGACCAATCCCGAAATAGACCGGCAACTGGCCGAGGCGATTGACCCCTGGCTGGAGCACATGCGCTGGCGACCCGATTTCGAAAAATGGCGCAACGGACGGCTCTGGCAGGAGACCAAACAAAAACGGACCCTGGAAATTCTGCGGCTCTTTATGAGCGTGGCTGGAAAAGGGCAATCCCTGAAAGGTTTGCGTATCCTCGACCTGGGCTGTGGGATGGGTGGTCTAAGCGTGGCTCTGGCCCGTGAAGGGGCGGTCGTCCAACCCTATGACTACAACCCGGCCTACTGCCGGATTACCCGGTTGCGGGGCCAGCGTTACGACTTGCAGCTAAAACCGGTCAACGGCGGCGGTGAACACCTGCCTTTCGAGAACGGTTACTTCGATATTATCGTTTGCATGGACGTTCTCGAACACGTCCAGCGGCCCCAGGATTTGTTGTCCGAGGTTAACCGCTGTCTCAAACCGGGCGGCTTGCTCTATATCACGGCTATCAACCGGTTCGCCTTTAACGACCCGCACTATCACGTGCGCGGCGTAAACTGGCTGCCCCGCCGCCTGGCAACGCCCTTCCTTAAACTGACCCGACGGTACAAGGATAACTCGCGCTTTACCGACCGGCAGACTCTTGAGGAAATGCACTATTTTCGCTATAACCAGTTGCCAAAGCTGGCCCGGCGCAAAGGGTTCTCGAAAACGCTCGAAATGGGCGAGTTGGAGTGGGGCCTTACATCTGCCCCGGCCTCGGCTCGGACCAAACTTAGCTCGGCCAAAGGCTGGAAAGCCAGAGTGGCCGGGATGCTACACAAGACCGGTCTGCTCGGTCCGCTCTACCGGCTCTACCGCTACACCTACAAAGGAACTTATCAGCTCTTAATGGTAAAACCGACCTAACCGTGAAAGTTGCCCTTTTCAACGTTACGACTACCACCATTACCGGCGGGGTAGAATCGTTTGTCTGGGAACTGGCCCGCTACCTGACGGCCAACTACGCCGATTGCCAGGTGGATATTATCGGCGGGGTTTCCCCTAAAAAATTTCATCAGCCAGAGCTTGACCCGCGCATCCGGGTAATCACCCGGCCTTTCGTGGCGCGCGAGAAACTGCGCAAAATTCCCCTGCTCAACCGGCTTTACGGCCAGACCAAGCTTTTGGAGCGGCTAAGTTTTGGGCTGGCCTGTTTGCCTCTCCTGGCCCGCGAACGCTACGACATCATCCATATTCAAAAACCCTACGACCTGCCTATCGCCCAACTGGCCGGGAAACTCTTTGGCTCTAAAATCCTCTTTGGCTGTCATGGTAAAGATTTCTTTCCGGGGGATAAACTTTTTTCTGGGAAACTACCGGCGGTATCTTGCAGCCGCTATAACGCCGGGATTGTCGAGGCCCATTTCGGTATCAAGCCCGTCGTTATCTACAACGGGATTGATACCGAACTCTTTTCGCCTCGCCCGGTTAAGCCGGAGTTACGCAACGCGCTGGCCGCCCCCGAAGAATTCGTGATAATGCAGGTCGGGCGGCAGGTCCGCTGGAAGGGAGCCCAGTATTTAATCCAGGCGCTCGGTCTGCTGCAAGCCAAAGACCTGCCGGTAAAGTTGCTCCTGGCCGGTGACGGACCCTACCGCAAGGAATTGGAAGCCCAGGCCCATCGCTGCGGGGTTGCCGAGTCGGTGCTCTTCCTGGGTAACGTGCCAAACCGCGACCTGCCAGACTATTACGCCCTGGCCGATGTTGTGGTCGGGACCAGTTTCGCCAATGAAACTTTTGGGATTGCCCTCTGTGAAGCCTCGGCCTGTGAACGCCCGATAGTAGCCAGTGATTTTGGCGGTTTCCGCGAGGTCGTGGTCGCGGAGGAAACCGGCCTCTTTTACCACCCCCAGGACGCCCGCGAGTTAGCAGCCCAACTGGAAAGGCTCTTGCTCGACCCCACCTGTCGCCGCCAGATGGGACAGGCCGGACGCCGTTACGTGGTGGAGAATTTCGGCTGGCCTGCCGTGGCCCGCCGGGTCCATACCGAATACCAGGCCCTTTTAAACCAACCCTGAATTTAATCCTTTAATTCACTTGTCATCTTAAAACGACGGTTAATCGTACCGGGTTAAGGTGTTATTGGGTCTGTGTTATAATCAAAATGAGGTAAATCGAGCGCAGCAAAGGTAAAGAGTTTCAACTATGACTACCAGAACCAACCATATCGAACGCTACTACGATTCACACGAGGTGGAAGGTGCCGAGTTGACCCAAAGTGTAGACCATTACCTTGTGATTCAGTATTTAATTGTGGTGCTGCAATGGATTTTTCAGGGTAAAGGTATCGGGGTTGTCAGTAACGTCAACTTTTACCAGACCGCTAATCCTCGCGAGACTCCCATTAGCCCGGACATCGCGGTAGTGGAGGGACTACCCGAAAACCGCAAACCTGAAGATAAATCGAGCTATTACGTGGGTGAAACCAGCCCGGCCCCACGGGTGGTCTTTGAAATAGCCAGCAAAGAAACCTGGCGGCAAGACCTGGAAGAAAAACCGGCCAGGTATAGCGCTATGGGGGTTAGCGAATATTTTGTTTATGCCCCGAACGAACAAACCGTCTGGACCAGGCAATGGCGCGCTCATAACAGACTGATAGGCTGGCATCGAAATGCCGCTTCGGGTGAATTTGAGCTAGTCAAGAAAGATGCTAACGACCACCTGTGGAGTGAAGAACTGGCAAGCTGGCTGGTGGTCGAACCGGCGGGGTTGCGGCTGTACGATGCTAACGGTCAGCTTCGCCTGACTGAGTCGGAAGCCTTGCAACAAAATCTTGCGGCGGAACGGTCAAGAGCCGAAGCCGAAAGGCACCGCGCAAATCTGGCGGACCTGCAAAAACAAAAGCTGGCCGAGAAACTTAAAGAGTTAGGTATCAACCCGGAAGAACTTTTATAAACCAGGGTAACTAGAGAAAAAGAGGAAGAAGCATGTCGGAGCGGACAGGAAAGGCAGGCATAGCCGGGAATTTCGAGGAATGGGACGAGCGAATGGTCCAACCGGCCCTCAAAAAAGCCCCGGAACGCAAGGACTTTAAGACCAATTCGGGCCTTTCCATCAAAAGATTATATACTCCCGACGACCTGGCCGGGCAGGATTACGACCGCGACCTGGGTTACCCGGGGCAATACCCTTTCACCAGGGGCGTCCAGCCGACCATGTACCGTTCGCGTTTCTGGACCATGCGCCAGTACGCCGGGTTTTCCTCAGCCGTCGAGTCAAACAAACGCTACCATTACCTTTTAAGTCAGGGTCAGACCGGACTTTCAGTTGCCTTCGACCTGCCAACTCAGATGGGTTATGACGCCGATCACCCGATGTCCGACGGTGAAGTGGGCAAAGTGGGCGTTTCGATTTGTTCGCTGGATGATATGGAAGACCTGCTTAGGGGTCTGCCGCTCGACAAAATCAGCACCAGCATGACCATCAACTCGACTGCTTCTATCCTGCTGGCCTTCTATATTGCTGTAGCCAAAAAGAACGGGGTCGCACCGAGCAAAATCAACGGCACTGTCCAGAACGACATTTTAAAAGAATATATCGCCCGTGGCACCTACATCTACCCGCCCGAACCATCGCTCCGCCTCATCACCGACATGATTGCCTACTGCACCACCGATGTACCAAACTGGAACACCATTTCGATTTCAGGCTATCATATCCGGGAGGCGGGCAGCACCGCCGTCCAGGAAGTCGCCTTTACCCTGGCGGACGGTATCGCCTATGTGGAAGCGGCCAGGGCTGCCGGGCAGGACGTGGACAAATTTGCAGCCCGGCTTTCGTTCTTTTTTAACGCACACAACGACTTTTTGGAGGAGATCGCCAAGTTCCGGGCGGCCCGCCGCCTCTGGGCCAAAATAATGCGCGAACGCTTCGGGGCGCAGGACCCCCGCTCCTGGATGCTGCGCTTCCATACCCAGACCGCCGGTTCGATGCTGACCGCCCAGCAGGTTGAAAATAATATCGTGCGGGTGACGGTCCAGGCCCTGGCGGCGGTCCTTGGCGGTACCCAATCGCTCCATACAAACGGCATGGATGAAGCCCTGGCTCTGCCTACCGAAAAAGCGGCCAGGATTGCCCTGCGGACCCAGCAAATCCTGGCCTACGAAAGCAACGTGGCCGACACGGTGGACCCCCTGGCCGGTTCTTATTATATTGAGAGCCTGACCAACGAAATCGAGAAAGAGGCCCAGGACTATCTCGACAAAATCGACGCGATGGGTGGCACCCTGAAAGCCCTCGAAAACGGCTTCTTCCACCAGGAAATCGAAGATGCCGCCTTCCAGTGGCAGACTGAGGTCGAGAGCGGAAAGCGGGTTATAGTCGGGGTTAATAAGTTCAACATCGAGGAACAAGAAAAGGTCGAGCGACTGGAACTAAACCCGGCTTTGCGGGAAGAGCAAATCGCCCGGCTGGCGGCTTTACGGGCGCGGCGCAACCAGTCCGAGGTCCAGGCCCGGCTCCAGGGGCTGGCCTCGGCGGCCCAGGGTCGCGACAACCTGATGCCCCATATTATAGGATGTGTCGAAAGCCTGGTGACGCTTGGCGAAATCTGCGACACCCTGCGGGGAGTTTTCGGGGTCTACCGGCCCTTCTAATCTTATGATAAGTAAACTGATAAGGAAATTTAACCTGAAAAGGCGGCAAAACCGGGGTATCAATGGCGGATAAACCTCGCGGGTTGTTGCGCGGGCCAAAGTTCAACGGCAAACATACGACCCTGATTGCCCCTGCTTTTTCGATGGTTGAAATGTTGCGGGATGACGACCGGGTGACGAAAATCGTGATTGGGGTTATCAAGCCGCGCAAAGGGAGCGGCATCAGCCTGAAAGCCGTCACCATCGAGGCCGGGTTGCGCCTGACCGTATCCGGGCCTTCGAGTGTCCAGCAATTCTATGCCTACACCTCCGAACCGGAAGCGGTAAAAGAAGCCCTGGAACGCCTCTATCCTAACTAAACCACCCAATGCACCTGAACTCATTATCAGGCCAGTTTAACCTCTACTTCGAGTGTGCCACTTTCAAATTGATAACTCACCGGCATATTCAATTTTGAAAGGACCTTTCGCATAACGCGGTTGGTCGGGTGAATTTCCGAGTGAAGGCTCGTCACCCCATCCCGCCCCGCCAACTCCACCAACCTTTTTAGCAAGACGGTCCCGATACCCTGGCCCTGCCATTCATCCCTCACCAGCAAAGCAAAATCGGCCTGGGTGCAATCGCGGGGATTGATGTGCCATTCCCCAAGCCCGATGATTTTCTCCCGAGAATCTTCCCGGACGGTTGCCAGCAAAACCTGGGTCAGCCAGGCATTTTCCAGCCAGAGTTGCCGGGCCATCGTTTCGGCCCGCGCCGGGTTAAAGGCCGGGACCGGCGAGAGGAAGCGCAGGTAGCGCGTATCGGCAGAAACCCCCATTAGAAGGTCAGTTAGCAGGGGCAAATCCTGGGCGGTTGCCAGGCGCAGGTTGTAATCATGACCCGCTTTTGTGGCCCAGGCCGCTTCTTCGACCTGCTGGTAAAGCCGCCAGCCCAGTTGAATAGGTTTCTTTTTATTGATAGTTAACAATTGACACCTGCTTTTCCGGTTTCTTGTTCGTTCTAAGTTATAAAACAGACCGATTGGTCTGTTTTTAAGGCATAAAAAAGGGCGCGTTTAGGGCCGCAAATTTTGTTCCAAAATATATTTAAGGTACTCAACCACCGCCTCGATATGCGAACTATCCTGGTAAAGCCTTGATAGCATGATACCACCCTCGACCGAAGCGATTACCAACGAAGCCAGTTTCTGGCTATCCACACCGGGCCGCATTTCGCCTCGTTCGACCCCTATTTTAAGGGTATAACGGATTGACTCGAAAAGGCGGTTTAGCTCGGAATGGGCCCGCTCTTTCAGGGCCGGTTGGGTATCATCGGCCTCTATAACGGTCTTCATAATCGGGCACCCGCCCGGCAGGACCGGGTCGGTGGCGGTCAGGGAAAAGGCTTCAATAATGGCGACCAGGCGGTTATAGGTGTTGGGCTGGGCCAGGATAGCCGCCCGGATGCGCTGGTTGACCAGCCCAACCGAGTAGTCGAAGGCTTCCAGGGCCAATTCTTCCTTGCTGCCGAAATGGTTGTATATGCCGCCTTTTTCCAGGCCGGTCGCCCGCATAATATCACTGAGGGACGCGCCGTAATAACCCTGCTCGTTAAAGAGGCGGGCGGCGCGGTGGATGATAACTTCGCGGGTCTGTTCGCCTTTTTTCATACTGGCCTTTCATTTTCAGACCGACTGGTCGGTCTGTTCCTATGGTAACAAAATAGGCAAGCCCTGTCAATACGCCAACTTGCCTACTCTATTTGCTACTCTTCTGATGTGCCCAGTATCAACCGCCGCGCCGCAAGCGGTCGGCCAGGGTATTGTAAAAATACTGCTTGGGTTGGAGCCGGGCAAAATATGCGTTGTTGGGCGAGTTGGTAATGTGAAGCATATCCTGGTCTTCAATCGAGAAATCAGGCTGGCCGTCAATTGTGACCGAAGCGCCCTTGCGCGTACCGACATAAAGGGTCACAGTAGAGCTTTCCGGCACAATCAGGTGGCCGAGCAAATTGAGGTGGGGCGCAATGGCGCTGATGACCATCGCCCGCATGGTCGGGGCCACCACTGGACCGCCAGTTGCAAGCGAATAGGCGGTCGACCCGGTCGCGGTGCTGACAATAACGCCGTCCCCGATATAGGTCGTGAGGGGTGAACCATCCACGTCCAGCTTGACGTCAATCACGCCCGACAGGAACGAGCGGCCCACCACAATATCGTTGAGGCCGACATATTCGCCGACCACCTTATCGTGGCGGATAAGCTGAGCCTTGAGCATGGCCCGTTCTTCCAGCCAATGCTTGCCCTCGACAAAAGCCGGGACCTTTTCGAGGGCCGTCGCCGGGTCGAGTTCGGCCAGGAACCCGAAACGCCCGAAATCCACCCCGGTGATGGGTTTGCCGTGCATGGCGGCAGTCTTGGCGGCGTGCAGGATGGTACCGTCACCACCAAAAACAAAGACCAGGTCCAGTTCGGGTACAACTTTGGCGAACTCACCATTATCCGGCACAATTCCCCGCCAGACCTTTACGCCTTCTCTTTCCAGTTCCTTGCTAAAGGCATCCGCCAGGCGGTCCGCTTCAGGGGGCGGCACCGGTCGCAGCACTACACCGACATTTTTTAACACGCGTTCCTCGCTCCTTTTGTTTTAGTTTAATTTTCCGGTGCCGAAGCCATAACTTCTTCTATCAAAAGCTGCGGGTCAGTCAAAGTCTGTTCGCCTGCCTGCGTGCCGTTCAGCAGATAGGCCAAAAACTCGCGGTTCCCTTCCGTACCCAGGATGGGCGAGTTTATCAGACCGCGTATTTCAAAGTGATGCTCACCGCACCATTCTATCAAATCCTTCAATACTGCGCGATGCACGGCGGGGTCTTTGATAATCCCGCCCTTGCCGACCTGTTCGCGGCCTGCCTCGAACTGCGGTTTGACCAGGGCCACGATAGGGGCCTCCGGCTGGCTCAGCCGCCGGGCCGCCGGTAAGACCAGTTTGAGCGAAATAAAACTGACATCAATCACGACCATTTCGGCCAGGGGTGAGGGGGTATCCCCTTCCGGAGTTGTGCCGGAAACGTCGGGCAAAGCGGGCAGAGCTTCCAGGTAGCGGATATTGGTCTTATCCAGCACCAGCACTCGCGGGTCGTTTCGAATCTTCCAGTCAAGCTGGTTCTGGCCCACGTCCACGGCGAAAACGAGTTTTGCCCCTCTTTGCAAGACGCAGTCGGTAAAGCCGCCCGTACTGGCCCCTATATCGAGGACCAATTTCCCTGCCGGGTTGACCCCGAACTGGTCGAGGGCTTTTTCCAGTTTGAGACCACCCCGGCTGACATACTTCAGGGTTGCACCGGCCTTGAGAGTAAGCCCGGCGGCGGCAGCCTGGTCGAGGTTCTCGCCCGGTTTATCCACCCGGCGCGTCCCGGCCAGTACCTGCCCGGCCATCACCAGGGCCTTGGCTTTCTCCCGCGAGTCGGCCAGCCCCAGGTCTACCAGCCACTGGTCTACCCTGCGTTTTTCCTTCAAAATTGTGGTTCCTATCTAGTCAAACCTACCCGAAAGGCTCTCTGAGCATAAAATGAGCCTGGCCTTTCCCAAAAGCCCGGCGTATTTAAGGCTTTATTATAATCATTGTTGGGGTTAATAACAACCTGAAAAAAAGCCACCTCCCCCAAAACGGAAAGTGGCTTTTTTGGTTCAACTCGAAGATTTAGCCGACAACCTCGATATTATCCAGGCCGCCGTAGAGATCGTACCAGGGTTTCGCGCCTTTATAGACTGCCCGGTTGACCACCTCGATATTTTTGACGCCCTGGTCGAGCAACCATTCTTCGAGAGCGTCACCACCGGACCTGGCAAAGACCGGGATACCCTGTTTCCAGGTCGCCCGACCACACAGCACCCCACTATAGGGTGTACCGGCTTCGGCTGCAAGGTCGAGGTTTTCCTCAAAGACATCGTTATCAACCCCGGCGGAGAGGTAAATAAACGGTCTTCTGGCAACTGCCGCCGCTGCTTTGAAAGCTTCGATGGCCCCGGCCTTGTCGTAGGCTGCTTCGCCACCTTTGAAAGCCCGGCTCCCTTCCAGGTAAGCCACGTTAATCGGGATTTCCACCTTCAAAATATCCACCAGGTAACGATCCTTGGAAAATTCTTCCATGTAGCGGGCCACGTAGTCGGGCTTCTTTTTGGCAAATTCCAGGCCGTTCTCGTCCAGGCCATCCTGGTACGCGATAATTTCCAGGAAGAAGGGGACATCCAGGGCCTGGCACTCCGCGCCTACTCGTTCGACAAAAGCGTGCTTGATATTGTTGATTTCGGCGGTGTCATAGGGATTGTAATACAACAAAATTTTGACGGCGTCAGCACCGGCTTCAACCAGGCGGCGGGCGCTCCAATCCACAAGAAGGTCGGGCAACCGCCCCTCCACCGTCGCGTCATACCCGGTCTTTTCGTAAGAGAGCAGCACCCCAGTGCCGGGGGCCTTTTCTTCCAGGGCGGGGAGGCCATATTCAGGGTCCATCAGGATAGCGCTGGCATGACGGGTCAGGACTTTTGTAACCCGCTTCTTGAACTCGGTCAATTCCGAATCGGGAATTGGCTCTCCGCGCAACTTTTCAATACTCTTTTTAAGGGAGCCGCGCTGGTCCATCGCCGCAGCCGCAATAATCCCATTGTTGTCAGCGGTAGCTTGGAGATGATTAAATTTACCCCTGCTCATTGTAACTTTAGGCATAACACTCCTCGTAGTTTACCTATCAACTTAGACTCAAATCGCTTCGTTTACCGTGTTATTTGTGTTCTCTCCGAAGATAATCCAACTTGCTCACTTTGGCAAATCTTCTTTAGGTTAAGGCAACCGTCTGCCAAATAAGGTATAATTACACCCGGAGATTGCCCCATCCGGTAGTTCAGTACCCTTACATGATACCACTAACCGTAAATATTTGGGTAAATTTTCACAATATTTTTTTATTTTTTATAGAACGGATGCAGGGGTGGCTGGTAACCGGCCCTGTAACAGACAATGAGCCAACAAACAATCTTTCAACGAATAGGTGGCTTCCCAACTTTCGAGCGCCTGGTAAACGATTTTTACAGCCGGGTGGAAGCCGACCCCGAACTACGCCCGGTCTTCCCGGCGGAATTGGAAGAAGGCAAACGCGCCCAGATGCTTTTCCTGGCCCAATATTTTGGCGGGCCGGATGTTTACAGCCAGGAGCGGGGCCACCCTCGCTTACGCATGCGCCACGCTCCTTTTGAAATCGGCCAACACGAACGCGATTTATGGCTGGGTCACATGCTGGCGGCTATTGATGCGGTCAGTATCACCGAACCGGCCCGCACCGAGATGCGCGAATATTTCAACCGGGCGGCTACTTTCATGATTAACAAACTCGACCCAGGCCATCCGTCGCTTAAAGTAGTCAGAAGCCAGTAGGCAGAGGCCAGAGGCCCGAAGTCGGTAGGTAATGTTTAGTAAAAAGTGTTGAACGTGTGAAGTTGGGCAAAACAAAACCCTGCCTTTCCTGGTGGATTAGCAGGGTTTTGTTTTTGTCAGATATACGAGCGCGGGATTTCTAGATTTCGCCCGCCCTCATAGAATAGCAACCATTAGCAGACATTTTTTACTGGCTTCTGGCCTCTGCCTACTGGCCTCTGCCCTCTGACTACTAATCACCGTCCCTGGACCGCGTTGGCCCGACGAATAAGCGCGTCCACCGTAACGGCGGCGACCAGCACGATACCCTCGACGATTTCGCGGATTTCCTGGCCCTGGCCCAACAGGTTCAAGCCGTTTTCGAGGCCGCCAATGATGATAGCGCCCAGCACGACCGCCCAGACCGAGCCCCGGCCACCAAACAGCGAAACGCCGCCAACCACCGCCGCCGCGATAGCGTTCAGCAGCAAGGTCGGGTTAATTTGCGAGTCGGCAGCGGTACCGCGAGATACCTGCAAAATACCGCCAACCGCTGCCAGGCTGGAAGCCAGCGTAAAAATCGCGATCCTCAGACCGACCACGTTAATACCGGCGCGGCGGGAAGCCTCGGCATTACCACCGACCGCGTAGACGTGGCGTCCAAAAGCGGTCTGGGTCAGGATTAGCCAGAAAATGATAATCAGACAAATCCAGATAAAGAAGGACTGCGGGATACCGCCATTAAACTGGTTGGATTGGAAAATCGCAATCGCCCCGGCTACTGCTATAAGCAGAACGACGATGCGGACGATTAACCCTCCAATGCCACCCACCTTTAACCCGGCCCGGAGCCGCCGCGACCGGTTATAAAAGAGCGCTACCGCGTACAAAGCCACCCCAATCAAAGGTACGGCATAGCCCATGATAGCGTCCTGGTAGTGGGTCGCGTTAATATCGAGAATACCCCGGTCCCTGATTTGCAGGGTCGTTTGCGGTTGCAATACCAGCAAGAGCAACCCGGCGTAAGCGATAGAACCGGCCAGTGTCACGATAAAAGAGGGGATCCGCAGGATGGCGACAAAGAAACCGTTGACCAGGCCAATCAAAGCCCCCACTACTACCGCCCCCAGGATAGCCAACGAGGCCGGTAGGCCCTGCCGGACCAGCAGCACGGCCATTATCGCGCCGCAGCACTGGGAGACCGCCGCCAATGACAGGTCAATTTCGCCAAGAAGAAGGACCAGCATGGCCGCGATACCGACCGTACCAACCGTTACAATCTGGTCGGACAGGTTCGAAATATTGCGGGCTGTCAGGAAATCGCCCTGGCTCAAAATCTGAAAGACAATAATGATAATCGCCAGGGTAACCAGGACCGGGACGAACCCCAGGTCGCCCCGGAACAAATCCCGGAAAGTCCGGCCACCTGCCGCTGCCCCTACCCCGGCGGCTGCCGTTGGTTGGGCTTCCTCACCGGTAGGGGATTTCGACGCGCTTTGGGATTCTTCGTTTGTTGCACTCATTCTCTCTAATCCTCCTAGGCCGGGCCATTTTCAAATGCTGAAGGAGTCGGGGCAGGCATTGCGCCAAATTCAGCCCCGGTAATCGCCGCAATAATTCTCTCTTGAGTGGTGTTTTTAATATCGAAGATTCCGGCCAGCCTACCCAGGCGTAACACCGTAACCCGGTCCACTACTTCAAAAACATCCCGCAAGTTATGGGAAATAACCACTACCGAGAGGCCCTGCTCTTTAAGCCGGAGAATTAAATTTAGCACCTGGCGGGTCTGAACCACCCCCAGGGCCGCCGTCGGCTCATCCAAAAGGACCACTTTCGGATTACGAAGAATAGTTTTGGCAACCGCAATACACTGGCGTTGCCCGCCGGATAGACCCGCTACCGGCACCCGCACCGAAGGAATCCGCACATTCAGGACTTTAAGCACTTCCAGGGTCCGGCGTTCCATTTCGGCATCTTTCAGAAGGATGCCCTGCTTAGCCTCGCGGCCCAGGTACATATTTTTAACCACATCTAAATTGTCACAAAGGGCTAAATCCTGGTACACCGTTTCGATACCCTGGCGGTTTGCCTCCTGGGGACTGGTCAGATGCACCTTGTTACCTTCGACAAAAATGTCGCCAGTATCAGGTGTATAGGCACCGGCCATAATTTTAATAAGGGTAGATTTACCGGCCCCGTTATCGCCAACCAGGCCCATTACCTCACCGGGAAGTACCTCAAAATCAACATTTGTAAGAGCTTGAACAGCGCCAAAGGCTTTACTGATATTCTTCATTTCCAGGCGGGGGCGACCATACGGATTGCCTGAGCTCGCAGTCATTGACCATCTCCTCCTTGAGCTACTGAGCGAATTTTGAAGAAACGCGGGGTAGGTGCTGGTTACCCGGCCCTACCCCTTGTTGTAGCAGATTAAACCGCAATTGCAGACGGTTCAACCTGCCTTGTTAACTATATAGATTAGCTACCGCAAATGGTCTTGAACAGGTCGTTGGTGATACCGGTTAAACCTTTGCAGATGTCAGCTTTGGTCGCGTAGCCGTCTTTGACAACGGTGGTCAGGATGTTAGTCCCATCCAGGGCAACCGGGACGGACAGGGCCGACGGAATCTCTTTGCCGTTGCTATTCTTGGTGGTGGCATTGATAATACCGGACGGTAAGTTACCATCATAGAAAGCTTTGACCAGTTGCACGGTCGAAGCGACTTCTAACGGAATGGCTTTGTAAACCGACATGGCCTGGTCGCCCGCGATAATGTTCTGGATACCGGCAACGGTGGCATCCTGGCCGGTGACGAGGACTTTACCGTTCAACTTCTGGGCTTTGAGGGCCGCGATGACCGTATTAGCCATACCGTCGTTGGCGACGTAGGCAATCTGGACATCATTCTTCTGCTGGGTCAGGGCCGCTTCCATTTCGGTCTGAGCGGTGGCGTTGTTCCAGTCCGGGGTGTACTGGTCGTAAACTTTTACCAGTTCGCCGCTATCGTAAAGCGGTTTGAGCTTGTTCATAGCGCCCTGGTAGAACAGCAACGCGTTGTTATCGGTCTTGGAACCGTTAATCATAACAACTTTGTCGCCCTTTTTGTGGTGGTCTACGATGTACTGGCCCTGGATTTCACCGACCTTGACGTTGTCGAAGGAAACGTAGAAGGTCAGGTCGTCGTCCTGGATCAAGCGGTCGTAAGCGATAACCGGTACTTTAGCGGCTTTGGCTTTCTGGACGATAGCCGAGGCTTTGTCAGCGTCTTTAGCGCCAACTACCAGGATACAAGCGCCTTTGGACAGGGCAGCTTCAGCCTGGTTCTGCTGAGTATCAGCGTTGTTGCTGGCGTTAGCGTAGGTGATGGTTACGCCGGGGATAGCGGCTTTAATACCGGCTTCAAGTAACGGGTGGTCAAATTGCTCCCAGCGAGCCGAAGAATCGGTTTCAGGCAGCAGGACACCAACGTTTTTGCAGCCTTTAGCGGCGTCAAAACCAGCCGGTAATGAAGCGCTCACGGACGCCGCAGTTGTAGCAGCAGCCGTAGTCGCAGCGGCGGTAGTGGCGGCAGCCGTGGTCGCAGCGGCGGTAGTAGCAGCAGCGGTGGTGGCGGCGGCGGTGGTGGCGGCGGCCGTTGTAGCGGCAGCGGTGGTAGCGGCAGCCGTAGTCGCAGCGGCGGTAGTAGCGGCGGGGGCCGCCGTTGTGGCGACGGGAGCGGTGGTAGCCGTATTGTCACCGCAGGCAGCCAGCAATAAGCTGATAGCCAGCATTGAAACGGCTAGAACTCTCTTGTGTTTGTGAAGCATCCAGGCTTCTCCTCTCTTATGCGCCCTGCACAGGGCCGTTTGGTCAACAACAAAGTAGAACCAACGAAATTCTACCAGGCTAATGTCGAAGTACCATTTTCTTTCAGCACTAATCGAATCTCTTCCGAAGATATTATTCGCTACTGAAAGAAATTTAAGCTGGCGCAAGCTGTTTCCAGCTTGAATCCTCCTAAAGAAAATTGTAAGAACTTGACTGACCAGGTCGAACTTTCGCTGGCGATTTCCCAGTTCGATAGCTTAAATTCGCGAGGAGTTATTTGAGTGATTAGGGCAGCTCCAATGTCAATGCCCTGTTGTTTTCAATTATAAAATAATTTGATTAATGGACGCAACCCCCTTCTAATAAGAAGAATTTATCAAACTATTCTCATTTATAAGTTTAGCCTATCCCCAAAACGTTTTCGATAGCTTTGCCCTATACAAAAACGTTTTCATAAACAGGTTTTAACCTGACTTAACTTCCAGGATTTCCACAATTTAAACTGCCCTCAAGGCTTTTGGTTAAATAAAAAACAGCCCGCTTTTAAGGCAGGCTGCATTTAACTTCAAAAACTACCGGGTCGGAGTAGCACCCCTTGTCAGGGTAGCACCCGGCGTCCCCGGTGTACCGGCTGAGGTCGGGACCGGCGTGGTCGGAACCGGCGTGTAGGCGCCTGGTGCCGTCACCGTAAAGTTGTCCGGTGTCAGGACCGCACAGGCAATTCGCGCTCCACTGTTGCCGTTCGGGTCGGTCTTCTGGTCGTCGGGATTGGCCGTTAAGACCAGCGAAGCGCCATAAGCGCCAAAAAGAGCGTCGGGACCATCCTTCAAGGTAAGCAGGTTGGTGGTCACGTTATAGAGACCATTGCCGGAGGCGGGAACCACCAGGTCGGGCAGGTCGCCCGCGTGGGGGCCGTCCGGCGCTAAAAGCCCATGGTTTTTATTTTCCGGGTTAAAATGCGCTCCCGCCGAAGTGAAGTCTGGTGGTACACACTGGCCGATAGCGTGAAAATGGATGCCGTGGTCGCCTGCCGGGATACCGTTATAAATCAAATCAACCTTTACTCCATCATTCCCCTGGGTCAAAACCACGTGACCCAGCGACTTTCCATCCGCGCCTACCAGGTCGCCCTGGGCGCTGGCGTTCGTGCCGGTATAGCCGGAGGTTTGCGGGTTTGTCGCACCGCCAAGCGGGGTAGCGGTGGGCGAAGGAACCGGCGTACTGGTCGGAGTCGGAGTGGCCGTAGGAGCAGGCGTATTGGTCGGAGCGGGGGTAGGCGAACTGGTCGGCGTAACCGTGATAGCCGGACCACCGGTAGCGTCCGCGGTGCCGCTCCCATCGGTAGTGGAAACGGTCGAAGTTACCGCCGCCGTAGTCGGAGCGCTGGTAGCGGTAGGAGCAGTAGTAGCGGCATCTTCACCACAGGCAGCAAGCAAAAAAATAAGAAGGGACAGACCCCCAACCCTTTTGAGGGTCTTTCCCGGTTGAAAAATCATCGTGTACGGTTCTCTCCTTTCAGGCCAGGCCCGATTTGCCTGGACCTCGTTCCTCTTTTGGACTTTCGCCTAAAACCCTCTGTTTGAGGTGGTTTAGCGCTAATTCGCGGATTTTTCCAGGCTCAAAGCAAAAGTCTTACTTTTTATAAGTGTGTAACGACTTTGACTGCAAGGAATATACCATATTTGGCTGCCACCCGGTTTTAATGATTGGTTAAAGATAAGCGGCTCTTTGAGAAAATAAGACTAATGGTGTAGACCGGATTGGTAGGTAAATTGGCCTGGTATTGTAATAGTTGCAACTTTAGAAGAACAACCGCATTGTATAACTATCAAAAGTATAAACGGGCCTACCTGAAAAATGGTATTATGTAGACTTAAAGACCGGAAAACCGGCGATAAGAAATAAGAGTTGAGGAAGAATGGCAGAGATAAGAATCCCTTTTAATAGGCCGGGGCAAACCGGTCTCGAACAAACCTATATGGCCGACGCCCTCCAACGCGGCCATCTTTCGGGGGACGGCTATTACACCAAAAAATGCAACGCCCTTCTTGAGAACGAGCTTGGGGCCGGCAAGGTGATGCTGACAACCTCCTGTACCCACGCCCTGGAAATGGCGGCTTTGCTGCTCGATATTCAGCCGGGAGACGAGGTGATTGTGCCTTCGTTCACCTTTGTTTCTTCCATCAACGCTTTTGTTCTGCGAGGCGCGAAACCGGTCTTTGCCGACATCCGGCCCGATACTCTTAACCTGGACGAAAAACAACTGGAAAGCCTGGTGACAGAAAGGACACGTGCGATTGTCCCGGTCCACTATGCCGGGGTCGGCTGCGAAATGGCGGTTATCACCGAAGTTGCCCGAAAATACAACCTGGCGATTATCGAGGATAACGCCCAGGGTCTCTTTGCCCGCTACGAGGGCCAAAACCTGGGTACGTTCGGCCAGATGTCGGCGGTCAGTTTCCACGAAACAAAAAACTTTGTCTGCGGAGAAGGCGGGGCCATCTTTCTAAATGACCCTCAGTATTTCGAACGGGCCGAAATCATCCGGGAAAAAGGGACCAACCGGGGACGTTTCTTCCGGGGACAGGTGGACAAATATACCTGGGTGGACGTCGGTTCGAGCTATCTGCCTTCCGAAATCCTGGCCGCGTTCCTGTACGCCCAGCTTGAAGCCCGCGAAACCATTACGGCCAAACGCAAGGCCATTTTCGAGTTCTACCGGGAAAACCTGGCCGAGTGGTCCCGCGAGACCGGGGTTAAAACACCGACTATCCCGGCCAATTGCGAACAGCCCTATCACATGTTCTACCTGATTTTTGGTAGTCTGTCCGAACGAACCGCATTTATCAATTACATGCGTTCGCGGGGAATTCAAACTTCCTTCCATTATCTACCGCTCCACCTCTCGGACATGGGTCGCCAGTGGGGTTACCAGGAAGGCGATTGCCCGGTCACGGAGAAATTGAGCGACTGCATGGTGCGGTTGCCATTCTACAACGACATGACCCGCGGCGAACTGGAAGAAGTGGCCGAAACGGTCCGGGCCTTTTCAGGTGGGCTGGTAGGGATTCAGTAGCCGTTGAGCAGTTTGACGCGCCAGAGATTACAGGTTAAGAGGAAAATCCATATTCCGCTACTAAATTAGGTGAGTGGTATTTTGGAGCTAATCGCCTATAAACCGTAGAAGTCAATAACTTACCCGAATTTACGGGCTAGTTATCACTTTCTCTGCTTCAACCCTCTCTTCTAACTCTATTTCATCGGGTAAATTCTGGCGGAGCAGCGAAATATCGCCCCATAACTCGGTCCAGTTCAGTTTTGCAACAATCCCGAACCCAACCAGCCCGGCCAGCGCCGCCGCCGCCAGCCGCACTATCGCCGGTAAATGGGCTGCGCCGGTGAGGATTTGGGCTGCCAAGATTGGCGGTACGGTGCTGAAGGTCAGGTAAAGCGGTAACCGAGCGGCCTGCCAGGTAGCCTCACCCGAAGGGCGGCAATAATACCAGCCTAAACCCAACCACACCAGCGAGGTAAACCCGGTCGAAACCAGCATAGCCCAGGCGATACCGTCAATCCCGAAACCCGCCCCAATCAACAAAGTGACAATCGAGAGAACAAGGCTAAACCCGTTAATAAAAGCATAGATCCGGCTGTGCCCAAAGGCCAGCAGCAGCCCTGCGCTGGGGTGCGAGATAACCCAGAGGGCTTGCAACAAAAACAGGGGCAATAATACCTCTACTGCTGCCGCCCATTTATCGCCCAGGGCTACATCAACCAGTTCTTGCCGGACGAAAATTGCGCCCAGGAACAGGGGAAGCGTTACCGCTGCCAGCAACCCGGTAGCGGTCAGAAAAACCCGCTCCAGGTAGCGGCGGTCGGTCTGCAAACGGGCGAAAGTAGCGTAACCGACATTGTCAAAGGTCGCATTTATCAGTTTCGCGGGGATTTCGGTGGTCTTCCAACCAAGGTTATAGACGCCGAGCGCGTCGGTGCCGAGCCGGATGCCGCCGATAATAAAATCGACGTTGAAGCGGGCAAACTGGGCCAGTTCACCGCCACTTGCCGGGATACCAAAACCCAATACCTCCCGCCAGGTCTGCCAGCCGCCCCAACCCTGACCCGGTTTCCAGCGCACAATCAGCCAGGCCACCACGGTATTCAGGACGGCGCGGAGCATGGCATAAATCACCAGGCTAAAGACCCCCGCCCCCAGGAAAGCCGCCGTGATGCCCACCGCCGCGCCAGCCAGGATAGCGATGCTTTCAGGCAGAATCCGGCGGCGAAATTCAAGTTCACGGATAAGAATCGCGTGTGGTACCACACCGAGCGAGACCGCCAGAACCGCCGGGGCCATTATCCATAACACCCCAACCAGACGCGGCTCGTTGTAAACCAGGGAGAAGGGCCAGCCGGAAAGGCCACACAACAGCATTCCGCCAAGCCCCAGCACAATCGAGAGGCCAAAGGTCGCCTGGGCTACCTCGTGGCGGCGGCCCGGCATCCTCACCATCGCTCGAATCAGGGGCGTTTCAATCATTATGGTTAGCGCAGAAAAAATCAGGCTGGCTTCGGTGTAAAGTCCGAAGTCGCCCGGTTCGAGTTTGCGGGCCAAGGGCAAATAGAGCAGGCCACTGACCGCGTAGCCGATAATAAAAGAGGCGGTGGCCCACCCCCCTGCGCTAAAGGGAGTGGGCCGCCTGGTAGTGCGGTTTTGCAAGTTTTAACTCACACCTAATTTTTCGAGCAATTGGGTCGGGGCTTGCCAGTTCTGGTCGTCGAGCAAGGCCATTTTCAACTGGGCAATCGCGTCCTGTTTCTTGTTGGTGTTCATAAGCGCGATAGCATACTCGTAACGGGCCTCGGCGAAAACTTTGGCCTTCTCGATTTCGTTAGGGGCTATCTTTATAACCGCCTGATAGTTACCGAGCTTGTTATAGCAGCGAACCGGCCAGAGTTGGTACCAGAGGAAGCGGTTGTAGGGGCCGTTCTCGCTCGGTTTGAGCATCTTGGTCAGGTGTTGCTCCCAGACATCAATCGCACCCTGGCAATCGCCATTGACCGAGCGGAGATAACCGAGGTTGCGCCAGCCGTCAATATCGCCGGGATTGGCTTCGGTATATTTGGCTGCCGCGCTCAAAGCCCGGTCCATGTTGGCCTGGGGGGTAGCATCCGCACCCAGAATAGCCATAACGGTTGGTTCTTCGGTGGCGGTATAGACCGGGAAGTAGCGGTTGTCATAGCCCTTCCAGAGGGTTGTCTGTAAATCAACTCCGACCACGGTTTTGGCCTTGCGGTCCATCGAATCGTTGAAAATGAGGGTGTTGGTAGCCGTATCGTAGCCACGGATGACCCGGTAGTGGCCGATGTCGTCGCCTTCGTGCAGCCACTGCTGGGTAATCACCGGGATACCCGCCGAAAGGAACTGCCGTAAAATATCGAGCGTGCCGTTCTCCCGTATCATTGTCTTGAAGCCCTTGCTCTGGATAAACGCGGCCAATTCTTCCGGCTCGACGTGTTTATCGCCTGCGTTGGGCCGAAGCGCCGCCATACACTGGGCCTCGGTCAAGGTCACGCCATAATAGCTGAGTGCCATCACCGCCGAATCGGGCGCGCAATTGTTCCAGGTCTGAGCCAGCCAGGTCATCGGTTCGAGGACCACACCCTTTTTTATCGGGGGTAAGGCCGCCGCTTTAGTCGTGGCAGGGGCCGCCGTGGTTGCCTGGACCGCTGTTTTAGCAGGGGTGGTCGCCGGGGCGGTAGTCTTAGCCACTGTAGTCGCCAGGGCCGTGGTGGCAGCGGCGGTCGTAGGGACCGTCGTAGTCGCGGCTACCGTGGTGCTGGCGGTGGTTGCCGGGGCCGTGGTAATGGCGGCAGTCGTGGCAACAGCGGTA
>MKTJ01000036.1:218892-313155 GCA_001898225.1 Chloroflexi bacterium 54-19
CCGCCAGTAACCCGGCTAAAATTAAAAGGACGATAAAAGATGAATACAGGTGAAACAGTTTACTTCTAACCAAACCAAAACCTCCCAATGCCGCACAATGCCACCTGGCACCCTGCGGGCCGTACGCGAGATAAATTCTTTTTTTCTTAAAGGTAAAACACGCCGTGATGTCTGGCCTTATTTAACACTAATTGGTCCTAAATGTAAAGGTTTGTTTAGGTTGATGCAAAGCTTTCTTTAAATTCTTCCTTTAACAACCTGTTAACAACATCGCCCATTTCCGTAAATCTGCACACGTGGGCATTAATCTGGAAATTATGGTATAAATATTTCATTGGCCTGAAATTGATTGGATTTGCCTATCGCGACTCGCCCCACAACTTGTTAACAAGTTGTTAAATTAGGACTATAATCAGGTTTAATTTGGCGTGAATTTAGGGACAAATGCTATGGACTTTCTAAACTTCTCCAGCCTTAACAATGAACTTAATATGGCCTTGCGCCTGGTCGCGGCTTATGTATTGAGCGGTATAATCGGTTTCGAACGGGAAAAAGCCCACCGCCCCGCCGGGTTACGGACCCATATCCTGGTCGGGGTCGGGGCTACCGCCTTCATGTTGATTTCTATCTACGGGTTCGATGGGATTGGAACTAACCGCGACCCTGCCCGCCTGGCGGCCCAGGTAGTGACCGGTATCGGGTTCATCGGGGCCGGGGCTATCTGGCGCAGCCGGAATAGCGTGGGGGGCCTGACCACCGCCGCCAGCATCTGGATTACCGCCGCCGTCGGAATGATGGTCGGTGCCGGGATGTATATTATGGGGGGTCTGGTCACTTTGATGGCCTGGTTTACTTTGCGCTGGCTTAAACCGGCCAATCACCGCCGGGTCGACTCCGGTAAAAGCAACCGTTACGGCGAACCTTCCCTAATAGAGGATGATACCGACGATTTTAATTAGAAGCCTTCGTGGTTTCTATAATTTACCAAAAATGGTATCCTGAAGACCTGATTCGAAGTATAAGGAGTCTAAAGAGCCATGCCAGCACAAACCCCCAATGATTCACCTGAAACGGGAATATCCCCAAAAGACATGGCGTTTGTTACAAAGAACGCCACGTCCACCGAACCCTACCAACCCGGCCCCGATGCCACCCATCACGAGGGGGTACCGACAGGCATTTTAACCGGGTATCATTTTACCAGCGAGAAATTTTACCCCGGCGTCGAACGCGATTACTGGGTCTATACGCCCAACCAATATGACCCGGCTAAACCGGCCTGTCTGATGGTCTTCCAGGATGGTAAGTTGTACCTGGGACCGGACGTAAATCCCCTCGCTGTCTTTGATAACCTGATTCACCGGGGAGAAATGCCGGTGACTATCGGGGTCTTTGTCCAACCGGGCGACAAGGGGCCGGGTCTGCCCATCTGGGGTGGGACCGACAACCGCAGTATCGAATACGACTCGCTGGGCGACACCTACGCCCGCTTCCTGCTCGAAGAACTTTTGCCGGACGTCGAAAAGAACGTTTCGATTACTTCTGACCCGGCGGGGCGGGCCATTTGCGGCATCAGTTCGGGCGGCATTTGCGCCTTTACGGTTGCCTGGGAACGGCCCGACGCCTTTAGCAAGGTGGTTACTCACTGCGGCAGTTTCACGGATATTCGGGGCGGCCACAACTACCCCTCGCTTATTCGCCGCAACGCCGCTAAACCGTTACGGGTCTTCTTGCAGTCAGGCTCAAACGACCTGGACGTGGTCTTTGGCAACTGGCCGCTGGCTAACCAGGAAATGGCGTCGGCCCTGGCCTACCGGGGCTACGATTACCAGTACATCTTTGGGGAAGGTGGTCACTCGCTCAAACACGGCGGCTCGATTTTCCCCGATACCCTGCGCTGGCTCTGGCGGGATTATGAGAAGTAGTCGGTGGTCAGCAGCCAGAAGTCAGTAAATTCTAAAATTTTGTGATCTGAATCAAAAGGGGACACTCGTAAAAGTGTCCCTCTTTATTTGTCTGAAAGCAGTTTATTAAGCCTTTGCGCGTAATCTCGCTGACTACTGGCTTCTGACCTCTGACTACTATTTTACGACCTCGGCTTGGTCTGGGTCCGGTAAACCAGGTTGCCGTCCTGGATCTGGTAGACCGCGAAGTCGCTCAGGGTTGTGTCGCCGTTCTGGTCAAAACTCCATTTACCGGTAACACCGTCAAAATCTTTGGTGGCGGCTACCGCACTCAGGATAGCGGCCCGGTCCTTGGCGTTGACCTTCTGAATAGCGGTCAGGGCTACGGTCATGGCCTCGTAAGCGTAGATGGTATAGTTGGAAGGCGCGCCATATTTGGCCTGGTAGCGTTTGAGGAAGTCCTGGCCTTTAGCCGGTAATTTGTCCACCGGCACCCCGCTGATAGAGCTAAAAGCCCCTTCCCCGGCGACCCCCGCTTCCTTGACAAAAGCCGGGTTGTTCAGACCGTCACCGCCCATAAACGGCGCGGTAATTCCCACTGCCCGCAGGTCGGCCAGCAACTTGCCCGGTTGCTGCTGGGCAATCCCGCCGAAGAAGATAAAGTCGGGGTTGAGGTCGCGAATCTGGCGGGCCAGGGCGCGATAGTCACTCTCCCGGCCATTTATCGAAGTCCGGCCCAGGACGGCCAGACCCCGCGCCCTCACCTCGTTACTGAAAGCGTCGGCCAGACCCTTACCGTAAGATTGAGAGTCGTCAATGACATAAAACCGTTTAGCGTTGGCTGCGCTCACGGCGTAGCTGACGTCCGCCGGGCCTTGCAGGTCGTCGGTCACAACCACCCGGAAGAAATTGCGAGGGCCGTTCGGGTAATAGACCGCCGGTTCGTTACCTTCGGTAACACCCGCCACGGCTTTGGTCAGGCCGGGGTAAGTCGCCGCCGGGCTAATCATTACCATATTGGCGGCGTTGAGAATCGGGATAGAAATTTTGGAAGCGCCACTGTTATAGGTTCCCAGGTAGACCATCGCGTCCGGGTCGGCCACGGCTTTATCGGCGTTAGCCTTTTCAACAGCCGGGTCCCACTGGCCGAGCGCCGCCGAGGCGTCGTCCAACTTCTGATAGTTGATCGTAAAATTGCCAATTTTGCCGGTGCCGTTGGTGAAATCATCCAGGGCCATCTGCATGGCGTTTTCGAGGGTGATAGTCTGGTCTTTGCTGCTGCCGGTCCGGGGCAAACTCGAATAAATCGTGATGGTGCCGCTGGTCTGCGCGCCGGGGGCGGCCACGATAGCCGGTTGGGCGGCGTTTACCGCACCCTGAATCAATTGGTTCGGACCGGGCGCTCCGGCCACGCTCCCGGCCAGCAACACTATGTTTGCCAGGACGGCCAGGGCCAGGACCGCCGCGATTTTCGAAATATTCTTCTGGGGTAACTTCACCGTAAAGTTCTTCATAAGTTTCAGTTCCAGTTCCTCGCTGTTCTTCGGAAAGACGCGGTGAAAGGCCATTTTAGAATTCCCGCCGCCAGTTTACAATCCCGGCCTCGGCCAGTAACAAAGCCAGGGGGAAGACCACCCAGGCCAGGAGTAGCGAAAGGCTCAGGCTGTCGTTACCTTCCTTGCTGCGCTGGTTGTAATCGGCTACCGCCTGCCCTTTCAGGGTGTTGAGGTCGTTGGTTATAGCTCTATAAGCGGTGGTGCCATCCCCGGATCGGATATTTAGCCCGGCGGCCACGTTACCACCCGTCACCTGGGCCCGGAAATTGGTGTCACTCTGGAGCCACACTTTGTAATCGCGGATAAAATTGTTCAGCGAGTTGACCTGGGCCGTATCGGTCAGGCCCCGACAGACATCGGCCAGGGTGCCAACCGCTTTATAGGCATTCCGCCCCGCCTGCGAAGTCGGACAGGTCGGAAGCGAAGCCGGGGTCGTGACGGTGTTGCCGTTCGCGTCTTTGGTCGCCAGCAAAAGCTCCAGTTGGTCCTTAAAATCCTGCTCGTAAAGGGGATCCCCGGTAAAAGTGGTCCCCTGGATACTCCCACCGATAACCCACTGGACCTGGTCGGCGGCGGCGTCGGTCGCGTGAAGCTGGGCGTCATTTAAAAGAGCGGTCCGGTTATAGCTGGATACGACCTGCTGCAAATTCTGGCTGCTATTGGCAAAAGTCACCCACAGGAAGGCCGAGTAAGCGATGATGATGACCAGGGCCAGGTTTACCAGGGGAATCAGGACGCGTTTAGTCCGCACGGTCAGCCAGATGTTGACCACCAGCAAAAAGACCACAAAGATGATAGTAGCGGCGGCGGCCAGGTAGACCTGCAGGTTTGCCGCGTTATTGGCATCCTCGGCGGCTTCCTCAAGCTGGTTGATATGGACGCTTCGCAAAAAGTAGAGGCTTGAAATGACTGGCTGGTAATAATCGTTCTGGCCGTTGAGGAAAGCGGTGGTCGCCTGGTCAAGCTGGTTGTTGTCGGCCAGGCCGCGCGCGTAGGCCAGGGCATCGTGAAGCCGGGAGTTCCAGGTGCTGAGATAACCAAGAGCAGTCTGGGCATCCGGTTTGAAACCTGCCGGGTAAGAGGCCAGGGCCGTATAACCGTTTTGCAGGGCGTAATCGTACTGGGCGCGCTGCGACTCAATCTGTTTCAGAATTGTCTGCTTGGCCTGGGCCACATCGGTGGTGTTGCTTACCGTGCCGGAAGCGCCAAGGGTCGGGGCTTTCTGGGCCAGGATGTAATCCGCCGTGTTAGAAACCTCACCGGACAACAATTGCGTCGCCTGGTTGGCCGCGTTGATACCGGGCACCGCTACCGAAGCAATCTGCTGGAACTTATCAATGCGAGAGCCGGTCAGTGTTATGGCCGCCAGGAAAGCCAGGGCTGCCAGAAATGCCAGTATCCAGCCGCCCAGGGTTAACTGGCCGCGCAGGGTATCGAGGCGAAATTCTGGCCGGAAACGGCTGCGCCGGGCTGGCCCAATCATCGAAGTAGGCGCCCGGTTCGGACTGGGCGCAGGTGGCCGGTTCTGGACTGGCGCCGGGGCAGGGGGTGCCGGGCGACCGCGATTAACAACGGACAAAGGAAAAGCCTCCTGGTTTTGTGGCTCGTAGCCAATCGCCAACTACATTCAATAGCAAGTTCCTACCCTGGTATTACGCAACCCGGGCAATAACAGTTTCGGTATCTTCGCTCTTTTTTCAAAACAGGCTCATTTTTGCTAACGAGTTTCTAACACATTATATGCTACAATACGCCAACTCAGTCAAAATTTATGGCTTTTGCTTTTAGCAAAGAGCGCCCTACCTTTCCCCACCGAAACCAGGAACCCATTTATTAAACGTGCAACGATTTTTAATATATTTTTAGATTAACTTTCCAGGTGTTATTAGAGAGGGTTTCTGATATGCAAGACCAATTTCAAGATTCTTCTTTTCATGATAAGACCGCGCCTTATAAATTAACAGCCGGGTCCGCTACTGCCGGGGTCGGCGGGTCGGCCACCAACCATTTTGATACTCCCGAGGAAGCCGCCGACTTCCTCGATGCCTACAGCCAGGCCGTTGTGCGGGTCGCGGAGACAGTCAGTCCCGCCGTCGTCAATATAACAGTTAATAAACCTCTGAGCGGTCGCCAGGCGCGTTATAACGGCTGGCGCGGCTACGGTCAGAACCCTTATGAGGTAAAAGGGGCCGGAAGCGGCTTCTTTATCGCCTCGGACGGTTATATCCTGACCAACCATCACGTGGTCGGGGATGCCTCCAAAATTAAGATTACCACCTCCGATGGGGCCGATTACGACGCTCACCTGGTCGGGCAAGACCCTGAAACTGACCTGGCGGTTATCCGGGCCAGCACCGGTAACAACATGCCCCAGGTAACGCTCGGCAACAGCGACACCTTGCGGGTCGGCCAGATGGTTATCGCTATCGGCAACCCCAACGGTCTTCAAAATACCGTCACAGCAGGTGTGGTCAGCGCGACCGGGCGGACTCTTAACAACCAGAGCGGGCGGTTAATTGAGAATATCATCCAGACCGACGCTGCCCTGAACCCCGGCAATAGCGGCGGTCCCCTGGTGGATAGCCACGGGCGGGTTATCGGGGTAAACACGGCTATTATCGCGATGTCGCAGGGTATCTGCTTCGCCATTCCGAGCAACACCGCCCGCTGGGTCGCTGGAATGTTGATGAAAGATGGCAAGGTTTCGCGCGGTTTTATCGGGATAAGCTGCCAACAACAGCCCATCCCGGCCCCGGTCATTCGCAGCCTGAACCTCAACCACAAAACCGGGGTTGGAGTCGTGGAAGTGACCGAGAACGGCCCTGCCGCCCGCGCCGGTCTCAAACCGGGCGACCTGATCCTCTCGCTCAACAACCAGCCGGTCGCCAGCATCTTCCAGTTGCAGCGCCACCTGACCAGCGAGGTCATCGGCAAGGATATTCCGCTCACGGCCCTGCGCGGTAACAGCCGCCTCGACCTCTATATCAGGCCAACCCTCCAATCGGCCCGGTAAAGTTGAGAAAATAAACTAAAGAAAAATAAAAGAGGGGTCCGAACGGACCCCTCTTGTTATATTTGCCTGAAATCGAAAGTTTTTTATTTATCTAAGGGTAGAGGGCAGGATTTTTAGCTGGGCCCGGTACTTGGCGACGGTCCGGCGGGCTACCCGGATACCGCGGTTTTCCAACCGCTCCACAATATCCTGGTCGGTCAGCGGTTTGACCCGGTTGCGGCCTTCCGTTTCGATGATCTCCTTAATAACGTCTTTGACGCTCAGCGAAGCCGTAAAGAAATCGCTGTAAGAAATTACCTTGCGGTTGGGTAACATTACGTACTTACCGGCGGTGGCCCGGCTGACGGTGCTTTCGTGGATACCGATATAGCTTGCCAGCATCGAGCGGGTCAACGGTTTCAGGCCGCGCACGCCGTCGCGCAAAAACTCTTCCTGGGTCTCGACCAGGCACTTTGTAATCTTGAGCATGGTCTCGCGGCGCTGGTTGATGTTCGACATAAAGAACTTCGCCCGCGCCACGTACTGGCGGACGTGTTCGCGGTCGGCATCGCTGGTGTCGACACCGGCCCCACTCATCTCGCTGCTCAACTTCTGGTACATCGAGTTAACCTTGAGGTAGAACCGTTTCGACTCGACCACCTCGACCTCGTACTGGCCTTCGCGCTCCGAGATAATCACGTCCGGCACGACATACCCGGCCTTGGCCCCACCGCTTTTCATCTGGACCCCGTTAACATCGCTGGTCTGGCCTTCTGCCGGGAACGGGTTGAGATACTTCTTGATGAATTCGCGGGTGGCGTGGACATCATCGACGGAAATGCCCATCTGCTGGGCGATATAGCCGTATTTATGCTCACCGAGGGCCGTAAAGTGTTCCTCAATCATCTTCTGGACATTCGGGTCTTCGACGCCCTGCTCTTTGAGGAAGCGGACCTGGATAAGCAGGCATTCCTGGAAGTCACGAGCCCCTACGCCTGGGGGAGCCACGTTCTGCAATTCTTTCAGGACCGTCAGGACTTCTTCCTCGTCGGTCTGGAAGGTATCGGCGACAGCTTCGAGACTGGTCGAAAGATAACCACGTTCGTCCAGGCTACCCACCAAAAATTCGGCAATGGGCATCTGGTCTTCGTTCAGGACGGTCGAAAGGTCGACCAGGATACGCTCGGAAAGGGACATTTCCGCCGCAACAATCGTAATCGGGTCGAATTCTTCGTCCCCACCCCGGCCTCCACCGCTCGACCAACCTTCATCAGGAATGTAATAATCTTCATTCGAATCGGTATATTCGTCCGAGGTAGATTTGCGCTCCCCGCTCAGGCGGTTAGCGGCACCACTGCCGGGGTTCTCGGCCAGGCAGCGCTGGCAGACCCGCCCGTTATATGAACTGCCACAAGTTGGGCAGACCTGGCGTTCGTCCAGTTCGAGGGCCGGATTTGATTCTATTTCGCGGCGGATTTCTTCTTGAAGTTCCTGGCTACTAAGCGCCAGGATCTGGTTCAAAGCTATCAAACTGGGCGAGACTCTGACCTGTTGCTCCTGCGATAATCCAATACTTAGGTCCAATTACTCGCCTCCTCTTAAATTGTTAGTAACCATAGTTAAAGTGCTTGCTTTCTAGCCTACTATCTAATGGTTTTCTCAAAACTTCCTGATAAATAATTTTTTGGTTTTACCCTTACGGCTTTTTATTACCTGCCGCGTTCCCGGACGCTGGCAAAATCATTCCGGCAATCGCCCATGTTATAATGC
Source organism: Chloroflexi bacterium 54-19 (assembly GCA_001898225.1). Taxonomy (GTDB): domain Bacteria; phylum Chloroflexota; class Chloroflexia; order Chloroheliales; family Chloroheliaceae; genus 54-19. The sequence goes on from MKTJ01000036.1 coordinate 227,115, forward strand.
CCCAGGTAAATAAATTACCGAAACCATATATACTATGATAGACGGTTTTCTAAAATTTAGTGTTTAATTTACGTTATAATCTATAAGCAAGAACTGTGCCAGCCCTTTTTATAGCATAATCGGTGCCACGATACTAACTTCTGGCTAATCTTTTGTCTAACCGGCGCCAGGGGATTGCTAACAATTTAACGGGCAAATATGCTAAACTTTAGCCCGTTGTATACTGCCAAAATCTTTTAAATCCGGTAATTTTAACCCTTACTTCCGGCGCTTTACGCCGCTATTCTCAAACAATTATGAAAAGCCTGGTTGCCTACCTGAATCAAAAATCGGCGAGTGAATTACGTTTTATCGCGGAAACCTGGCAGGCTAACCTGACCGACCGTCTCTTTACCGGCAATACTTTCCAATTGGCCCAGGAGATGCAAAACGAGTTCCTGGAACGCCGCTACGTGGACAGTCTGACCCCTTTTCAGGCCGCCTGGCTAGCTTTCTTTCTCGAACTGCCCGACTATACCATTTCCTCCGACGAACTTGTCCGGCAGCAACCGGAAGCCGCCGACCGGGAGTTAATGGTTAAAACGCTCAAAGCCGCCGGGGTGCTCATGGAAGAAAAAAACCTGGTCACCGACAAAAGCCCATCGCCCCAGCCCGATCCTGCTCCACCCAAACCCCGGCCAGGCTGGGGAGAGATTTACGGCGGGCGTAACCGCGACAAACTGGCCGGGTCTTTGAAAACAATCCAGACCAGCCTGGTAGTACCCCGCGAACTGGCCCGGCCCCTGGCCCGCCTGCTGGCCGAGAAAAAAACCGACAGCGATCCGGGGAACGGTCAACCTACCCTCAAAAAGACCCAGTTACCCCTGAAAAACTTGCTCTACGCCCTTGAAATCGAAAGGTTGGAGCAATCCGCCGAGACCTGGAACCTGACCGGGCTTTTAGGTAACGCCACCCCGGCCCAACTAATCGCCGAACTGGTCCAGGCTCTCACCGACCAGGCTCAACAAGAGCGGGTGCTGGCAGACATGGGCGAGACCAGCCGGGAACTTTTCAAGCTGCTCAAAATGAAAGGGGGCCGAACTACCCTTGGAGACTTGCTGGGAGATTATGTCAGCCTGAAACGACTGGGGCGGAGTTTGCGCCCGCTGCTGGATGTGCAACTGGTCTGGGAAGCCTTCGAAGGTGGAGAAAACATGGTTTTTATCCCGGAGGAAATCCAGCAACCCCGGAAATCGGCCCCGGTAGCTCCTACCGAAGCCCTGCAAACGGTCAACCCGCCGGGACGGCCCACGCTTTTTCCGCCTTACGCGCTGGCCTGGGACATGTTGACCTTTCTAAACTACATTACGACCAATGACCTTAAACTGACCAACCAGGCCCTGATACCCAAGCGCGACCTGAAAAAAATTAGCTCTCAACTCTGGCCCCTTTCCCTATCAGGCGAGGACACCTCCGGGCCGGAATACCAGCGTCTCGACTTCCTGGTGCGAATGTGTTTTGCCCTGTCGTTATACAGAACCGAATCCCAGACCTGGCGGCTGCAACCGGGCGCAGAGTTTGAAGCCTGGCTTGAACTCGATTTTTCCCGACAAATGCGTAAAGTGGTTGACCACTGGCTCAACAGCCCCGGTTGGAGCGGACCGGTGGAATTTCCTTATTATTACCACAACATAAAAACGCTTGGACAGGCCAACCGGACAATGGTGGAGTGGCTCAAAGAGTGCGAGCCGGGGGCCTGGTATTCCCTGGACGACCTTATCCAGAAGGTCCAGCGCGAAAACCCTTACTTCATCCTCCCGCGCCGCGACCTGTTGCAAATGATTGGCTTGAAACGGCTGACCGATTTGAGCAAACAATGGCTGCAAATCGAGGGCACCATTATCCAGAAAACCTTTCAAACAGTCCTGGAATGGCTCGGTATCGTCCAGATTGGCCGTTCGGAAACGGGTAGGGCGGTAGCATTCAGCCTGACCGAGTTTGGGGCCGAGGTATGTGGTCGCACCAATCCAGGCTCTAGCGAATTGCCCCGGACACCCTATCCCTTGCTGGTCCAGCCCAATTTTGAGATTATGCTGTTTGCGCCGGAAGTAGAAACGCTCTGGACCCTGGAGAAATTTGCCGACCTGAAGAAGCTTGACCAGGTTAGCCTCTACACCCTGACAAAAGAATCGGTGCTGCGCGGCCTGGAAACGGGTCTGACCGTGGCCCAAATCCAGGAGTGGCTCCAAAAACGCAACCCTCAACCTCTCCCCCAGAACCTGGCGATTTCGTTGCAAGACTGGAGTAAAGGGTTCAAACGGGTCCAAATTGCCGAGGTGACGCTCCTTGAGGTAGAAGACCCAGCGGTGCTGGACGAATTGATAAACTCGAAACAGTTCTCGGACAGTATCGAGCGGCGCATCTCACCGACCGCCGCCCTGGTGCGTCTGCCGGAAGTTAGCGAGAACCGTCGTAACAACCCGCTCAAGACCTACAAAACGCGCCTGAAAAACGGCGGCTTCTTTGCTGACTAGACCTTTTTGCTAAAAAATCCTGACTAAGGGAGGTAGCAAATATGACCTGCTTTAACCGAAAAATTCCCGCCTTTCTATTGGCCGGGCTACTTTTCCTGGCGGCTTGTGGCGACCTTACCACCCCAACGGCTGTACCCGCCCCTACTCCTACGGGTAAAACCCTGCCAACTTCGGTGCCAACCTCTGTAACAACGGCTACGACGGTGGCAAAGTTTACCCCGGTAGCAACTATCGCAACAACTACCTCAACCCCTGAAAGCAACCTAGAAGCAGCGCCGGGGTGGGTGATTCCAACATCGGACGGGGCACGCTGGCAGTTACTCCAGCCCTATACATCTTCAAATGGAGCCTTAACAGGAATGCCAATGGAAGCAAAGGGGAATAACGGCGCGCTCTGGATTAAATACCCAGCTTTCAAAAATGGGGCAGGGGGTGGTTGGCCCGATTGGCCGCTTGGAGATTACGAGATTAACTACCGGCCTTCAAACTCAAATAAAGACGAGTTACTTAAAATTTTTCCGGCCATTTCCGAACCTTCCAACCCACCCTGTCAAAGTTGCCAGCTTTACAATTATGTAAACATGGTTGCGACAGTTGCGGACAATCATTTTCTGGTGGAAGTCGGGATGAGAGAGACTAACGCCCAGAACGGCGGCAACATACAACTCTGGTGGTTCGAGCCGGACACCCAGACCGTCAAATTAATCCTGACCGGACCAGAAATCGGGGGTGGGCGCTTCTCGGTGGAAACGCATAACACTAACTGGCTCTTTTTCAACCAGTGGCGCACCGCTCTTAACCCGGAACCTTTTTCCACTGACGATGCCCAGGCTTTCGTAATAAATCTATTAACAGGTGAAAAGACCGAAGTTAAGCTAGGCGATGAAAATGTGGCGAACCAACCAACCTGGCAGCCTGATAACAAATTATATTTTGCGGTTAAGGACGCTAACGGGAAAAATAATAGTCGGGTGCTAGACCCGCAGACAGGCGCGGTCAGCCCCGGCTAATTCGGGTTTGATTAGGAATTTAACCCGGTAACTCGATTTGTGGGAAGTCATGGGCCCAAAACTCTTGTATAGCAGCTAGAACTCTTTGCTGTTCGGCAGGTTCAATACCCATTTCCTCGAAATTTTCCTTTTTCCAGTAGGGGAAATGCAAAAAGACCGCCAGGGGATTTACCTTTATCTCCATGTGAAAATCCATAATCCCATGGGTAAACGTCCCGGCCATAATCATGAATTGCCACCAGGCGTTTTTATTACGAAACCCGCCCCGGTCAGGAATATAACCTTCGAAACCGGGTCCGAAAAAAGCCCCGTTCAACCGGATACGACCCTCAATATGCCGGTTCAATTCTTCGAGTTCTTCCGCCGGAACCCATAGCTCCTCGTGCTGGCGTGCCCCGACCACCCGCCGCTCGTACCGGGAAATAAAATCGTCGCTAACCGAGAACTCGGTGACGTACCCGGCGAAAGGAGCGCTTTTGGCGTTCCAATCGCGGGCAATCTGGGCGGCGTATTCGTAATTCAAGACCGGGTAGAAAATTGGTTGCTCCGGTAACCGCGGCGGCCAGGCCCGCATCCCCGAATCGAAGACCAGTTGTAACTCTTTAAGCCCGGTAGGGCGAAAAAGAAGCATAAGCTTAAAACTTTCTCTTTAAGCTTCCCTGGTTTCTATAAGGCGGTCAATCAGGGGCTGGGCGGTCGCTTCCGACGCCCACTGGGCGGCGTAGAGTTCTTCCAGCTTTGGCATAAGGGTAGCCGCTTCCTGCAAAAGCTCGACCCCGGTCAGGAAATCGTCCTGGTGAATATTTTCGGCTTCGAGGCGGTTATTCTTGCCCATGTTATGGTAATTATCGAGTGGGAACGCCAGCCCGGTGGCGGTATACCCCATCAGGATAGCCGTGCTGGCCTCGCACCGCCCACCACTCATAAGCTGGCGCTGGACCTTGACCGGCCCATCCTCGGAACGCTGCTGCAAATTCTTCCCGGCCTGTTTCAGGACAAACTCGGCTTGCTCGCTAAAGGTGAAAGCCCTATCCCCCACCCGCACGACCGGGCCTTCCCCCTGGAGGGCGCCCGGCAAGGTCCGCGAGGCTTCCAGCGAAACCACGAAAGTATCTTCCGGGAGCAGCTTTTGCTGGAAGACCATTTCGGCCCCGACCAGCCCCACTTCCTCGGCCCTGGTAAAGACCCCGTAGACATTGGTTTCGGCACCATCCCGGACCAGTTTCCAGAGGGTGAGCATCGCGGCTACACATCCGACCAGGTCATCCAGCACCCGCGCGTGGATGAACCCATCCCTTAATTCGAAATCGGGCAAGTCCCAGATGCCAAAGTTTCCCGGTTGTAACTCCTGGCTGTCTTCCTCAATCTTTAGAAAAAGCCGGAAATCACGCGGGCTGCCCAGCCTGACCCCACCCACGACTGTAGCGGGTATTGGCCGGGAAAGGTCGTTGCTAACAAAGACCCGCACCTCGAACGGCTCTTTGAAATAATCCGGCATCACCCCACCCAACAAGCGGCCTGACCAGTTGGCCTGTGGATATTCCGCAAAACTGCCCGCCGCTTCCAGTTCGAAGGCCGGGTGGTCGGTATGAGCCATCAGGGCCAGCGGGCGGCAGGGCGCGCCTTTCTGATAATGCGCGATGATATTGCCGTAGGGGTCCACCTCATATGGGATAGCGTAGCGGTCGAGAAAAGCCCGGATAGCCCGGCCTATCGCCTGCTCATGATAGGAGGTTGTCGGGATAGATACTATCTCACGTAAAGTATCGAGGTAAAACTGGGCATCAGGCGGAATATACATGTGATTAACTTTCTATATTAGTGCTACTAAAACCGGCAGTTAAAGGAATTTTAGCATATAACCAAACAGCGTACTTTTTTACTTCCTTTGCATGTATAAAAACTTTAACTGTAAAACGGGGACACAACCAGCCCGGTATGTTAAAATGCTTCAAACCTTTAGCTTTCCGCCAACACAAAGGGTCGGATTATAGAGCGCGGGCCCGCCCGTTCAGGTTAGTTAGCAGTTCAGTCCTGGATTTTACGGTAATTTTCATTATAGACATTGTCGAACCCAACGGGACCAAAAGTCCTATCCTAAAAGGCTATTTTGAGAGCCATTTTCATAACGTATATTAAAGCCCAGCCTCTTTTCAGGGGCCGGTATATCATTGACTTGTTTTTCTTTCGCCTGGCGCCAATGTTCTTTAATCTGAACAATTAGTCGTTCAGTTGTTACCCCAATCATACAAGCTTTGCCCAAATTATTTTCTTTTCCGGGCTCTTATCTAAATTTTACTAACCAAGGAAGTAGTAATGACCTTTTCGAAATCCTATACCGGTCAATATTTTAGTCAAACCAAATTCAATTTCTGGCTGGCGGTCCTGTTAGTAGCCGGGCTAACCCTGGCCGCCTTTAGCGCAGTTCCCACCCAGGCCGCCTTCCCCACGGTCGGGACTGGCTTTGACTCGCCATTTGGCATGAATGTTATGGGGGCATCGCGATATATGGCTAACGGTGGCGGCGATGACTACAGCCTGCCCTACCAGCAAGCAAAAGACATGGGCGTGGGCTGGACCCGCGAGGAAATCGGCTGGAACCGGGTCGAACCCAAACCCGGCCAGTGGAATTTTGGTTTCGCCGACAAAGCCGTCAACGCCGCCCTCTCCCGGAACATCCAGGTGCTGGGGTTGCTCGAATACAATGTTTCCCGTGATGGAGCCGGTAACGCCAGCATCTCCTATAGCATGCCGGACCTGAACGCCTGGGCCAACTACGTCCGGCAGACCGTCTCACATTTCAAAGGGAAAGTTAACTACTGGCAAATCTGGAACGAGCCGCAAGACCCGCGCTATTTCGCCAGCGCCGACCCCGGCCAGTACGCCCAATTGCTGGCGGTCAGTTATGATACTATCAAATCCATTGACCCGAATATAAAAGTGTTGTGCGCCGGTTTCGTCCCGGTCGGCAACGGCCTTGACTGGATGGACGCGATGATTGCCGCCGGGGGCCGCGATAAATTCGACATCCTGGCGATTCACCCTTACGTAAACGACCCGACCCCTAATACCCCGAACGGCTCGATGAGCCCCGAGCGGGGCTACTGGTTGAGCGCCGGAATGAACCTGGCCCAGGGTCTGGCCGCTCGGCTCGGCAACCGCCCTATCTGGGCCACCGAGTTCGGCTTTAACCTGACCGACACCGACCCCGGTCGCTACAATCAAGTGACCGCCGACCAGCAAGCCAACTATATCGTGCGGACCTACGCCATGGGTCTTTCCACAAACGTCCAGAAGTTCTTTGTCTACCAGTTCCACGACGACACTTCCAACCCCCGCGACCAGTATGGCCTGGTTGGGACCGATTGGAAAAGTCACAAACCTTCTTACAATGCCTATGCGTCAATGGTAGCCCGCTTGACCGGGGCAACCCCGCTCGGCCAGGTCGACCCCTACGAAGGGACAAACAGCTACGCAACCCTGTTTAACTTCGACAATGCCGGGGCGGGGACCAGTTGCCAGGCGACTCAGCCTAATAATGGCTACTGGAACTGCTATGCTTCCAGTTCGGCAAGCGTCACTATGAGCTATACCTCGGACCAGGCCCGGAGCGGCCAGGCGCTCAAGGTAGACTATAACCTGACCAATACCAGCCGGGACCGCTATGTCAGTCTGATTCCGCCCAGTTTCCCGGCCCTGAATTTCGCGCCAAAGAAAATCGGCTTCTGGGCCATGGGCGACGCCACCCAGACTGAAATGCACCTGCACGTCATTGACGCCAACAACGTGCGCTATGTCTATACCATCGGACGGATGGGTGCGCCGAGCCAGGGCTGGCAGCGTTATGAAGCTCAACTCTCCACCCCGAACGTCCCGGCAGGCCCGGTAAGTCCGGCCATGCCGCTCAAAGGGATGGAATTGGTGCTGGACGGCTGGCCGAAAAGCACAACTTACAGCGGCACCGCCTATTTCGATGATTTCTACGCCGAGGATAGCCTGCCCCTGGAAATGTACCGCTTTGCCAAGAATGGCCAGAACGTGGACGTGGTCTGGGCCGATGGCGCGTCGGGTACGGTCAACATTCCGACCGCCAGCGGTTCGGCCAAAGTTTACAGCCGGGACGGCCAGCAAAGTACCGTCAACGCCCAGAACGGCATGCTAAGCATCCAGGTAAGCGACGCCCCGACTTATATCGAACATCAGGCCCCGCCTAAAGCGGCCCCACCGGCACCAACCAATAATAATGGAAGTTGTGCAAGTTCAGGGGCTCCGAATTTACGGGCCAGTTTTCAGCCGACCTGGGATAAATTCGATTCGGCTATTACTTCTGGACTGACCAAACGAAGCTGGATGTGGGGTCCGACCAACTACCGTTACGTCCAGGAGCCCTACGACGAGGCGCCCGGCGGCTGCCGAACGGTCCTCTACTGGGATAAGAGCCGTATGGAAATCACCAACCCGAACGATAACCCAACGGATAAATATTATGTGACCAACGGCTTGCTCGCCCGCGAACTGGTCAGCGGCCAGATCCAGGTCGGCAACAACCATGTTGTTCCGGCCAGCCAGGGTCCGGCCCAGATTCCGGCGGCGGGGGACAGTGGCAACAACCCGAATACGCCAACTTATGCCGCCTTCGCTCGCGTTACAACCCTAAATAACGACAACGGCCAACCCGACCGGACCGGTCAGACAGTGATTGACACGATTGATCGCAATGGGAACACTTCTACCAATGGCTCGCTGGCAGGGTATAACGTCCATCTGACCAATTATGTAGGCACCACCCAACATAACATCGCGGACGTATTCTGGTCATTTATGAACAGCCAGGGTCCCATCAAGATAAACGGTAGCTTTATCCAGGGTGACGCGGTAGACTGGATCTACAGTATCGGGTTGCCCTTGAGTAATCCGTACTGGGCCAGGGTCACGGTCGGTGGCGTGGAGAAAGACGTGCTGATTCAGGTCTTCGAGCGGCGCGTCCTGACCTACACCCCTTCTAACCCGGATGGCTTCAAGGTTGAGATGGGCAATATCGGGGCGCACTACGCGACCTGGCGGTACGGTTCCGCTAACTAATATTTTCTCGAAACACTAAAAAACCTCTGGCTAAACGGTTAAAATCCTTTAGCCTGGAGGTTTTTTAGTGTCGGGATAAAAGGTGTTTCAAATACCAGGCGCAACTAAACCCCTTGAAAGGGAAGATAGATTGAGTATCAATTTATCACCACTTTATTTTGGTTGTGCTGCCAGGTAGATAGCCGGAAAATGCACACCACCAAAACAGTTAAGAGGTATTAGACTTTTACTAATTTATCTGAAGGTTGTTCCTTTGCCAGGACATATTTAGCCTGATAAGCCCTGAAACCCTCTTTTTTATAATGGGTTGTATACAAAAATAACAAACCCTTAAGCGGATTAGGAAAAAATTTACGAATAGTTTTGAAAAACGGTTGCGGGTGATCCCACTCCTCGGAAAGCCAATGCCCCGATACTTTCAATTTCGCACCCAATGCGCCACCACCCAGGGCATAGCCGCGAAAATGGTTTAGAACATTTTTTAGGCCATACCTGCGCCCGTAAGTATGGTAAATAATAGATTTTGGGGTTGTCCACATAACAACTCCTAACAGTTCGGCCCTTAAACCGAAGTCTACATCTTCGGCTGAAGGGAATTCCGAGCCAACCCCAAGGTTATTATCAAATGGCCCTACTAACTCGAAGCAAGAACGGCGAACAGCTAAATTAGCCCCGCCCCAATAAAAACCTTTAGGTCCTCTATAACCTGACTCAGCAGGTTTGTAAATACATTCAATAGTATAAGTTGCAGGGCAGGCTGAAATGTTAATACCTTTTACCTTTGGAGGTATTAAATTACCAGCCACTATTCCAACACCTGGCTCTTGCATAAAATGGTGGTTGATTATTTCCAGCCAATCTTCGGCAGCTTCACAATCATCATCGGTAAATGCAAATATATCGCCACGTGCTAATTCCACGGCTTTATTTAAAGCGCGACTTCTGCCAAATTGGTCCATATGATAGGTATGAATACGAGCATCCTTTTTCATGGCTTCTTTTATTGTATTTTGTAATCCCTCATCATTACCTTGCGTTACAATAATAAGTTCCCAATCCTGAAATTTCTGATTGATTATCGAATTTATTAAATATTGAATAGTGCTTCCTCTGATAGAACCAACACAAACTGAAATCAAAGTTTACCTCGCGTTTGTATCTCTAAAGGTTTAACTCTCTTGCCCGAAGCGGTACAACTATTAATACCTTACTTAGGCTTTGTTCTCCTTAATAGTTATTTCAAAATCACACTCAACTAAACCCTTGAAAGGGAAGATACATTGAGCATTTTTTTGAGTTTCTCCGCAAGAAGTTCGGGGGAAATATAAAAATTGGAGTTCTGACTGCTCTTAAACTCCGGTTCTCCGGCTAAATCATCCCAGTCGTAACCCTGCACCCTACAAATTGCCTTGAAATCAGGGCTAATATAGCCCTCGCAATGCAGCTCTAGAACGGATAAAGGGGCATCCTGCCGGAAAATAATATTGGTGAGACCGGCCCCGTGAATACCTACAAGGTATCTCGTCTTGTTGAAAATCTTCATTTGCTCGGACACAGGTAATTTCGAAGTGTCCACGACCTTGAAACCATAGTCGCGGAGTACCGTCATAACCTCGTCGTTGTTCAGTATTCGCCTGGTGGCGGAAGTGCCCCTGGTCAGAAAGATTTTCTCGTTGAAGGCATGCTGGTCACCCGGTAAATCCAATCGTTGAAGTAAATAATCCGCGATAAACTTATGCCCCACTTTCTGGCAACAATAAATTATCTCGTCTGCCAGGACATAAGAATTATCCTGGATGATCCAATTCCTATTTTTGAATTCGCCGCTGTTAATAATCTCTTTGACGAAAGGTAATTCCATGGCGTATCTTCCCAGGACAATGGGGATAGAAGGGTCAATGTTCAGGGAGTCGATCAGGCTCAATTTTCCCAAAACATCAAAAAAAAAATGGTAATAATTCCATTCCCATAAATATCTCAGGGAGATGACTTTGGGATATTTTACAATTTTCGGATATTGCTCTTTAGGAGCCTTAAAACCTTCAAGAGGAGAAGGTAGACCAAACCGCCAGGATATCAGGGTAGAGGCCGCCCCGCGGGGTAAAGAATTCTCGATAATAACCCCTTTTTTGGTGATAATGTAACCCCATTTCGGCTCAATATAAGCCGGTTCCTTACATATTTTTACGAATTCAAAAAACCCTGGCTCATATTCGGCCTTCCGAGAAAAGACGGTTTCAATTTGAGGACGGGGTTTAGATTTTTTGATTAGCTCCCAGGTACCCTTGTAAATGACTTTTTTTGACTTATTTATTAACGCCGCCATTTCATTCTCCAATTACACACATTTAAAAAACTGTAAATTTTACTCAACCAGAATGTTGAGGAATCACCCTTTAGAAAGGGACAACCCCAGAAAATTAATAAAAACTTCTAGATTTGATGGGAATTGAAACTGCCAGAAACCTGGGAAACCCCTAAAAGCCTTATTTCAAATTGACATATAATCTTTTATTCAACCAGTCAAGCGAGCACGATCCAAAAGGGTTGTTAAAAGATTAAATAGAAGGTATCAACCCCAATAAGATTATTTTCAAGATTAATTTTGCACAGTGAAAGAAACCTGTTTGCTATTTGATTGGCAATATGGGCCAGTCTTGTCTCAGGAAATTAAGTTAATACATGCTGCCTTAGACATGGATTAATCTAATTTTAACTTGAAATTATATTAGAGTCAATAGTAATTTTAAGAGATTCCTTATAATAACCGGATAGAATTGAAGGGTTACGGTTTTAAATGGGGATATATTTATACTAACCTTAGCCCTTCTTGAAGAAACGGGGGAGATAACCAGAAACACCTCATATTCTACCTTTGAACCATGGAAAACTTTTAATCATTTAAGTGATTTTGGAGAAAATAAAGAAGTAACAAAAAAGCTAAAGGTTACTCGCCATTTCCTTTAGCTTCTCTTTTTATATAACGGTTAAATTAGTAATTAATTTTTACCCGGTTTTGGGGAAAATGTTATTTCTTTTTAGCGAGACATTCCTGCGTCCGAGCTACAATTTTAACAAAATCCCCGGCCTTTAGACTGGCCCCCCCGACCAAGGCCCCGTCAATATCGGACTGGGACATAAATTCGCTGATATTATCGGGGGTAACACTCCCGCCATACTGGATCCGCACCCGGTCGCCCACCGACTGGTCATAAAGGCGCGCCACGGTCTGGCGGATAAACTTGCAAACATCATTGGCGACTTCGCCCGAGGCGGCCCGTCCGGTCCCGATAGCCCAGAGCGGTTCGTAGGCGATAACAATGCCGCTGGCGTCGTAGGAGTTTACTTCCCGCAGGGCAATCTCAACCTGAAGACCGATAATTTCTTCGGTCAGGCCCGCCTCGCGCTGAGCCAGGTTTTCACCAACCGCGATTATAGGGGTCAGGTCGTATTTGAGGGCAGCCTTAACCTTGAGGTTTATATCCTCGTTGGTTTCGTGGAAATAACCGCGCCGTTCGCTGTGCCCCAGTATAACGTAGTCACAAACTTCCCGGAGCATCAGGGGTGAAATCTCCCCGGTAAAGGCCCCGTTGTCCTTGAAATACATGTTCTGCGCGCCAAGCTTGACCTCGGTATCCTCGATCAGTTCCATGGCCGGGAATAGGGCAATAAACGGCGGGCAAATCACCGTTTCCACTTCTTCGTAGGCGTTCAGGTCGTCCAGCATTTCGTCAATCAGGGCCAGCGACTCGTCCACGGTCTTATTCATCTTCCAGTTCCCGGCAATAAGTGGGATGCGCTGGACGGGGGGCGGGGGCGGAGCATTATTACCCCGGTTAATCTGCACCATTTCTAAAATCTCTCCTCATAATTTTTAGCTCTCTTGCGAGCTTCTTTAGCGTAACTTATAAAAAATTTCGCCTGATAAACTTCCCAGGGTAAAAAACTTATCACCAAAAAGTGAATTTCCGGGTTTATAGCGCCAAACAGGCAGCTTTTACGGGTTGCCATTTACCCGCCCAACCTACTGCGCCGGGGCAGCAGTCGGTGTGCTAAAATTAAAGTTGACCGGGACCAGTCCATCGGTCTTGACGGTTACGGTCGGCCCAGGCTGGTTATTGACCAGTATGGTAATCCATTTGCCGCCCCGCTCCTGCCAGCTAAAGTAGTAAGTCCGGCCCGGATTCAGCTTTATCACGAAACCGCCATCGGGGGCCGTATCAAACCCTTTGACCTCACCTTTCGCCGCGATACCCTCCTTGCGGCCCTGGCAATCGGGGTCGTTATCGGGGGTGGAGGCTGTACACAGCTTGAAATCGGTCGAGAACTGGACCGGGCGACTGCCAAGCGGTTGGCCCTGGTTGTTGGTAATCTTGCCCGTCATGGTAATCTGGGCGTTCAACAAATCCCTGGCCTGGCTGTTGTAGTCCGACTTGGGATAATTGGTCGTGATGCTTATCAGCAGGGTTCGAGCTTCAGTCAGCTTGTTCAGGTCGGTTATGACCGTATCGCCCTGGCGGCCCTGTGAAATTAACTGGTTACTCAGGGTAAACATCGCTTTCGGGGCAATCGTAGCCAGGCTTTTGCCACTGGCGCTATCCTTGAAAAGCGGGTCGGCGGCCAGGTCGTTGTAGACCTTGATAGCACCTTCGAGGTCATTCTTGGCCTCGGCATCGGTACCCCGTTTGAGCAGGATACTCCCGCCCGCATCCAATGCCAGGGGACGAGTGGCCGCGTCAAAGATATTATTCTGCAAACCTTCTTTGTAAATTTCCAGGGCGCGGTCGGGGTTGTTGGCCTGTTCGGTTTGCTGGCCCCACTTGTAGTAACTGCTCGAAATTTCGGTCTTGGCCGTATTAATCTCGTCCTGGCTAAAATACTGGGTGTTAAGACCATCCCGGAAAAGGGCAATCGCACTCGGATAGTCGGCCTTTTGCTCGGCAGTCTGGGCCTGAGAGAGATATATCTTACCCAGGCTGGCTTTTGGCCTGGCATCGTTGAACGAGTATTTCTGGTTTAAATCGAAAGCCTGTTTGAAACGGTTCTTGGCGTCGTCGAAACTGCTGCGGGCTTGCAGGTCGTTGCCATACTCGATATAGCTATTCAAAAGGGCCTTCGCGATAACATTCCCGCTATCCTTGGAGCCGTAGGTCTTGAGAGCACCTTCCAACCGGTTGACCGCTTCGTCGTACTTACCTGCTGTGATAAGCTGCGGGGCCAGTTTGCCAAAGTTATCAATAATTTCGGGCGTGACCGAATCAACCTTCTTGGGGTCATAGCTGGCGTACCGCGATTCAGCCTTTTCCAGGAGAGTTAAAGCCTGATCGTAGTCAAGGTTAGTCGTGGCCTGGCGGCTCCATTCCAGGTAATTCTGAGCCATCCGGCTTTCCAGTTCAGAGAGCGATTGCGGCGTGCCATCCAGGTATTTTAGAGAAATCTTCTGGTAAAGGGCGTCGAGGTCTTCAAACTTGTTCTGGTTTTTGAGGTCTTCGGCCTGGCGGTAGAGAATATTCCGTACGCCTGACTTGGCCTGGTTTGCCAGGGATTCCGAGGGTTGGGCGTTGATAGCCGAGTCGTACTTGGAAAGCATGTCATTATCCAGGCTGGCGCGCTGGTCGGCGGTAAACGTCGAATAAAGCCGGGCGTTATCGGTATCGAGCTTGTCGGCCCAGGCCAGGTAAGCCTTGGCGCGGGCATCGGGAACCTGGACTTCAAAGCCGTTCGGTTTGAGTTCCGGGCTGATAACCTGGGCGTACTGGTCGAGGGCTTTCTGATAATCCCCCGCTGCGGTCAACTGGTTGCCGTACAAAAGATAGGATTCGGGCAACTCCTTGTGAAAATAAGTTGCTTCGTTGGTCAGGCGATATTCGGTGATGGCCCGGTCGTAGTTCTGCTGCTGAAAAGCCTGGTTTGCCTGGCTGGCATGGGCGGTGTTGGAAAAGATAGGCGCGGCCCCGGCCAGGGCGGCCCCCGCCAGCAATAGCAACGCCACCGAAACCCAGCCCAACCCCAGGAAAGCCTTACCCCGGCGGGCGGCGATACCCAACCCGATCAGCACAGCTAACCCGGCAGCGATCCAGCCAAAATAACTAAAGGTGCTCAGCACCCCCGCTACATCGTCAGTCGCAATGACCGCCGAAACGGCCACGAAAAAACCGAGCACGAGCAACGCCACCAGGAATACGGGGGCGTTGGAGGGTTTGCGACGGGCGGGCCGGATAGTCGAAGATGAACCTTTTGAGCCAGCAGAAGACGAGCCTTTCGGCGGTGAAACAGTTGCCATTAAACCAAAAATCCCTGGAATTAACTTGTATTACTCTTAAAACAAAAAATAGCGGAACCCCTTTCGCTCAAAGGGTTCGCGCTATTTTAACAAACCTGGCCCGATTGAACAACCTAACCCTTGAGAATCAAACGGGCGGCTTTCTCGCCACTAATCATGGTGGCGTTGATACTGCTGGCCTCGGTGAATTCGGCGGCGAAAAATAGACCCGGTTGTCCGGAACGGTTGGCGGGTAGAGTCGGGTGAATACCGGGCGGCTGGGCGAATTGGCCATACGGAATCCGGTAGAGGGCCAGCGGTTTGTAACCTTCCAGGGCCGTTTCGGCGCGAGTATCACCTTTGAAAATACGCTTTAAATCAGCCAGCCCTTTTTGATAAAGAATTTCGTCACTTTCATCAGGCACACCCAGGACGGTGCAGGAGAGCAGATGCTGACCGGAGGGGGCGTGTTCGGGTGAAATGTTACTAACCAGTACGAGATTATTGATAAAAGGGTCCGGGTTCGCATTGAGGACCAGTTTTTTGCCTGGATAAAGTGGAGCCGACCCGCGATAATAAAGATTGATGGTGCTGGTCCGGCCCTCGGGCATGGGTAGCCCGGTCAGGCGGGCCGCTTCCGGTGCGGGGGTCGAAATGACCACGACATCCCCCGTTACCATCTCACCGTCTGCCAGTTTGGCCCCGGTATAACGTCCCGCGTTATCCTTTACCAGTTCGCCCACTTTTGAATTGAGGCGGATTGCCTCCCGGTTGAACAGTTCGGCGGCAATTTGCTCCGGTATCCGGCTCATCCCGGCGGCAGGGATAGTCGTCCGACCCTGGCTGAGCATCTTGAAGTCAAACTTAAAAGCTTTCGCGCTGGTCGTGAGACTATCGTCCAAATAAACCCCACCAAAGAAAGGCCGCACAAAATTATTGATATATTTGTCGGAAAAACCCTTTTGCCTGAGAAATTGGGCGGTGGTGGTATCCGGCCCGGCAATAGTGGCGCCGATAGTCTGGCGGACCAGGTTGGCTGCCAGGAGTCCGGTCTTGATTTTATCGCCTAGGGTCACGACCGGGGCCAGGGCCGAAGGCACCGCCGTCAGGGGGTCGCGCAACGGGTCGCTCAGGGTAAAGCGCTGATCATCTTTAGCGATAATCGCTCCGGGGTCAAAGGTTTGTAAATCAAGTTGAGCAAAGTCCAACTGGCGTCTGGCGGCAGGGTAGGCTGTAAACAAGACCTGGAAGCCGCGTTCCAGGATAAACCCGTCCACTTTATCGGAGCGGACCCGGCCACCGACGCCATCGCTTGCTTCCAGAATTTCGACGGTATGTCCAGCTCGTTGAAGTATCCGCCCACACACCAGGCCACCTAACCCGGCCCCCACAATTACAATTTTCAAGTTTCCTTTTCCTGTTCTTAAATCTCTATTACTGATCAGTTGTACATTGAATCGAGATTCCTCGCCAAAATCGCACTCGGAGAGCGAAACAAATTAGCAAGCCTCCCCATCAAATCTAATAAGCAAGCTCTGGGCCAATTATACCTTTAGCAAACCTGGGAAGAATAAAATTTTGGGGGTAAGTGGTTTAAGGCTTTGTGATTTTTAACAACTTTTATTATTTTTATTGCAATATCAATAATATGTGATATTATAGCAATAAATATTAATATTAGTCATTCCGATATTGAAAATCTTAAGTCCCTGTTTGCCAGGTATCGGCTTTCTTTGGTTTTGCCCGAAATTCTGCTTCTCGAAAGCCGGACCGGTAGAGAAAAAGTGTGGTTAATGTGATGGAGATTTCGACAACTTCAACGGCACCAACCTCCCGAATCCCGGTTATCGCCCTTTTCACCGCCAACGCGATTTCGGCCATCGGCAACCGCATGACCCAACTTGCAATTCCCTGGTTTGTACTGGAAACCACCGGCAGCGCCGCCAAGACCGGCTTGGTGGCCTTCTTTGTCATCCTGCCAACCATTTTTGCCGCTTTTGTGGGCGGGCCGTTAATTGACAAACTGGGCTTCCGGCCATCCAGTATTGTGTCCGACCTTATCTGCACCGTAACTATTGGGGCGGTTCCACTGCTACATTCTTTCGGTCTGCTGGAATTCTGGGTGCTACTGGCCCTGGTCTTTACTTCCAGCCTGGTTGAGGTGCCAGGTGCCACTGCCCGGATAGCTATCCTGCCGGAACTGGCCGCGCGGGCCAACCTCTCTAACGAAAAGGCCGGTTCGTTTGAGCAGGCCACCGGGCAAGGGGCGGCCCTCGTGGGAGCGCCGCTGGCCGGGTTGCTGATAGCCTGGTTGGGAGCAAGCCAGGTCTTGTGGCTGGACGCGGCCACTTTTGCCATCTCGGCGGGGCTGGTGCTGCTTTTCGTGCCGAGAACCAAAACCCAGCCCGCCGAAAAGACTGAGGAAGAAAAACCCGGCCACTGGCTTGAGGGTGTGCTGGACGGTTTCAAGTTTATCTGGAACGACCGCCTGTTCCGTTACATTATGATCGTTGCCCTCTTTATCAATATGCTGGAAAGCGCCAAGTACAGCGTAATCATGCCTTACTATACCCAGACCTTTTTCGGGCAGGCGCTTGACCTAGGCCTGCTGGTCGCGGTAAGCGGGGGCGGGTCGGTAGCCGGGGCGCTTATCTTCGGGGCCTTCAGCGAAAGGCTGCCCAAGCGCATCTTTATTCTTTTAGGTCTGGTAATTATGGGTCTGCAATACCTGGCCCTGGCCGCGGTGCCACCTTTCTGGGTGCTGCTGGTTGTTTTCGGCCTGACAGGACTGGCGGAGGGCCCGATTAACCCGATAATGATTGCGGTTGCCTTCAACCGGGCCCCACCCAGCAAAATGGGCCGGGTTTTTGGCACAATTACAGCCGGGACCCAATTGATAACCCCGTTCGGGGTACTGGCAGCGGGGTTTATCCTTGAGCAACTTGATCTCCGGTTGTTGCTCCTGGTGATGGGGATAATTTTTATGGTCATAACCTCCACTATGTTTCTAAACCGCTATCTTCGCGAGCTTGATGCTATAAAAGGCGCTCCGCAAGCCTCGCCTGGCGCTGAAAATTAATCCACCTGAAAAGGACCCTGGCCTGATGGAAAATTTAGTAGCCACCAAAAGCAAAGACGAAATTTTACAGCCACCCGCCCGTCTGCCGGTAATCGCCCTGTTTACGGCGAACGCGGTTTCCTCGGTTGGCACCGTAATGACCCAACTTGCCCTGCCCTGGTTTGTCTTACAAACCACCGGGAGCGCCGCTAAAACGGGCCTGGTTTCCTTTTTTGTAATCATACCTACGATTTTTGCGGCTTTCATAGGCGGAACCCTGGTGGACCGGATGGGCTTCCGGCGGTCGAGCATTCTGGCCGATTGGGCTTGTACCCTCACGATAGCCCTGATACCCCTTCTTTATGCCGCCGGGATGCTCGAATTCTGGGCTTTGCTGGTGCTGGTCTTTTTCACCAGCCTGTTCGATACCCCCGGCGTGACGGCCCGGACCGCCCTGCTGCCCGTTTTGGCCGTAAAAGCTAACATGACCTTTGAGCAGGCCAGCACCGGTTCGCAGGTAATCAACCGGGTTTCTCGTCTCATTGGCGCACCTCTGGCCGGGTTACTTATCGCTATTTTTGGAGCGACCCAGGTCCTGTGGATTGACGCTTCGACCTTTGCTTTCTCGGCCCTGCTCATTATGCTGACCGTTCCGGCGGTGCGTAATCAATCCAAAGAGAAAGAAGAAAAGGAAAAGACCTCTTTCTGGGAGGAATTGCGCGAGGGAATTACCTTCCTCTGGCATGATCGCCTGATGAGGATGGTTATTATGGTCGTGATGGTTACAAATATGCTGGACGGGGCTGTCTTCGGGGTGGTGTTGCCTTTTTACGCCAAGAATTTTCTCGGCGCAGCGCTCGACCTGGGGTTACTTCTGGCAGCCAACGGCGGAGGCGCGGTAATAGGCGCTTTAATCTTTGGGGCGTTCAGCCAGAAATTACCTCAACGCTACCTTTTCGTCTATGGTTTGATGTTTGCCAGCCTGGAATTTTTCTCCCTGGCCCTGATGCCTCCGTACTGGGTGCTGATAGTCTGTTTCCTGCTGGTGGGAATAATGGTTGGACCTATCAACCCGATTATTGTCGCGGTTATGTACGCCCGCATCCCTGAAAAAAACCTGGGTAAAACAATCGGGGTGGTGGCCGGGGCGGTAAATGTCGTAACTCCTGTTGGGGTCCTTATAGCCGGGTTACTACTCGACCAGGTAAACATCCAGGTGCTGCTTGCTGTGACCGGGATACTCTATGTAGGAACAACCTCGGTCCTGGCCTTTAGCCGCGCGGTACGCCAGATTGACCAAAAAGCCGTGACTGTTAAGGCGAACTAAAAAGGACCGGAAGGATTATCGGGTTCAGTTAGCGGCAGGAGTACCAGCCCCGGTTTGCCCATCATAACGCTCCTGGGCATCAATCAGGGCGGTAAGGTTTTGACGGGACCAACTCAGGATGGCGGCTATCGGTTCTTGCATGGTTTGTCCCAGCGGGGTTAACTCGTATTCCACCCTGGGCGGCACTTCCGCGTAGACGGTCCGTTTTACCAGGCCGTTTCGTTCCAATTCCCGCAAGGTTTGCGTCAGCATCTTCTGAGATAGGCCAGTTATATGGCGTTGAAGGAACACAAAGCGGCGCGGTCCCCCTTTTAATAGATGCATCACCAGGATAGACCACTTATTAGAAAGTAAATCCACCACCTGCCGGTATGGACATGTGGACCCCAAAATGGGGCTATTTGAAATAGTATCCATTAGTAACTTTCGGGTAGCAATACCACTTTAAAGTGCCATATTGTGTTTTGAATAAATCTTTTTTATCATAATTTCTATCATAGAAACCGCCAGAGATATTGTCAAACCCTCTCTTATCTTTTCGGGATAAGGGAGTGGATTTTAATTTGCCTGAATCAGGCGACAAAGTTCTATGAATAGATAAAAAGGAGCATTTTATATAATGTACGCGCTTACCGGGGCCAGCGGACAGCTTGGCCGCCTGACAATTACAAATCTGCTTACTAAAATCCCTGCCAACCAGATAATTGCTACCACCCGCAGTCCTGAGAAACTGGCCGAATTCGCCGCCCAGGGGGTTATTGTGCGTCCCGCCGACCTGAACGACCCGGCCACGCTTGAGCCCGCTTTCGATGGTGTCACGCGGCTACTCATTATCAGTACATCCGAATTTGGGAAACAGACGGTCCAGAACCGGGCCGCCATTGAGGCCGGTTTGAGGGCCGGAGCTTCGCACCTGTTTTACACGTCGGTCCCACAAGCCGATTCGGATTTATCCCACTGGCTGTTAAAAGAACACGCCGAAACCGAAAACCTGTTGAGAGATTCGGGGGTAGCCTGGACGGCCTTAAGAAATAACGCCTATACAAATTTGTTACCGGGAATTTTGAAGTCTTTAATTGACCGAAACAAACTATACGTCTTAGGTGGCGACTCCAGGCCCGGCTGGATTAGCCGGGAGGATTGCGCCAGGGTCGCGGCGGCAGCTTTAATTGGCGGTAACCACCCGACCGGGCCACTTGAAGTTACCGGCCCGGAGGCACTCGGTCTTGCGGGGTTAACCGGGCGGCTGTCAGACCTACTGAGAGAAGAAATCACCGTCCAGGTGGTGAGCGGGGAGGAATTGGTAACTCGTTTGAAAGCCAAAAACCTGCCGGAAGTGGCGGCCTACAGCCTGGTGAGAATAGTCGACTGGCTGGTCAACGGCAATTTCAGTGGGCCTACCGACGTGGTGGAGCGGATTGCCGGGGTTAAACCGGCCCCAGTTGACGAATTCCTTAAAGAGTTTGCCGGGTCAAAAGACACGGAAGCTTTTGTACCGGGGGCCGGTAAAGCCTCTTAATCAAAAACTAAAAGGCCGCCTCGTGTGAAGCGGCCTCTTTTATTTCGCAGGAGTTAATCCAGGATACCGGCGGGTAAACCGAGCGGCAACGGGGCCGGGCGGTCCACCTGGCTGGTTAAGTGGATATGTTTCTCCTCTTTGGAGGCTTCCAGGATAGATACCATTGTATCCAACACGTGGAAAGCCAGGTCGCCACTGGCCCGGTGCTTCCGGCCCGACTGGATGGCATAGGCCATATCGGCCACACCCAGGCCGCGACTGTTAGCCGGGTAGTTGTGGCTTAACGGAATCTCGTACCAGGTGTCGGACCCAGCCCGGCGCAGTTTCACCGGCCCGCCAAAAGTATTAGGGTCCGGGACCGCCAGGGTACCTTCGGTGCCGTAAATTTCAATCGGCGGCAGATTGTGTGACCAGACATCGAAACTGGTGTTCAGGTTCGCGACGATTCCGCCTTCAAAATCGAGCACCCCGGCCACGTGGGTAGGAGTGTTGACCTGGATTTTGGTGCCGAACTTGGGCTGGCTACCGATGGTCCGTTCGACCCGTACGGCCTGGGCCGAGCCTGTAACCCGGTTGATAGGTCCAAGCAGGTTGACCAGGGCTGTCAGGTAGTAGGGGCCCATATCAAAGAGCGGTCCCGCGCCTGGCTGGAAGAAGAATTCCGGGTCCGGGTGCCATCTTTCAGGACCGGCGCTCAGCATGAAGGCATTGGCGGCCAGGGGCTGACCAATCCAACCATCATCAATTAGCTTGCGGCAGGTCTGGAGACCGGCACCCAGGAAGGTATCCGGGGCGCAACCAACTCGCAAACCTTTTTCCGCCGCCAACTTCAACATTTTTGCGGCATCGTCGCGGTTAACCGCCAGCGGCTTCTCGCTGTAGACCGATTTCCCGGCTTCCAGGGCGGCCAGGCTGACCTGGGCGTGGACGGCAGGAATGGTCAGGTTGATAACAATGTCTACAGCGGGGTCGGCCAGCAGTTCGTCAACTGAGCAGGCTTTGGGCACGCCATACTGCTCGGCCCTGGCTTTGGCCCGAGCCATATCAATGTCGGCGATGGCGGCAATTTCGAGAATACTGAACTTCTGGGGCGATTCCAGGTAAATCCCACTGATGTTCCCGGCCCCAATTATCCCTATACGGGCTTTTTTCGTAGCCATTATGAGTATCTCATTCCCTTTCTCTTAAACAATCTCAAATCCAACCGGATTATTTACTGGCCCAGAGCATGCCGCGCCGCATAATTTCGCGGGCTTCCGGCACGTCGAAGTCTAACCGGACGTGGCCGAGCGAGGTATAAAAGACCCGGCCCTTGCCCCACTTGCGCTTCCAGGCTACGGGCATTACGGTGCCGTCAATCCAGTAGGCGTGGTCGCCGTTAAAAGTGGTCGTCGCCAGGACTTCGTTGGAAGGGTCAACGTGCATATAATATTGCTCCGAGTGCATGTTGAAGTCCTGCAACCCCTCCATAACCGGGTCGTCCGTACGGATGATGTTTACCCGGTAGTCAATGACGTTACCGGGGTGTGCGACCCACTGCCCGCCAACCATAAACTGGTACTCGGTATTGTTACGGAACGAGTCACCCATACAGCCGTGCCAGCCCGCGATTCCTGCCCCGTTCTTGACTGCTTCGAGCAAGCCTTTTTCCTGGGCGTTGGTTATTGTGCCCATGGTCCAGATAGGTACAATCAGGTCGTACTCGCCCATTTTAGCGGTATCGGTATAAATGTCGAGCGTATCGAAGATGTCCACCGAGAACCCGGCATCCTCCAACAGCGGGGCAAAAAGCTCGGTCTCTTTTTTAGGTTCGTGACCTTCCCAACCGCCCCAAACCATCAGGGCCTTTTTCTTTATCGAGGTATCCAAAAAATTTCTCCTATTTTAGGACTTTAAGAAGCGAAGTCCACCCAGATGCTACCCTTTTGCGAACTTTCGACCACCTTGGTAATAAATTGTAAACCGCGTAAACCATCGTAGACGGTCGGATAACCGCCCTGTAATGGCTGACCGGCCTGGGCCCGGCGAATATCGGCGATAGCCAGTTTGTAGATATTGGCAAAAGCTTCCAGGAAACCTTCGGGGTGGCCCGGCGGTATCCGCGCCATGGCGTTGGACTCCTCGCTCATGTAGGGCTGGTTAGTCCGCCAGATTTGGATGGGCTGGCCCGGCGTCTTGATAACGAGGTCGTTGGGGTCCATCTGCCGCCATTCAAGACCGGCTTTAGTGCCATAAATCCGAATTGAAAACCTGTTTTCTTCCCCGGCGGCAATCTGGGAGCAGGTCAGAATGCCTTTCGCGCCGTTTTCCATTCTTAGCAAAATGTTGGCGTCGTCATCGAGGGCGCGGTTAGGGACGAAAGCGGTCAGGTCGGCACAGAGCGACCCAATTTTCAGCCCCGTGATGTATTCGAGCAGGTTTTCGCCGTGAGTCCCGATGTCACCGATGCTGCCACCCAGGCCCGACCGGGCCGGGTCGGTCCGCCACTGGGCCTGTTTGTTGCCCTCTTGCTCCTGGGCGGTCATCAACCAGTCCTGGATATATTCGACCAGCACCTTGCGGATTTCGCCAAGCGCGCCCGACTGCACCAGGTAGCGAGCCTGGCGAACGGTCGGATAACCGGTATAATTGTGGGTCAGGGCGAAGACCAGTTTGCGCTCCTCGACCAGTTTTACCAGGGCCTGGGCTTCTTCCAGGGTCAACGTCATCGGTTTGTCGCAAACAACCGGGATATTGTTTTCCAGGAAAGCTTTGACCACCGGAAAATGCATGTGATTGGGGGTCGCCACGATGGCAAAATCAATACCGTCCGGGCGGGCAGCCTCGGCGGCGGCCATTTCCTGGTAGCTGTCGTAAGAACGGTCCAAAAACCAGGCGGCGGCGGAAGCTCTGGCGCGGTCGGGGTCGGAAGAAAGCGCCCCGGCCACTACTGTCGCCTGGCCGTCCAGTTCGGAGGCAATCCGGTGGACCTTACCGATAAAGGCCCCGGCCCCACCGCCGACTATCCCGGCCCGCAATCTTCTAGAAAACGGTTCTTGCGTCATAAAACCTCGTCTTCTTTGACTAAAATTTCTAACTACAATTCCTGCAAAGCCTTGTAACTGTCCGTGATGTCGTCAAAAACGATGCGCGGGCGGTCCATTTCCACTACATAGTAGGCGGTGTTTGTGGTTTCGGCCTGGGCGTAAATTTCCTTCCAGGGCAAAATCCCCTGCCCGACCGGCAAGTCCACCCGGTCTTCGGTCGCAGCCATGTCCTTCATATGAAGGAGGGGGAAGCGGCCCGGATACTGTTTCAAAAGACCGAGGGCATCGGCACCACCGGTAGTGGCCCAGTAGAGGTCGAGTTCGAGCTTGACCAGTTCCGGGTCAGTCTGGTTGATGAGGGTTTCGAAAAGAGAAGTGCCTTCTACCTTATCGAACTCGAAAGCGTGGTTGTGGTAGCCGAACTGCAAATTCTCGGCTTTGGCCTGTTCGCCCAACCGGTTCAGAGTCGCGGCAACTTCTTCCAGTTGGGCGCGGGTCTGGCGGCGGTCAGGGGCCAGGAATGGCACGATGGCGTACTCGCAGCCGAGGGCGTGCATGTCGGCAAAAGCCTGGGCGGGGTCTGACTCGAAAAGGGCGAACTGGACGTGGGCGCTTTTCGCTTTCAGGCCGTAGTTAGCCAGCCTCGTGTTGAGTTCGGAGGCGGTCAGCCCGTACAACCCGGCCAACTCGACGTTCCGGTAGCCAATCTCGGCTATCTTTTGAAGGGTGCCGTCCAGGTCTTGCCCGGCCTTTTCGCGGACGGTATACATTTGTAAAGAAATTTTGTCGTTATCCATTAGAAAATAGTCCTCTTCTTAAATCAGAAATCGTCGTTGAACGTTTGCCCGTAAAGGGCCCGTCAAACGTTGAACGTGTAAAACCATTTTTAAATGGTCTGGTGCAAATTCAAAGTGTGGCGCAAGATAAAGGCGGCTTACTGCCCAGTTCGCTCCTGGCGGTAAGCCTGCCTGGTATCGAAATTACGTTTTACGTTCAACGTTTAATGTTTTCGTTATACTAGCCCCAAAATCTTCCGGTTGGTCGCCTCGTCGGAAGCGCCACCCGCGAAATCGTCAAAGGCGTGGGTCGGCGGAGTGATGAGCATCTCTTTGATGAAGGCGGCTCCTTCACGAGCACCCTGCTCGGAGTCCTTCAAAACATCTTCCCATTCGAGGACCGCCCAGCCTTTGTAACCGTACTGGGTCAGCTTCGAGAAAATCTTTTTGAAATCAACCTGCCCATCACCCAGGCTGCGGAAGCGACCGGGCCGGTCCGCCCAGTCCTGGTAGCCCGCGTAGACCCCGGCGCGGGGCGAGGGGTTGAACTCGGCATCTTTGACGTGGAAGGCTTTGATGTAATCCTTGTAAACGTCGATGTAGCCAACATAGTCAAGTTGTTGCAGGACGAAATGGGAGGGGTCGTACAGGATGTTGACCCTGGGATGGTTGCCGGTGGCGGCCAGGAATCGCTCGAAAGTAATCCCGTCGTGCAAATCTTCGCCGGGGTGGATTTCAAAGGCGAGGTCTACACCGTACTCTTCCGCCGCGTTCAGGATGGGCTGCCAGCGCCGGGCGAGTTCCTTAAAGCCAAGTTCGACCAGGCCACCGGGCCGCTGGGGCCAGGGGTAGAAGGTGTGCCAGAGCAACGCGCCGGAAAAAGTCGGCATGACGGTCAGACCCAGGTTGTGAGACGCCTTTACAGCCAGAATCATCTGGTCAACGGCCCACTCGGTGCGCGCTTTGGGGTCGCCGTGGAGTTTGGCGGGGGCAAAGGCGTCAAAGAGAATATCGAAAGCCGGGTGGACCGCTACCAGTTGGCCGCGCAGGTGGGAGGCCAGTTCGGTAATCGCCAGGCCGTTGGTGCGGCCTTTGAGTTCGTCGCAGTAATCTTTTGACTCAGCAGCCTTTTCCAGGTCAATCAGGCTGGCCGCATCAACCGGAATCTGGACTCCGACAAAGCCAAGTGACTTGGCCCAGGCCGTTATATTTTCGAGGGTATCAAAGGGAGGTTCCGTTCCGGCATATTGGGCTAGAAACAACGCCGGTCCTTTTATTTGTGCCATCTTGCTCCTCTCCGTTGCAGGTGTTTCAGGACCAAACACGGTCCTGGCTTTTAATCAATACCGTTCTATTTAAGCCCCGCGGTGCTATAATGTCTATAAATTATTTGCCCAAAAGTTGACTTATCTGGCTATCATTTCAAAAGGGGCTTGAATGGGAGAGAGAATTCAAGAAGTTTC
Organism: Chloroflexi bacterium 54-19; assembly: GCA_001898225.1. GTDB lineage: Bacteria > Chloroflexota > Chloroflexia > Chloroheliales > Chloroheliaceae > 54-19. Next base: position 253,151 of record MKTJ01000036.1, read on the forward strand.
AGTCCTGGGCGTTGGCTATTCGTTCCACACCAGGGGACATCACACTATCCAGAGGGATGGCTTGAAAAATTATCTTATAAGGCTGCAAACCGAAGGTCAGGCCCAGCTTCTGGTCGACAACCAGCTCAAAACCCTGACGGCTGGGGACCTCATGATATACGCGCCGGGGCAACCCTACGAGCTTAAAGTCCTGCCTGTCACAAGGGACACACTAGCACAATCTGCCAGCGGCGATTACTATGTCTTTTGTGAGGGGCCCTGGATTGACGAATGGTGGAGGAAACAGCCGCGCAATTTCCCTTTTAGAATTACCCTCGATGAAGGTTTGCTATCTATCTGGCGTTTGTTGATTGCCGAAAAACGGCGGGTCTGGGACGAAATTGACGAGATTTCCGGCAACCACCTCCGCAGCCTGTGCCTGGCGCTCGACCGCCTGATTCTAACCAGCAGCCAGGACTCCAGGGGCAACGCCGCGATTGCTTATAAGGTCAAGCATTTTATTGAGCAAAACGCCACGACCAATTTTTCCCTGGAAGAAGTAGCCGAGTACGCCGGGCTGAGTGTCTCGCGGATTGTCCATCTTTTCAAGGCAACTTTCGGCCAGACCATTATCGAATATGCCATTGATGTGCGGCTGGCGATTGCCTCAGAGCGGATCAGGCTGACCAGTATGCCGCTCGAACAGGTCGCCGAGACGAGCGGGTTTCGCAACTACTGCTATTTCAGCCGGATTTTCCGGGCCCGGTACAAGGTTTCACCCCGCCAGTACCGTAACGCCGCTTAACCAAGCAAGGCCCTAAACCGCTCCCGCAGAATAGCCTCGGCTTCCTCGCCAAGGCTGGCGACTACTTCGGCGGCAGGGCGGACCCGGTTGACCATTCCTACCGCTTCCCCGGCGTAAATATTGGCAACGTTATAATTTTTGGCGGTAACAGCCTGTTTTAACTCGGCCAGGGCCGCCTGGTCCTGCACCAGCGATTGTTCATGCCCATCCCAGCGGTCGGTAAAATCGTTGCGCAAGGCCCGGCCCGGCATGCTTTCCGGCCAGGGAAGGTTGTTCGCCCGGTCGTAAACCGAGGTCAGGATGGTATCGGTCTCCCTCGCAGCCAGGACGCGCTGGCGGGCCGCTTCGACGGCGTTGGTTTCGGGGCAGGCCAGAAAAGCCGTCCCCGACCAGATACCAGCGGCCCCCGCCGCCAGGACCGCCGCCACGCCGCGCCCGGAGGCTACCCCGCCGCTTGCCAGGACTGGCACCCGCACCGCTTCGAGGACCACCTGTAATAGCGGCAGGGTCGCAACCCTTTTGTTGGTATGGCCGCCCGCTTCGGTCCCCTGGGCTGCCATAAGGTCCACCCCCGCCGCCTCGGCGGCCAGGGCGTCCTCGCGGCTGTGGACCTGGGTCGCCACCAGGATACCGGCTTCTTTCAAACGCCCAACATAAGGTGAAATATCCCCGGCGGAAATCGCTACCAGGAAAGGCCGGGCCGCCAGGGTCACTTCAAAAAGTTGGGGCTCGTTTTCGATAGCCCAACCCAACAGGCCAATCCCGAATTTTAGACCTGGCGCGTCCTGCCGGATAACCGCGACCTCACGCTCGATAAAGTCCGGGGTATTCCGCCCAACGCCGAGCATACCGAGGCCGCCCGCCTCGGAGACGGCTTTCGCCAGGCGGCCATGCGCGATATAAGCCATCGGGGCATTCAAGACCGGGTATTTCAAACCCCATTGTTCGGTCAGAATTGTTCGCAGCACCCTTTCCCCTCCTTTTTAACTTTTTAGCCTTATGATTTTTCTTATCATTCTACAAAATCCTTTCTCCTGGCACATCCGTAGAGCGGCTTAAAAATTGGGTCTTTACAAAATTGTAAAATTGGATACAATATCCATCATGGAGACAAAACAAGAGCTACAACAAGCAGAATTAAACGAATTAGTCCTGCCCGAATTGAAAAACTTCAAGACGACCCCGACCCTGGTCGCGGAGGCGCTCCGCAACGGCATCCTGAAGGGGGTCATCCGGTCGGGCCAGACCCTGCGCCAGGAAGAACTGGCCGCCACCTTTGGGGTGAGCCGGATTCCGGTGCGCGAGGCCTTTCGCCAGCTTGAGGCCGAAGGGTTGATAAAAATCTATCCCCACCGGGGCGCGGTCGTCAGCAGCCTGTCGGCTTTCGAGGTGCAGGAGCTTTTCGAAATCCGGGTGCCGCTCGAAACTACCGCTCTGCGCCTCGCGATACCCAACATGACCGTCCTTGATTTGCAAAAAGCGGCCCGAATTCTCGACCTGGCCGACCGCGAGGAGGCCAGCGGTCGCTGGGGCGAATTGAACTGGGATTTTCACGCGTCCCTATATGCGCCCGCCGCCCGGCCTCGCCTGCTGGCGATGCTGGTCAACCTGGAACAAAACGTAGACCGCTATATGCGGCTGGTGCTGACCGGGCTGGACTACCAGCAACATTCCCAGGCCGAACACCGCGAACTGCTGGCGGCCTGCCGGGACAAAGACATTGAAAAAGCCGTGGCCCTATTGACCGGGCATATCGAGGCCGCCGGGCAAAAACTGACTGCCTATTTGCGGCAATCCGAGGAACCGAAACCTGTTTAGATTTATATATAGATTGGATTTTTAGCCCGGTAAGGGTAAAAGGAGCAGTTTGAACCATGCTGACCGAAGAAGAAACCGCGCAAGACCCTGCAAAAGAAGAATTGTTTGAAGTCCACGACCCGGCTATCCTGGGCGCAGCCCGGACCCTGCTTGACAGTTGCAGCACGCCGGAGCAGATGCAGCAAGCCGTCCTCGATGCCGTCAAACGCAATGAGAAATGGCGCGGCCAGGAATGTATCAACCTGCTGGCCCCGGAAGCACCGACCAGTCCGACCGTCCGCGCCCTGCTATCATCCGAGGTAGGCACACGCGCCGCCGAGGGACATATCGGCGCGGTCAATCGCTGGTTCGCCGGAACAAAACACATTGACGAAATAGAGTCGCTTTGCGTCGAACTCCTTAAGAAGCTCTTTAAGGCCAACTACGCAGACCATCGTCTTTGCGCCAGCATGATTGGGAATATGGCCGTCTATACCGCCCTGACCGAACCGGGTGACGTAATCATGAGCCTGCCTCAACCGGTAGGAGGCCATTCCAGCAACCGGCCCGACGGCCCGGCAGGGGTACGCGGCCTTAAAATCGTGGATATTCCCTTCGACCAGGACGAACTGGTGGTTGACCTCGAAACCTTCCGCAAGGTCGCCCCGCTGGTCCGGCCTAAGGTAGTGGCGCTGGGCGCTTCGATGACCCTCTTTCCTTTCCCGCTCAAGGAGATGAGCGAAATAGTGGCCGAGTGGGGCGGCAAACTCTTTTTTGATGGGGCGCACCAACTTGGCCTGGTGGCCGGGGGCCAGTTCCAGGACCCCCTGCGCGAAGGCGCTGCAGTCATGACAGGGTCGGCGGGCAAGACCTTTAGCGGACCCCAGAGCGGCGTGATGGTCTGGAACGACCCGGCCATTACCGAAGCGCTAACTACGGCGGTCTTCCCGGTGCTGGCTGCGACTCACCAGGTCAACCGGGTCGCGGCCCTGGCGGCTTCGGCGGCGGAACTGCTGGCTTACGGCCAGACTTACATGGCCCAAATCGTGACAAACGCCCGCGCCCTGGCCGCGGCCCTGGAAAAACGTGGTATACCGGTGCTGGCCGCGCATAAAGGCTATACCACCACTCACCAGGTTATTGCCAACGTGCGGCAGTTCGGCGGGGGCCTGGAAGTGGCCCATCACCTGGCGAAAGCCAACCTGATTACCAACAAAAACCTCATTCCCGGTGACTCCCCGGCGGACTGGGACAGGCCAGGCGGTTTGCGTATCGGCACCATCGAAATTACCCGGTTGGGTATGGGTCCGTCCGAGATGGAAACAATTGCCGGTTTCATGGCGCGTATCCTGGTAGAGAAAGAAGACCCGGCCCAGGTCGTGAAGGAAGTGGTCGAGTTCCGGGCGGCTTACCAGACCCTTTACTACTGTTTCGAAAACGGTCTGCCACCCAACCTCAAAGTCTGAAGACCGTCTCTTGCACATAAAAAAGACCCAGGTTTCCAAGAAAGGAGCCTGGGTCTTTTTACTTAAAAATTTACTTCAGGGCGACGGTAGCCCAGCTTTCAATCCCGGTCGGGTTGGCGTTGTACCCAATAACGTTGGTCCTGAGCGCTACCACGCCTTTGACGTAAGCCAGGGGTATAACCGGCAACTGGTCGTAGATGATGTCCTGGGCCTCTTTATAGGGTTCGCGCCGTTCTTTGAGGTCCGTATCGGCTAAACCCTGCTGGACTAACCCGTGTAGAATGGGGTTCTCGTAACCACCCTCGCCACGCTGGCTCCCAAAAAATTCACCGAGAAATTCATCGGGATCACCATTCTGCCCCTGCCAGCCGAACATATAAAAACCGAGGTTGCCGTTCTGGCGGTCACGATAGAAGTCGGGCCAGGACTTACTATCCTGCACGTTGATAGTAACCCCGACTTTCGCCAGGTCGGCGGCGATAGCGTCGGCGGCTTTGCGGGGGTCGGGATAATAGGCGCGTGGGACCGGCAGCACCCACAAATCCAGGGTGAGCGGGTTGGTGGCGTTGTACCCGGCATTATCGAGCAACCGGCGAGCCCGGTCGGGGTCGTAGGGGTAGGGGTCGTGCGAATCTATCTGGCCCAGGGTAGCCGGGGGCAAAAAGACACTGGCCGGGGTTCCAAGACCAAAATAAGCCTTATCCATCAAATCGTTCAGGTCAATTGCCAGGGCAAAAGCCTGCCGGACCGAAGAATTACTGAAAGGTAACCTGGTCACATCCATGCCAAGAAAAGCCAGGTTGAGCGGCTTGCGGTCGAGCAATTGCAGGTCGGTAGCCGTAGAGGCGGCGGCCACTTCCTCCGGGCGAATCTTGTCGGTGGCGGCGATAGAACCCCGGCGCAGTTCTTCCAGGCCATCCTGGTTTTCCTTCAAAACCCTGGCGACAATCACCGGCGATTTAACGTAAGGCGTGTTGGGGTCATCTTCGGCATAACGCTGGATAAAATAGTTCCGGTTTTCCTTCAGGGCGACATATTTGTTCGGCTCACGGGCCATACTATCAATTTTATAAAGCCCGCTGCCGATATTTCTTTCAAATTCGCCGGTATCATTGTTAAAGGCGCTGGGCGCGACAATGCCAAATTGGGGCATCGACAGGACCTGGTAAAAACTACCCATCGGCTGTTTTAACCTGATAATGACCTTGTTATTGGCGGTATCGGCTTCAACCCCGGCCAGGTTACCGGGGAAACCACCAAAGTAAGTGCCCCAGGTCTGAAAATCGCCTTTGTGATAGAGGTTGCCGGGGTCGGACCAACGGTCAAAATTAAATTTGATGGCCTCGGCGTTCAAAGGCGTCCCATCGGAGAACTGCAAACCCTTGCCAATCCTGATGGTGATGGTTAGGCCGTCTTCGCTTTCGACCGGGGGATATTTTTGGACCGCCGAGTTGTTATATTGCATATCGGACGGTTTGAACTCAAAAAGGGTTTCGTAGACCTGGCGGCTGATTTGGAGCGATGGACGGTCGACCAGGTTAGCGGGGTCAAATTTGCTGTTTATCAAACCGACCGGCTCCTGGGCCAGCCCGAAACAGAAGACTTTAGTGCAGTCGTAGGGCAAACCGGTATTGCTCGGTGCCGCCGTCGGAGCTGCCGGGGGGTTGGCGGGATTGGAGGCCGGGGCGCTGGCCGAAGTCGGAGAAACCGTGCTCGTGCCGGGGTTATCGGAGCAGGCGGCCAGCAGCATACCTAAAAGGAGCGCCACCAGCCAGCCTGCCAGTTTTGGAAAGATTTTTACCGGCGTCGGATTACTACTCATTCCTGCCTGTTACTTAATCAAGCCTTGCGCGACTAAAAGCTCGGCGTTAAGGATACTTGCCCCTGCCGCGCCCCGGATGGTGTTGTGGCCGGTCAGGACGAACTTGTAGTCGAGGATAGGGCAACTCCGCAGGCGTCCCACCGTGGTCGCCATCGCGCCCTCACCCTCGCGGTCCAGGAACGGCTGGGGCCGGTCGGCTTCGGAGCGCAGGATAACCGGGCGAGCCGGGGCGCTGGGCAAACCCAACCGCTGCGGCTCGGCTTCCCACTCGGACAGGGCGGCGGCTACTTCTTCCAGGCTGGCCCGGCGTCCAAGCTCAACCGAAACGGACTCGGTGTGGGCCTCGCGGACCGCCACGCGGGTACAGGTCGCGCTTATAACGAAATCGGAGTCGATAAAATTGCCGGTTTCCAGGCCACCCATGATTTTAAGGGGTTCGATTTCGACTTTGTCTTCCTCGCCACCGATGAAAGGGATAACATTATCGACGATGTCGAGCGAAGGGACACCGGGATAACCCGCACCACTGAGCGATTGCATACTGGTGACGAGCACTTTTTTGAGGCCAAAGGCGTCCTGCAAGGGTTTGAGTGCCAGCACCAGGTGGATAGTGGTGCAGTTAGGGTTGGTGACGATAAAGCCGCCCTTCTGGCTCCAACCCCGGTTTTTCTGCTGGAATTCGATGACGGCGGAGTGCTGGGGGTTGATTTCGGGCACCATTAGCGGGACATCGGCATCCATGCGGTGATTTTTGGAGTTTGAAAAGACCTTATAACCGGCGGCGGCGTATTCTTCTTCGACCGGACCGGCCATTTCCGCCGGTAGTGAGGTAAAAATAACGTCGCAATCCCAATCCGGGCCCGGTTTGCCTTCGACCAGGGTTATATCGCGGGCGTAGGCCGGGACGTTAGCGGAAAGCCGCCAGTTAGCGGCCTGGGCGTATTTTTTGCCGAGAGAGCGTTCGCTCCCGCCGAGGGCAGTCACGGTGAACCAGGGGTGGCCTTCGAGCAATTGGACGAAACGTTGGCCGACCGCGCCGGTTGCGCCCAGCACTCCTACTTTGATAGGCCGGGATGGCTTAAACCCGGCCTGGCCTGGTAAAGGGGAAAGCGGGTTCGAACTCATGGGCTATCTCCTGAATGATAATAAGTTGTCTTTACTGTAAATAAATAAGAAATCGCGCCGGTAGATAGCCGCTTCGTTGGGGCCAATTCCCAAGCATTAGCCTATTATAACATTTCCAGGCAAATTGCTTCACAATCTTTACCAGTTTTTGGGCAATTTGCTTTAGAGGTTTTTAAGAGTTTTCAATTAGACCGGATTGCTTCTAAATTGGGCAGAGGGTATTATACGGGCGTTGAACGAAACAACCTTAAACGTAAAACGGGAAAGAAAAAGTACCACTGCCTGTCATTCCGAGCGCAGTCGAGGAATCTAGCCCGGAGGGTTCCCTGGGGGCAGCGCCGTTGACGAACAGGCCGGACAATGCCAAAAGCCGGATTAGGCTAAAAAGCGGGTTACAGGGATAGGCAGTTCGGGTATTCTTGTGGTAACAGCAATAGTTATTTAGTTAATTATGTAAAGTAATGGCGAAAAATAAAAACGAAATCAGGATTTTAATCACCGGGGGCGGCACGGGCGGGCATGTCAGCCCGGCCCTGGCGACCGTACAGGAAATAAAGACGCTGACCGGGAGCGCCGACTGGCAACCGGTCTTCCGGTATATCGGAAGTAAGACCGGGGTCGAAAAAAGGCTGGCCGAGGAAGCGGGGCTTGATTTTGTGGGGGTGGAAACGGGAAAGTTGCGCCGGGCCAGCAGCCTGCGAGGTCTGTTTACCTGGGCCAACTTCAAGGACGCCTTCCGGGTGCCAGTGGGCATCTTCCAATCGCTGTGGCAGGTTGCCCGGTTCAGACCGGACGTTATCTTTAGCACGGGCGGGTTCGTCTGTGTGCCGCCGGTCGTGGCCGGGTGGACTTTACGGGTGCCGGTCCTGACCCACGAACAGACCGCCACGGTCGGGCTTGCCAACAAAATCGCCAGCCGTTTTGCTCGCCGTGTGGCCCTTTCTTTTGAAGGCTCTATCCCGGCCCTGCCAAAAGGCGTAAGAAAACGCGCCTTCGTGACCGGCAACCCGGTCCGGCCTCTTATCTTCCGGGGGGACCGGACCAGGGCTCTCACAAGGTTCGGCTTTAATTCGCTCGAACGCGACCTGCCAACTCTCTACGTGACGGGCGGAGCCCAGGGGGCGCGGGTAATCAACCAGGCGGTCGAGGCAGCTTTGCCCGAACTTTTACAAGTTTGCCGGATAATCCACCAATGCGGCCAGCAGCCCGCCGGGCAACCCCAGGACTTCGACACCCTCACGGCAGCCGCCGAAAAACTCCCGGCGGAATTGCGCGAACGCTACTTCCTGACCCGGTTCGTGGGCGAGGAAATAGGCGATATTTTCGCCCTGGCCGACCTGGTACTGAGCCGGGCCGGGGCCGGGACCATAACCGAGCTTTGCGCCCTCGGCAAACCGGCTATCTTCGTGCCGCTGGTGCCGACCGGGGGCGACGAGCAGACCCGCAACGCCCGGCGGGTCGAGGAAGCGGGCGGTGCGACCATTATCAAACAGGGCGAGATAACCGGGCCGCGCCTGCTGGAAGAAGTGAAGAAGCTATTGGCCGACCGGGCGAAACTGGCCGAGATGGGGCGCAACACTTTATCCCTGGCCCGGCCCAACGCCGCGCATGACCTGGCCGAAGCTGTCATAAATCTGGGCCGGGGTAAGAATGGCTAACACAGTCGAGCCGGTCGGCGCGCCCGGCCCTGAACTTTCGCTGGTCGAAAAGACCAGCCAGGGCTACCGCGATTTCCGCAAGGGTTTAATCCTTATCGGGCTGGCGACCTTTGTTTTCTCAACCACCGGGATTTTTATCGACAAGCTCTTTACCGATTACCGTCTTGATGCGGTCCAGATTAGCCTGAACCGCTCGGCCCTGGTGTCGGCGGCCCTGGCCCTTTTTATCCTGGTGCGGGACCGGAGCCAGTTTCGGCTCAGCCGCCGGGAAATCCCCTTTTACATGGTTTATGGCCTGATAGGTATCGGCTTTTTCAACCTCGTCTGGAACATCTCGGTTGAGGTTAACCGGGCGGCAGTGGCGACGGCTCTCATCTTCTGTTCGCCGGTCTTCGTGGCGATTGGAGCGCGTTTTCTCTTTGGCGATAAACTCAAGCCGGTCCAGTACGGCGCAATTTGTCTAAATTTAATCGGCTGCGGTCTGGTTGCCGGGATAACCGACCCGGCCCAGCTTTTGCAAAACCCGGCGGGACTACTCATAGGGCTGGGGAGTGGTATGTGCTATGCCGGGACGACCCTTTTCGGCAAGGTCGCTACCAACGCCCAGAAACGCAGTTCGGCCACGATTCTTTTTTACACTTTCTTTTTCGCCACCCTGGGGCTGTTTGTCTGGTCGCTCTTTAGCGAAGGCCCGGCCCGGATTGTCCCGCAGATGGACGGGTTCGGCTGGGTGCTGCTGGTAGGGCTTTCGCTCGGCCCGACCCTGGGCGGCTACGGCCTGAATATCGCCGGGCTGCGTTATTTACCGGCGGCGCTGGTCAGCATGTTAAATACGCTCGAACCACCTATCACCGCCTTACTGGCCTGGGTGCTGCTAAGCCAGGTGATGAGCGGGTTACAATGGCTGGGGACCGCCCTAATCGTGGGTGGGGTTATAATTATGCAGGCGGAAACGACCCGCCGAAAAAGGCGTGACTTGAGGATTGAAACCCCGGTACCGGAAATCTAAGTGGTAAATATAAGAGGAAGTAAATTTATGGAAACACCCGGCGAAAAAACCCCTCAATGGTGGCAAAACGGCATCATCTACCAGGTATATCCCCGCAGTTTCAAAGACGGCAACGGGGACGGCATCGGCGACCTGAACGGCATTACCGAAAAGCTGGACTATTTTAGCGAAACACTTGGTGTGACGGCTATCTGGCTCTCGCCTTTTTACAGGTCGCCTATGGCCGATTTCGGCTATGACGTGGCCGACTATACCGACGTGGACCCGATGTTCGGCAACCTGGCCGACTTCGACCGGCTGGTAGAGGAAACCCACAAACGCGGCCTCAAAATAATTGTGGACTGGGTTCCCAACCATACTTCCAACCAGCACCCCTGGTTTTTGGAATCGAAAAGCTCGAAGGACAATCCCAAACGCGACTGGTATGTCTGGAAAGACCCCAAACCGGATGGCAGCCCGCCAAATAACTGGGTGAGCGGGTTCGGCGGGAGCGCCTGGGAGTTCGACCCGGCCACCGGGCAGTATTACGAGCATACCTTTTTAAAAGAGCAGCCCGACTTGAACTGGCGCAACCCGGCGGTGGTCGAGGCCATGTTCGGTACGGTCGAGTTCTGGCTAAAACGCGGGGTGGACGGCTTCCGCATTGACGTGGCCCAGTCTATCCTCAAAGACGCCGAGTTCCGCGACAATCCCCTGCGCACCGACAATGCGGTTGCAGGCCATAAACCGATGGGTGATTACGATACCCAGGTGCATCTCTACGATGGACCGCAGGAAGAAACGCACGGTATTTACCGGCAATTGCGCCAGTTGATTGACCGCTACAGCGCCGAGCAACCCCGCATGATGGTGGGCGAAATCCATATTTTCGATGTGGTAAAGTGGGCTCAATTTTATGGGGAGAACCTCGACGAACTGCACATGCCGTTTAACTTCGGGCTGCTCAAGGCAAAATGGGAAGCCCAGGCCATCCGCGAAACGGTGGACAACCTGGAAGAAAATATACCCGAAGGAGCCTGGCCAAACTATGTCCTGGGCAACCATGACGAACCGCGCATAGCCTCCCGGATTGGCCCCGGCATGGCCCGCCTCGCGATGCTGCTGCTCCTGACCCTGCGCGGCACACCCACGATGTACTACGGTGACGAACTGGGGATGCAAGATGTTAAAATCCCGGCAGACAAAGTGCAAGACCCCTGGGAGCGTCTAACCCCCGGTATGGGCCTGGGCCGTGACCCCGAACGGACCCCGATGCAGTGGGACGCCTCGCCAAACGCCGGGTTTACCGGGCCGGAGGTCACGCCCTGGCTGCCGGTCAGCGACATTTACGAGCAGGAAAACGTGGCGGCGGAGTTAGCCGAGCCCGGCTCGATGCTGAACTTTACCCGCCGCCTGATTGAGCTACGCCAGAACAGCCCGGCCCTGCTCAGCGGGTCTTACCGGGCCGTAAACGGAGTACCGGTCGGTTGCTTTGTCTTTCTGCGGGAGTCCAGCAACGAACGCTTTCTAATCCTGCTTAATTTCTCGGATGAGACAGCTACAATTCAGTTACCGGACCTGGGCGAAGGTTTAGTGGTGCTTTCGACCGAGGAGGAAGGCCTGGCGGAAAAGGTAATCGCTCTGGACGAGGTCAGGCTGGGTCCAGCCGGGGGTCTGCTGGTAAAACTGGCTTATTAACACCCGGCAAAAAATTGGAGGCCGGGAAATACAGCGTCGTACAACACACCTGTTTTAGAAGAAAGGAAAAACTACAATGGCGGGACGGCTTGAGGGCAAAGTAGCCTTGATTACAGGGGCCGCCGGGGGCATTGGCCGGGCTTCGGCCCTCCTTTTTGCCCGTGAAGGCGCGAAGATTGTGGCGACCGACCGGGATTTAGCCGGGAGCGAAAAGACGGTCAGCCTGGTAAAAGAAGCGGGTGGAGAGGCGTTCGCTTTCCAGTTAGAAGTGACCGACGCGGCCCAGGTAGCGGCGGCTATCCAGGCCGCTTTCGACCGGTATGGCCGTCTGGATGTCCTTTTTAATAACGCCGGGACCGGCGAACGGGTCGTTTCGGTCATGGACCTGGCCGAAGACGAGTGGGACCGGGTGATGGCCGTAAACGTGAAGGGGGTCTTTTTAGGCATCAAATACGGGGCGGCAGCCATGCTCAAGGCGGGGATCAAAGGCTCGATTATCAATACGGCCAGCGTGGCCGGGCTGGTCGGTTTCGCGGGTCATGCCGTCTACTCGGCCTCTAAAGCGGGATGCCTCCATCTGACGAAAGTAGCAGCCCTGGAACTCTCCAAAAGCAACATCCGGGTCAATGCCATCGCCCCGGCTTTTACGGCAACCGCGATGGTGGACGAGTTAGCCGCCGCCAGCCACAACCCTGAAAGAGCCATGCAAAAGCTGGCCCAGTCTATCCCGATGGGGCGGTTGGGTACGCCGGAAGAAATCGCCAACGCCGCCCTTTTCCTGGCAAGCGACGAATCTTCCTTTATGACCGGCGCGGTGATGACGTTGGACGGAGGCCTGACCGCTCAATAAACCAGCGCTTAACATTTTTGTAAAGCGTAAATTTGTAAAAAGCGTGCTGAAAGCAACCCTTAACAAAGGTTTCATAAAAAGTGTGATCCATGTCACATCCCCAATGTGACGACTCGCATAAGAGAATTTGAAAATCGGGAATAGAATAGGAATGTAAGCAACCGGTCAGTCCGAATAAAAACGAACAACGGTAAACGAAAGAATCATCGAGTAGGCAGCTTACAAGAAAACCTCTAACAAATCCCATTTTCTTCTCTTCTTAGAACTCCTCTAACCAAGCGGACACTGATGAGCAGCAGTGTCCGTTTTCATTTTTATATTTCCCATACTTGCATTTTCTCCCCTTTTATTCTTTCTCAACCAAACCTTTCCCTTTAAAGTGCCGGAGTAAATTTCCCCTGTTCCTCTACTTGGTATAATACCCACCCGGTATGGTTTGATATGACAATGACTGTGGCAATGTACAATAGACCGGGGACAGCCGCAGGTGCGACCTACGGGCGTGTGCTGCGCACGGAATGATAATAACAATAGGAAAAGGTGTAAATATAACCGCCAGCGAAATAAACAAAAAGGACAGCCCCATAACTACCCTGACGGTCTTTCATTTTGCAAAAAGAAACCGCTTCTGGGCTTTTGCGCAGATGGGCCGGGCCGGGCGAAAGCTAAAACAGGTGGACGGGTTACGTTTTTATAAAATGCTGGGGTCAGGCCGGGGCAAGGTTTTTTCGTTGCGGCCCGACTGGTCGCGATACGCATTGCTGGGGGTATGGGACAGCGAGGAAGTTGCCCGCGAGTTTTTCGAAAATTCGGCTTTTATAAAAAATTATCGCCAGCAGGCCGAGCGGATAGCTACCGTTAAATTACGGACCATCTCGGCACACGGACTCTGGGACGGCCAGAACCCGTTTTTGCCACCGGGCGAAAGCTACAAAGGAGGTCAGGTTGCCGTACTGACGCGGGCCAGCATCCGGTTAAACCGGTTGGTAGCTTTCTGGCGGCAAGCGGCCACGGTCAACCGCCAATTCGAAAAGACCCCCGGCTACCATTCTTCAATCGGTATCGGGGAAGCGCCATTCGTGCGGCAGGCTACTTTTTCAATCTGGGAAAATCTTGAAGCGGTCAAAGAGTTCGCGTACGGAGCGAACGAACACAGGCAGACCATCCAGCGGGTGCGAGAGGAAGGCTGGTACGGCGAGGAGCTTTTCGCCCGCTTTGCCGTGATTGAGCTAGACCAGCCTTTCCCCTGATTACAACATTTAGTCGGCCTCGTCGCCTTCGAGGTCGGAGTCGGTGCCTTCTACGCCGTAGCTGCCTTCCTCGTCCTCGTTTTCCTCGAAGTTAAAATCGGCATCTTCCTCGTATTCGTTTTCGCCTATATCAACCCCCAGGGCCGACTGGACTTCGTCATCCGGGTTAGCGCCACCTTCAAAACCCTCGGCAGCGTCACCAAGGCTCAGATAGCCGCCACCGTCAATTTCGTTGCCGGTATCGGGGCCAATATCGGCATCCTCGCTGTCCTGGTCATAACCGACGCTAAAGCCGGGTTCGATGTGCATCCCGATGTCGTCAGCTACCCCGGTCGAACCCTGCAAGGTCGTGTCGTCTCCGCCAGGGCCGGACGAACCGGAATTTTCATCGTATTCGCCCCGGTGGTGGGCGAAGCTGTGGTCGAAACCGATTTTGCCGACATTGCCGTGCAAATCGGCGGAATCGACCCCGACATCGCCAAGCTGGCTATCGAGCTCATCATTTTCCTGGAAATCTTCTCTTTCCTGTGACATTTTTAATCCTTTCTCCTTTGCCTTTACCGTAGAGTTTGCAACTTATGTGCCACTGGCTGCCAGTGTCAAAATGCTTTCCGGGCTTCCTTGTTGAACCCAGTATACACCCTAGATTAACTCTTTACTTTGTCAAAATCCGGGGAGCTTGAAACAAAGTAAAAACGCCCCCAGCCCGGCTAAACCAGGGGGGTTTAAAAACCCTGGTAAAAACCGGATTGAAGGCGTTTCTGGAAAAATCTTAAATCTTACCGCCGGTCCGAATAGTTCTGGTTAGGTTGGTTAGGAGGATAATTCGGGTTCGGGTAGCTCTGATTTTGATAATTCGGGTTCTGGCCCTGGTAGGTCTGTTGCGGATAGCCCTGGTTCTGGTAATTCGGGTTAGGATAGTTCTGGGCCGGGCGCAAGGGCTGGAGCTGGTCCTGATTCTGACCATGGATATTAGCCTTGGCAGGCGGGGTTTCCGGCGCTTTGGCTTCGGGTTTCTCCAACCAGACCGGCAAGGCGGCTACTATCAAAGGTATCCCGCCCACCAGGCCAAAAATCAGGGGCGAATAGGTGTCCAGAAATGTGATACTGACGACCTGGCGGCTCGAAAGTTCCAGCAGGGCACCGACTAAAAGATGGACCCCGGCGACAATCAAGAAACGTTTATCGACCTGGAAAGCGGTCGCGATATAGCCGATGCCCAGCAGAACCAGCCAGACCCCCGACAGGTCGCCAAAGAGGTCAATGTGCGCGCCGTTGTCGAACTTGACCACGTAATAGGTAAAGAGCCAACCAGCCACCATCAGGCCAGCCCAGATGCCGAGGTTGAAGCCGAGACCCTTCACCATCGTGACGAGTTGGGCCGCTATTCCCAGGACGGTTATACCGACCCACAGGAGGAGGGTAAAGTCGGCGCTGAGATTAAACCACTGGTTGATAACACCGCCCAGGAAAATCAATAAACCCCAACTACCCAGCAAAATAGTGACTTTCGGGACGCGCAGGTCCAATTCCGTACTGTTAAACATTTCATTATCCTCGTGGCTACTAATTTTATCTTGTAAAACGATATTTCCCGGAGGCTCACCAGAAGGGGGAAGGTGAACCGCCGGGAATGGGTTTGTAATTAGGCCACGACGATTATTGTGGCGGTCATGTTTGGGTGAACTTCGCAGTGATAAGTTACAGTGCCGGGTTTGTTAAAGACAAAGCTGAAACTCTGCCCGGTGTTGAGGATACCGCTATCCCACGAACTGTTGTCCGAAGTCGCGGTATGGGGCGCGCTGTCCCGGTTGGTCCAGGTCACCTTGGTCCCGGCCTTGATGGTAATCGGATTCCTGGAAAACTTGAACCCGGTAATATCCATCTTGATTTCCTGGCCCGGCCCACCCAGGGCGTCGCTGCCAGATGCGGCGGTCGTCGGTTTGGAAGCCGCTGCCGTGGTCTGTGACGTATTGGCGGCAGTCGTGCCGGAACTGGCTACCGGCGAGGTCAGTACCACCGGGGCCGGGGTATGGTCGTGACCGGTCCCACCCTCACCCACAGCCGTATCGCCGGGGAAGGTCAGCGGGATAGAGGCCATCAACTGGGCGTGCTGGTAGCTGGTGACGACCCCACCGCTCCCCGGTATGGGCAGAATGATACCGTCGCCGTTCACGTCCACCCCGTTCAAAATCTGGTTGGACAGGACCGAAATCTGCTGCACCAGCGGGGTCGCCGCCTTTATATCGTTGACTTTCAGGACGGCCAGCGATTGGTCGCGGACCCCCGTGACCCACCCGGTAGCATTATCGACCGTGATGGCGACGTGGCTGGCGTGCAGCTTGATAGCGGGGGTCGCACCTTCGGCCTGGGCGGCCAGGTTGGCATGGTCCTTGGAGCCTTCGAGATAGCCAAGTTGGTCCCCGTTTTTCAAGAGGCCGTAGCCGTCTCCGGGGTTAGTGACCTGGCCGTCCTTGTTGAGGTCGCCATAATCGGGGCCTTTGGAGCCTTCAATCAGGTTTATCAGGTGTTCGGCGTGCAGTTTCACGGTCGCCAGGTCGCCCGCCTTCAGGGCATCCACCATAAACTCGGTGTGACGGCGCAGGATGGTGGCCTGGTCGCGCAGACCGACTTCCAACCCGACCTTATTCGGGGCCGCCGGGAAACTGACCAGCAGGTGCCGGATATGGATTAGGGAGGGGCCGGGTAACTGCCCGGTGTAAATCACCATCGAGGAGGGGGCGTTAGGAGTAGGGTCAAGCTGTTCGTGCGTAATGATAAATTTGTCAAAGGTCGCCAGGAGATTGCGCTGTTGGGGGTCGGAGAACTTCTGGTTGACGGCCCCATTCGCGCCGGGGATAAGCTGGCCCAGCCGCAGGAGACTGCCATCGGCGCTATTGACCAGCCAGGCAAAGTAGACGTAACCGCTCGGCAGGGGGGCCATCTTGTCAAAAGCGACCTGAAGCTGGTCGGTCTGCTGCAAGTCGTCCCGGAAATTCACGACACCCGGCGGTTGGGTCGCCGCCGTGGTAGTCGGCTGGGCCGCTGTTGTAGCCTGGGCCGCTGTCGTCGCGGCCTGGGTAGCCGGGGCGACGGTGGTCTGGGCGGGAGTCGTGGCAACCGCGACCACCTGGGTCGTGGAAGGAGCCGCCGCTGCCGTGGTATTCACAGGGACCGCGCCCGCCTGGGCCGGGGTAACCACCAGCTTGCCAATCATTCCCTGGCCGGGGCTACCGTGGAACTTGCAATAGTAAGTGATAGTGCCGGGAGTATCGAACTTCCGGGTATAGGTCTGGCCTTTATCAAGGACGGGCGACTCGAAAGAGTTGTCGTCAGCCACCACGTCGTGTTTGGCCGCGTCTTTGTTGGTCCAGATAACCGTCGAACCGGCGGGGATTGAAATCTCCAACGGGGCAAATTTAAAACTTGCCATGTCGATGTTAATCGTGACCGGGGCGGCTGCCGCAGCGGCGGTGGTCTGGGCAGCCTGGGCTGCTGCGGTCGTGCTGACAGGCTGCGCCGGGGCGGTGGTAGGGGTATCTCCACACGCCGCCAGGACAGCGGTCAGGAATATTATGGCCAGTAAGGGAAGGTTAATTTTCCCTATAACGGGCCTTTTTGGGTGTGTTTTAAAACGAAACATTGAGTTTCTCCTCGGACTACTTAACTGCTAATCGTCTGGCCTGTTAAAAACAAAAGAAAAGGTTTTGGGAAGCCGGGCGGCCTCGGATGAATCCTTTTAACCATGAAGTCGGGGGCGCTTGAAAAACTTTGTTGCAAAGAAGTAGCTAAACTTCTTCAAAAAACTGCTAATCGTCTGGTCTTGAAACAACTGCCTACTTTCAGGCAAACCGAAGGGACCGGCTAACCGGAAGATTAGCCTCAAAATTGGAAACTTCTAATTACAAACCGGGTTAATCTGGAAAGGCTGTATCCAGGAAGGTTTCGGCAAAGTTCAGGTAATGGTAAACATCGCTAAAGTTTGAGACGATGCCCAATGAAGCCCTTAAAGCCCCGGTTGTCTTTCCCTGGATAGCCTGTAGAAATTGCTCGTAGGTCTGGCGGTCCTTATTGGCGAAACATTTTGTCAGGGCTTCTTCCGGCATCGCCAGGGCGATTTCACGCGCTCCCGGATTACAGTGGCACCCCGCCCGGAGTGAAATGCCCCGGTAGTTCGCCAGTTTCTCGACCTCGTTGCAATCGAGCATTTTGCCGTTGCTATCGAAAAAGTTAACCTGGACGGTCCCGCCCCGGCGATAGCGGTTGATGGGGCCATAGAGTTGGACCAGGGGACGACCGTTGCGGTGGCGCAAGGTGGTGAGCCGGTCAATCAGCCAGCCGGTCAGGCACATCACGCGGGTATGAATCAGGTCCAGGCCCACCGCCTCGATATGCCGCAACCCGAACTCAATCGCCGGGATATTAAGATAATTCACGGTTCCATCTTCGAAACCGGCAGGGCCGGGTGTCAGGTAATGGTTCTGGCCCGCCACTGTCGAAAAAGTGATGGTGCCGCCCGCGTACCAGGGCCGTTTTAGTTTCGCTACCGCCGACTTCCGGGCCAACAAACAGCCGGTCCCGGTCGGGTAGCCAAAGATTTTATAGAAAGAGACAGCGACAAAGTCGGGATGCCAGCGGCCCAGGTCGAGGCGGTTGGCCGGCACGAAGGCTGCCGCGTCTAAAAGTACGTCCCAACCCGCCTTTTGGGCTAGCTCAATCCATTCGAGGGGGTGCTGGACCCCTGAAAAGTTCGATTGAGCCGGGTAAGCCAGGAGATTATTCCTGCCGGGACGGCCCAGGTGCAACCCCTTTTCCAGGTCGTGGCTGTAGACCCGGAGTTCGGGCGGGCAAAGCGGGATATAGCTAACCCTGGCCCCCCGCGCTTTTGCAAACTCGCGGATACCGTTTACCGAGTTATGGTTATCATAGGTCAAAAGATAGGTGTCGCCGGGCCTAAAAGGGTAGGACTCGCCCACCAGTTTGAGAGCGCCGGTCGCGTTGGGGGTGAAAATCACCATGTATTCGTCCGGCGAAGCGTTGAAATACTTGAGGACATAACTCCGGGCCTGCTCGACCAGGGCGGTCATCGCCAGCGAGGTCAGATTTTTAGAGTGCGGATTACCAAAGACCCCGGACGCCAGCAGCGAAACGTGTTCTCGAAGCTGAGACTCGGCGTAAAGACTGCCGCCGGTATAATCGAGATAAACCTGGCCCTCCCGGTCCAGCCGGGCGTATTCGGTCGCTCGCAGGTCGTCCAGCTTAGAGGTGGCGGTATAGGCCGGGTACTGGCGTTGAAATTCATCAAAGGCGGCGGCTTTATCGCACATCCGGTATTTCGTATTCGGTTTTAATTCTTCCATTGCTGTCATTTTCAAACTACCAACTACAACGCGGGTTAACCACTGACCCGCACTCTTTTTACGTTGTGCCAACCCTGCACAAGTACCCTTTGCTTACACATTTAAGATACCGCCAACCGGGAGAGTTTCCATCAAGGAAAACCTGTATATATGAGGGTGTGACCTGGCTCACACGGGGTTGTAATATATAAAGGGTGGCCTTATAATTTATTCAACTTCATAGGTTATCAAAAATTTTTCTAAAGAGTCGTGGCAAACCCGTTATAAGGTTGAGTAGTACCATGAATTACCCTACCCTGGCCCGGCCTTTATTAAGCAAAGATTTAATTGGCCGCGAGACCATCCTTGAAACGCTGGACGACCTGCTAAAACAGGCAGCTTCAGGTCGCCCGCAACTGGTCT
Source organism: Chloroflexi bacterium 54-19 (assembly GCA_001898225.1). Taxonomy (GTDB): domain Bacteria; phylum Chloroflexota; class Chloroflexia; order Chloroheliales; family Chloroheliaceae; genus 54-19. The sequence continues at coordinate 272,351 of MKTJ01000036.1, forward strand.
TGCTATCGGGTGAGGCCGGGCTTGGCAAGACCAGGTTGTGCCAGGGGCTAATCGAACAGAGCCGCGCCAGCCAGGGTCTCTTGCTGTTCGGCCAGGCCCTACCCCAGGACCAGACTTTGCCGTTCGGCCCTTTTCTCGATGCCTTCCGGCGTTACTATTCGAGCGTAAACCCGGAAACCCAAACCCCGCCGGGGCTATCCTTTCTCTTGCGGCTCATCCCGGAAATCGGGGCGCTCTTTCCCAACGTGACCCCGGTCCCGCTTGACCCTAGCGGCACCCTGGCGTTGCAACAATCCCGCCTTTTCCACTGCGTCCTGAGCGGGTTGCGCGAACTGGCCCGGTCGCGGAGTACCACCACGCCTTTGGTAATCATCCTGGAAGACCTCCATTGGGCCGACGAAACGAGCCTGGAACTGCTGGCTTACCTGGCCCGCCAGTTAGGTGTGAACGCCGGGCCGGTGGCGCCGCTGTCCGAGGAACCGATTCTCATCCTTGGCACCTACCGGAGCGAGGCCCTCGAAGAAAATACCCCTTTTGCAAACTGGCTCATCCGTACCCAGAAACAGCGCCAGTTGCAGGAGTTACACCTCGCCCCGCTCGACCAGGCCGCCCATATCCGGCTGGTAAGCAACATCCTGGGCCAACCCATCCCGCCTGGCCAGGCGAACTTACTCTATAGCCGCGACGAGGGCAACCCCTTTTATACCGAAGAACTGCTGGGAGCCTTGCGGGCAGCCGGACATCTCTCCCGTTCCGAAGAACGCTGGGTCTTAAAGGCGGATGAACAGGTCGATTTGCCTATGTCGCTCAAGGCATCCATCCTGGAAAGGGTCGCCACTTTGCCGGAAGAAGACCGCCAGGTTCTCACCTGCGCGGCGGTTATCGGGCGAGAATTTGATTTCGAACTGCTGGCAAAGGTCACCGGGTTAGCCGAAAAAGAGGTGCTGGCAATCCTGCGCCGGGCCATCAACCAGCAACTGCTCCGCGAAGGTCCGGTCAACCCAACGGCAAGGGCAGGGAGTCCCTATCGCGAGAGTTACCATTTCCGGCATGCCCTGATGGGGGAGGCGATTTATAGCGACCTGCTGGCCCGCGAACGCCGCCACCTGCACCTGAAAATCGCCGCATCCCTCGAAAACGGTGAAAATCCCCCGGTCCGTATCCTGGCGGAGCATTTCGCCCTGGCCGGACAGCCCGAAAAAGCCCGCCCTTACGCCCTGCAAGAAGCCGAAAAAGCCCGGCAGGTGCTGGCCTACCGCGAGGAACGCCATTTCCTCGAAATCGGTCTGCCTTCCCTGGCCCTCAACAGTCCCGAACAACTCGGTACCTTGCACCGGCTGGGCCTGTTGAGCCTGGCCCTGGGAGATATTCCCGCGACTTTCAAATGGCTGACCAGGGCCAAAGAGGGTTACGAACAGGCCGGGCAGGAAAAACAGGCCGCCCTGGTGCTGATAAACCTCTCTTTTCTGTTCTGGTTCTACGACCCCGCCCGCCTGACCAGCCAGATGGCCCAGCTCGAAAAAGCTTCCCAGGTGAGCCTGAACGGGCAGGACGAAAGCCTTGAAGCTCTTTCGGTCTTTTCGCATACGGCCTTTAGTCTCGCTTCGGGTGACATGAACAGCCAGGCCCAGGTCTGGGTAGGGCGCGCCTTCGAACTGGCCGCCAAAATTCCAGGCCCGGCGGCGGGTGGAGCTTTGCAATTTACCTTCCTGGCCCAGGGTCTTATCCAGGCGGACGGCCCGGCCAGCGAAACCGAAAACGGCCTGGCGGCTATCCAGCAGGTCGTGCGGCTGGCCTTACAATACAACCTGCCCGAACTGGTCATGCTCGGCTACGGCATCCTGATTACCGCCCTGGTCAACCTGGGGCAGTACGAACGGGCCGGAACCTTGAAAGAGGAAATCATCGCTTACCAGGACCGCACCAACTCGCCCCGCATGACTAATCTGCTGGCCTGGCACGACTTTTTCAGCGGAAACTGGGAAAAAGCCGAGCAAGATTTGCGCGAGGAGTTAGAACATCACCCGGCCCCAACCGTGGATGCCCTCTGCCAGGTGGCCCTGGCCCACATCCTGGTGGCCCGGTACGACCTCGAAGAAGTCCCGGCTATGCTAGAAACGGCCTGGGAAAAGGTCCGGTTCTTACAGATTGCCTACCGGGCCCCGGCCCTGTGGGGCTTCGCCCGCTATTACGAGGTCAGCCGCCAGCCCCACCAGGCCGCCGAGTATTACCAGAAGCTACTGGACGACTGGCAGACCACCGAGGAAAGGGGGCTGGCCCTGGTCTTTTTGCAGGACGCAATTGAATTTTATGTTTCGCAGGACGATTTGTGGAAAGCCGGGCGCTGGCTAAATGAGCTAACCCGGTTGGTGAGTATTACCGGGAACCCGGTCGGACATGCCGCCTTGCTTTCGGCGGAAGGGGCGCTGGCAACCGCCGAAGGGCGCACCCAGGATGCGCAAACGGCTTTCCACAGCGCCTACCGGAAATGGGCCGAGCTTAAGCGGCCATACTCTCAGGCCCGGACCGGACTGAGGTTGGCTCGCCTCCTTTTGAACCAGCCTCGCGCCGGCAAAGTTGACCGGAAAGAAGCGGGAGAACTGCTCGATGAGACCGAGGCTATCCTGCGGGGGTTAAAAGCGAAGCAACTCCTGGTAGAAATCGAAAAACTCAAACGTGAGACCCGGCTGGAAGGGCAAAGCAAGCGCCGGGCGACCCTGGCGGCGGCCCGCACCCCTTTTGAAGGTTTAACCCGGCGGGAAATCCAGGTGCTGGTCCAGGTCAGCGCCGGTCATTCCAACAAGGAAATCGCCCAGAACCTGAATATTACCGGGGCCACCGTTGAAACCCACCTGAACCATATCCTGAGCAAACTTGGTTGCGATAGCCGCACCCAGGCGGTTAGCTATGCCGTGGGAAAAGGCTGGCTAAAACCACCCTTCCGGGCCGATTAATTTTTATTTATTTCGCGTTTATCCCTAATAGCGGGAGTAAGCAGGGTCTAACCCCCATATCGGTATATTGGAACAAGTAAATAGGGTTTTAAAGAAGAGGTTAGAAAATGATGCAGCCGGGCGATAAACGGATGTCAATCGTGATGAAGCTGATTTATCTTTTCGTAGTAGCCAACGCCTATGCCGGGGCCATTTCACTGATATTTTTCCCCGGCAGCACCGATAGTCTCTTTTTCTGGAAAATTACGCCTAATATCAACGCAGTGCTTTTTGGGGCGCTCTATCTGGTGGCCGGTTCGGTGGTGTTGCTGGCGGTCATCCGGGGCAGTTACGAACTGGCCCGCTACCTGACCCCCATGATTATCCCCTTCAGCACCCTGCTGCTCCTGGCAACCGCCTTGCACCAGGATAAATTTACGCCCGGTATCAAGCTTTACTATTGGTTGGCGGTCTATATCGTCGCGCCCCTGGCAACTATGTTTTTTTACTGGCAGTTCGAACGGGCCGGGGCAAGCTGGCAGGTCAAAAGCAGCCAGGTTAAACCGCTGGCGCGCTGGTTCGCCATCATCCTGGGGGCGCTGCTGGCCCTCTATGTCCTGACCAGCTTTATTTTGCCTGATGTTATCGTGAATTTCTGGCCCTGGCTGTTGACGCCGCTCCTGGCCCAGGCCTTCGGGGCCTGGCTGGCGGCCCTGGCGGGAGGTCTGCTCTGGTTTAGCTGGGAGCGCGACTGGAAACGGCTGCAACCGCTGGCTTACCTGATGGCCCTGATTCCAGTTTCGACCCTGCTGGTAATCGCCTTCGACCAGGCTGACCTGAAGACGACCGGGATAAATTTGATTATCTTCGTGGCGGCCCTGGTCGTGCTGGGGTTATGCGGGGTCGTAATAGCCGTCCTGCAATACGCCGGGAGGGAAGAAGTCAGCCCCCAGTATACCCACCAGCGAAATTAGTCTGCTAAACGGGATAATCCGCCTCGCTTTGAAAGCGGCTCCATATTTAATTCTTCGGCCGCTTTCAAATTTTAAGAACGAGAATGAGACAGGCCAACAATGGTGCTATTCGCCGTGGGCGCGGTTCCAGATAGTGTTTATATTGGCCGAAAGTTGCATGGGGTCGAAAGGCTTGGCAATCACATCGAGCGCGCCCAACCGTTTGTATTCGGCCACTTCGTAAGGCTGCACTTTGGCCGTCATGAAAATAACCGGGGTGGTAGCGGTCTGGGGCAGTTCCCGTAGGGCCCCCAGGGTAGTCGGCCCATCCATACCGGGCATCATAACATCGAGCAAAATCAGGTCCGGCTCGAAACCGGGTGCTTTCGCCAGGGCTTCCTTCCCAGAATTGCACAGTTCAACCTGAAACTTTCCGATGGCTTCCAGGGCCAGGCGAGCTACCACTTGAATATCCGGTTCATCTTCTACAAATAACAATCGCTTTAAAGTTGGCACAGGCATCTATTATCCCCTCGATTTATCAGGAAAAGTTTAAAATTCCACTTCTCAATTTGCTGGCACGGTCAGGAATGGTTAACTCCTGCCGAACCTTTAGTAGCCTGGAGTCATTTTAACAAACATTCTGGCAATTTAATATGGTAGAATAGTATCATAAAGCAATGCAGTTTACGGTCTAGTTTCGCCCATGCACTTTGTCAGAATAACCCGGTTCGGGTTATATGAATACAATAAACCGCCTTTTTCTTAAAACCCGACTTTCGCTTCGAGCCAGGACAATCCGCCGAAATAGGGGTGCTAAACTACCTGAAAAGGAATATCCAAGCGAAAGTTTTAAAAAAGTAAAATCAAGGTCGAGTTTAAGATGGATGTATCCGCCAAAAAGAATCTTTTTGCCGATGTGGACCCGACTAAACCAGCTACCAACCCGGCGACCGAAATAGCCGCCCTGAAAGAACGGGTTGCCGAACTTGAAGCCCTGCTTCGTGAAAAAAACGAAGCCAATTTATCACCTTTTCGCTTCGAAAAAGCTTCTTCAAAACCCAACCAGGAGGTCTGGCAGCGTGAAAGTGACGAACAGGTCCGGTTCGCCCTGGAAGCCGCCGGTATCGGCACCTGGGAATGGAACGTAATAAAAAATGAAGTCAAGTGGTCGGCTAATATGGCCGGAATTTTTGGCCTGACCAACGGCGCTACTCCCCAGACCTATGATGAATACCTGGACCTTATTCATCCCGGCGACCGCCAGGACTTTGTCCAGGCCGTTCGCCAGGCCATAAAAGATAAAGAGAATTTTGAAGTCCAATTCCGGGTTATCCGCGCCGGGGGCGCCTATCACTGGAACATTGGCAAGGGTAAAATAATTACCGGGGATAACGGCCAACCGCTGCGCCTCCTGGGAGTAATTTACGACATAAACGATTTCAAACATACCACCGAAGCCCTCCGCTTCCTGGTGGATGCCTCCCACACCCTTACTTCTTCGCTCGACTACGAGACAAACCTGCAACAACTGGCTGCTTTAGCCGTCCCCAGGTTTGCCGACTGGTGCATGGTCTTCGTCCAGGAAACCGACGGAGAAATAAAACAGGTGGCGGTGCGCCATTCCGACCCGGCCCGCACCGCCTGGGCCCTGGAATTTCAGAGCCATTATCCTTACAATACCCGGATTGGCCGCTCCCTTCTTAAGGAGATTATCCAGGTGGCCCAGACCGGCCAACCCCAGTATTTGCCCGAAATGCCCGATGGATTGTTGAAGGGAGTCGCTATAGACCCGGTCCATCTCGAATGGATGCGCGAACTGGGACCGCGTTCAAAAATAGCGGTACCCCTTGTCGCCCGCAACCGGATTTTCGGGGTGATTTCTTTTATCACCAGCCACGAGTCGGGACGCAACTACACCCTGGCAGATTTCGAACTGGCCCAGGAATTGGCTCGCCAGGTCGGTCAGGCTATTGACAATTCCTGGCTCTACCGGCAGGCCCAGGAATCTATCGAAATCCAACGCCAGCTCGACAGGCTCAAAGACCAGTTTTTATCTATCGCCAGTCACGAACTCCGCACCCCCCTGACAACCATCAAAGGATACTCGCAGATTCTTCAACGCGACTTGCTGCGTCTAAGAACCGGAAACCAACCTGTTTTAGACCAATCTACTTCCAGGAGTGTGCGTATCCTCTCGAACCTGGTCGGCCAGGTCGGACGGATGGAAATTCTCATAAACGAAATGCTCGATATTTCCCGGATTCAAAGCGGCCAATTTCATTTGAAGTTAACCGGAGGGATAATTCTTAATGAGGTCGTGCGGAGAATTGTCGAACAGCAGCAAGACGCCGACCCCGACCGGCCTATTTTATTCCAGCCCAACACCTTTGAATTAGAAGGTATGTGGGATGAAAACCGCCTGGAACAGGTCATAAACAATCTTATCAGCAACGCCATCAAATATAGCGAACCGGGGAAACCGGTGGAAGTGGGGGTAGGCTACGCTACTATCACCAATGAGGCCGTAGTCTGGGTCCGCGACGAGGGCATCGGTATCAGCGCTGAACACCAGAATCAAATCTTTGACCGCTTTTATCGCGTCCGAACACCCATGAACGTCAGCGTGGATGGTCTTGGCCTGGGCCTGTATATCAGTTTCGAAACCATCAAGCAGCATGGCGGTCATATGTGGCTCGAAAGCGCTCCTGGCGAGGGCAGCACTTTTTATTTCTCATTACCTTTACCGGATGAAGCTCGCCCAGGTGGCACAGAGGTTGCTCCTTAAGCAATAAGGAAAGCTTTGAAAAAGGTTATTTAGAGCTTGAAAAGGAGAAACCAATAATGGCAACAGCCGAAGAACATATGGCACAGCTTTTAAAGCAGCTAAAGAAAGACCCCGGCCTGGTCGAGGAATTGCCGGGCAAGGAAGGGCATATCGTCCATAGCGCCCTGGCGGGACAGTCAGTCTTTGAAATCGCCCAGGCCAACCGGATGAGCGAGGAAGCGGTCTGGGGCGTCTTGCGAAGCGCGGCCCGGAGCGCCAGCGGCCAGAAAATTACCCCGGTCGAAAGCGGCGGTTTCGGCAGCGATACCGACCCTGGCGTGAACGGCGGCTATGGGGATACCGGTTTTGGCAGCCTCGAAGTCGAACCGGAGCAAGGGGGATAAAACCCACACGTTAAACGAAACAACGTTCACCCATAAAGGGCACGTAAAACGGAGAACGAAAAAAGCGGCCAAACCTATTCGGGTGGCCGCTTTTCGATTATGATTAAAAGAGATATGTTACTCCTGAAATCAGGACCGCCGACCGGATTCCTCGGCGGGAGCAATCTGGGCAGAATGGTTTTCGACCGGGATAAAGCCAATCCGGTCCACCCGCAACCCATCCATTTCCTCTACCTTCAAACAGTAGTTGCCCAGCGTCACCGAGTCGCCTACCTGTGGCACCCGGCCCAGGTGACCCTGGATATAACCGCCCAGGGTATCGTACTCGTCGAGTTCCTCCTCGTCCACCTTCAGATCGAACCGGTCGATGGCGTCCTCCAGGAGGAAAAGACCACTTACCAGGGTTGTACCATCGGGGCGGGCTTCCACGTCATTTTTGACGCCTTCTTCGTTGGTATCGAACTCGTCGCGCACATCACCGATGATTTCTTCCAAAATGTCTTCCAGCGTGACAATACCGGCGGTACCGCCGTACTCATCAATCAGGACAGCCATGTGGACCTGGCGCTGGCGCATAAGGGTTAGCAGGTCGGCCACGTGGACCGAGTCGGGTACGGTCAGGACCGGACGCATTACCTGGCTTAGCTTGAAGTTTTTGTGGGCTTCTTCGGTCAGATAGCCATTATTCAAGAGGCCAAAGAGGTCTTTGACGTGGACCACCCCGATAATCTTATCCAGCGATTCGTGAAAGACCGGGAACCGGGTATAGCGTTCCTCCGCCGCCATTTGTAACACTTCGACCAGGGTTGCGGTATCGGCAATCCCGACCACCTCGGTCCGGGGAAGCATCACCTGGCGGGCCGTCTTGTCACCAAAATCAAAGACCCGGTGGAGCAACACTTCCTCGTTTTTATCGAGATAACCGGCCTCGCGGCTTTCCGTCACCAGGATTTCAAGCTCATCCACCGAGTGGACCTTGGCGTTTTCGCCTAGCACCTGCATACCAAGCAACCGCACCACCAGCGAACCCAGGCCGTTTATAACCCAGATAAAGGGGCGGAAGACCTGGCGGAAAAGTTCCAGGGGCGGAGCCACAAACAGCGCCACCGCTTCGGTCTTTTGCAGGGTGATGGTCTTGGGGACCAGTTCGCCCATGACGATATGGAATGTCGTAATAAGAATAAACGAAACGATAATCCCAACAGTATGGGCCAGGGCGCCGTCCCGCCCCCCCGGCAGCACCAGGCCGACCGCCGGTAGCACATAATCCGTCACCGCCGGTTCGCCAACCCAGCCGAGAGCCAGGCTCGCCAGGGTAATCCCGACCTGGGTGGATGCGATTACGTTGTTAAGATGCAAGATAGAGCGCTGGACCGCCTTGGCGCTGCGGTTGCCTTCCGCTACCAGTTGTTCAACCCGCGAGCGGCGTACGCTCACCAGGGCAAATTCTGCCGACACAAAAAAACCGTTAAGGGCCACCAGCACCAGCACCGAGATTAACCCAAACAACCCAAAACCTGATGAGGCGGTTTCGGTGGTTGTTTGGGTCTGAGCTAACACGGAGAACGTGGTGCCGAGGCCCAAAATACTACCAATATCCAAAGTGTAAAAAACCTCCTGAATTACCTTCCCAAAACCCGGCGCATGCCGATGGCCGGTTTAAGCTCAATCATAGGGCAGCCATACAAACATTAATCCTGCTTTAATTATAGCCTTATACAGTTCATACGCAAGTGCTACCCCAAAAGTTTAGCCCCTGGTCCCCTTCTGGCATAATCATTTTACAATTTTCGAGCCAAGAATATAAATTCTGTGACGATTCTTGAATTTATATTCTAATAGGCCATTTGGCCCTTGCATAAGTTTATAGACTTTGTCATAATGGTCCAGGATGTTTATTCATTAGGAAACAAAATAACCTTGCTGGCCTGATTAGCGTAGGAAACGGGGTGTGTGTCACGCACCGCTAAATTATAAGTAAAATACAATGGATTTAATAAGCCAGGCATGGGATTACGGCCAGAGTCACTCGGACGAGTTCTGGCAAGCCACTATCGACCACCTACAGTTAAGTTTTGTCGCTCTAGCTATTGCTGCCGTCATTTGTATTCCCTTAGGGATTTTTACAAGCCGTTTTGGCGCGGTTTCCCGTGTAATTATTAACATAATTGGCGTTGCCCGCGTAATTCCAAGTATCGCGGTCTTACTGGTGTTGCTGCCGGTCATGGGGGTAGGTTTCGCCCCGGCGGTGGTAGCGCTGAGCTTCCTGGCTTTTCCGCCCATTTTGATTAACACCGATACCGGGCTGCGCGGGGTTGATCCCGCAACTCTCGAAGCAGCCAGGGGAATGGGTATGAGCTGGTGGCAAAGTCTGGTCCGGGTGGAAATCCCCCTGGCCCTTCCGGTAATCATCGGGGGAGTGCGTACAGCCACCGTGGAAGTTATTGCCAGCGCGACCTTGGCCGCCTTCATCGGGGCCGGAGGTTATGGCAACTTTATCACCCAGGGCCTGGCCGGTAGCGATAACCGGGTGTTGTTGGTCGGCGCGGTACCGGTCGCTCTTCTGGCCGTTATTGCCGAGCTAATCCTGGCCTACCTGCAACGCCTGACCAGCCCTAGAATTGACCGGCCCCGTAAATTGAAAGCCACTCAAGCCTAATTTTTGTTCCATATTTTTCAAGGAGAGATTAATGAAATTCAAACCTTATGTCGGGTTAGCCCTGATTTTAACCCTTCTAACGACCATTTTGCTGGCTGCGTGCGGTGATGCGACCAACACGGTGGCCCCTGTAGCGACGACCGCCGCGGCGGCTGCGACTACGGCCCCGGCCGCAACTACCGCTGCCGCCACGACTGCGGCTGCGACTACGGCCGCCGCTACCACCGCGGCTGGAACTACGGCTGCGGCCACCACCAGCGCGGCTACCACCGCGGCGGCCACAACTGCCGCCGGGACGACCGCCGCTGCGACCACCGCCGCCTCCGGTACTTCTTCGGCCCCGGCAGGCACAATCGTAGTCGGTTCGAAGAATTTTACCGAATCGATTCTTACTTCCGAAATGTACGCCCAGGCCCTTGAAGCCGCCGGCTTCAAAGTAGTCCGTAAATTCGACCTCGGTACCGTTGATATTGCCCAGGCCGCGCTGGTTAAAGGCGACATCAGCCTTTACCCTGAGTATACCGGGACCGCTCTTTTGAACGTTTTGAAAGAGCAGAAGACCACCAACGACCCTGCCGCGGTTTACAAACAGGTGGCTACCGATTACCTTTCCAAGTTCAACCTGGTCGTGCTTGACCCGGCCCCGATGAACGATACCAACGGTATCGCCGTCACCAAAGCGGTTGCCGACAAGTACAACCTCAAGACCCTGAGCGACCTTTCGAAAGTGGCCGACCAGTTGCGCTTCGCCGCTATCCCCGATTTTATTGGGCCTCGCAGCGACACCGATGGTCTCGGTAGCCTTCAGAAGACCTATGGCGGATTCAAGTTCAAGGACGTTAAGAGCTACGAAATCGGCCTGCGCTACCAGGCCCTGCTGAACAACCAGGCCGACGCGGTCGTGGCCTTCAGCACCGACGGTGAAATCTCCGGTTACGGTTTAGTCCTGCTCCAGGACGACAAACAGAACTTCCCGCCTTACCAGTTCGCCCCGGTCGTCCGCAAGGACGTGCTGGATGCCAACCCGAAAATCAAGGATGTCCTGAACGCGGTTTCGGCCAAAGTCACGACTGAAAAGATTTCGGCCCTGAACTGGAAAGTTGACGGCCCGGACAAGCAGGAAGCGCAGGACGTAGCGAAAGCCTTCTTGCAGTCGGAAGGCATCTTGAAGTAATCTAGCTTAAACAGTTTTATTCCGGGAGCGTCTCTGCTAAAAAGGTTGAGGCGCTCCCCTTTGAAATTTTAAGAAAGCCGGGGTAACCCTTTTTGAGTGGTATTATCGAGTTCGACCGGGTAAGCAAGAATTTTCCGGGCGCGTCGCGTCCGGCGGTAGATGAAGTCAGCCTGGACGTGCAGGAAGGCCACCTTGTCGTATTGCTGGGACCAAGCGGTTGCGGCAAAACCACCCTCATGAAGATGGTTAATCGCCTTTACGAACCGACCAGCGGGGAGATTCGGGTCGGTGGCACCGAGATTCACCGTCTTAAAGTGACCGAACTGCGCCGCAAAATCGGCTATGTCATCCAGCAGGTGGGCCTTTTCCCGCACATGCGCATCAATAAAAATGTTGGAATCGTCCCTAAAATGCTCGGGTGGGATAAAAACCGGATTGAAAAACGGGTGGATGAACTGCTCGAACTGGTGGGCCTACCCCCGGAAGAATATCGCCAGCGTTTCCCCGGCCAGTTGTCAGGTGGGCAGCAGCAAAGGGTCGGGTTAGCCCGTGCCCTGGCAGCAGACCCCTCGATTATGCTTATGGACGAGCCGTTCGCCGCGATTGATAATATTACCCGCACCCGCCTCCAGGACGAACTTGTAAGGATTCAGCGGACCGTCCGCAAGACCATCCTGTTCGTTACCCACGATGTCGAGGAAGCGATAAAGCTGGCCGACGAAATCGTCATTATGGAGAGCGGCAGGGTTATCCAGTACGACAGCCCCTTGAACATCCTGACCCACCCGGCCAACGAGTTTGTGGCCCGGTTGAGCGGCGCCCACGACGTTTTGCGCCGTTTAAGCTTGCAGACGGTTGGCTCGGTAATGCTCCCGCTAGGTGACAACTTCCGTAATTTCCAGCAAGTTACCCAGGATACCGACCTGCGCGATGCCCTGGCCCAGTTGTTAAGCAGCCAGCAGGAAGAATTGACCGTGGTGGATGGGCAGTCCCAACCGGTCGGACGGCTAACCCTGGAATTGCTGCGCCAGCAGACTAAACCCGCCGAAGTGTCCGCGACAACACCCGTACCGGCAGAGGGTTGAGATTATGTCAACTCCGTTCACACTCGCCCAGGCTACCCTCAACCAGAACTTTTTCGAATACATCGCTTCGGGCTTTCAATACATTTTCGAACACTGGGACAGGGTTTCACCCAGCTTTATTGAACATTTGCAGATAACCGGGTTTTCCCTGGCCGTCGCCCTCTTAATCGCCATACCGTTCGGTGTCCTGATAAGCCGGGTCCAATGGCTTTCGACCCCGATACTGAGTGTCCTGGGCGTCCTCTACACCATACCGAGCCTGGCCTTCCTGGCTTTCCTGGTACCTATTTACGGCCTTGGTTTTACCACGACCGTTATCGTGTTGATTATTTACGCCCAGACTCAGCTTGTCCGTAATATCGCGCTCGGTTTCCGGGGAATAGACCCGGCCATTCTCGAAGCCGCGCGAGGTATGGGTATGAGTAACTGGCAGATTTTTTATAAAATCGAAATACCCCTGGCCGCACCTATCGCCGTAGCCGGGATGCGAATTGCCACCCTCTCGATTATCAGTATCGCCACAGTCGCGGCTTTCGTGGGTGCGGGAGGGCTCGGCACCCTTATTAAACCGACCAAAGCGCCCCGCATTATCGCCGCCGGGATAATCATGGTCATCTTAATCGCGGTCATTGCCGACCAGTTGTTCCGACTGCTTGAGCGGTTACTGGCCGGGTATCGCACCCGCCGCATGCCCAAACCCAAAGCCAACCCGGTGCCTAAACGGGCTTAACTTTCTTCCAACGCCAGGGCTGTCTTAAGCAGCAACCCCAGTTGGGGCCAGGTCCATCTTGAACCAAAAAAGCAGGCTGCTCGATGCAACCTGCTTTTTTATTTGAAATATTCTGGTTAAACGACCCTGGCTTCCTCGGCGGGATGCTGGGGTAAAATATGCAGTTCGTTTTCGGTCGTATGCTCCATCAAATAACGCTGGGCGCTAAACGGCTCCTGTCCGTCTTGCAGGGTCAGACGTTTGTAGGTGCCATCCGGCAGCAGCACATGCGTATTCGAATTATCTTTGAGATAGGTCGGCAGCAGCGTATCCATCACATAATGCTTGATATGGGGGTCTTCCAGCGGAAAGAGCGTTTCCACCCGCCGGTCCAGGTTGCGCTGCATAATATCGGCGCTACCAAGGTAGACTTCCTCATTTTCGGCATCACCGTTGCGGAAATAATATATCCGGCTGTGTTCAAGGAAGCGTCCCACGATGCTGGTAACCCGGATATTTTCGCTGAGACCCGGCACCCCCGGCACCAGGCTGCACATCCCGCGCACGATCAGGTCAACCTTTACCCCGGCCTGGGAAGCCCGGTAAAGCGCGTCGATACAATCGAAATCGACCAGGGCGTTCATTTTGAAAATGAGGTGGCCCTCCCGGCCCTCTTTGGCGTGCTGGATTTCCCGCTCGATTTTCTCCATCAGGGCGTGCCGGATGCCACCCGGCGACACCAGCAGTTTGGTGTAGGTAGCCTGCAAAGAATAACCGGTCAGGCTGTTAAAAAGGGTGGTGGCGTCGGCTCCAAACTCAGGGCGGCTGCTCAGCAAGCCCAAATCAGTGTAAATCTGGGCTGTCTTGACATTGTAGTTGCCGGTGCCAAGGTGGACATAGCGCCGGATGCCATCGGCCTCTTTTCGGACGACCAGGGCGACTTTGCAATGGGTTTTGAGTTCTATGCGGCCATAGACCACGTGCGCCCCGGCTTTTTCAAGTGCGCGCGCCCACTCAATGTTGTTCTCCTCGTCGAAACGAGCTTTGAGTTCGACCAGCACCGAAACCTGTTTGCCGTTGGTGGCGGCCCGCGCCAGAGCCTCGACAATAGGCGAGTTGCTCCCTACCCGGTAGATGGTTTGTTTGATTGCCAGCACCTCCGGGTCGGTCGCGGCAGCCTGGATAAATTCGACCACCGGGCTAAACGAGTCATATGGCTGGTGGAGCAAGATGTCCTGGTTGCGCAACACCCGGAAAATATTGTTGGGTTGTTGCAAAAGGGCAAGCTGGCGCGGGCGGTAAGGGGCATCCTTCAACCAGGGCATATCCAGGTCGTAAAGCTGCATCAGGTCGGAGAGACCCATCGGCCCGTCAATCGGGTAAATATCTTCCTGGTCGATTTCGAGGTTCGCCGATAGAATCAGGCGGATATTTTCGGGCATACTCTTTTCGACCGAAAGGAAGACCACGTCGCCAAAACGCTGCCGGTTGAGACTGTCCTGGATGGCCTGAAGTAAGTCGCCCGCCTCGTCCTCGCGGATTTCCAGGTCGGCGTCGCGGATAACCCGGAAAGGATAACTTTTTAAGACTTTCACGCCTGGGAAAAGCATCTCCAGGTTGGCGGCCACCAGTTGTTCCAACCAGACAAAACCGCGCTGGCGGGCCGGGGCCGGGTCGTCCGAGGCAGTAGTTTCAATAGTCCAGTCGACCGGGACCAGGCGCGGCAGGATACCGGGGATTTTCACCCTGGCGAAGTGTTCACCTTCCGGCCCGCGTATCACCACCGCCAGGTTCAGGCTGAGGTTAGATATATGCGGGAAAGGATGCCCGGGGTCAAAGGCCAGCGGGGTCAGGACCGGGTAAACTTCCTGCTCGAAATAATCGCGCAGTTTCTTTTTCTGAGCGTCGTTCAGGTCGTCGTAGTTGCAAATATGGACCCCGGTAGCGTCAAGGGCAGGCAGCAATTCATTTTTGAAGAGCCGTGAGCTTTGCTTGATAAGCTGCAACACTCGCGTCCTGATTACCGCCAGTTGTTCAAGGGGGGTCAGGCCGTCGTCGCTCGGCTCGATCAGACCGGAGTCGACCTGTTCCAGCAAACCAGAAACCCGGATCATAAAAAATTCATCCAGGTTGGAGCTAAAAATTGAGAGAAACTTGACCCGTTCCAAAAGCGGATTACTAACATCCTCGGCTTCCTCAAGGACACGCAGGTCAAATTCGAGCCAGTTTATTTCCTTATTAAAATAGCGGTAACTCGCATCCGGTTTAACTCGTTTGGGCGGCCTTTTTACAGGCATGTCCCCATCCTTTCTGTTCTTGGCTTTATGCCTTTTCCCTTTTGCTAGTGCCATATTAATGTACCAACTCCCAATTCGGTCGAATATCTAAACTATAATCTCTAGGGACATCAGGACCGGACTGCAATTTGAAGTAAGCCGCCGCGCCTACCATCGCGGCATTGTCGGTACAAAAAACCTGGGGCGGATATGTTACGGCAAGGTCGAGCCCAGCCGCCTGTTCGGCCAGGGCGGCCCGCAAAGCCTTGTTAGCGGCGACCCCACCTGCAATAAGAATCTGGCGGGCCCGGTATTCCTCGGCGGCCCGGACCGTTTTGGTTGCCAGCACTTCGACCACAGCCTGCTGGAACGATGCGGCAATATCCGCCACCGGCAAATCTTCCTGGCCCAGCTTAATCGGCACAACTTTAGGCCGGGCTTCGGCAGGCACGCTGCCGGAGAAAGGGGCCGGTTTGGGTAGAGGGGCCTGGTACTCGCCGACCTTGCGCAGGACGGCGGTCTTGAGGCCACTGAAGCTGAAATCGTAGGTACCTTTTAGCCAAGAACGAGCAAACGGGAACCGGGCCGGGTCGCCCCCGACGGCGGCTTTTTCCAGTAGCGGCCCACCCGGATAACCCAACCCCATCACGCGAGCAACCTTGTCGTAAGCTTCCCCGGCGGCGTCATCCTGGGTCTTACCGAGAAGCTGGTAATCACCGTGACCCCGCATGAGGACGATTTCGGTATGCCCACCCGACACAATCAGGGCGACCAACGGAAACCGGGGCGCTTCCGGCAGGACGTCCTTTTCCAGGGCAGGTGGTATCAGCCAGTTGGCATAGACGTGTGATTCGAGATGATTGACCCCGACCAGCGGTTTTCGGCGGGCGAAGGCGATAGCTTTCCCGGCGTTTACCCCGACCAGCAGAGCCCCGGCCAGACCCGGCCCATTCGTTACCGCGACAGCGTCAATCTGGTCCCAGCCCAACCCGGCCTGTTCGAGGGCCTGTTGCAGGACCGGCGTGATAAGCAGGATGTGCTGGCGGCTGGCGACCTCCGGCACGACCCCGCCGAATTTCTGGTGAATCTCAATCTGGGAGGCAATAATACTTGCCAGGACATGCCTCCCGTCCCTGACAATGGCCGCGCTGGTCTCGTCGCAGCTTGTTTCAATGGCTAAAATATTCATGTTTTTAATGTATTTCCCCGGTCAAAAACCGGGTCAATTTTTGCAATTGGTTATCCCGGCAGTTCTTTGACAAATTATTTCTAAATATCATCTAGACATAATTATATCATTCCAGGCTAACGCTGTCTTGCTTTTCTTAATCTACCCTAAAGTTATTATCGAAATATTAACGATATGTTTTTAACCTTGTGAATAACTATAATGGGTTTCGATTCCCCTTAAATGCATGGTTTCTATTTATTTTAATTCATCCTGCAATAACCCCTGTAAGACCGGGTAAGACACAACTTCGGTATCAACCTGGATAGCCCGGTGAAAACGGGCAAACCGGGCCAGCCCCGCCGCCAGGGCTTGACCAAACACGGCATCATCTGCCAGGCTTTCGTCGTCGAGCCAGAAGCCCTGCAAAGTCAGGCGTCCGCTCTTGCGGTCGAGCTTGGGGTCGAGCCGGGCCACCAGTTTATCGCCATACAATACCGGCATGGTGTAGTAACCCCAGCGCCGGATTGGTTGGGGCTTATAGACCTCCCACATATAGTCGTAATCAAAGAGACTTTTCAGGCGAAGCCGGTCCCAGAGGACATTATCGAGCGGAGCCAGCAGATTGACCTCCTGGCGAGTATCCGTTTCAAGCGGTTCCCACCCGGCAGGGATTTGACCCTTTAGCAGGGCGTCCAGTTGGGGCGCGGCCTCGGCAGGGTAGTAATAGGGGTCTTTTAGTCCTTCGATTTTGACCTTAAAGGCTTTCCCCTCCTGTTCGAGGCGGGCCAAAAACCCGGCGCATTCGGTCGGCGTCAGGGCGCGCCGCAGCATGATAACGCCCCGGCGAGAGAGGGCGGCGGGGGTCGCCAGCGATAGCTCCCGCAAGACCTTATCCATTAAAAATGCGTCGGTAGCGGCATCGGAAGGGAGCGCTTCCGGCGCGTGTTCGCCCGGATGGAGCTTTTCGGTCAGGTCGTAGACCCGGTCGAAGCCCCGGCGGGAGTGGACCATGAATTCGCCGGTAATCCAGAGATGGTCGAGGGCGTGCGAGGTATCCTTGACCGTGTTGAAGCCGCCCGACACCCGGTTGCGGTCCTTGAAGTCGCGGGAGGCCATCGGCCCGGCTTCGGCCACTTTGGCCCGGACCATCTCGACCAGTTCGGGCAGTTCGTGCTTATCCAGGCGGCTCCAGAGGTTTTTGCGCTGCATGACGGTCCGCCAGTAAGGCCATTCGTCGAGCGGGTAAATCATCAGGACGCGCCCGTACTCAAAGAAACGGCGCTCCTGGTATAGCCAGTAATTGAGCCATTCCTCCCGGTAATCCAGCACCCGGCTCCACAGGGCCAGGTCATGATTTCTCGCTACCACGCTGATAGTATCCACCTGGACTAGCTGGCTCGTCTTTATAGCCTGCTCGACCCCGTCCCGGCCCTGCCAGCGCCGCCCCGGCCATAACCCTTGCCGCCCCAGCACCAGTTGACGGGCCACTTCCTTTGAAATAGTCTCCGGCATTTCCCTTCCTTTATATATATTGGCTGTCTTGCTAGTCTTTGAAAGCCAGCCGCCGCTCCCGCAGCGACACAAACCGCCCGTGACCGATAACCAGGTGGTCGAGCAAGTCAATCCCCAGGAGTTTCCCCGCTTCAATCAGTTCGGTGGTGACCGTCACGTCCTCGTTGCTCGGCGTGGGGTCGCCGCTGGGGTGATTGTGCGCCACGATGATGCCGACCGCGTTCTGCCGGATGGCCTCCCGGAAAATCTCGGCCACCCGCACCTGGCTGCTGTTGATAGTGCCGACATAAGCCGTTTGCATCTTTAAGACCCGGTTTTTGTTGTCGAGGGTGATAACTTTTAGGTTTTCCTGCTCCAACCCGGCCATTTCGAGGATGAGCGGGTTCGCCAGGTCGCCGGGAGAGCGGACCTGCAACCGCTGGTCCGGCTCGGATAGCAGGAGACGCCGCCCGATTTCGAGAGCAGCCTTTAGCTGGGCCGCCTTGGCCTCGCCCACCCCGCGCAACTCGCACAACTCGGCCAGGGGCACCCGGCTCAACCCTGTAAGACCGCCATGCTCCCGCAAGAGCCGCTGCGACAGGCTAATGACATTCTCGCCGGTGACGCC
This sequence comes from Chloroflexi bacterium 54-19, assembly GCA_001898225.1. Classification (GTDB taxonomy): domain Bacteria; phylum Chloroflexota; class Chloroflexia; order Chloroheliales; family Chloroheliaceae; genus 54-19. The sequence continues at coordinate 290,601 of MKTJ01000036.1, forward strand.
CACCCGCAGCAAGATTGCCAGCAGTTCCGAATCGGTCAGGGCGCCCGGCCCGAACTTGACCAGCTTCTCGCGGGGGCGGTCGTCGGCGGGCATTTCGCGCAACGACTGCCGGTAGGAGGCGTTACCGTTTTCCTCGCTTCTCATTCGGGTTTACCGGGGTCTTTGTAGGGGGTGAAGGACAGGAAGGCTTCCCCTTTGTAGGTCAGGGCCTGGATTTTAAAGGTCTGGCCGTCCTCGAAGGTAACCGTGAAATTTTTCAGGTCATTGGTGGCCGAGCGGATTGTCCGGCCCGCCAACCAGTCCCAATCGACCGAGCAGCCGTCCTGGACGGCCTGTTTTACCTGGGGTGTTGCCTGGGGTGTTGTCTCGGATTCTTCCATAGCTAAAGTTTCTCCTGGGTCAGGGACAAAAATCAGTTTGTAATGGGTTAAAGTATTTTAGAACGTTTGTTGCGACCTGTAAAGGGTCAAATAGGTGTGGTCCGGGGGACTTTATATTCAAGCGCTTTTACTTTACAAGTTCAAATTTCTATGATAGCATCAAGGCAGCTTAAAATATTTTCATCTTTATTAGCAAAAAATAATACAGGGGGCCGGGTGGGCGATGCTGGCAAAAGTTCTGGGCTGCGCCGTAGTTGGGTTAGATGGTTCGCTGGTCGAGGTTGAGGTTGACATCAGTAACGCCGGGCTGCCGCTTTTTACGGTGGTGGGGCTACCCGACGCCTCGGTGAACGAGGCCAAGGAGCGGGTCCGCTCGGCCATCCGCAACAGCCTGGCGATTTTCCCGATGAAAAGGATTACGGTCAATCTTGCCCCCGGCGACCTCCGCAAAGAAGGCCCCGCCTACGACCTGGCGATTGCGGTCGGTATCCTCCTGGCAAGCGAGCAGCTTACCGCGAATGTCGAACGGACCCTTTTCCTGGGTGAGCTTTCCCTGGACGGCACGGTCCGGCACACCGATGGCATCCTGGCGATGGTCTCGGTGGCCCGGCGCGAGGGCATCCGGCGCGTCTTCGTCCCGGCCAGCGACGCCCAGGAAGCGGCCCTTCTCGAAGACCTGGAAGTCTACCCGGTCGAGTCACTCGCGGCCCTGGTCCGGCACCTGACCGGGCAAGACCCTATTCCCCGCCACTATTTCGACCCTACCACGCTCGATTTTGATAACACCGGGGCGGACGATGGCAACGATTTCGCGGTTATCAAAGGGCAGGAGCACGCCAAACGGGCCCTGGAAGTGGCCGCCGCCGGGGGTCACAACGTGATTTTCAACGGCCCGCCCGGTTCGGGCAAGACCCTGCTGGCCCGCACCACCGTCAGCATCCTGCCGCGTTTGAGCATTGACGAAGCCCTGGAAGTGACCAAAATCTACAGTGTGAGCGGCCTTCTTCCCTCCGGGATGCCCCTGATGCGGGCGCGGCCCTTCCGTTCGCCCCACCACACCATCTCGAACGCGGGGCTGGTCGGGGGTGGGCGCATGCCGCGGCCCGGAGAAATCTCGCTGGCCCACCGGGGTATTCTCTTTCTCGACGAACTGCCGGAGTTCGGCCAGACCCTGCTCGACAACCTGCGCCAACCGCTCGAAGACCGGACCCTGGTCATCAGCCGGGCCAGCGGCACCCTGGCGTTCCCGGCCAACTTCATCCTGATTGGGGCGATGAACCCATGCCCCTGCGGTTTCTATGGCGACCCCGGTCGGGCCTGCACCTGCTCTCCCTCGATGGTTACGCGCTACCAGAAGCGGCTCTCCGGCCCCTTGCTCGACCGGATTGACATTCACGTGGAAGTGCCGAGGGTCGAGTACGAAAAGCTTTCCGACAACCGCCTGGGTGAAAGTTCGCAGCGCATCCGCCAGCGGGTCGAGCAGGCCCGTGAAATCCAACGCCAGCGTTTCAAGGACCGGCACGCCGTGGTCGAGCCGCCCACCCCAATTTATGACGACGAATCCGCCGGGGACGAGGCTGCTCCCGCCGCACCCACGAAGTTGCCCCGGTCTTCCACTGGCCCTTCGACCAAACCCTCGACCCGGCAAATCCTGACGAACTCCGAGATGGGTCCAACGGAAATCCACGACTTCTGCCAGCTTGACACGGCAGGGCAGGCTCTACTCAAGGCCGCCACCCGCCAGTTACAACTCTCGGCGCGGGCCTATCACCGCGTGTTAAAGTTGTCCCGCACTATCGCCGACCTCGCCGGGACCAAAAATATCCAGGCCAGCCACCTCGCGGAAGCCATACAGTATCGAAGGAAAGAAGCACAGTAGAATATAAATTTCGGCCTAATTTGTAGGTTTAAGATTACAAATCGAAAGGTAGAATTAGGTGCTAGAACAAGAAGTTAGAATTACACCCAAAGGAATAGAAAAGGCTTTACAAGAATATACTCCTGAAAAAGCAATTGCACAGTATATATGGAATGGATTTGATGCAAAAGCGAGCCTTATAAGTGTTAATGTTGAACTGAACCCCATTAAATTTATTGAGTCAATTTCAGTTACTGATAATGGGTATGGTATACCTAGAGATGATTTAAAAGCTAAATTCAGCCCATTATTTCAATCTGAAAAAGAGTTAATTGAAAAGATAAAAAATACTTCAGCTACTCATGGGAAAACAGGAGTTGGAAGACTTACATTTTTCTCCTTCGCAAAAAAAGCGATTTGGGAAACCATTTATAAAAAGGGAGAGAAAAAGTTTAAGTACTCTATTGAGATAAATAAAGGAACTTTAAACAGCTATATTCCAACAGAAGAAATCGAAACAATTGAGGAGCCTGGAACAAAAGTTACCTTTTCAGGTATTTTTGAACTTAGATCTATATTTCTAAAGGATGTATTAGAACCTTTTATTATTCGTGATTTTAGTTGGTTTTTAGAGCTAAATAAAGAAAATAACTTCTCATTGTTTTTAAATGGCACGAATTTAGATTACTCAGGATTAGTCGGAGAAAAGGAAATTTTCACTATTGAACCAGATTTTGACATTAAATATGTCCGCTGGAACGATACCTTAAACGGTGAATATTCAAAATATTATTTTATTGGATCAGATAAAAAAGAGAAAAGGAAGTTTAATACCACCCTAAATAATAAGGGGGATCATTTTTATCATAGCGTTTATATAAGTAGCTCATTTTTCAATTTTTTTGATTCTTACGACATAAAAGTTGTTCCACAACCAGTACAACCCCGACTTTTTGAAGATGAAATAACTAAAAGACTGAAATCCTATGTAAATCTTCGAAATGTATTAGATAAATTTCTGATTGAGAAAAGGAAACCATTTCTTGAGCAAACAAAGCATATAATTATTGATGAACTTAAGCAAGATGGAGCTTTCCCAAAGTTCACCGATAATAGTTGGGACCAATTTCGTAAAAAAGAGCTTGAAGTAGTAATCGGTGAACTTTATCAATTTGAGCCGAAAATATTCAATTCTTTAAATGTCGAACAAAAGAAGATTCTTACTAGATTGCTCAACTTAGTAATGGATTCTAATGAGAGAGATAACCTCCTAAAAGTTGTTGAAGGTATTTTAAGCCTAGATTTTCAGGAAAAAGAGAGATTTGCACGTATTTTACAGTTAACAACTATGTCGAATGTATTAGCTACTATCAAATTGATTCAAGATAGATTCCAAGCTTTGAAAGATTTGGAAGAACTTGTATTTAATCCAAACCTAAAAGCTACGGAATTAAAACAACTACAAGAAATAGTTGAAAACCACTATTGGCTTTTTGGGGAACAATTTCATTTAGTAGCTGCTGCTGAACGTAAATTCGAGGAGGTGTTACAACGCTTTAAATATTATTTAACTGGTAATGATTCGAAAAGAAAATTGATCATCCTGATAAACTTAAGGAAATGGATATATTAATTGTTCGCCAAACAGTTAATACTAGGGAGACCATAACAAATAACATTGTTGTCGAGCTTAAAAGCCCAACCATTAGGTTGTCTAAAAAAGAATTTGACCAAGTAATGACTTATATGGATGTAGTTTCGCGACAAGATGAGTTTAATGGAGATGGTTATACTTGGGAGTTTTATTTAGTTGGCAACGATTATGATTCGACAGATTATATTAAAGATTTGAAAGAATTTGCTAGTTCTAAAGGTTATGTAGAAAAATCTTTGGTTTTCTCAAAGAGAAATTATAAAATTTATGTAAAACTTTGGAGTGAAATATTTAATGAGGCTAGAATAAGGTTACAATTCGTGATGGAAAAGCTTGAGTTAAAAAAAGATTTATTAGAAGTGTCTGGTAAAACGGCAGATGAAATAAAAGAGAATATGATGAAACAAAATACGGCTATCCAACCACAAGAGATAAACTTGCCAAAAAAAGGAAAAACCCGAAACCCTTAAAAGCATTTCATAATTGGAAATGCCAAATTAACTTTATGCAAGATCAAGAAACTACAAAAAAAGCCAGCCCATTACGACTGGCTCTTTTTTTTCCGTATTTGGTGTTAGTTAAGCGGTTTCGGTGAAGCTGAAGAACCGCGCCGCGATAAAGAGGCAGACCGCCCCGTAGATTAAGAGGGCCAGCAGGTTCGGCACAATCTGGCTCAAGTCCTGCCCGAAAATCATCAGGTTGTTGAACCCGTTCATCGCCCAACTGTTGATGGTGATTTTGCTGGCCGCCTGCATCCAGTCCGGCATCAGCCAGAGCGGAAACCACGACCCACCCAGGAGCGCCCCCAGGATACCCACTATCAGGATGACCGGGCGGATGCCGTTCTCGGTCTTAATCAGGCTGGCAACCAGGATACCCAGTGAGGTAGCCGCGAAACTCAGCAGCACTACCAGCAAAAAGACCCCCACTATGTTGTTACCGTTGATGTGCGCCCCAAAGAATAGCGCCGCCACCGCCAGCATAATCGCCACCTGCAAAAAGCTGATGATAAACTGGGCTATCATCTTGCCCAGCAGGAAGGCCCAGCGCGGCACCGGCATCACCGCCAACCGCCGCAGCGTTCCCCTGGTCCGCTCGTTTATGACCGTCGTCGCCACGATGTTCAGGCCGAGAATGACGAACATCGTCGCGTAACCGGGCGCGACCTGGTCGAAACTGTTGAAGTTAGCCCCGCCCGCCGTCTGGATGTCCAGGTCAATCGCCGGTTTGGCGTTTTGCTGGATGGCCTGGGCTTGCTGGGCCGCTGCCCCCGCGTTGAAAGCCGCGCCCTGTCCGCTCTGCTGGGCCTGCGCCTGGGCTGACTGCACCATCAGGCTGGTCGTGTTGAAGCGGTTGGCGACCGCCTGGACGAACGAGCGCACCACCTGCCCGCCGCTATCGGTCGAGGTCACCACCGTCAGTTTGGCGGGCTGTCCCGCCGCGAACGCCTGGCTGAACCCCGGCTCAATCACGATATAACCGCCCCGGTCGCCCTTGGTCTGGACGTGGGCCTTCGCGTCAGCCAGGCTCATTTCTTCGAGGGTCACGCCCGGTATCTGCTGCAAAGCCGCTTTGAAAGTCTGCGCCCCCGCCCCGGTGTCCTCGGTTATCACCGGGATGCTGATGGCAAAGTTGCCCGAACTGGCCCCGCCAAAGTTTATCTGGCCCAGCGCCACGATTAAAAGAATCGGCAGCAACAGGTTTATCGCCAGGGGCACCGGGTTCTTGCTGAGTTGCTGCAACTCTCGCCGGACTATCGCCCATACTTTACGCATTATGTACCCCCTTCCTTAGTTGTCCCGGAATTCCCGGCCAGTCAGTTGTAAGAAAAGCTCGGACAGGCCGCGCGGTTTGGTGGCTTGTACGGGGTGCTCGCTCTTTTCCAGCAGTTCTTCCAGCGTGCCCTGGATTTTCAAAACGCCGTTGTCGATAATGGCGATGCGGTCGCACAGCAGTTCGGCCTCTTCCATGTACTGGGTCGTGTAGAGGACCGCCTTGCCCTGGGCCTTGATGCCCGCGATGATGTCGTAGATACTCTGGCGCGACTGCGGGTCAACTCCGACTGTCGGTTCGTCCATCATCACGAAAAGAGGGTTGTTCAGGAGACCGACCGCCAGGTTCAGGCGGCGTTTCATCCCGCCCGAATATTTTTTAACTAAATCTTTGCGGCGGTCCCACAGTCCCATACTCTTAAAGAGACTTTCAATTCGTTCCTTGCGGACCGCCGAGGGCATATCGAACATCTCGGCGAAAAAGAGCATGTTTTCTTCTGCCGTGTTGTCCTCGTAGATAGCCAGTTCCTGCGGCACAACCCCGATGATTTGCTTGATGTTGGTGCTGTGTTTGGCCGCGTCGAAACCGTTGATAACAACCCGGCCCGACGTCGGTTGGAGATAGGTGGAGAGCATCCCAATCGTGGTGGATTTGCCTGCCCCGTTGGGACCGAGCAGGCCAAAGACTTCGCCGCCACGCAGTTGCAGGTCTACATGGTCAACTACCGTGCGCTGGCCGTACTTCTTGACCAGACCCGTCGCTTCTATCGAGACCGCGCTGCGCACTGGCGCAAAACCGGCAGGCGCTACCGTGCCCGCCTGGATACCATCATTCATTTTCCCACATGTCTTTCTTTAAGAGTTTTTCCTTGAAGTTATATTTCCCTCAAGATTCAAACAAGCCTACTGCCTTTATCTAAAATTCTAGCAAAGTGGGGGCAGGTTTTATACAGGAATAGGACACGTGGGAAAATTGGAATGTTTCAAATTTGCTTATTGTGCTGGCAAATTCTTCTCCCAGGAGTAGTTCCGGGCGAATTCTTTAAAACCGACCGACCGGTAAAGATGGGTCGGGCCTTCCTCACTACCGCTGCTGCACAAAATTGCCGTCACGACACCCAACTCTTTCAACCGCCGCAACCCTTCCAGCAAGAGAGCCCTGGTCAGGCCGCGCCGCTGGAAAGCTGCCGCGCAGCCGACCGGGTCGAACATGGCTATCCGGTTGGCAGAATCGTGCCAGGCCAGGGCAAAGGCCGCCGGTTCATCTCCCGGCCCGACCACCAGCAAATCGAGTTCGGGCCGGTAGGTCGGCGCGTCCATCACGGTTTGATATTTAGCCGGGGTCAATTGGGAGGCGGTAAAAGCGGCCCGGTGCAGGGCGACCCGCCGAGCGGCATCGAGCCCGTTTTCGAGGACGCTGCCAAACTTGAATCCTTCCGGCAAAACCGGATTAGGAACTTCCCCTTCCAGGTCGTAAACCCAGTAGAAGATAAAGTCGTCGGTCCGAGAATAACCGGACTTTTCCAGGAGAGTGTTGCGGGCGGCGTCGCCGGTATAACTCATGATGCTGATAGAGGAAGGCGACTCCCCGCCCTTTCCCAACAAATAACTTTCGGAATAAGCCAGCAATTCGGTTTCAAGGGCTTTGTACCGGGGGAGGGCGAACAGGTCGAGCGGTTTCTCGCCTTCGCCGGGCCAGGCAAAGGCCACCACCTGCCCGGTTTCGTCCAGCCAGAGCCGGGTCGAATTCATCACCGTAGCGGAATCGTCCTCGGTAAAGCGCCACCAGTCGAGGTCGCCGACCGTGCCGTAATCGGGCGAACCACCCAGGCGGTAATTTTCCATCAAAAACTGGCGAAGCAGGCCGTAATCAGCTTCGCCGGAGTAGGGGCGAGAGGTTAGAGGCATTAAACTTTCTCCTATACTGCTTTTATAAATAACCGATTTTGAATAAGCAGTCTGAGGATAACCGCAAAGTGAGCCTGCGGGCTGTTAAGTGGCTCACATTTGCGGCGTTTCTAATACCGTTCCCCCTGAAAGATTAGTGCTTTGGCTGGTTCTGGGAAATGTATTCTTCGACCCTGCCCAGCCATTCGATGGTCAATGCCCCTAAAAGTGAGGCTTGCTCGACATCCAGCAGGTGCCCGGCCCGGTCGAGGACCGCGAAGGTGGCGCGCGGGTAATTTTTCAAAATTTCCCAGGCCGGTTTGTAGCCGACCATCGCATCCTGGCGTCCGGTCACGATGAGGGCCGGGGCCGGGACCGGCGCGGGCAGTTTGTCTACCTCGAAGGAAAAAGGCGTATCGACAATGCGCCCCTGGAAAGTCCAGTCGGCCAGTCCGAAAGCGGGTTGCCCGACCGCCTTGAACCAGTCGATGAGTTCAACACTCTGGACGACGGCCATGTCGGTCACGAAACCGAGGGAGGGCGGAAGGGCGGCCTGGAAAGCCGCGTCCTCGACCAACACCTGGTGCTGCTCTACGTTAACTCGCTCTTTAGTCTGTTCGATGGCCGGAATCCAGAGGCACACGCCGTCCAGCCGTTCGCTCATCCGGTAGACCACCCCCTGCGAGAGATAGCCTCCATAAGAGAGCCCGGCTACCACGAACCTCTGACCGGGCAAGAGGGTATCGATAAAGCCGGTTACAATATCGAGCATCTGGTCCTGGGTGGTCAGCCAGTCCGCGCCGGGAGTCCGGCCATGACCGGGCAGGTCGGGGTAAATCCGCCGCCAGCCGGGGTGATTCTCAAAGATTTTTTCCCAGGTCGCCATCAACCAGCGATGGTCAACCGGGGTGCCGTGCAGCATAACGATGGGGATGCCGGTCCCGTGTTCCTCGTAATAAATTGGGATAGACCCAACCGTTACTTCCATTGGTTTCTCCTTTGTCTTCTCCTTCGAATTTTTCAAGAAATTCAGGGTAAAATACTGCGGTAAAAGTTGTTGCAACAATTTAATACAGGCCAGGCAAATTCTTTCTACTGAGGATAGTATCAAAAGTTCGACCGTTTTGGTGCCGGTTGTCGCATTTTTATAACAAAATCCGTTTATTTATAGAAGGTTCATCCTGAATGGACCCTCTATAGTGCGAGGTAAGGCAGTTGTCGGAAAATACAAAATAGTAAACACAAGTGAAATTTAGCCATCTAATATTCTTTGGTAGATCTTAAGAAAAGACTTCGTCAATTAATACAAATAAAGCATTTGTAAATTTTTACTAGAAGACATAGCCACATGGTAAATTATCTGGTAAAATACAAAAGGCGTCAGAGTTGATGCCTTTGTACAAGTAAGACTTAGAAAATAAAGGAAATAAACAGTTCGACGATGAACAGTGTTAAATCCAGATGCTATGACAACGCTGTCATAGAAGCCAAACGCCGCCCAGGCCGGGCCGGGAATTTTTATAGTTCGCCAAATACTGCTTATCTCCCGGCAATTTTCGGCAATTTTTCGCACCAAAACCGCTCTTTTAACTTTTTTACAACTCTGCTCGAACCCGACATGGTGAAATCTGCCACCTTACGCTGGTTCTCTCTTTATATCTGCTCAGACCAGAGGCCCTCACTGGTCTCATTACCATCCCGGTCGTTGCCCAGAGCAAAATACCGTTCCGGTTTAACGGGTCACGGTCGGATCTTTGCGCCTACTTTGGAAGCGCAACCGGATTTTTATTCTTAATTTTTATTTTTGGAGGCAATAATAATGCGTTCGACTAATGAACCTACTGCCAAAGACCGCCGCAATATTCCGCCTAAACCGGAAGTCGCCGCCGACTCCGCGACCCCACGCTGGCAAGAACTGGGGTTGAGCAAAAACGATTTGCTCGAAATGTATTATCACCTGGTGCTGGCCCGAACCCTGGACGAGCGCATCTGGCTGCTCAACCGCCAGGGCAAGACCGCCTTTGTGATTTCTTGCGCCGGCCAGGAGGCGACCCAGGTCGGTTTCGCCAAAGCCCTCCAACCCGGTCATGACGTGGTCTGGCCGTATTACCGCAGCCTGGCCCTGACATTGGCGATGGGTATGACCCCCACCGAAGTGATGCTGCACCAGTTGTCGAAGGCGGAAGACCCCGCCAGCGGAGGCCGCCAGATGCCCGCCCATTTCGGCCTGGCTCGCCTGAATCTCGTCAGCGTGTCGAGTCCGGTCGCGACCCAACTGACCCAGGCCACAGGCAGTGGCTACGCCTCCAAACTCAAAGGTGACGATAAAGTAACTTTCACCTTTGTAGGTGACGGCGGCACCAGCAAGGGCGATTTCCACGAAGCCCTCAACTTTGCCTCCATCCACAGCCTACCGGTGGTCTTCGTGGTCGAAAATAACGGCTACGCCATCTCGGTGCCAATCACGAAACAGATGCACATTCAAAATATTGCCGACCGCGCCACCGCCTACGGTATGCCCGGCATCGTGGTGGACGGCAACGACTTGCTGGAAGTCTACCGGGTCGCCCGCGACGCCACCGAACGGGCCCGGCGCGGCGAAGGCCCGACCCTGGTCGAAGCCAAGACCTACCGCTACCGCCCCCACTCCTCCAGCGACGACGACCGGACCTACCGCACCAAAGAAGAAGTGGACGAATGGCGGCACAAAGACCCGATTATTCGCTTCGAACGCTATCTCGAAGAACAAGGCCTGATTGACAAAGATGGCGAACAGGCCGTCCGCAGCCGGGCCAAACAGGCCGTGGACGAAGCCCAGCGTTACGCCGAGGCCGCCCCGAACCCATCGCCCGAAACCATTATGCGCTATGTCTATGACGAGGAGGGTCAGTAGGAAAAATGGCGGTAAAAACAGTTTTAGAGGCGGTCCGCGAAGCCCTCTTTGAAGAAATGCGCCGGGACGAGAACGTCTTTGTCCTCGGTGAGGATGTCGGGCAGCGCGGCGGGGTCTTCCGGGTCACGGATGGCTTGCAAAAAGAGTTCGGCGAAATGCGGGTGCTGGATACCCCCCTGGCCGAAAGCGCTATCGCGGGGGTCGCCATCGGCGCGGCGGTGCGAGGAATGCGCCCGGTAGCCGAGTTTCAGTTTGCCGATTTCATCCACCCGGCGGTCGAGCAGATTATTGACGAAGCGGCCCGGTTTCGGTACCGCTCCAATAACACCTTTAGCTGCCCGGTGGTCTTCCGGGCTCCTTATGGCGGCGGGGTCCAGGGTGGTATGTACCACAGCCAGAGTGTCGAAGCCATGTTCGCCATGTGGCCGGGCCTGAAAGTGGTCACTCCTTCGTTCCCTTACGACTACAAAGGCTTGCTAAAAGCGGCCATCCGCGACAACGACCCGGTGGTCTTTTTCGAGCATAAGAAGACCTACACACTCCCTTCGGTCAAACAGGAAGTCCCGGCGGGCGACTATATTGTCCCGCTCGGCAAGGCCAACGTGGTCAAGGAAGGGACCAACCTGAGTGTTTTCGCCTACGGAATGATGCTTCACCAGTCCTTACAGGCCGCCCGCGTCCTCGAACAGGAAGGCGTTTCGGTCGAGGTGGTGGACCTGCGGACCTTACGGCCTCTCGACAAAGAAACGATTCTAAATTCGGTCAAAAAGACCGGGCGAGCCCTGATTGTCCACGAAGCGAACCTCTTTGGCGGGTTCGGCGGCGAAATCGCGGCCATTATCGCCGAGGAAGCCTTCGAATGGCTGGATGCCCCGGTGCGGCGGTTGGCAGGGCTGGATGTACCCGGTATGCCTTTCGCTTTACCCCTGGAAGAAGAATTTATGCCCAACCCGACCAAAATTGCCCAGGCCATGCGGAACCTGGCGGCCTATTAAAGGAGATTTATTGATGGCAACCAAAATTACCCTGCCGCAACTGGGAGAGAGCGTCCACGAAGGCACCATCGGCCAGTGGCTTAAAAAAGTGGGCGACCATGTCGAGGAATACGAGCCTATCGTGGAAATCATTACCGACAAGGTGAATGCCGAGGTACCCGCGCCTGTTTCCGGCACTTTGACCGCTATCCTGGTGAAAGAAGGCGAAACGGTCGAGGTCGGCGCTTTGCTCGGCGAAATGAGCGAGGTTGTGGCGGAAACGGCTACGCCCGCCCCGACTATTTCCCCCAACGGCACCGAGAAAGCAGCCCTGGAAGCAGCCTTTGCCGCCCCTGATTCGGCCCAGGCCAGCCAGTTCAACAAACAACTTGACCACCAGGCCGAGGAAGCCGAGGCTTCCTTCCCGAATGGCCGGGCTTCCGGCGGCTGGTACGATGAAGACGAGGAAGATACTTTTGCCGGGACAGTCGCCCCGACTCCCAGCCCGGCCACTGCCGCCGCGCCTTTCGAACACAAAAAAAACCGGTATACACCCTCGGTGCGCCGCCTGGCCGAGGAACACCAGCTTGACCTGGAAAAACTTGGTCTGCGGGGGAGCGGCATCAACGGGCGCATCACCCGCGACGACGTGTTGATGTACATCGAGCAGCAACGCAAACTCCGCCAACCGGTCCCGACCCGCGCCTTGCCGGGCGACACAGCCAGGGCCGCGCCCCCTCCTCCAGTCACGCCGATGCACGAACAGATTGCCGCCAACGCCATGCGCGGCACTCCCCCGGCCCAGGTCACACCACCCCCGGCAACAATAAAACCCGCCGCGCAACAGCCAGCGGTAGCCCCGGTCACGGTTAAACCTGCCTCCGTTCCGGCCCCGGCCCTACCTTCGTTCAGCGAAGCAGCGGTACAGCAGGCTGGCGCGGGCAACACCGGTGACGAACTGGTGCCGTTGACCCCGATGCGCAGGGCGATTGCCGAACACATGGTCCGCAGCGTCCAGACTTCACCCCACGCCTGGACGATTGTCGAGGTGGACATGACCCGGCTGGTAAAACACCGCGCCAGGATTAAAGAGGATTTCAAACGGCGTGAAGGGCTGGACCTGACTTACCTCCCCTACGTGATGCTGGCAGTAGTGGAAGGTTTGCGGAAATTTCCTGAACTGAACGCAAGCTGGTCGTCTGAAAATAACGGTATCATCCAGAAACGCGACCTGAATCTGGGCGTGGCGATAGATGTGCCGGACGGCCTGGTAGTTCCGGTCATCCACAAGGCCGACGAGAAAAGCCTGGTTGGGTTGGTCCGGGCCTTGAATGATGTCGTAACCAGGGGCCGTAACAAAAAGCTGACCCTGGCCGACGTACAGGGCGGCACCTTTACGGTGAACAATCCGGGCGCGTTCGGCTCGGTGATGAGCCAGCCGATTATCAACCAGCCCCAGGCGGCTATTGTCACGATGGAAGCTATCGTGAAACGGCCTGTGGTGATAACCGACACCGAAGGCAACGACAACATCGTGGTCCGCTCGATGATGAACATGTGCCTTTCGTTCGACCACCGGGTCGTGGACGGTGCAACCGCCGGGCGTTTCCTGCAATTCCTCAAAAAATGGCTGGAAACCCAGGATTACAGCCGGACGGTCTAAAGCAACCCTGGAAAGATTTCGAAAAATACTGCCCCAATAGTAATTCAAAAAGCCTCTTTTGTAGAGGCTTTTTGAATCACCTGTTAAGATGCAATTGCAGAGCTAACTCATTCCAATAATAAAAAATAGAAATTCGTTAAAACTTGATATTGCTTTAAAGCAAAATATAATCTAAACTGAATTAATAAAAGTTTATAACGGCTTGTTAAACCTTTCTTAAAAATTAACCAGGACCAAACGAACTCATTCAGGGGAGGGCTTGTTGTGGCTGAGTCTTTAAATCCGGTAGATAGTTCCGAACAGAACCCGGCCCAATTAAAAATAATTGCCGGTTTTTTTAAATTTAGCACCTTCCTGGCAACCCACCGCCTTTTTGCTTCCCTGGGTCTGGTTTTCTTGATAGGCTTACTTATACCGGCCAATCTACTGGCGGGTTCTCCGGCAGATTTTAAAGCGGCCCCGAAGCCCGCTGGGGTTCAGCCGCAAAACCTGGCGAACGAAACCGGCTGGATTACTACCACCAACATGTCCCAGATGCGATTAGCTCATACTCAAACCCTGATGCAAAATGGCAAGGTACTTGTAACCGGCGGTTTTTATAATGCGGGGCCTTTCACTACAACTGCGACTGCTGAAATCTATGACCCCGCGACCGGCAAATGGCGCAATGTAGCCTCGATGCAAGTTACCCGCGCCTATCATACGGCTACCCTGCTTCCAAGCGGTAAAGTACTGGTAGCAGGCGGATTAAACATTAGCAATGGGGTGACAACCAATACCGCCGAACTTTTCGACCCGGTAACGGAAACCTGGAGCAGCGCTGGGACATTTAACCAGGCTCGCCAATCAGCTACAGCAACTTTGCTAAATAATGGGAAGGTGTTAATTGTTGGAGGCTATAATTCTTCAAACACCGGTGGTCTTGCCAGCGCCAACCTGTACGATCCCTCTACAAATAGCTGGTCTACTACCGCAAATTTAGCAACGGCAAGGCACGACCAAACTGCCACCCTTTTACAAAATGGGTTGGTCCTGGTGGCTGGAGGAATTTCAGCCACATCGACCCCTCAAAATGGTACTTATCCGGTTAACACCGAACTTTTTGACCCGGACGGTAATGGAGGTGTTGGCACCTGGACTGCCACCGGCGATCTCACCAAAGGGCGGTCCGGCCATTCGGCTACCCTCTTAACTGATGGCCGCGTTTTAGTGGCCGGTGGTTATAATAACTATCAATTACCCAATGGCTCCGATAGTAATTTGGCCGGTGTTGAAATCTATGACCCCGACCTGGGAACCTGGACAGCAGGTGCTTCCCTGAATACTGCCAGGAGTACACACCGTGCCGCCCTCCTACCGGATGGAGAGATTATTGTGGTGGGTGGCGCTATATCAGGAACGGTTTCGACTGCAACCACGGAAATTTACAATCCAACCGGAAATAGCTGGACAGCCGGACCAAGCATGAGTGTAGGCAGATCAGTCCACCGGACAACCCTCCTACCAGGCGGTAGACTACTCGTCACCGGCGGCACCACTTATGACGGAAGCCAAACGACTTACCTGGATAGCGCCGAACTGCTCGATTATAACCTGGGAAGTTGGTCGGTTGTAACCGCAACGACGACCGCCAGGGCAAACGCCACCACGACCTTGCTAACAAACGGCAAAGTTTTAATCGCGGGTGGTAGCAATTCGGGCACCACTTTGAATACCGCCGAACTCTATGACCCTGCTACCCAAACTTTTAGCCCCGGCGGAACCTTGAATACCGCCCGGCGCAATCATACGGCCACCCTTCTTCAAAATGGCAAAGTGCTGGTAGCTGGAGGGCTTTCCGGCGACGGGACACCCCTAGACAGCACGGAACTATACGACCCCGACACCAATAGCTGGATGGCAGGCGAAAATTTACTAAAACCCTTATCCAATCATACTGCCACTCTACTGCCTTCCGGCCAGGTATTACTTGCAGGGGGCGAAGATGCCGGCGGACCTATGAAGGAGGTTGAACTTTTCGACCCCACTCACGGGACCTGGTCTTACACCACGCCCCTGGGTTCCGCCCGGACTTCCCATACAACCACCCTTTTGGCGGGCGGCAAAGTCCTGGTTGTAGGGGGCAGTGCCGGCAGCACGATTTTGAATACCGCCGAAATTTATGACCCTTCAAACGGCACCTGGAGCACTACCCCCACTTTGAACAGCCCAAGAGCCGGGCACACGGCCACCCTGTTACCGGGTGGACAGGTTTTAGTAGCGGGAGGGGCCAGTAGTTTAACCCCTGTAACAAAATTGAGTTCCGCCGAAATCTATGACCCGTCTACTAATACCTGGACAGCAACGGGAAATATGGCGGTTACCCGGCAAAAAGCAGCGGCGGTTTTAATGCAAGGCGGCAAAGTTTTGGTAGCCGGTGGCGACGATGCAGGTACGGACTCAGAATTATACGACCCGGCTACGAGCCAATGGCAACCCACCGCCAACCTCAATAATACCCACGCCTACCAGGGTATGGCGCTTCTGCTTACGGGCCAGGTGCTTCTGACCGGCGATACCAGCCAGGCAGAGCTTTATGATGCAGGTTTGAATTTTGAGGAGGCATGGCGGCCAACCATAGATACCGCTAATACGACCCTTGCCCCGGGTGAAGCCCTGGAATTAAGCGGTAACGGCTTCAAGGGATTATCGGAAGCCTCCGGCAACTCCACCAATAATTCGTCCAGTAATTATCCGCTGGTCCAGCTTTCCAGCCTCGATAACGAGCAAACCTTTTTTGTCCTGCCGGACCCGACGAGCGGGTGGGCCGATACGGCTTTCACCGGAATAACCCAGACCATAAATACTTTACCTCCCGGTTATGCCCGCCTGACTATCTTTTCCAATGGTATTCCAAGCTTAGCCAGGATTGTACTTATAACCGGAAGTGCTTCTTCTACGGTTATAACATCTGCGCCAAACCCGTCCGACTTCTTCCAAACCGTAACATTTACGGCCACAATAACAACCGGCCAGGGCCAACCGACCGGGGCCGTAAATTTTATGGATGGCAGCACTCTCCTGGGGACCGGGTATATAAATGATGGTAACGCCACTTTCGTTACTAATACCCTCTCCGCTGGCACACATACGATTGTTGCCGAATACAAAGGGGACCTGAATTTTGCTGGTAGCATATCTCCCGGCCTGGACCAGCAGGTCAATTGCACTCAGGTCTATACGGTCTACCTGGCGGAGGATAACGGCACAAATGACTGCGGCACTTTGACTTTTGCCTTAAACCAGGCTGCTACTGCCAATGTACCGGTTACAATCACTTTGACCCCTGCCACTATTTCACTCACCGAGGCTCTGCCGGTAATTACTCCAACCGTAAAAGTTACGATAGCCGGGACCTGTACCCAGGCAAATGGTCGCGGTTTGCCTGGCACAAAACTGATAGCCGGAGTGGGGGATATACCGGTTGGTCTTCAACTTACCTCTAACATGGCCCTGACCGGAGTAGCGATAAGTGGGTTCCAGGATTACCAGGTGGAGCTTACCGGAAATAACAATACTCTCACCTGCGACTGGCTAGGCACCCTGGATGGCTTAAATTCGCCGGCCAATTCCGCCGGGGGCGGCCTCAAGATAAGTGGTAGCAATAACCGGTTGGGCATTGAAAATACGCCCTCAAGCGGCAACCTGATAAGCGGGAATGCCGGGACAGGGTTGAAAATTGATAATGCCAGCACCGGTAACGAATCCTTTTATACCTGGATAGGTGTGAAAAGCGACGGTATAACCAGTTTAAAAAACCTGGTAAGCCTGAAGATTGACCAGGGTGGGCAATTAAAATTTGGCCCTGGCAACCGCATCCACAGCTAAGATGCTTTAACCTGGGTGGCTGGAAACCCAGGATTTCAACGGGGCGGGATAAACCTGACAAAATGAAGAAAAGGGTTCTGGAAACAACCGGAACCCCTTTTTATATGGATTTTTCTTTACCAAATCATCACGCAAGCCCTGGTAAATCGGAGTTGTGACGGTATAGCTTTTGTGACAACTTAGCTTGATGTGAATTATCTCTTGGAATAAGAGAGGGAATGCTAAAAGCTAAAGGAGTCAATGATGCCAAAGAAAACCACAACAACCAACCAGGGACCCCTTGCCAGGGAGACCGGGCCAAATATCGGGTTTGTCCTCTCCCACGAACAGTTTCCGGCCCCCCAACTGGTGGAATTAGGGGCAAAAGCCGAGCAAGCCGGGTTTGACGCGGTTTGGACCAGCGACCATTTCCAACCCTGGCAGGATAACGAGGGTCACGCCGGGTTTGCCTGGGTCACTCTCGCCGCGACCGGCCAGCGAATGACCCGGATTCCGATGGGCACAGGCGTGACCTGTCCGACCTATCGTTACCACCCCTCGATTGTGGCCGAGGCTTTTGCTTCGTTGGGCCTCCTCTATCCGGGCCGGGTCTTCCTGGGGGTAGGATCGGGTGAAGCGCTAAATGAGGTCGCCGCCGGGGGCGGTTGGGGCGATTACAAAGAGCGGTCGAGCCGCCTGATTGAAGCGGTCGAAATCATACGCAAGTTGTGGACGGGCGAAATGGTGAATTTCGAGGGCGATTATTATAAAGTCCAGGGCAAACTCTACGATGTGCCGGCCTCACCGGTGCCGATTTATATCGCAGCATCAGGTCCCAAGAGTATGCGTATCTCCGGGCAATATGGTGACGGCTTGATTACCGATTCGGAACGGGCGGTCAAGCCAGAGTTACGCCAGGCTTTCGAAGAAGGGGCCAGGTCCGCCGGGAAAGACCCGGCCACCCTGCCCATTATCGCGGAACACTGGATTGTGGTCGGGGAAGAAAAAGAGGCCAGGGAACTAACCAAACTCTGGAATTTCTTACCCAAAGCCTGGGATACTTTCGTGGGTGACCCCGACCCGACCCATATCCGCAAGAAGGCCAACACCGAAATAAAGCCAGAAGAAGTCCTGAAAAGCTGGACGGTTAGCCCAGATCCCCAGGTACATATCAAAAAGCTCCGGGAGTTGATTGACCAGGGCGTGAGCACAATTTTCGTCCACTCGGCCCAACCGGACCAGCAGAAAGTAATTGATTTTTATGGCCGAGAGGTTCTACCGGCCCTGGCCCCCGCCCGCCAATCGGCCTAAATGCCGGGGGTTTAGCCGGGTTCCACGGTTTAAAAGTCTAAATTTGTTCATGGAAATGGGGCTCGATGCCCCTTTTCCATTATTGAAGGTTTTTTCGGCTTTGTTGAAGCAGACTGGTAACAGTTTCTTTTAATTTCCAGGTAGGTTTGCCGAACTTTAAATATAAGGTAATATATCATTTATGGAAAACAACCTTCGCCAAAAACCAACAGTGATTTAATTATAATAAAGGCGTAATATTATGTTATTGCATTAATTATAATACTGTGTGATGATTAATTTCAGAGTGTGTAGCATTTGGCTGACCAAAAACTTCAAAAAGAGGATATTTCTACCGGAAAGGGTAATGAAATAAAGCCCTTTTTCTATTTTTAACTTTTGGTGCCAGCGTAAATAAGGGTTAAAGGTTAGCTATGTTATCTCAAGATTATGATTTGCATTCCAAAAAAGAGCTTATCAATGAACTGGCCGAGCTAAAAATTGCTTACGATGAGTTAAAAATTCGGTATGATAAGCTGGAAGCCACAGTGCAAAACAGCCGATACGAAAAAGATAAAGCTATCGAAGAAACCCTTGACCGGATTTCCAATTGCTACCTGGCTATTGATAATAACGGGCGGTTCACTTTCCTAAATAAAGCCGCCGAAAAATGGCTCTTTCGCTCAAAGGCCGAGTTGCTAGGTAAAAGTATCTGGGAAGTTTTCCCTGATGCGGTAGACGGTCCATTTTTCGCTAATTATCATAAAGCTATAACGGAACAGAGGGAAATCGAGTTTGAGGACTTTTATCCGCCCCTCAACTCCTGGTTCAGGGTCCGGGCTTACCCTTCCCCCAACGGCATAACTGCTATTTTCGACAATATAAACGAGTTAAAAAAGGCCGAAGCAGAGCGGCAGAAAAGCCTCGAATTGTACCGGATACTGGCCCGTACTTTCCCAAACAGCACTGTCTTTCTTTATGACCAGGATTTACGCTTTTTGATAGTTGAGGGTACGGCCCTCCAAAAAAATGGTCTAAAAAAAGAGCTCATTGAAGGTAAAACCCTCTTTGAAACCCTATCACCTGCCCAGGTAGCCTACTACGAACCCAAATACCGGGCCGCTTTGCGGGGCGAAACAATCGTTGACGAAAGATATGTTGAACTCTATGGCCGGACCTACTCCAACACCTATCTGCCTATAAGGAATGAGCAAGGCCAGATTTTCGCCGGGATGATTGTTTCCTATGAAATTACCGAACGCAAAAAGACCCAGGAGGCCCTCCAACATAGTGAAACAAAGTATAAAACCCTATTCCAGGTGGCTCCTTTCGGAGTTTGTGTCACCGATTCCACCGGGAAAATTATCGAGGTCAACGAAACCCTGGAGAAGCTATTAGGGCTGACCCTAAACAGTGAGAATAACTGGACAATTTACGATGAGCGGTTGGAAGTTTTCCGGCCTGATGGCACTCGCTGGCCTGCAAGCGAATTTCCTAAAGTCTTATCCCTCAAGGAAAATGAAACCATTTACGGGACCGAAATGGGGATAAAAAAACCTGATGGCACCATTTCCTGGCTGATGGTTAGCGCGGCTCCCATTCCCCTGGAAAACTATGGTATAAGCGCCGTTTTTGTGGACATCACCGAACGCAAAAAGATGGAGCAGGCATTGCGCCTCTCCGAGGACCGGTTCAGGCTGGTGATAAAGTCGACCAATGACGCCATCTTGGACTGGAATATCGCCACCAGCGAAATGTGGTGGAACGAAAATTTTTACGACTTCTATAAATACCAGCCTTCCGAAGTTGATTTTTCATTGAGCTGGCTGGCCGAACACATCCACCCGGAAGACCGTCCCAGGATTGCGAAGCAAATGTATGAGGCGTTCAGAAATGGCACAGTCTACGTTTCGGATGAGTGCCGGTTTTTGCGCGGCGACGGCACCTACGCCTATGTCCTGGGCCGGGGTTATATTGTTCGGGACAGTGAGGGCCGGGCCGTCCGCATGATTGGCTCCTTGCAGGACCTCACCGAACGTAAAAAAGCCCTGGAAACTCTTCTGAAGACCGAAGAACAGTTGCGCCAATCCCAAAAAATGGAAGCGGTAGGACGGTTGGCCGGTGGAGTGGCCCACGATTTCAACAATATCCTGACCGGGATTATGGGCTATTGCGAACTGATTCAACTTAACCTTGAACCAACCAACCCGATAGCAAAAGACCTTGAGCAAATCCAGAACGGGGTCAACCGGGCGGCAGCTTTAACCCAACAACTCCTGGCCTACAGCCGTAAACAGGTTTTGCAACAAAAACCGCTCGACCTCAATAAACTTATCCTGAATTTTAACAATTTGCTCAAACGGGTCATCGGGGAAGACATCGAGCTTGTTTTACACCTCGACACCGACCTGCAAACAATCCTGGCCGATACCACCCAGCTCGAACAGGTTTTATTGAACCTGAGTGTTAACGCCAGGGATGCCATGCCTGGTGGTGGCAAACTCATTTTCGAAACAAAAAATATTACCCTGGAAGAAGCCTCGAAAGGGGAACTGCCCGAAGCGATACCCGGCTCCTACGTGATGTTAGCCGTAACCGATACCGGGCACGGAATGGACGAGATTACCCGTTCCCAGATTTTCGAGCCATTTTTCACCACCAAAGAACCGGGCAAAGGGACCGGGCTGGGTCTTTCGACCGTTTACGGTATCATCCACCAGAGCAAAGGCTTTATCGAGGTCAGTACCAGGGTCGGCGGCGGCACTACTTTCAAGATTTTTCTACCGGTCCTCTCCTCCCCTGACAAACCTAAACGGGCCAGCGCGACCGCGCGCCTGCCCGAAAAGTCCGGTGTAAGCCAGGGCCAGGCCGCCGGAGAACAGCCCGCCACCATTTTGCTGGTGGAAGATGACAAGATGCTGCGGGAAATTGTCCAGTTGGTGCTTGAATTGAACAATTACCGGGTGCTGTCGGTGGCCCGGCCCGAAGAAGGCGCGGCCCTCTTTCCAGAACATGCCGACCAGATTAACCTGGTTATCACCGACCTGATAATGCCAGGTATGAACGGACAGGATTTAATCAAGAAAATCCAGGAAACCCAGCCGGATGTAAAGGTAATTTATATATCAGGCTACACGCATAGTCTGACCAAGAATACCTTGAATTTCGAACTGGAAGGCAAAAACTTTGTAGGCAAACCTTTTAGCCCTAAAGACTTGCTGGAAAAAGTTAAGGAAGTCCTCAACGATTCCTGTGCTGACTCCGAGTAAATCGGTTGCCTGGCCAGAGCTAGCGATTAGCGCTAACTCAAACTTAAAAACTTAACATGAATCATCCAGAATTACCCAGGTCCGTACATGGCCTGGGTTTTCTAATTTCCCATCTTGATGCGCCTCGGAAATTATACCTGCGCAACTGCCACCTCGAACACTACAAGGGTGAAAACCACCAGGAAAGTGTCGACAAAAGTCCTATCCCTATTATGTTAAATTTGTTCTATATTTATATTAGAAGTAGTCACCAGGATTCCAGAAGTAGCTCCCTTTCATTTTTATAGTGCGCTACGTTGCAAAATCGGGTGGTATTGGAGCAGTACTCGCGTTAGACCATTTTACAGGATTGAGCCTTATAAAAAGGAGAAATAAGGTTGAGTTTGATTAAATCGCCCAAAGAGGGGAAGATACAGGTTGGCTACTCCTTAAACCCGGCCAGGTTAAGTAACTGGCTTTTAGTAGCTGCCCTGGTTTTGGTGGTTCTCTTCTCTGGATTTTCCAGCCAGGCGACCGCGTCCGCCAGTTCGAATAATAGTAGTGGGAAAGCGTCCGCTTCCGGCCAGGATGGTCCCATTGCCAGCGGCACTATTCTTACACCCAGCGTTACCTTAGCCAAAACAGGCCCTGCTACGGTAAAGGCTGGGGGAGCCTTGACTTACAACCTGAAAATAACCAATTCCGACCCAATTAGCTATTTCGGAGAATTGGTGGACCTGTACCCGACCGAGGTGACTTATAGCGGGCCAATTAGTTTCACCGATGAGACCACTCATTACTGTGAGAACGAGCCAGTGACTCCCACTTTAACTCCACCTGGCCTAACCCAGATTGATGAGTCAGATGTAGGCGGCCTGATTTTGTGCTATTATGTCGTGCAGCCTAATTCTTCAGTATCTATAAATGTGGAATTTACCGCCAATGGGACCGGAAGCGCCTGTTTTGTAAACCAGAGCGCAACCATCTTTATACCTTACGATGGTCCTGGACCCACGCTCACAAGCATTTCCAAGCTAGACCCTGGAAAAGCCATTCAAAATGACGCGCCACCTACCAGCATCCTATTCTC
>MKTJ01000036.1:313179-313979 GCA_001898225.1 Chloroflexi bacterium 54-19
CAAAACGCCAAACCCACCCGCCGATCTGATAGCCCAGTTGCGGGTAGACCCTGACCATACCGCTTTCATTGACCCTGACAGTGACATCAGTTACAACCTGTTGGTCAAGAATATCGGAATCGGCGAGGCCAGCCGGGCTACCGTAACCTTCCCCTTCGACGGTAACCTGGACGTAGGGTATTTAAGTTCGGAAGACCCGAATGTTTGGGTTACCGGCATAGATACCACCAGCGAGCAACATTCTATAACACTCAGTTTCCCGACCATCCAACCGGGAGGGGTTTACTCGGCCACCCTGGTGATGCGGCCATCGGCGACAGCGGTCCCAGGTTCGACCGAAGTCACTCGCTTTACGGTTAAGTGGGATGATGCCGAAAGAGCGGGAAAGAGCGCCGGTAGCAACGCGGTCCACTTCGCCTTTAGCGATCAGAGCGGTTCGACCTTTAACCTGAATGACGGCGAGGTGCAAACGTTCGATCCGGCGACTGCCACGGTTAGCAACGGCAACCAGCAGGTCTTTAACGCCAACTTCTTCGCGCCAGGCGAACTTGTATCGGCCTGGTATACCGCGCCGGATGGGACAAGCACCTCGCTCGGAAGTGTCCTGGCCGGACCGAATGGCGAGGTTAGTCTCACTTTCTCCCCGGTCGGTCTGACCGCCGGAGACAATTACAGCATTTCGGCTTATGGCAACCGGAGCGGTGTTTACGCCAGCGCGGTAGCTACTATCGGTTCTTAGCATCCGGCTTTAAAATAAAAAACATGAATCATCCCGAATTTTAGGATGAAGTAAGAATAAA
>MKTJ01000037.1 GCA_001898225.1 Chloroflexi bacterium 54-19
ATAATGACACTTTACCACTGTGTCATCTATCTATCAAATCTAACGTGACTGAGTACTAGGATTTAAGTTCCTATATTTTGCGCGGATTAAGAACTAATGATTGAAACCGATTTAATAAGTGACGACATTGCTTTTCTAAGCCAGACCGAATCCATCCAACATATTTTAAGGGTTCTTTCCTATACCACCGGCCTGCGAATTTCCCTGGTAGCCCGCGTAACCGAGGACTCCTGGACCTGCTGCGCCGTGCTTGACGAAGCTAATTTCGGCTTGAAACCCGGCGACCAGCTAGAAGTTGAAACTACTTTTTGCAACGTGGTCCGCACTTCGAACGCACCGCTACTGCTCAACCAGGCCAAACTTCACCCGGTTTTTGGCGACCATGTGGCAATTAAACTCTATAACGTCGAAAATTATATAGCTGTCCCCTTGTATCTACGGGATGGCCGCTACTTCGGCGTTGTTTGCGCCCTGGACGTGGTACCGTTCGAAGCCAATTTGAACGAGAACACTCTTACTATTTTTAAGTTGTTTGCCCAGTTAATCGCTTACGAAATGGAAAGCGAGGCCGATAGACGTTCCAAACAGGCCGAAATCAATAACCTCAACGACCTTATTTCGATTGCCGCCCACGACCTGCGCCAGCCCCTGACGGCCCTTCAACTCCGGGCCCACCTGGTCGCCCGTCACGCCAAACGAGAAAATGTCAGCCCCCAGCTCGAAAATATGCTGGATAGTCTGGTAGTAGATGTCCTGAAAGCTACCCATTTGACCGATATTTTGCTGGATGTAGGGCGGATTGAGTCGGGCAATTTCGCCCTGGAAATGGACCAGACAGACCTGGCTTACCTGGTTACACAGGCGGTCGAGGAATATAAAAGGTCTGCGCCGGCGGTCATATTCGAAACGGAAATCCCGGCGCAACTCCGTATTGAGGGTGACGAAACTCGGCTCGGCCAGGTCATTCGCAACCTGCTTGATAACGCCATAAAGTATTCACCTGGCTCAAAGAAAAAGGTCGAGGTACGTCTTAGCTACTTGCCCAAAGATACTGTCTTTTTACAAGTGCGCGACTATGGTATGGGGGTGGAAGAAGGCGACCTTCAGAACTTGTTCAAACGTCAGTTCAGGACGGAGCAAGCCAGGGGGGCCGGGATAAAGGGGTCAGGCTTTGGCCTCTATATCACCCGCCAAATCGTCGAGGCCCATTACGGCCAAATCTGGGCCGATTTGCCTGTGGGTGGCGGCCTCCGCTTCAATATTACCCTGCCAGTTGCGTTGAACTAGACAACATACAACACGCCGTTTATGGGTAAACATTGTTTCGTTCAACGAAAGTTAGACCACCCTGGCCTCGAAAGAGCCATTTTTAACCCGCACCTGCAAGCTCTCCCCGCTCTGGACCTGACCTGCTTCTGTAATGACCTGCCCATCCTGGGCCCGGCTGACAATAGAATAACCGCGTTCGAGAATCTGGTTGGGGTTTAACACTTTCAGACGGCTGGAAAGGGCGCTCACCCTGGCCTGGCGCAGTTCGAGCGAGTGGTCGAGTTGCATCCGGTTGCGTTCCTTCACCTCGGTAAGGCGGCGGCGAATCGCGGCAATCCTTGCTACCGGTGACGACAGCAACAAACGGCGATTGACGCTTTCAAGCTCGTCTTTGTGCTCGTCCAGCTTGTTTTGCAAAGCGATATAGACCCGGTCGGCCAGACCCCGCACTTCTTCGCGCAGTTCGTCCAGGTGGGGCGCGACCAGTTCGGCGGCGGCGCTCGGTGTAGGTGCACGCAGGTCCGCCACGTAATCCACGATGGTATAGTCGATTTCGTGGCCAACCCCTGTCACGACCGGGATACGGCTGGCAAAGACGGCTCGCGCCACCCGCTCGTCATTAAAAGCCCACAGGTCTTCGAGCGAACCACCACCCCTGGCAACGATTATTACATCAATGTTTTCAACCTCGTTGAGGGCCGCGATAGCCCGCACGATTTGAGGCGGGGCCGTATCGCCCTGGACCTGGGTCGGCGATAAGATGAGATGGGCCAGAGGGAAGCGCCGTCCCAGCACGTTCAAAATATCCTGGAAGGCGGCGGCGGTCGGGGAAGTTACAATCCCGATAGTCTTCGGACGGGCCGGGAGAGGTCGTTTGCGTTCGGGCGCGAAAAGACCCTCGGCTTCCAGGCGTCGTTTGAGCGCCTCAAATTCGAGGTGTAGCCGACCAACCCCTGCCGGTTGAATCTGGTCCACGTAGAACTGCAATTTGCCGTTGGCCTCATAAACATCCATCCGGCCATGCATAATATAGTTCGTACCGTTACGGGGCAGGTGGGCCTGGCGCATGGCCGACTGCCGGAATAGTACGCAGGACATCTGGCCGGTGCCGTCTTTGAGGGTAAAAAAGTAGTGGCCGCTCGAAGTAGGGCTGCACCCCGATACCTCGCCCTGCATCCACAAATCGCTGAGATGCTCGTCGCAATCCAGCTTTATTTTTAAATAATAGAGCGCTTCTGTAACCGAATAAATTTCCATAAAGATGATATTTCCCCATGAATCGCCGTAGTTATCCCCATTAATCCCTGGTTTTCCCCAATTTATCCCCATTTATCCCCAAATTTCCCAAAATATGCCAATATTTTTGGGATGATTTTTGGATTAGTTGGGATAAAGAGTGTGAGATAAGATTGCGGGGTAAACTAGCTAAGAGACCGGCGCCTTTGCCCGTTGGCGGCGTTTGCGCTGGCGGGCCAGGTAATCCAGGATAATCAAGCCTGTAATTTCGGGACGCTGGCTCAAAACCGGGTGACTGGCGCCCGGCACAATACAAATCTCGCTCCCCTTGATAGAGCGGTGAATATCAAGGGTTTGCGCGATACTCCCAAAATGGTCGTGCTGGCCGCTCATTACGAGAGTCGGTGCTGTTATCTGGCCCAGATCTTCCTGAGAAAAGTTGGGATATTGCAGCCACATGGCACGTAACTGCCGGGCTAAATCCTTCCAGTAACCCTGGCCCTGGCTGGCGTGCTGTTTTTCCAGGTCGGCGGCCCAGTCCGGGTAATTCTGCTCGATATTCTCCGGGGTCAGAGTTTCCATAGCCTTGAGGCAGGTTTCGTCGTTATAATAGTTGGCCCCAACCACGACCATCGCCATAATTACTTCGGGGTAGCGCCGGGCCAATTCCAAAAGCGTAATCGCGCCGTCGCTAAACCCGACCAGGGTCGCTTTCGCGATATTGAGGGCGCGCAACAAACCCACGGCGTCCCCGGCCAGTTGGGCGTAATCCTCAAACCTACCGGGCGGGTTATTGGTCCGGCCATGACCCCGGTGTTCAAAAACCAGAACCCGGTATTCCTGGGCAAAGCGGTCGACCTGGTTGCTCCAGTCGCTGTCCGGTCCGATTACCCCAAAAGCGCCGTTAAATAAAACGAGCGGCTCCGCGCCTTCTGGCCCGTGCAGCTCGTAATAAATTTCCAGGTCGTTTACCTTGGCATAGGGCATTTGTCACTCTCCGGTTGAATGAGAATTAAAGAAGCGGTTTACTTCTTTATTTTACGCAAAGGCCTCCGCCGTAAGCAAATACTTTCCGGTTATCCTGCCGGTTCGAGCAGCATCAAGGTCT
The DNA here is from genome assembly GCA_001898225.1 of Chloroflexi bacterium 54-19. Lineage (GTDB taxonomy): Bacteria > Chloroflexota > Chloroflexia > Chloroheliales > Chloroheliaceae > 54-19. The sequence continues at coordinate 3,614 of MKTJ01000037.1, forward strand.
GCCCGTATTCAACCGGCTGGCCGTTTTCAACCGAAACCCGGACACACCGGCCCCGATGCTCACTTTTGATTTCGTTCATAATCTTCATCGCTTCGATGATACCGATAACCTGGTCCCGCTCGACCATATCGCCTTCCTGGACAAACGGCGCTTCGTTCGGGTCGGGAGACCGGTAGAAGGTACCGACCATAGGGGCGACGACCTTGTGGAAGGAATCCTGGGGCGGCGCGCCGGGGTCGGGAATAACCGAAGCCGGGGGCGGGTTAAGGGCCAGCGAAGCCGGTACCTCCGGCAAAGGCGCCGGGGTCAATGTGGTGGCCGGGGCCGGTAGGCCGGACAACATCACCGGGGCCGGGGCAGGACGCTCCCGTTTGATAACCAGCTTTTGAGCGCCGTTATCACGTTCGAGCGTCAACTCGGTAATATCGTTTTCATTGACCAATTTCACCAGGTCGCGTACTTCCTGGGTAGAGAAAGCGCCGGAATTAGTGGGGGCGGAGGCCGGTTCAACCGGGGCCGGACTGGCGGCAGGCCGCCGGTCTTCCGGAGTCGAACGTTTTTCGGCCTGGGAACCTTCGTCTCTTGAACGGGGGTAACCGCGTCTTTCCTGGCCGCCGCTACCACCAGGACGGTTAGATCGCGAACCTGGTATTGGCATCTTAAGCACGCTCCACGTATTTACCCGTACGGGTATCAACTTTCACTTTGTCGCCGGTATTCACAAACAACGGGACCAATACCCGCAGACCGGTTTCGGTCATGGCCGGTTTGGTCGCGCCGGTCGCGGTGTCACCCTTGATTCCGGGTTCGGTATTGGTGATTTCCAGGATAACGGAAGGCGGGATTTCCAGGTCAATAGGCTCGCCATTGTAAGTGAGAATATCAACCGTATCGCCTTCGCGGATGTAATATTTGACGTCACCGATCTGGTCGTCACGCAGCATAACCTGGTCGAAGGTTTCGGTGTTCATGAAGTGAAATTCTTCGCCATCCTGGTATTGGTACTGGTCGGTTTCCCGCTCCAACCGCACGTCGTTGAACTTGGCGCCGGCCTGGAAAGTGTTGACCGTATTCGCGCCGGTCCGCAAATTCCTGAAAGAAATTTTGACCTGGGCGCTGCCGCGGCCAATCTTCTGGTGGTCAAATTCCAAAATTTTAAGCAATTGACCGTCGAGATCAATTGTCATTCCGCGCCGAATTTCGCTGGTCGAAACCATAAAAAACTAATTCCTCCTGAATAACATTTTAAAAACCGTTCCGAGTCACAGATTATACCATAAAATGGGGCCGACTTTAACAAGCGGTTTTAAAGGTGTGCCAACCCGTGTTATAATATAGCCCTGTACCGCCAGCCACCCCGTCCACAACGGATGACAGGAGATACTATCCAATAAGGAGAGGAATGCAGTCACAGCAAACTTCAAGTTATCGTCATAACGGGACTGCCCCGGTAAAATCCAGTAGATACAACCAGGCTGTTACGACCCGCCCCGAACCGCTCTCTCAGCTTAAGCCTGCTCCCGGCCAGGTCGCTACCAGACCTTCTCGCCGCAAACGCCGCCCCATCAGATGGTTATTAGCGGTCTTGTTTATAGTTGTCGCCCTTGTCCTGAGCCCCTTTGTCGTGGTCCAACTGATAAAATTCACGAACCAGTCCAAAATTTATACCGAGGTTCCGGCAATCCCGGCCCGCCCGGTGGCAATTGTCTTCGGGGCCGGGCTGAACCGCGACGGCACACCCAGCCGGATGCTGTCGGACCGGTTGGACGGCGCGATAGACCTCTACAAAGCCGGGAAGGTGGAACAACTGCTCCTGACCGGCGACGAAGTGACCAACTTGGAAATCAGCGCCATGCGCAGTTATGCCATCCAGAACGGAATTCCGGCCTCAAAAATCCTGACTGACAAGGCTGGGCTACGTACCTATGACAGTTGCTACCGGGCCAACCACAATTTCGGCATCACCAGCGCCATCCTGGTAACGCAGGGTTATCACCTACCCCGTGCCCTCTTTCTTTGTAACGGGTTGGGCATAGACGCGGTCGGCTTCAAGGCCGGGCGGGATGATTATCCCAACCAGGACTATTACAACCAGCGTGAATTCCTGGCAACCTTCCTCTCCTGGGTTGACATAACTATTACCCATCCTGAACCCGAAATCCAGGATTAAGACTTTCATAAACATTTTCGATTAGGAATTGCTTAAACTTTTGGTCCTACAACCTGGAAGCTTGCATGGGCAACTTAAAGATTGTATATTTGCAATAATGAATAGTAGATTCATTAAGGCTGTAAATTAGGGGGCAAGCCCATGGCTAAAGGCCGTGCCACCCAGGCGTCAAAGGTGAGCCAAAGACCGGCTCCCCGCACGCTCAGGCCCAGTGCCTTAACCCTTTCAATCTCTCTATCTCTGCTGCTTATCGCTCCCCTCTGCTGGAACCTTCTTAGCTCTGACGGGAACGGTTTATTTACTTCTGCGAACCAAACCGGCAAAGTTTACCGCCTTCCCGAAACCGATTACGACCCCAACCCCGCCCCTATCCCCGGTGAGCTTTTAATCCGGGTCGAAGAACCTATCGCCCCTATTTTGCAAAACGAGCTGGCAAAATCGCTACAAACTTTGCCTTTCGGCCAGAACGAAGTCCCTTTGTCCGCTCTTATCGGGCAGCGCCTTTCGGGAGAACAGTTCGGGGAGAGTTGGCCCGCTGCCGGGTCGTTGGTCCAGAAATACGGCCTATGGGCTGCCGACGCGATTGACCCGGAACTTGGCACCTGGCGGTTAAAACTAAACCCCCAGAGTGACCTTACCGAGGCCGTAGCCGATTTCCAGGAATTGAACCTCGTCCGCTATGTCGAGCCGGACTACCCGGTTTACGGCTTATCGCTCGAACCGAACGACCCCTACTTCGCCCAGAACCAGCAACCGGCCCTCCGCACCATTCATGCACCCGAAGCCTGGGATATTTCCACCGGCAGCAGTAATGTTGCTATCGCCTTTCTCGATACCGGCCTGGCGTACGGCCATAACGACCTGAAAGACAAAATCATGACCGACCGGGGCCGCAATTTCGTGGCCGAACCGGCCAACGATTTCGCCTGGGACGATAACGGCCACGGCACCTATGTCGCCGGGATAGCCGCCGCCCAGACTAATAACGGCCTGGGTATCGCAGGGGTTAGCTGGGGTTCGCGCCTCCTATCGGTCAAAGTCCTCGACTACGCCAACCTGGGCAGTATCGCTACCTTCTCAATGGGGTTGGCCTACACTACTACCCAACCGGTCCAGGTAGTCAATATGAGTACGGGTAGCGCGGTACGTTCGCGGATAATGGAAGACGAGGTAGAAAAAGCCTTTAACAAAGGGTTGGTGCTGATAGCGGCTTCAGGAAACGAAGGGAAATTAAAATTTACCTACCCCGCTGCCTTCGATAATGTCATCGCGGTAGGGGCGCTGGACAGCCAGGGCAAACCGGCGGCCTTTTCGACCTACGGCCAGTATCTTTCGCTGGTCGCGCCGGGGGAAAATATTTTGAGCCTGAACTGGGCCAGCGACCGCGATTATGCCCTCGGTTCCGGCACAAGCTCAGCCTGCCCCTTCGTGAGCGGAACGGTTGCCCTTATGCTATCGGTTAACCCGAACCTTTCCAACCGCCAAATCCGCAACATCCTGGAAGGAACCGCCGTGCCGGTGCCAGGGGTAGCAGTCCCGACCAGTACCCCTACCCCCATCCCGGAAATTAATCCAACCATTGCGCCGACCCCGACCAGCGGGTCGCTCGTTACACCCACGCCCCTGACCCCGGTCGCCGGGCTCCAGGCAGACAGCACCACCGGGGCCACCGGTAGCGCCGGTTCTTCGAATTACAATTTCAAAATGGGCTGGGGCAGGCTCGATGTCTTTGGCGCGGTCCTGGCTGCCCGTGACAATGTCTATTATCCGGGCCACCATACCACCCTTACCGGCATGGTCGAAGGTTTTCCCGATGCCCTGGATGTAACCGTTTCACTCGAACCGGGGGACGTGCGTTTCCCCGATGAAACCGGACGCTACCAGTTCACCAACCTCCCGCCCGGCTCCTACCGGCTGGTGGTAGAATCTAAAAAATATAACATCAAAACCACCGACGACCTGGTAATTGAAGGTAGCGATGCCAATATTCTCGTCCAGAATTTCGATTTCACCGCGCAAGTGGCCTCGATTCTTGACGATAAAACCAAACCAGCCATCGGGGCTTTCCTGCCGGTCACCAAACCGAACGACCCGGAAGTACGCTATTTCCCCAACAAACATACCCTGGCCGGGGCATTTAAAGACTACTGGGTGGCTAAAGGTGGTCTGCCCATTTTCGGGATGCCCATCAGCGAGGAATTCCAGGAGAACGGCCTGACGGTCCAATATTTCGAGCGAGCCATCCTCGAATACCATACCGAATTTGCCAGCACCCGCCAGGAAATCCAACCCCGCCTGGTTGGCACCGCCGCCGCCAAAAATCTCGCCGACCAACCAGCCTTCAAACGGCTGGCCGACACCGGCAAAATCCCCACGGTCCCGGCCACCGCCGAGTATTTCGATACTACCGGGCACTCGCTGGACGGTATCTTCAAAACTTTCTGGGAGTCCAACGGCGGTCTCGCCCTGTTCGGCTATCCTATCAGCGAGCCTTTCAAAGTGACCGATGCCGACGGCAAAGCCCGCCTGACCCAGTATTTCGAACGGTGCCGTATGGATTACTTCCCGGAACAGGAAGGCACCCCCTACGTTATCCAGCTTGGACTGCTTGGCCGGGAGAGCGCTCTCCAACAGGGCCTTATCAGCACCCCTTAAATGGCCTCAATTTTGTTTTTTCCTCACAAAAAATAGCCCTTACTTACCATAAAATTCTATTGCGTTATAGAAAAAAAGGTTGTAAATTAGAATGGCGCGTTATGTTAAGACGATGCTTGATTAAAAATCCCCTCAGCGCTACGGAACTAAAACCAAACAGGAGAACTTAGTAATGGCACTCTCACACGCTATCTATAGGCCAACTTCCAGGGGAATTTCTTCTTTTGAAATTATCAGGATTTCTTTCGCTCTTTTACTAATCTTCAGTCTGGTTTTTAGTGTAACTACGACGGATATTTTCGTAGGCCAGGCCACGCAAACCCAAACTCAACCTCAGGCCGAGCCGGGAGGATATATACCGGGTTCTTATTTGCCAGGCCAGGTAATCGTAAAATTCAAAGAGCCCGACGGGGGTAAACGCGTCAACAACATGGGCCTAAACCTCGATAAGGTTTTACAGGACTCCATCAATCAAACTTATGGCATTGCCAGCTATCGCGAAATAAGTGATATGCCCGGCTATATCCAGTATTTTGCTTCCCAAAATAGCGATATTAAAAAATTGGCCGCCGCGATAGCGCTCGACCCTGATGTCGAATACGCCGAGCCAAACTATATCGTTCACGCCAATCAAACCCCACCCAACGACCCGCTTTATAACCAGGTCTATACCGACACGAATGGCACCGTCTCCTCGCGCCAGTGGTACTTGAGCAAAATCGGTATCCAGGATTTGTGGAACCTTATCACCGGCACCACCCAAACGGTTGCCATTGTGGATACCGGCCTCAGCCCGATCCACCAGGACATGTGCCTTACCGACAATAATTTCCAATTCACCTACAACAAATCCGCCGTCCTTACCGGCTCAAATACCATCAGTAACCCGGCCACCTTTGTAACACCGGAAAACGTAGACGGTTTAAGTGGAGTAGCTTACAACGCGACCTGTGCCAGGTATCAAAGTGTTCCCGGTTTTAACTTTTTTTCAGACCCGCCTTCTTTGGAAGCGTTCGATGATAACGGGCATGGCACCGCTCTGGCCGGGATTATTGCCGCCGCCACCAATAACAACCTGGGTATTGCCGGGATTAATTGGAGTACCAATATTTTGCCAGTAAAAGTGCTAGGGGCGGACGGCAATGGTAACAGTCTATCGGTAGCGCGAGGTATTACCTACGCCGCCGACAAAGGTGCCCGTGTAATTAACCTCAGCCTCAGCGTGGAAACTCAGCAACCGATCCAGGTCTTGCAAGATAGTGTCAACTACGCTCAAAGCAGAGGTTCACTGGTGGTAGCGGCGGTCGGGCCTTACCAGCTAAACCTGACCAGTTTCCCGGCGGCCTATCCGGGGGTAATCGGGGTCGGGGCCTCCGACCAGTATGACAAACTGGTATTCAATGAATATGGCAACTATGTTTCAGTAGTCGCGCCAGGCAAGGATATTTTTTCAACCTATTGCGACTTTATAACAGCAAATCCAACGCCGGACCAGGTAACTACTAATACTTCAGTTTCCCAGGGCCTTCATTCCACCAGCATAACCAACATTAATTTCCGGCTAAAACAGGCTACCGAAAATTGTCAGAACCCTCAATATTATTATCGCTACCCGGTTTCTGGAATTTATTATCCCTGCGATAACAGCGATATTACCAGTTGTTACGGCAAGCAACAGCAATACCTGGTAAAAGACACTACAGAAACGACTGTTGAAACGGCCATCGTGGATGGGCAAAGCTTTGTCACCACGACCACCAATATTGATACGACCTATCTTAACGTGAAAAGCTTTTATCTATCGTTGAATGGGTCGAGTTTTTCAGCAGCAATCGTTAGTGGTCTAGCCAGCCTGATTCTCGCGGCAAGACCCGATTTTTCGCCAGCCCAGGTTAAATCTTTAATTGAAGAAACCGCCGACCCCTTGCCGGGTTATACCGCTACCCAGGTGGGTCATGGCCGGGTGAACGCCAGCCGTATCGCCCAGATAATCCAGGCCCGCGGGACCGGGGTCTTCCCTCCCTATGGCATCTCGATTGTCCAGGGCACTGTGACAGGCATTGACGACCCGGCGGACACGGTCTTAAACCTCGACCCGGTCAACCTTTCCACCACGCCCGACAGCAGTGGCGGTTTCCGGTTCGATAACCTGGGGGCGGGGACCTACTATTTGCGGCTCCGGGTAAAGAGTAGCGGCAGAATAATGGGTCCGGTAAGAATAATGCTTACAGGGACTTCCGGTGAGGTCTTTAGCATCAACTTTGACGTGGCGGCAAACCAGATTTCCTGCGGACCAGGCTCGGTCTGTCCTGGTGATGGGCACGACCCCAATGCGCCAAACGGAGCCTTTAACCGGGCCAGCCCTATCCCAGGTGCGCTCTACTTTACTGAAACCGGGCATAATATTTCGAACGGTTTTAAGGACTACTGGACCAAGAACGGTGGCCTGGCTATCTTTGGTTACCCGCTCTCGGAAGAATTTAGCGAGGTCTCGCCCACGGACGGTAGAACCTATACGGTCCAATATTTCCAGCGCAACCGTTTCGAGTACCATCCCGAAAAACAACCGCCTTACCAGGTCTTGCTGGGTCTATTGGGGAGTGAAGCTACTACCGGCAAAGTTGAGTTCCCGCCGGTAGACCCGATAGGGCCGACCGCTAATGCTGTCTACTTTTCGGAGACAGGGCATACCCTTAAGAATCAATTCCTGGCGTACTGGAAGGCCAACGGCGGGTTAGCTATCTTCGGCTACCCTATCAGCGAAGCTTTCCAGGACGGGCCTTATTACGTCCAGTATTTCCAGCGTAACCGCTTCGAGTTGCATCCCGAAAACTACGGGACGCCCTACGAAGTTTTGCTGGGATTACTGGGAACGGACCTGGCCCGAAACAGGGGCTATATTCCTTAGGCCCTTAAACTAAACTTTGGGCTGAACGAAAATAAAATCGTGCAACCGGCTGTAATAATTAAGTAAATTACTTATGGCCGGTTGCAATATAGATTCATTAGGATTAAAGTAACCGAAGGAAATTACGCCAATTAAATTTTCTTCTTAAAGACCTTTTTCTACTATACCGGTACTTACGGGCGTGCGGTGAAACAGACAGCGTACGTTAAATTAACTAACAGGCCCTAAACCAATCAAAACGCGAGGTAGTTATGACCTACACAGCGATGCCGCCTGACGAGGAGGCTAATAACGCTCAACTGGATGAAATCCAATTTAAAGCGCAACAAGAGGCGGAACGGCTGGGCGACGAACTGCGCGAAATTGAAATGATTATTCGCCAGAACCAGGTAGAGGTGGATAAACTGAGCCAGCGTGACGCCAGTTTGACCGGCCAGGTTAAATCTATGGAGTCCAACCTGGACGGCTACGAAAAAAACGACATGCGCAATCTCTATAATCTGATGATTGAGCAGCGCATGCGCTTAATCTTGATGCGGCAGCAACTGGAAGGGTTACAGACCAAGCAGCAACTTATAAAAGACCGCCAGCAGCAAAACCAGCAACTGGCCCGGACCCTGGCCCAGCGTCCCCGGTACGAAGCCGGGCATAGCGGGGGTCGTGTCTCAGGTCTTGGCGCGAACGATGCCCAGTCAATGGTCAGTAAAATCATCCAGGCCCAGGAAAACGAGCGGTTGCGGGTATCCCGCCAGCTTCACGACGGACCGGCCCAGGCCATGAGTAACCTGGTTTTGCGGGCCGAAATATGCGAACGCTGGATGGATGCCGATGTGAACCGGGCCAAGTCCGAAATCGCCGGGCTCAAATCCATGGTCAACGAGATTCTGCAGGAAACCCGCCGCTTTATCTTCGACCTGCGCCCCATGATTCTCGATGACCTGGGGCTGTTACCTACTTTGCGGCGATACATCAAAGATTACGTCGAAAAGAACAAAATAGAAGTCAATTTCCTGCCCTCCGGGCGTGAGCGTCGCTTGCCTACTCATGTCGAAACTGCTATATTCCGAATTATCCAGGAAGCCCTGATAAACGTGGCGGTCCACGCGAACGCCGCGCACGTCCAGGTCGTTCTGGACATGGGTGACAGCGCCGCGACCGTTACGGTGGAAGATGATGGGGTCGGTTTCGACATCAACAAGCTTTCACTGGAAATGCAGCAGCGTTCGCTGGGTATCGCCAGCATGGGCCAACGGATTGAAATGCTCGGTGGTCAACTGAACATTGATAGCACCTTGGGTCGTGGGACGCGGGTAATGGCTTTGATACCCTTGGTATAGGTACTACTTTGTTTTAAACAGGGTAGTACGAGGGTACTGGTACTCTTATAAAATTGAGGGTGACTTATTGGCTATTGTGAGGAACTTAAAAAATTTCTATAATAGCCACAGTAAACGAGTTTCGCATTAGCTCACAACAACGTCGGAAGAGGGTAAATTAATACTGGTAGCGCGGTTGAGGATTTATATTTTTTGGGAATTCATTTATCCACCTCAGCTTCTTACAAGAATTATTTTGACCTCCACGGCAGCAGCAACATCGTCCTAGCCAGTTTACTAACTTGATTTGAGATAATTTTAGTGCGCATTTGTGCGGAGGATTAAATAAATGTTGGATTTCAAGAAGCTGTTCAAGAAAGGTAACAACGAAGAAGAGGGCCAGGGCCTCGTAGAATACGCCTTAATCCTGTTCTTGGTTGCCGTCGTCGTCATCGCCATCCTTATCCTGCTTGGCCCCCAGATCGGTTCCGTATTTAGCTCCATCACCAAAGGTCTGAGCTAAAATCTAGAGAGTTTGCACAGAAAAGACCCCACGTGGTGGGGTCTTTCTTTATGTTTCTTTATAGCTTTCGGTACGTAGACTCAAATCTTTTTATTACACCCGTTAATTTTCATTAATTTCCTATAAATTCCGCTAATTCTTAAACCGCTTTATTTTTTCCGATTTTCAGGTTATGCTGGGGCTAACCGTTGAAGGCCATTCGTTTAAGATAATGGTTCGATGCTAAAAGTAAAGTCGCCTACTCCAACCAAAAACCTCACTGGCAGCCGCCCGGCCCTTGGTGCTATCCTGGCCCGGCCTTACGTGGTTTTATTCGGGATAGCCCTGGCCTTACGCCTCCTGGTGCTGTTCCTGGTCCAGCAACCCGGCTATATTGACGCTTACTATTATTACCAGGTCGCCGCAAACTGGCACAACGGGCTCGGCCTGACCGAAACGAGCATCTGGAATTTCCAGGCGGGCGGCTTTCTGGACCCCACGGCCCCGGCAAACCTGGTTCACCCGGCCTTCGGCTACTGGATGCCCCTGGCGACCCTGCTCGTTATTCCCTTCTTCGGGGTATTCGGGGCCACCTTTTGGGCCGCTTCCCTTCCTTTCATCCTTTGCAGCGCCGCCCTGCCTCCGCTCTCCTACTGGCTGGGGAAAGTGCTGTTCGGACCGGAGCAGCGCCGCTATAGCTGGCTGATGGCCCTGGTGATGCTTTTTCCGGGCCGCTACTTTCTCTTCTGGAATGCCCCCGACAACTTCGCGCCTTTCGCCCTTATAAGCCTCCTTATCCTGGCTTACCTCTACCTGGGGCTGCACCGGGACGACCGCTGGCTACTGGCGGTGGGCGGGTTGTGCGGCCTGGCTTATCTGAGCCGTAGCGACGGCATTTTGCTGACCTTTACCTTTATCGTTTGTTTTGGGTGGCGCGTCTTATCTGTCCGCCGCCGACCGGACACGATTGAAAAGGAATATAGACCGCGCTGGCGAATGTTAATAGGTGGGCTGGCCCTGGCTCTGCTGGTAGTTAGCCCCTGGCTGGCCCGCAACCTGGCCGAGTTTGGCACCTTTCTCCCGGCCAACACTTCCAAAAGTTTGTTTTTGCGCGGGTACGGCGACTTCTTCAGTTACGCCGCTCCGCTCGACCTGAATTATTACCTTGGCTGGGGGTGGGGTAATATCCTGGGGAGCAAACTGGGCGGGTTGGGGGCTAACGCCTTTTTGTTGGTCTTCCAGGGGCTTTTCCTGCTGGGGCCGCTTTTTGTAATCGGGCTCTGGCCCATCAGGAAAAGGACGACTTTTCGGCCATTCTTAATATATAGTGTTATGCTATACTTGGTTATGGCCCTCGGTTTTACCGAGGTTGGTAGCCACGGTACAATTTTTCATTCGGCAGGCGGTCTGCTTCCTTTTCAGGCCGGGATAGCCCTGGCCGGTCTCGAATGGATATGGCGGGGAAAGGCCCTGCCGCGAGCGGCCTCTATCATGGCAATGGTCGCCCTGGGAGTGACCGTTTATTACGCCTTAAACTATGCCAGCCCTCAATGGGACACGGATTACCAGGCCGCCCTCCGGCTCGGAAGCTGGCTAGACCAAAATGCCGCGCCAAAAGATGTTATAATGATTGGCGAACCTTTAAGTTTTCAGTATGCTACCGGGCGACCTGCCATAGCCCAGGCCAGTGATGGGCTCCTTGCAAATCTGGAAGCCGCCAGGCGTTTTCGGCCTCGCTGGTTCGTGCTGGGGCCGGAGCGTTACGCCGGGCTGGATGAACTCTACCAAACGCACACGGCCAGTGGCGCGGGCCTCCAACTAAAACTCACAACGGTTTTAGTCGATGGAACGCAAATATACGAAGTGCTAAACGAGAATAAAGAGTAGGAAAGTGCGAGTCGTCCGTTCCCAACCTGTTTCAACCAAACACAAAACTTACCAGCGTGACTTAATCCTTACCATCCTGCTGATTGGAGCCGGTCTGGTCCTTTTGCTTTTACTATCTATCGGGCTTATCCCGCTCGATAGCATAGTCTTCTGGGTGGTTATTGTGATTGCCGCGCTTTTGCTGGTGGCCGGTATCATCTTCGCCCAGGCGGTGGTGGCTTACCGCCAGAACATCCAGCTACAGGATAAAATAAGCGCCATCCTGGAAGCTAACCTGGGCAACGAATTTATCTACCTGCGAAACCTGCTGCTTCCAGGGGTCAAATCGGTCGGCGAGATTGACGGAGTCCTGCTGGGACCGCCCGGAGCGATAGTTATCCAGCTCGAACCGGCGCGGGGCGATTTCGCCATCGAAGGTGACACCTGGTATCGTTATCTGCGCGGCCACGTCCCGACACCCGACCCCAAACCACTATCCCAACAGTTTAAGGCCGCAGTACCGGCCACCGAACCGCGCCGCCGCCTCGATGATAGCCCGACCTGGGCCTGTATCCGGGTCGCCCGCGAGGTCAAAGCCTGGCTTTCGGTCCGCCGCCTACCCCAGGTGGTCGTACACCCGATGGTTATCCTGGGTAAGGGGCATATCCGGCAGGTTAAACGGCCCAGCGCCCCGGCGATTGAAATTGCTAACCTTGAAGACTTTATTAAGCGAAATTTCTTGAACCATCAGAGCCCGGTCGAGGGAGAAATCTTGCCCGAAGTGACGGTGGAACAAATTGCTACCCGGTTACAAAGTAATGGCAACTGATTTTAGCGATGTTTTACAGTTAGGCTACGATTACCTGGCTAACTCTCAAAATAATGACGGCGGTTGGGGTTATCGTAGAGGCGGGATGAGCTACGTAGAGCCAACCGCTTTTGCTTTGCTGGCCCTGTTTAATAAACTGGGGGCGGGCGGCCAGGACGTGCCGGAAAAACGCTATGACGCCGTCAAAAAAGGGATGATTTTCCTGCGGACCCAGGCCCACGCCGACGGTAGCTGGGGTGTAATGCCCGCCGATACCGGGGCAAGTTGGATGACTTACCCGGTGGTGTGGCTGCTAAATGTCCTGCTCAAAATTCCTGAACTTTTCAGTTATTACGGCGAACCGGAAGACCAGGATAAACGGGACAAAGCCAAAGCCTGGATTCTTTCCAAAGGGCGCGAACCAACCGTGGACGACACTACCTATAACCAGGTCGAGAAATTGTTCCAGATTGATTCGAATTTCCGCGGCTTTAGCTGGGGACCGGGTGAGGCCGGTTGGGTCATCCCGACTTCGCTGGCGGTAGTCGGCCTGGTGGTGGAAGACCCCGCCACTATGCGCGAAACCGTCGAAATCAAAAATGCTAAAGATTACCTGCGCGACCGGGCCTGTCCCGAAGGTGGCTGGAATGTCGGCAACCCTTATATGCTAGGTAAAAAACTGCCGCCGACCCCCGATGCTACCACCTTCGCCCTGGTGGCCTGGCGCACGACCCTGACCGCTTCGGACTTCGGTCCCAACATCGATACGGTGGATAAAGGTGTCGCCTACCTTGAGAGCTATTTTGACACCAGCAATTCCGACCATACCGTCGCCCTGTGCGCCTGGGCGCTCAGCCTCTTTAAGGAAGCCGACGCCGTGGACAACTACCGCCTGCACTTGGTCCGGGGGCTAACTTCCGGGGACAAGATTTTCACTTATAAAGGCCAGCAAGTTACCAAAAGAACCCTGGCGGGGCAGAATAAAACGACCGGAGACTGGGTAGACAGCCCTTTTACGACCGCGATTGCCCTGCTGGCCCTCAGCGACGACCGTTACTATCTCGACCCTAAATGAATAATTTCCAGAGCAAGCAATAATCCATGACTTTAAGAACCAAACCGCGCAAAAGAAAAATGACCCGCCGCCAGTTTACCCGGTTGTTACTGACCGGGGCTATCGGTGGTTCCCTCGTCGTGGCCGAATTGGCTTCCCGCCCGCTCGGCCTCATCAAATGGTTTGGCGTCACTTTCAAACGCATCAGCCGGGGCTTTGGTAATGCCTCCAAGGTGGCGATTGTCAGCGCGCCTTCCTACGATGTAGACCTCCTGACACCACTCAAAACGGCCTGGGACTTGATTGACGCCCCCGTGATTGCGGGCAAAAAAATCGTTATTAAGCCTAACATCATTTACAACCTGCCGGACCGGGCTATTAACACCAACGCCTCGGTAATCGAGGCGGCTATCCAGTTGTTGCAGGAAAAAGGGGCCAAAGAAATCGTGGTGGCCGAGGGCACTGCTTACCAGCGCGACCTGACCGACCTCCTCTATACCAGCGGTATCGCCCCGATGCTCCAACTCCACGGCGTCAACTTTGTGGACCTTAACCACGATGACATTGTCAAGGTACCGAGCAAGGGCGGCTACACCGGGCGCGAATTTACCTGGATGCCCAAAACTATTGCCGACGCTGACCTGATTGTTTCGATGCCCAAGATGAAGACCCATCACTGGGCCGGGGCGACTCTCAGCATGAAGAATCTGTATGGGATTGTGCCCGGCGTGAAATACGGCTGGCCCAAGAATAATTTGCACGTGACCGGTATCGAGGCGAACATTGTCGAGCTTTACGAAACAATGGCCCCCCAACTGGCTATCGTGGATGGCATTACAGGTATGGAAGAAGACGGCCCGCTCTTTGGCAACAGCCGCAATTCCCAGGTGCTGGTGGTTGGCACCGACCTGGTGGCGGTGGACGCGACCTGTTGCCGTCTGATGGGTATCGAACCGGATAGCACCCACGTCAAGCATATCTGGTACGCCGACTGGCTGGGCCTGGGCGTTATGAACACCGATAAAATCAAAATAGTCGGGGTGCCAATTAATACGGTTCGCCAGGTATACGCTCCGCCGCCAAACCTGGACCAGGAACTCAAACGTTATTAGTCCACAGCTGTTAATTGTTTTAGGGGATTTATAACCAGGAATATAAGAAGCCGGTAGACCATAAAAGTGGTTTCTACCGGCTTTATAACCAGGAAAGGAGAAAACTGAGGGTTTGGTCTAAAGAATCCGGCCTCCCTGGACCGGTTTCCGCCGATGCCGCCAGCTATTTTTGCCCCAGCCTGGTGTCCTTTCCAGTCTTACTACTTCTTTTTGCATATGTTATGCCACAAGCTAAACATTCCTTAGACAAATTAAGATAAAATAATAAAATCAAAAGCGGCTTCCTTATCCAGGAAGCCGCTTTAAACATTTTTTTATATTTTATTTTCGCAAAATGGTTTCAACGGTTTAGGTAACGGTGGAAGTCCTACCGGACTCAACTCGACCAGGCTTATGCTTGCACAAAATCGCTGCATAAATCCTATCAACTACCGAGTTACGGAAACCGTACCGCTTTCGCCCCACACTCACCGAGTGTCTCAAATGAACCGCCGCCGCCAAAACTGGCTTTAAAGTCGGGCCCACCGATAATTAAAAGTTCCAGAAGCGGTGTGGGGCTTTAAATGTCTTCCTGACGTACACCAAACAGGTCTTGAGGCTTAATTTTCAACATATGTTGTCGTTACACCTCCTGTTGTGTAAACGGAGCTAACTATTATACGGAGGAATTATTATAGCAGCATTGAAAAACGCTACTGGGAGGAGACTTTTGGGTTTAGCTCCTTTAACCCTCAAGCCCTTATCTGGTTTTATTATGACTCTGCCTTCGGGGTTTGTCAATAGGGTCGCCTAACATTATGGTGAGCTACCTTAACACCTGGGCAAAATTGGCGTCTGAATTTTCGGCGTGCTATAATTCCCTCCGCCATGAACTACTCGTTTGAATTTGAAAACAGCCATCTTAATTTGAGTTATACCCTGGAATGCGGCCAGACTTTCCGCTGGAAACGGCTGGACGACGGCTTCTATTACGGTGTCGCCGGGCCTAACTTCGTGCGGATAAAACAGACCGGCCAACTTTTTCAGGCCGAGTTAGCCAACGATACTGCTCCCGGTGAGGCTGAAGCGGTGGCGAGTTTTCGCCAATATTTTGGTCTCGACCAGGATTTCGAATACCAGAAAATTACCGCCGACCTGAAGACGGACGACCATATCACGCGGGCCATCAGCCGCTACTATGGTTTGAGGCTGTTAGTCCAACCGGCCTTCGAAATTCTTATCAGCTTTATCCTATCGGCCAACAACAATATTCCGGCAGTCTCGCGCACGGTCCAGGCTATCAGCAAGAAATATGGCCAGACCCTGGTGCTGGGGCGTTACCGGGGCTATACCTTCCCCACGCCCGAACAACTGCTGGCCGCCTCCGAGGACGAACTGGCCGGGGAGTTAGGCGCGGAGTACCGGGCTAAATACATCGTCGAAACCACCCGTAAAATTGCCGAGCAAAATTTTGATTTCGAGCGGTTGCGCGATTTACCCTACGACTGGGCGCACGGTCAACTAACCGCTTTTCCAGGGGTGGGACGCAACGTGGCCGACTGGGTCTTGCTTTTTGCGCTCGGCAAGCACGAGGCCTTCCCGCTCGACCTGTGGGTGACACGGGCGATGGAGACTTTTTATTTCAAAGGGCAGAAGACCCCGCCTCGCGAGATTCATAAGGTCGCGGCGGCCAAGTGGGGCGACCAGGCCGGGTATGCCAACGAATTTTTGTATATGTTTGCTCGCAACCAGTTGAACAACCAGGGCTACCAATCGCGTAACAACCAGTTGCGCCAGGCCTGACTTTAAAGGATGCTTTAGTAGATTGTGTAATTTAAAACAATGAATAAAGACAAAGTGGTCGTAAACGGTTACAAAACGATAAGCTGGCTGCTCTGGAAGACCCCCCAGTGGCTCACCTATCCCCTGGCGGCAATTGGCGGCGAGGTTTATTACTGGTTGAACCGCAACCACAGCCATTTCGCCGATGTAAATTTGCAAATCGTCCTGGGCGAACCGTCCATCAACCGGCGGGTTCGGCAGATTGCCCGGCGCAGTTTTCGCAACTACGTCAAATACATGGTCGATTTTCTGCGCCAACCCCACCTGAGTACCCAGGAAATTGCCGCGCTGATAACCAGTTCGGGCTGGAATTATATCGAGGAAGCCCAGACTCACGGCAAGGGTGTGATGCTTATCTCGCCCCACTTTGGCAACTGGGATGGCGCGGCGGCAGTCGCGACGGCCCACGGTTACAACCTTAGTTCGGTCGCCAAAGATTTCGACCCGCCCGAACTCAACGAATTGCTCCAGGGAGCGCGCCGGTCCAAGGGTATCAAAATTTACTCGCTAAAAGATTCCATGCGCGGCCTGGTCAGCACCCTCAAAGCCAACGGTATGGTCGTCCTGTTGCTTGACTCGCCTTTACAAAATGAAGGTATCGTAGTCAACTTCTTTGGCCGCCCGGTCCGGTTCGCCGCCGGTCCCGGCACCCTGGTCTATATGACCGGGGCCAAAGTAGTCCTGGGTTATATGGCCCGCCAACCGGGCAATCGCACTTTTTACGGCTGCTGGGAGCCGGTTATCGAGTACGAACTGACCGGGGAACGCGACCACGACATCAAAGCGATTACCCAGGGTATCGCCAACGAGGTCGAAAAGCTGGTGCGGCGGCATCCCGACCAGTGGTACATGTTCCACTCAATTTTCTTGAGCGACGCCGAATACGCCGAGTACGAAAAACAGCAACAAAGCGGCAAGAAAGCCCGCCGGGCGAAGGCCAATCCCAGAACGACGCAAGAACATGGCGAGGTGAAACCGGGCGACGATAAAACCTTGAAGGCGGGACAGTCCGAGGAGAGCAAGAGCAGCCTATGACCGCTTACCGTCTTTTCCTGTGGGGCTCCCGGATAGCGCCCTACCTGCCCGAACGCCTGACTTTTCTGGTCTGCGACCTGGTGGGGCTTCTTTTCTATCTTCTCGTGCCTGCCAAACGGCGCATTGTGCTGTGCAACCTCTCGCATGTGCTGGCCGATAAACCGCTAAAAGAACGCAAAAAGGTCGCCCGCAAAATTTTCCAGAACAATATTCGTAATTACTATGACCTGTTCCGGGCTCACAAGATTCCAAAGGGAAAACTTGACCGGATGATTACGCTTAATGGCCTGGATAAAGTAATCGAAAAAGCCGCCGAGATGGGCAAAAAAGGGATCATTATCTACGCCGCTCATATCGGCAGTTTCAGCCTTTCCGGCCAGGTCTGCACCTACAATAAGGTCGAAATGTTCTTGCTGGTCGAACCGATAAAACCGCCCGAACTTTTCAAACTGGTCCGCAAACTGCGCGAGGTTGACCCCGGTTGCCATACTGTCGCCGTTGAAGGCCCCGAAATCCGCCAGATTTTCCGGGCGCTAAACCAGCCCGGCCAACTGGTTTGTAGCGCGATTGACCGAGACGTAATCGGCAACGGTGTCGAGCAGGATTTTTTCGGCGCGAAAGCCAAATTGCCGCTGGGTACCGCCGACCTGGCCGTTCGCACGGGCACACCCGTCGTGCCGGTCCACGTCTACCGCAAGGGCAGCCACTACACGATAGATTTCTTCCCCGAATTGATGTTCGCCCCTGACAAGACCGCCGACCGGACCGCCGAGGTCGAACGCACCGCCAGCCGGATGCTCCGCGAAATCGAAAAGCTGATTCGCCGAACCCCCGACCAGTGGGTCGTGCTGCAACCGGTCTGGGACGACTGTCTCTAAAACGAAAACGGCGCCCGGTTGACGTTATAAAGCCGCCTATGCTATCTTTTTGCCTACGAAACTTTCAGAGTTAGTAGGCGAATTTTTCCTTTTTAGTTATTCCCCTCAACCAAGGAGTTACCAATGAAATTTCCTCAAATGGCCGGGCGGCCCCAGGTCATCGAGAAAACCCCCCGTGGCGAAATGGCGATGGACGTCTATACCCGGTTGCTCAAAGACCGCATCATCTGGCTTGGCACCGAAATTGACGCCGAGGTCGCCAACGATATTATGGCCCAGCTACTTTTCCTCGAACACGATGACGCCCAGGAAGACATTTTCATGTATATCAACAGCCCCGGCGGCTCGGTCGCCGATGGAATGGGCATCTATGACACCATGCAATTTATCCAGCCGGATGTTGTGACGATTTGCGCGGGTGGCGCTTACAGTATGGCGACGGTCTTGCTCTGCGCCGGGGCTAAAGGCAAACGCTACGCCCTCCCTAACGCGATTATTCACCAGCACCCGGCCCTCTGGCAGGGGTTGGGTGGGGCCAAATCTTCGCCGGACGTCCAGATTCAGGCTAAGCATCTTTTTGACATCGAAAACCGCATCAAAAAGATTATGGCCTACCACACCGGCCAGCCTTACGAAAAAATCGCCGCCGACCTGGAGCGCGACCGTTATTTTACGGCGGAAGAAGCGGTTCAATACGGCCTGATTGATGAGATTCTAACCAAAAATCCGGTTTTGTAAGTTCAGAGTTCGGAAATTAAATAAATCCGGCCCTGTCAATTTGAGAGCGGGAGGATTCTACAATGCAAGTAGAAGAAAGAACCGGGACGCAGCCGTCCGGTCACACTGCCGGTACCCACACCATGAGCTATTCGAGCGGGACCGGCGACATTCCTTTGCTGGGCCTCACGATTGGCGACATGTTCGACCAGACCGTGGCGAACTATCCCGATAACGACGCCCTGATTTCACGCCACCAGAATATCCGGTTAACTTATAGCCAGCTACAGGTCGAGGTAAACCGCTTCGCCAGGGGTTTGATGAAACTGGGGCTTGAAAAAGGGGAGCGCATCGGTATCTGGTCGCCCAATAATTTCGAGTGGGTTGTCACCCAGTTTGCCACCAGCAAAATCGGCACTATCCTGGTCAATATTAACCCGGCCTATCGCCTGAACGAACTGGAATACGCTCTGCGCCAGTCGGGTTGTACCGCCGTTATTATCTCGCCGCAGTTCAAAACCTCGAATTATACCCAGATGGTTAACGACCTCTGCCCGGAGCTAAAAGACGCCCAACCGGGCCAGCTTCAGGCCGCGAAATTCCCCGACCTGCGGACGGTTATCCGGCTCGGCCAGGAAAGAGCGCCCGGCATGTTCGCCTGGGGCGACATTATGGAGATGGCCGAAGGCGTGAGCGAACAGGAGTTAGCCGACCGCCAGCGGGACCAGGAGTTCGACGACCCCATTAACATCCAGTACACCAGCGGCACGACCGGTTTCCCCAAAGGGGCAACCCTGACCCACCACAACATTTTGAATAACGGCTATTTCGTGGCCGAACTGCAAAATATCACCGATAAAGACAAGATTTGTATCCCGGTGCCGCTCTACCACTGCTTTGGCATGGTCATGGGCAACCTCGGCTGCATCACTCACGGCGCGGCGATGGTCTACCCGGACGAAGCCTTCGCGCCGCTGGCGGTCTTGCAGACGGTCCAGGAGGAAAAATGCACCTCTCTTTACGGGGTGCCGACCATGTTTATCGCCGAGTTGGACCATCCCGATTTCAGCAAGTTTGACCTGTCTTCCCTGCGGACCGGGGTAATGGCGGGGTCGCCCTGCCCGGTGGAAGTCATGAAAAAGGTTCAGAGCCTGATGAACATGAAAGACGTGGAAATCTGCTACGGCATGACCGAGACCAGCCCGGTTAGCACCCAGACCAAAATCGGGACGCCGCTCGAAAAACAGGTTTCGACGGTCGGGCAGGTATCGCCACACGTTGAAGTAAAAATCGTGGATCCGGCGACCGGCAAGGTTGTGCCTATCGGTCAGACCGGCGAATTATGCACGCGCGGTTACAGCGTGATGACGGGCTACTGGAACAACCCGGACGCCACCAGGTCAGCGATTGACGCAGCTCACTGGATGCATACGGGCGACCTTGCCACGATGGACGACGAGGGCTATGTCAATATCGTGGGCCGCATCAAAGATATGATTATCCGGGGTGGTGAGAACGTCTACCCGCGTGAGGTCGAAGAGTTCCTCTACCAGCACCCCAAAATCTCGGACGTACAGGTCATCGGTGTCCCCGACCCGAAGTACGGCGAGGAAATCATGGCCTGGGTGAAGTTGAAGGCGGGCGAAACGGCGACCGAGGAAGAACTCAAGGCTTTTTGCAAAGGCCAGATTGCCCATTTCAAAGTGCCGCGTTACTTCAAGTTTACCGATAACTTCCCGATGACCGTTACGGGCAAAATCCAGAAATTCCTGATGCGCCAGCAGTCGGTCAAAGAGCTTGGCCTGGAAGCCGCCGCCAACCAGAAGATGGCTTAATTACAGGTCGTTTTCTATTCAAAATAGTTGTAAAAATCCCGGTTCAGGAATGGACCGGGGTTTTCTCGTTTGCACTATCTCCGCCTAAAATGAATATTTCAGTCAAATTTACCTTTATTGAAAACTTAAAATTGGTTTGGGTAGTCAAATGAGCAATATTGAAAATTTAGGTCAGGATTTAAGTACCAACGACACCAGTAATAAGCGAATGGCTATTGAAGCATTGGAAAAAATCGGCACTCTTGAAGCAGGTTTATTAATAATAAAGGCGTTAGAAGATGGCGACCAAATGATTAGAAGGTTTGCCGTAAAAGCTTTAAGCAACCTCAAAATAAAAGAAGCTGAACCCTATTTCGTAAAACTCTTAAAGGAGGATAGCATTAAAGGTTACGATATGATTTTTGGTATAACCGGAGTAGCGACAAAAGAGACCGTAAATGAGTTGATTCAAGGTTTGGACAATCTAAATCTCGTTATACGTCGAAATATAGTTAGTGCATTGGGAAAATTAGGGGACAAAAGGGCTGTGGGTTCATTGACAGAGCTAATTTCAGATAAAAATGAACATGTTCGTTCTTGGGCTGGGTTTGCCCTGGGTGAAATCGGTTCGGAAGAATCCTATCAAACTTTATTACCTTTGTTAAAGGATGAATCAATACATGTCAGATGTTCGGTTGTAAATGCCTTAGCTAAGTTAAAAAACCCTGGCGTTTATGAGAATCTTGTCGAAATGCTAAATGACCCGGAACTTGAAGTAGTTTGCCAGACAGCGATTGCCTTAGGAGAATATGGAGATAAAAGGGCCGTAATACCTCTGGTAGATTTACTGCTCAAAGAGGTTATATTTAATACCGATGCAGATAAACGTGGAGCGGCGGCGATAGGACTTGGGTTTTTAGGCGATGCACAAGCACTTGAGGCTTTAAGGAGAGTCTACAACGATAGATATTTTATTGATAGTTATGGCAAAGATATTAAACCATTGATTCTCGATGCCATAAACGACATTGAGCAAAATATTGATGACATCGATTGAAAATAAGGAAAAATTAGGGAAATGACCATCATCAAGGAAAAAATGTTTGCCTATATCACGAACGGAGGGCGGTTGCTGGTGTTCAGCCACCCGCTGTCACCGGAAGCGGGTATCCAGGTCCCGGCGGGTTCGCTAAAACCGGGTGAAGACCCCGCCGAAGGGGTTATGCGAGAAGCTTTCGAGGAAACCGGACTAAGCGGGCTTGAAATGGCCGGCTACCTGGGAGAGCAAAACCTGGATAGGACTCCTTACGGTGCCAGAGACGAGATTCATCACCGCCGTTTTTATCACCTGGTCTGTCCCGGCAATCCCCCGGAAACCTGGCGGCATTACGAAACCGACCCCTCCGACGGCAGTCCCGGCCCGATTCCTTTTGACTTCTTCTGGGTTAAATTTCCAGAAGAAGTGCCGCCCCTTATCGCTGAACACGACTTCATGCTTGTCAAATTAAAGGAGTCTATGGATTCATAGATGGATTCGATTAATCATTTTTTAGGCTCTTGAAAAGCATGAAACTATACCCAAAATGTGTATAGTGTTGATAACCCCAAGAAGATTTTCAGCCTAAATTTTCCAGATTCTAAAGTCCCTTCTAATCCTGATTCTTGCCAGTAAAAAAGCGGGTTTTATTGTTTTACCCGCTTTTCAAATATTTACCGGCTTCTTTAGCGGGCATGCATAATTTTATGAGATTTTCGGTTTACTTATCAGGCATGCATAATTTTTAGAAGCTTTTCGGTTGCGATGTTACGGCCCGTTATCAGGCTGCATACCACCGCGCCCGGTTCGGGCTGCCAGCTTTTACTTAAAAGAGCGGCCAGTCCGACCACCGCCGAACCCTCGGCAATGATGTGTAGTTCATCGACCATAAAGCGAATAGCCCCGGCGATACTTTCTTCGCTGACCAGCACCATTTCATCCACGTATTGCTGGGCGAGGTCAAAAGTGACCGTGCCCGCTTCCAGGCCCCCGGCCAGGCCGTCCGCCAGGGTCGGGTATTCCGGGGTAGTGACGAGGTGTCCGGCTGCGATGGCGGCGGTCAGCGCGGTCGAGGCTTCGCTCTGGACCCCGATAACCCGGATGGCCGGGTTTACTTCTTTCGCAAACAACGCGACCCCACTTAGAAGCCCACCACCCCCGGCAGGTACCAGCAAGTGTGTCAACTCCGGCAGTTCGTTCAGGACTTCAAGGGCAAGGGTGCCCTGCCCGGCGATAACTTCCAGGTCATTATAGGCTGAGACGAAAGTCAGGCCCCGCTCCCGTTCGAGCTGGCGTGCATAACTTTCGGCTTCTTCGTAACCCGCGCCGTGCTGGATTAACTCTACGGGATAGCTTTTCAGGGCTTTGACCTTGGCCGGGGAAGCTTCCAACGGCACCACAATTGTTGCCGTAATTCCAAGATGAGTCGCGGCGTAGGCCACGCCCAGGCCGTGATTCCCGGCGGAAGCGGTCACGACATGCGGCTTAGAATCGAGCCGTTCCTGTAAAGCCAGCAGTTTATTGGCCGCGCCCCGCAACTTGAACGAGCCGGTCCGCTGCAAATTTTCCAGCTTCAACAATATCCCGGCCCCTGTATCCTGACTCAAGGTTTTGAGCGGTTCGAGCGGCGTCGGAAAAAGCAGTCCGGCCTGGCGCAGACGCTGAGCCGCCTTGAAAATATCGCTGGCGGTTATTAAAGGTTTATCCTGGGGCGAGGGAGCAGAATTATTCATTTTCGGTCCTGGTTCTGTTTTTATAATTTCAGGCGGTTTCGGCGGCCCATTGGGTCAGGGTAGCGGCCCATTCGGGTGTAACACTCCGCATTATGGCCCAGTTTGTAAAGGCCAACCCCTCGCTGATACCCGGTTCATCCAGTTCGCGCTCCATATCGCGAGCGGAAAACCAGCCCATCACGAAACGAATGGCCGGGCCGAGCATGCGGCGTTCCAGGTCGGAAAGTTTGCGCTCCTGCTGGTAGTTGCCGAGCAGAGTCTTGCAATATTCCTCGTCAAAATCGTAGAGTTCCGGCGGCTGATTCGGTTTGAGAATAATCTCGCTGCTCTGCCAGACACAATTCCAACCCAATACCAGCGCCAGGTCAAAAATAGCCTGGCCCAACCCGGCATCTTCCCAGTCGAGCATGTAGAGGTGACCATCGGTGCCGCGCAAAAGGTTGCCCTCGTGGACATCGGTATGAATCAGACCGTAGGGCAAGGCTTGAAGCTCTTTCATAGGCAGGGAACTCAGGTTCTCGGCCACCTCGGTCGCCTGGCGTTTCCAGTCGGCGCTGGCGGAAGCGGCCCCGGCCCGGTGAATGGCAGGCATCCATTCTTCCAGCCAGCCAACCTCGACCGGGTAATTTTCGATGGAGTCGGCCATCTGGTGCAGGCGGCCCAGCAAATGCGCGACCTCGGCCAGGGTTTCCAGGTCCATAAAGGGATTTTCGCCTTCGATAAAATCCTGGACATAGCCCCAACAATTACGCTGCCATTCGAAGACACGTTCCCCCGCCACTGTAAGCCGCAAATGGGGAGCCGGGAAACCACGCTGGTTCAGGAAAAACAAAGCCCCGGTATCAGCCAAAACACGCTCCTGAGAGCGGTGGACGGTGCAAAGGCGGACCGTCAGGGCCGAGCCGTCATTCAGGCCGACCCAGAAGACCCGCTGGCCGTCCCGTTCGTGTAAAAGTTCCGGCTCATCGCTGACCGTAACGGCATAATTTTTTTGCAGCAAAGGCCCTAAAAAACTGCTCGAAATCGTTTCGCTCATTTTTGTACCGCTATCTCCCTTTTTACTTCAGGCTGTCCAGGTGGGCGACCAACCGGGCCGGCCAGCCGGGCATGCATAAAACGGCCTCGTTGTTCTGTTTGGATTATCCTTATTTTTGGTAAACCGGAAAATATTCCTTTTCGGCAGGGATTTGTTTTTTAGTTCTCAAATTTTATATCCATGCCTAAACGGAATATTTTTATAAGGATGAATTTTCGGTCAGGGTCGGGATAAACTGGGCAAAGCTATCGGTAATTTTCCCGCCAATACGGGTATAACAGCCGCCCCACTCGCCACCAAAGATAAAACTGCCCACACAGGGGAACGCCTCGACCAGTTCGACCCCATGCCAATCCTCGTCGGGCATGAGGTGTTCGACCGGGGCAATCTCGATACGCTTCTGAGCCACGAAGGTGCGCCACTCCCGGCATTGCTGCCAGCCTTCAGGCGTCAGGGTTGCCCCGTTATAGACCTCGGAACCTTCCCGGCCATAAAATTCCTTGACAATAAAGCTGCTGTAATCGAAATCGGCGGATAAATCTTCCACCAGGTAGGTTTCGGGCAGGTGCCGGGTGATAACGGCCTGTTCCTCCGGGGTAAAGATTTCGGATTGGCGATGCTGCCAGATCCAGGCCATGATAGCCTTGCTCTGGGCGAAAAAACCGCGCAAATTGTTCAAAGACTTGAGCCAGCCGTTGAGAGTCGATTGCAAGAAAGCCGCGAAAACCGGCTCAATCGAAAGATTCTCGACCGGGAAAAGGCGGTAGATGGCGTCTACCGGTTGGCCCAGCAGGTAAATCTGGCCCGCCAGCAGGTTGAAATTGGAAATATCTCCGACCACCACGTCCTGCCCGGATTTTTTTAGAATGTCGGCGTAATAACTGACCTGGGCCAGGTCGGTCAGGTGGCGGCCCTGCACCAGAAGACCTATTTTAGGATTCAGGCGCGGCCCTTCCGAGGACGGGACTCCTTCCGGTTCCGGTGCGAAAAAGGCTTCATCGGTCAGGGCCTGGCGCATAGCGTCCTCTATAGCGGGGTTCAGACGGGCCAGGCGGCCATCCAAACGCTGTAAATAACGCCATTGGCGCTCCTCGACTAAAGTGACCTCCTGGGCGCCGCTCGGCGTATCGCTGTTAAATTCCATCAAGCGCCAGACACCCGCCGTATCCAGGGCAAAATCGAACCGGCCCAGTGGCGTCAGGAAAAGGTTGGCCGGTTCGCGGCGCAAAGCGTGCTCGAGATTTTCAGGCCAGCCGAGCGAACGCAACCGGGCTGAGGGTTCGCGGATAATTTCCCGCATGGCTTTTTCGTAAACGCTGTAAAAGACGCGGGTCAGTCCGGCCAGTTCGTGCCGCTCAGCCGGGGATAACACTAACCCGCCAAAGCTGACATAAGGCCGCCCATAAACGTTGCTTTCGAAAAGACCATCGTGCAGGGAGGCGTGCTCGTTTAGCAAACGCACGATAGCGCAAAAACGGCGCGGCGAATAGCGCCGGTATAACTGCCCGGCCAGGCTTCTCATAGGTCGTTCCCCTCGGTGCTGTTGGCTCCTTGCAGTTCCGGCTGGCCTTCTGCTTGGCCGGTGAGCCACTCTGGCGGTAAAGCGGCCTGGAAAACATCCAGACCGGCCCGCGCCGCCGCCCGGTAAAAGCGGTTGACATCGTGGGGCAGTTCATCACCGGCCAGGCGCAAATCTATAAGAGCGGATACACCGCCCGCTTTGAGTTTTTCAAGAGGGGGGAAAAGATGCTCGCCCGCGTGATAGCGGTTATCAAAAGTCCGCCAGAAGGCTAACTCGCCGGTCGGCTCCGGGCCGGTCCGTTCACGTTCAAGCAAAAAGGCGTAGCCCGGTTGGCCCGACCAGGCTTCAACCTGGCTGCCATAGCGAATGATGGCAGGCAGACTATTTTTACCCTCCACCAGGGAAGCGGGCCGGTAGAGGCCATTAAAAAGCAAGACCGGGGTGATGCCAAGTTTTTGTAAGAAAAAACCTAATCCAACCGAAATACTCCCCGGCAAATCTATTATAATGGCAGCCTCCCCACCCTGGACGGCCAGACCCTCGTCGGTTTGAAGAAGCCGCCCGGCCAGAGTTTCGGCGATATTATCCAGGCGGGCCGGGTTCAGGCGTTCCCGCAGGGCTATTTGAGGTGTTCCGTAAAGCTGGAGGGCAGTAAAAGGCGCAGCCGGGATATACCAGCTCGCCAGTGGTCCCGCCGCGCTTTTCCAGCGCCGCATCAACCACAACGGGCGAGGATTCCTGGGGCCGGGCCGGGAGACATCTGTCTTTGGCATAGGCAGACCTTGTTAAAATGATTTAGGAACCACTGCTGCTGTAATAGCGGGTGCCGGAGTACCAGTAAAAAGCCCCGGTTCGGCGGCTCTTGCAATAAGTCTGAGCTGTGCCGGTGCTGGACCCGCTGGTAAACTGGCTGGAACTGGGCGTCGAGGGCGTCGAGGTAGAATCGCTGGGCGTAGCGATTGGCGGCAGGACCAGGTTTACCGGGGCGTTGGTCGGTGGAGTCGTGACAATACAATCGTCTTCGTCACCGCACGCGCCCAACAACAACGAAGTTGCCAGCAAAGCCGAAGCCGCTAAACCACCGGCTCCCTTCAAACGCTGGAGGGCGCTTTTGCCGCCGATTAACTTCTGTTGTTCGGAATAATGTAGGGCCGGTTCGTTCGGGGCGCTCGTTACCGCCTTTAGATTTTCGGTATCCAACCTGTCACTCTTTCAGTATGGTCTTCGATTTGCCGGTATTCTGCTCGCTCACGGGCGAGTCCTGGTCGTACATGCTATCTATGATAGTATGATCGGCGCTATCATGTCAATAATACGTTTTCCAATAGCTAAAAGATACATTAATTTTTGACTTTTTTTAGATTCATATCCGGCCCTAATTTTCCTTTCCGGCCTTTTCTCTGTATACTATTTTGCACCGGCCTTTCATAATTTATAAATTTTTGATTCTTTGATACAAAAAGACGACGAAGAAGATTGGAGTTAGAGCAGGAATGAGGATTTCAATTATTGGCCTGGGACTGATCGGTGGTTCGATGGGCCTGGCCCTACGGAACTGGGCCAAAACCGAAGAAGGCCAGTCGGCTAACCTTGAACTGGTCGGTTTCGATGCCAAGGGTAAACAAAAAGCCCTGGCCGATAAAATGGGTATCTTCCACCGCTATACCAATACACCGATGGACGCCGTTAAAGACGCCGATATAATCATCGTGGCGACCCCGGTTATGGCCGTGCGCGATACTTTCGAGGACATTCAAAATCATCTCAAACCGGGCGCGATTGTGACCGATACTTGCAGCACCAAGCGCCAGGTGATGGCCTGGGCCAAGGAGTTGCTGCCTACCACGGTCAGTTTCGTGGGCGGGCACCCCATGGCCGGTAAGACCGCTTCACTCGAAGAAGCTGACGCCAATCTTTTCAAGGGCTGCACCTACTGTCTGATGGCCCCGGTCGGCGTCAAAGAGGAAGCCATCGAAACGATAGGGCGGCTGGTCACGATTTTCGGGGCGAACCCCTACTTCATGGATGCCGCCGAACACGATAGCTATACCGCCGCTATCAGCCATATGCCTTTCCTGGCGGCTGCCGGGTTGGTAAACCTGGTCGGGACCAGTTCGGGCTGGCGGGAAATGTCGCGTTTAGCCAGCAGCGGTTTCCAGGATACCACTCGCCTGGCCGGTGGTGGGGTCGCCATGCATCTCGACATCTGCCGGACCAACTCCGACTCGATTATCGGCTGGATAGACCGCTACCAGAAACAGTTGAGTGAACTGCGCGAACTGATTGAACAGGCCGGACTCTTTGACGAACGGGGCCGTCCCAAACCGGAGTCGCTCTCGGAACCCGCCGGGTTGGAGCAATACCTGAAAGAAGCCGCCGAAACCAGGGAACGCTGGCAGGCCAGCCGCCAGCAGGTTCAACTCGACGAGCGGTCCGCCGGGGTCGAAATGCCCAGCAATAAGGAACTGCGCTCAAACTATACCCGGATGCTCTTTGGTAGCCTGTTCACCAGGCGAAAACCGGGCCAGGACGACCCCAATAACCCGCCCGGCTCCAATCCGTCCGACCGGAAATAAAAAAACGCATCGTTGCCCAAACGGCATAATTCAGACAAACTAAAAGGCGAGTTGAGGCTCGCCTTTTTAATTTAGCCTATTACAAGGCTTTGCGCCTGGCACAGACTATGCATTACCCAAACTTCATAATTGGAGTGACAACAAAGTCGGGACAATGGTTTGACGCTGTAGTCGGACAGGAATTATGAAATTATGGCAGGGATTAGTTTTTTAGCAACGGTCGGGCTGAACATTTTTAATCACAACTGGCCGGAAGGCATTGTCAGCCTGGTAGAAATATTTGTAGTTTGTTGCCTGGTAGGCGGGTTTGTCACCTTTGTCCTGTGCCGGACCCGCCATAGTTACAAACTAAAAGAAACCTCTGATATTAAGGCAACAGACTCCAATCGGTGGGCAACCGATAGAAATAAAGACGCTCGGTAGGCTGGCCGTTCTCGAAATAACGGCCCCGGTCGCTCCGTTTCAAAACCCCGTAGCTGTTCTGGACCTGGATGATCCTTTTGGCCGGTAGATTGAAAATCACCAGCCCGATGCTGACCGGTTCAAGACTCTCGCGCCGGGTGTCGTCGTCCAGCACCCGTAAGACCGGGTGGCGGGAAAGAGCGGCCCCTCGCAACTGGCGCTGCTTCTCCAGTAATTCTTCGTAAGTAATTTCAGACTTTTCTTCCTCGGAAACCCTGCTAAATATCCGGCTAATATCCTCTTCTTCTTCGATGAAATCTTCCGACTCCCCTGCCGGTTGAGGCGCTTCCGTCAGACCTCCGGTCCCGCCCAGGCCCAGGATTTCACGCAGTTCTCGCTCCAACTGCGGATTCAATTCTCTGGTGGCGGAGGCTTCATCCTGGGTGGTGTAATGTTCGTCAAAGACGGCCAGGCCGTTAAAAACATATTCTCTCAAACCACTGCTATATCTTGAAGCGGCTTCCAGGACGGTTGACAGGTCTTCTGGGGCCGGTTTGCGGCTGCATGCAGCTACCAGGGCCTTCAGAGTGTTCCAGGGCGCTATAAAGCTTATGGTGCCCGATTTATCTATCAAAGTGTAACGCATTACTGCCATAGGTATTTCTTTCTAGTAGCCAGTGGCCGGTGGTCGACGGCCTGGTGCTGTTATATTGTGAGGAGCCCTGACCACTTTACTGGCAACTCATTGCATAGTTTGGTTTTTCTTTTCCAGGTCTTTTATTTTAACAAAGTTTCCCTCATTTGGTTGTACACAAATTTCTTTCTACATGAATCATATTATATTTATATATATTTTTAGAGTTATTAGTAATAGGGCGCGTGGATTTGTGGAAATGGGTCTATTTTGAGGCTGAATCGCTCTTTTTTCATAAACATGTTGTGTGGAGAACGGCGTGGAAAAGGCGAAAAACTTTCCACAGCTTTTTGAGCTCGATTATCCAGCCGGCTTTTCCAGGCGACTATTTCCACGATTCGGACAACTTTTCCAAAACCATGATTCACAAAAGGGGATAAAATGAGTCGCCTATACCGGTTCTTTACACAAAGCTTCCTGGGTTTTCGTATAAGTTATACATAAGAAACCCTGGTTTATCCGCAACCTTACCCCTAGATTCCTTACTTTATCCTCAACTTTATCCATAGATTCATAGAAGATAAGCACCATCTTTTCTACAAATTTTAGGTCTTATCCACCATTTTACATGGTTTATCCACAAATTGTATTTTTTGCCCAAAAATGTGTGTATTTCCAGCTAATTTTGAGGTAAAAACCAATAAAAAAAGCAGGCCACTGGCCTGCTCCTGAAGTTCCTATCCGGGCGGTTTAGCGCCGTAATGGAATAATTATTTTCCTTCACCGTTATACACAATTTGAGTAATAGTGTTGATTTGCTGCCGTAACTGGATATTGCTGTCGAGAGCTTGCTCAATCTTATCCAGGCCATGCATAATCGTGGTGTGGTCGCGCCCGCCCAGGGACTGCCCGATTTCTACCAGGCTGTGGTCGGTCTGTTCGCGGATGATATACATCGCCACCTGGCGCGGAAGAACAATATCGGCGCTGCGACTCTTGCCGAGCAAATCTTTCATCTCGACATTATAGAAGTTCGAGACCGCGTCGATAATCCGCTCCTTGGTGACCAGTTTCTTGCGCGAATTCAAAAGCGAGTCGTTGAGGGCCTGGGCCGCCAGGTCTACCGAAATCGCCATCTTGTTCAGGAAGCCGAACGCTACCACCCGGATGAGCGCGCCTTCCAGTTCGCGGATATTACTCGGTACCTTGTGGGCGATAAATTCCATAACTTCCATTGGAATATGGACCTGCTGGTACTGGGCCTTGGCCTGTAGAATCAACAGGCGCATTTCGTAATCGGGCAGACTGACATCGGCAATCAAACCGCCTTCAAAGCGCGACCGCAATCGGTCTTCCAGGGTCAACATAGACTTGGGCGAACGGTCTGAGCTGATTACGACCTGTTTGTACGATTCTACCAGGGTATTGAAGGTATGGAAAAATTCTTCCTGGGTCGAGTCTTTACCAGCAATAAATTGAATATCGTCAATCATCAGGATGTCCATGCTGCGGTAACGACTGCGAAATTCTTCCATCCGATTTTCGCGGATACTGTTAACCATGTCGTTGGTGAACTTCTCGCTGGAAACGTACATGATTTTGAGATAAGGCCGCAGCCGTAAAGCCTCGTGTCCAATTGCATGCAAAAGGTGGGTCTTGCCCAGACCGACACCGCCGTAAATGAATAACGGGTTGTAGCTGTTGCCCGGATTTTCGGCGACACTGCGACCGGCGGCGGCAGCCATACGGTTGCTGCTCCCGACGATGTACTTGTCAAAGACATAGCGAGGGTTGAGACCAAACTGAGCCGCCTTTTCTTCGTAATCGGTCGGCATGGCCGGGGCGGATTGGACCGGTGGCTCAATAATTCTTTCGTTCGGTGCCTGGCCGTTTTCGCTATAGTTGTAATTGTTGAGAGTATTCAGGTGCAAATCGGTCGGGCGGCTTTTAATACCATAACCGGCCGGGGCCGGTTTGCCACGATTGTTCTGGCCGTACTGGGAAGAACCGTTGCGCTGAGCGGCAAGCTGGCTGTTATTAACCCCGGCCTGCTCCAGGTTATTCAAATAGGGTCCGCGTGATTTAATACCGGGCGAAGGGGCCGGGCGGCTCTGACCGTTGGAGTAAGCGCCATTGCGCGGAGCGGCGGAAACCGGGGCCGGGTCGAAAAGTTGGGCCTGGACCGGCCCTTCAACCGTAAACTGGACATCGAGCGGTTCACCGACCACACCGGAGATGGCCTGGCCGACCACATCGGTATAATCAGCCTCCAGACGGCGGCAGGCGTAGGTGGTAGGAGCGGCAATAAGGGCCGTACCATGATTTATTTCGAGCAAATTTAGGTTTTTGATCCAGGAGTCAAAGGCGTGGCGTTCAAGCTGGATGTAGAGGTCACGCAGGGCAATCTGCCAGATTTGCCTGGTATCATTAAACGTACCACCCGTCCGAGGGGAAATATCAAGCATAGTTGAGTTTTCGGGGTTAGGGTTGTAAGTTTCCTCGAAAGAATAGTTCTGACCGTTATTGTTACTCCCTGGCATAGTGATACACTCCAGTAAAATAAAATATCGGGGACACGGCCTTTGTTTTACTTTGCGGGGGCAGGATTTCCACGGTCTAGACTGGAAATATACAAAAACCCGTTACCGCGCAACAAAAACTAAAGGTGCACTAAAACTTGATTAACCGCAGTTAATCAGCCGAACAGTGACCCCATGAATAAAAGTTATAGACCCTTTTTAGGCTGATCTGAATAAGGAACAGGTAAGCTTCGACTACCTAAATGGATAAAACCAAGCAAAACCTGTAATTGCTCGTCTTACCGTTTTACCTGAGTCTTATCTAGCACTAATCGCTAGGATTTAAAGAAATGATAGCAGCAAATTATCAGAGAAGCAAGTAGGTAAGGCGACTCTTAGTATAAGGATTTATTTGTATAGCCACTTTTGGGGAAAAACCTGGGCGATAATTTCCCACCATTTTTCAACCGCCATGTGTGTATAATTGTCCACTTATTAACATTCATGTGTGGATAACTTTTTTTGCTTGTCATAAAATAACTTTTTGCTTAAATTAATCCTACACCAGATATAGTCGAAAATATTTTCTTGAATCTCTATATTGTGGTCTTTCCCTCAAAAAAGTTATACCCTCTATTCCACATTTTGTGGAGTGTTGGGATAACTTATCCTGTATTTGGATTCATTGTGACTCAAAAGTCTGTGAAAGATTCCACAGTTGTCCACAAAATGTTGAATCGTGTGCAATACTACCCCAGAATCTTCAAAAAAAACGGTTGGTGCCAATGTGGACAACTCTGTGGAAATCTGGAGATCTTTTCCACATTTCCTGGTTTTTCCACACGCTCCAACCTTTAATTACGCTTCCTAGACTCAGTGAGTCTAAGTCTTGGAAACCTTGATTTTTTTGTCCAAACCGTTTACCGGGCCAGAGTCTTTACGCCGAGTCCGCCGGGCCTGGTAAAAAATCCACCATTCCATCATCAAGATTATAAGTGCGGCTAATACTAGGGGTTGCCAGAATTCGTGGTTACTCAGCGTGCCGCCACCCGACCCGGTCGGCAGTGTTCCCTGCAAACCGAGGTCATCCAGGGGCCGGATATTGCTGGAAAAATCGTCATAAAGGTTGACTACAAAATTATCCGAGAGTGAATTGGTTTTGCCCGCCACCGTCGTTTTATGGACTACACCGTAAATCCCGGTCTGGCCGGTATCGGTGAAAGAGGCTACTCCGCTGTTTACTTTAAGCACCTGGGTCCCATTATTGGGCGGCGTTACGCTGATTTGCTCGCTAGGGTCAGTAATATTGAAGCTAATCGGCTCGCCCGGATTTATCTCGGTCACCTGGTCGAGTGCCCCGGCAGGTTGGAGCCAGCTAAGGGTATTTATCAGGAGGATCGGCCAGGCCGTGCTGAGCCCCAGGTCGCTCTGGTGAACGTCAAAAGTCAGTAAAACGAACCGTTGGCCTTGCTGGTCGCCTTCCGCTAAAAGCGGGGTACCCTCGCTGCTGGAAGCTACCACTTTCATCCAACTGGGCAGCGTATATTGAGTGGCCTGTTTGATAAAGACCGCGCTCAGGTCGGTATAACGCAAAAGCGGGTCGCTCTGGTCCAACCGGGCAAAGGCGGGCGAATTAATCGAGCCGGTTACAGGCAGAATATTCGAAGTTGGCGGATCGATAAAGAATACTCCACCCGGCGGCAGCACGTCCGGGGCGTAAGTATCGAAAATATAGAGGTCAAAACTATCCTTGTTGGGCAGGGTATCATAATTATCGGGCGTAACTTTGGTGACATTGTAATTTGGCAACCGGTTAAAGAATAGCTCTAAAAAGGTATTTCCCGGCGTAACCAGCAAGAGGCGCTGCGGTTGCCCGGCATTGCGGACGGTCCAGGCTTCGTTATCGGCGGCAAGGTAATCTTGTTGACCGGTATCACCTGGCTTGATGCGGGCGCTGACGATATGCGTATTTATAGGCAAATCGGTCAGGGTAATGCTGTTTTTGTCTTCAGCGTTAATCTCCACCTGGCGGGTATCGAACTGTTTGTTATCTACCGTCACCACCAGGTTGACTTTAGCGGCCTGGGCTGAAAAGTTTTTGAGACCGACGAAAAGCTGGGGACCGCCACCGGTTTCCCGCAACTGCAACCCACTTATGGCCTGGTTCTGGTCGGAATTGCCGACTTTTATATATTTAATTTTGGCTTTCAGGGAAGGTAAATCTTCCTCGCGGGCAAACGCTCCGCTGCTGACTACCACGACCGTCGTACCGGGATAGCGGTCCGCCGCTGCCGCCGCCAGAATCAGGGATGGCTTGGGGTTCGAGGGTTCGCTGGTGACTTTGGCCTTATTGAGGGCGGCTTTAAGCTCGTTTTTGTTAGTCGAGTTCGAGGCCAGCACTTCCGGGAAGGAATGCATCAGGACCAATGTTATCTGGTCGCCGCCGCCCATCCCGTCAATAATATTGTTAATTTCGTCCTTGGCTTTGCTAAAACGGCTCGGCTGGACATCGGTCGCCTGCATTCCTGCCGAGGCATCGAGCAGGATAATGATGTTGCCGCTGGCCTGGGCTTCCGCCTCGAAAAAGGGCCGGGTCAGGGTGAAGACCAGCAAAAATAGCAGGAGCAGTTGCAAGAGCAACAGCCAGTTTTTCTGAAGTTTTTGCCAGGGTGCGTTGGCCTGTTTGTCTTCGAGGACGCGCCGCCACAAAAAGTTACTGCTGACGGTCAGGTCTTCGCGCTTAACCTTGAGCAGGTAAAGCACCACTATCGGTACTGCCAGGGCCAGCAGCCCAAGCGCAAAAGGTATTAACAGTCCCACAATCGGCCTGCCTTCGAGGTTAGTTTACAATGCCACGCCGCCGCATATAATGCAGCACCAGGTCTTCAAAAGAGGTATCGGTCTCAACCTGGATGTAATTGACCGAACGGCGGCGACAAAAATCCATTAAATCGCGCTGCCAGTTGGTAAATTCCCGGCGATAAGCTTCCAAAGAATTGTTATCTATGCTAACTTCCTGGCTCTCGCCCGTTTCGCTGTCAACCAGCCTGAAATCGCCCCGCACGGTCGGGTTCACTTCGTCCGGCGAGAGGACGTGGAGTAAAACCACTTCGTGCCCGGCCCCCTGTAAAGCCCGGATACCATCGTAGCAGCCGCCGGGCGCGAACAAATCCGAAATCAAAAAGAGCAGTCCCGGTTGGCGGGTAGTGCTGGCATAGCTGCGTAAAGCGGTGTTGAGGTTGCCGCCCGGCCCGGAAGGCAGTTCTTCCACGAAGCGAATCATGCGGACGGTCTGAGTCTTACCGCGCATCATCGGCAACCGGCTTTCGTGCCCGCTTTTCCCGGCAAATAAAGCCGCCAGGCTGACCCGGTCCATCGCGGCCAGGGCCATATATGAAATGGCGGCAGCCGTTTGCTTGGCGTAATGCAACTTGTTGTAACTCGGATTCGAGGGTGCTACCCCTTCGGCCAGGACTAAATCGGAAGAAGGGCCGCTCCAATCCATCGACCGGCTGCAATCAATCAGGACGTGAATGGTCAGTTCTTCTTCTTCCTCGAAAAGTTTTAGAAAGACCCGTTCCAGGCGTGCATAAATATTCCAATCCACCTGGCGCAAGTCGTCGCCGGGAGTATAGTCGCGGTAGTCGGCAAACTCGACCGAAGTACCGCGTTTGGTCGAACGCCGTTCCCCCTTGATGCTGCCCGCCCGGACCCGTTTACTTACCAGGGTCAGGCGGTCGATTTTTCTCAAAAATTCTTCGTTTAATAAGGCTGGCATAGGCTAAAACATTCGTTGAACGATACAACGTAATACGTTGAACGTCGGTTTTGTTTAGGGTAATAATGGAATAGTAGTTTTTGGTAAATCTAGAAATTTATTCAGAATTCACGTTCAACGTTTAACGTTCAACGTTATTTCGTACTACGGATTCTTCTTGGCGACTAATTTCTCCAGGTAATCGACACCGGCGGACAGTTGCGGGTCGCGCCCTGCCACGATGTCTTCAATGGTTCGCTCAACCGTAATATCCGGCGTAACCCCTATACCGTTGACCTTCTCGCCGCCCTTGGACTCGTAGACATCCACGGTCACGCTGATGGCCGACCCGTCACCTAGCGGGTAAGCCGCCGTGTGACCGAGCGCCCCGGCAGTTTTGACCCCAATCAGAGGCCCCAGTTTGAAATCCCGGACCGCCAGGGCCAGCATTTCGCTGCTGCTCGCGCTCACATCGTCCTGTAACAACACCAGCGGCAGGAGCGGCGAGAACGGTTTGCCCTTGTTCGGGCTGTCCTGCAAGTCGTTACTGACTTTCATGGGGTCGCGGCTGGTCCGGTTGGTGTTATAACCCATTATCTCGCCCCCGGCCACGAAGCGGCCCGTCACCTGCTCGACATTGATACCGCCGGGATTCTCTCGTACATCCAGGATCCAGCTATCGGCCCCCTGCTTGCGCAGGTCGATCATGGCTTTATCGGTTTCGTCCGCAACATTGAGGAAAAAGTCGCGGATAGCGATATAGCCGATATGGCCGTTAATAAGCCGGTATTCCACGGTCGGCAGGGTATAGCTGCCTTTGGTAACCTGGACCGTCACCGGTTGGGCCGAACCTGACCGGGCCAGCACGAAAGTATGGGCTTCGTTTTCCTGGGCATTTTTGATAAGCGACCAGGTTTTATCGTTAATCAGGGTGCCATCGTAAGAGACAATCTGGTCGCCCGCCTTGATACCGGCTTTGTCGGCGGGACTGCCGGCTACCACCCGCACGATATAGGCATTGCCGTCCTGGGTCGTGACGACCACCCCGAACCCGACCGAGCTATTGTTGCCGGAAAGCAGATTTTGACGGCTCTGGTAACTGGCCGTATCCATGAAGTAGGTATGTTCGTCTCCGACCGCGTCGGCCATCACGTTCACGACGCGCCAGGCAAGCTGGTCCTTGGGATATTCGAACCCCTTATCGGCGTTCAAAAGTTTGGTGAAAGCCGTCGAAAAAGTATTCCAGTTGGACTCCACGTCCGTCCCGAAAGTCACGTCCGGGGCGGTCTGCCCGGTTACACTTGCCACCTCTTTCAATCCCGCCGCCAATATTGCCGCCGTGTCAGGCTCCTTAAAGAGGTGTTTATTGATGGCGTCATAGGCGGCCTTGATGGTCTTTAGCTCGACATCCTGGTCAATTGCTACCGGGGTGCCGGAGAATACCGGGGTAGCCGTAAACGGCGCTTCGGTAGCGGCAGGAGTCGAGGTGGGCGGGAGGGGTGTAGCGGTCGGACGCGTAGCGGTCGGGAATTTGTTATCGACAGTCGGGGTCGGCGCGATTACCGGCGTTGAAGTAACATCCGGGCCGGTAGTATTTCCGGCAGTTGGGCTGTTGCTATTGATGGTAATTGGCGACAACTGGACCGAAGCCGTGACACTGGGGTTGGGCGTGACCACGGTAACATTCGAGTCGTTGTTACCACAGGCGCTCAAAAAGAGCGAAATGACCAGCAGCAAAACCGGGAGCAGACCCAGTCGTTTTGCGCCGCCAGGGAGAAAGATTTTAGATTGACCGTTTTTATTGTTCAAGATAGCTTACTTCTTATCCAGGGGAACACTTTTTAAAATTTCCTCGATAACGCTATCCGCCTGGATACCCTCGGCTTCACCTTCGAAATTAAGAATAAGGCGGTGGCGCAGGGCCGAGAGAGCGACCGCTTTCACGTCGTCAAAGGCGACATTGAAACGCCCTTCCATCATCGCCACAATTTTAGCCGCCAGCATCAGGGCTTGCGCGCCGCGCGGACTGGCCCCAAAGCGGACGTACTGGCGCGTGATTTCGGGGGCATCGGGGCTATCGGGATGGGTTGCCAGGATAAGCCGGGCGATGTAATTGGTGACGTGGGTCGCCGCCGGGACATCGCGGGCCAGTTCGCCCATTGCCGTGACAATCCGGCCATCGGCCATTTTCTTGAGGGCCGTCTGCTCGGTCGTGGTGGTGCGGGTCAGGATTTGCATCAGGTCGTCCTCGCGGGGGAAACTGACCTGTAATTTGAAAAAGAAGCGGTCGAGCTGGGCTTCCGGTAAAGGATAGGTACCTTCCATGTCAATCGGGTTCTGGGTCGCCAGCACAAAGAAGGGTCGCTCCACCCGGTAGCTGCGGTTTGCCACGGTGACGGTCTTTTCCTGCATGGCTTCGAGCAAGGCGGATTGAGTCTTGGGCGTGGCCCGGTTGATTTCGTCAGCCAGGAGCAGGTTCGTAAAGACCGGGCCGGGCTGGAAGCGGAACTGTCGCCCGCCCTGGGGGTCGTCCAGCAGGATGTTGGTCCCGACAATATCGGCGGGCATAAGGTCGGGTGTGAACTGGATGCGGCTGAAATGCAGGTCTAAAACCTGGCCGAGGGTGCGCACCATCGCCGTCTTGCCCAGCCCCGGCACGCCTTCCAGCAGCACGTGACCGCCCGCGATTATACTGATGAGGATATTCCGCATCACGTCGCGCTGGCCGACAATTACTTTGCCCACTTCATCTTCAATGCGGGTCGTCAATTCGCGGAACTGGTCCGGCGTTATGGTCAGGGGAGTGGCGGCGGTGGTCGTCATTCTTTAGCTTCACTTTCTATCTTTTGAAAATCGCGCCCGTTAAACCCAGAAAACACATTAACCTGGAAAAACTAACCAAATTATGCAAATGCTTTTACGTTGTTTCATTCAACGTTCAACGTTCAACGTTCGACGTTTAACACATATGGTTACTTGTTTTTGTTGTTCAAGTCCTCGAAATACTGTTTGACCTGGTCTTTCAGGGTAATCGGGATATAGTTTTTATCGAGTTGCTGGGCGGCTTGCTGCTGGTACGAATCTATCACGTCCGAATAAGGCACGCTGGCGTCACCGCTCGGATTGCCCCCGTTGACGTTCTGGCTGTTGGTCGGACCCTGGCCGTCTTTACCCTGGACATTGGTCTGGGTGCCGTTCTGGTTGCGCATGGTCGGGTTGGCATACATATTGTCGCTGCTGCCTTTACCCGCCTTGCTCCCCTGCTGGCCGTTGGAGTCACTGCCCTGGTCACCTTGCTGTCCTTGTTGACCCTGGTCGCCTTGCTGTCCCTGGCCTTGCTGCCCCTGGTTACCCTGGCCGGTCGGGTCGCCCTGTTGCCCCTGGCCCTGGTTCTGGCTGGGGTCGGTCACTTGCTGGCCGTTCTGGCCTTGCTGTCCCGCCTGGTTGCCCTGGCCGGATTGCTGTCCCATCTGGGCCTGACCCTGCTGACCGCTTTGTTGGCCTTGCTGCCCCTGGCCGGATTGCTGGTCCTGGCTCATCTGGCCTTGCTGTCCCTGTTGCCCCTGGTTACCGGGCTGGCTCTGCTGTGAATTCTGGTCGGCCTGGCTCTGGTCGGTCCCGCTCGGGTCACCGTTGGTGCTGTCGTCGGTGGTGGTAGTGGTCGTCTGGTTACCGCTCTGGTTTGGGGTTGTTCCTTTCTGGGAAGCCTGGTTGATGGCTTGCTCGCTCTTTTGAAGTTGCGATTGGGCCTGCTGCATCTGCTCGCTAATCTGCTGGTCCTGTCCGGCCTGCCGTAAACCTCCGGCCAGGTCTTTCATGGCCTGTTGGGCGGCACCGGGATTTTGCTGTAAATTATCAGGTTTGAGCGCGTCCGACAGGTTTTGCAGTTTGTTGGACATGTCAGGGTTGGTATTTTTAAAGTTTTCGGCGTCTTTAGCCAGTTTATCCGACAACTGCTGGGCCTGGTTGCTATCGTTCTTCAACTGGTCCAGCGCCTTGCTATTGTTGGCAAGATTTTCGAGTTCATTGGCAGCGTTATCGTATTTGTCCGCCGAATTTTGCTGGAGAGCTTGCCCGACCGGTTTGGTGGCATCTGAGCTATTGAAAGTACGGGCCAGGTTTTCCAGGGCCGCTTTCTCGGCGGTAGTTTTGTTCGGGTCGGCCAGGTTTTGCAATTCCTGCTCGGCCTTTTGGAGGGCCGCCAGGGCATCGTCCTTATTATTGCTCTTATCCAGCAAATCTTTCTGGGCCTGTTCCAACTGTTTTAGCAATTCCTGGGTCCTGGGGTCGTTTTTGGCCGCATCGGGATTTTGCTTTTCAATTTGCTGCTTTAGCTGCTCGATTTTCTGGGCTTCCTGCTCGATCTGGGTCTTGATGGCCTGGTTTTCTTTGACCTGGTCGCTAAACGGGTTCGGCAGCACCAGCGCCACTACCAGTAAAGGAATCAAAGCCAGGGCAGCAAAACCTTGCTTGCGTGGTACGCGGACCGGCAGGGCCTTGGAAACCTTCTGGGGTGGGTTTTCGACCACCCGGCGGGCATCGTTAAACTGCTGGTCTGCCATGACTTTATAGCCAAAGGCATCCGGGTTTAAATGTCCCTCGACGGCGGTGCTGAGGCGTTCTTTCAGGCCGAGAGCTATATCGGCGCGCCGGGCGGTATCCAGCAGTTTGCGAGGCCGGAATAAAGCGTAAAGCAAAACGGCTAAAACGCTGACGGCCAGGGCCGGGATAGCGATTAGAGCCACCTGTTCTATCGTCAGGGAGGGGGTAACCCGGCTGACAATGGCCGCGACCAGACCCACTAACCCGCCCGCCAGGATACCATAGGGCAATAGCCGCATGGCCTGCTGGAAGCGCAACCGGCGTTCGACCTTTTTCAAGTAGCGGACCAACTTCTGGTATTCCGCCCGGTTGATAGCCGGGGCCGCTGCTGATGGGGCCGGTGAGGTAGGAGCCTCTAAGGTTTCAGGTTTATCTAATACTTCCATGCTTTTTAACCTTGTTTTGCTTGCTACTGAATTTGTTTAGCCGAGCGGTTCTGTGGTTTTGGCTTCGGTGCTGGTTGTAGTTTTGGCCGGTTTGCTCGTTTTAGCCATGCGCTGAGCTTCCGGTCTCAAGGGCCGGATATGGCTGACGGCTTGCCACAGATAGATAAATATTATCCCGCTTGAAATAAACAAAAACCGCGTGACCGGGGTAAAAAGAAACTCTTTGGGTGTATTGCCAAAGAAAAGGACATTGCTACCGGGCCGATTTTTCAGGATTTCATTTGTATCCACGATAGCATACATTGGGTTAACCGACGAGACCCACATCATGGCATCTTTGAGGTTGTTTTCCGCGTAGGTCGAGAATTGAAAGCTGATAGGCGTGGGCTGAAAAGCCACGTTCAAGGCGTAAACGATTAAGAGCGGGCCAACGAAATACAACAACAATATATTTATAAACGCGTTCCGGTTGGCCGTGACGCTCCGGTTCATGGCGCTCGACCAGTAAATACCGATAGCGCCGAGCGAAAGACCTGTCACCAGGATAACCACTACTCCCGCGATAAGCTGGTCCGGCCCCAACCCGCCCATCAGGAAGGCCACGCTGGCAATCGGCACGCCCGCGATTGTTACCAGCATCAGGTAGGCCAGCGACGAAAAGAGTTTCCCAACGACAATATCGCGGGGCCGCAATAGCGTAACCAGCATAATATCGTAGGTCTGGCGCTCTTTTTCTCCGGCGATAGTGGGGGCGCTAAAGCTAGGGGCCAGCATACAGGCCAGGAAAAGCTGCGCGACCACAATCGCCACGAAATAGTTGCTGCCGAGTTCCTGGCTGCGGGGGGTCTGGGCGTTGCTGGTATAGACGTTATAGATATAGCTGCGGTAGGAGTAGATGCGGTTGCTGTTCTGGTAGGTATTGTACATTATCAGGCCGAACCCGCTCAGCAGGATGCTAAAAGTGGCAAGGTCAACCAGGCCGTGCCAGCTTCGCATGCGGT
Source organism: Chloroflexi bacterium 54-19 (assembly GCA_001898225.1). GTDB lineage: Bacteria > Chloroflexota > Chloroflexia > Chloroheliales > Chloroheliaceae > 54-19. The sequence continues at coordinate 45,474 of MKTJ01000037.1, forward strand.
GGCGCAACTCTTTGATGATAATGGGATTGTGGCGCAGCGATTGCCAGGCCCCGCCGATTAACCGGGGCAGTTTTCCCAGGCGAGTCCCGGCCTTTGGTTGCGGCAAAACATTCCCGGCCATAATACTATTCCTGCTTGCGGGACATTTTGGCGATAATAGAGCAAACCTTCCGAAATACCGTTATAGTTACTACCCGGCAAAGTTTGTGCTTTATTTTAACCCGCTCTAAATTATTACACAAGAGCGAAAGGCAGATTTAACATTCTTCTAACAATTGCCTGACCTCACCCAACCCGGCCTAAGATACATATCCCTTTGTGACCTGTAGGAATATTTCTTCCAAGTTGGTCGGCTGCTCGGCGAAACCAAAGAGCGGCACGTTTTTCTCAACGAAGTAGCGTAACAACTGGTTGAGTTCGGCCTCGTTACCCTCGACCTGGACTTCCCAATCGGTCAGGGGTTGGCTATCGAGAGGCCGCACCGCCTTCACGCCGGGCCCGTTCAAAAGAATCCCCCTCAAAACCTCAACTTTTTCCGCTTTAATGGGCCGGATGCGCAGCTTTACAATCCGCATATGCTGGTTGAGCTTGCCCAGGATGTCGCTGACCTTGCCCGAAGCCAGGAGGGTGCCCCGCTCGATGATACCCACGTGCGAACACATCTCGGTAAGCTCGGTCAGGATATGCGACGAAATAATGATAGTCTTGCCCATGCGGCTCAACTCTTTGAGCAGTTCGCGCAATTCGACCCTGGCGCGAGGGTCGAGACCGCTGGCCGGTTCGTCGAGCAACAGCAGTTTGGGGTCGTGAATCAGGGTGCGGGCCAGGGCCAGGCGCTGGGTCATGCCTCGCGAAAGACCTTCTATATATGACTCCTTTTTGGCCGAGAGGTCGACCAGTTCGAGCAGGTCGTTTATCAGCCCGGCCCGGCGTTTTGGCTCGATAAAATAGGCCGCCGCGAAAAATTCCAGGTATTCCCGGCAGGTCATCTTGTCATAGATGCCGATAAAGTCTGGCATGTAACCTATGCATGCCCGCAGCGCGGCCAGGTTTTCCTGGTGGTGGTCGTTTATGCTGAGGCCGCAGACCCAGGCTTCACCGTCACTCGGTTCGAGCAGGGTCGCCAGCATACGCATGGTGGTGGTCTTACCTGCGCCGTTTGGCCCGATAAAGCCATAAATCGCGCCCGGTTCGATTTCCAACGTTACGTCACGGACCGCCTCGAAAGAGCCGAAGGTCTTGGATAAATGGTCGGCCTTGACTGTGTAATCGGCGGTTTGCGATGGACTGGTTTCCTCTAAAGTTTCCATTTTTTTGTTTTCTACGGCTTATACTGCGTTATCTGGTTCCAGGTTCACTTAAGGTCTTTTATATTGTCATTCCGTGGCTCTGCCACGGAATCTTCGGTCCGTTGGACAGCAGCACGGTCATTTATTTGGAATCACGTTTCCTCGACTCTTCTGCCTGAGAAATCTAAGCTTTAAGCGTTTCAATAACCAGGCGAATATCTTCATAGGTCTGTTTTACGGCTTTATTGTGGTTAAGCCGGAATTGTTCCAACCGGATTGCACCTGTATAAAATCCCCGGTATACGAGCGTCCTGAATTGAACCTGTGCGGTCCTTTCCGGTAAGCCATATGTCTCCCAGAAAACCCCTTCTTCCGCATTGGCATTGCGTTCCAGGATAAAAATGGTCCAGTCCGCCAGCGGGTCGCCCCAGGAAGCCCTATCGTTATCAATTATTCCAACGATTTTTGGTTCTTCCAAATTACGGTCTACCAGGATATTAACAAGCCATAAATCCCCGTGTAGCAAAGCCGATTGGGTGATTTCATCGAGAATAGCAGCGCGTTTCTGGGCAATAGCCAGAACCTCTCTTAAGTCGTCCGTAGCCAATCCTGTGCTATCAAGGTCGTCTATCAAACTTGTGAACCAATTGCTGACGGTCGCACTCCACGAAGGAAACACACCACCGAGAAAGGGATTGCCAAAAACCTCGCCTTTTACGTTATGGATATGCCTGGTGATAGTCCCCAGTTGTCGCCACAGGGCCCTTTTCTCGTCGGGCTTCAGCTCATCTTTTATTTGCGACCATTGTTCACCCTCAATATAGCTCTGAAACAGGTAATCCCGGTCTATTAGCTGGTGAGTAAAATCGGCCAGAATAATTTTGGGCAACAATGGCGCGATAGGCGCGAAAAAAGGGAGCGTGGCGTACTCATTCCGCATCAGGTTCCGGCCGCTCTTTCCTAAACGCGAATCGGGAGGGCTTACCCTTAAAATCACCGGGAGAGAATTCTCAAACTGGATATGGTAGGTATTATTGTAAAGCCCGCCTCCAAGCTCTTTTACCGACTTGATACGACATTCTTCCCCAAAAGCTCTCTGGCAAAGTTTTATGATTTCTCCGAGCGCAACCGGTTGTTGGATAGTGTCTACAGGTCGGTTGATAGTTGTAAATTCCATCTACCGGTATTCCTATGTTAAAACCAGCGGTTCGAAAAGCAGGGTCAAATCGTTGCCGCTGGCCGGGTGGTTCCCCAGTTGGAGCGGGAAATTGTTCGAGGCGCGCTGCCAGGCCACGATATAAACCCGGTTGGGGTCTTTCGGCAAAGCCTCGCCGTCATTACCCAGCAGACTCGCGACCGCCACCGCCTTGTGGTTCTGGTAGACCTGCGGGTCGGTACCCTGAATCGAGTTGTAAGGATTGCTGACAGTGTAGTCTATCCCTGCCAGGGCCGAAGCCAGGTTATCGAACTTGACGATAGCCATGTTTTTGTCGAGGGTAATCTTTTCCCCGGCTTTCAACAGAGGAACCTGGTAAATCGTACCCTCCGCTTTCCAGACGCTTATATCCACCCAGTCCTGGCCGGTCTGGTTTTCGATGGTGCCGGTCAGGTCGTTACCCGCCCCGGTCGCCAGTTGCGCCACGATACCGCCACTAAGAGTTGCGCTGGAACTGCTTTCGAAAGCGAAACTGCGCTGGTCGTCCTGCCCCATCAACACGTTACCGTAACCGCCGCCCGGCCCTTGCTGAATAGTGGCGAAATCAGGGGCCAGGTTGACGTTGCCGCGGGCGGTCAGGTTGTTGGTGCGGTAACGGGCTAACGGGGTGGACTCGGCCTGAGCGTTCACATTCAACAGCAAATCGTCTATCCGTTTGCTCGAATAAATCGTACCGACGCTGCTGGTCCCGCCCACCAGGTTGCCCTGGGCGTCCTGGCCGAGTGTAATTATTGAAAGGCGGCTCAAGACGAGCGGCTCGCCGCTGGTGACGAGCCCGGCAACATAGAATCCTGCTGTCAGGGTGAGGGCTATCACGGGCGCGGCCACCCAACCCCATTCCCGTTTATCCATTCTCTTGAGGACGAAATAACAGAGCGGCCCCAGCACGAAAACATAAATAACGAGAATAGCCGCAATAACCGCTACATCGGGCAGGGTGGAAATTTTGGTGTTGGGGTTAAGCTGGTTGGTCCAGGGCCGGTAGAGGTCGGATGGCTGGCGCAACCCGGCCAGGTAGGCGGCGTGCGGCTCGAAGTCTTTCAGAGCCAGCGCCATGAAGCCGACCAGGGTTGAACTCGGCAACACCCGTAGCTCGGTCGCGGAAAACCAGCTCACACCCAGGCCGAACGCTTTACTGGCTAGAAACGGTTTGCTATCGAGAGTCAGGGCGGCGGTCGCGCCCGGCAGGAGCGTGCTATCGGCTACAAGCAGTGAAGCCGGGACCGTCGTTTCGGTCGTAAGTTTGCGGAGGTCCGCCGGAAAAGGTTTGTTTTGAGGTGGACCCCCGGCCTTGACCGGCAGGAAAGCGTCTAAAAATCCGCCCCGCCGCAGGCTGCTATCCCCGGCCAGCAAAAGAAACCTGCCCTGGGCTAACCAGGCCGCCGCCGCATTATTGAGGCTGTCCTGGTTCAGGTTCTGGTCGTTCAGGGTGATGTTCGAAAGGTCGGTAAGCACCAGACCGCCCAGGCTGTCCCACCCGCTGGGGTCGGGCGGCAAATCGGTTGGCGTCAGGTGAGCCACCCGGATGGCCGGGACGCTGGTAGGTGGCTTGGCGCTGCTGCCGTTGTAACCGGGATTGTAAAAAATGCTCCCCTTATTAAAGGGCTGGGTCATACGGCGACCGCTCAGGACCGCCAGGGCATTGTTATCGTCACTGACCACGCCGATTAATAGCTCGGTCTGGTCGAGAGGGCGCACCGCCAGGTCCTGCTCGTTGACGACCGTGCCGTCTTTAGCGGTCAGGCGCAACTGCACTTCCACGATATTGCGGGTGCCGGTCGGCAGGTAAAGCCAGGCCTGGCGGTTGGAAGGGGGCACCAACTGGACCGCCCGCCGGTAAACGGTCGAGCCATCATCGAAATTCGAGAAAGAGGCTTCGACCCAACCCTCGAAGTTCGGGTTGCCATCGGCCAGGCTCAGATCAATTTGCAAAGGCAGCCAGCTATTCAGGCGGTAGGAGCCATCGAACCCGGCTTTGGCCTGGACCTGGGGGCCTTTGGCGGCGGAAACTACTTCGTTAGCGGGAGCGGCTTTGGCCGGGTTCGCCGGTAGTATTAACCCGACAGCAAAGAGTCCCCCCGCCAGCAAAAGCTCGGCGGCCAAGAGGGTTACAGCCGGAAAGAAGCGGACCGCCGGTTTTACGCGAAGGCCCCTAAAAAATCGGGATAAGGGTATAAAAAAAAGGAAAATAGCCATAAATTAAATCCGGCGTCCGGGGTTCGGGTAGTAGGGGCCGTCCCCGTCTCCTTCCGGGCTTACTTCATTATTTTCGGGCGGGTTGATTAAAACGTCCCGGTAAGAGGCAAAGAAATCGGCGTAAAGCCGGTCCTGGCGTTCCTCGTCAAAGAATTTCAGGATTTCCTTCCGCCGCGACACCTCGTCCTCGATAAGTTCCGGCTTGGGTACGCGTTCGAAGGTGATAGACGGCCCGCCGACAGTCGTTATCCTGACCGTACCATAATCGAGAATATTGGCAATCAGGCCGTTTTTCTCAAACTGGACATCCTGGACATTGCGTATATCAATCACGCCGACAGTTTCATCCAGGCCGAAAGGTAATCTTATTATATCGAAAACTTTTTCCTCGCCGATAATATACCGGTCGTTGTGCCAGTTCTCATACTTATACCAGATTGTCGTACAGATTGCGATAAACGCCGCGACAAATCCCACCGAGCCGATAAAATTTACAAAAGAAATATTAAAGCTGTAGAGGATAGGCAGCCCGAAAATGCCGAACAGGATGAGCGTGCATAACAGGAAAACCCAACCGCTGATTTTGTTAAAAAGCACCCAGGGGTGAGTATGCCAGGTGATTTGTTTCTTGCGGCGGTCCCGGATAGGCCCGAACGGGAAAGTGCGCTGGAACCAGTTGGGTTCTTCGATAACGTCAATTTCGCGGGCTTCTTCTTCCTCGTTCCAGTTTATCAGTTCGGTCCCCCAGATACGGTTTTCTAGATAGTTGCGCATTCTTTCTTTGCGGAAATTGCTCCGGTACATAAAGTAGTTCTTGCGCAGGATGTCCCACTCCATGCGGACCCCTTCCGGGTCGTGCAGGTGTTTGAATTCAATCTGGCTGCGCCCGGTACTGGTGACCGTCACAGTCCCGATTTTGAAGACAAACTCAATCAGCCCCCGCCCGGTTTCTATCCGCACCTCGGTTATTTTATCGAGCGGAATTTCGATTTTGGCTTTATTAAAGAAGGTCGTGTTTTCAATCTGGATAAAACGGCGGTCGGTAATAATCAGGTAGTCGTTGGCCCAATCGTTGATGTACCAGGCCCACAGCGCCAGGTCAACCAGCAGGAGCGGTGTGGCGACAAAGAACAGAAACGGCACGTATAGCAGGGCTACCCCTATCAGAATCAGGATCAGTGGGAGCAGAAGCCAGGCCGGTTGGCTGATTAAAAGGATATGCACCGGGTGGCGGCGCCGGACATCGCGGATAATTTCGTCGCTGAACCAGTCGGGCATCAGCTTACGCCATTTTATTTGCTGCTCGTCAAACTGGCCCCGGTCCTGCACTTTCGTGCCCTGGGATTGCTCAACCTTACGGCGGTAATTGTCGAGCGGGGTATCGTAAACCCATTTATCGGGCGTGCGGCTGCGGACTCGGCGGTGACCGGGCCTATCCTTATGCGAGTGAGTTTGATTGGATTGGGTGGGTTGTGAAGACCTGGAATAAATCTCGGTGGCTTGCGTCGGAAGGGCGGACCGCCGGAAATCGGTAGTCCGTCCCTCTAAATCTTTCTTGCGGCGGTAGTCGAACAGGTTCATGGCAGCGCCTGTCACTTAACCAGGGTGTAACCCTCTGTCGGGAGGTTTAGCTGGAAGGTTGAACGACCTTGACCGGCTTCTCCTCATTCGGCGGCAACGGCTCGACCGGTTGAGGTGAGGACGGCGGGGCCGGAGGCCGCTCGCTGAATAGATAAGCGGCGTCCTTCATATAGAGGAACCCGGAATAGATGGTCAGGAAGACCATAATGTAGACCAGCGGCCAGGCCAGCAAAAAGAACCATTTGAACGGCTGAAAATCGCCGGTCAGCACCCAGTCGTTAAGACCTTTGAGAACGCCGTTGGGCCTCATGGCGGCATCGGCCCAGACAATCAGCCAGGTCAGCGATACCCCGGTCATGACGGTCTTGCGTTTGCCCCACTTGCCCGCCGGGATGACTACCCCCGCCGAGGCGGCATAAGTCCTGACCCCGGTGATGAGAAATTCCCGGCCCAATATGAGGGCGACCAGCCAGCTTGAGATTATACGCATCTCAATCATGGCGACCAGTACGCCCGCCGTAAAGAGTTTGTCGGCGGTCAGGTCGAGAAAGATACCGAGGTTGGAGACTTTTTTCTGCCGCCGGGCGAAATAGCCGTCCAGCACGTCGGTAATTTCGGCGACCGCAAAGAGTATCGCGGCAATAAGATAGGAAGGTGCCCAGTCGTTGAGCATCAGCAGGCCCATCACTAACGGTGTTGATAAAATCCGGGACCAGCTTAACAGGTTGGCTATTTGCAAATTTGCTTTTAGCACTTTAAATCCTAACTTATTAATTTACCCCACAAATCGTACTCGGTCGCATCGGTGATTTTGACCCGCGCGGTGTAGGGACGCGTCCCTTCGGGGAAACCGGCTCGCAGGGAACGCGGTTCGATAAAGACCAGGCCGTCCACTTCGGGAGCGCTCCGGTAACTCCGCCCGACCCAGATTTCTCGGCTGTCGCGGGGGCTGTAATCAACCGTACCGCTCCCTTCTACAATAACATCTAATTCCCTGCCAATCAAGCTTTGCTGCTTTTTCAGGGAGATTTCCTGTTGCAAAGCCATCAGGCGGTCATAGCGTTCTTGCTTGATTTCTTCGGGGACGGGGTTTTCCTGCTGGGCCGCCGGGCTGCTGGCCTGGGGCGAAAACTTGAACGCGCCGACATTGTCGAACTGCATTTCGCCGATGAAATCGAGCAGGTACTGGAATTCTTCCTCGGTCTCGCCGGGGTAGCCGACAATAAAGGTCGTGCGGATAGCGATGTCCGGCATAGCCGCCCGCAACCTTTCGATAGTGCCGTAGGTCTCGGACTGGTCGCTGGGGCGGCGCATCCGGCGCAGGACCGCTTTGTGGGCGTGCTGCAACGGCATATCTATATAGTGGGCCATCTGCGGCAGGCTTGCCATCGTCTCGACCAGGGCCGGGGATACAAAACGGGGATAAGCATACATCAAGCGAAACCACATCACTTCGGGCGCGGTCTCGGCCATCTGTTTGAGCAGAGTCGCCGTCCCGGTATTGTCGCGGACGCCCAGGTCGCGACCGTAGAAAGTGGTATCCTGCCCGACGAGGACGATTTCCTTGACGCCGCTATCGGCCAGTTGGCGCACCTCCCGCAAGATATGTTCGGTCGGGCGGCTGACGTGTTTGCCCTTCATCTGCGGAATGATGCAGAAGGCGCACCCGGCGTCACAACCGTCCGAAATCTTCAGATAGGAGGTCGGACCCTGTTTCTTCTTGCGACGCAGCAGCCCATAAGTGACCCGGTTGGCGGCCCCGTTATCAATCTCGATACCGAGGTCGGTCAGCATCGGCCCGAAGCTATCCCACTTGAGCGCACCGACCACGCCATCCACCCCCGGCACTTCGGTCTGAATCATGTCGGCGGCCCGGCTGGCTAAACACCCGGCGGCAATCAGGGCCTGCCCCGGTTGCTTGCTATCGGCCAGGTCTTGCAGGGCGTCGAGCGATTGGCGGGTGGCCGAGTCGATAAAGCCGCACGTGTTGACGATTAACAACTGGGCGCGCTCCGGTTTGAGGGTTTCGCGCAGACCGTAACCGGTCAACAACTGGCCGATGGCCTCGCTATCAACCGTGTTTTTATCGCAACCGAGGGTCAACAGGTAAAAGGACTTGTTGTCCAGGTGCGGTCGACGGGCTGGAATGTTTAACTTGATGTTGCTTTTCATAAATCCTTAAAACATTGAACGTTGAACGAAACAACGTTGAACGTAATTTGTATAAAATATGGCGTTCTGACCGTAAAATGTATTATTTGGTTTTTCACCTGTTACGGCGTGTAATGCAAATACGTTCAACGCACCCTTTAAGGTGAACGTTTTACGTTTAACGATAGTTCGTAAACTGCAAGGCCACCGGGTAATCCTTACCCTTTAGCATATTGATAATCTGTTGCAGTTCGTCTTTGCTCTTGCTGGTCACGCGCAGGGCGTCCCCCTGGATCTGGGACTGGGCATTTTTAAAGGTATCGCGGATTTGTTTGCTCATCTGCTTGGCTAAATCCTGGTTCAACCCCTTTTTGAGTTTGATAACCTGGCGTACCCGCCCGCTCGCTGCCGGTTCGACCTTCTGGGCGTCCAGAATTTTGAGCGACAGGTTGCGTTTGACGATTTTGGTATTGAGTAAGTCGATAACCTGTCCCAGGACAAATTCGTTCTCGGTATTGATGACAATCTGGTCCGCCTCAAGGTCAATTTCGGTCTTGGTATCCTTGAGGTCGAAGCGGGTCGTCACCTCGCGTTTGGCCTGGTCCACCGCGTTGACCAGTTCCTGGCGGTCAAAGTCCGAAACTACATCGAAAGAAAAAGTCGAAGCCATTTTCACCTCACTTAAACGCTTCTGCTAAAAAAGCGGGCCGAGTGGGACTCGCCCGCCCTGGCCCGCTATTATAATCTTTTCAACGCTTTAAATCTACGTCTTATTCTACCGTATCGTGCCCATCAGCGTACCAGGTGTGGGTGACAAGACCGCTGTTCGGCTTGGTATACTGCACATCCTGACCATTGAGGGTGACCTTGATAACGTCCGGTTTACCGGCCCGCACCGCGATTTTGTTACCGGTGTAGGTGAAAGATTCACCCGGATTACCCACCCTGGCAAGAACCTGTTTGTCGTCAACCGTAATCGTCAGCCAGCTACCGGTCGTGTCGGTCGCCGAAACGGTTACTACCAGCGTAATCGGCGTAGGAATCGGAGTGGCTGTCGGCGGAGGGGGCGGGACCGGGGTCGCCGTTGGCGCGGGAGGCGCTGCCGGGGCCGTAGTCGGGGCCGGTTGTTCTTGATTGGTCGGATTGGCACCTGCTGCGGCAGTCGTATTCGTACCGGTGCCCGGAACAGTTGAACCGGCAGTCGCGCCACCGGTAGTCGGGGTGCGGTCAAGCGCCTGGATTGAAGGGTCCGGGGTGTAATATTTCGGTGGTACTAAAACGTTACTGGTGGTATCACTTGCGGATAGAGTAGCCCTAGAACTCGTCATGGTCGGGTCGGGTGTAATAGCGTAAGGACCGGCGTACCCGCCCGCCGTGATGGTGGCCGCTGCCGCTTCTTCGTAAGTGGTGGTGTCCTTGGGCTGATTCGCGATGCCCCGGTATATTAGAAGGGCCGCCGCCAGGATTATGACGATGACCAGTAAGGTCGGCACGAAGTTCGGCATATAGAACGAACCCTTGGCCGAAGGAAGCATCACCTGTTTGAGGACATATTTCTCGTTGTAGCCGATGGTACCTGGTTTGCGGGGCGAATAACCGGCCCCAAACCCGTCCGCCGGGTTATCCTCAAAGGCGTGAGTATAGCCGGTCGAGCGCCGCTGGCCGCTTACCAGGGTCGTGGGCGGCGGCAGGGCTCGCAAGTTCAAACGCTCGTTGCTATTAGCCACCTGGTCGGCTTCGGCCTGGCTCAACCCATCCAGCGGAATGATGGCCCGGCCTCCGCTATCCGCCGAGGGCGTTTGCTGCTCGACTACCCGCGAGGTATGGGCGTTATCGAGGAGTTCATCAAAGAGTTGGACGGTAGTGCGTGGGTCCAGGTTAAGATAGACCGCATATGTTTTGATAAAACCCCGGATGTAGAAAGGTGGCGGTAGGATCGAGAATTCTTCGTTTTCGAGTGCTTGAAGGAAGGATAAACGGATTTTAGTAGCTTGCTGAGCATCGGCCAGCGTTACGCCTTTACGCTCTCGCGCCTCGCGCAACACTAAACCTAACTCGCGGACTTCGCTACTTTGCATGTAGTTTCCCCCTGTTACCCCTTCATCTTGTGAGAGAGATTGGTGCAAATCATTATGAAAATTATTATTCCAGTTCGGTGCTGTCATGGCATAGTAACTAAATTTAATTTTTTGCGCGACCTAAGCCCAGCCAGGAAAAGAATAAAGTATGCCCCGTTTCCACTAACGGCCTCGCCTTATCCCTACCTGATGCCGGTTTCGCCAGGTTTTCTGCAGGTTCCAATTATAGATTAGCCAAAGACCATAAAGCAGAGCAGAACGGCTTTACAGCAATAAAATGTCCAGCTTGTTCAACTGTGAAGAAGCTTTAGGCATGATTATACCTTACCAATGCAAGAGTGGCAAATTTAACATTCTCCCAAATAGTTAAAAAATTTCTGAGTTATTTTAATTTATGGCTTTGGAAAGGTATAAATAAATTTTAAGATTTGCGTGGTAGAAAATGTAAAGCGCTTTTTTAAGTCGGATTTACATTCAAAAGTAATATAAAACTTTTTATTCAACCTCAGTTTGCCAGCTTTTCGCAAGGCCCCGGTATTCGTCTTCGAGGATGCTCATCATCAGGTCGTCTTCCCATTTTCCGTTTACCAGGGCGCTATCTCGCTCGACTCCTTCCTGGACGAAACCGCACTTGCGATAAGAGGCAATGGCCCGTTTGTTATAGGCCAGCACCCGTAAATCGACCCGGTGCAGACCCATTTCTTCAAAGGCGTGCCGTAAGACCAACCGGGTCGCGGTCGTACCGATGCCGCGTCCAAGCAGGTCGGGATGGTTAAGGCCGATAGCAAACCGGGCCCGGCGATCTTCTTTGTTAAGCGAGTGCAGCCCGGCAACCCCGGCCAGCTTGCCGTCCGCCTCGATAATCCAGCGCAGGGATTCCCGGCTTATCCAGCGGTACCACTCCAGGGCGGCTTCCGGTGTAACCGGTTCTTCTTGTTGGAGAGAGACGCCATACATCCGGTAAATTTCCGGGTACTTATGGTAATTTAAGCGTTCTTGCAGGTCGGTTGGGCGGGGCGCACGCAGGACAATAGCGCCTTTTTGGAGGGTAGTCCGGGGCTGAATTTCCGGTTCGCTTGTGGGCGAGAACTCTGTTTTATTGTTATCTGTCATGGCTAAATTTTGGTTTTGAAATTAATTTAAGGATAACCTGGGAAAAACCGGTGTTGTTCAGGCGGGTTTTACTCCCAGGAAAGAATACAACCGGCCAGGGTATTTTTTTATCCTTGTCAGCGTCCGGCGGATAGCCGGGTCTACCAGGGGCAAGCCCAAAAAGAATTCAGCCGGGAAAAAACGGATTCTTTTTCGGATGGTCCGGGCAATAGTCATTTTGAGTTCGGGCTTTGTAAGCGGAAAAAGGTTGATAACACTGTCATAAGTCCCTAGGACCTTTTTCAGTTTGAACCCGGCCCGTTCGAGGCTCCCGGTATACGTTTTCAGGGTATAGGCATTTTCGCCCCCGTGCAACTGGTGCAAAACGTGGGATTGTAAGAACTGCTCTAACTGAGAGTTGTCATTTATTACGTGGTCCCGGGTCACCAGCAGATAGCCGCCCGGCTTCAAAACCCGGTAGCATTCGTTCAGCCCTTCCTGCAAGTTCTTGAAATGATGTAGCACCTGCCGGGTATAAATTACATCGAAGGTTTGGTCGGGGAAAGGCAGAAATTCACCAAAGGCCAGCAAAGGCATAATCTTGTTTGAGCCCAGTTCGGAATTAAGCCGGGCGATAGCCCCTACCCCCACCTCCACGCTTGGATTGGGGTCAACCGCAAAGACCTTATAGCCGAGGCTGGCAAAAGCGAACGAGGTTACCCCGTTGCCACAACCGAGGTCAAGGATTTTCCCCGTTGCGCCGGTTTTTTTCAAATTCAACAGGCGGGTGACCTCGGCAAATTCCTCGCTCACCAGGAAGCGGTTGGCTGCTGCCAGCACGTCCCGGTCGAGATAACATTGGCTGATTAACTCGGTGGAAGTGTGGTCATTGCGGAGTTTTTCGACGGCCTCTTCGTAGGTATAATGAGCCCTCATGGTAAGAAGTTCCAAAAATTTTAAATCAAAGTATAAAATTACTAACGGGGTAAGTAGGAAGCCCCTTTTTTATCGCCAATCCTTAAGAGGTAACCTTTATCGACCAGGGCCAGCAAATCGAGCCGGGCCGTTTCATCGGTAATATCAGGGTTGACCAGCCGATAATCGCGGTTGGTCAGGCGGCCCCGCTCCCTGGCGTAAAAGAGGGCCCTCGCCTGTCGTTCGTTCAGCCCGGCCTGAAGCAGCCCGAAATATTCGGCCCGGTCCGCTGCGCTAATTTCGAAAAAGACCGGGGTTGGCTCAGCCGGACCTTTGACGGCTACCTGGGGCCGGATGGTTTCGGGCAGGGCAGGTTCCTGGCTGGGCCGGGCCGGAAGTATCGCCGTAAAAGAAGTGGAGTCGGTCTCGAAACGGGGTGGAGAACTACCGATTTCGGCCAGGGCTCGCCGCATACGCCGGATGCCGGTGCCCATTTCTTCCACCAGCCGTAATTCGTACATTAACCGGGCCAGCAAGGGATTGCGGCTGTAGCGTTTTTGCCCCAAATTTTCGAGAGTGACCGGTCCGGCCAGCCCACCGGGACTTTCTACTTCCAACCGGTCGTCAAAGACCCTTACCGCTACTTTCTGGCCGCTAATCGAGTAGTCGCGGTGGGCCAGGGCGTTTGTAATCGCTTCGCGCACGGCCACGAGTGGATAGTCGGGCATATCCTCGCGGTAAATCCCCTCGATCCGGGCCGGAATCCGCATGTTGTTGCTAACAAAACGGGCCGTATCCTCGATTATTTTGTCCAGGGTGCCGAAAACCTCTTTGCGGTCTACAATCGGGCCGTCTATTTCGGTTCCCCGGAAATGGGCGAGTTTAACGCTGGCCTGGGGTAAAAAGCGGGCCGGTTGTTTGCCAAAAAGCAGTACGGCGGCGGCGGTAGGGACCGACTCGGCTCCGTTTGGGGCCGGGTATATCAGGCCGAGGTCGGCCAGGCGGGTTTCCGGGCTGGCGTTGCCATCGGTCCGGTCGTCCGACTCCGCTTCAAGGCTTGCCAGGTAGGCCGTGATCTTCCCGTGGTCGAGGTCGGCAAAAGTAGCCCCGGTCACAGGGGCGCTTTCCACCGGGCCATTAGGGGCCCCGTCTTCAGTTTTAAGCCGTGGTGGTTTTTTTTCTGCCATCGCGTTCCGTGCGAGCTTTGCGCTTTTAAGGGGGGTACTGCTTTTACTCAACCTGATGCCTTACCCTTAATAAGGGGTAAGTATAAAGTAAGTCTATACTCTTGGCAAATGGGATAACCCCCACTCCCTGCCCGATGATTATAATTTAATTTTTTATTTAAGTCACGGCTGTAAATCTATTTAACCCTTTAACTGGCACGCTCTTTGCCAGGTATCTTACAAGGCCGCCAGGGAGACGGCTGCGAAAGGAAACGGAATCATGGCAAAAGAAAACAACGAACAGCAAGTCGGGTATAGCTCGCCGGAGAGCGCCAATAGCGAGGGCCAGCGTCAGGCCGGTTCAAACGCTTATCCATCGGAACAGGAACAAAAAGAGGCGGCCAGCACCGACAAAGTGCATTATAGCCACGCTACGGACGCCTCAGATTTGAGAAGTGGCCCTGGTACCGGGCCGACTATGCCAGGTCAGTTCGGCACAACCGCTTCAACCGCGAATAATCCCAGCGCTAACCAGGCGGCGGGAGCTGCCCAACCTAACTCTACGCCCTTCCGTGATGATAACGCCAGCAGTTCCGGCCTGGCTCCGAGCCATTCGGGGACTTACCCAGGACCGGGCACAGCCTCGGATAGAGGCACCGGCAATGTAGGTTCAACTCCTTTTGGCACAGGTGCCAGCGATAACGGCCTGGAAGCAACTTCCGGCCTTGACGAACGCAATACCACTAACACCAATTCGGCCAGCTATAACTCCTCCGACGATGTTGGTAATCCGCTGTCAGCCGGGGGTGTAACCGGGTCGGGAACTCCGGGCCGCGATAACCAGTTCAACGAGATGGGCGTGGGCGAAGGTGATATGAGCAACCGCCCGACCGATACTATCGCCGGTACATAGTTAATTTGGTTCTGAAAAATAAAAATCCCCAGGCCGGTAAAAGACCTGGGGATTTTTATGCATGGTTTAGCTATGTTTACATCCAGCCTTTATCGGCCATAATCTGGTTGCCCAGCAGACCCATCAAGACCTCGTACTTGGTCCCGGCAAACTCAGGGTGATACTCGAAGCGGTTGCGCTCGAAATACTGGACCGTGTAAGTCTTGCCGTCCGCCGGGTTCTTTTCCTGGAATTCCTCGGTAATCGGGTAGCCGAACATCGACAGCCCGCCATTTTTCTCCCAGTAACTCTTGAAAGGCCCGCTCAAGGTATGGCCTGTCTCCGGGTAATAATTAAAATTGGACGTATCTACCGCGGTTAACAGGCTCTTGATTGAAAGAAGGCTACCACCGGGCTGTTTGGCCGGGATAGTACCCGGCGTAACCCGCTGGAAAGGCGCTTCGCTTTCCCGTCCGGCGGTCACCTGCCGCCCCAGCAGGCCAAGTAAAACCTCGTATTGCGTCCCGGCATATTCGGGGTGATACTCAAAGCGGTTGCGCTCGAAATATTGGACCGTGTAAGTCTTACCATCGGAGGGGTTCTTTTCCTGGAATTCCTCGGTCCAGGGATAGCCAAACTGGGGCAACCCGCCGTATTTATCCCAGTAGCGTTTGAAGACGTTCGACAGGGTATGCCCGGTCTGAGCGAAATAGACCCGGTAACTGGTGTCAGGGCCGGGCCTGGTGACCGGCTTGGTCGGCACTACCAGGTTTTTGATGACCGGCCAGAATTCCTGGCCTTCGAAACCGAGCCGCCAGACCGCGAAACCGCGAATCTGCTGCTTTTTCATCAAATCGAACTTGGCCTGGATAGACTGGGCGTTTTCGAACCAGACCTGGTGGATTTCATCGTTGGAAATGTAGTTGAGATAAGGTGTTTTGGAGGCGTTGTCGAAGCCAAACGTACCGTTATTAGCCTGTCCGAGTTGCATGGTCTCGTCAAAACTGCGACTGTTAGCCCGGTAGGTAGTCGGATTTTTCTCGCGCTGGGTGATATTCCAGTCGTAGCCGTAGAAAGGGACACCCAGCAAAACTTTCCCGGCCCCGAAAATCGGTACGGCGTAGTTAAGCACTTTTTCCTGCCAGGTTACCGGGGCGACAGGGCCGGGCGCGCCTCCCGAATATGAGTAGTCGTAGGTCATGATAGTGACCATATCGAGGTAAGGGGCCAGGGCCGCGTAGTTATAGGCGGCGGAATATTGGGTCGTAAAGGTGCTGGTCGTGCGCGAGACGACCGCCATCGTCACCATTTTGCCCTTAGGCCGCAAGCGGTTCGATAGCTCGGCCATAAAGCTGGTAAGCAGGGTTTCGCTGCTTGAATTCAGGTCTTCAAAATCAATCTGATAACCGTCGTAGCCGTTATCAACGACCTGTTTTTCGATGGTGTCGAGAATATTTTTGAAGGTAGGCGGGTCGGAAAGCAGTTTGTTGAAATTATCTTTGGTCGGGTCGTTTTGAATCATCGGCACGACCTTTATGCCCTTGGAGTGGGCAAAGTTAGTGACATCGGTCTTGTTCGAGCCGCGAATAGTGCCGTCGCTTTGCAGGCGGTAAAAGTCGGGCGAAATGACATCAATATTCTGGTAATTGGCCTGGAGCGCGGTGTTGGACTTGCCGTTGACGAAGTAAAACCAGCGTAACGGAATAGGCGGGGCGGCGCTCGCGGTCGGGGTCGGCCCTGACATGGCGACTAAAAAAAGACTGGTGAGTAAGAGTGATACCAGGGCAAGAGCTTTGAAACGGTGTTGCATGGGCATGAGAATTCCTTTTGGTCACGAATCACAAAAAAAGCAGTCAATGTTCAATTTTCAGGTGCAGAAATAATCTAAAGAAGACCCAATTAAAGCAGGAGTCCCTGGAAGGTATCGTTAGCTGTAAAGGCTGACGAGAGTTATTTATAAAATATAATGACGCCGATAAAAAAGCAACGGTTTTATAAAGAATCAGGAAAAATAGACTGATACTAAAACCGCAAGACTATGGCCGGATAAAGACCCCCGGCCATAACGTTAAAACAGGGTGTGACGGTTAGGGCCCGGTCCCTTCCTGTGAAAGTGGAACCGGGCTTTCCTGAAACCGGAAAACTTACTCGGTCCGCAACAGACGCTGGCGATATTTCTGGCGGTATTCGGGGATTTCGAGCATCGGTGGGCGCTCTCTATCCTCGATATGCCGTACGCCTAGCTTGAGACCTTCCTCACCGTGCGTAATCAGTTTCATGGTCCGGTTGACATCTTCGGTCAGGCGCAACCGTTCGCGTTCTTCCAGGCGTTTGATAACAACCTGGGTAATAGCGAAAGCCATCTGGCTGAGCGCGCCCAGTTCCTGGTTGCGGTGCTGGCGTTCTCGCAGGTTGACCTGTCCGAGCGCGTTAAGGCCAAAGCGTTCCAGCACATCAATCAAGTGACCCGTTTCCACCCCATACCCTGTAAAGAACGGCAACTGTTCCAGGCAGGTCCGGCGCCCGGCGTATTCCCCGGCCAGGGGTTGTATCATCCCGCTGAGTTCCGGGAAGAACAGGTTAAACAATGGCCGGATAGTTAACTCCGTGACGCGGCCTCCGCCGGTCTCATAAATCTTGTCCCCGACCCGGATCGGTCGTCGGTAATACCCTTTTACATACTGGATGCGTGGTTCTTTCAGGAGCGGCCCCACCAGGCCGTAGACAAATCGCGGGTCCATATTGATAATATCGGTATCAACCCAGCAAATTATGTCGCCTTTGAGAACGTACAAGCTTTTCCATAACGCTTCGCCTTTACCCCGGCGCGGCGGAATAGACGGCAACACCTCTTGATGTATATGAACGGGTACGCCCAGTTCTTTAGCGATTTCAACGGTCCGGTCGCTGCTCTGGCTGTCGATAACGACTATCTCATCGAGTAGCGGGTATTTATCGAACAGTTCACTCTTGATGACCGAAATAACATCGCCAATGGTCTTTTCTTCGTTCAAGGCCGGTAGCCCCAGGCTGATGGTCAGGCCCTGGCTTTTCTTGCTGTGAATGAGGCGCTCGATGTCGCCATATTCCTCGGCATCGAAAGTATTTTCCGCGAACCATTTATCAACCAGCCGCGAGATAGCATCTTCGCTGGCAATTGCCAGGCGGGCCTGGGCTTCTTGCTTTCGCCGCAACCGGGCGAAGTAGAAGTCACGCGGTGCGCCGGTCCTTACTATAATAACGCCCGGCCCGCTGCGCGGTTGCTCATTTTGGGCGGCAGTTTCTACCGAATCCGCCTGCCAGGTCTGGCTCATAACGGCCTGGGCCACCGGGCCGAAAGGATTTTGCAATAGCGCCTCGGCCCGGGTCGGGCCCATCCTTAACGAATTGCTCATGGTCGCGCCCAGGATGACCAGGTTGTAGCCCTGCTGGGCCTCGCGGACAATCGCTTCCTGGGGGTTGCTGGCAACCACCTGCCGCCGCCGGAGCCGGGATTTCCCGGCCATCTCGCGCATCAGGTCGGCGTAGCCCGAATCGTCAACCGTATCATCCAGGCCGTCGCCGTCGGCATCCTGCCGGACCACGTGAAGGACGGTTACCTCGCCCTGGTTCTGGTCGGCCACTCCGCTGGCAAGGCTCAAACCAAGTTCCGAGAAAGGACCGCCACGGGCCGCCAGCAAGACCTTCTGGCTCTGCTCAATATCTACCCCCGGCCCGATAATCGCCAGGTCGCACAAAGGCCGCCGCATCATATCTTCGAGCGGGGCGTGGGTCTCCCCGGCCTGGTCAACATGGCGCAGGCGTGGTTCGTCAAACCAGCGGGCCTCCAAAAGGAGCAGGTCAATCTGGTTTTCCAGGATGGCGTCGTTTAGTTCCTGGCTTAATTCCCGGATATTGCTGACTCTGACCGAGGTTTTAACCTCAAGTTTGGCGGTTTCCTGGTCTTGTTCGGTTGCGGCCACCAGTTGGCCGAGCAGGGTGCGCTGGTTCTGGGCCGGCATCGCCCCTTCGCTAAGCGATTGCCCTTCCCCGACCGGGATAAGACCCAGCACGGTCAGGCTGACGGCCTCCTGGGCCCGTGCCAGGGCCCGGCCAACCCGGATGAGCCGGATTACCTCGGCCCGGTGCGTTTCGCTCTGTTCGGTTCGTTCTTCAAGCGCCAGTAGCACGCGGTAAGGGCGCTTTTGTTCGTTGGTCATTATTTATTCTCCTGAGGACCAGGTTGCAAGCAAAAGTAGTCGGTAGCCAGTAGTTAGTTTTAGGCAAGTAACTCCACAGCCTTGACTTCGTTCCGCACTAAAAATGAATTAAGATTTAGACAGGAGCCCCACCGTTCCTGGTGGCAACATAAGATTTAGAGACAAGCACCACAAGAAAGTTAAAAAATACGTTTTACGTACTCTTCAGGGCAAACGTTACATGTTTAACGCAAGTGGAATAATCTGGTTTTCAAAAATGCTTTCCCATGTGTAATTTTCCAACACCTGGCGGCACAGCCGGAACTGGCGGTTGGCGCCGCATTCCTCGATAATCTGCCGGGCAATCTTTTCGGGTGAGTCGGACGGTTCGAAGTAAGAAAGGGTATCCCCGGCGATTTCCTCGAAAGGCGCCAACCGGGTACAGAAAATCGGCAGGCGAGTTAACCCGGCCTCGATAATCGGCAGGCCGAAACCTTCCTGGGTCGAAGGGAAAAAGAGCATATCGGCGGCCCGGTAGAGGTCGGCTATCGTTTCATCCCCGAGGGTGCGGGGCAACCCGGCGGTATCCTGCCAGGCTTCCATTAAAAAGACTACTTCCTGGTTCACGTCTAATTTTTCGCGCAAAGCCAGCAATTCGCGCACGTATTCGTCGTTTTTGGGGTTGTGGGGGCCGGGCGGTCCGGTCACGACCAGCCGAACCGGGTGCTGCATCTCTTTGAAGGCCGCCACCACCCTGACTGCCAGTTCGACATTTTTGCGCCGGGTCAGGCGGGCCGGTAATAAAAGCAGCCAGGCCCCGTGACGCTGGGCGGCGGCCAGGCCGGTCTGTTCGAGCATCTGGCGAGTTTCGGCTCCCAGCTTTTTAAAATCGGCGTAGGCCATGCCGTTTGGCACCACCGGGACGGCCTCGGCGGGCGGGGCAGGCCGGAAGGCTTCGAGGATTTCGGTCTGGCGCTGGGGCGAAATAGCCACGTAGGTAACGCCGGGGGCGGCGGTCCGCAGCAAGTCCCAGGGGTAGCCGTTATGCATGACCGGGGCGTAAAGTTCGTTGGTCCAGGCCAGGTCGTGACACCAGGCCACAAATTTTGTGCCGGGCAGGTCGCGGGCGAGGTCGAAAAGCGCGGCGGTGAGGGGCAGATTTTTGTGCAGGGTAAAGGCGTTGTGGACGAAACAGGCGTCAAACCCCTGGAGTTGAGGTAGTAAATTCCGGTAAATTTCCTGCTTGAAAGCTTCGAACCCGGCGGGAAGTTCGCCCCGGTCAAGGTCGCGGTTCAGTTCCAACAGCCGCTCGTTTTTGCTGTCAATCAAAGGTTCGATGACGGTTCGGATATTGGGTTGCTCGCTGGTAGGGACCGGACCGCGCCCGGCGAAAAGAGTTACCTCGTACCCGGCAGCCGCGAAAAGCCGGGCGTGGGCAGCCATTATTGTTTCGACTCCGCCCACAACCGGCGGGCAGGTATAATGTAGAATTGCTATTTTACCTGGCATAAACTTTCTATAAAACTAAAAGAACTAAAAAATAAAAGCGGGAAGCCACCAGGCTTAACCCGCTTTTATACCCTTCTTTGGAACCGCAGGCACCGGCATGCGCCGCTTAACTGGCGCCACCCATACCCATACGGGATTTGAGAGCTTTTAGTTCGTCGTCCATGGTGTCACCGGCTTCCAGTTGCGCCAACTGGTCGTCGATGCTGCTCGCGCCACCGGTATTGAGTTCCATCTCGGCGGAAGCCCGGGCTTCCTGTTCGCGGATACGGCGGTCAATCCGGCCAATTTCGCTGCTGGCATCGAGATTATTCATGGCCGCCAACTGCTTTGCGATATTGCTCTGAGCAATCGCCTGGCGGTGCCGGGCAATCATTACGTCGCGGTTACGGACGGCGTCATCGCGTTTGCGCATTAACAAATCGAGCTGGCCGCGCAGTTTTTCGACCATACCGTGCTGCGAGTCGAACTGCTGCTGGTAGGTAACGGCGATACCTTCGTAATCTTTCTTGCGGCGCAAACATTCTACCGCCAGGTCATCGCGCCCGGCTTTAACGGCACGCTGGGCTTTGTTATCCCATTCTTTAGCCTGCCGCTCGGCGTTAGCTTTTTCGGCTTCAAGCTGTTTTTCCTGGGCGATAACGGTCGCGACCTGGCCTTTGGCCTGCTCTATTGCGTCATTCATATCGCGAATAATTTGATCCAGCATTTTCTCTGGGTCTTCGGCCCGGTCAAGGGCGGCGTTGATATTCGAGCGAAGAATTGTAGAAATTCTATCGAGGATGCCTGGCATATTGCCTCCTTAAAGGGCCGGCCATTGGGCCAGCCGGTCTCATGCTTTATTGATTGCGGTTTAAAATGGTCCGTGCAAATTATCCCTGGGCCAAACCGAGGCCGTTTGCTTGAAACCGATTCGACAAAGCTGAAAAACGGTCTAGTCCGGCGAATTTCGCCTCATAACTTTATCCTATCACGTTTTAAGTTATGAGTCTATACGTCCCGATTTGAATAATGTTTCAGCTTTGGCAGCGTTTATTTTAAATTTTCGAACCTCTATCCGGCACCTCACGGGCCTTCCGGTAGCTGGCTGCCGGGTAGTTGCAGGATAGGATAACTGCTTATTCCGCGCCACTTTCTTTTTTATATGACAGCGCCAGCCCATTAATTGTTTCAAGGATTTCCTGGGGAGTTATGGTGGTCAGGCAGGGCCGGGCCGCGCAACCCAACCGGCTACCTAGCGTCTTGTCCCGGTAGAGACAGGGACGGCAGGGTAAATCCATTCTGGCCTGGACGATTTTCACCCGGCCTTCCTCGGTGCCGAAAGGCTGCCAGGCCGTCGCGTTGGTCGGGCCAAAGACTACCACTGCCGGAATGCCGGTTACTCCCGCCAGTTGGGCCAATCCGCCATCGTTGCCGATAAACAAATCACACCCGGCCAGGAACGCGGTCACTTCCTTTTCACTGGTGCGCCCCGCCAGGTTGATAATGTCGTTACCCTCCCCGGCCAGCGTGCGGATTTGCTCGTTGAGGTCGAACTCGCCGGGTGTTCCCAGCAACACGACGCGGGCCTTTTTCTGTTCTATCAAGACCTGGGCCAGCCGGGCGTAGTTGATAGCGGGCCAGCGCCGGGCGATGGTGTAGCCGCCCCCGCCTGCGCCGATAGCCACCAGGGGTCTTGCCGGTTCGTTACCACGCAATTCGGCCAGCAAATTTTGGGCTTTGGTCCGGGCGGCCTGGTCCAGGTAGATTTGTGGGCGAGAATCGTATTCAAAAGGCCGTCCCGGCTCGGCAGCGGTCAAGGCTTCGACCAACTGCCGCCAGTAGTCCCGCTCGGACAAGCCCTCCCCGCCAAAGCCTTTATCCTCAACTCGCACATTGAGAAAGTTCGCCAGCGGTTCGCCGTTGTGGAGGCCCACGTTGCGTTTGGCGCCGACCACCCCGGCAACGGCCCGGTACTTCAAAATGCCAAAGCGCAGGCTGAAATGGTGAAAAAAGATGGTGGTGTCGTAGTTCTCGCGGCGCAGTTGTGCCAGGAACCCGGTGGCCCGCCCCAGGTTGCGCGGCATGAGAGCCTGGCGGGGGTAGTCAAACAGGTATTTGTCAAAGACAATCAGGTTATCTATAAAAGGGAGTCCGGCCAGGGCTTTTTGGCCCGTTTCAGTGGTCAGGACATCCAGCCGGGCCGCCGGGTAAGCCTGTTTGAGGGCCCGCAGGGCCGGGACGACCAGGAGGGCGTCGCCCAGGTCGGCCAGTTTCACGGCCAGGATGCGTTTTACGTTGGTCGTTTCACGGGGTGTCCGGTTTAGCCGCTCGCTCAGGTCCCGGTACGATTTTTCAAGGTAAGCGCGAATGGCGGACCACTGAGGTTTGAAGTTTTCGCCGTTTTCCCTGGCCCGCACGCCTTCATCGGTCAGGAGCATGGCCTCGGCCCGGTAGTGGGCATAATTCGAAAGCTCGCTTTCGGGCAGGTGATAGACCAGCCCGCACAGTTTCGCCAGGGCTTTTTCGAGACTGGCGGTCTGGCCCGGCTGGAAATCGTGCCGGTGAATAATCCACCATTCGAGTTCACTTTCGGCTACCTCTTGCGGGTTCCAGCGCGCTTTAACCAGGCGGTGGGTTTCTTGATAGAAAGGCACCAGCCAGCGCAAAGCTTTTTCGTAATCGAGACGGCTCCGGCCCACCTTGAAGGCAAAGGCGGCCCTGGTCAGGCGGTAGGCGTTATACAAAGCCCTGGCCCTGCCGTAGCCAAGCTGTTCCTGCAAGAGACGCACGCTCAACCGGAAAAGTTTGGCCGGGCGGCGGTCGTAATAGGCTTGCCACATGGCCGTTTCGGTGCGGGCGAGTTTGTCGGGTTCGAAGTCAAAAATGCGGGCGGTTTTCATTAAATATGCAAGGAGTAGTAAACCTGTTCCAGTGACAACGCCCCTATTATACAGGCAATTCGAAACAAGTACAGGGCTTTCCTGTACTACCGAACAGTGTTATTCGCCTCTATTTCCTTTATACTCTAGATACTTTTACAGGTTTAGGCTATTTATCGGCTAAAAAGGAAGAAGAAGCCAGGTGAGCATCGCTCTAAGGTTGCGACGACTAAAAAATAATCCGTTACGCGACTACCGGTTCCGGCGGTTGTGGCTGGGTCTGGTGGTATCGCGGTTAGGCGACATGTTCACGGCTATCGCGCTCCTCTGGTTCGTCCTCGATTTAACCGGGTCGGGCGCGGCCCTGGGTGGCGTCCTTTTTTGCTTCAGCGTCCCGGCTATCGTGACCAGCCCCTTTATTGGTAAGTTGCTCGATATTTTCCAGCCTCGCCTGGTAATGGGCGTGGACAACTTTTTGCGGGCATGCATAATCGGCGCGATACCGGTCCTCTACTGGCTCGGCTTTTTGCAACTCTGGGTCATCTACCTGCTGGCGTTGCTGGCGGGTGTACTGACCCCGGCCTCGAACGTGGGCGTGCGGGTATTGCTCCCTGAAATGGTCCCTAACGAGGACCTCGAAGCGGCTAACGGGTGGCTTTCGGCCAGCGAACAGTTTGCGGTCCTGATTGGCCCGGCCCTGGCCGGTTTCCTGATAACGCTGGTCGGCGGCCCTCCTGTGCTGCTCTTTGACGCTTTTTCCTTTTTGTTTATGGGTTTTCTGCTCTTTTCCCTGCCTGATATTGTGCGAAATTCAAGCGTCGAAAGCGCGCCGGACGCCCCGAAAAAACGGGCCTGGTCGGGCTTTGGGGCATTGTTCCGCCTCAAAGAAGTACGGCTAATATCCACTATTTCGTTCGTCTTTTTCCTGGCTTACATGCCGCTCGAACCGGCTTTGCCACTCTACAGCCGCGACCAGTTAGCCACCGACGCCAGCGGCTACGGTCTGCTCTGGTCGGCTTTCGGGGTGGGGGCGGTCCTGGGGTTGCTCCTGATACCCTTGATTTCGCGCTATTCGCATCCCGGCATCGTCTTTTCGGTGATTGCGATAGGCTGGGGCGCGTTACTTTTGCCGCTGGTCTGGTTGACCAGCCTGCCAGTGGCGATGCTTTTCTTTGCCCTGGCCGGGTGCGCCTGGGCCCCTTATACCACCATCGAAACGACCCTCTTGCAACGGCTTATTCCGGCCAATTTGCGCGGCCAGGTTTTTGGGGCGCGCTCGACCCTGATTAGCGCCAGCGGTCCGCTTGGGGTTTTTATCGGCAGCGTCCTGCTTCAACTTTTAGCGGCTAACTTTGTGATAGGCATTTCGGCCCTGGCCTGTATCGTGGCCGGGTTGGGGGGGTTGCTTTCGCCCAGGTTACGGCAAATCGTCCGGCCCGCCGTTGTTAAAGAAAGCTCATCAGAAGAAAATACATCTACCTCTATAACCGAAAAATCTAATGTCGCTTGATTATGCTGAAAAGGCCGGGCAAGCGGTGGCCGAGTTTAGGGGTGAGGTTGTTATTGGAGTAACTCAAATCCTCGGAAAAGGCAGTGTCAATCAGGTTTTCGTGGTCAAAACCGCGACCCGACCTTTTGTAGTAAGGCTGAACGAGGACGAAATATACTTTGATGAATATCAGAAAGAACGCTGGTGTATCGAGCAAGCCCGGTTGGTAGGTATCCCCGGCCCGACCGTCCTTGATGTTGGGAAGCTGGACGGGTCTCCTTATATAATTGAAAGCCTGGTGGAAGGGATAAATGGTGAGGACGCCGTGGTTCCCGGCAGGGTCGCCATCTGGCAAAAGCTTGGTAGCTATTCCCGGCTTATCAACTCTATAGAAGCTTTTCCTCCGCCTGATATAACCCCGGCCCGGTTTGATAATTTCCGGGAAAAATGGCCTGCTTTCCTGGCTTATAATATCGCCAGTCTGACCGAGAATGACCCGTTGCTTGCCCTTGATGTTTTTAATAGGGAGCAATCAGCCGAAATAAAGAGAAGGTTTGTGGCTTTACAGGGGCGCGTATATAACTTTGGGCTGTTACATAGGGACATCGGTCCACGAAATACTATCGTTGAGCCGTCAGGTCAGGTTGTTTTACTCGATTGGGGTTGTGCCGAGATAAATATAGTCCCACAAACCGAACTGGCAGCCCTGCTGGACTGGCAAATAAGCGACCAGATTCCGAACGAGACCGAATTCAAAGCTTTTCTGAAAGGGTACGGTCTTGGTTGGGCCGACTTCGAGTGCATGAAACCGGAAGTCGAAATCCTTTTGCTTTTGAGAAGCATTGATACGGTCCGCTGGGCCATAGAGCGCAAACCCGAACGCATACAAGAACTGGCCGCTAAAGCTAGAAAAGTCCGGGAGCTACTTTTTCCAGAATTTTAATCTTATTTCCGGTTAGAATCTGACATGAAAGCCCAATCTTCCAACCAGTTTTGAAACGAAGATGTTTCCTCCGTCAGGACCACTTCCAGGGTTTCTCTTTCTCCCTCTTCATCAAAAAAATCAAGCTTAATCGAGACAACCGGGCTATTGTACCGACTGGTATCGAGGCAAAACACCGTGTCGTTGCCGCCAGCCTCACAGATGGGTAACAAGCCGTCCGGCCAGTCCCGTTCAAAGGGCAATTCCTCTTTGAATTTGCGGTACAGTTCTACCAGATTCTCACCATCGTTATTGTTAGCGGTCCACCCCTCTTCCAGCCCGATAATCCGGTCGTAGGGGCCAAACCCACCGTTCGCTACCTCAGTGTAGAGTAATTTTAGCAACTCAGGCAAAGAAAATCCCAATTCACGCTCTGCCGCTTGGACCTCTGCCATGGAAACCGGCGGGTAGTCGGCCTCAAAAGCATCTTCGATGGTTTCGGCGGCTATTATTTGTCTTATTTTTGCAAGAAGCACCCCGGTTTTTTCGTCCATGTCTTTTCAAAGCTTTCCGGTTAAAAATTTAACGTACTAACTAAATTTGCTAGAACTATTTCCGGTTGGGGTGCGGTTTGAAAGCCCAGATTTCGAGCCACCTTTGAAAAGTAGAAGATTCGCGCCGGAGGTTAATCTGCCAGCCCACCTCCGGCACCCCGCCCGACCCCAGGCTGTACTCGAAACTTATTACCGGGCTTTCCTCTCTGCTGCAATCGAGACAGATTAGCCCCGCGCCGTCCTCGCAAATCGGCAGGAGTTCGCCCGGCCAGCGCCAGTTCGGCAGGTCGGGAATTTCGTCCTGGGCTTCCTCGTAGGTCTCGACCAGCGTTTTACCTTCGCCGTTTCGGGTGGCCCAACCCTCCTGCAAGCCAAGAATCCCCTCGTAAGGACCAAAGCCGCCATTGGCAACCTCGGTATAGAGCGTTTTTAACAGTTCGGGTAAGCGGAACCCCAACCGGCCCTCGGCCCGGCGGATTTCGGTGGCGCTGACAGGCGGAAATTCGGGAGCGTCAGGGTCGTCGAGCCGGTCTTCGGCGATTCTCTCTTTGATGCGGGCAATAAGGGCCGCAGTCTTTTCATCCATGCTTAAAATTATCTCGCTATTTTCAAGTTTTCTAAAAATCCCTGTTCGTTGAATTATAGCGGATTTTTCAGGCCGGGTGTTTGTTTGCAGCCGGGTTTATCTCGCGCCGGTCGAGTGGCAGACCGCCCCCTTCTTCAGGCTGGCAGTACGGACAGAACCACGTCATGCGCTTGCCGAGCCCTTGCCGGACCATTTTTATAGGCGTGCCGCAGACATAGCACGGTTTGGTGCGCCGCCGGTAGACGTAACCGAGGGTATTGCCGTGAACTTCCTCTGGTAAGAGTTCGGGGGGCAGGAAGGCCCGTAAGAAACTCCCCTGCTCGTAGGAACGTTGGATGAGTTCCAGGCTATAGCGGATAAAATCCTCAAACTCGGCCTTGCTGAGACTACCCGCCGGACGCTGGGGATGCAGCCCGGCCTGGAATAGTATCTCCGACTTTAGAATGTTCCCTATACCCGCCACGATAAACTGGTCCATAATCGCCTCGCCCAGTTCACGGTCGCGGTTTTCGGGAAGCTGCAAACGTCGCCAGACCTCCCCGGCGTCGAAGGTGGGTGAAAGCAGGTCCGGCCCCATCGCGGCGGTTTTGTGCAGGGGCAACTGGCCCGGTGCCAGCAATTCGCAGACCGGGGCGTTAAAAAGGACTGCCACCGAAACCGGCGTTTCCAGCACCAACCGGGCCAACCGGTCTTCCTTGGTCCAGGCTTCGCCGGGACGGTAGATATGCCAGCTTCCCCACATCAACATGTGGCTGTAAATGGAAAAACCGTTGGTTAAATCTATAAAGAGGTTCTTCCCGTGGGTCCTGACCGCTGTGACCGTCTGGTCCTGGATTTGTTCGGGCCAATTTTCCAGCCGGGCTTTTTTGTAGCGCGAACGGACGCCGGTAATGACCTGGCCTTCCAGGGCCACGCGTAACCGGTCGCCCATATTTTTGATGCTCGGTCCTTCTGGCAAAATTCCTCCTTTGCTCCATTAAACGTTTTTGGAAAGTTATAAGAGCATCGGATATGCCAGATACGGGCGCTATATGCTATGATTATGCAAGCTTCACAATCACGCATTGGTTCAAGTTAGCGGGTAAATTTAAGAGGGAGAAAAGGTCAATGGCAGAATCTTTCCGGGCTTTCGTGGTCAACAAAACCGAAGACGCTTTCGAAGCCGGGGTCAAGGAATTAACCAGGGAAAATTTGCCCGATGGAGAGGTTTTAATCCGGGTCGTTTACTCCGGCTTAAACTACAAAGACGGCCTTGCCAGCACCCCCAACGGCCAGGTCGTGCGTAAATATCCCTTCGTGCCTGGCATTGACCTGGCCGGGCGAGTGGTCGAATCGACCGACAAAAAGTTCCGTGAAAACGACGAGGTCATAGTAACCAGCTACGGCCTGGGGGTTTCGCACTATGGCGGTTTTAGCGAATACGCCCGCGTCCCGGCAGCCTGGGTGGTGCCGTTGCCGCGCAGCCTGAGTTTGCGGGAAGCCATGACTCTCGGCACCGCCGGGTTTACCGCCGCCCTGGCAATCCACAAACTGGAAGTAAACGGCCTCAAACCTGAAAACGGCCCGGTCCTGATTACCGGGGCGACCGGCGGGGTCGGCAGTCACGCCATCAGCATGCTTTCGAACCTCGGCTATACTGTTGCCGCCAGCACCGGTAAGGAAACCGAACACGATTATTTGCGGGGCCTGGGCGCTTCGGAGATTTTAAGTCGTGAGGAAGTTTCGGCGGAAGGCAAGCCGCTGGATAAAGAACGCTGGGCCGGATCGGTCGATGCTGTTGGCGGCAATACCCTGGCCTACCTCACCCGCACGACCAAATACGGTGGCTCTATCGCCTCTATAGGCAATACCGGGGGACCAAAATTTACCGCCACGGTCTTTCCCTTCATCCTGCGGGGTATCAACCTTCTTGGTATTGATTCGGTGGCGTGCCCGATGGATTTGCGCCTGAATTTGTGGAACCGCCTGGCGAACGACCTCAAACCTAAAAATCTGGCCTGGACGGTCGAGCGCGAAATAGGGCTGGACGATTTGCCTGAAGCCACCGGCCAGATACTCGCCGGGAAGGTCCGGGGCCGCCTCCTGATAAAACCCTGATAAATTTGTGGTAAAAAGCTTGGGTATCATTTCTCAAAAATTATGATACTCAAGTTCTTTTTGCTTCCACGGACCCCCACATTACATATCCCTATCCAAAATTGATGATAATAAAGGAAAAGATTTCAAAAAGAGTACCAAGGTACGGGTGCAAAAATCACCTGGGTTGGTTACTATAATTCCAGCATCTTTACTGTTACTTTTACCTGGCATCCTGACCTTGTTTGTCTATTTATCGTCTTACTTATAACTTTTAGGCCCTGGATTCTTTTTCAATGCTCGCTTTTACCAAACGCCTTGAAAGCAAAATCAATATCGCCGAAAAAACCCAGACCTTAATCGGTTTCTTCGTCACTATAACCCTGATTTTAACCATCGCCTATTTTACCTTCGGCACTTACCGGGATTGGTCTTATAAAGTTGAGGCTGACGGGAAATATTATTACCATTACCTGGTCTCGCTGGTTTACGACCACGACATAGATTTCACCAACAACTATGCCGCTCCCAAGCCCGAATGGATGCGCCTCTTGCTCGACCCTTACGGCCAGCACCGCTACACTAACCCGGTGAATGGCGCCCCCTCGAACCTGTGGACGGTCGGCCCGGCTATTTTGTGGTTCCCCTTTCACGTAGTCGCCTGGGCCAGCGGCAGTCTCATCAATTTGCTCTTTCACGCCGGGGTAGACCTCGACCCCTGGGGTTTGTACATGCAGTACGGCACTATGATTGCCGCCGTGGTCTACTGTTTGCTGGCGCTCTGGCTTGTTTACCTGCTCTTAAAAAATTATTTCGGGTTCAAAGCTATCCTGGGAGGCTTGGCCCTGCTCCTTTTCGCTACCAACCTGGTCTACTACAGCACCATGGAAGTTTCGATGAGCCATGTCTACGATTTCTTTAGCATGGTCTTATTCATTTTCTGTTTGAAGCGGGTCAGCGATAACCTGGGGAACACCTTCCAGTTTGGCATCTTAGGCGCGGCGGCAGGGCTGCATACCCTGGTCCGGACCCAGAACGTCGTTACCATCGGCATTTTTGGGCTTTTCCTGGGCTACCTGCTGCTTCGAGAGCGGCAAATCGCCTGGAAACTTCGGCTGCTAAACTACCTTCTTTTCGGGGCGGTCTATTTCTTCAGTTGTATTCCACTCTTTCTCATCAACAACTACCTTTTCAATAATCCCATCACGATTCCGCAGGGGGATGGTTTTCTAAAAGCCCCGCATATCTTCGAACTTTTTTTCTCGGACCATAACGGGATGTTTTATTACAACCCGGTCCTGCTAGTCGGTTTATTAAGCGCGCTCTGGCTGCTCTGGCGGAGTTGGCGCACCCGGAACCCCCAGGGTTGGTGGCTTGTCGCTTTCCTGGCGGCATTCATGGCCCAGGTGGTGATAAACGCCGCGGCCTTTGATTGGTGGGGCGCCGACGCTACCGGGCAGCGCCGCCTGATTGGCAGCTATTTTATCTTCGCGGTCGGTCTGACCAACGTTTTCGAGAAAATGGGAGAATGGAAAAGCACGCCCCGGCTCCTGGGCAAAATTGTTTTGTGGGCCCTGGTCCCGCTAAACTTGTTCTTTATTTACCAGTATGTCTTTGTCTGGAATTATTAAATCTGGATTTGGGCTTAAATATCGAAAAAGTAGCAAAGTCCAGGTGCAAAAATTGCCGGGGTTGGTTAATATAGGGCTGTCACCACTGACCTGTAATTCCCGGTTATACCTGGCCCATTTCTGATATGGTAACTGCAAACGAAGGTTTGGACCGTAAAATCAAAATATCTAATAAAAGCCAGACCCTGATTGGTTTCTTTGCGACCCTCTTTATTATCCTGACCTTTGCCTATTTTGCCTTTGGTACCTACCGGAACTGGTCTTATAAGGTCGAGTCGGACGGGAAATATTATTACCACTTCCTGGTCTCGCTGGTTTACGACCACGACATAAATTTTACAAATAATTATCTTACGCCCAAGCCGGACTGGATGCGCCTCCCGATTGACCCCTACGGCCAGCGCGCCCATATCAACCCGGTGAATGGCGCCCCCTCGAACCTGTGGACGGTCGGCCCGGCTATTTTGTGGTTCCCCTTTTTCCTGGTCACCTGGGTTTGCGGCAGCCTCATCAACCTGCTCTTTCATGCCGGGATAGACCTCGACCCCTGGGGTCTCTTTATCCAGTATGGGACAATGTACGCTGCCGTGGTCTATACTCTGCTGACCCTCTGGTTGGTCTACCTGCTTTTAAAAGACTATTTCAGCCTCAAAGCGATTCTACCGGCTTTAGCCTTGCTGCTTTTTGCTTCCAACCTGTTTTACTACAGCGTCATGGAAGTTTCGATGAGCCACGTCTACGACTTTTTCAGCCTGGTGCTGTTTGTCTATTGTTTCAAACGGGCCACCGATAACCTGGGTAATACCTTCCAGTTTGCTATTTTGGGGGCGGCGGCAGGGCTGCATACCCTGGTCCGCACCCAGAACGTCGTTACCATCGGCATTTTTGGGCTTTTCCTGGCTTATCTGCTCTTGCGGGACAGGGCGACCGCCTGGAACCTTCGACTGCTGAACTTCGTTCTTTTCGGGGCAGTCTATTTCTTTAGCTGCTTGCCCATCTTTTTAATCAACAACTACCTTTTCAACAACCCGCTTACGGTCCCGCAGGGAGCCGGGTTTTTATCCAGCCCGCACATCCTCGAAATCCTTTTTTCAACCCATAACGGCCTCTTTTTGCTCAACCCGGTCCTTTTCGTGGGTTTTTTGAGTTTTCTCTGGCTATTATGGCGAACATGGCGCACCAAAAATCCGCAAGGTTGGTGGCTTGTAACTTTGCTGGCGGCTTTCTTCGCCCAGGTTATAATAAATTCGTCGGCGGAGGACTGGTGGGGCGGTGATTCTTTCGGGCAGCGCCGTTTAATCGGTAGCTTCTTAATTTTCGCCATCGGTCTGACCAATGCCTTTGAGAAAATAGCGACATTAAAAAGCGCCCCCCGGCTTTTGAGTAAAACCGTCCTCTGGGCGCTGGTGCCGCTAAACCTGTTTTTGATGTACCAGTTTGTCTTTGTCTGGGATTACTAACCGTATTGTCATTCTGTAGCTCTGCCCCACACCCGAAGGGCGTCTCCGGTCCGTTGGACAATATCACAATCCTAAATGCGCGGAATCGAAACTCCTGGACTATTTTTGATTAAATTCGAGGTAATCAGCGAACTGTTCGGTGCTGATGGTGCGGTGCGCCTGGACTAACTTGCGGCGGCGCAGGGTGTCGGGGATAGCTTTGAGGGCGTCAAATTGCCCTTTCAGGCGGGCGCGTTCGGTTTTGAGCCGGATTTTCAGGAGCGATTGGAAAGCATATTTTAGCTGGGTAGCCACAATGGCCGGGAGATTGGACAAAAGGATACCACCCGGTAAATCTTTGAGGGCGACCACGATAAAATTGCGCCCGTTACGGTAACTGGCGAGAGTACCGCCGCCGGTCGCGCTCAGCCGGTGATAGACCAGGGCCTGGGGCTGGTAAAGACAGCGCAAACCCCGCAACCGCAGCCGCAGGTTCAAATCCACGTCTTCACAGTACATCACCAGGCTTTCATCGAGAATCTTGCCGTCCGGGTTATCGGCGCGGACCGCGTCCAGGACTTCCCGTTTGAAAGCTACCGCGCACCCGCAGCCGCCAAAGACTTCTTCGGCCTGGTCGTACTGGCCTTTGTCTTCCTGCCAGACCCCCCGGTTGCCCGGCACCCCGTTAGCCTTGTAATAATCCCCGGTCGTGTGAAAGACGTTGCGGCGGTCGTAAAGCATTATCCGGCTGGCGACGCTGCTGATTTCGGGTCTTTCCCTGAAAGTCTGGTCAATCGCCGCCAACCAGCCCGGCGCGGCCTCGGCGTCGTTGTTGAACAACACCAGGACATTCCCCTGGGCCGCCTCGAAACCGTCGTTGCAGGCCCTGGCAAACTGGCCGTTTTTGGCCCGCACCAGCAGCTTTACCCAGGGGTAATTTTCTCGCACCAGCGCGACCGAGCCGTCGGTGCTGGCGTCGTCCACCACGATAGTTTCGAGCGGTTGGAGGGTTTGGGCCTTGATTGAATCGAGACAGCCGCCCAGGAAACGCGCACCGTTATAATTCGGAATAATGATCGAATAGCTGAAATCACTCAACCAAAGCCGCCTTCAAACTGTCCAGGTTGGCCTGGCTGACTCCACTGGCGCGCAGGTATTTTTCCGCCCCGCCGTAATTCTCGTCCAGGTATTTCAGGGTTTCGAGCATCGTCCGGGGGTCGCATGCGTTGTCCCGGTCGAACTTTTGCATGTCCTGGCCCCTTCCGATAGCTTCCTCGCGCCACATTTCGATTAAAGGGGCAATATACTGCCGGGTCAGGGCGTAATCGTCGGCGATAATACCGGGAGCCACGTTTGCCAGCGATAGGAGCAGCCCCGCGATGAGCCCGGTGCGGTCCTTCCCGGCGTGGCAGTGGAACAGGGCCGGTTGGTTTTCGGTTTCGGCCAGGATTTCGATTACCTGCCGGAACTCTTCTTTGCCGTCTTCCAGCAAATAAGTATAGAACTGGTAGAGGTGTTCGCGTTCTTCGGTGTTGGCTAAAATGACCGGGTTGATGAGCGAAACATTGTGATAGGTGACGCAGTCGTGTGAGGCGAAGCAATGGGTGAACAACTTTACCTCGGCGTCGAAACGCAAATCCACGATGGTTTTGAGGCCCCAGTCAACAAGTTGCTGCCGGGCCGCTTCCGAGAGTTTGCCGATGTTGTCCGAGCGTAAGAACCGGCCCGACCGGGTCCGTTTGCCGTCGCGGGTCGGGTAATGGCCCAGGTCGCGCACATTGTAAACCCCTTCGAGCGGGAGTTGCCGGGAAAAAGCCGCGGGTCTGGATGTCATTTTACTTTACCTTCCTTGCTATAATTCGCCTTTTTTACTGTCTCTCTTTTAAGATAAAGTGCCAATATATTCTTTCAGGGCTTCCTGCCAGGGCCGCAGACGGATACCCAGGTTGGTAGCGGCGGCAAAATTATGCAGGGCGCTCTGGTAAAGCGGCGGGGTAGGGCGGGGGAAATCGGCCAGCTTGGAAGGGGTCACTTTTACTTTGTCGCGTCCCGCCAGCCTGAAAATTTCCTGGGCAAATTCAAAGCGGCTGGCCGGGTTTTCGTTGGCGAGATGGTAGAGGCCGTAAGCTTCGGTCTGAGCCAGTTCCCAGATAGCGGCGGCGAGGTCCGACGCATAAGTCGGGTTACTGACTTCATCGTCAACGACTGAGACAGCCCCGCGTTCGTCGCCGAGTTGAATCATCCGGCGTACGAAGTTCAATTTACCTTCAGTCGGGCGCGGCCCAAAGACCCAGCTTGTCCGCACTATATAGTAGCGGTTAAGCAGTGTTTTGACATATTCCTCCCCCGCCAGCTTACTTCGGGCATAAATGCTCTCCGGGTTGGGGGTATCGTATTCGTAGTAGGGGGTCGGTTTGCGCCCGTCAAAGACAGTGTTGGTGCTGACATAGAGCAGGGCGGCGTCGTTCTGGGCCGCCGCCAGGGCTAGATTCTGGGTGCCGAGCGCGTTTATACGATAGCAGGTTTCGGGGTCGCTTTCGGCCTGGTCGACATAGGTATAGGCGGCGGGGTGCAAAATCAGGTCGGGCCGGAAACTGCCGACCAGCCGCCGGACCAGCACCCGGTCGCAGATGTCACAGTTGTCGCGGGTCATTGTTTTGATTTCGTGGCCGCCCTCGGCCTGGAGCAAATTTACCAGGGCACTCCCGACCTGGCCGTTGGTCCCGGTTACTACTATCCGCATACCACCTCCTCGGCTTCTAACACACGTTTCTGGCATTCCTGGCAGACCCCTTGTGGGTTGATAACCCGGCGGTAGTTTGCGTCTGTTTTTGTGTCTTCGGTCCTGTCGCCCTGGTAAATCCGTTCGGCCAGCAAATCCACCTGGGGGATTTTGCGGCGGCACAGGCGGCAGGCGGTCGTCTCGACCTCACCCTCGACCGTCAGGAAAGCGGGTTCCGGCTGGCTCGGCTCGACGTTAAAGGTTAGCCGGATGGCCTGGGTCGGGCAGTTAGCTTCGCACAGCCCGCAATAGACGCAGCTTTTCAGGTCGAAGCGGCGTAGATAACTATTCTTTCCTTCGAGGTTGCGCGTGGAAATGGCCCCGGTCGGGCAGCTATAGGCACACAGGCCGCAACTTATACAGCGGTCGGCGGCGAAATTCAGGCCGTTGCGCCCGGCCACCGGGTAAATCAGGTTCCCGGCGTCACGTTCGGCGGGCCGGTCGGTATCTATCGGCAGAGGGGTGCGGGCCAGCACCAGGGCCGTGCTGGTCTCCTGGTCGGTCCCGGCCTGGACTACCGAGAGCGGTTTGCCAAGTTCGGGCATATTGACCCGGTTGGAGCGAAACAGGTTCTGGACGAGCAAGGACCCGACCGAAATGTGGGTCCAGATAGCCGCCAGAGCATAAATTGTCAACCCGGCGGCAACGACCAGCAGCAGCCAGCCCGGTATTCCGTTATTGATAAAATCTGTGAGCATAGTTTTAAACTTTAACCGCCAGAGCCAGCAGCACCAGCCAGGCCAGCGCCGCCGGGTTGGTATAGCGCAGGTAAAAATTAAAGGCGTCACGCAGCCGGATGTGACTGAAAAGCGCGTCTACAATGCCGGTAATAGCGAGGCCCACCAGCGTCCCTGCGATAAAGAAAATGACATTGTTATAGGCGAAAGGCACGAAAACGACCGCGAAAAAGACGCTCAGGGCCAGCCGTTCCATCCATTGGGCCAGGTAGAAAAGGGCCAGGGGCGGGCCGCCCAGGTCGTTGGTGACACCTTCCAACGCCTCGCCGCTCGAAGCAGAGAGCGGTTTAAGCCGCAAGATTACTGGCAGGCAGAGCAGGAACAGCATGCCACATAGGGCCTTGACGCCGAGCATCGGCAGGCTGTCGGCGGCGGCTACCGCCCGTAAATCCAACTTTCCCAGGGCCAGGGCCGGACCAAAGACCGCCACGGCATAGGGGACAGCGCAGGCTACCAGGAGCTGAAAAATGCGCGCCCCGGCCAACTGGCTGTAGACCGAGCCACCCAGCGAACCGAGCAGCACCGCCCCGATAGCCGGGACCAGGAACAACAAACTGGCCGCTAAAAGGTCGGCACCAAGGGCTTTTGCGGAATTGTTCAGGTAAGGCCACAAATTGCCCGGCAATGGCAACAACACCGCCCCGGTCGAAAGGGCCAGGATACCCGCCACTGGGATCGCGAAAAGGCCCCAGCGACTACCTTCACGCCGGGTCGCGGCCAGGGCCTGGGCAGCGGTATCTTTTTCGGGCGGCTCGTAACCTGCCGGGACCAGGGTGGGCCGCCGGAAGAGTTTGCCTAATTCGAAAAAGCCCTGCCAGAGGCCAGGGCCTTCACGACCTTCCACTCGCCCGGCGAAACGCCGCCGCAAGCCTTCAAGTAATATTCCTGCGAGTGCCAGAAAAAGAAAACCGGGATAGATTAGCCAGGCAAAAAAAGCCCGGAGGAGTGTTTCAACCACAGACAAAATTTTACAGACTCAACTAACTAGCTAAAACGTCAAAAAATCCAAACTCCCGGCCCGATACCGGGTCACATCCCCAATTCCAAAATTTGTTGTTCGAGCCGGTTGACCTTAAACCAGTCTAGCATACTGGTTGGCGGAGCGTCAAACCCAGGCATAGTTTTTAGTGTTTAGTATTTGCTGTCATTCCAGATACCTCCGTGCTTTGGTCCTCACCTTTAAGCATGCTCAAAGTTAAGAGATGACAAAACCTCTACACGCTAAAAACTGACTTCTGACTTCTGGCCTCTGAGTACTAAAAACTTATTTTTCAAGGTCCAAATCGACTTTGAAGATGCAACCGGGCTGGGCGGGCGGGATTACATTCAGCACCACGAATTTCCCGGCAGCCTTTGAAAAATCCACCTCGAAATCCTGACCCAGGCCCGGTTTTGCCTTGAATTCTGCAAATTGGGCCGGGGTGGTGTCCGGCTGAGCCGCCGAAAAAGTCACGGTTGCTTCGCCGCAGCCCTCTTTTTCGAAAGAAACTTTACCCTGGAATTTTTCCGTCCCGGTCACGGGCCAGCTATAGACCAGTTCGGCCTGGCCGGTTTTGTTGCCAAATTTGGCAGGGTCAATCTCCAGTTCGGTCCCCCGGCGGTCGGTCAGGCTAAAGGTAGGCATATTCGGGGGGTCCAGGTTTATCCAGTCGTATTGAATCCCCGGCCTTTGTTTGACATAACTCTGAATCATCTGCAAGGTTTCCAGGCTGGTAACGAGGGAAGGTGCCTTAACCCGTCTGTAGATTACGGCCCTGGTACTGGCATCAATCGGAAAACCGGGATTCATAACCGAAAAATCCTGGGCCAGGGCCTTGTTCTGCAAAAACATGTCATAAACGACCTTGACCACCTGTTGCTGGTCGGGTGCGATGTGATATTCAAAGGGGTCTATCACGACCACGACCGTGGCGCTTAGGAGGCGTTCGAGCGGGTAGTAATCCCGTGAGTCAATATCCGGGGTGGAGGGGAGCAGCAGGGTCGGGTCGGTTTGCCCGGTTGCCACCCGGTTGGCCGCCAGTAAAGTGTCGGAGTTAAAATGATAGGAAGAAGCCACCACGTAAATCGGGTCGTCCAGGGTGGTATGGTCGTCCAGGTATTTTGCGAGATTGACAACCTGCTGGTAATCGGCGCGAATCATGGGCTGCCAGTTGGTTGAAAAGATTTTGGTCGGGGCCGGAAACGCCAGCCCCGCCAGCAGGTTGGCGGCTATAAGAACTACCCCTAAAGCGGCAGTGGACCTGAAGACGGTGGGCTGCGTCCGGGTCTTCAGGAATTGCCAGGCATAGTAAATGAAAGAGGCCAGCCCGACCACGATAAATATACCCAGGTGCAGGGTGTACTGGATGCTGATTTGCCTGATGTAAAAGACCCACAAAAGAAATTCGAAAAGGCCAAAGAGGGCGAAAAATAAAGCTTCTTCCTTGCGGGTGGAGTTGCGCCAGAGCAGAAATAGTCCCACTACCGCCAGGCCAAAAGGCAGCCAGCCAAAGCTATCCAAAAGCCAGCCGAACTCCTGCGGCCAGGGCACCAGGTACGAGCCGTATAGTTTATTGAAATCTATCACCAGGGTTTTGGCGACGACCTGCGGGTTGAAGATTGTTACCGTGAGCAGGGCGAAAATAGCGCCCAGGGCCACCTGGAAAACTCGCCTGATTAAAGGGAGTACCGCTTTTCCTTTTTTGGACTGCCACTCCCCGGCGAACCGGACCAGGGCCACGACCCCGACCGCTCCGTAAAACGAAAAGACGCTATAGGCAAAGTGACGCCGGAGCAAGGCGGCCAGCCCGATTAAAAGCCCGACCCCCAGGAGTTGCCCCAGGCGTTTAAAAGCGGGGTCTTTCAAATAAAGCAGGGTTGCCAGGGCTATCGCCAGGGCTGACGAGGTATCCGGGTAAGCCCGCAGGGTCGGTAACATGACGGTAGGCACTAGCAGGGCGACCCCGATTGCCAGCCAGAAAAGACCTCGCGCCCGGTTTTCCAGCAGTTTGCGGGCGACCAGCGCCGTCACCAGGATAAATGGGACAAGATAGACGACCACCAGGGCGATTTCGTAGACCGGGCGGGAAGTTCCGGCAATAAAAAAGAAGGGCTGGATTGCCAGGGCGTAATAGACGTTGTAGTCATTGTTCAGCGATTCGAGGAGATAGTGCAGCCCGGCCCCAAAGGATACGTTGAATTGCTGGAACAATTCGCCGGTAAAGCGGTAATAAAATTCGTTATCCCAGACGTAAAAAGCTTTTTCAACCGCGACATAACCGTAAACAAAGAGGGCAGCGCCCACGAAAAGCAGCAGGATGAGCAGGATAGAAAGCCGGTTCTTCCGTGTAAATGCCGCCAGGTTGGCCCGCATAAATTCTCTTTCTCCGGTAAATGTGGGGGCTAAAAAAGCCGGGCTAAGGGGTCTTCGTCCTCGTCATCATCGTCGTCGCTACCGGTATCATCGTCATCGTCCCCGGTGAAATCGTCCTCGTCATCCTCATCGTCGGAGGCTTCCACACTTTTTCCAAACCCGGCGCTGAGCGGGGCCACCTGGCTGACCCGCAATTCGGCTTTATCCAGGAGATTTTCACAATGCTGGGAAAGGAGCACACCTTCTTCATATAAAGCCAGGGAGAGTTCCAGGCTTAGATTGCCGCGCTCCAACCGGGCGGCGGTTTCGTTCAGGCGTTCGTAGGCTTCTTCAAAACTTAACTTCTGGATTGCTTCCGCGCCCAGGGCTGTGCCATTTTCCACGTTGTGGTTCTCCTAACGGTTCGGTAATTGCTATTATATTAGACGCGACTTTCGCTTCGGGCCTGGTAAAGCCAGGGTTAGCGGACTAAACCGCCTCAAGGGAGTGTTTCGAACGAGAGTCATTTTAAACAAAGAAGGTAAGGTTACGCTAGATTTTAACATATCCCTGCCTTGCCGTGGGCGGGTACTTTTGGGTAAAAGCTTAAACATTAGATAAAAAGAGCTATGGTAGCGGTCCAGGTCGGTTACGACAAAAAGACTTTCTATATAATCGGCGATTTCTGGGACATCGTGGAGCGGCTGAAAGGTCAGCACGCCCGGTTTCGCTTTCGGGCCCGGCGCTGGCGCTGGCCTTTGAGCCAGAGCGCCCTGGTTTCGATCATGTTTCCTTATCACATTATCGAAGGAAATTTCTCCGAAGCCCAGGCCCGCCAGTTGGACTACGACCGGACTACCATCGGTCCGACCCAGCAGTGGCTAAAATCGCACGTCCGTATGGCCCAGGCCTCGGTCGACTGGTGGGAAGCCACCCGGTTCAAACGCCGGGACGACAGTCGCACCCGCAAACTTTTCGAGCAGTACCGGGAAAGGGTCGAAACGGCCCTGGGCATCCTCGAAATGCCGCCCCCCGACCTCGATAAAGACCAAATCGTCGCTTTGCAACAAACGCGCCGCACTCTCGAACAATATGAAGAACGTATCGTGAAGTGGCTGGGCGAACGGGCCAAACAGCGCCGTCGCGAGGAAGTGATGTCCCGGTTCGAGCGAGAAATGGGCCTGACCCGGCAGAACTTAATCGAGGCCGAAATAGCGCGGGGCCCCGACCGCCTGGCCCTTTACGAGGAACTGGCCGGGCTGGAATGGCTGCCGCCCGAAATAAGCGAGTTAAAGTCGGTCGTAAAACACTTTTTAAAGGAATACCGGGCCAATCTTAAAAAGGGCCAACCCGCCGCCTAGCCTGACCCATTCACTCTTTCTAAATCAAGAACCGGGGCAAATACGACCACATGATTAATTCTTTCAAAATTCTGCTTGACTTTAAAAAACTAAGCAATATAGTATATACATCTAACTAACCATTCTTGCATGTTGAAATTTAGATTTCAGAAAAGTAGGTAGCTCTGTTCTACAAAAAGTACAGCAGATACCTGGCTGATTTTCTAATGCCAAAAGCTGATTCGGATATTTATGTATTTTTTTTGAAAGAGTTGAATATGACAAATTCATTTGGGGTTAGAACCTATCAAGATTCAGACAAAAACGATGTTTGGATAATCTGGCATACTGCCCTCGGAAATTTAACACGAGAACAGGTTCCTTTAATGGATAATTATCCAGGTGACGACGCAGATTTGCTGCATATTAAAGAAATTTATTTACAAGGCGATGGTAAATTTCTAGTAGGTGTGTTTGAAGGACAGGTCGTAGCCATTTGTGGTTTAAAGAAGAGTTCAGCCGATAGAGGTGAAATACGGCACATGAGTGTGGACATAAATTACCACAGACGTGGCTTTGGTAAGCTGATGATGCAGGCAATGGAAAACCGGGCAATTGAATTAGGTTGTAAAAGCTTACACCTCGATACTTCTATCAGCCAATTACCTGCCCAGGCTTTGTATTTAAGCTGCGGGTTTCACGAAGTAGGGCATAGTTTCGTTGGTGTTGGAAATTGGGAAATAATTCTATATGAGAAGCAAATTCAATAACAACTTTTATCAACAGTTTTTATCACTAAAATTCTCATAAGAGCCATTTTTTGTTCGAAGAATCTGTTTCATGTATACTCTAAGAGTAAAACCCGGAATTTAACTAATGGTCCCCGACGGTTCGGACAATCCTATCGGAATAAAGGTGCAACTTGGCAGCCCTGCTTCCACTTATTTCTTTTAGCCTGTTTTTCTTATTATTTAGTTTCAGCAAGAAAGATTACCGGGAAGGTCTTCTCAAAGCGGGCGTGGTGTGGGGTCTGGGCGCGGTAGTCCTGACCGAAGTTTCGAGCCTTTTCAGTCTGCTGGTATTCCCGGTTATTGCGCTGGGCTGGCTGCTCTTTTGTATCGTTCCCGTAGTCCCGTTGTGGCGAAGCCACCAGGAATATTTCTCCGGTTTAAAGTTAAGCGATTTTGGGCTTCTGGCGGGTGAACTCCGTTCCAGGTTCAGCCAACTCTCTTTCCTGCCACGAGTTTTCGTTGTATTCGTTTTGCTGGTTGTCGGAATTACCGGATTGCTCTCTGTCCTGACCCCGCCCGTCAATTACGACTCAATGAGCTACCATCTGCCCAGGGTCATGCACTGGATTCAGGACAAAAACGTCGCTTTTTACCCTACCGATTTCCTGCCTCAACTCCATGAAGGTCCTGCCGCCGAATATTTCATCCTGCAATTCCAGCTTTTATCTGGTAGTGATGTCCTGGCGGGTGGAGTCCAGTGGTTCGCGATGGTGGGAAGTCTGGTTGGGGTCTCGCTTATAGCGAAATTGCTCGGTGCGGACACCAGGGTCCAGGCCCTGGCCGTTATTTTTTGCGCTACTCTGCCAATGGGGATTTTACAGGCCAGCAGCACTCAGACCGATTACGTCAACTCTTTCTGGTTGGTCTGTTTCGTTTATTTCTTCCTGCGCTGGAAAGTTTCCGGCGACAAATTCCTTTTCTTCCTTTTGAGTGTCAGCCTTGGTCTGGCGATTTTGACCAAACCCGTAGCCTATTTCGTGGCGTTCCCTTTTACCCTGTATCTCTTTGTGACAAAATTGAAAGGCTCCAAACTAACCCTGGTTTACCTGCTTTTTAGCTTTGGCTTATTCGTTATTTTGCTAAATCTGCCCCAGTATCTGCGGAATATCAGTCTTTATGGTTCGCCGGTCGGACCGCCGGAAGAACTGCCGCTTGGCAATAGTTATTTTTATGCAAACCGGGATATTGGTATCCAGACCATGATTTCCCAGTTTCTCAGAAACCTGAGTTTGCATCTGGATACGCCTTTTGGCTTTATTAACAACCTCACTTTAAGTTTTATCCGGTTCGTGCATACCATTATCGGGGCGGATATAAACAACCCCAACACCACCTGGGGTAAGATTCCCTTTGTGATGCTGGACCGTATCGGCCCGAACGAAGATGTAACCGGCAACCTGGTGCATACTCTACTCATTTTCGCAGCTATCGTGCTGTTTTTTACCCAAAAACAGTTACGCGAAAACCTTCCGGTATTATGGTATCTGCTCTGCCTGGTAGGTGGCATATTGCTTTTCTGTCTGGTGCTAATTTACCAGCCCTGGAGTAGTCGCCTGCATCTGCCGTTCTTTGTCCTTTTCACACCCTTCCTGGCCCTGACCCTGGCGAATATTCGACCGCAAGTTTTGCTTTCACTTGTGCTGGTAGTGTTGTGCCTGTTTGCCGTTCCCAACCTGTTTCTTGATACCTCGAAACCGTTCGTGGGCGGCTCTAACATTTTTACCACCAGCCGGATTGACAGTTATTTTAGAAAGAACCCAACAATCCAGGAAAGCTATACCCAGGCTACCGCTTTGATAAAAACCCAGAACTGTAGCAGCCTTGGCCTGATGCTAAACCCTAATGAATACGAATATCCAATCTGGAAATTGCTGGAAACTCCCGGCCAACCGCCTCTAATTATCGAGAACGTGAATGTCCCGAATGTGTCCGGCCACTTACGGCCCGAAGACACCGTAGATGCTCCCTGCGCCGTCTTTTCGACCCGCTCCCCTGGCGACAGCGTTTCAATCGGCGGGCATGCCTATAAACTAATCGGCACTTTTCAGGCGGTTAAGGTATTTAAATATTGAGAGGCCAGCAATTTTATTGATAACCCTTAAGTAAAAAATCATGGTTACAACCGTTTCAGGCGACTTGTTAGAATCAAAGGCTCAAACGCTGGTTAATGCTGTTAACTGCCAGGGCGTAATGGGTAAAGGTATCGCTCTTCAATTTAAGAAGCGTTTTCCGGCCATGTTTGCCGATTATGCGGCCCAGTGCGACCGAAGCGAGGTCAAACTCGGCGAACCTTATATTTTTAAATCAGCCTCCGGCCCCTGGATTTTGAATTTCCCGACCAAAAACCACTGGCGAGACCGCTCCTACCTGAAAGATATTGTTAAGGGTCTGGAATATCTGCTGGCCTATTACCGCGAAATGGGCATCTCCTCGATGGCGGTCCCGGCTTTAGGGTGTGGCGCAGGCGGGCTGGAATGGGAGGAAGTTGGCCCGGTTCTTTACGAATATCTGGGTAAAATGGCTATTCCGGTAGAACTTTACGCCCCGGTTGAAACAAATTTGAGGTAAGCTACGTATATAGGCTAGAAGATTTGAGCCACCTACAACTTTCTTTTCTAACCTCCTTCTAATTTTAATCGCCTTATAGTTTCTCTTACGTCGTGAAAAGAGTAAAATCCGGGGTCAATGGCTTGACAAGTGGGGGCCAAAGCAGTATAATCCCTACTTGCACTTAGCTAACTGTCACTTGGATTAAACAAATGGCTCTTGGGCCTTTTTTAATGTGAGTCGCAGGAAACGGGCCGGTAAACGGAACAGTCGGCCAGAAATTGAGGATGGCCCGGATAAAAGGCCACAGACCCAGGAGGAAGTTTAGTTGCCTACTATTAACCAGTTGGTGCGAAAAGGCCGCAAGGCAACCATCAAAAAGACCAAAGCACCGGCTTTACGCTTTATCTTGAACTCGTTGCAGGGCAAGACTACGCGCGGTCGGGGTGCCCCGCAGAAACGCGGCGTTTGCACCCAGGTGCGTACCATGACCCCCAAGAAACCGAACTCGGCGCTTCGTAAAATTGCCCGCGTGCGCTTGTCGAACGGCATGGAAGTAACCGCTTACATTCCGGGCGAAGGCCATAACCTCCAGGAACACTCGGTAGTCCTTATTCGCGGTGGCCGCGTTAAAGACTTGCCGGGCGTGCGCTACCACATTGTGCGTGGCGCGTTGGATACCCAGGGCGTTAAGGACCGCAAGCAAGCCCGTTCCAAGTACGGCACCAAGGTTGCCAAGGGTAAGGGCGCTGCTCCGGCCAAGAAGGGCCGCTAGTCTCCCGGTGGTTTTCGCCACCTTTGCAGGATATTAAAAGCCGGGTAATTTTGTTTAACTCTCTGTAGCTGCACCGCAGATCAGGTCGAAATTACCCGCCAGGCTCAATCTTCCACTGGTTTACGCCACAAGATTGAGCAGCCACTCCGCCAAAACGCTACATACCAGTAGTGACCGGGCGGACAATGGCGGAAGTCCAGGTTTACCAGCCAGGTAAGCGGGGCTTCAACAGGCAAATAAAGCCAACCTCCAGCAAAATAGCCCCTCCGTTTTCATGGGCTATTTTTGTGCGAAGCGCGAAGAAAAGAAGGGCTTTGTAACGAGGTGGTTGATTTGCGGTAGGGTCATTAATCCGGTGGAAATTCCGCAGGGAAATGCTACTCTACCAATTTTTGCGCGTTTGAAACAAAACGCGTTTGCCGTTTATTGACGAG
This sequence comes from Chloroflexi bacterium 54-19, assembly GCA_001898225.1. Lineage (GTDB taxonomy): Bacteria > Chloroflexota > Chloroflexia > Chloroheliales > Chloroheliaceae > 54-19. The sequence goes on from MKTJ01000037.1 coordinate 90,029, forward strand.
GGTGGGGTGGGCAATCATACGCCTGCTGCCTCCAGCCGGTCTTGGCCGGTTCGCCTGATGTATATGCAGGTCTCATTCTAAAGGAGAAAGTTACCAATGCCGCGAAGAGCGAGAGTTCAGCGCCGGGAAACTGTACCGGACGCCATCTATAAAAGCCGGACCATCACCAAATTCACCAACAAAATCATGAAGGGTGGCAAAAAGGGCCTGGCCGAGCGCATTATGTACGATATGCTCGAACTGGTAGGCACCCAGACCAACCGCGACTCGATGGAAGTATTCGAGCAGGCCATGCGCAACGCTACGCCGGTCCTCGAAGTTAAACCCAAGCGCGTTGGTGGTGCCACTTTGCAGGTGCCGGTGGACATAAAGGGCGAACGCCGCCAGTCCCTGGCGATCCGCTGGTTGCTCCGTTCGGCCCGTGCCCGCACCGGTCACAGCATGTCCGAGAAACTCGCCGCCGAAGTGATTGACGCCGCTAACAATACCGGCGCGACCATCAAACGCCGCGAAGATACCCACAAGATGGCCGAAGCTAACAAGGCTTACGCTCATTACAAGTGGTAGAAATTTACCAGTCAGTCGCCAGCCTCGAACGCCAAAGACGCTGACCATCTGGTGGTTGACAGCTAACGGCCCTTGGGTTAGCAGATACAAATGAAGTAACAAATTTGTTGTCAGCATCTGGTCCTCAAACTGGTTACTGACTTCCGACAAAGTAAATGGAGGTTCCTGTGGCAGCCGATACTGCTCTGGATAAATTAAAGAAAACTCGTAACATTGGGATTATTGCTCACATTGACGCCGGTAAAACGACGACAACCGAGCGTATTCTCTATTACACCGGTCTGGTCCACAAAATCGGTGAGGTACACGAAGGCGCTGCGACCATGGACTTTATGGCCCAGGAACGCGAGCGCGGTATTACCATCACAGCCGCGGCGACCACCTGTTTCTGGCAGGACCACCGGATCAACATTATTGATACTCCCGGTCACGTAGACTTTACCGTCGAAGTGCAGCGGTCGCTCCGCGTACTCGATGGCGGCGTCGTCGTTTTCGACGGTGTAGCCGGTGTGGAACCGCAGTCGGAAACGGTCTGGCGTCAGGCCGACCAGTACGGTGTGCCCCGCATCTGCTTCGCCAACAAAATGGACCGCACCGGCGCCAGCTTCTACCGCACCTTCGATATGATTATCGAGCGGTTGGGCGCGAACCCGGTCGCTATCCAGTTGCCTATCGGCCTGGAGCAGAATTTCCGGGGTATCGTTGACCTTATCGAAAATAAGGCTATTATCTACACCGACGACCAGGGTAAAACCATGGCTTCGACCGAAATCCCTGAGAACATGGTCGAAGAAGTCAAAAAGATGCGCGAGACTATGGTCGAGAAAATCGCCGAGACCGACGAAGAACTGACCATGCTTTACCTGGAAGGCGAAGAAATCAGCGCCGAACAACTGCACACCGCCCTGCGGAATGCCGTTATCGCCCGCAAAATCGTGCCGGTCCTGTGCGGTTCTGCCCTTAAAAACAAGGGTGTCCAGCCGCTGCTCGACGCGATTGTCGCTTACCTGCCTTCCCCGCTCGACAAGCCCCCGGTGGTCGGGATTAACCCTGAAACCGAGGAAGAAGAAGACCGCCCGCTCGACCCGAATCAGCCGTTCTCGGCCCTGGCCTTCAAGATTGTCGCCGACCCCTATGGCCGGTTGGCCTTCTTCCGGGTCTATAGTGGCAAGGTCCGCACTGGCTCTTACATCCTGAACAGCACCAAGGACAAGCGCGAACGCATCGGTCGTATCGTCCGGTTACACGCCGACAAGCGTGAAGACGTGGAAGAAGTAACCGCCGGTGACATCGCTGCTATGGTCGGTCTGAAGGACACCTTCACCGGGGACACGCTCTGCGACCCCGAACACCCGATTATCCTGGAGCGCATCACCTTTCCTGAACCGGTTATTGACCAGTCGCTCGAACCGAAGACCAAAGCTGACCAGGATAAGATGGGTATCGCCCTGCAGAAACTGGCGGAAGAAGACCCGACTTTCCGGGTTCGCACCGACGAGGATAGCGGCCAGACCATTATCTCCGGTATGGGCGAATTGCACCTTGAAATCATCGTGGACCGCATGAAACGCGAGTTTCGGGTGGAAGCGAACGTAGGTCGCCCGCAGGTGGCTTACCGCGAAACCATCCAGGGTACCGCCCGTGCGGAAGGCCGCTTCGTCCGGCAGTCCGGTGGTAAAGGCCAGTACGGTCACGTCTGGATTACCGTCGAGCCAAACGAACGCGGTAAAGGCTTTGAATTCATCAACGGTATCGTTGGTGGTATCATCCCCCGCGAATATATTCCGGGCGTCGAACAGGGTATCCGCGAAGCTCTCAAAAACGGCATTATCGCCGGGTTCCCGGTGATTGACGTAAAGGTGAAACTGGTGGACGGCTCCTATCACGAAGTTGATAGCTCCGTGGACGCCTTCAAGATTGCCGGTTCGATGGCTATCAAGAGTGCCGTGAATAAAGCAACGCCGGTACTGTTAGAGCCGATTATGAAAGTGGAAGTTACCACCCCCGAAGAATTCCTTGGTACTATCCTGGGCGACTTGAACAGTCGCCGCGGTATGGTCCTTGGTTCCGACAATCGCGGTGGTAATACCCAGGTCATCTCGGCCTACGTCCCGCTTTCCGAAATGTTCGGTTACGTGAACAACCTGCGTGGCAGCACCCAGGGCCGGGCCAGTTACTCGATGGAATTCGACCACTACGACCCGTTGCCTCGCACCTTGCAGGAAGAAATTGTCAAGAAGATGCGTGGAGAGTAGGGATTAGCGATAGTATTTAGCTATCAGGTAAATATTAAAACGTGATAGCTAAATACTAACTTTTCTGAAATTTTTAACCGTTTTCTAACGTATTAATCAGGTTGCTAAGAAACAAAAGCAAACTTGATAAAAAATAAGTTTTTAAGGAGATG
>MKTJ01000038.1:0-64230 GCA_001898225.1 Chloroflexi bacterium 54-19
AAAGATCTTCGCTAGTTCAAACTAGCAACATTGGTTAAATAACTACTAACCACTTACCACAAAAGACTAACATTTACTTCGTAGAACAAACTCGGAACTAATCCAGAAGGAAATCTTGTATGGACACCCTCGAAAAATCTACTTCCCCCGCTACAACCAACCCTTCTTCCGGCGCGACCTTCAAGGTCTATAACCCGGCGACCGGCGAGCAACTGGCCGAACTACCCGTCATGACCCCGGACCAGGTCGAGCAAGCCGTCCGGCGGGCCGGGACCGCCCAGAAGGAATGGGCCGCCCTCAGTTTTAACGAGCGCCGCAAAGTTATGTTGCGCTGGCGGAGCAAACTGGTCGCGAACAAAGAAAAAATTGTCGAAACGCTGGTGGCCGAGAACGGCAAACCGCCCCTGGAAGCGCTCATGGAGCTGTTCTACCTGGCCGACGTTATCGGTTACTACTGCGCCCAGGCCCCCCGTTTCCTCAAAGGCTATAAGGTGCCCTTGCATCTCCTCAAGACCAAACGGGCCCGCGTGGTTTATCACCCGGTCGGCGTCGTAGGGGTGATTTCGCCCTGGAATTTTCCGCTCCTGCTGGGGTTTGGGGATGCCCTGGCCGCGCTGGTCGCCGGGAACGCCGTTGTCGTCAAACCGTCGGAGGTAACGCCGCTTTCAGCCTTGCGGCTGGTGGAACTGGCCGAGGGAGTCGGCTTTCCGCCGGGCCTGTTGCAGGTCGTGACCGGGTGGGGCGAGACCGGCGGGAGCCTGGTCGATAACGCCGACCTGATAGCTTTCACCGGGGGCACCAACACCGGCAAGAAAGTGATGGAGCGGGCCAGCCGCCGCCTGGTGCCGGTCCTGCTCGAACTCGGCGGCAAAGACCCCATGATTGTCCTCAAGGACGCCGACCTGGACCGGGCGGCGCGGGGCGCGGTAGCCGGGGCCTTCTTCAATAGCGGGCAGGTCTGTATCTCGGTCGAGAAACTTTTCGTGGAAGCGCCGGTCTACGATGTTTTCGTGGCGAAAGTGGTCGAGCAGGTCAAGCGGTTGCGGCTTGGGAGCCCGGCGGGCGACCCTTCCAATAGGGACCTCGGCCCGATGACTTACCAGGGGCAACTCGACATCGTGGAGCAGCAGGTGGCCGATGCCAGGGTCAAGGGCGCCCATATCCTGACCGGGGGCAAACGGGGCGAGGGCCTTTTTTACGAGCCGACCGTCCTGACCAACGTCACGCCGGATATGCTGGTGATGCGCGAAGAAACATTTGGCCCCCTTCTCCCGATTATAAAGGTGAAGGATGCCGATGAAGCCCTGCGGCTGGCGAACGCCTCCAATTTTGGCCTTTCTTCGAGCATCTGGACGGGCGATACTTCCAGGGGCGAGGCGCTGGCCCAAAAACTCGAAGCCGGTTCGACCTGTGTCAACGATGTTTTTATAAACTATATTCTGCCGGAAGTGCCTTTTGGTGGGATAAAAGATAGCGGGTTGGGCTACCGCCACGGTGGGGCGGACAGCCTGCGCAAGTTTTGCCGTCCCCAGACCATCCTGACCGACCGCTTTGGCCTTAAAAGCGAGCCAATCTGGTTGCCCTATGGCAAAAAGGTTCCGAAATTGCTGGGTTTTGCCCTCAATTTGATGTACAAACGGAAGTACTCCTGAATCGTAGTAAAAATTGGTGGGGTCAAATCGGTTTTTTTAGTCACAAAAAGTTGATTTTCTGGTATTATGAACGTGGAGATTTTAATTCGGTGGAAGTCCACCGGCTCGCCCCGGTTTTTACCAGGAATTGGTCTAAATCTTCTACCAGGGCCACGTTTTTATCCTGGCTCACCACGACGACTTGCGTCCCCGGCGCCAGTTGGCGGCCATCGGCGGCGCGGGCCGGGACGGCAAAGTGGACGCCCTGCGAGTAAAAGACAATCTCGCTCTGGCCGTTCTCAAGTTGCCGGACCGTCGCGACGGTGCCTTTAAGGGCGGTTTCGCCCCCGTTTCTCCTGAAAACCTGGCGCGAGGCGTACAGCCAGATCATGGCGTACCCGGCCAGGCCGAGCAGGATAGCCAGGAGCAAGGTCAGTTCCTCGCTGATTTTGAGAGAGCGAAAGATAAAACCCGCCGCGCCGAACCAGGTTAGCAAGACTGCGCTGGCGTTGAAGTTTAGCCAGGAGTTGAATTTTCGTTCGGTGGGTTGGGATAGGACCCGGTTGAACCTTGCCAGGCAGCTCATCAAAAATGCGCTGACGGTAAAGGTTAGTCCGATAATAAAACTTGCCAGGTAAAGAAAGGTGAGCCAGCCCATCGCCAAAAAGCCTCCAAAATCCGTTTATTCTATAAGCAGCGCCACTAAATGGCTTTCAAAAAGATACGTTAGGTGCGAATCCAAAGTTTCATATGATAGAATGGCGTTAGATTTAAAACAAGAGCGTATGAAAACGATACCACTTTTGAAAACTGCTTAAAAATTCGTTAAAAAATTTGCACACAATTTCGAAAAAAGTGGTAAAATCAACGTTAATAAATTCGACGCAACTTTTGTAGGAAATAAACATTTAAAAGTTAAACAATCAATTAACCGGTGAGATAAACGGCAGATAAGATGAGTTTCTTCGGAAAATATCCTCTCTATCTTTTCTCTCCAATCTCCATCCCAGGCCGTGAGCAGCGGCCAGACAGAGAGCCTCGAATTTGTTCGTTGAGCAGGCGAACAAGTTACGGGGTTCTCCTATTTTATATTCCTTTTTTAGTAGCCAGAGGTCAGAAGGCAGAGGGCAGAAGCCAGAGGTCAGAGGGCAGAAGGCAGAAGTCAGAGGGGACCGGGAAGTTTGGCATGTGCCAAGTGTGTTATTAGCCCCTGGAACCTGTGCCCTTGAGGCGGCCTGGATTCCTCCACTTTGGTCACGCCTTTAAGGTGTGATAAGCGTAGGAGGTCGGAATGACAATACAAAAACCGAGATTTCTCGCCTACACTCGCGCCCGCAGGGTGAAAAACCACTAAACACTAAACACTAAACACTAAAAACTGCCTTCTGCCCTCTGCCTACTGACTACTGTCCTCTGACTTCTGCCCTCTGCCTACTGTCCTCTGACTACTGCCTTCTGCTATAATCAAACCTACCGGCTAAAACAAGACAGGAGTAAAAGCACTTTTATGTTTAAATCGAACGGCTTCGAAAAGAAACGACCCCGAAAACATCTTCTAAGACTGACCGCCGTCCTCTGGCTGGCCCTGGGCCTTTTGCTGACGGCCTGCGCCGAACAAAATACCCCGATTAGCCTGGGCCTGGCGACGACCGCCCCCGCCACGACTGCCCCGGCGACCACCTCGGCCAGCGCGACGACCTCCGCCGCGACTACAACGGCCACCGGGACCACCGCCGCCGCGACCACCGCGCCCGCTGCTACTGCGCCCAACGCTACGACCGCCGCGCCCGGCACCACCAGTGGCACCACCAGTGGTACCACGGCGGCGGGTAGCCCTGCCGCTACCGGTGGCGCCAGTAGCGATGTGCCGACGGTCAAGGTGCCCGACTCGGCCCGGCAGCAAATCCAGACGATTATCAGCCAGACCGAAAAGACCCGTAACCTGACCTTCAAGACCCCGGTCGAGACCAACTTTATGACCAGGGCCGACCTCACCAAGTACCAGACGGACGAGTTTTACAAGGATAACCCGACCGAGAATGTCACCCGCGACGAAAAGATTTTGAAGGCGTTCGGTTTTGCCCCGAAAAGTTTTAGCTACGCCCAGACCTATATCGACCTGCTGAACGAGCAGGTTATCGGTTTTTATGACCCGCGCACCAAGAAACTCTACATCGTTTCCGATACCGACCCCAGCAAGGTAGACGCCCTCTCCAGGTTTACCGCCGAACACGAATTGACCCACGCTTTGCAGGACCAGTATTTCGACCTGCAGAAGTTCAGCCCCGAACGCCAGCCCTCCGACCAGGAATGGAGCGACGACGCCAGCGTGGCTAAACTGGCCCTGATTGAGGGGGACGCGGTCCAATCGCAGTTGAACTGGATTGCGGGCGGTAACATGAACCAGACCGATCTGCAAGAGTTGATTAAAAGCAGCCAGGATTCGAGCAGCAAGGTGCTGGATAACGCCCCTCTGATTCTGAGCGAAAGCCTCTTGTTCCCCTATAACGAGGGTAACGCCTTTGTGAAGGCCCTCTACGACAAGGGCGGCTGGGACATGGTGAACAAGGCTTTCACCGATTATCCGCCTAAATCCACCAGCCAGGTTTTACACTTTACCAAGTACCAGAACAAGGTCGAGCCGGTAAAAGTCACGCTGCCCTCGATGGTGGACGTGCTGGGTAGCGGCTGGAAATCGCTCGACATCAACACGAACGGCGAACTTTCCAGCCGCATCTGGCTTCAGACCGGCATGGCAAACCCCAAAGATGCCGCGGCCAAGACCCAGGCTACCAACGCTGTCAAGGGCTGGGCCGGGGACCGCTACCAGGCCCTCGAAAACGGCCAGGGGCAGACCGGGTTTGTCTGGCTGACCCAGTGGGAGAGCGATAGCGCGGCCACCGATTTCTATACCGCCGCTTCGGGAAGCATGCCTCGTCTCTTTAACCTGAACGGCAGCGGGACCGGCACCGACCTCAAAAAAAGCTGGTCCACCGCCGACCAGGATTTAACGCTCGTCCGCAAGGGCAACCAGGTCCTGGTGGTGGCGTTACCCAAGGGCGCGGGCGTGGATAAAGTCACGGCCAGGCTCGGTTTTTAGCTAGCCTGTAAAGTAAGCCCTGTCATTCCGTGCCGAAGGCACGGAATCTCCGGTCCGTTGGACAATGAGTGTGCTTTAGCCCAACGGGTCGGCGGGTACCCACTGGGTGCCTTCACTTCGTTCACGCCCGAAGGGTTTGACATAGTTAGGGTCTTTATCCGTACCCGGTATAAATCCAAATGTAGCCGGGTTTTAACAACCAGGGAATATAAAAAGTTAAAAAAGAAGCCGCCGGGCTGGCAGCTTCTTTTTCTTTTGTGTAGCTTAACTTCTTAGCCTGACTTCGAGTTTACCGGGTGTTACTGGGTAACCGGGAAGTAGATGTAGACGACCGACTGGCTCTCGGTGGTGGTCTGGTGAGTGGCCGAACCAATCGAGTAAAGCTTGGCTAGTTTGTCGGTGACGGCCTTGACTTCATTGGCAGTCGCACCGGCAGGCAGGTTCGCCGTCGCCAGTTTGATTACCGGCTGGATGTCCAGGAAGAAATAGCCGCTGTTGTCGCCGGGCAGGTTCGCTTTGACCTTGGTGAAGTTCGCCGCGTTCGCGCCGTTGGTGAAGTTTTTGCCGCCGGTCGCCGCCGTAATCAGGCCCGCGGTGGTGTCGTCACCCAGGCTGAAGAAGGCGTAGTTGCCCGCGATACCGATGTTGGCGGTCACGGTAGCCTGCGACTGGGTGTCGCTAACCTGGGCCGTCTTGAAGGTGGTCGAGCCGACCGTCTTGCTGGTCCAGGTCACTTTGCCGCTGGCGTTCTTTGCGATAGCGTCGGCGATTTTGTCCAGTTTGGCCTGGGTGCCCGCCGTGTCGCTCGTTTCGGTCAGTAAGCCAAAGCCGACCGGGACGTTTTTGTTATTCGGTTCCGGCGTGACGAACAGGCCGTACTCGCCGCTAAACAGGCTGACAATGTCGTTTTTGACGCTCAGACCGGTCTGCTGCTCGAACTGGGTGATGGACTTGTCGAAGTCCACCCCGGAGGTGCTGCCCGCCGATTTGAGGGTCGAGACAAAGAGGTCGTAGGCGCTGGCACCGTCCCGGCTGTTCATAAAGGCCAGGGTCGATTCGGGCAGGGCGTTAAGCAACTTGTTCGGGTTCGCGCCCTTCTTCAACATATCGGCGATCGCGGTCGGGGTCTTATCGGCCAGGATGGTCTGGTAAGAGTCGATGCGGAAGCCCTCGGCGGCGGTCGAGAAGGCCACGCCAACGCTGCCGGTATAGTCGAGGCTGGTTGTGTCGAGGGTGGCAAGCGCGCTCTTGACCTGCGGGTTGTTGGTAACCGTCTTGATGATGGTCTGGTAATCGAGGTACGCGAAGGTCAGGTTATCGGCGGGCAATTTGCTGGCAACAGTTTTGAAGTCGGCTTTACCGGCCAGGCTCTTGGCGGCGTCCTGGTCGAACGCGCCTTTAACCAGGGCCGGGCCACCACCGATAAAGAGTTTGTCTTTGCTCACACCGGCTACCACTTCCGCGATACCCAGGTTGAAGGTGTAGAAGGTGGCGTCTTTGTAGGTCTCTTTGGTCGGCGCGGCCAGGCCGGACCCGGCCAGTTTGGTCCCAAGTTTGTTGATAAAGGCCTCGGCGGCGGCCTGGTCTTTAACCGTCGCGCCAATCAAGAGCGGCAATTCGGTGCTCTGGCTGGTGGTCGCGGCACTCGTAGTGGTGGCGGTAGTGGCATCGGCGGTAGCCGGGGCGGTACCTAACTGGTTGCTAACGGTGCCTACGGAAGCGCCGGTCACGCCGCCTACCAGGTTGACCACCGCGTTAACATCGGTCAGACCCAGGTCGAGTTCCCCGCCAATCCAGGGCTTAATATCGCCATCGTAGGTGCCGATTTGAGCCAGGGCCAGGAGGTCCGCGTTCTGGGTGACCATTTTAACTTCGGGAATCTGGGCCAGGTAGTCGACAATTTTCTGCCAGCTTTTAATCTGCCCGCTGGCGGTGTCGGTATTGATTGAAATAAAAAGAGCGGTGCTATCCGGGTAGTTAGCGGCTAAAGTCGTTTTAGCGCCTGCGGGGACCGATATGCCACTGTTGGGAGTGGGCGAAGCGGTGGGCGCGGGCGGCGGGCTGGTGGGGGTATTATCGCCACAGGCGGCTAAAAACACGGTTAAAGATAGCAAGGCTACTACTAGAAAGTTCCATTTGGACAGGTGTTTCAACATCAGAGTCCTTCCTTTGCCAAAGCCGGGAAATACGGACTTCGGGAGATAGTTTCCATAAAAAGGGCAATAAGTAGTTCGAACAGACCGATAAGACCAGACCAATTATACAACCAGGGTTATTAAAAGTACGTTAAACAGATCACATTTGTTCCCCTGAATTTCGGCTCGTTGCGGGCGCGAGGCCAAAAACAGGACTTTTTTCTGCCTGTTTCTACAAAAAAATCGGCCCGAATCTTTGGGATTCGAGCCTGATTTATTGTTAAACTTCGTTCCGAGAAGCGGTTTAAGCCTGGGCTAAGCCTAAGCTTCGTTCTGGATACTCCGGTCCATCTCGGAAGGCTGGGAAATGCCGGTCAGGGCTTCGCCTGCTTCGTCCTGGCTGGACGGGTCAACCGCCACGTCACCCAGGGCCAGGATACCGACCAGTTTATGGCCTTCTACCACCGGTAAACGCCGGACCTGGTGCTGGCTCATCACGGCGGAAGCCTCGTCAATAGTCTGGTCGGGCCGGACCGTCACCGGGTCCGCGGTCATGACTTCCTTGACCATCACGTCGTCGGCGCTGATACCGTCCGCCGCGACCCGGATAGTGATGTCGCGGTCGGTCACGATACCGACCAGTTCCTGGCGGTCGACTACCGGCAACGAGCCGACATTGGCGTCACGCATCTGGCGGGCCGCTTCCCCGGCTTTGGTGGACGGGTTGACCGTATCCACGTCGGTTGTCATCACATCGCGCACCTTGTCGCTGCCCTTGTATGATTGTTTAGCTTTATTACCTGTCAATTTCCATACTCCTTTCGTTACCATACTCCTTTCGCACCATCTGGTTCTGGTAGGGTAAAAAGCAAGAGCCGTGCCCCGGCGGTCCGCCCCCAACGGACTGCCCCCTAAAATGGTACAATGCGTCGGGCGTGAGAAAGTGTTTAGTGTTTAGTAGTCAGAGGGCAGAAGGCAGAGGGCAGAAGGCAGAGGGCAGAAGGCAGAGGGCAGAAGGCAGAAGGCAGAAGTCAGAAGGCAGAAGGCAGAAGGCAGAAGGCAGAAGGCAGAAGGCAGAGGGCAGAAGTCAGAAGGCAGAGGGCAGAGGGCAGATTGTCATTCTGACCACACCTGAGAGCGTTTCCGGTCCGTTGGACCATAGCACAGCCTTACGAAATGTCACACCCTCCGGGCGCGAGGGAACCGAGGAATCTTGGGCACCCACGTGTGGGTACCGTTGGACGATAGCACGGTCGTACCTGGGGGAATCCGGGGTACCCGTACCCAATGGGCACGGGTCGCGGTGGACCATAGTACGGTCGTTTTTACAGAATATTGTTATTAGAAGGTAAGTAGAGGGGAAGAATTGAGTATGGGCGGGTCGAGCCGGGTAGTTGAGCTGGTGCAGTACGGCATGGGCGGGGTCGGACGGGCTTTATTCGGCCTGGTGACCCGGAACGCTTCCGATATTTACAACCGGTTGGGCATTGATTTGCGCTACCGGGCCCTGGTGGATAGCCGCACGGCCCTGCACCTCGACGAAAATTCGGCCCTCTCGCCCCAGCACCTGGGCCATCTCCTGGCCGGGTTCCAGGCCAACCCACCCGAAAGACTCAAAGACCAGGCGGGCGCGGTCGAAAAACCGAGCGACCTGAGCGTCCTGGCAACCGAACTCGACCGCTTGCGCCGGGACGACCGGGGCGCGCGCCTGGTCGTGGTGGACGTGAGCGGGGCCTCCGAAACGATTATGGAGCCGGTGATTTCGGCGGCCCTGCGCCAGGGCCAGTACGCCGTCCTCGCCAACAAGCGGCCCCTGTGCGGCCCTATCGCGGACTACCGCCAGATGCTCGCCGCCGCCGGGACCGGGGCCAATCGCCTCCGCTACGAAACGACGGTCGGGGCGGCCCTGCCCGTCATCAGCACCGTAACGGCCTTGCAGGACGCCCAGGACCGGGTCTTTCAGGTCAACGGAACCTTTAGCGGCACCCTGGCCTACCTGACCAGCCGTCTCGAAGCGGGCGTTTCCTACAGCCAGGCGGTCCGCGAAGCCAAAGAAAAAGGCTTTACCGAACCGGACCCCCGCGACGACCTGGGCGGGGTGGACGTGGCCCGCAAGGCCCTCATCCTGGCCCGGTTGCTCGGCAGCAGCCTTGAGCTAAAGGATGTCCAAATCGAGGCGCTCTACCCCGCCGAACTGGCCGATTTGGATATTCCCGGTTTCATGGAAAGCCTGCCGCAACTCGATGCCGAATACGCCGGGCGGGTCGAGGAAGCCGCCCGCGAGGGTAAAGTCCTGCGCTACCTGGCGACCGTCACACCGGAGAGTTGCCGCGTTGGCCTTGAAAAGGTCGCTAAGGATTCGCCGTTTGGCCGCTTGCAGGGCACCAACAACCTGATTGTCTTCAGGACGGCCCGTTACGACCAGAGCCCCTTGATTGTGCAGGGACCGGGCGCGGGGGCGGAACTGACCGCCAGCGGCGTCCTGGCGGATATTCTCGGTTTGGCCCGCCGGGCTTAATTTAGTAGTCAGAAGGCAGAGGGTAGAAGGCAGAATGTAATTTCGAATGGTACGTCCAGTAGTGGTTGTCATTCCGAGCTTGCGAGGAATCCTGGGCACCCACGTGTGGGTACCGTTGGGCAATAGCACAGTCAAGGACTAAGCCAGGTTTGAAGTGCGCCAGGTCGAAGTCTGATTCAGCCGGAGGTTTTGGACAGTTTTGGGCTGTACTTTACGCCAACAGCGCGGAGATTCCTCGGTCGGGTCTTCTTTCTCAACACTTGTTCGTTACTACACCCTCCCTCGGAATGACAATTGAACGACCGTTTTATACGCCAACGGCGCGGAGACGCCTTCGGGTGTGCGACCCGCCCAAAGGTCCGAGTCAATGTTCGTTAGTACATCGGGTCACATAATGACAAGATACTGACTCTACTAATAATAATTCCCCGGTTAATTCGTAGAAAAAGGACGGTCCCCTGTGAAGAATTACTTCGCAGGGGACCGTCCTTTTTATTAAATCAGGGGCTTACCAGAACGGGTATTACGAGGCCAGCGGGTTCGCTAACACCGTCTGTACGATAAAGTGGCTCGATTGGCCCTGCGCCGTCATGGTGTAAGGTCCGGTCAGGCCATTATTCAGGAAGTTGAGCGTAGAGATGATATTCCCCACGCTGTCCTCCAGCGACGGCAGACCCCCATCCAGGCGGGCATAGGTCGAACCCAGCGAGGTGACGTGCCCGTAAGCATCGGTCAGCCACATCGAGACACTTTCCAGGGCGTAGAAATTCGACGCGCTGTAGGTGAAGGTGACCACGTTGCCGCTGATACTGCTGATGCTGGCGGTGAGGGTCGGCCCGGCTATCACGAAGTTAGTCACTCCGGTCTTGTCGCTGGCAGTGCCGTGGCCCGTAATGTACCAGAGGCCAAGCTGCCCGGTCGCCCGCGCGTTGGCCTGGGCCTGGGTTTCCTGGTTCAACGCGACCATCGGGTTTGAGTACGAGGTGATGGTGCCGTCCGGTTGGGCGTAGGCAAAGCCATAGGTTTTGACCGAGCCGTCCGGCCCGGTCAGCCAGAAATCGACCCGTTCGCCGCCGTTATAGCCGCTGGCGCTTACCACGGGCAGTTGGTCCAGCCGGATGATGTTATTTGCCATGTTCAGGGTGGGCGCGCCGGGCGCAACCTCGACCGGCGGAGGCGGTGTCACCACCGGGGCGGGGGTCGCAACCGGCGGGTTCGGGTTAGCCGGGGGTGTTGCGACCTGCCCGACCGTAAAGGAAGCAATCGCCTGGTTATTGCTCACCAGCCCCTGGGCCGTGATGTACCAGAAGCCGGGCTGCTGGGTAAAGTTGGACGCGTCCGGGAATGAATAGTTATTGAAATTCCCGTTCGCGTCGGAGTAGGTCGCCCCGTAAGCCTGGACCGTGCGGTCGGGCGCGGTCAACCATAAGGAAATCTTCTCGGTCTGGTTGAAACCGATGCCGCTCACCACCGGCACCTCGCCCGGTTGCAGCGAGGTATTGGAGAGGGCAATATTGGCGGCGGCCAGGGCCGGGAGGGCCGGTAAGGTCGTGAGGCTCAAACCTAACATTAAAACTGCTACGGCCAACCAGCTACCCCAGCGCAGTCTCCGCCGGGTTCCTTTCGCGCTTGTAATTGGTTCCATTGTTTCCTCGTTTTCTCGAAAAACTCCAACGTTTATTCGGTTGTGCAGTGTTGCCAGAAATTGTAAGATAGCCCCTTTTGAAAAGCTAACCGGGCCGGGCGGAGCCGGGAGTTTTATAATTTACCTTACATAAATATATATACCACACCTAATGAAAAAAGTAACAAAGTCCTTTATTTATTTTAGTATAAAATTGCAAAGATTTAGTAAACATTTCTGGAAAACGGTTTTCACCGCAATAAAGGGCAGATTATCATAGTGTGATAAACCGGTGTCATAAACCGTTCAAAAGTACCCCATATATCGGTTTTGAAGTGAGAAAATCCCGCGATTATCCAGATATTGTATGGTTTTCAAAAATTCATTAGCGAATCCAATCCCGAATCTATTGACAATCAAAGCCGCTAATATATAATTCATACAACATTAGTGCCCGGTTTTAATTAAAATATGTTAAGGAGTTACCAAAATGGCAGGCAACATTGCATGTCACATTTTTGGTTGCAGCGATCCGGTAATTGGTCAGTGTAAGGGTTACAAAGACGAGTGTGGCCGCTATTTTTGCCAGACCCATTCTCCCGAAAACCTTTGTCTGCATTGCTACGATGAAATGTGGAAAGCCGCCCTGGAAGTTATTCGCTACGCCAGGCCGCAAACTTCCACTACTACTCCAACCAAGTCCTGAACTTTTGTAGAAATCCCGGCCAGCGCGGGCCGGGTCGGATAGGATTTATTCGCGGAACGGTCCCAGCAGTTTTTAGCAAGGTTTTAAAAGTGAAGTTTAGCAAAGGGGTGGCTTTTTGGTCGGACCACTTTTTCGGATGCCTGGAAGCGGGTTTTTAACTGGCTTGCGGGGGTATGATTTAATTATAAAATAAAGAAGATGAAGGCTCGCGACTTCATCTTCTGGTAACAGGTTGAATTGGTACAGTTCCGATGCTAGAACTGTGTATAAGGACAGGTGGTCATTAGTCTAAGAATCGCTGGGTCGCTCTCCCAGCGTCAGGTCAAGCGTTACGACCTGGTCGCCTCGCTGGACGGTTAACTTGATAGTGTCGCCCGGTTTATGCCCCAGGATAACATTTACCAGCGGGTTGTTATCGTTGAGCGGCTGGCCATCCACCGCCGTAATCACGTCGTTATCTTTCAGCCCCGCTTTATCCGCCGGTCCTCCCTTGATAACCCCGGAAGAACCGCTGGAGCTATTTATCCAGGCCCCTTCGACCAGGGGGAAAGCCCGTCCGTTGGCGCTCAGTGTGCCCGCTTCGGCGGGAGTAATCATCTGGTAGGTTATCCCGAAATAGCTCCGCGTCACCGAGCCTTTGCCAATCAACTGGTCCGAAACGAACTTGACGACATTGAACGGTATCGCAAACCCCAGACCCTCGGCCACATCGTAAACGCCGTTCTGGTTGCGGGTGCCGGACCCGGTGTTGCGCAGGACCGCCGTGTTGATGCCGACGATTTCGCCTTTCAAATTTAAGAGCGGGCCGCCGCTATTGCCGTGATTGATGGCGGCGTCGGTCTGGATATAGACCCCGTTATCCGAGGGCAGGGTCCGGTTCAGGCCGCTCACGATGCCTTTCGAGACGGAATTGCGAAAATTGCCCAGGGCCGCCCCGATGGCGATAACCGTCTCGCCCACCTCGGCTTTATCGGCAAAAGTGGCGAAGGCGGGCACCGGCCCGTTAATTTTCAGGACCGCCAGGTCCCCTACCACATCTCGCCCGACCAGTTTGGCGTCAACAGTCGTCTTGCCATCGTTCAGGGCCACCGTCAGGCCGTCCTGGCCGTCCACCACGTGGTTGTTGGTGACGATGTAGCCGTCCTGGCTGATGATAACCCCGCTCCCGATACCCTGGACCACCAGGCCGTCCGAGCCGTTCTGGCTGTCGCCGCCGGGCGTCGGGGTCGCCTGGTTCGGGATAATCCGGCGGGTGGTCGGGTTGTACTTGCTCTTGTTATAAACCGTTACCACTGCCGGGCTAACCTTTTTAACCACCTCGACGACCGTGTTGCTCTCAAGCTGGTCGGCGGAGATGGCCCCGGTTGCGGGGGCTGCCGTGGTCGCCGCCACGGTAGGTTGCCCGGCTATAGCCGCCGTAGTGGTGGCGGGTAACGGTGTTACAGTGGCCGGGTTTGCCGCCGCCGTAGTCGCCGCGCCGGTTGGGGTCGCGTTAGCGGTCACGGTGGGAGTAACCCCGGCGTCGGACGCGGTTGCTCCCGGCGGAATCGTCATATCGAGTGTACGCGTATCGCTGGTAGGCGTTTCAGTTCCACAGGCGGCCAGGCTCAAGCTTAAAAGGAGAGTTGATAATAGCAAGCCTAAAGAATTCCAGGACAGGCGAACCGTCCGGCTCGATTTTACCTTTACAACGGTTTTAAGCATTGGCCCTTGCCACTTCTAAGGAAAAACTTCCGCGTCTAACTGATACTCCAGCCCGGTTGTGTAACCGGTTGGTACTGTTATTATGCCCCAGATATGCTAATTAACTATGCAAAAAGTGTTAAATCTATGTAAAAAAGACTTTAAGCTCTTGAGTTATTAGGAAACACAAAAATAGCCTCAGTTATGAGGCTATCTTTGCAAATTCGCGGTTGCGGCCTGTAAAAAAAGTGCTATCTGGCCTTGACCAGGGCTTTATCGGCAAGGGTTTTGAGGGTCAGACGAGCCGCGCTCCTGGCCTGGCTCTCGCTGGCGCCGTTGGCCTCGACGGTCAGGACCGCGCTGCCGTAGACCTCGCTGCGCTGGCCGTAAGCCGCTATCACGTAGCTGCCCGCCGCCAGTTTGGTCGTGTCTACCGTGATGGTGTAGGTGCCGTTGCCGTCGGCGCTCCCCTGCGAGATAGCGGTGCTGGTGCCGTCAGGGTTGGTCAACCAGGCGCTCACCGGTTCGTTGGGTATCCAGAAGGTGCCCACCGCGACTGCTTTACCCGTCGTGGTGGTATCGAGGGTCATGAGTTGGACCTGCCCGCCGGAGACATCGAGGACGCTGCCCGCTTCGCCAAAAGTGAAGCTGACCCTGTTGCTCAGCACCTGTTTGTCGTCGCCGCCGGGGTTGGTCCACTTGACGCTGGCCTGGCTGGTGACGCTGCCGCCCACGCTCGGCTGAGGTTCGGCCTGCGGGTGTACAACAATCGTACCCGTGACAAGCTGGTTACTTTCCAGGTCGGGAATGGCGATGCTAATCGAAGTGGTCGTCACGGAGGTAACCCAGAGGCGGTTATCGGTGAAAGAGGCATAGCCGACGGAGAGTTGAGGGTCGATGGGTAACGACAGGCTGACGGACCCGGCTTTACCCTCGCCGATGTTTTTGACGGTAAAGGAGTAGGTGATATCGGTGGTGGCGGCGTTATCGGCGACCCGGTCGGGGGTCTGGCGGAGTTGGGCCACCAGGTCGGCGGGTGGTTGGTGGATATTCGGTTTTACCAGCGGTTTTGACAGGATGGTGCCGGTACCGGTGGCTTTAGCCAGGATGGTATTTGTCGGGTTGGAAAGAACCACGCTGAAAGTTTCGTCAGACTCGCTTACGGTATCGCTATTGACGGCAACCGTGATAGTTTTGGAGGTTTCGCCGGGAATAAATATAAGCGTCCCGCTGGTGGGGGTGTAATCATCAGGAGCGGTGGCCGTGCCGTCGGCGGTGGTGTACGCTATCGTGACCGGGTAAGGGGCAGGACCAATGAGGCTAACGGTAAAGTTGAAATCGGTTGTGCCGGTTTTGGGTTCGGTCTGGCTGACATCGTCAATACTGGCGGAGAGCGGCGCTAAAATCATAAAGGTATCATAATAGCCCGCCGTCACATACAGGGGAATTATGCCTGGGGTGAAGGGGACTACTGTCGGGGTAAGGCTGCTGTTAGTGGTGCCGTCACCGTACTGGCCCACGCCATTATCGCCCCAGGCAAAGAGATGACCGTCGCTGCCGAGTACCAGGCTGTGATAATCACCCTGTGAAATGGATTTTGGGGTTACACCAAAGGGTAGCTGGACCGCATACGGGGTAAGGGCAGCATTAGTGGTGCCGTCGCCAATCTGTCCATTTATGTTATCGCCCCAGGTATAGACTTTGCCGTCGCTGCCGAGGGCCATGCTGTTATTGCCGTGGGCAGAAATGGCGGTCGCGGTTACGCCGTTGGGCAACTGGGCCACGACCGGGATAGAGCTATCGGTCGCGGTGCCATCCCCCAGTTCTCCGTCGGTATTGTAGCCCATACCGTAGACCTTGCCATCGCTGCCAAGCGCGAGGGTGTGGTGATACCCGGTGGCAATAGCGGTTATGTCAACGGGCAGTTGTGCCATTACCGGGGTGTTGCTATTGGTCGTGGTGTTATCGCCAAACTGCCCATAGTCGTTTTGTCCGTAGCTATAGACCTTGCCGTCGCTGCCAAGCACTACACTGATATAGTAATTGGCGGAAATGGCGACGGGGGTTATTCCGTTGGGCATAGGGAGTTCCACCGGAGTGGTATAGCTCCCGGTAGTGGTTGTGCCGCCCACTTCGCCATAGCTGTTATTGCCCCAGGTATAGACTTTGCCGTCGCTGCCGAGGGCCATGCTGTGATAATACCCGGCGGAAATCGCGGTAGCAGTCACGCCAGCGGGCAAAAGGGTTTTTTGCGGAGTATCCCTGAGGGTCGTAGTGCCGTCACCCACCTGCCCGCTATCATTGTAGCCCATGCCGTAGACATTCCCATCGCTGCCGAGGGCGAGGGCCGTATAATAACTACCGGAAAATTCTACGGCGGTCACTCCGGCGGGCATCTGGACCAGGGTGGGGGTGCTGGTGGAGTTGAGACCACCGATACCAAGTTCACCTTCGCCATTCAAACCTGCACCGTAACCCTGCGCGCCAGGCGCGGCGGCCTGAGTGGGGTGGGCGGCAAAATTGTTGCCAAGAAATAGTCCAAACACAATCAAAAGGCCAGCTAAAGTTAGCTTTCTGTACGAACGTTGAGTCGGAATCATCTTTTGTCCCTTCAACAATATTTGGTTTATACCGCGACGTTAGAATTTGAGCAGAGTGTTTGAAATGCCAAGGAATAACCCTTGTATGATAAAGTGATTAGTCCCTGGTCAGGTATAGTATAATATGGCTATTTTTGACCTTCGTAATAGGCTAAAATTTAACTTCTTCCAAACAATTAAAAAAAGAAGGCGTGGGGTAATTTTAGCGCGTGGCGGAGGGTACTAAAAGGGCGGCTTAAGTGTTTTTTGTAGCTAAGCCGCCCTTTACCGGTTCAAACCCCGGTTTTAGTTCGATTTGGACGAACGGTAGCGCCCGGAGAAAAGCAACACGACAATCCCCACCGCCAGAATACCAAAGACGGCGTGAAAATAGACCACGATGCTGTAGGTGTCGCCGGTAACCCAGCTCAGGAACAGCGAAAGCAGCAGGAAGATGCCAATCAGGAGCGCGATGGTCGCCAGGCCCCGCCCGGCCATACCCAGTTGGCGGCCCTGCGCGTTGATAGTTCCCTCGCGTTTGCTCCGGGCCAGCGCCGCTTCCAGCAAGCCGATAAAGGCCAGGGCCACGATAATATGAATCAGCCGGACGGTGTCATAGCCGCTGCCGCTGCCGCTGGAAGCCGTGCGCCAGATAAGCATGACGATGCCCAGCAGGGCCAGGAGTAATCCAACGTAACGGACGACAATTGTGGGTTGCATCAGTCTTCTTCCTTTCTAAATCCCCTCTTAATTCTCACTAAAAAATGCCGAAATTACTGAAAAGGGCCGTGCGGCCAGTCCCGGAAGGATTAGGCCAGTCGTAAGAATAGAATTTTCAGATAGCCCTCGGTGCCGGCCGGGCGCGGGAAATCGAGTTCGGGCTCATGGTAATAACCCTGGATTTCGTAAGGACGCCCGGCGGCCTCCAGCGCGCCCGTGACCATCTGGCGGAAGTTGCGGCGGGGCAGCCCGGCGTGGTTGGTGCAGGCCACCAGCAGCCCACCGGGAGCGACGCTTTTTGCGGCCAGGGCGGCCAGTTCGCCCGAATCTTTTTCGGCGGACCAGCGGCTTTTCTTCACGGTCGAAAAGCTGGGCGGGTCGAGAATTACCACGTCAAAGGTCTGGCCGCGCCGGGCGAAGCGGTTCAACCAGTCGAACACGTCGCCGGTCACGAAGTCGAAGTCGTCGGGGGTCAGGCCGTTGAGCCGGTAATTCTCTTTGGCCCAATCCAGCACTTTAGCCCCGGCGTCGAGATTGAGGGCCCGGCTGGCCCCGTTTTTGGCCGCGACCAGGCCGAAAGCCCCCGTAAAGGCAAAGCAGTTCAGGACGGTTTTACCCGCCACCAGTCCGGCCAGGCGGGCGCGGGCTTCGCGCATGTCGAGGAACAGGCCGGGGCTCAGCCCTTCACCGGGCCGGATGAGATAGGTCAGGCCGTTCTCGCGGATAGTCGTCTCGGCCAGGGCCGTACCTTGCAGGGTCGCACCCAGGGGCAGTTCGGGCGCGACGGTGGGGGCGACCCCGGGCGCGGCCCCTTCTTCGCGCCGGGAGAGGTTTGAAGCCTGTTGAGGCCGGAACTTCCCAAAAACGGGCAGGCCGGACCAGGTCTGTCCCAGGGCTTCCACCAGCAGTTTGAGGGCGGGCGAGGCCGGGTCGAGCCGGGGGTCGTAACAGTTCAGGACCAGGCTGTCGCCGTAGCGGTCGAGCGTGATACCGGGCAGACCGTCCCCCAGGCCGTTGACCAACCGGTAAGCGGTCGTTTCCGGGTCATGCGACTGGTCACGGTTAAAAGGGGCGCGGCGTTCGGCGGCAAGTTCGAGCAGGCCGAGCAGACCGGGCCGGTCGGACGGTTTCAGGTTTGAAATTGGCAGTGTTACCAGGCGTTGGGCCAAATCCAGGGCCGGGAGCGGTTTACCCTCGGCGGCTTGCCGGAAAAGCGGCGGCAGGGGCGCTTCAAAGGTTTGCGTCTGGCCGCTCGTCGGGTGGGCGAAAGTCAGGCGGTAGGCGTGCAGTAGCAGGCGCGGGAAAGTCGCCGCCGGGTCCGGTGCCTGAGATGGCTCAGGCCGTTCCAGGGTGCGGCTGCCCGCTCGACTTGCCGCCCGGTTGGCCGCTCGATTGGTCGCCGTGCCGGGGTGGGCCGGGCGGCTGGCCGCTTTATTACTGGGGTGGGTGACCGCGCCGTAGAGGGGGTCACCGATAATCGGGCAGCCGAGATAGGCCAGGTGCAGGCGCAACTGGTGGGTCCGGCCCGTTTCGAGTTTCAGGCTGACCAGGCTGTAGGCCCCGGTCGGGTCGGCGGCTTCGACCCGGTAGTGGGTCAGGGCCGGTTTGCTCCCCTTATCGCCGGGCCGGGCCACCTGCCACACGCCCGACCCTGCCGGGGCTATCGGCACGTCTATTTTTCCTTCCGGGCGAGGCAGGCGGCCCCGGACGATAGCCCGGTATTCTTTTTCGACCTCGCGCCCCTCGAAAAGACGGGCCAGCCCGGCGTTGGCCTCCTTGCGGGCGGCGAAGACCAGCACTCCCGATACCTCGCGGTCGAGCCGGTGATGAATGCCCAGGTAGTCCAGGCCAGGCTGGCGGCGCAGCAAAGAGACCACGTCAAAACCGCCTTCGCCCGCGTCGTCGGGGTGGGTCGGTAGACCGGCTGGCTTGTTTACGACCACCAGGTCAGCGTCCTGGTAAATAACTGGAATCCACATAGAGAGAAGTATAGCAGAGAATCAAAAAGGCTGGCGTGTTATTGCCAGCCCTGTAAAGAAGAAACCTTATTTCGCCAGTTGCAAAAGCTCGGTGAGCTTTTTCGGGCTGGGGTTGGTGTAAACGCCGAGACCTTCAATGTTCAGGGTCGGGACGGTCCGGTTGCCGCCGTTCGCGTTCATCACGAACTCGGCTGCCTCTTCGTCCTGCTCGACATTGATTTCCTCGAAAGGAATCCCCTTGTTGTTAAGGAACCGCTTGGTGCTGACGCAGTACGGGCACCAGTCGGTGGTATACATGGTTATTTTGGGCATTTGAGTGTCCATCTCTTTAATAAAACCCCTTTCTAATCAGAAAAAGTTTATATATAAATGTGCTTACTTTTTATAAGTAACATTATATCACTTTCTCACCGGGCAAACAAGTTATATCGCTTGTCCCTTCCCAGGGGGTTAAATGCATAAGCTATGCCCAAAAATGCCTTACAGGACTTCGTATTTCCTTTCGTTCCGGTACAGCACGACCAGCGGTTTTTGGATTTCGACAATATGCCAGCGTCCTTTGAAGTTTTTGGCCGGGAAAGTCACCTCGCCCGCAAGATGCTGGCCTTCGGGACTGATAAATTTGTAGCCGAGTTTGACCGAAGACGGTTTGCCAAAGATGTTATTGTGGGTCTGCCGGGTGGTAATGTAACCGGTAAGCATGCGGCCTCTTTTCAGCTTGCCCCGCTTGCGGGCCAACCATACGAACTTGCCGAACTGGTAAACCGCCGTGCCCAGGCCGAGCGGGATAATCGCCGCCGCCAGGAGCAAGGTCATGCCCAGGTCGCTGCCGGTGTTCGAGATTAACAGTTTATTGGGGTCGCTCGGCGCATAGATGACCTGGAGCGGCCCGCCGACCTTATGCTGCGAATAGATTGCCTGCGAAACACTTTCGGTCTTGCGCAGGGTCTGGCTCTGGCCGTTTGCTGCCGGGTAGACCAGTTCGAAGGTCAGGTAGTAGTTGCGTTCAGTGCTCCGGTTGGTGCTGCGGGGACTGTCCCGCGTGTATTTATCGACCACGGTGGCGTTGGCGACGACACCCTCGCGCATCAGCAAATTATTGAGGTCGAAAGTGCTGTAAATCCAGTAGACCGCCCCGACCGCCAGGGCCAGGCACAGGAGCGCGGCCAGTAATTGCACGAGAATGGCCGGGCGGCTTTTGCCGGAATCCCTGTTATTCCCATTGGAAAAGAAGTCCAGCAGCCCGATTTTTCCGATAAAGGGGATTTTCTTGTGAGGCTCCGCGCAGTTCAAATAGGGCTGGTTGGCGGGGTTCATCGCGAAACGGTGGGAGGCCGGTAGCGGGTTGGCGGCATAAAAAGCTAAGGACTCGCGCAGGGCCTGGTCGGCCTGTTCCTGGTAGGTGGGCTTCGCCATCAAACTTACTCCTGAAAGATTTACTTTTAACTTAACATCAGCGATATGTGAATAATTGCAAGCAATTCTAACAACACTATCCGGCCTGGAATATGAATTTGGTCACAAAAGCGGGTCCGCTAGATTCCGGCTATTGACACCACTTGAAAAATCGTCTATAACCGTGTTACGTAGTTAGTGTTAAAAGAAACGAACGGTCTGCGGGAAAAAATGCTAATATCACCGCCAGAGAAGAAAGCCCCTTTTTATATCAACCGGGATTTTGGCCTGTTCTGGGTCGGCCAGGCTATCTCCATCATCGGGGACTGGCTTTTCGATACCACGTTGGTCCTGTGGATTGCCAACAAAATCGCCTTCAAACAGGATTGGGCCTCGGTGGCGGTCGCCGGGGTCTATGTCGCGACGGCCATCCCGGCCTTGCTGGTCGGGCCGCTGGCGGGTGTCTTCGTGGACCGCTGGCCCAAGCGCCCGGTCCTGCTCTGGATGGATGCTCTCCGCGCCCTGCTGGTGCTGCTCCTGATTGTGGCAAGCGGCCTGGTGCCTTTCCTGCCTGTACCCGTTTCGACCGGCTCGCAACTGGCGTCTATCTACGGGGTGGTGCTGCTGGCCTCGGTCTGTTCGCAGTTTTTCGCCCCGGCCAAGTTGACCCTTATCGGCGACCTCGTCTCGAAAGAGGATCGCCCCAGGGCTAGCAGTTTTCTCCAGGGGAATCTGTACCTGGCGGTGGTGCTGGGGCCGCTCCTGGCCCCGATTTTGTTTTTCGGGGTGGGCGTGACCTGGGCTTTGCTGGCCGAAGCCCTCTCTTATATGGCCTCGTTCGCCACCATCTTTGCCCTAAAGTTGACCCGCTTTGAGGACGAGGAAGCCCCGGCAGGGAATAAGGCCCGTTTCTGGACCGAATTTTTCGAGGGGCTGCGCTTTTTCGCCAAAAACCAGGTCTTGCGGGTGGTGCTGATTTCGACAGTCCTGGCAACGGTCGGGACCGGGGTCGGTAACGCCCTGCTCTTTTTCTTCGCGACGGTCAACCTGGGCGCGCCGCCCGAACTCTTTAGCATTTTGCAGACCGGGTTGGGTATCGGGCTGCTGGTCGGGGTAGTCCTGGCTCCCCGGTATATCAGGTGGCTCGGTAACGCCAGGGCTTTCTGGTCCGGCATGCTCGGCATCGGGGTCACGAGTGTAATCTTCGCCCAACTGACCAATTTTCCGGCGGCGGTGGCGGTCTTTTTCCTGACCGGGGTCGTAAACGCGCTCCCCAACGTGGCGAGCGGGCCGCTGGTCATCAACTCGACGCCCCGCGAACTGCTGGGCCGGGTCAGCGCGGTCTTCAACCCGCTCACGACCCTCTCGGCCCTGGCGGCCAGCGCCCTGGGCGGCTATCTCTACGGCACGGTCCTGCACGACTTCCATTTTTCACTTCTGGGTTTTACTTTTGGCCCGCTGGATACGATTTTTACCTTTGTCGGGCTGATGCTCGTGGCGGCGGGGGTCTACGCCTGGTGGGGCCTTCGCGATGCCAGAGACGTTTGAACCTTATATTATGAACCGAAATGAAACTTCTTTTCTGTAGCGATACTTTTAATGCGCACGTGCCAGACCCGGTCTATGCGGCGGAAGTGGCGGCGGCCCAGGCCCAGGGCTTCGAGTGCTGGCTGCTCGATAGCGCGGCCCTCTTTATCGAGCCCGATTTCCGCCGCGCCGTCCGCCAGATTCCGGTCCAACCTGCGCCTTGCCTGGCCCTTTACCGGGGCTGGATGGTGCCTCCCGCCGGCTACGCCCGGCTTTACGCGGCCCTGACCCGGAAGAACGTCTTTCTTATTAACGACCCGGCGGCCTACCGTTTCTGTCACTATCTGCCCGAATTTTACGAGACTATCAAAGAGGTCACGCCGCGTTCGGTCTGGCTCCCTCTCACGGATGCTTCACCGGAGGGGCTGCCCCTGGACACTATCATGGCTTTGCTGGTCCCATTCGGCTCCCGGCCTCTCATCCTGAAAGATTATGTGAAGTCGCGCAAACACGAATGGCTGGAAGCCTGCTTTATCCCCGACGCCTCAGACCGGGCCGGGGTCGAGCGGGTAGCCCGGCGTTTCGTGGAGTTGCAGGGCGCGGAGCTAAACGAAGGGCTGGTCTTTCGTGAGTTCGTGGAATTCGAGCCGGTCGGGGTCCACCCGAAAAGCGGTCTGCCCCTGACCAACGAGCACCGCCTTTTCTTCCTCGACGGCCAACCCATTTATCAGGTCGCCTACTGGGACGAGGCCGACTACTCGGCGGTCCAGGCAGACCCGGCGCCGTTCGACTTCCTGGCCGGAATCGGGAAACGCGTAAAGAGCCGCTTTTTCACGCTGGATGCCGCCCGGACCGTCGCACGGACCGTCGCCGGGAACTGGTTGGTGGTCGAACTGGGGGATGGACAGGTGTCGGGTCTGCCCGATAGCGCCGGCCTGGACGCTTTTTACCGTTCGCTCTCCCAGGCTGCATCTGAAGAAATTTAAGGGGCTAGAAAATGGAAAACAATGCGCCTTTGCTCGACCGGGCCGGACAATTAAAGCGCGTGGCCGAAAATATCCTGGCGGAATCGCGGCTGTTTGAGATTCTGGGGCCGTTGGGTCGGGTCGAGCTTATCGGGAGCGTGAGATTGGGGTTGGTCTACCGCCAGGATATTGATTTGCTGGTAATCACGGATGAAGTGAGGCGGGCCGGGGCGGTTGAGGCCGCTAAAGCGCTCCTGGATAATGGCTATTTCCAAACCGTCGAACTGATGGATTACCAGCAATTCCCCGAATCTGACTTCCCGCGCGGTTTTTATTTCGGCCTGCGGGTGCCGGTTGGGGGCGATTACTGGAAACTGGACATCTGGTACTTACACACCAATGAAGTTTATACCGGTATGGTAATGTCGGCCCTGCCCCGTTTCGAGGCCGCGTTAGCCCGGAACCCGCAAAAAGCCGTCACCGTCCTGCAAATCAAGGAGGCCTATTTCGACGGGGTCAAGTACCGGGACGGCGTGAAAAGCATTAATATTTACCGGGCCGTTTTCGATGACGATATAGCGAGCGTGGAAGAATTTTTAATTTAAGAAATATCCCCCACTAAATATTTATTATTTGAAGCCATTTACAAATAAATAATTTTAGATATAATATATCCAGCTAATTAATCAAACCCTAAATAGGAGTTGGAGAATGCTGTTTTCCAATTCTAACAAACGAAATTGCCTTTAAAAGGGAAAATTATGAGCAAGGGTTCTGAAGTCGAACTATTGATCGAGGAAGCTGAAAAAGCGGCTTTTTCGGGCTGGGATTTCTCCTGGCTTGAAAGGCGGAGGATTACAGAATCGGAAGAAAATCTCCTGGCACTCTATGACCGGCGCGCTCATTCACTTTTACAAACCGCCCAGGCTTTTTTCGACCACGGTACAGGCGGTGGAGAACATCTTGGCCGCCTGGGACCATTTCCTAAAATTTCTCTGGCGACCGAAGCTTATCCTCCAAATGTAGGATTAGCCGCTCGAAACTTATCTTCAGCAGGCGTACAGGTTATCCAGGTAGAAGATGCTTGTTTTGACTCCAGGGGGCCAGGGCTGGATGGCAGTTTCCCTGAAAGGAGGCTACCCTTTCAAGATGCCAGTTTCGACCTTGTACTGGCCTATAACAGCGCCTTTTGTCCAGCCGAGATTTTCAGGGTACTTCGTTCCGGTGGGACTCTTTTAACCTGCCAGGTTGGCGCTAATATTGCTCCAACTCTTGCCGAGATATTAGGTGGCCCGGTGCCAATCTGGGCCCAAGAGGGCCATACCTGGGATATTGACGGCACATTAACAGAGGCCGGATTTATCAGTATTGAAAAACGCCAGACCGTTCAAAAAGTAACCTATAAGGATATTGGCGCAATAGTTTATTTCTTAAAAGCGGTCCCCTGGATCATAACTGATTTTGAAGTCGAGCTTTACAGGGAGCCTTTGCTAAAACTTCATCATCTGATTAAGGCTAAGGGCAGCTTTACGACCCGACACAAGCAATTACTCTTTGAGGTGCGAAAACCCTGAGATTTATTTAGAAGTTACAAGCAAAATATCAGGTTAGTTAAAAGCTTTGTAAAAGAAGTTAGTCCAAAAGTAAAGAGCCACCCCCAGGTTCAAAATAGGGATGGCTCTTTTTAAGTGGTAGTTCAGGTGGTCTTAACTATTGAGCTCCGGGCGTAACCGCTCGCCCTTTGTCCGCTATCAAGCTTAACGCCCTAAATCTTTGACGGTCAACTTCACGTTCTGGCCGTGGACGGAACCGTCGGCGTTTACCACCAGGACCGCGCTGCCGTAGACCCCGCTGCGCTGGCCGTAGGCCGCAATCACGTAGGTGCCCGCTGCCAGAGAGGTCGTATCGACCGTGATGGCATAGCTGCCGCTGGCATCGGCGTTGCCCGCCGAGATGGCGACACTGGTCCCATCGGGGCTGGTCAGCCAGGAGCTAACCGCTTCTTCGGGTATCCAGAAGCTGCCGGTGGCAACCGCTTTGCCCGGCATAGAGGTGGTGTCGAGGCTCATGAGTTGGACCTCGCCCTCGGAAGCGTCCCGGTTGCCCTCCCCAAAGGTAAAGCTGACCTTGTTGCTCACCGCCATTTTGTTGCCGCCGCCGTCATTGGTCCAGTTCACGGTCGCCTGGGTCGTAACCATGCTACCGGCGGTCGCGGACTTCGGCATCATCACAATCGTGCCGGTCGCCTCCTGGCCCTGGTCCAGGTCGGGTATCGAAACATTTATGGCGCTGTCCGTTACGGAGGTGACCCATACCCCGCTATCCTCGAAGGAAGCATAGCTCACGGTCAACTGGGGGTCCACCGGCAGGGTCAGGCTGACCCGGCCCGCCTTACCCTGGCCCATATTCTTGACGGTGAAAGAGTAAGTGATAGGGCTATCCGAGGCGCTGCTCGCCACCCGGTCG
This sequence comes from Chloroflexi bacterium 54-19, assembly GCA_001898225.1. GTDB lineage: Bacteria > Chloroflexota > Chloroflexia > Chloroheliales > Chloroheliaceae > 54-19. Next base: position 25,029 of record MKTJ01000038.1, read on the forward strand.
GGGGTCTGGCGGAGTTGGGCCACTAAGTCCGCCGGGGGTTGGAAATTGCCACCTTTAACCGGGGCGTTTCCGACCGGCAGCGGTAGCGGCATCGAGGAAGAGGGTTGGTGCTGACCGTCCCCGGCATATTCAACTACCAGGGTATGGAGGCCGGTTGTATTGAAAACCACGTTGAAAGTGAACATCCCGTTAACGAGGGTCTGCGTGTCTATAGTCGTACCGTCATCGGTCAGGGTCACGGTGCCGGTGGCATCGTTGGGAATGACAGCACCCTCGATGGTGACGGTCTGGCCGGTTTCGGCAGGGTAAGGGCTGAGCGAGTAAATGATAGAAGTCGGCGGGAGAGGTTCGGCGTGGCTGGCCTGGGCCGCGAAGCCAACGGCAAACCATAGGCTTAATAAAATCAAAAACAAATTACCTAATACTACCTTTTTGCGGAGGGACCGTAAAGGAAGAATCATCTTTTAATCCTTTCAAGGATAAGGTTATTGAACCAGTAATGATTGATGAGGGGTGGCCGAATAGTGGGGAGCTTATCAATCTACTTTTAGTATAAAATAACTGTTTGGGGCGCTGGTATAGTATTATCGGGCTATTTAAAGTGGATTGGTTTATGAATAAATGGAAATCAACTGGCCCATATAGTAAAATAAAGTAAGGGCCGGGCTAAATAGTAGGACCCGGCCCGTGGAAAAACCTATCTCTGGGCCAGGGGAACGAAAGCCGCCGTTTCGGGGCCGGTGTAGTCGGACTCAGGCCGGATGATACGGTTGTTGGCGGCCTGTTCGAGGACGTGGGCGGTCCAGCCCGCCACCCGGCTGGAGGCAAAGGTCGGCGTAAAGAAGTCGCCCGGCAGGCCCAGCGAACCGAGCAGCACCGCCGAGTAATACTCCACGTTGGTATAAATCTTCCGGCCCGGCTTGTACTCGCCGAGCAGCCGCAGGGCTAAATCCTCGATGTAGCTGGCAAACTCAAATTCTTGCGGCGAGGCCAGTTCGGCCATCCCCTTTAACTCCTCGGCGCGGGGGTCCACGGTGCGGTAGACCCGGTGGCCGAAACCCATCAGCACCTGGCCGCTATCCAGTTGGCCCCGCAGCCATTTCTCGGCCCCCTCTTTACCACCTGCCGCCCGGATTTCTTCGAGCATATCCTTAACTTTGGAAGGCGCGCCGCCGTGGAGCGGCCCTTTGAGCGCCCCGATAGCCGCCACCACCGCCGAAGCCAGGTCCGATTGGGTGCTGGCAACCACGCGGGCCGTAAAGGTCGAGGCGTTCATGCCGTGGTCGGCCAGCATCACGAGATACGCATTGAGGGCGCGTTCCTGGGCCTCGGAAGGGACTTCCCCGGTCATGAGATAGAGATAGTTGGCGGCGTGACCGAGGTCGGCGCGGGATTCAAGGGGCGTCTGGCCGCTGCGCAAACGGGCGAAAGCCGCCAGGATGACCGGAATCCGGGCCGTCAGCATGATGGCCTGGTCCAGGGTCGGGGTGCCGCTGATTTCGCCGGTCGCGCCGTCCGCCGAGACTGCCGTCCGCAGCACGTCCATCGGCTCGGCGGTTTTGGGGAGGGCTTGCAGGACGCTCAGGGCTGCCGGGGAGAGTTTTCTGTGGGCGGCCAGTTTCGTTTTAAATGCGGCCAGTTCGGCGCTGTTGGGGAGGTGCCCGGCCCAGAGCAGGTGCGCGACTTCCTCGAAGGTGCTGGTTTTTGCCAGGTCGTGAATGTTATAGCCCCGGTAGATGAGGCGGCCCAGGTTGCCTTCCACTTTGCTGAGCGCCGTGGTCGCGGCCACGATTCCGGCGAGGCCCTGGGGGTTGGGGGCGGGGGTATTGACTGTCGTAGTCATAGGGGACCAATCTCCTTTTTGCATAAATAGTTTGCATAAAAATGCTTTTTACCAGGATAAAAACTCTTTCACCATATTTTTACCACTAATTCTACGAATGTCAATGGTTTTTGATATATATTGATTATACTTGATTTATATTGATATAATGGCGGTGGTCAGGGATAATTATTGACAGGGCGCGTCACAATGGTATGATTGAGGTCAGAGTCAGCCAACCGAACGGGAAAGTCTTAAAAATGTCGGAACTGCCAGCGAAAAGCGAAGAATTTATAGATGGGGCCGAGGCTTGCCGCCTTTTGGGGGTGAAACCGGCCACCCTCTATGCCTACGTAAGCCGGGGTGTCCTCAAAAGTTACAAGCAGGGCATCAAACGCCAGCGTCTCTACCGCAAGGACGATATTTTGCGGCTTTTGGCGGTGCGTCCCAGCGACGAAGTCCCGGCTATCCCGTCCCAACCGGCTAAAGAAGATAAAAAGGCCGACATCCCGGCGGCAGAAGATTGGATTCCCTACTTTTAACCATGCCCGATACCGCTAACACCCCTTTGCGCAAGACCCGCCCTTTTATAGAAAGACCGTCGATTTGCGTTCCCCTGGTCGCCGCCGACTTCGCGGAAGCCCGCGCCCAGGTGGTCCGGCTGGCCGCGAAAGAGCCCGATTTTATCGAGGTGCGGCTCGACTACCTGGCCGGACTGACGACCGAAACGACCGGCGAGCTTTTTTCGGCCCTGAAAGACCTCTGCCCGGTGCCGCTCCTGGCGACCTTCCGGCGGCAGGAAGAAGGTGGAGCCTCACCTTTAGCCGAACCGGAGCGGGTGGCGATTTTAAAAGCGGCCCTGGCGAGTGGGGCCGTCCAACTGGTGGACGTGGAGTTGCGGACGAGCGAAGCGGCCCGGCAGGAGTTGCTGGAGGCGGCCCGGCGGCAGGGGGTCGGCAGCGTCGTTTCTTACCACGATTTTGCCAGAACGCCCGGTCTGCCCGAACTGCGCGACCTCATGGCCGAACTGGCCGCGACCGGGGCGGATATTCTCAAACTGGCCGTCTTCCCCAGGCTGCCGCTTGACTCCCTTAACCTGCTTACTGTAACCTATGAGGCGCAAGCTAACTGGCCCGACCGCCAGCTTATTACGATGGCGATGGGCGGATTGGGTGGATTTACCCGGTTGGCCGGACCTTTTTATGGTAGCGTTTTGAGCTTTGCGGTCGGAGAAAAAAGCTCTGCCCCCGGCCAGCCCGATATTGACACTGTCCGCAAGTTATGGCAAAATTGGGCTGTTAGCACTGAGTGAAATCTTAGTCTTTCCCTCACTAAATTTTATAATTTCATAGTGTAATGTAGTTGTCCCGGCAGTGAATCTTTTCCGGCTCTAGCTTTTGTTGTGTCTGCGTTGCCAGCCTGAAAAGAACTTGTAGAAAGGTTGTTGTCTTGACTTTGTTCTCGTTCCCTGGCGTCAGCCGCCGGAAGGAGCCGGGTTGGCTCATAACGGCGCTAATCCTCTCCGCCCTGTTCCTTGGTGCCCTTGGTCCCCAGCAAGCCCGCGCCGCCTCTAATCTCAACTATTATCCCCAGACCGGCCATTACCTGAGCGGTAATTTTAAAACTTATTGGGAGCAAAACGGCGGGCTGGAACAATTCGGCTATCCCCTGACCGAGGTTTTTGTCGAAACCTCGCCGACCGATGGCAAATCCTACCAGACCCAGTATTTCGAAAGAGCCGTCTTCGAATATCACCCGGAATTCGCCGGGACCCAGTACCAGGTGTTGTTGCGCCTGGCCGGGAACCTGACCACCCAGGGGCGCAGTTTTGGCCCTTCCCCGGTGACGAGCAGCGGCCCGGACCTCTACTATTTCCCCCAGACCCAGCACAGCCTGCAAGGGCGCTTCCTGGACTACTGGATTAAATGGGGCGGTCTGCCGGTCTACGGCTACCCGACCAGCGAACCGTTCACCGAGTTGAACCCCGCCGATAACAAGACCTATACGGTCCAGTATTTCGAGCGGGCCCGGTTCGAGTATCACCCTGAATTTGACGGCACCCGCTACGAGGTCGAACTCGGTCTGCTCGGCTGGCAACTTCTCAATAAGGCCAGCGTGCCGGACAACGTCAAGGCCAAACAACCTGCCGGTTTAAGCACCGCGCCATTCTTCCCCGCGGCCCCGACCACGGTGCCGCTCACGATTACGCCGCTCCAGGGTCCGCACATCGGCTACGGCATGAATGTGTGGCTTTTCGGGCAGGACAAGGACCGGGTTTTGAACCTGGTGAGCGGGGCCGGGTTCGGCTGGATTCGCCAGCAGGTCGGCTGGGATTCGATTGAACCGGCTCCCCGGCAGTACCAGTGGACAGAACTCGACGCGATTGTTGACGCTGCCGCCCGCCACAATATCAAGGTCATTTTGAGCGTGGTGCGGTCGCCCGGTTGGGCCGGTATCAACGGCACCAGCGGTCTACCGGCTAACCCGGACGACTTCGGGCGTCTCCTGACCAATATGGCGCTGCGTTACAAGGGCCGGGTCACGGGTTACGAGGTCTGGAACGAGCAGAACATCGAGCGCGAGACCGGCGGCGGTAAAGTGCTGGTCGCGCCTTACGTGGCGACGCTCAAGGCCGGTTACACGGCGGTCAAGGCGGTTGACCCCGGCGCGGTGGTGCTGTTCGGCGGCCTGAGCCCGACCGGTATCAATGACCCGAACTACGCCATTGATGACGTAAAATTCCTCGAACAGGCTTACCAGTACAACAACGGCGAGATAAAGAACTACTTCGACGTGCTGGGAGCGCATCCCGGCGGCGCGGCTAACAGCCCGGATGAATACTGGCCGAGCGACCCGCCTGCCGACAAAAACCGGCCCTGGTCAACCGACGGTTCTTTCTACTTCCGGCGGGTGGAAGCCCTGCGGGCGGTGATGGAGAAGTACGGTGACGGCAGCAAGCAGATGTGGCTGACCGAGTTCGGGTGGACCACCAAGAATGCCGCGCCCGGTTACGAGTACGGCGCGCTGGTCAGCGACCAGATGCAGGCGGATTACCTGGTGCGGGCCTATCAGCGGGCCAAGGCCGATTATCCCTGGATGGGAGTGATGGCGATGTGGCAGTTGAACTTCGCGACGGTGGTCGGAGCGAATGACGAGAAAGCGCCCTGGGGCCTTATCAACGCCGACTGGTCGCTGCGCCCGTCTTATACCGCCCTCAAAAATATGCCCAAGTAGTTTTTGTTTTTGGTGAGAATAAAAAAGGACCGGCTTTTTTCCAGGGCCGGTTTTTTCTACTCTGACCTTTTTAGTCAAAATTATTGTTTAACGATTTCGCGTAAAGTATCTCTAAAAAGAATAAAACTTGGTGATATATTTCTGTCTGGTTGCATTAACTGGGAAATTTTCCTTGCTGCATCCAATTTTTGTAGGCCACTTGAATAATATCCCGCTCTTTGTAACAATTTTTCTAAAGCTTCCCATGTCCCACCCTCAACTGAATCAGGATTTGTAAATTCTTTACGCCGTCTAAGCCGTGAAGAATTTCGTTTAAGTTCAGGATAGGCATTAATTACTGCATCAAAATCACCAAGAAACCAAGCTTCTAGTTCCTCAATGGCTATTCGGTTAGCTATTTGATAAACAGCACTATTTTTTGCCCTTGTTCGTGTGACAAATCCCTTTTCGTGGCTTATCTTTTCTAGTTTTTGCTTTAAAGCAGTACAGTCTTCACGATCCCTATCAATAAGTACCACAATACGTAACTCATCAAAATCTGGTAAGCGTTTGTAACCATCTAATCTTTTTGGTAATTTATGTAGTAAGTCATTTTTCCCTTGGAAAGATCTTACATTGTAGCGTACTCCTCTTGGTAGAATGAGGGGTAATAAATGGTGAAATGCCTCTTCGCAGGAAGGCTCTTCAACTAAAATTTCTAATCTTTTCATTTAGCTATCTAAATCAAATCTCGATTGAGTTGCCGCTAATTCAGCTTCGGGAGTTTGGGGTCCACCTGATTTAACTAATGGATTACCTACATCAAAATAATTTTCTACCCAAAGATCACCTAATAAGGCTCCTGCGTCAAGCATTTCTTTTATGTTAGGCATTTCTGCTACTTGCCGTACTTTTGTATAACCCCTTTCGTCCCTATAAAGTACCCACACTTCTTTTGGTCGTAAACCATTGACAAAAAAAGGTGAATGAGTTGTCACAAGTAATTGAGTCCGAGCTGTAGCTGCCCTGCATTCTTCCGCCAGTTCTAGCAGCAGTTTTGGATGTAGTTGATTTTCTGGTTCTTCAATACCTATCAATTGGGGTGGAGAAGGGTCGTAAAGAATTGTCAGGTATGACAACATCTTTAATGTGCCGTCAGAAGCGTACTTTGCCAAGATGGGTTTTTCGAATGGTTGATCTTTTATCGTTAGTAATAATCTCCCATCGGCCATCATATTAGCCTCAACTTTTTCAAGCTGTGGGATGCGTTTTGATAAAGTTTTTAGTATATCTTGAAGTCTTTCAGGATATTGTTCCTCTAAATACTGGATAACATTAGGTAGGTTATTGCCGCTAATGGAAAGACGTTCTTGTGGACCTGCTTCCGGTGTAACTCTGGTATTTTCTGCCGACAAGTATGATAGATACCAACTTGTGATAAAACGCCTTAATGCACTAACTCTTGGATGTCGCGCTAATTGTCCAAGAGTATTTACTGCCAGAGTCGCCGGGGAGTCTAACTCTTCGTGAATACGTTGTTCGTTTTCGTCTGGATATTCACCGCTTATTACATCACCCGCCCCGTTTTTGAAATCTAGAAATTTGAAAGGTTTACCATGTTCACTTCGCCGCCAATGTAACCATTCTTCTGCTATAAAAGGTCCTTGTGCATTCTGGTCAATTGCTAGGTGATAAGTTATCCTTGGAGAGCCGGGATTTTCCCGGTACTTTAATTCAAAGACAATTGGACCCTCTGACCCTCTGGTTCGAAGTTCTTGGAAGCGATTACGACGGTCAACAGCTTTACGTAGACCATCAGAAAAACATTCAGATAAAAAAGCAAAGACATCAAAAATAGTAGATTTACCACTACCATTAGGGCCAAGTAAGACGGTAAGAGGAGTTATATTATTTAATGTTAATTCATGTAATGCCCGATAATTTTTGACCGTTAAAGCCTCAATTCGGGCCATGCCGGTTTTATTTTTTGGTTGTTGAGTGGGCTTGGTCATGAAGTGTAAACCTCGGTTTATTCCAGAAAGATTATAATTATATTAATTGTACCATATTTTTAATAGGTGAGTAGTATTTTTAAGATTTACATATTAGAAAATTCACAATCTGGCGGTATAATTCAGTGTGACAATTGGAATGACAAACTGATTACTGAACACTAAAAACTAAAAACTGTCTAAACTAAATTTGCAGGAGTGTTGTATGTCGCAGCCTAAAACTCCGCCCGGTCCCCCGGCTAAACTCCCTCTCGGTATCGACCATCTACTCAGCGTCACGAAAGACCCCCTGGCCCATATGAAAGAGGTCGCCACCTATGGTGACGTGGTCTATTACGCCGTGGGCCGGGGCAAACGCCGGATGAACATCTACCATTTCTACCACCCCGACTTTATCCGCGAAGTACTGGTCACGAACCAGCGCCATTACATCAAAGGCGAGAGTATCAACCATTTGAAGGAACTCCTGGGCGAGGGGTTGCTCACCAGCAGCGGCGATTTTCACCTGCGCCAGCGCCGGTTAGCCCAACCCGCCTTTCATAAGAAGCGCATCGCCGCTTACGGCGAGATTATGACCGGGTACGCCACCCGCATGCTGGAGGGCTGGCCGGACGGCGCGACCCTCGACATGGCCGCCGAGATGAAGGAACTGACCCTGCAAATCGTGGTCAAAACGCTCTTTGATACCGACCTCGACCGCTCCGACCAGGAACTGCGGGAAGCCCTGAGCAACCTTAACGATTGGGCCGAGCGGATTTTGCTGCCGCCCGGCCTGGCCCGGTTGCTCGGTAAACTGCCGCTTTCGGCCAGCCGCCGTTTCAAGAAAGCGCGCCGGGTCTTGAACTCGACCATGGACCGCCTGATTGCGGAGCGCCGGGCTACCCCCACCGACCACGGCGACCTCCTTTCGATGCTGCTCCAGGCCACCGACGAGGAAGGCGACCGCACCGGTATGAGCGACGAGCAGGTCCGGCACGAGATTTTGACAATGTTTCTGGCCGGGCACGAGACTACCTCGCTGGCCCTGATGTGGACCTGGTACCTGCTCTCGCAGAACCCGGACGCCGCCGAGAAACTCCACGCCGAACTGGATAGCGTCCTGGCGGGTCGCGTCCCCACGGTGGAGGACTTGCCGCGCCTGCCCTACACCGAGAAGGTCTTTACCGAGGCCATGCGGCTCTTTCCCCCGGCCTACGCCACCAGCCGCTATAACGTTACCGACCAGCAGGTGGGCGGCTACACCATCCCGGCAGGGTCGAGAATCATATTGAGTCAATACGTGACGCACCGCGACCCCCGCTGGTTTGCCGAGCCGGAGAAGTTCGACCCCGACCGCTGGACACCGGAATTCAAGGCCAGCCTGCCAAAGTTCGCCTACTGGCCTTTTGGCGGAGGGCCGCGCCTGTGCATCGGGGAGCCGTTCGCCTGGATGGAGGGCCAACTCCTGGTAGCGACCATCGCCCAGCGCTGCGAGTTCCGCCTGCTGCCTGGCCACCCGGTCGCCACCCGGCCCCAGGTGACGCTGCGGGCGCGCTACGGCATGAAGATGATTATGTCAAGGCGCAAGGTGGGCGCGGAAAAGATTCCGGCTGGGGCCGCCAGCTAACCGACCAGTTGGTTCGGCCAGCCAGCTTAAATTGACCAAATAAAAAAGGACCGGGCGCGTTTCTAAAGAGGTGCGCCCGGTTTTTAGTTGCGAAAAGATTAGCTTTTCTCCTGTAATTTTCCTGGCAATAACCGCGTTGATATAAGCAGCATCTCGGCGTGGACCGGGACTTTGCTTGCTGGTGTGCCCGAATCAATTTTTAACAAATCTCTCCTGCTAATTTGTGCTTGTTAACAAACCCTGTTTCGGTCCGGGTTAAGTTTGTTATTGCTGTCAGGAGGAGGAGAGTTATGCTTGTTGGTGGAAAAGTTAGCCCTGCTAAATTTTTCAGGTTAAAAGGCGGGCTGTTTATTCTGTTTGCGGTTGTGTTCGGCCTGGTCTTTGCCGGGTGCGGCTCCGAAACGGCCCCGGTCGCGGTCCAGGCGGCAACCGCTACTGTCGCACCAACCGTAACGCCTACCATTGGGTCAACTCCGACGCCAACCCTTGTCCCCCTGGATGTAGCGAATAGACCCTATTACGAAGCTCTTACCGATAACCAGGTTGTGCAGGCCCGGCAGGAATGGTTCCGGTTAATAGACCAGAACGAGCAAAAGTGGAAGGCTAAAAATATCGCCAGCTACCAGGTTGAAATGACTTACCACAATACCCCCTGGCCGCCCGGCGAACATTATGCCGTGACGGTCAGGAATAACGCGGTGGCCGAGGTGGCTTATTCCCTGGTCAAGTGCATGTCGTGCAGCGAAGACGTGCCGCCAACTCCCGACCCGGCCAAACGGACCTATAAAGACGCTAGAGGGCTAACCGTTCCGGGGCTTTTTGAGCTGGCCCGTACTTCAGTTTATGGTTATGTGAATGTCGCCTCCGCTTTTAAGATTACCTTTGACCCGGCTTATGGTTTTCCCAAAAGGATGACTACTGAATCGATCCGTTATACGGACCTGGGAAAATACTGGGATGTTATGGGTTTCAAGGAGCTTTCTTGAGCGGATTAAAAATCCGCCGACGCCTACTCCTGTGGTCGCAAAATAACGGGCGCGTCTCTTGTATATCCTGTGGGAGCAAGAGAAGTCGAGGAATGATTAAAGGCGGCGCTCGAAATGACAAACTGATTTCTGCCCTCTGACTACTAAACACTAAAAACTGAACACTAAACACTTGTAATTATGTAAACCTCTATTCTTTGCGGGCGGGCTGTGCTATAATCCGCCTATCGACTTTTGATTATGATGTGACAGTTTTAGATACCACAGGTACAGGCGGGTAAAGAACCTTTTTATGCTAGGTTTTGTCGTAGCGCTGCTTATGTGCCTGGGCGGATTAGCCGGGCTGGTGGTGGTCATTCCAGGCGCTATCCGGGCCTGGCGAGTGGTCCCCGCCTATTACAACCTGTCCCGCGCCGCCCTCCCTCTCCTGACCGTCCTCTATTTTGGCTCCGTTGTGTTGCGCCTGGACCTTTTCAACCAGCGCCCCTGGCTTTCTTATGGGCTGCTGGCTTTACTATCCCTGGCGGTGCTTGGCATTGTCGTCTATATCTACCGCGAGCCCGGCGCTTCCCAGAAACGGGAGCTAGCCCATACCGGGGTGTCGCGCCCCGAAATGCCGGAAATTGAAATCCGCCAGGCCACCGACGCCGATTTGCCGGGGGCGGGATTGGTCTTCGCCAGGGTCTTTCACCAGAGTTTTGACCTCGACTTCGGGCCGGACCGGGCGCGCAACGGGCGCCTCCTGGGCGAGCTTTTGAAGATAAAGCAGCCCGAAGTCTGGGTCGCCGCCCTGGGGGAGAGCGGGCAGGTCGTCGGCGCGCTCTGGCTCGACCTGGCCGACCCCCAGACCCCCACCGTGACCGCCCCGGTCATCCGGCCCATCCTCCAAAAATATATGCACCGCTTCTACGCGGCCTATTTCGCCCACCTGGTCATGCCCAACATCATGGAGGTGCGGGGGACGCCCACTTCCGGCTATATTCAGTGGGTAGGGGTTGACCCCGACTGGCAGGGCTACGGAATCGGGCGGCGGCTGGTCGAACAGGCCCTCAAAGTGACCCAGGCAGCCGGGAAACACGAACTGGTCCTCCATACCGAGCGGAGCAATCGCCGGGCCCGGCGGCTCTACGAGACCAGCGGCTTCTGGAATGAAGGGACTTTTCCGCTCAGCCCGCGTATCCGCTATGTAAAACTGTTCTAAATGAGCAACCGGGCGGGATAGCCGGTCGTTTTAAAGGGGTAACGGGGTACCTGCGGTTTTTCAATTCTCAGGCAAACAAAAGGCATTTACCATCATGACCCATTCCAGCGATTTCTTTCTGCGGCGCTTCCAGGCGTTCGTAACTGTTATTTTGCTGGCCCTATCCGCCAGCGCCCTCCTCCAACCGGCCCGGTCCGTCTCTGCCGCCGACAGCCGCCAGACCAATTTGTGGCTCAACGCCAGCCAGGCCGAGTTTGCCGGGTGGCAGCTAAACGGCCTCAAAGTGGTGGGCGATTCTCTCCAACTCAACCCGGCCAGCCTGAAAGCGGGGCGCGACCCCTACGCGGCGGGGGCTTATAACGGCGGCAACTATTACAACGGCGGCAGTTTTTCTTATGGCGAGGCCGTCGCGCCCTATTACAGCCCGCCGGGCGGCTTCGATAGCGCGATTGCCTCCTGGAACGTCGCCACTCCCGCCGGGACCTGGGTCGAGGTGCGGTTAAAGGCCCTGGTTGGCTCTCACTGGACCCGCGAGTATGTCATGGGCATCTGGAGCAGCGATACCGCCACAATCCGCCGCCACAGCGTCAACGGGCAGAACGACGCCGATGGCGCGGTCGATACCGATACCCTCACCCTGAAAAGCCGGGCCAGCGCCTTCCAGCTAAAGGTGTTGCTCTACACCACCAGCGCCGTGACCACCCCGCGCCTTTCCCTGGCGGCGGTCAATACCATCCGTAACGGCGATAACCCCGGCCTGGCTTCGAGCCACGCGGCCTGGGGCAAGGATATTGCCGTGCCGGAGCGTTCCCAGATGATTTACCCCGATGGCGGCGAAGTCTGGTGCAGCCCGACCTCGACCTCGATGGTGCTGGCCTACTGGTCCGCGAAAACCGGCAAATCCCAGCTCGACCAGACTGTACCGAGTACGGCGGCCCGCACCCTCGACTGGATTTATGACGGCAACGGCAACTGGCCCTTTAACACCGCCTACGCCGCCTCGCTCGATGGCGGCAATATCGAAGCCTATGTCACCCGCTTGTTGTCGCTCTCCCAGCTCGAAAGCTGGATTGAAATGGGTATCCCGGTCATCGTGAGTATCGCCTACAAGGCCGGACAACTGGCCGGGACGCCGATTCCGGTCAGCAACGGCCACCTGCTGGTGGTGCGCGGCTTCGACCAGAACGGCAACGTCATCACCAACGACCCCGCCGCCGACCCTCGCCTGGGCCAGGCCACCCGGATTGTCTACAACCGGGCCCAGTTCGAGCAGCGCTGGCTGGCCAGTTCGGGCGGCGCGGCCTATCTTATCTACCCGAAAGGGACCGCGACCCCGACCGCCCTCCGCCAGGACGGTTGGGCTTTAACCCAATCCGACCGCCTCAAGGGGTTTGCCGACTCCTCGATTCAAAACGTCTGGGCCGGGTCCGACCAGGCGGTCGCGGCGGGCGGGAGCAATCGAAGCTGGCTGTGGGGCCCGCAGCCGGACACCTCGGCCCGCCTGGAAAAGTATGCCGAGGGGCCGGGCGGTTACCGCCTGGTGCAATATTTTGATAAAAGCCGCATGGAGATTACCCGGCCCCAGGCCAGCCGCGCCGGCCAGTGGTTCGTCACGAACGGCTTGCTCACGGTCGAGATGGTTAGCGGCAGCATGCAGGTGGGCGACAACAGTTTTGTTGCCACCAGCCCGGCGTCTATCCCGGTAGCGGGCGACCCCGATAGCCCCTCGGCCCCGACCTACGCCACTTTCTACGGTCTGGCCTCGGTGGGGTCGCACCAGGCCGACCGCCGCGCCCCGAACCGGCTGGGCCAACCGGTCACGGCCAATCTCGACCGCTCCGGCAAGGTGGGCCAGCAAGCGGCGAACGGCGTCAGGGTCGGTAATTACGAAAACACCCTCGGCCACAACATCCCCGATGTGATGTGGAATTGGATGAACGACCCGGCCCGCTCCGGTCTGACGGGCGGCTGGCTCTTTGCCCTGGGCTACCCGATTAGCGAGCCGTACTGGGTCCAGATAAATTTGCAGGGGCAACCCACCACCGTGCTGGTCCAGTTGTTCGAGCGGCGGGCCCTGACCTATACTCCCGGCAACCCGGCAGCCTTCCAGATTGAGATGGGCAATATCGGGCTGCATTACCTGACCTGGCGCAACGGTCGCTAGTTTCTTACAAAATAAAAAGAGCCGCCCGGTTTCTGGCAGGGCGGCTCTTTTATTTGATTTAGCTGTTAATCGTGAAGGAGCCGAAGAAGGCCGTTACCTCGGAGTCTGCCGGGGAGTTGCCGGAGACATAGGTCAAAATCACCTGGTAAAGGCGGTCGCCATCGAGATAGACCTGGCTGAGATTGACATAGGTGACGCCGTTTTTGTCAAAGAGATAGCTGGTCTGGCGGCCCGGCACGCCGTGATTGTTGAAGTCGACTTCGTCCCCGATGTTGTAAGCCCCGACCGACTGCTCCTGGCTGGTCAGGACGCTGTGCAGGAAGTTCTGGGGGTCGACCCCGGTTAAGGCTCCCGGCGGGTAATCGTTATAGGCCACGTTATAGCTGGCCCGTTTGCCGGCCTGGATACCCTGGTAGGCCACGACCGTGACCGGACCGGCCAGGGTATTAACCTTCTCGGTGTCCCTGGTCGGGTTGCCGGGCATTAACACACTGAAACGCCCTTCGGAAGAAACAAATTTAGCAAACCCTGCCGGGGCCCCGTTGTTGTTGCCGCTGCCCTTATTGCCGTTGTTGCTGCCGGGGGTCGCGACCGGAGTGGGAGCGCCGGAGCGGGGAGTGGTGCCCGGCGTGGTAACCCCGGATTGGGTGGTCGGGCCGGAAGACGTACCACTTTTATATTTAAGGGTCAGGGCTGTCGCCACTCCGCCGCCAACCAGCATCAGGACCAGCACCACTATCACGGCAGTAACTACCCCTTTGGTGGACTTGCGGGCCGGGTAAGCCACGGGCTGGTAGACCGGGCGGGGCGGTTGGGCCGGGTAGTAGCTCGGCGCGGGGGCCACAGGCTGGCCTGCGGCCTGGTTCGGAACATACACAGGCTGGACCGCCACCGGGGGCCGGGGCGGGATGGAGACCACTTCGGTCGCGGCCCGGAGCTGGTCCAAATTGGGAGGGGTCTGGGCGGTGGCGCGGTGGACGATAGCGGCAAAAGATTGGGCCATTTCCCCGGCGCTCCGGTAGCGGTCTTCCGGCTTTTTCGCCAGGGCCCGGTTAATCACTTCCTGGACCACAAACGGCACCTGGCCCCGGCTGCGGGCGGCTACCGAGGGAATCTGGTCGAGCAAGTGGCCGCGCATAATCTGCTCGGTGGTGCCGTTATAGGGGAGTTCCCCGGTCAGCATCTGGAACAACACGCAGCCGAGCGCGTAAATGTCGGTGCCGACCCCGACATTCCCCTGGAGTTGTTCGGGCGACATGTAGTAGATGGTCCCAATCGCGCCGGTCCGGGTCTGGGCGTTGGCCGAGCCCAGCACCTTGGCGATACCGAAGTCGCCTAAAAGCAGGCGGTCGTCCTCGGCCCGTAAAAGCATGTTTTGCGGTTTGATGTCGCGGTGAATGACGTTGCGGCGGTGGGCGTAATCGAGGGCGGCGGCGACCTGGGTCAGGTAGGCGCTGGCCCGGGGCAGGCTGAACTTGCCTTCCTTGTAAAGTTTGTCGTAAAGGGTGCCGCCTTCGATATAGGGCGTGACCAGGCAGGCGGTCTTCTCGGAATGGCTGTAGTCGTAGACGCTGAGGATATTGGGGTGCTCGAAGGCCGCGACCGCCTGGGCCTCGCGCTCGAAACGGGCCAGGAAGTTTTCGTCGGCGGTCAGTTCGGGGTTCAAGATTTTGACCGCGACCCGGCGTTTTAACAACTGGTCGGTTGCCAGGTAGACCTGGGCGAACCCGCCCTGCCCGATTTTCTTTTCCAGGAGATAACGCCCTATGATTACTCTATTCTCGGTCAGCATTTGATACACCCCTACTTCCAGACGATTTATTTTTAAGACTTATTCTTACAGTCAATTTAGTTCAATCAATTTAATTTTTATCAGCGCGACTATTTGTCAGGTGGCGAATTTTTTACATTTTACTTTTCCTGAAAACCTTATACCCGGCCTTCGGAAGCCATAGTATGAGTTTTTTCACTCAAAGCGGGGTTGAGCCTGAAAGAGTAAAAAAGTTCACAGCCCCGGTGTGTCCCTGCCCACTAATAAAAAGTAGCCAGAGGGCAGAGGTCAGAAGGCAGAAGGCAGAAGGCAGAGGGCAGAGGGCAGAGGGCAGAGGGCAGAAGTCAGTTTGTCTTTTTGAGCGTCTCAGTTTGTTATTGTAGGCGTTTTAACTTTGTCATTCCGAGCGAAGTGGAGGGAATCCTGGCCACCCGCGTCAGGCGCTGTGCGGGTACCGTTGGCGAATATCACAGTCATAAAAGCGTGAAAAATTCGGCCTTATGTATCTCATTGAGTATTTGTAGCCGGGAGCGGTGCGTTATAATGACGGATAGGGTGTTTAGAGATAAAATTTTGATAAGAAATCCTGGTATAAGTAGGGTCTGCAATTTAAGAGTAAGGCCACAAACAATGTCATTCTGTAAGACGCTTCTAGAAAGATGATTTGCTTCAATCAGATGGCGCCTTACAGAATCTCACGCCGTTGGCTAAACGCAAGGTTGCGGACTTTGCCAGGTCCAAAGTGCGTCAGGTCGAAGTCTGACTCTGCCTGAGATAGGGGACAGTTGTTGTCCTTACGCAACGCCAACGGCGCGAGATTCTGTAGAAGGCCCTTCGTCCTTACGCAGCATTTGGTTGTACAGCCTTCTACAGAATGACAAGGGTGTGTTTAACTCATACTATCAAGATTAGAGGTAAGCCAGGCTGATTTAGTTTAGGGATAAATTCAGGGCCTATTTACCGGGCAAGAAAAGTTTTGAAAGAAAGCGTCCAATATTTTAAGCGTCCCGACATCTACGGTCTCGAATTTATCGAGGCCACCTTCGTGACCCACCGCTTTGCCCGGCACGTCCACGACTATTACGCCCTGGGGGTGATTGAAACGGGCGTCCAGACCTTTTACGCGCGGGGCGAGCAGCATATTACGCCGAGCGGCGGGGTCTTCCTGCTCAATCCGGGCGAACCGCACGACGGTGAGGCGGCCATCACCAGCGGCTTTACCTACCGCACCTTTTACCCGACCACCGAAATGCTCCAAAAACTGGCCGAGGAAATTACCGGCAAACCTCAACCTTTACCCTTTTTCTCGCCCCTGATTGTCCAAGATAACGCCTTGACCCAGGCCCTGCTCCAACTCCACGCCTGCCTCAAAAGTCCCGGCTCGACCCTGGAAGGCGAGGAAAAACTGCTCGAAGTCTTCGACCTGCTCCTGACCCGCTACGCCGACCGGCGGGTCCAGGCCCAACCGCGCGGCCAGGAGCGCCAGGCCGTCCGCCTCATCCGCGACTATCTCCAGTCCTGTTACGACCAGAACCCCTCGCTGGCGGAACTGGCCCGGCTGGTCTCGTTCAGCCCCTATTACCTGGCGCGGGTCTTCCAGGCCGAGGTCGGGTTGCCGCCCCACGCCTATCTCGAAAGCGTGCGGGTCCGGCAGGCCCAGCGCCTCCTGTCCGAAGGGCAGGCCATCTCCCAGGTGGCCCAGGCGGTCGGTTTTGCCGACCAGAGCCACTTTCACCACCGTTTCAAACGGTTAATCGGCCTCACGCCTCGCCAGTACGCCCAACAGCGCAAGATTCTTCAATAATTCCCCCCTCCTTCCGGCTTTAATACTCTCGAAAGCTATTTTTAAAAATTAGGGTCGAGAGGAATGTTTACCGATGAAATTTGATACGAAAATTGCGGTGGTGCTGCGTGAGGACCTGGCAACCTGGCAGAAACTGAACGTGACGGCCTTTACCATCAGCGGGATTGCCGGGACGGTCGAGGGTATCGTGGGCGAGAATTACGAGGACGCCTCCGGCAACGTCTACCTGCCGATGATAATCCAGCCGATTATGATTTTTGCCGCCGACGCCGCCCAGATGCGGACGGTCTACGAGCGGGCAATGGCCCAGGAAGCGCGTTTCGCCATCTACACCGAAGAGCTATTCAGCACCGGCCACGACGAAGCCAACCGGGCGGCGGTCAAAGCGGTGGCGGCGGAAGATTTGAACCTGGTCGGTATCGCGCTCCGGGCCGATAAAAAGGCGGTGGACAAAATCTTGAAGGGCCTGAGTTTGCACAAGTAGGTGGAAGTCAGTAGTCAGAGGTCAGTAGGCAGAGGGCAGAGGGCAGTAGTCAGAGGTCAGTAGGCAGAGGGCAGAGGGCAGTAGTCAGAGGTCAGTAGGCAGAGGGCAGTTTGTCATTCCGAGCGCCCCCATTGTCATTCCATATCCTACACTCGTCATTCCGACCGAAGTGGAGGAATCTCCGGTCCGTTGGACAATATCAAGGTCGCTCCATATTGTCATACACTCGCAGAGGCACCAACGGGCAAGACCGTATTGGGAATAGCATTGGCGGAATCTAGCTCGAAGGGTTCCCTGGGGCAATACCGTTGGTGTACGGCACAATCCTCCAAATTGTCATTCCGTAAGCCGCTCCTAGAAAGATGATTTGCCAAATACGATTGGCGGCTTACGGAATCTCGCGCGTTGCGTACCATAAAGCCCACAACCATCCCATATCTCAGGCAGAATCAGGCTTCGACCTGACAACCTCAGGTTGTGAACTGAGGCTCGTTGAACCTGGCAAAGTCTTTAACCTGGCGTTTCGCCCTCGGCGCTGGGATTCCTCGGGCGGGTCTGCTTTCTCGACATTGGTTTGTCCCTACACTCTCCCTCGGAATGACACTTCCCAGGGTTGTGCCTTTCGCCAACGGTCCCTGTAATCAAAGAGCATGAATGTCCACGATTCCTCGGTTACACGCACACTCAAAGGTCGCACCCTAGGTCGCACCTTGCGAATGTGACAGGTATCCAACCATGCCTGGAATTATCTATCCAATACCAACCGTTGCGTGGGGGTTAGCTCGTAAAGGGTAAAGACCAGTTCGTCAAGGGTGGCCTGGTTGAGGCCGGGCCGGGCCAGCTCGGTTAAAAGTGAGTCGGGCCGGGAGCCGCTAAAGCCGGGCAAAGCCGCCTTTGGAAAAACCAGTTTTTTAACCGGGTTGGCATAATAGTCCCACTGGCCGCCGCCCATCGGCTTGCCGTAGGAGCGGAATTGAAAGGTCGAAAGACGGCTGTTCAGGAAATTCGCCGCCAACTGCTCGATTTGCCACTCGACCGGAAAGACCACCGAAACCACGTCCGTGCTGAAATAAAATTGCTGGCGGTCTACCGCGAAAGTGTTGCGTGGCGCTTTGTAGGGCGTCACCAGTTTGGCGGCCTGTTCGAAGACTTCCGGCTCGCGCGGCCATTGCAACTCGTAAAAAGGGAAAAGTTTGCTGTAACGCCGCCGCCGCTCCAGTTCCGGGCGGTGTTTTTCGAGATAAGCCAGGGTGGATGGGTAGGGGGCCGGGTCGAGACCGGGCGGCGGGTAGATTAACCACTGGTCGCGCCACTCGATGCGGCCCGGTGAAATGTCTCCGTTTTTGATGGCCGGTTTCAACAGGGCCGGGTCGAGCGCATGCGCCGTCACACTGTCCACAAAGAAGACCCGGTCGAGGCCCGTTTGAACTCCTGTCCGGCAGACTGCCAGGTCGCCCAGTGGGACCGAGCGTTCCGCGATTTCGGCCAGGAGCAATCTTTCCGCCGGGAGTTGCCGCAGCCAGGTCCAGGGCACCTTGCCCGATAGGGTTTCCTGCGGAATCTTTTCGGACTGGCCGTCAAAGCGGAAGACCAGGGCGTGCCGGGCGGGGGCAGGCTGGCGGGCCGCGAAAAGGAGGCAGACATCTACCTCGGCCTCGCTAAAATGCTGCTCGTCGCCCAGGTCTTCCAGTTCCAGGAGGGTCGTTTCGGCCAGGAGCCATGCCCGCAGAGGAGCGGCGAAAGCGGCCTCCTTCCAGAAGCGGGAGGTCACGAACCCCAGCCGCCCGCCGGGCACCAGCAGTTCGACCCCCCGCCGGATGAAATAGTAGAGCAGGTCGCTTTTCAGGTTGTAGACTTCCGGGAAGAATCTTGCGAAATACGCTTTTTCGACCCCGCTGTAATCGTTGAAGCCGACATAGGGCGGGTTCCCCACTACCGTCCCGAACCCGCCTTTTGCAAAGACTTCTGCAAATTCCCAGGTCCAACCAAAAGGGCGCAACGCTGCCAGGGTCGCGCCATCACCGGGGTCGTTAAAAATCGGCAGGGCCGCTATCTCGTCTGCCAGCGCCGCTTGCTTTGCCCGGAAAAGTTCTTCCAGCCTCCGGTACTCGGCCAGGGCTGCCCCACTGTCCCCCGCCCGGACGTTTTCAAAGAGCCGCTGCCTGTCTTCCCCGCCTTCGGCCCTATCCAGGGAGCCGACCAGGGCGTTGCCGCCGCGCACCTGGGCGGCGAGGGCCACTATTATTGCCTCGTTCAGCCCCACCGGTTTTATTTCGACCAGTCGTTTTAAAACCGCCAACCTCGCCTGCCAGACCGCCAGCGGGTTCAGGTCGAGCCCGTAAAGCCGCTCGATAACCAGTTCTTCCGGTTCGGTGCCGGGGGAAAATTCAGTAAGACGGTCGAGGGCCGCCAGGAGGAAAACTCCGCCGCCACAGGCCGGGTCGAGCAGGGGTTCCCCGGCCTGTTCGAAGACCAGGGCGGTCGCCGTGATGCGCCGGGCCAGGGCCGGGGAGGTGTAGTAGGCCCCGCTCCGCTTCCGGTCCGGCTGGTCGAAATTCAGCCCGGCTACCTCCCAACTCTCGAAAAAGGCGTCCGGCAGGCGGGCCAGTTCTTCCGCCACAAACCGGCTGGACTCTCTCTCTCCCTCATTCAGGGCCGGACCGCCTACCAGTTCGAGCAGTTCGGGTGATATTTCGGGGAAAATAGGGAGCAAGATTCGCTCGGCCAGAAGCCGCAGTACCACCCGCGCCGCCGGGTAAGCCGGGTTGGCAAGGGCGCGACCCTGGGTGCGGCCCTGGGGCCGGGCGGCGAGTTTCTCGCGTTTGACCGGTGAAAAAGGGGTGTTTTCGGGGTCGGGTGAAGTTAACGGCAAATGCGGCTGCAACCGCCTGACCCAATCCCGGACTTGCTCCTGGAGCGTCATAAAACGGGCCGTTTTACCGGTGGTGCGGCCAGTGGTACGACCACTGGTACGACCAGGAAGGGGCGGTCTGGACATTTTGATTAAGGTTTAGGCGGGGCCGGGGTGGCGGCGGGCGTCAAAGGCGCGGACTGCTGCGCTCCCGCTGTCCCCTGGCGGACCGCTACCGGGGTCGAGGTATCAGGCGGAAACGGCGTGGTCACGAACGACACAATCGTCGGGGTCGGGGCGGGTAGCTGGGTCGGGAAAGCCACCGGGGTCGGTGGGACCAGGGTCGGCGGCATTACCGTCGCGGTCGGCGGGACTAACGTGGCCGTGGGAGTTGGTTGGGGTGGGGCGGCAGTCGCGACCGGGCGCGGGGTTGCGGTCGGCACCGCCGCGATAGTATAGGTTACGGGCTGGCCCTGGTTCACGACCTGCCCGCTTAGTTTCAGGGTCACGCTATACTGGCCGGGCGTCACGTTCGAGGGCAGGGACGACAGGATATAGGCGTTCTGGGTAATCTTTTCGTTGCGGCTCAGAATCGGGGTCGCTTCCGGTTGGTTGTTGACCACACGGAAGACTTCCAGCGTCAGGGCGTCCCCCACTTTGACCCCATCCTGGATATTGACCTTGCCAAAGAGCAAAATCGTGCTGTTCGTAAAGAAATTGTTCAGGGGCTGGCCGGGCGCGTTATTGGGAAACTCGGCGGTCGTAAAGAGACTGGCGAAAAGCGGCTGTTTCAAAACCAGCGGCGTCGGAGTCACGACCGGGGTCGGGGTCGGCGCGACCACCGAAGGGGAAGCCCCTGCCGTGGCGGTGGGCTGCGCCCCGGAGGCGGGCGCGGTGGCTACCGGTTCCGGCGAGGCGGTCGGCGCGAAGACCGGGGTCGGCGGCAGGGTCGTGAGAAGGTTGGCCTGGGAATTGACCGCCGGGGCCAGGCTGATTTCGCCGGTAGTCGGGGCGGCGGTGGCAGTAGCGGCGGGTGCGGTAGCAGACGAGGCCGGGGAACCCTGGAAGACGAAGAAAGCGCCAAGCGCCAGGGCCGCTATAAGCAGAAGCAGCAATAAGGCCAGCAGCCAGGGCGGTAGAGGAAAGCGCCGCTGCGGACGTTCGGCCTCGGCCTCGGCGGAGGGCAGTTCGTTCCCCCAGAGGACCACTTCCGGCTCGCCGGGCGGCTTGCCCGACCCCGCGTCGGCGCTCCCGGCGGCAGGGTTGGCCGGTTTGACCTCGAAAGGCCCCAGCTCGACGCTCTTATCGACCTTTTCCGAGACCGCAGGTGCGACCGAGGGCGGCGAAACGACCTCGTCCTGGGCCGGTTGGGGCGGAGGGGTTTGCACCGGCGCCTGGACCTGGGCCCGGCTGGTCCCGCCGGACCGGACGGAAGTATTCACGCCCAGGACTTTGACCGGCTCGGCCTGGAAAGATTTGAGGCGTTCGCGCCCTTTTTCCCCATCCCCGCTCACGTGGCCGCGCGCAATCTCGCGGTGGGCCGCCGCTTCGCTGTAGGTATCATCTATCGCCAGCACCCGGTCGTAAAGCTTGACCGCCTGCGACCACTTCCCGACCGACAGGGCCGCCTCAGCCTCCCGGTAGAGCCTGTCCCGGTCGTTTTCAAGCTGGGTCCGCACCCGTTTGAGGACATAGCCGACTTCCTCGGCGTCCTGGTAGCGTTCGTTGACCTGTTTGTGGAGGCATTTCATGATGACCGCTTCGAGCCCGCCCGAAATGTAGGGGTTGTAGCGGCGGGGGCGGTCGGGTTCGCGGTCCCGGACCAGGCGGAAGTTATAGGCCATCGTCTCGTAATCGAGGTCGCTCTTGACCGCCTTGAAGGGCAGGTAATAGCGGCCCGTGACGGCAGCGTAAAGGGTGGTGCCGACCGAGTAGAGGTCGGCGGCGGGGGTAATGCGGTTATCGCCCCTGGCCTGTTCGGGGGCCATGAAGTTAATCGTCCCCAGGTTCGAGCCGCTAATGGTTACATCGCGGTCCTGCCCGGCGTGGGGTTGGTGGGCAATACCAAAGTCGCTGATTTTGGCGTAACCTTCGGTGGTCAGGAGGATGTTACTCGGCTTGATGTCGCGGTGGACGATGCCGAGTTTGTGGGCTGCCGCCAGGCCGTCGCAGACCTCGCCCATCAGCCGGACCGATTGCAGCAGCGAAAGGTTGCCCTTGCTTTTAATCAGATCGGTCAGGTTGCCGCCGCCGACCCACTGCATCACGAAGGCGTTATATTCTTCGAGCAGGTCTATCAGGTAGACGATGTTGGGGTGTTCGCTGAGGCGGGCCAGGGAGCGCCACTCGGTTTCAAAGAGGCGGCGGGCTTTCGGGTTGGCTTCGTCGGTGACCCACTGTTCGTGGAGTTGCTTGACGACCACATCGCGGTCAACCTTCAGGTCGTGGGCGCGATAAGCAATACCAAAACCACCCCGGCCAATTTCTTCCAGGATTTGATACCGCTCTCGGACTAAACCTTTAAGGCTCATATAACCTAAAGGCCCCCTTACCTCACCCTACGCAAACTAAAGAAAAGCCAACCATAGGCGCCCCACACAAGTATAGCATATTTGTACATAACCAA
The DNA here is from genome assembly GCA_001898225.1 of Chloroflexi bacterium 54-19. Classification (GTDB taxonomy): domain Bacteria; phylum Chloroflexota; class Chloroflexia; order Chloroheliales; family Chloroheliaceae; genus 54-19. The sequence goes on from MKTJ01000038.1 coordinate 47,569, forward strand.
TCGGTTTTTAGTGTTCAGTGTTTAGCCTTTAGTTTTACCATACCCCCAGGTCGCACCTACGGTCGTACCCATAGTCGCACCTGCGGGCGTGGCACTATAACCGGCTTTACATTTACTTTGACGCTGTCAGGAACTTATAACCCTACAATTCAGAGGAGACCGGATTTTTGAAACAAAGAGGACCCGTTTGACCTATTCTATCACGTTTAGCCGATTCTGCCGAGATTTTTAGAAAAACTATACCCTAAAAACCGGCTACCGCCCTCTACCAGTAGCCGGTAGGCAGAGGGCAGTAGCCAGTTCTAATACCAAATACGGGTGAATAATTGTCATTCCGAGCTTGCGAGGAGTCTCCGGCCCGTTGGGCTAATGCACACTCATTGTCCAATGGACCGGAGATCCTTCACTTTGTTCACGCCCGGAGGGTGTGACATAGTAAGAGTCTTTATCCGTACCTGGTAAAACATCTACTGCCTTCTGCCTTTCTATCTTCTACCTACTGCCCCCTGGCTACTGCCCTCTGCCTACTAAATCCCGAACGTTCCCCTCTGTTTTCTGACTACTGCCCTCTGCCCTCTGGCTACTGCCTTCTGGCTACTGCCCTCTGGCTACTGCCCTCTGCTTTCTAAACACTAAAAACTAAACACCTCTTGACAGAATCATACTTTTTAGTCTATCCTAATATTGGAAGTTAGAATTTTGTAACGCCAAGATATAGACCGGCTAATTTTCCCTGTCAGGATAGACCCGGCCCAAGTTTTAAGGGACCAGAAAACGATGACTTACGGTAAAGATACTCTCCACGTCCAGCTAGACTACCGTCGTGCCCGCCAGAATCGCCTGGAAATACCGTTGCGCCTGCGGCTTTTTCTGTTCTTCCTGGCCGTCCTGATGATAACTTTCGGGGTCTTGCTGGCCTCGCTGGTTCATTAGTCCGCAATCCGAAAAAATTTTAGAAATTAAAAAGGGGATGCGATTTTCCGTCGTATCCCCTTTTGTTTTTTATATTAAGGCCGGGTCGGACCCCGCCTTTTTCCGGTTCCTACTAAACACTGAACCCTGGAAACTGGCTACTGACTACTTCCCCCTCAAGCCGCCTGGTCCTGGAAGACTTTGATAAAATGGCTGGCGTCGTTTTTGGTCAGACCGTCCAGACCGTAGCCGTAAAGCTCCTGCAAACGGCCTTCGAGTTCGGCCTTGTTCATCTCGCGGCGGGCCGCCATCTTCAGGATAGCCTGGCGCTGCTGCTCGGTCGCCGTTTCGGAGTTGGCCTGGGCCGGGGTCGCCGGGCGCGGAGCCTGGGCTGTTACCGGGGCGGCGGGCTGCTGCTGGACCGGGGCCATGCGAGGCGCCCGCATCTCGCCGCCGTTATTGGCCGGGCGGCTCAAACCGGGCGCGGCCCCGGTAGTGGCGGGCTGCTGGTTGGCGTTGCGATTATTGTTGTTATTGCGGACCGTTTCCCGCGGCTGGCCGTCCACCAGTTCGTTATCGTAGAGGCTGTTGCCGAACTGGTCGCCAAAGCAGCGCAACGCCCGTTTGAGAGCATCGGTAATCGCGCCTTTGCGCGCCATGTCGTGGGCATCAATCCGGGCGCGTGGGTTGCGGCCTTCCTGGACCGGGCAGACCCCTTCTTCGGTCACCGGCACGCAGCCGGTCACGGTCAGTTTTACCCGCGCGGCATAATAGCAGCCGATGACGCCGCCATCTTCGCCCAGCACGTTTTGCATTTCCACGCCCATAAGGTCATAACCCCAGTTGCCGTAACCAAAAATGCGGTTGGCCGTGTCAATGGCGTCGTGCCCTTTCAGGTACGAAAGCTGCATCCCGCCGCCGCCCGAACGATGTTTGACCCGTTTGGGGTCGAGCGGCTGGTCTAACTGGGCAATTTGTTCCGGTGTAAATGGTGACTGACTCATTTTGTCCCTACCTTCAAAGCTTTTTTCAAACTTTCATTCTAGCTCTTTGCAGAGTTTTCGCATTTAATTTTTATACTTTTACCTTTAGCCTCACGCTTATTTATCGTAAAAGTAGCAATTAAGAGCCACCTGTGGTTTTATATTAGCATATTTGTTCTAAATTGCAATAGGTAAATTAAAATGAGCCACCCCCTACAAACAAGGGATGGCTCATGACCTTCAAATACGAGGCAGGCTAGCGAAACCCGTTAGCCCGTCCCTGATTTATTACCGGTCTTTGCTTTTGAAGACCTGCATGCCTACAAACCCGGCCAGGCCCAGCACTAGCAGACCGGCCAGCATCGAGAATAGCGCCAGGTTTGAGTTACCGGTATCGCCCGAACCGCCTAAACCGGAAGCCGGGGCCGCCGGGGCGCCGCCCTGCCCGCCAACCGTCGGGGTCGCGGCAGCAGTCGTGACCATTGCGGTGGTCGGAGCGGCAGTCGTAACCGCCGCCGTAGTCGGGGCGGCAGTTGTGGCCGCAGCGGTGGTAGCTGGCGCGGTGGTCGCCTGGGCCTGCTGGCCGGACGCCACGACCACTACCAGGCTCTGGAAGTTAGAACCGGAAGCCGGGAGCAAAAAGCCGACCGGCAAGCCCTGGGTGTTAAGGTTGCCCTGGACGGTCGCGGTGCCGTAGGCCGACTGGGGCGAGGTTTCCTGGATATTGGTCAGGGTCAGGCTGCCGACCTGCGAGGCATCGCCCTGGGGCGGGGCAGCCGTCCCGGCGTTGGTTACAATTTCCTGGGCGATAGTGGTTCCGGCGTTTTTCAAATCGTGGAAAGGCTGTCCATCCTGCAACTGCCAGACGGCCATCTGGACCTGGTAGGGCTGGCTGGTAACATAACCCTTACTAAGGGCATAGGCCAACCCGGCCCGCACCTTGGCGTCGGCCAGACCCTGGGCCGCAATCGTCTGCCCGGTCGGGAACTGCTTTCCAAAATCGAGGCAGAACACGTTAATGGTGGCCCCATTCGCTGCTGCCGTCCCGGCGGCGGTTGTCACCGCGGCGGTGGTAGCGCCTGCCGTAGTCGCGGCGGGGGTGGTCCCGGCGGCGGTAGTGGCTGCCGCCGTGGTGGTGGCAGTCTGGGCCTGGGCCTGCCCGGCGGGAGACAGGAATACTCCCAGCCCCAGGGCTAACATCAAAACTCCCACCAGCGCCATTCCGCAAACCGCTCCACTCCGGCCTGCCCGCGCTGTCTTCTTATTTACTGACATTCCAATCCCTCTCGTTCTGTTCTATACGGGTTAAATAGCTGGCTGCTATAGAGGCAATACAACCCTTAAATGGCCGGAACAAATGCCGGTCAACCAATCATTAGCAACATATGTGCCGTTACTTAGCCTTATATTAAAGATTAGCCCCAATATTAACCGGGTGGGGCTAAAAGAGGGTGTTAAAATTTATAAAGAGGGTTGAAAAACTCAACAATATCGCTTATATTGGCATCGTGATAAAACTAGGAAACTTTTTGAGGTCACACGCGGCCGGTTTCCTGCTGAATTGCCTTTTAATCACAGGCGCTTTCGTCCTGTTTTTGAATCTAAGTTATCCCGGCAATACGCAGCGGTTGTCAATCGAGCGGGTCGAGGATTTTTCCGACCCGACCACCCTGAACAACCTGGAACACGGCCCGGACGGGCAGGCATTTGTTTGGACTAAAGAATCTTCCTACTTCGTCTTTGAAACATTACCGCGTTTCTTGCCCCTGACCATAACCGTAGATATAAACCTCCAACGCCCGCCGGGAGAGCAACCCGCCCACCTGGTCATAAGCGAGGTCAACCAGGGCGATTATTCTTTGATTCAGCCCATCGCCACCTTTGACTATGACCCCAAAGAGCCGGGCTTCCATCACTATACCCTGCAAATCCCGGCCATTCCCGACCTCATGACCGGGCTGGCCCTCGAATTCAAGACCAACACTTTCGGGGTGCCGGGGGATAAACGGGTGCTGGGCGTGACCGTCGGCGACTTCACCATTTCGGCCAACGGCGATGCCTGGTCCGGCCTGTTCGGTCCTTACCCGGTGGTGATAGTGGTGGCGCTAGTGCTGGTGCTGCTGGCAAGCTGGTTCCGGCTGGCCCGGCTCGGCTGGTTCGAAAGCGCCATCTTCCTGGGGATGTTCGCTATCGTCTGCGCCGAACAGGTCCAGTTTTTGCGTATCGCCAGCCGTTTCCTCTTGCTGTGTACCATCGGCCTGGCCGTCTGTATGGCAGTCTGGTGGGTGACCCGGCGTTTGGGCAAACCTCGCCTGGAAATCTTCGGGGTGCTGGCCGGGGTAGTTGTGCTGGTAATCTTTTTCCTCCCCAGCGACGATTTTTCGTTTGATACCAATCTCTACCGGGACTGGATTCACGACATCATGCAGTACGGGCCGTTCGACCTGTACGCCCATTCAGGTTCCTTTAACTACCTGCCGCTGATTGTCTATATTTTCTGGGTTTACGGCCACTTCATGGCCCTGTTCGGGCTGGACGGCGGCGATTCTATCAACTTCCGGGTCTTTATGAGCCTGGTCATGCTGGCCTGTACGGTGCTGGTCTACCGGTTGTCCCGCCCCGGGGCGGCGGTGGTCCGGCGGGTGACTATCCCGGTCGTTATGGTGTTCGGTTTCAACCTGACCGTCCTCTACAATCCGACCATCTGGGGCCAGGCCGATATAGTGCTGGCCTTCATGCTGCTGGTGAACTTCTGGCTGCTCCAGCGCCAGCGCCACCTGTCCGCCGGGCTAATGCTGGGCCTGTGTATCCTGTTCAAGCCCCAGGCTATCTTTGTGGTGCCGCTCCTGGCGGTCGTGCTGCTAAAACAGGCCGGGTGGCGCAAGACCACTCTGAGTCTTGGGTTGAGCGCGGTGCTGTGTACGGCCCTGGCCCTCCCCGTCTTTGGTTTTCGCTGGTCCGAGATTCACCAGTACATTTTCCAGGACCAACTGGTCGGCCAGTACGTGGTGGACGGGACCATCCGGGCCTATAACCTGTCGTTCCTCTTTGAGAAGACGGACCAGGTTGGCCTGATTACGAATATCGGGCTGGGGATAACCGGCCTGACCTTTGCGGCGCTGGCCCTCTACCTCTGGCGGGGCAAGACCGAGGCGGGGAGCGTGGCGATGGCGGCGGCCCTGGGCGTCCTCACTTTCTTTGCCTTCTCAATAAAAATGCACGAACGCTACCTCTATTACGCCCTGCCCTTCCTGGCGGTGGCCCTGGCTTACGCCTGGCGGGAACGACCGGGCTGGTTCGCCCGCATGACCGGCTGGTTCACGGCGGTCTACAGCCTGGTGGCCTTGCTCGAAATGCTGGTCTCCCGGCACGTCGATTTGTCCGGCCAGATTGAGGAGAATCTCTTTAACTGGAACGTCTTTCTGATTCAAAACCGGGGTCTGCTCGAAACCGGCCTCAGCTATGCGGTGGTGGGGCTGTACTTCTGGTTGAGCGGGCTGTTCTGGGCCGGGGCCTGGCTGAACCGTCAAAAAAGGCTCGACCGGGTCATTCCACCGGCCCAACCCGTGACCGGGAGCGGGAGCGAGGAAACCGGGGGTGAGCCTGCGTCCCGGCCCCAGTTCGAAACGGTCCCGCCGAGTTAGTCCAAACTCACAATTACCTTCATTTCCTGGACACAATACCAAGTTGTACGTCCACTACTAAAGGTCTTTACAAGCAGGTAAGGTCGAACACTTTGTCATTCTGATGCGTAGCATCACACCCGAAGGGCGTCTCGCGCTGTTGGCGTTGGCTAAAGCCCAGGACTAGCCCTAATTTCCGGCTGAATCAGGCTTCGCCTGAGGCTCGTTGAACCTGGCATAGTCTTCGGCCTGACGTTACGCCAACGGCGCGAGATTCCGTAAGCCGCCGTTCGATTAAGTCAGGTCTCCTTTCTAAAAGCGGCTTACGGAATGACAGGTTTGCGGCTTTACCCATAATGGGTAAGTTGTTTCAGGCATAAAACATATTCCAAAATGAAATGAGCCATCCCTGATTCAAAATTGGGGATGGCTCTTGTTTTTTAATTCCAAACCGGGCTAAAACTTAGAAGGGAATCCCTTCGGGTTCCAGTTCTTCCTCGAAGATGTTTTCGGCGGCGCGGCCATTGTTACCGTTACCACCCATGCGGCCATTCGGGGCGTCTTCCCCTTCATTCTGGCGGCTGCCCAGCATCACCATGTCGCTGGCGATAACCTCGGTGGTCGAGTGTTTCTGGCCCTGCTGGTCGGTCCAGTCGCGGGTCTGCAAACGCCCCTCGATAAAGACCGAACTTCCCTTTTTGAGATAGGTGGCGCAGGTATCGGCCAGTTTCTCCCAGGCCACTACCCGGAACCACTCGGTCTGCTCTTTCAACTGCCCGTCGCCCTGTTTGCTGGAGCGGCTCGAAGCCACCGAAAAAGTCGCTACCGAACTCCCGTTGGGGGTGATTCTCAATTCTACGTCGCGGCCCAACCGGCCACTAATCATTACCTTGTTGATGTCTCTGGACATACCGGCACTGCTCCTTTACTATAATTCGTACTTCCCGGCTCAATCAATTAGACCGGCTAAAATGCATATCGCCAGGCCGGAAAGTTAGTGCCACTTTGGTTTCAGTAGGCAGAGGGCAGAGGGCAGAAGTCAGAGGGCAGAGGGCAGAGGTCGGGGGCCAGAAGCCAGTTTGTCATTTCGAGGGAGGTTGTAGGCGCAAAGGAGGCCAGATAAGGGCTACTTACTGCCCTGAATTTCCTTCGATTAAATTTCCGAACAAAAACCTCTTAACAATGAAAATGGTCAACAAACTGTGATAATTAAGTAAAAAGCGTGTGACCCATTTTATACATCCCTCCCTGTCCGGTTTGTACAATGAACTCCCGGAAACACTTGAAATTATCAATCTATTTAAAACGATGAAGGGTAAAACATAATGAAACAGGACAAAAATATAGGCGGTCAGGCCAACGAAAAAGAATTAACCCACAAAGAACTCGAAAAGGTCAATGGCGGTTTGAAAATGGCCCCGGCAGCCTTTGACCCTGACCTGTTCCAGGCGGACCCGCTAACCGGTGACCTCGGTGGCAGGGTCGGTGGCGGTGGTGACCCCCGGGGTCTATTCGGTGGCAGGGGCGGTATGTCCGGTGACCTCGGTAGTGGTGTACTCGGCGGCAGGGTCAGTGGTGGGGGGGATTTCTAAATCCGGTGAGAAGGGTGCTACCATCCCAACGCGTTGACCCTGCGCCAACCCATAAGGCTCTACTAAAGGCCCCGCCTTTGTAAGATTAAAGAAAAATAAGACCCCGGCGCTTTCCAATCTCATAGCACCAGGGTCTTATTTTGTTTTGTTTAACCTGTAAAACACTAAAAACCAAAAACTAAAAACCATTGATGGCTTTATCAGGTGAGTAAGCGCCGGGACCGGGCGGCGGTTAAAATTTCCAGCCTGCTACCGCTATTGGCCTGGGGAGCTTTGAGCGGCGCCAGGGCCGGGATTGAGAACGGGTTGTCGATAAATTCCGGCGGGTTATCGCCATACCTGGCCTGGTACTGCTCGGTTCCCAGGAGGCCCAGCAGGACAAGGTAGGGTGGCTGGTTCTCGGTATGCTCCTCGAACCTGGCCCGCTCGAAATATTGGACCCGGTGAATCTTGCCATCCCCGGCCGGGGGCGGGGCGTTTGGTTCCTCGAAAACGTCGGTAAAGGGGTAGCCCTGCTGCGGCAGGCCACCGTGGTTCTGCCAGTAATCGAGGAAAATACTGCAAAGCGCGGTCACGCCTTCTATCCCAAACTCGATGCATTCCCCGGTTTCAAAATGGCGCGTGGGTAGTTCGGGCGACTCCGGTGGGTACTTGGCGTTAAACTGCTCGCGTCCCAGCAGGCCGAGCAGCACGTCGTAGGGCGGCTGGTTCTCCAGGTGTTCCTCGAACCTGGCCCGCTGGAAATACTGGACCCGGTGAATCTTGCCGTCCCCGGCGGGCGGCGGCTGGTTCAGTTCCTCGAAGACCCCGCTGATAGGAAAGCCCTGCTGGGCGAGGCCGCCATGGGCTTTCCAGTAGGTCAGGAATTTCCCGCAAACCTGGAAACCGGTTTCGGGAAAATTCTGGCAGTCGGCGGCCTGGGCTACCGAACGACTGCCAATACCGGTGATGAAAGAAGTTGCAAGTAAGGACCAGGCTAGAACAAAAGTAATGACGAACCTTACCAGGGTAGACTGAGTTTGTCGCATCGTAAAAGCCTCCTTTGCCGATATTTTTATAATGTTAAGGGAGCTTATTGAATTTTATCACGTGTGGCAACAGGTGGAAAAGCAGGGGAGGGCCTAAAATAGCAGGGCAATGCTATAACGAAACCCCCAAGGTAAGGAAGGAGTTCAAAGTAAGCCATTCGACTTATCAAGATTTAGGCGGGCCCTTTGAGGGCAAGCATTTACTTGCGCTACTACCAGAAGCTTCCCCCCGGTGGCAAAGAAAGTATAAAAATGGTAAGATTAAACGAGAGGCGTGGAAGTTGCGAGGTAGCTGGACAGAAAATTCTAAGTGGTACTCATTAAAGCGATAAGCCGACCCCTGGCGGCCTGGGCAGTAGCTTTAGGAATAAGCTTGCTGCTGGTGGCCTTTCCCGCGAAAGCCCAGACGACTCAATTTTTGCCCGGCACGGTCAAGGTCGAGTCTAACCAGGTTACGCCCAATTTCCCGGATACGATTGACTTTCGGTTTAGCGCCCAGACCGACCCCGGCGCGCCGGTTTTCAATACGCTCGAACTGGCCTACCGTATCGAGGGTGAGGTCGAGACCAATATCCGCCATTCCGACCTGGCTCCCGGCGACCCCCTTTCCGCCGATATTTCGATTGATACCCAGAAAGACTACCTGCCGCCCGGCACCCGCATCAGCTATTACTGGCTGCTCGGTACCAGTGGCGGCGAGACCTACCAGACCCCGACCCAGGAATTTACCTACCAGGACACTCGCTACCCTTTCAAAGAACTCAAAAGCGGCCTCTTTACGGTCCGGTGGTTCCAGGGTGACGCCGCTTTCGGCCAGGCCGCCATGAAAAGGGTTACGTCCACGGTGGATAAACTGAGCCAGCTTTACAAGGTCAACCCGGATACCCCGATAAACCTGACTATCTACCCGGATACCCAGACCATGTTTACGGCCCTGCCGCCCAACACCCAGGAATGGGTCGGCGGGCAGGCTATTCCCGAACTCGGTACGATTGTCCTGGCGATTGCCCCCGGCGATACCGCCGAGATTGGCCGGAGTATCCCGCACGAGGTGAGCCACCAGGTCGTTTACCAGGCCACTCGCAACCCTTACAACGTTACGCCAAAGTGGCTCGATGAAGGGCTGGCGGTCAACAACCAGGACCAGGTGGACGGCTTTTTAATCCAGGCTTTCGAGAAGGCCCGCGACGAGCGCACCCTTTTCCCTTTGCGGGTGCTGAACGGCTCCTTCCCGGCGGATAGCCAGCTTTCGTACGTGGCCTATGGCGAGAGCGTCCAGGTGGTGCGCTATATCCTGCAAAAGTACGGCAACGCGGGCATGGAGAAAATTCTCGGCTCGTTCAAACAGGGGGTCAGCTACGACGAGGCGATTCAGATTGGCCTGGGCCTCAGCCTGGACCAGCTTGACCGGGAGTGGAAGCAATCTATTGGCTACCCGGTCCCCGATTTACCGGCGCCTACGGCCACGCCAACGCCTTTAGCGGTTATCCCGACCCCGGCGGCGCAGCCTTCCCCGACCCTGTATATCTCGCCTTCGCCCACGACAGGGAACCAGGCGACCCCGACCCAGGCGGTGGTGCCGGTGGTGAGCCCCGCCGCGACCCAGGCCGCGACCCAGGCCGTTGTCCCGGTGGTGACGCCGGATACCGCTGCGAGTGCTGCCGCGACACCGGGCAATCCCCTGCCGACAACGGCCCTGGGCGCGAGTTCACCCATCCGGGGTAACTCTACGGCCACCGCCAGCCCGGCGAACGTGAATGGTGACGGGACCAACGGGTGGTTGATAGCGGGTCTGGCCGGTACGGCTGTAATATTGTTAGGGGGCCTCGCGGTCTTCCTGGTGCTGGCGGTGCGGAAACAGTAGACAGAGGGCAGAGGTCAGTAGGCAGAGGTCAGTAGGCAGAGGTCAGTAGGCAGAGGTCAGTAGGCAGAGGTCAGTAGGCAGAGGTCAGTAGGCAGAGGTCAGTAGGCAGAGGTCAGAAGGCACAAGTTGTAGAGTAGCGGTAAGAAGGCAGTAGGCGGAGGGCACAAGATAGAGAATAAAAAACCCTGGCTACTGACTACTGATAGAAAGCAGGAAATGAAAAACCTGGTTACTGGCAACTGTTAGAAGGCAGAGGTTTGTACCCAAGATGGGTCTTCGCCCTTCCGCATTTTCTCGAATGGTCCTGGTTTTTACTGACCTCTGGCCTCTGCCCTCTGCCTTCTGCCTACTAACTACCGGTTTTTACTGGCTACTGCCCTCTGCCTACTGACTACTTATCTTGGGGTACTATTATGAAACACAACCCTAAAATGCTGGATAAAGTCTTCTGGGGAGCCTACACGCGTTACGGCGAACCCCAGGACAAGACCGGGACCGAAAGAGCGCGGGTCGAGAATGTCCTGCGGCGGCTCGAAGAATTCGGGGCCAAACCGCCCCAGAGCGTTTTTGACGCCGGGTGCAACACCGGCACCTACACCCTGGCCCTGGCCCTGGCCGGGTACGATGCCACCGGGGTAGATTTCGCCCCCGGTATGCTCAGCGCGGCGCGGCGGCGGGCCGAAGAACTCAAAGTCCCGGCCACATTTGGTAAAATGGACCTCGATAAGGTCTTCTGGTACGACGATAGCGAGTTCGATAACGCCATCTGTACCTCGGTCCTGCACGCGGTCAGGCGGCCCGAATGGGTGCTGGACGAACTGCGCCGGGTCATCAAACCGGGCGGTCTCCTGTTGCTGACGGTCTGGCTCGACCAGGCCAAACACCGCGAGGCTTTCCCGCAGTTGTTCGCCAAACCGGAAAACGAGCCGGATGCCGGGGTGGTCACGCGGTTGCGCCACGCCGTTAAAACCTTGAGCGAACCGCAGCGCCGCCTCCATTACTGGACCCCCGCCCAGATGCGCCAGGTGCTCGAAAGCCGGGACTTTGAGATTTTGCTGCTGGCCGGCGACCCGTTGCTCACGGTTGTTGTCAGGAAAAAGTAGTCAGAGGGCAGAAGCCAGTAGGCAGAAGGCAGAGGTCAGAAGGCAGAGGTCAGAAGGCAGAAGGCAGAAGGCAGAAGATAGAAGATAGAAGATAGAAGATAGAAAGTAGAGGGTCGAGGGCAGGGGTAGGGAATGTAAAAACTGCCTGCTAACCACTTTTAGAAGTCAGAGGTCATTTTCTAAATTCTGGCTACTGCCCTCTGCCCTCTGCCTACTGCCCTCTGGCTTCTGACTACTGGCTTGACAGTTTTTAGTCCGGTCAAGTACCATTAAATTGATATTCTTAATCTATTCAAGGAGAGGAATAGTTGGGGCACTCAGCTAATAACCTGGCGGCGGTTATACTGGCAGGCGGTAACAGCACCCGGATGAAATCGCGGCTACCCAAAGCCCTGCACCCGGTTCTCGGCGAACCGATGATTTTTCACATTCTACGGGCGGTCGCCCGCAGTGGGATTCCGCCCGAACGCACCGTGATCGTGATAGGCTTCGCCGGAGAAACAGTCCGGCAGGCTGTTTCCGCAAAAGGCCCCTACCTTTTTGCCGAACAGACCGAACGACTCGGTACCGGCCACGCCCTCTTATCCGCCCAGGCTACCCTCCAGAACCTGGTCGTCCCGGCTGACAACATTCTGCTGGCCTACGGCGATAACCCGCTCCTTACCCCCCACACTCTCCAAAAACTGATTGACGCGCACCTCGAAACCAACCCGCTCGTGACCCTGGCGACCTCTTTCACCGACGACCCGACCGGGTATGGCCGGATTGTCCGCGATAGCGCCACCGGGCGTTTCCAGGCCATCGTCGAGGAAGTCGATTTGCTGCCCGAACAAAAACTTATCAAGGAATTCAACCCTGGCGTCTACGTCTTTAACGGCCAGTGGGTCTGGCCCGCGCTGGCCCGGCTCAAAAAGAGCCCCAAGGGCGAGTATTACCTGACCGACCTGCCCGGTTTCGCCGCCGAAGAAACCCGCCCGGCAGGCGCGCCAACCGTCGAGCCTGTCCCGGTGGACGCCGAGGACATTTTAGGCATCAACGACCGCATCCAACTGGCCCAGGTCGGGGACGTCTTCCGCTACCGGGTCCTGCGCGCCCACATGCTGGCGGGGGTCACCATTGTCGACCCGGCCTCGACCTACATCAGCGCCGAAACCGAAATCGGCCAGGACACTATCATCGAGCCAAACACCCACCTGCGCGGAAAAACCCGAATCGGGGCGGACTGCCGGATTGGACCCAATTCCATCCTCGAAAACGCCACGGTCGGGAACAACTGCCTGGTGTTTGCCTCGGTTATCCAGGATAGCACCCTGGAAGATGAAGTAAACATCGGGCCCATGAGCCGGGTCAGGCCGGGCAGCTACCTTGAACGCGAGGTCTACATGGGCAACTTCGCCGAGGTCAGCCGGAGCCGGGTCGGGCGCGGCACCAAACAGTCGCACTTCAGCTTCCTGGGCGACACCACGACCGGGCCGGACGTCAACGTGGGGGCAGGGACGATTACCGCCAATTATGACGGCGTGAACAAGAATAAAACGATTATCGGGGCGCGGGTCTTTATCGGCAGCGATACCGTGTTGCGGGCCCCGCTAAAACTGGGTGATGATGCCCGGACCGGGGCCGGTTCGGTTGTTACTAAAGATGTCGAGCCGGGCGCGACCGTTGTAGGCGTCCCGGCCCGCCCTTACGAGCGGAAGGCAGCGCCGCCTACCACAGAACCAGCCCACGAGTCAGCTCAAGGACCAGTCCGAGAACCTGTTCAAGGGCTGGCACAAAGTGATACAGATGGGGTATCCAACCCTTAAAAGTTGCGTCGAACCTGGCACGGAACCCCATTGGAAGCGGAAGTTGGGTCAGGCTCAAAATTAAAACTTCAGGAGGTTTATGGACGGCAGGCTTCAGATTTTTAGCGGAAATGGCAACCGGGCGTTGGCCGAAGAAGTCGCTCAACAGCTCAATCTACCGATGGGCCGGGCTATCGTCACGACCTTTAAGAACGGCGAGAGCCGCATCCGGTTCGAGGAAAATGTGCGCGGCGGCGATATTTTTATAGTCCAATCGCTCTGTCACCCGGTCAACCACCATATTATGGAGTTGGCCCTGATGATTCAGGCGGCGCGAGGGAGCAGCGCCGGGCGGATTACGGCGGTCATTCCCTACTATGCCTACGCCCGCCAGGAGAAGAAGATGAGCGGGCGCGAACCCATCAGCGCCAAGCTGCTGGCCCAGTTCCTGGAAGTCGCCGGGGCCGACCGGGTGTTGACGGTAGACCTGCACGCCCCCGCCATCGAAGGGTTTTTCAATGTCCCGGTGGACCACCTGCGGGCTATCCCTCTGCTGGCCGAACATTTCCGGCGCATGCGCCTGACTAACCTGGCGATTGTCTCTCCCGACCCCGGCGGCGTGAGCCGAGCGACCGATTTTCGCAACCGCATCGGCGGCACCCTGGCGATTATCGCCAAACACCGCCCCGACGTGGACGTGGTAGAATCGCTGGAAATGGTCGGGGACGTGGCCGGACGGACCGCCATTATTGTCGATGATATGATTTCCACAGGTGGCACGCTGGCCCAGGCCGCCCACCTCGTAATGGAGAGAGGAGCTAAAGAAGTTTACGCCTGCGCGGTACACGGCCTTTTCGCCGGGGACGCCTTCGAGCAAATCGCTCGCTCCCAGCTAAAACAGGTGGTCGTGACCAATACTTACCCGGTAGACGGCGTGGTGCATAACCTGGGCATCGAGGTGCTGACGGTTGCGCCGATGCTGGCCGAGGCAATCACCCGGATTCACAAAGACATGTCCATCAGCGTGATGTTTACCTGAGCCGAAACCGAGAGAGAGTAGCGGGTTAAAAACTAAATATATGTGTAGCCTAAGTGTAAATGTCGCCCTTGCCTATTCCTTCCTGAACGACACCACCGTAACGCTCAAGCCGGGCGAGGTGGTCTGCGATCAGAATATTACGGTTGCGCGCCTGATTATCGTGGGAATCTCAATCCTGGGCATTTTGCTTTGTCTGCTCTTGCTCTGGATAAACGCTTCCGCCGAGGCCGGGTTGAGCAGCCTGAGCCGCCACCGTCTCCAGCAGATGCGCGAACGCCACGAACCCCGCGCCCAACTGGTCGAAGATTTGTTAAGCCGCCCGGCCTCGATTTCTTCCGCCCTGAACTTGCTCCATATCATCTGCCTGATGGCAATCACCGGCCTGAGTATCCTGGCAATCCACCAGTTCAACCTCTACGGGCCGGAAGTGACCGTGATGCTCATCTTGCTCATCTTTATCACGATGGCCGTCACGCGGACCGGTTCCAAAGGCTACGCCCTCAACAACCCCGAAAAGGTCGTGTTGAGCTTTAGCGGCTTCGTCAATACCGAGGTCGCCCTCATGCGGCCCCTCATCTGGCTGGTCCACGGCCTCTCCAACCTGCTGTTGCGCCTCTTTCGCCAGAAACCTATCCCGCCCAATACCTATTCCAGCGAGGAAGAAATGGCGATGCTGGCGAATATCGGCGAGGAAGAAGGTTTAATCGAGGACGAAGAACGCGAGATGATTCGCAATATCTTCCAGTTCGACGATACCTTCGTGCGCGAGGTGATGGTGCCGCGCCTCGATATTAAGGCTATCCCCAGCACCGCGACCCTCGACGAAGCGCTCGACGTGATTATTTCGTCGGGCAAAAGCCGCCTGCCGGTCTACCAGCCCGATATAGACCATATCAAGGGGATACTATACGCCAAAGACCTGATGGCCTACATGCGCCAGCACTCCGGCCAGCCGATTGACCTGACCACTATCCTGCGCCCGGCCTACTACGTGCCCGAATCGAAAAAGGTGGACCAGCTTTTTGCCGAACTGCAAACCCAGCGGGTCCATATCGCGATTATCGTGGACGAGTACGGCGGGACGGCGGGCCTGGTCACTATCGAGGACTTGCTGGAAGAAATCGTGGGCGAAATCCAGGACGAGTACGATACGGCGGAAACCGCCGATTTCGAGCGCATCAGCCAGCACGAGGTCCTGGTGGACGCCCGCCTGAACCTGGGTGACGTGAATGATTTCTTCAAGACCCACTGGGAGTCGGAGGATACCGAGACCATCGGCGGGTTTGTCTACGACCGCCTGGGCCGTATCCCCGAAGAAGGCGACCAACTGGCGGTGGACCGCGAGGGTAAGGTGTTGACCATCAACGAGCAGAACCCGGCGACCGAAGAAACCGAAGGTGAGGCGGAAGAAGTCCCCCCACCTACGCTCCCCTCGGACTACTACCTCATCCAGGTGGAGAAAGTGACCGGGCAGCGCCTGCGCGAGGTGCGCCTGCTCCACATCTTCCCGCCCTCCGCCCAGACCCTGGCCGACCGTAAATCGAGCCAGCTTGCCGATAAGGACGAGCCGGATGTCGAGCAGGACTCGGAAGGTAATCCGTTGACGAAATAGTAGGCAGAAGGCAGAGGGCAGAGGGCAGAGGGCAGTAGGCAGAGGGAACCGGGAAGCTTACTTATCCTGTCATGCCGTGTCACACGGTGAGCAGTCGCAGTCACACTGGTGTGTCACACTGGTGTGTCACACTGGTGTGTCGCATTGGCGGAATCTAGCCCGAAGGGGTTCCCCGTGGGCAGCGCCGATGGCGTTTGTCACAGCCCAGGAAACTGTCACACCCTCCGGGCGCGAGCTTGCGAGGAATCCTGGGAACCCCCTTCTGGCTAACGTTGGACAATATCACGGTCGAAGGGGTATGGAATCGGCATCCCCGGCCCTCTAAATACTAAAAACTAATAACTAAACACTGGATACTGACTTCTGCCTACTGCCTTCTGACGATGGGCTACGAGCCCCTAAACACTAAAAACTGAACACTAAAAACTATAAAAGAGGCAACAATGACCGAGAACGAACCCTTAAACGTAGGCATTTTGATTTTCGATGACGCGGAAGTGCTGGACTTTTGCGGGCCTTTCGAGGTCTTTTCGGTCACGCGCCTCCTGGACGCCACCGACCGTCCAGACGGTCGCACCGAAGCGACCAAACCGTTCGCGGTCTTCACCATTGCCGAGCGCAACCGGACGGTCAAGGCGGTTGGCGGGCTGCGGGTCGAGCCGCATTTCACCATCGAGAATCACCCGCCCATCGACATTTTGGTGGTGCCGGGCGGCATGGGCACTCGCCGCGAGGTCAACAACCCGGTCCTGACCGACTGGATTCGCAAGGTATCTGGCGAGACTCGCCTCAATACTTCGGTCTGCACCGGGTCGTTTATGCTGGGTCAGGCCGGGCTTTTGGAAGGACACCGCGCCACGACCCACTGGCTCTCGCTCGACCGCATGCAGCAAACCTTCCCCACCGTGACAGTCGTCCGCGAGACCCGCTGGGTGGACGAGGGCAACCTTGTTACCTCTGCCGGGATTTCGGCGGGTATCGACATGAGTTTGCACGTGGTCGAGAAGTTGTTGGGCCGGGATGTCGCCGAGAACACCACCCGCCAGATGGAATACGCCTGGAACGAGAACCCGGTTTAGTAGAGAGGGCAGAAGTCAGAAGGCAGTAGTCAGAAGGCAGTAG